>JBJMMD010000024.1:0-6878 GCA_045804965.1 Thermomicrobiales bacterium | reverse complement strand
CACCACCGGGCAGGTTGCCCACGTGTTCCTCACCCGTCCGCCACGTAACCCCTGCAAGCAGGGACCCGTTCGACTTGCATGCATTAGGCACGCCGCCAGCGTTGATCCTGAGCCAGGATCAAACTCTCCACCAATAGTGGTGTCGTTCTCTGCCCGCGGTTGCCCGCGTCGAGAACGATAAGGTTCATTCGTTTTCTGCACGATACGCGGCGAGGCTCTCGCCGAAACCGAGACGTGGCAAGCCACCCTCGATTTCAACTCGCGACTCGCGCGCACTGCGTCCTCATGCTCCGTCTTCGACGTCCCTCTCGCCTGCGCGATGTGCGCTCGGCAATGGCCGTCAGCTTGTCAAGGTGCGTTGCTTGTGCCCATACGGGCGCAGCGAACCCCTTTATTGATTAAAGGGCTCGCGAATGATACTCAGAATGCGACTGGATGTCAAGGTTTTTTAACGAGATTGGGACATACGAAATTAGCCCAAATTGCTGCCTATTGGTCGGAACCAGTTCCTCGCAAAATGGTGTCTCGCGAGGGCGCGAAAGAACTGCTAAGCGTCAGGTCATCAATGACGTCGCCGTCCTTTGACACAACCCGGTGAATCGACGCATCAAATCCATCTTGCGCATGCTCGACTTGAAGTTCCTCTCCAGCCGGCAACTCTTCCGAATCGGTATAGCGAACGTCGGTCGGAGGGGTCACCACATTGCTGATGACCGGATCAGAAACTTCAACGTCCCAGCCAGGATTGGTACCATAAATCTCGGCCGTCACGTACTCGCCGTTGGCGTCGACGACAACCGCGATCCAGTCGCCGGTGGTGTTTTGAAACTTCATATCGAGCGACGTGTCGTTTTCCTCGATATTCACCATGGCGTCGAGACCCTTCATTCCTCGCGGTGGGTCTCCATATGTAGTCAGCCAATATGGATGTTGCCACCGCTCCACAATTGGCATCCCCGCCCAAAATGCGGCCTGGAAGATGGTCGTCGACACCTGACAAATCCCGCCGCCAACGACCGGCGCCGTGGTCACGCCTCCGGAGTCGCCATCGGCAACGATGCCGAACCCGGTGACGAAACCGTTGTCTTTCGATACGTTGCCGAGCCACTCATCGTAGGAAAAGATGCCGTCTGGTGGCACCAGCCAGCCGTCCTCAAGTTCGACAGCGTGCTCAACGTTGTGCCGCCGCGGCTCGCTAGATGTTCCGTAGTACGTCGATGAATCGCCGAGCAAGTCGTTCAGCTCGATTTTCGGTCGATACGATGCTGGATAATCGGGCTTCACTTTCTGGACTTTGAGTGTAATCTCGGTTTTATTGGCAAACGCCGCATCGCTAATCTCTTTAACGGCGTTGTCGACGTCGACTTCCTGTCCAGTTTGCGCATCGCCGACGACCTTGACCCGTCCGCCGACAAGCCGGAATTGCGCGTCTTTTGCGGGCACATTAATCTGGTCGAGGACCGGCTGAAGACGGCTTTCAAGCACGCTCGGATCAAACGAAAACGCGAAAGGTAGCTTTTCTCCAGGCTTCGCTGTGATGACGAGTGCGGCAAGCAAGTCCGCCCGTCCGAGCCAACCTGAGCCGCCGGACCAATTAATGGTTATGCCATTTTTCACGAGGTCTTCGGCGTTGCCAGCGCCTTGTTGCGCCATTTCGTCAGTGATCTTGGGCGGGTCGGAACTCATTTTCAATGGGACGGCGTGCTTGCCCGTCTTAAGCGCTTTCACAGCTTCATCAACCGAGGCACTGACATCCAAGTCGATCGCATTGACGGCAGGCGCCGTCAGGATCTGCCCGTCTTCAGTGATCGAAAGACCGGCGTCTTGCCTTTCGGTCTCGACTTCACCGGCGATATTCCGAATGAGCGTGCGCAGCGATTCTTTGTTGACTTGGATCGATCCGTCGGCGCCATTCACGGCAACGATGCGCTTCAAGTCATCGGGCGAGACGACCCATTGTTGACTGCCGCCGGTCAGAACCAATCCCGCTGAGACCGCGGCTTGGGCGCCAGGCAAGCTGGATTGGAGCTGTCCCGCCGTGACGGAAGGTGCGATCGAAGGAGTCACGAGCTCAACCGATTCAGAGCTCAGCTTGGCGAACCGGCCCATAATTCTGGCTCGGCTGTTACCAACGTCGAGCGCAATACCTGAAGTTTCCGGCACGATCGCGGGATTGCCTTGGGCGTTCATGTCAATATGTGCGTCGCTCGGTGGCCGAGTGATCTCCGGCGCGAAACCCGCGAGCCGGGCGTCGAGTGCCTCCGAGTCCACGTTGACAACCGCTTCGACATCATGCCCATGAACCGCCGAGCGGACCCAAGTTTGGGCGCGGCTCCAGAGCGAACCCGAGCGTCCATATTGAAGAGCGAGACGTGCCGTCTCAGCACTTTGTAAACTCGCGCCGGATTCGCGTGGAGTCACTGTAAAGGTCTTGCCATTTGCTTGAAGTTGAAGTGGGGTGTCGAGGTACCTATTGAACTGCGTTTCAAGCGATGCGCGCGCTTCCGATTCGGACATGCCGCCAACCGAAACGCCGCTTACTTTTACGCCCTCATAGATGCGATCGGCGTGCGAATATCCATAGAGTGACAGCCCGACAACGCTTGCTAAAACGAGGAGTGCGACTGCGACGAATGCGCTTCGGGATACCACATTAACGAGTTCGAGGGACCAAAAATCAGCACGCAAAAAACGGCGCGATTTGAATGGCAGTCCATGAACTCGCGGGACCGTCGTGTTCATTGATCCAAGTTCCCCGAAAATCAATTGCTCTTTTGCGAGTCTATCCTATGCGTTCCCTCGAACACAATAGTCGCGGCATCGTTTCCTGAAAGTCAAGATTCACACTTGGTGATTCCAGCGATCCTTGCGACCTCTCTCGCGGCCCTTTGGCGAAAAGTCACTGATTCGTCCCACCGTTGCCTGGCGAACGCACCATTGGTAGACTCACGCCGTTGGCATAACGTCCGATCCGATGCCAGCGGCGAAGGTGCTTTCAACGTCCGCTCCGGCAGACAATGGTGAACGATTTTGGCCATGAATGAGATTGTTACAACGAAGCGAGCGCCCGAGGCGATTGGTCCTTATTCTCAAGCGATCAAAAGTGGCGGCTTTGTTTTTACCGCAGGGCAAATCCCGCTCGATCCCGATACCGGCGAGCTCGTTGCCGGCGGGATTGCCGAGCAAGCTGAACAGGTCATGAGAAATCTCGCGGCTGTGCTCGATGCAGGCGGTTCATCATTTGAGCGGGTGGTCAAATCGACGTGCTTCCTCGCTAATCTCAACGACTTCCCCGCATTCAATGATGTTTATGCTCGATACTTCACCGCCAAGCCGCCCGCGCGTAGCACTGTCCAAGTTGCCAAGCTGCCACGAGGTTCCCTTGTCGAAGTCGAATGCATTGCCAGCATTGAGTGAAGTCGCGACGCACCCAGGAGTTTGAGGCCACATTCAACGCTTGGTCCGAAAATCGGTTTTCTCGCGTGAACCGATCCCAGCCGCTAGTTCGATTCATTGATTCGCTACCGTGAGTCGATAGCATTGAGCAATACGGCTGCCTTGGAGCGGCCAGTCTGCTCCAATTTTTTGGCGGTTTCGATCAGTTCGTCCCCTCGCCCATTTTTCATGAGGCGGGCATTCACGGTGACATTGACGACTGCACCGCGGAGCGCGGCTTCCGCCAACAGCGAAGCTACCGCTGCGTCCGAAAGCAGAGCGCGGTTACCGAAATTGGCAACCGGCGCGAGTGCTTCGAGCATGCGAATACAAGTTTCGGCAGCGCTCAAGGGAACGGCCGCCGCTCCATAGAGCGCGCGATCGAGCGCTGCGCGACGTTCTTGTTTCTCGGACTCCGTTTGCTTGGGCAAGCCCACGGCGACGGAATAAATCTCGTAGGCGTCCTCGTCATCTACCGCGCTTTGCAGTAATCGAGCCCGAATTGACCGCAACTCGTTGAGCGCCGCTACCAAGTCACTTTCGTGCTCCGAAGCAAATTTTTTGCCAGCGGTGAATTGGCAGACCATCTCCCCTAAAGCGGCGGCGAGAGCGCCCACTACCCCAACAACACTGCCGCCCCCGGGAACCGGAGTGTGTGCGGCAATAGCCTCGGCATATTCCGCAACCGTGCGCGCAGGGAAGGCCGTTGCCCTATTCATTTCGCTCGCCAAAGTTCGCCCCTCCCGCATTGCGAGCGTCCAAATCTGAGCATTCGATTATGCAGGATCGAGGCGAAATGAAAAGATCGGGCTCAGGCTTCGTTGAGTGGACTGAATTGGAGCTGGTCTCCTGGGGATATCCCGGATGCCCGGGCGGCGCCCGCATTCATCTCGATCACGCCCGCAGCCATGGTGAAGTCGTATCGCCACGCGCCCATCGCCTCCCGTATCTTCTTTACTCGCATCTCCTTGTCGAAGAAAACGAGATCGATCGGGAAACGCATGAAATTGGTGTGGATGCCTCGCGCCGGGCGAAACAACATCCCGTGGCCGCTGGGGAGCGAATCGCGAAGCATCAAACCCTTGAACGAGGCCCAGGCTCCGCGCGCTTCAACCACCTCATTGGCGACGACCGTCTGCGTTTTGAGATTTGTGACTTCGTATTTTGGTAATGTCACGAGGAACTCCTGCGTCAATTAACCCATGGTGCTTCTGCACTGCCATCCAAATCATGTCTATTTGACGAGGCGACCGCCTTCCATCACCCATTCGTTACTTTTAGCTCGCGAAAATCCTTCATTCAAGATCAGAAGCGAACGCCGCAAGGATCGCCTTGATCGTCTCGGGCGGCGTGTCGATCGGAATGACGCACCCGGGGGCGATCACCACTGAACGGCCGCCAACCTCGGCCACCGCCGCTTTCACCGTTTCGATTATCAGCCCGGGCCGGTCGGTCACAATTGCCTGCTCGTTGATGCCGCCCGCAACGCATCTTCCCGATCTTCGTTGCCCGTCAGCGAGTGACGGCGCCGCTCGCTGGTCGTGCCAATTGATGATGTGCGCCGGATACCGGCTTTCCAGTTGAAACATGGGCGACGCACCGTGGAGGTGGAGCATGACAATGGTGCGCTCCGGAAGGTTCTCCAACACCTCGAGGTCGTACCGGAGACCGAACTCGAGATACTCGACCTCGTCCATGACCGTATAGTCGGCGCATTGAGTTGCGAAGAAAAACCCATCGCCGCCGGCCTCAAGCGAGGCGGCGGCGACATCGCGAGTGACGTCGCGGATGACCGCGAGTCCCGCGTGGACCTCGGCTGGATGGCTGCGAAGATGCTCGATGACGTTTCCATCCGAGAGTTTCATGGCGATGGTCAGCGGACTGAACACCGTGTAAAACAACGGCACTTCATCGGCGAGTCGTGCGCGCGTGCGCGCGAGCGCATCCAAACTCGTATGATTGAATCCTTCTCGCGCAGACACAGACGGCAAATGCGTCCAATCACTGACGCTCGACATTGGAAACTTGACCGTCGTGCGCGTGCCGGCCCTCGAACCTTGATAAACCGATTCCGCCCCCCAATCGATGGTCGGGTAGTCGCCAGGCGGCATGAACTTGACAAAATCGGTGGGAAACTGTTGGTGCCATGTAAGGGTGGCATCGGCGAGATCAGCGGCTGTCTGATCACGTTCTGGGAGATGTTGCCACAGACTCACCGGCGGTCGATCGACTGGCTTGCCGGCGATAGCCGCGTTCAACCGTTCGCGCGACGTCATGTCCGATTGCGAGACTGGCATGCCAACCCCCAGTGAAAGTTCTATTTTGAGACTAGCGCCTCTAGCTCCCGCACAAATCGCTCCTCATCGTCGAATTCGATCTTGTAGTCGCTATCGTCGGGTGAGGGCGCAGGCGGAACGATGATTTTCACCCAACCTTCTTCGGCTCCGCGACACAGGAGCTCAGTGACGCGCGCCTCGAACTTGTTGTACGCCATGTCTGGCGTCAGCACGCGATAATACCGCTCGCCCATTCCGTTTCTGGTCCAAATCAGTCGGACAAGCTGGCGGTGTTTTGTGCGCAGATCGGACGAGACCAACTCGTTGGCCATCAGTCCGCGCAAGATCGCGCTGAATTTGCCCATTTCGCTGAGGGATTGGTGGCAAACCGGGCAGAGTCCGTCCACGACTTCCTCGTGGGGGTAGCTCCGACGGCATGTGGCGCACCAGAGATAGGTTTTCGCCTTGCTGCGTTCACGTGACATGTGTGTAGGTTGTTCCTCTTCGTCGATCTATCCGCATAAAACGAAACCCGGCGAGGATTGTCCCACGCCGGGTTTACGACTTGCACGCGACAATTGGACATCCCCTGATCACTCGCGCATGCTCTTCGGCTCCATCCGCTCTGGTCCACCACCACGGCCGGTGTTGACGACCCCCGGGTGCTCGCCGATGCTATCTGCCCACTTCTGAATGAGGTAGGTGATGAAAATGCCGCCAACCATGAGAAGCGTGGCGGCCGTCACTTCGATGGTGTCTGCAAGCACGCCGTAGTCTGCCAGATTGCTGACACGGAGATCGCCCAGCCATCGCAGAAAATCGCCAATCATCTCTTCCTCCGTCTCTAACCGGTGGCACCGTTGACGCCGAACGCGGACCTTCGGTTATTTCACAGTTAAAGTCCCGACCATGCCGGCGGCTTTGTGGGCATCGACGTTGCAGTAGTACTGGTATTGGCCGGCGGGGGCGGTGATCGTGAGCTCCACTGTCTGCCCCGGCGCCACATCCTGATCAATGTGCAACTCATCGATCGAGAAGTTGTGCGGCGCCGCCCCGGTGTTCTTCAAGCTCACCTTCGTCGCGGTGTTTGCCGGGAGGCTGAAGCTACTCGGGGCGAACAGAATGTCCTGCAGCTCGATCGTGAGACCACCGGCCGCCGCGGGTGGA
>JBJMMD010000023.1:0-36394 GCA_045804965.1 Thermomicrobiales bacterium | reverse complement strand
GTGTTCTTCAAGCTCACCTTCGTCGCGGTGTTTGCCGGGAGGCTGAAGCTACTCGGGGCGAACAGAATGTCCTGCAGCTCGATCGTGAGACCACCGGCCGCCGCGGGTGGACTCGCCCCCGGCCCTGGACTCGCCGCCGGGGAGGGACTCCCGGCGGGCGGGGAGGCCTGAGCCGGCGGTTGATACCCTTCTTTGACCGTCAAGGTCCCGACCATGCCGGCTTCCTTGTGGCCCGGCACACTGCAGTAATACTGATAGGTCCCGGCTGGGGCGTCGATGGTGACATTCACCGTTTGCCCTGGTTGCAACTCCTGTTTGATCCCGAGTTCGTCAATCGAGAAGTCGTGCAAGCTCGCGCCTGTATTGGTAATGGCAATGATCTGTTTGCCCGTGCCGATCGTCAGTTCTTTCTCTTTCCAGCCGATGTCAAATGCCTCCAGCTTCGCGGCAATTTGTGGTCCGCCAGGAGTCGGCGACGCCGCGGGCGTGGACGTCGTGCCTGGCGGAGCGGTGGGATAACCACCATTCAGCGTGACCGCTTCGTTGTAGACCTGGTTCCAATCGACGTGCTGAATCATGTAGACAAGGTTGCTTATCTGATCGTCGTTCAGCTCACCGCCGTACTGTGCGCCCCAAGCGGGCATCGCGCCTCGTCCTTCGTGTATTGTGCGGTTGAGCAGCGTTGTTCGTGCGGCGACTCCGCCCGCGACGGGCGTTCCATCTTCTTGTATCCCCTCTTGATTCAACCTGGTCGCATAGGTGTTTCCGCCAAGCGGCAGACCGATCCGCCCAGTTCCCTCTTCACCCGGACCTAACCTACCCTCGCCGGCTGGACCATGGCAGGGAAGACAATATTGAAGATAATTGGCAATACCGCGTTCGATTGCAGCATCGTCCTGCTCTTTGACTTCGGCATCCTGCCGGTTGGATTCATCGGCGAGATAAAGAAACAGAATCGTG
Source organism: Thermomicrobiales bacterium (assembly GCA_045804965.1). GTDB lineage: Bacteria > Chloroflexota > Chloroflexia > Thermomicrobiales > UBA6265 > CAVTUU01. The sequence continues at coordinate 35,434 of JBJMMD010000023.1, read as the reverse complement.
GACACCGCCACGAGACCGATGATCACCACCGTTGCGAGTCGTTGAACAGCCCCCACGCTGCTGAACTCCTGTCCTACCAGTTACTTGCCGAGGTCGACCGCCGCGAATGTATCCCCGAATCCTTATGGATACTTCGTTGCCTGTTTTGGATCATAACTGAAGCCGCGTTGCTGAATGGCACCGGTATCGACCGTGAGATCACCAGTCGGCAAGACGTTCACGCCCATGTAGTCCATTGCTCGCGGGGCCGGACCCCCGATCTTTGCTCCGTTGTAATCGTAGATACTGCCGTGGCACGGACAGTGGAAATCTTGCTCCCCATCGTTCCACGGCACTGTGCATCCTAGATGCGGACATTTCCAATAGAGCGCCATCACCCCGTCATCGTTGTGGATGATATAGAACTTGCCCGGTGCATACTGAAAAGGCTTTCCATGTGGCGCGGGCACATTTCCGCCGGGCACATCGATCGTTCCCCCGAAGGCGCCCGTCTTGTTCGGCCACCAGAACCGGATCAAGCCTCCGGTTGCCTCCGCTACGATGATCACCACTGCCCCCAAGGTTGCGTTACGGATGAAACCCCTCCGCGCGATCTTGGCCGTCGCGGGCGCACGCACGAGATGCAATCGGGCAAGGAGGGAAAGAATGCGCGCAACGAGCCAATTCACTCCTAGTCCGGATATCAATCGAAAGATCGACGTCATTGTGGCTCGCCTCTACCTTCTTTCTCTGCGACCTAGTGATGGGTCAACGGCAAGTTCCACGGCCAGGTCAGCGACTGCCCAGGCCCACGGAAGGACGTGCCGAAGATCGTCAACACGATCCACGAAACATAGAACCCGGTGAACAGCGCGATGATCAATTCCCGCCGCGTTGGGCGAAAGATCCGCTGCACCAGCACGATCAGTACGCCAATAAGCACGAGCATAATCGCGCTCGGCAACAGTGTGTTCCAGACGATTTCTGGGTAGCCCTGGGTGTCTCGAAGGTAGCGGCCAATGGCAAACTGCGTGCGATCAGTCTGCTCGTCCAAGTAGATCATGACAACTTCGACCACAGTCGTAAACACGGTTGTGAAGGCGATGATTTTTCGGCCCTTCGCCGATGTCCCGAGAATGCCGACGCCGAGTGGGCTGCGGTCGAAGTAAGGAATCGCGGCGATTCCAACCAGTGCAGCGGTTGGCACGATCACGCCAGCGAGACCGGCATTCATGTGAAGGAGCAGCTCCTGGAGATTCAGGAAGTACCATGGCGCTTTCGATGGGTTCGGCGTCTTGTTCGGGTTCGCCTGTTCGGTCAACGGTGCGCTGACAAAGATCGAAAAAAGCGTCAGCAGCATCAGGAAGACGACCGCCGAGACGGCCTCAACCACGACGAGCGATGGCCAGACCATCACCTCGTCTTCGGCAAGATCGGTTGGCCGGGCCATCGCTCGCCCGCGCACAAGTTCTAGCAAGCGCTGCCGCTTCGCCTCGTCGATCCCGGTTGTCGCGTGTCCTGGTTGTGGTTGCGCGATCTCTGCCATCTGCTGATCCCTCGTCTGCGAGCTGTCCTGGTCGCGTCGTCAGATTATCGATCTACAGCGGGCCGGAAATGCCGCCGTCCTTGCGAATTCGCCAGAAGTGGACGGCCATCAAGGTCGCTGCGACAAGTGGCAGGAAGATGACGTGCAGCGTGTAAAACCGAATCAAGGTGCTCTGCCCGATCTGATAGTCACCGACGAGCAGGAAGTTGACCTGCTTACCGATGAGCGGGGACGCGCCGCCGATGTTCGTGCCGACTGTGATCGCCCACATCGACAACTGATCCCACGGTAACAAATAACCGCTAAACGAAAGAAGGAAGGTTGTCACCAGCAACAAGACTCCAATGACCCAATTGAATTCGCGCGGAGGCTTGTAGGAGCCGGTATAAAACACGCGTCCCATGTGCAAGAAGACCGAGATTACCATCCCTTGTGCCGCCCAGCGGTGCATATTCCGCATGAGCTGGCCGAACGTGACCGAAGCCTCGATATCCTTCATGTTCTGGTAAGCCTGGTCGGTGGAAGGCACGTAGTAGAACATGAGAAGGATGCCGGTCATCACGAGCACGAGGAATAAGAAAAACGAAAGACCGCCGAGACAGAAGGTATACGTCACCTTCGTCGCGTAGCGCTTGATCTTCACCGGGTGGATGTGGAGGAAGACGTTGCTGGCGATGATCAACGCTTGATTGCGCTGATTATCCGGATAACCGTGGCGCACTACCGATCGCCAAAGCGCCGACCCCGATATGCGATCGGCCAGCGATTGCTCACGCCTCATGCCGCTCCTCCTCAACCACGCGACTGCGGTGATTCAAATTCCACGGGAATCGCTTCCCGTTGTTTCGCTCGTGTCCTCCCCAGCATCCGCGACTCCTGCCCAGGAACTTGGCCCTCGTTGGGCAGAGGCGGACGCGGCGAAATTGTCGAACGTCTGACCGCGACGGTCAAGACCTTTGTTCCCGAATACACATTGAACCGGCACGCGTGCCTGGTAACGATCGAAACGTGCACGTCCGAATTCGTTAAATTGAGAGAAGTCGTAGTAGCTGGCTCGGGTCAAGACGGTGGTGCGCACAGCGAAAATCTGTGGACTTTCTCAGAACGACGAACTGTGCCCGAGTCGATAGAGAGGAATTGTTGGGCACTGATCCAGCCGCTGTCTCGGGGTGGGCGCGACAGGACTCGAACCTGTGACCTCGCGGATGTGAACCGCGCGCTCTAACCAACTGAGCTACGCGCCCCAAGAACGTTCGACGAGTATAGCATCGGCCCAATTCTTCACTCCACCGCCTGATCGGGCCCCGCATACCTTTGCGCCCTGGAGATCTGCGAACGTCCTCGATTTTCCTACGTTGTAGCAATCGCTCTGTGTGGACGTTTGCTTCAATGAGATCAGGAGTTCAGAAGTTGCGGTTTCAAGAGGCTTTGCAATCCCGCCCACCTGCTACTCTTCGGTCTGTTTGCGCGCCATCTTCGCGTCGTTGCCCATCGGAATCGCTTATGGTCCATGGACGGCGGTGACTGGTCATGTTGTTGATCGGCACGTTCGGTGGGTGTAAAGCTGCCTCGACGCGCTCGGGCGCCACGAGGACTTTAGCGGGCGGAAACGCCACTGCGGAAGCCGCTTCTATCCTTACACGTCCCACCGAGGGCTCCATCAACACTGCTCAGGACGAAAACACCGTGATCCTCACATACAACCCGACCTGCAGCGCCGAAACTGTTGACCGAGTGAACTCCATCGGGATTCAGGATCCCGCGAATCGCGCGACCCTCGTCCACAGGGCCTTGAACGAGTAGTGGCTAATCCCCGAGCGCCGACAACGGTTGCCGCGGATAGGCTCCGTGATCGCGTGCCCAAACGATGGCGCCAGCGCGCGTTTGCACGCCGAGCTTGCTGTAGAGCCGGCTCAGATAATTGCGCACCGTTTGCTCGCTGAGATGGAGCTCTTGGGCAAGACGCCAATTGTCCCAACCTCGTCCCAGCAAATCGAGCAGCTCTTGTTCGCGCGGCGTGAGGCGCGGACCGGGCCTCTGCTGTTCACGCGGCTGAATCAACTTCTTAACGACGGCCCGGCTGAACCATGTGCCGCCGTTGGCCACGCTCCTTACCGCGTCGACAAGCGCGTCTGGCGCTTCATCTTTGAGGACGTAGCCTGAGACGCCCGCACCGACCAATCCACGAACATAGGCGTCATCATCGTAGGCCGTAAGCACGAGGACTTTCATCGTCGGACAGTGCTCATGGGCGAACGCTACGACACTCGTCGCCGCGGGTCCAGGCATGTTGAGGTCGAGCACCAACACATCCGGTTGCTGGTCTTGACATGCCTGCATTGCCGATTCGCTGTTCGCAACCTCGCCAACGACCACAAGGCCCGGTTCTTCTTCTAAACGAGTGCGCAGCCCGGAACGGATCAACGGGTGATCGTCGGCGAGTACGACTCGAATGATTTCAGCCATCACGTTCCTCCTCGCCGCTGACCGGCATGATAACGTTGATGGTCGTTCCCTTTCCGGCCTCCGAATCGATCGCGACTTCGCCGCTTAGTTGGTCGACGCGTTCGACGAGACCGATAAGACCAAAATGGCCGTGCTCCGCAAGCTCATTGATGTGTTTCGGCATCCTAAATCCCTGTCCATCATCGCAAATTTGAAGCCGCAGTTTTCCCGCGGTTCGCGCCATGCTAATCCTGACTTCGTCTGCCGATGCGTGGAGAATTGCGTTGCGTAGCCCTTCCTGAACGATCCGAAACGCCGAGAGCGCAACCTGCTCAGGAAGTTCCTCGGAGGCGCCATCGAGATCGACGACGATGCTCGGCGCCTTATCGCCTTGGTGTCGGGTTAGCTCGGCGATATAGCCCTCAAGTGCAGTGGCGAGTCCAAACTCCGATAGCCCGGGCGGGCGAAGTTCCCCAATCAAGCTGCGCAGGTCGGCAACGACAGCAAGGATGTCACCGCGAATGTGCTCACGGCTCGAGGTCGTTTCGCCGTTCGATTTTAACTGTGCTTCGTTTCGATGGTTTGCCGCTAAGTTATACGAAATCGCCAGCAGATTCTGTACCGGGCCGTCGTGGAGCTCCCGGGCGAGGCGGAGCCGTTCAAGCTCTCGACTGGCCGCCAATTTTCGCCTTCCCTCGGCTCGTTCGGCTTCGATCCGGTCTCGTTCAGCAAAATGCTCAATCTGCTTTTCAAGTTTTTTGCGCTCGGTGATGTCCTGAATCGTGCCGACGATTGTCGACTTGTTACCCTCAGCGTCGAAGATGACCTCGCCGCGCTGGTGAACGATCCGCTCACGGCCATCCGGGCGGCAAATTCGATGCTCCAAGTTGAAAGGCGCCTGCGCGTAAAGCGTTTCATGAACCGCTGCATCGAAGGAACCACGGTCTTCTGGATGAACGGTCGAAAGAAACAACTCGTAAGATGGCGGTCTTTCGTCGCGGTCAAGACTGAGAATCTGATATGTTTCGTTTGACCAGACTTGGATGCCTGAAACAAGATCCCACCGCCAACTTCCGAGTTTTGCAATCCGCTGAGCTTCGGCGAGATCGAGATCGCGTTCCTTCAACGACAATTCGACTTTCAATTTTGACGTCACGCTGCGGTCAATCATCAAATAAACAGCGGCCGCCGGAAAAATAAGCAGGGGGATCATCCAGGGCGCAGCCAGAATCACCACAGCCCCCGCGACGCCAAGCCCGAGTTGAGCGAGGTAGCCGATCAATTCAACTCGATCCAACCCGCTGAAGACTCGCCGGCCCACCGTCCTCACAGCCATCCCGGATTGCAGACTCACCATGAGTGCCACGGCGGCATTGTTCACAACGAACATGAGCATGCCGGCGACCACAACCAGAAAGAGGCCGAGCGGTTGATCAAGATCGCCAAGGGTCTGGTCGTAGCCGCCGAGCGCGAGCACGAGCGAGCCTACCGCGGCCTGCGCCATCATTTGGGCCGAATTAAAGAGTCCTTCCGCCCAATCGTTCCGCCGCCCGATGTACGCAGCCATCGTCCCGACGCCGGTGATTAGCATCGCCATTCCCGGCTCAAAAAGGAGGATAGTGAGGACGAGCGCGCTGGTATCAAGGAACAATTTTCGTTTGAACGAGAGCGGGAAAGGGCGAAACCAGGCAGTGGCAATGCAGCCAGCCGCGGCTAGCGAACCTAGGATAGTCCGCCCCGAAACTGAGCCTTCGCTCGCAAGCAAAGCTAAAGCGAGAACACTTGAGAGAGCAATCAGCACAACCGAATAGAACTTGGCCGGTAGTGGAAGCTCGCTCATGTACTCCCCACTCAACGATGTCGATGCGAAGCGTACGAATCGCGTTTAGACGAGCATCGTCACATGGTTGTTCTGAGGGTTAACCACGAATTCGCGTAGCCCTGAATGCTGATCGGCGAAAGCAATCCGATGATGCGCGGCGCGAAATCGACCTGAATTGGTATTGTGCTGTCGCTGGCGGGGACGAAAACTTTGACGACGATTTGAATGCTTGAATCCGTATATTTGAGGCCGTTAGACTCTTCGAACGTTACGAACTCGCCGTAGCCAAATCCAATTCCAGGCGTGGAGAGTGTGGCGAAGACTCTCGGTGGCGTTACGATCACGATTTGTGTGGCGCCAGTCACCTTGTCTAGATCCTCGATCTTCGCGCTCGTGAAGACGTCCGCGAGCGTCAGGTTGACGAGGACAACGGGGTCAGAACGGCACCAACCAACGCTCGCGGACGCTGGCGCTGGCGCGGTCACTGACAATGCGAACAAGAAGGCGATGAGCAACTGAAGAACCGCGAATTGACGAGGAATCGAACGACCATGGAAAGCGAATTGACTAAGCGACATCGCGATTCGAGCCTCCCTGTTCCCTGCTGCGTTGCGGAACGCCCCGTGCAGCGGAACTGCTGTGACGCCAGACCCGGTTGGTAGATCAACCTGTCCAGGCGTTGAGAGACACTCCAACTCAGATCCCGGATAGGATACCGTACATCTTGCTCGCGCCCACGCCTGATTACGCAGTCTGCGTGCCAATCAACACACGAGAAGGCAAAGACTTTGTGTCCGCAAAACGTCCTCGAAAGTGCTTTCTCATTCTAGTTTCGCTCGACTCACGAACGAGCCAGCTTCCTCCGCGCAACTATTTTGCCCGTTTCATCATCAATCAAGACGACTTCCCCATGCCGGCCATCTTGAACAAGCCGCGACACAAATGGATCGAGCGTTCGATATTGAGGAAAGGCTCCTTCGACGCGATCGATCACCTGGATCCCATCGTTCCAGAGTTCAATACGGAAGATGCCAGTTCTTCGCTCGCTCGTTGGCATTTCGATCACTCTTTTGCACAAGCTTCGGTGCTTACGGGTGATTCGCACTCGGCGACTTAGACATTGGACTTGGACAGCGCTCATTACTGCGTCGGTACCTGTACAGATAAAGCTTATTCGACCACCTGAACACTGTGATCGGTAGGGAGAAAAATACCTAGCCGGGATTGACAGATGTCTATTTGAAAGACGTATACGAATACTCAGAGAAACCCATCAGTTCGCAGAGAGAATCATCTCGTTTCCGTTGCAACATCATTTGACCCAACGTTTGGCGGAAACGCCTCATTGCAGTCGGCATTTCGTGCCGATCTATTCTCGAAGAACCATTCAATATTGTGCTCCAGAACTATCGTACTGAAGCGAACACGCCTTCCGTCCGTAGGAATCGGCCCTTCTTCCTCGTAAGGTAGGACCAAAAGGATACCCAAGCACCGTCCCGCCAAAAGGTGGTATTGCCGGGGCTGTCGGTCTTCGCTGTAGGAGGAGCGCATGCGCTCGCGATTCTTGGTCTTGACGCTTCTCGTCGCGGCCGCCCTCGCCCTCGCCGTGGTTGGTGCCTTCGACCACTTCGACGCCGCCGAAGCTTCCACGAGGCTAACGTCGTCGGGCCGCTACATCGTCACTCTGCGCCCGAAACCCGGTGTCAGCGCACAGGAGGCGGTCGACAAAAAGGTACGTCCGCTCAAAATTCGTCCGCGCCATGTCTATGGTTCCGCGCTCCGCGGTTTTTCCGTTGATCTCACCTCCGACCAGCTGACTAGGCTCAGCGCTGACCCGGAAGTCCTGGCGATCGTTCCTGATCGCCCCGTCCATGCGTTTGCTCAAACTGTGCCGACTGGCATCAAACGTAGTCAGGCCGACCGTAACGCCGCGGCGCAGATCGGGAGTGGCGCAAATCCCATTTCGGTCGACGTCGCGGTCATCGATACCGGCATCGACGTCGATCATCCCGATCTGAACGTCGGCGGCGGTGTCAACTGCGTGCCGGGCGAATCGAGCTATGACGATCAAAACGGGCACGGGACCCACGTTGGCGGCACCATCGGCGCTCGCGACGATGGTAGTGGAGTTGTCGGCGTCGCCCCGGGAGCGCGTCTTTGGGCCGTGCGCGTACTCAATGCGAATGGTGAGGGTGAATTCTCCGACGTCATTTGCGGCATAGATTGGGTCACTGCTCACGCCGGCACGATCGAAGTCGCCAATATGAGTCTCGGCGGCGAAGCTCCGGTCGAGGACTGCAACGACCACGGGCTGCACGAAGCGATCTGCGCCTCGGTGAATGCGGGCGTTACCTACGTGGTCGCCGCCGGCAACTCATCACTGGACGCCGGCGGTTTCGTTCCGGCCGCATACCCGGAAGTCATCACCGTTTCGGCAATCGTCGACACCGATGGTAAACCGAGCGGAAAGGGTCCTACGAGCTTCGTCTACGGCGACGATGACACACTGGCCACGTTCAGCAATTACGGATCGGTCGTTGATATCGCGGCTCCCGGTCTTAACATCCTTTCGACCTGGCCAGGGGGCGGTACGGCACTCGAATCGGGAACGAGCATGGCAAGTCCTCACGTCGCTGGGGCCGCAGCGGTTTATCTGTATGAGGAGCCAGGCGTTTCTCCGGACGCCGTTCGCACTTATCTTCGCTCGATCGCCTGGGCCCAAGACTCGACCGACGGATTTACAGGAGATGTCGACGGATCGGCGGAGCCCCTGATCAATGCCGGCGCAGTCGGAGGCGATCCGTTGCCGCCTCCGCCTCCCGCTTGTACGTCGAGCGCGTCAAGTGGCGTCGTCGGCAGTTCCGTCACGGTGTCGTGCTTCAACTTCGATACCCCGGAAACCGTACGCATCTACCTGGATAGCACGTCAACGACTCAGCGCGGCTCGATGACGATCGGCTCCTCTGGTGCCGGTTCTCTCGTCGTCAAGATCCCTGATGCCACCGGAGGCGCCCACACGCTGATCGCCCAAGGCGGCACGACAGGAACGCAGATCGCACTGCCCTTCATGGTGGTGCCGAATCTGCAGTTGAACACGACGACCGGCAAGGTTGGATCAACGTTGTCTGCCACCTTTACCGGCTTTGGCGGCACTGAAACGGTGAATCTCAGTTGGGACGGCGCGAACTACTTCTCGAACACGACCTCGGCGGTCGGACGGGTGACCTTTTTCACTTCCGTGCCGCAAGGGACTAAAGGACTACACACGATCGCCGGAACAGGGGTCATGAGCGGACTGACGAAGAGTGCTGGCTACACAGTCCAGACCGGCATCACGCTCAGCCCAACCGCTGGAAAGGTCGGGTCGAACGTCACAGCCGCTCTCGGTGGATACGTCACCGGCGAACAAGTGATCGTCCGCTGGTACGACACAGCGTCATCCTCGACCGTGTTACAAACGGTCGTGACCTCGTCTGCCGGCGGCGGGTCGGCAACGTTCGCCGTGCCATCCGCATCGAAGGGAGCACACACGGTTGACGGCGCTGGCAACCAGGGCAGCCTTGCCTCAGCGAGCTATACAGTTAATCCTTCCGTTGCGGGCTCGCCACTGAGCGGCAAGGTCGGCGCCACAGTGACATTGACACTGAAAGGCTACGGTCCAAACGACTCCATTGCCTTACGGTGGTACGACACCAGCACGACCTTCACCGTCCTCAAGACAGTTACCCCTTCCGCCACAGGTGACGCCACGACTTCAATCGTGGCGCCGGACGCCGCGAACGGCTCGCATCGAATCGAAGCGGTTGGAACCAGCGGCGCCGCTGGTTCGGCTTTCTTCTCAATCAGCGGCGCGATTGCCATCGATCCCACCCGTTCGCCTGCCGGCACGACGATTACCGCTATGCTGACAGGATATCGCGCCAGCGAGTCGATCGAGATCCGCTGGTATGCAACTTCGTCCAGCGCAGTCGTGCTGACCACCATCGCTGCTTCCCTGACCGGAAGTGGCACAGAAACTGTCACCGTGCCCGCGGACGCGACCGCTGGCGACCACAAGGTCGAAGGTAGAGGGCTGAGCAGTTTCGCCTCCTCCTCGACGACCTTCACTGTGGGCGACGCTGGACCACCTCCGCCTCCACCGCCGCCCAGCTGTACGATCGGACCGTCCACAGGCGTCGTCTCCTCGTCGGTCAGTGTGGCATGCACCTCACTGACCGCGTATGAGACGGTCCGCGTCTACTGGGATAGCGACAACACCACGGCCAAGGCTATGTTCTCTATCGGCTCGAACGGCAGCGGTTCTTCGTCGTTCACGGTGTCAGACGCCGACGGTGGCGCTCATTCAGTGCTTTTCACCGGGACTGTCAGCGGCTCACTTCCAGCAAAGACCTTCACCGTCACGCCGAATCTAAAACTCATCAGCACGTCGGGCAAAGTGGGCACCTTCTTAAGTGCGACGGTGACGGGCTTCGGTGCAAATGAAACGGTCGAAATCCGATTCGACGGGCCCGCGATCGCGTCTGGACTCACCTCTGCACTCGGCAAAGCGACGATTTCAATTTCGATCCCAGAGGGGGCGTCAGGCGCTCACACACTTTCGGGCGTCGGTCTTACATCGGCCTTGTCCGCGACGGCGAGCTTCACGGTGACCCCGAGTTTGGCGCTTTCGCTCGGTATCAGTACGGTCGGTTCGGCTGTAACCGCGACCGGCAAGGGATATGCCGCCGGTGAAGCGGTCAACTTCCTTTGGCTCGAAGGCGCCAACTCAACTGTAGTGACGAGCTCGACCGCCGGTGGAAATGGTACGGCGACGGCAACTTTCCAGGTGCCAGAAGCGTCCAAGGGCGCCCACACGATCACCGGATCCGGTTCGAGCGGCAACCTGGCATCGGCGACCTTTACTGTCAGTGGCTCCATGACCGACGTTCCCCCTGCAACGACGGTCGGTGCGCCCCTTACGGCCACGGCCCACGGATTCGCGGCGGGCGAGACGATTACGTTCCGGTGGTACGACACGACGACTGACGTCACGGTTTTGTCGAGCATTCCAGCCTCCGCCATTGGCAACGCAACGCTGAATGTGCCAACGCCGGCGGCGTATAAAGGATCACACCAGATCGAAGTCATCGGCTCCACGAGCGGTGCGAAGATCGGTAAGTTCGTCACGGTCAATCAGAGCCTCGCGCTCGATCCGACGAGTGGCCCCGCCGGAACGACAGTGACGGTGAGCCTAACCGGTTACGGCAAGAACGAGGTCGTGACGGTGAAATGGTTTGTGACGACGTCGTCCTCGGCATCGGTCGCTACAATCGCCGTCTCGGCAGTCGGCAGCGGCACGGGCTCATTCGTGGTTCCCGCAGGAGCGACCCAGGCCGACCACAAGGTTGAGGGCACGGGCGGTTCGACGTTCGGGAAGGCATCGGCGCTGTTCGCGGTTTCGGCAATGGCCAGTCTTGATACACCGACTACAGCATCGGTCCGAAACGTCGCGTTCGATGACGATTTCAGCGGCCCGCCGAGCGGTGGATTGCCTCCTGGCTGGACGCGTGAGGCAGCGTCAAGCGACCGAATCGCGATCGAAACCGCGGAACGCCGGGGCGATGCCTTTGTCGAGTTCGCGACTGATGGCGGCGAGGGCGTAGCTTGGCTGTCCCGCGACGGACACACCTACGACCGCGCGGTTGTCGAAACCGACATTCGTTTCACCGGCGACGGCGGTCGAGGCGGGGTCGTTCTTGCCTGGAACGGGCCGGACAACTACGTCACCGTTGTGGCCGATGTCGATGCGGATACCTTGGAACTTTCGGAGGTCGCCGGGGGCACGGTCGTCGATCGTTTCATCACTGCCGATGGCGATCTCTCGTTTAAGCCAGGATCAACCTATACGCTCCGTGTTGTGACCGGTCATGATGGCGATAACGCCTGGGCGACGCTCTACTGGGGCAACGCTGGCAGCCATCTCAAGGCGATCGCGACGATCACGGGGATCGAGCAGCTCGACGGCAGCGTCGGTCTCACCATGTTTTCCGGCGAGACGGCCGCGAGTATCGGCTTCGATAACTTCCATGCTGAGCACAGCGACTCGACGAAACCGGTCGAGATCGAACGGGGCTCTCGCGCGACCGTAACGCCGACACCACCGCCGACAGAAGCGCCCGAAGCCACCCCGACACTGGAACCAGAACCGACCGAAACCGCGACGCCGACGCCCGCACAAGAACCGGCAGCCACCCAAACACCGGTGGCCGAGCCGACAGCAGCGCCGACTGAACCACCGCCCGCCGAGGCATCGCCTACCGATTGATTCGACGGCTGCGTCACAAGTGCGATCGATCTTCGGATGAGAAGGGTTCAGAGCCGCGCTATGTTTGCTGGCCCCCACCGGAATGTTCATTCGCCGGGTATTCGTTTTCAAGTCGGCGCGACAGATCTTCAATTCGTTGCTCGCCCGAAGCGACCTGATCGGCCCCCCGGCGCAACCCATCGATCGGGCGCACAATTTCGTCTTGGTCGCCGCTGGATTGCTGAGGGGAAACGAACACATTCCAGATCGCCGGATCGAGCTTATCCTTCGCGACGAACCGGTTTTCAGCCGTAGCTTCCTGTGAATCGGACGCTTGGAACGGCCCTCGCTCGGGGTCGTTGAGATCGAAATAGGTCGCACCTGACGTTAGCCTCTCGTCGGGACGGACGACTGGCAAGTGCGCCCAATCGTCGTCGTTCAATTCCGGCCAGCGGCGGGCCAGCGCATCCATTTCGTCCGCCGGAGTCTGCGCATTTGTCTGCGATCTTTCACTTGGCATATCAATCTCCTTCCGATGCGAGGGGCGCTCGACCATTCGGCACGGTCGGTCATCGTCGCTTTGCAGGAGTCGTGCCGTGTGGACCGCGATCATCCCGACCGATGCCCACCTCGAGGAGCAGCTACCAAGCTTCAGCCGCGCAGCTCACCGAAAGTGCATCCGCTTCAAGCGATTTTGAACCGTGCCGACGCGCGAACATGAAACGGACGGTAAACTAGGAGTCGTTGGACAAACCTGGCACGATCTTGCGCTGGCACTCACCGACTTGTAACCAGGGAAACGTAGATTTCCTGGGTCTGCGGAGGTCATCGCCTGGGCGCCGGCGAAGCGTTAAGCCGTCCGGGGCGTTGGACCAGGCCTGCCAACCAATCTGAAGGAGGAGCGTCATGGATAGGAAGGCACCACCGCCGTGGCTGGCGCTGCGCCGCCTGGTGAACGGCTATCAGGTGACGCAAGCAATCCACGTCGCCGCCGTTCTCGGCGTCGCCGACCTCTTAGCCGACGGCACCCGCACCAGCGACGAACTCGCCGTCGCTACGGGTACCAATCCCGACGCGCTCTACCGCCTGCTGCGCGCCTTGGCAAGCGTAGGAGTCCTCCGTGAGGAAGATGGACGGCGGTTCGCCCTGACCGAGCTGGGTGCTTGTTTGCGCACCGACGCGCCGGACTCGGTGGCCGGATGGGCGGCATTCGTCGGCACGCCTTACCACTGGCAGGCTTGGGGCGGCCTGGAGCACAGCGTGCGAACGGGAGAGAATGCCTTCCGCCATGTCCACGGAACCGACTCCTGGACTTTCCGTGCACAGCACCCGGAACTCTCGGCCAGCTTTGACCGGGCCATGACCGACCTCTCGCGCCAAGTCGCTGCCACCGTCGTGGCCGCCTTCGACTTCGACCGCTTCGAAACGGTGGTGGATGTCGGCGGGGGGAACGGCGCATTCCTAGCGGCGATCCTCGCCAAGCACCCGAGGATGCGCGGCGTGCTCTTCGACCAGCCCCACGTGGTCACCGGCGCACCGTCCATCCTGGCGGCGGCCGGGGTCGCGGACCGGTGCGAAATCGTCGGCGGGAGTTTCTTCGACGCTGTCCCTGAAGCCGGCGATGCCTACGTGCTCAAGGCCATCCTTCACGACTGGGAAGACGAGGACTGCCTCCGCATCCTGGGGACTTGCCGGCGAGCGATGACCGAAGGGTCGGCACTCCTGGTAGTCGAGCGGGAACTGGGCCCACCAAACGCGAACCCCGACGACAAGTTCTCCGATCTCAACATGCTGGTGGCACCTGGAGGGCGGGAGCGCACACCCGAGGAGTATGCGGCCCTGTTCGCGGCGGCCGGCTTCCGCTTTGTCGGTGTGACGGCGAGCGACGTTGGGACGGCCGTCTTCGAGGGCACTGCCGCGTAGCGGCATGCCGGACAAGGCCGAGGCAGGCTGGTTTTGCGGCCGGGCTCCTCACCAGGCGCGGAATCCTGAAACCTGACGCATAGATTGCTGCGGATGACCTTACAGCGCCCGCCGAACGCCCTCACGGACTCCTGCCGATCGTATGCTGGAGCGCCGATCAGCAAGCTCTTCTTAGCCTCGGCACGACTGGACGACGAGGACGGGACGCGATCAAGCAGCGGGTCGCTGATCCAATTTTGATGGTGGCTGATAGTTTGGCCCGAACATCGAGTTCAATCATGGGTTCGCCCGCGAAGCCGCACGGACAGAAATTCAAGACCGCGTCATGCACACACGGGTCATAATCGACCCCGTATTTAAATTACCCGGAAACAGCTGCTTCGCGGCAACGTGCAGTGGCAAGGGCGGCTCGGTCATGCCTAGGAAAGCGGAATTGAGGTTCGGTTAGCAAACCAGATGAAATCCGCGGGCGACACTGTCCATCTCGATGCCTTTGCGCTCAACAAGCTCCTTGCGAGCGCAGGCTGAGGTCCGACCCGCGATGCGGTGCGGGCGACGTGTCGACAGGTGACGCAACAATCCAATGCTCTCGCTCTATCTCCACGTCTGGCACGGATACTGCGTCCGCGGTCGGAACTCGCCGGTTCCGGCGGTCCGCAATTTGTCGCTTCAGTCGTGCCCATGGAGTAAGGATGATGTCGACCCCGAATCGAAGTCAGACGTTGCAAGATCCGAAGGAAACGGGGCCGAAGCCTCCCTTCCCCCAAGACCATCTGGACTATCCCGGCCTTGAGTCGGAGATGACCCCGGCGCCCGACTTCGGGGAGGCGTCGTACCAGGGATTCGGGCGGCTCGCCGGGAAGGCGGCCCTCATCACCGGTGGCGACAGCGGCATTGGGCGGGCTGTCGCCCTCGCCTTCGCCAGGGAAGGCGCCGACGTGCTCATCTCGTACCTGAGCGAGCACACCGACGCTGAGGAGACTGCCCGGATTGTCCGCGAGGCGGGTCGAGCAGCGATCACGATGGCTGGCGACATCGCCGACGGGGCCCACTGCCGATCCCTTGTCGAGCGGGCAGTGTCGGAGCTGGGTCGGCTTGACATCCTAGTCAACAACGCCGCCTTCCAGATGACCCACGCGGGCATCGAACAGATCCCTGATGGCGAATGGGAGCACACCTTCCGCACCAACATCTTCGCGATGTATTACCTCTGCCGCGCGGCCTGGCCACATCTGCAGCCGGGCAGCGCGATCATCAACACCGCCTCCATCCAGGCCTATCAGCCGTCGCCCGAGCTCCTCGCCTACGCCAGCACGAAAGGGGCGATCGTCACCTTTTCCAAGGCTCTAGCAGAGGAGGGCCTGCAGAAGGGGATCCGCGTCAATGTGGTTGCTCCCGGCCCGGTCTGGACGCCGCTCATTCCGGCGACGATGCCGGCCGAGAAGGCGCAGCACTTCGGACAGCAGGCGCCGATCGGCCGGCCCGCACAGCCCGCCGAGCTCGCGCCACTCTTCGTCTTCCTCGCCTCGGCGGAGTCAAGCTATATCGCCGGCCAAGTCGTCGGTGTCACGGGCGGCATGCCCTTGGTCTGAGCCCGCTTAAGCTGGACCATAGACAAGGCGAGGCATGCAGGGTGGGAGGAAAGACCTACCCACCCTGTTCCGTCCTTGCCGGCAACGCGTGTAGACAGCGGTCGGGTCATGCCACAAAGCAGTCCGAAAGACAAGCACCGTGACATGATGCGCAAGCGGTTCGCTGGGAATCCGGACCGCGGAACGGGATGCCCTTCGCGAGGAATCTGAGAACTGCCGGTCGTCGTCCAGCCACTGCATCTGGAACAAGGTCGGGAATTTGCGTCGTTCAGGAATGTCAGCCAGAAAAAGTGAGCGCCGCATCGTCCGCCGATTTTTTTCTTGGGCCTACCTAACCGATTGTTCTCGGCATGCAACAACGACCGTCGCGTCGTCGGCGGCCCGAGCCCAGTGGGACAGGATCGTGTCCGCAAGAAGCTGAGGATGCCCCCCATTCTCGGCGACTCCTTCGTCGAGCGTGAATCGATCGCTGATGCCGTCGGTATGGATGAGGAACAACCACCCTGGCTCAAGCTTCGCCTCAACTGGGCGCACGGTTGGCAGCACCGCTCCGACAATCCCGCGAGACGACAGCAACCGGACTGTCCGGCCCGCGACGACCAGCCGGGCCTCGACGTTCCCGATCCCAGCGTAGATCACGCGGCCGTCGTCCGGCAAGATTGCCGCGACACCCATTGCCGCGCCACGTGTCCTGCGGAGCGCCTCGTGACAGAGTCGTAGGACGTCGGCGGGATGGGCATCCGGCGAGGCAGCGAGCACCTCTCGGGCCCTCGCCGCCGCCTCCGCTGCGGCCGGTCCGTGGCCCAAACCGTCGATGAGCGCGATGCGGCATCCGAGTGAATTCCAATCGACATGCCAGGCATCGCCGCTGACATCTTCGGTCGGATGCGGCCGCGCTGCTGCGGCGATCAGGACGCCAGCGTCAGCCATTTGCGTGCGGTGATGCGCGTACCAGATTGATTGCTTTCAATCTCGACTTCATCCATCAGGCGGCGGACGCCCGGCAGCCCGCCGCCCAGCCCTCCGCCCGTACTTTGCCCGTCGAGGAGGGCGGCCGAGACGTCTCCAATTCCTGGTCCATCGTCTTTGCTTTCAATGAGGATTCCAGTCCCTCGCGGTCCGGAAATTGGCGCGACACCGATCCGGCCACCCACGGCGTACTTAAGCAGGTTTGTTGCCAGCTCTGAAGCGGCGATGGTCACCTCTTCGGCCGGATCGCGACCGAAGCCGAGAGCCAGCGCCAGCCGTCGGACCTCTCGCCGGGCGCGTTCCACGTCGGCTTGCCCATCAATCACCACAACCGTCGGCTCCGCCAAATCAGCGCCGCCACTTGCGGATAGTCACCGTCGTTCCCCGCCTCGGGTCGGACTCGATCATGAAATCGTCCATCAGGCGCTTGGTGCCGGGGAGGCCCATTCCGAGCCCAGTGCCACCGCTGAATCCATCGCGCATTGCCAGTTCTAGGTTGATGATGCCTGGTCCGTCATCGTGCACGACCACCTCGAGACCGACTCGTCGGTCTGGCGTCTCCACATCACGGATGGTCGCTTCACCGCGCCCACCGGTGGCGTAACGCACCACATTTCGCGCAAGTTCCGAGACGGCGGTGGCGATCCGGCTTTGATCGACCAGACCGAACCCGAGACGGCGTGCGGCGTCGCGGGCGCCCTGGCGCGCGGCAACGATCCCTTCCTCTCCGGCGATCTCTACTCGCTGTTCAGCCCCCATGGGCGCGGTCCCGTCGATGCCCTCGGTTCTCCCTCCTGATTAGTCGATGCAGCAGCGCATGCCCCTTGTCCACGTCTAGCGCCGTCCGCACTCCGGGAAGGCTGATCCCAAGCTCGACGAGCGTGAGGGCAACCGCGGGTCGCATCCCCACGACGACAGTCTCCGCTCCCAATAACCGAGAGCCGGCGGCGATTTCGCCGATGAGTCGGCCGAGAAAGGAATCAACCATCTCCACGGTCGACAAATCGATCAACGTGCCGCGGGCTCCGGTCCGCTCCAGCTGAATGGCGAGGTCGTCCTGAAGCTGCAGCGCGTCCCGGTCGTACAAATCTTCTTGAACCGTCGCGACGAGAATCTCGCCAATGCGGATAACCGGAACGCGGGTCACTAGGTCGTGGCCCCGTCGACACCGTCGAGCCGACCAACACCGTCGCGGCGCAGCACAACTTCCAAACCGAGCCGGGCGAAGGCCAACTCCAAGCCCTTGGCCATAGTCGCCCGTGTCGTCACGTTGGCGAGGTCGATACCGAGATGAACCAAGGTCATCGCTGTCCGAGCGGAGAGTCCGACAATGAAGACTTCCGCCCCGAGTAGACGCGCTGCCGTGACGGTCTCAAGAAGGTGGCGCGCCACCGCAGTGTCGACCACCGGCACACCGGTGATGTCCAGGAGCACGATCTCAGCGCCGCTCTCCACGATCCGATCCAGCAGCGCTTCGTTCATCGCTTGAGCGCGCATGGTGTCGAGGGTGCCCACAATCGGCAGAGCCAGAACCCCCGGCCATACCAAGATGACCGGTGTCTCCAGCTCATCGATCGTCCGTCGCTGCTCGGAAATGAGCTCCTCGCGAGCGCTGCTCGTCCCCATTACCTGATGCTCCGGTCCCATTTCGGCCATGTGTCCTCCGCTCTCATCAGTCGGCCTTTTGGTCGTCTACTGGGGCCAACGGCAAGGTCACCCGGAACGTGCTACCCTGACCAACCGTGCTCTCTATCTCCACTTGACCATCGTGCGCCAGTATGATGTCGCGCACCAACGTTAGGCCCAGCCCAAGTCCTTGCGCCTCGACTTGCCGTGCCTCCGGTGCGCGGAAGAACTTTTCGAAGATGCGCGCTTGCACTTCCGGCGTCATGCCGATGCCCGTGTCTCGCACTTCCACCCACGCGACGCCGTCACTGGCGTCCGAGGAGATCTCGACGCGGCCCCCGGAGGGGGTGTAGCGGACGGCGTTGGAGAGGAGGTTGCCGACGACGCTGAGCAGCGCATCGGGATCGCCAAGGACCCATAGTGCTGGCTCGTGCGCGTTGATTCGCAACGAGATGCCCTTCTCTGTGGCCGCCGGCTCGACCCATTCGCAGGCCTCGGCGATGAGCAGGGCGAGGTTGATCAGTTCGAAGTTGACATTGGCTGGTCGATTCTGGCTGACCCGGACGAGGTTAGCGGTGAGGCGGGAGAGCCGGCCGAGTGCTTCCTTCGCAGAGCCAATCAACGGCGGCACTCGTTCCATCTGGCCGCTCGTGAAGCTGCGCGCAGCCATGTCGAGCGTGGCCGTGGCGGCCGCTAGTGGATTGCGTAACTCGTGGGCGACCATAGCGAGTAACTCGTTGCGCGCCGTCTCCGCTCGGTCGATCTCCTGCGTTTTCAGCTCGAAGTACTCGCGATATTTCAAACCATAGGCGATCATGACGTCCAGCAAAAATTGATGGGAATCTCCAATCGCCCGCGCCTGCTCACGAAACGGCGCCCCCTCGAGGGCTTGGTCGAGCGCCTCGACATGCAGAGCAATGATTTCGTCTGGCCCTACACCTGCCTCGACGAATTGGTTGCTCATCAGGGACGCCTCGAAGAGTTGTCGTTCGCCACGTGTGCGCAAATACTCGGCCAGCACCTGGCCGTACAACTCCAAGGGCACCGCTCGGTCCATTGACGTGGCTTCCTCCAAGTCCCGTCGCCTCCGTGTAAGCACACACAGCCGCTTCCCCGGAAGCGGCCGTAAGCGTGCGGGCAAACCAACGCATGCCGATGCTGCATTGTCCATCACTTGGTGGCGAGCGGCAAGATTTGCTGCGGTCACCAGGTCGAGGCGCCGGTTGACAATCCCTCTCGGACGATCGCGAGGAGGTGGTCGAGGTCGAACGGCTTCAAAACGAAGCGAACGCCGGGAATGTTGACCTCGATGTTTATGGCGCTCATGAGAACGACAGGGATGGCCCGGCCAGCGGCGCGCAACTGACCGACAAGCGCCAGCCCGTCGAGGCGGGGCAACTGTACGTCACTCAGTACCAGATCAGGCGACTCACGCAGCGCCAGTTCAAACGCATCGAGCCCATCGTGCGCCTCGCGCACGGTATAGCCTTCGTCTCCGAGAAGATCGGCCATGACCCCGGTCAAGGCGCGTTCGTCGTCGACCACAAGAATCAAGCTGCTCATGCCAAGGCGCGCTCCGAGATAGGATCGAGCGCTCGCTCGCCGTAACCTGTCGCCGCCCGAACCCGCACGCCTGCAATGCAAGCTTTGTGCCGACCTCTGTCATATTCGCCTCGACTTGAACGTTTTGGGACTGCCACACGCCCATTCGCATCGCCCAGCGACGAGGTACCGTGATCCGATGCGCGGAACGAGACTTTGTCGGGGCGAGTTCTTGCTTGCCGGTCTGACGATTCCGATGCAACCTGATTGGGCAGGTGTTGCAAGGAACGTGGCTGCGTGCCTACAGCGATCATATGGCTTGACGTAGCTTCCCAGGAGCAGAACCTGGGCCGGGGGCCGTAATCCACCCACAAGGTGTAAGAAGAGGCCGAAGGCATTCCCTCTCGGTTGCATTCTGGTTCCCGCGGTGGCCCAACGAGCTTCTGCCAAAGTTCAACTTCCTGACAAGTTGCGTCTCCGCCCCCGTCACGGTTGCAAGCAAAGCCGACTGATCCCGAACTTACTCCTTCACGAAAACGCCGGTGACCACTAGATCTCCGGCGATTTCACATTGGTTGATGCAAGCGTGCCAGTTTCGACTACGGTCCCGCCCGACACCCGTTTGCTCTCAATGACAGCTTTTCGAACGCGTGGATACTGAGCGTTGCGCAGCTATCTCTAGGCGACCACCGCGCCAAATTCGCCTTTCGCGACGAGCGCGTTGAAGGCAGGAAGGTCGTCTGAGACGATCGCCTCGAAGCGTTTGATTTCAGCTTTGACGGCGCTCGTAATCTCGGCGAACGCGGCCTCGGCGGCGGCGGTCGGGCGATAGTCGCCGAGGGCGACGACTGGCGTTATGTTGGTGAGCTTCTCCAACAGGCGCGCCCCGGCGTTGATGTTGTCGGCCCAACCGGGGCGGAGGTCGGGCACCAGGAGCGTCTCCTCAACCTCCCGAACTTTGTCGCGCAATGCTTCGGCTTCCTTCGCCACTTCGGCGCCGCCATCGCGTTCCTTGGTCCGCTTGACCCAACCATCGAGCTGCGCACGCAGGTCCCGCATCTGGTTGATCGCCTGGACGGTAGTCTCGACTTGGCGGTGGATACGGAGCAGCAAATCCTCCTGGGCGTCAAGGTCTTTCTGAGTGGAAGGTACGCCGGCCGGCTTGACGATCCGGACAGGCTGGGTTAGCTCGGTCTCGCCGATCTTGAGGGCGACCGTGTAGTCGCCCGGCTTGACGATTGGACCATCGATCGGCTTCTCGGCAGGCGGATCGGAGCCTTCAATCTTGGTCGCTGGGGCATACCGCAGATCCCAGATGAAACGATTCCAGCCGGCTTTTGCCGGGATGCGGAGCTCTTTTGCTTTCGGCGGGTCGTCCTCCTTGCGGCTCGAAAAGGTGCGCACTTCCTCGCCCGCAGCGCTGCGAATGGTTAGCGAGATCGGCTCCTTCGGCTCGTCAGTCAAACGGTAACCGAGGATGACGCCGGCGGGCGGGTTCTCCCCGAGGTCCAGGTAGGTGCGCACAGCCGCGCCTTCGGCGGTGGTATCGCAGACAAAAGCACCGCCCCGGCCGCCGAAGTAGTTGGTCGACCCGGCGACGTTGTCAGTCCAGTCAATTCCGGGCAGAACGCGAACAGTTTCTCGTGGGGCGAAGAAGTATGACTCGCCCTCGGGCAACCCCTCGGCCAGGGCACGGATCGGGGTGAGGTCATCGAGGATCCAGATCGACCGGCCGTGGGTGCCGGCGATCAGATCACTCTCCTTCACAAGAAGCTCGTGGATCGGGGCTACGGGCAGGTTCGACTCCAGGCGGCGCCAGTTCGTGCCGTCGTCGAAGGAGACGTAGACGCCTGTTTCGGTGCCGGCGTAGAGAAGGCCTTCTCGCTCGGGGTCGGCGCGGATGACCCGGGTGAAGTCGTCGTCAGGAATGCCGCCGTTGATCCGGGTCCAGCGCTGACCGTAATCACGGGTAACGTAAAGGTAGGGGCGGTAATCATCTTGCTTGTAGCGGGTGGCGGCGATGTAGACGGTGGCCGGGTCGAACGGGGAAGGCTCGATACAGCTAATCAAGGTCCATTCTGGGATGTCAGGCGTGACATTGTCCCAGGACTTGCCTCCGTCACGGCTGACATGGACCACGCCGTCATCCGAGCCGGCCCAGAAGACGCCCTTCTCGTGGGGCGACTCAATGAATGAAAACACCGTGGCATAGATCTCTGCGCCAACGGTGTCGAGGTTGACCGGGCCACCGGTCGGCTTGAGCGTTTCGGGATCGGCCCGGGTGAGGTCTGGGCTAATGGCCTCCCATGTGTGCCCTTCGTCCATGCTCCGGAGCACACGATCGCCGCCGATATAGAGCGTGTCAGGGTCGTGGGGCGAGATGACGATTGGGTAGGTCCAGGCGAATCGCTGCTTGTGCTGACTTGCGCCAAGTCCGCGGGTGGCATCGGGCCAGCTTGTAATGAGGCGGATCTGGTCAGTGGCGCGGTCGTAGCGCTGGAGGGAGTTGCCGCCGCCCGGCGAGGAGCCGATGGCGCCGACATAGACGATACCGGGGTTGTCGGGGCGGACGGCGATATACCCACTCTCGCCGGTACCGGCCAGGAAGCAGTCTTGCCAGAGAATTCCGGCGTGATTGCTACGGCTGGGGACGGCAATGCTGGAGTTGTCCTGCTGGGTGCCGTAGACGTAATAAGGATCGCGGTTGTCGGTGGCAAGGTGATAGAACTGGGCGGTGGGCTGGTTGTAGATGGTGGAGAACGTGAAGCCGCCGTTGAACGAGATGTTGGCCCCGCCGTCGTTGCCCTGGATCATCCGCTGGTTGTTCTTGGGGTCGATCCAGAGGTCATGGTTGTCACCGTGGGGCGTAGCGATCTCCGCGAAAGTCTTGCCGCCGTCCGTGCTTTTCCAAAACTCGAGGTTGTTCACAAAAACCGTGTCGGGATCCTGGGGGTCGGCGGTGACGTGCGTGTAATACCAAGCTCGGGAGACGAGGTTCTGGTTATCGCTCACTCTTTCCCAGTTGGCGCCATAGTCGTCGGAGCGGTAGAGGCCGCCTTCCTTCTGGTGCTCGATCAGGGCCCAGACCCGGCCGGGCTTGGCGGGAGAGGCGGCGACTCCGATCTTGCCGAGCGTACCCTTTGGTAGACCAGGACGGTCGGTGATGTTCTGCCAGGTCTCGCCGCCGTCGGTGCTCTGCCAGAGGCCGCTGTCGGATCCGCCGCTGCTGATCATCCAGAAAGAGCGATAGGCCTCCCAGATGCTCGCATAGAGGATGCGGGGGTTGGTTTCGTCGAGACTGAGGTCGACCGCGCCGGCCTTCTCGCTGACAAAGAGGACCTGCTTCCAGGTGGCGCCGCCATCGGTGCTCTTGAATACGCCACGTTCTTGATTGGGTCCGAAGGCGTGACCGAGCGCGGCGACCCAGACGACGTCGGCGTTTTGAGGGTGGACCCGGATCTTGCCGATGTGGCGGGTGTCCTGGAGGCCGACGTTGGTCCAAGTTCGGCCGGCGTCGGTGCACCGATAGACACCGTCGCCGTGAGAGACATCGATCCGGATGGTTGTTTCGCCGGTACCGGCATAGACGACGTTCGAATCTGACGGGGCGACAGCGAGTGCGCCGACGGATGAGGTCTTAAAGAAGCTGTCAGAAACGGGGCGCCAATAAGTACCGCCGTCTATGGTTTTCCAGACACCGCCTGCACAAGCGCCGAAGTAAAAGGAGTTCGGGTCGTCGTAGCTGCCGGCGACTGTGACGACGCGGCCGCCGCGGAACGGCCCGATGCAGCGCCAGCGCAGCAAATCATCTAGGTTCAGAGTCTCAGACACGATCGCTTCCTCCCGAATAGTCATCGTTCTTCGAATCTGGACGACAGGATATCAAAGGGAGCACGAGCATGGCTTGACTCACGCCGAAGATGAACGCGCTGGTTCTCACCCTCCTGTGGCTTGAGCCCATGGTTTCGCATGGGCGCCTGTTCCGCTGGGGCGCTCATTTTGGTGGAATTTGGAGTACCCGCGCGGTGATTCTCGAGTAGATGGTTGAGTCTCCCCGGCGAAGGAGTCGTACGTCAGCAACCAAAATTGGTCGATCGCCGAAGGGGAGAAAGAGATTGATCTCGGTCTCGCTGCGGCCAACTACAACGATGCTCCGATCGCCTGCCCAATTCTCGTTCCGTCTCTATTGCCGTTCCGCACCGATTGCAGCGCAACCGGCAACGTCGGTTTGCACGTCGACGCCTAGGTCGGAACAGCGCATCATTGCCGGGACCTAAGCGCAACGACGTGGCTCCCGCCGGGTAGAGGGAATTGCTATTCGAGGTTCCTCGTTTACCCAAGAAGATGTCGGGGCCGATATTTCAGAGCCTCGGCGAGATGCGCGACGCGCACTCGATCGTCGCCAGCGAGACCAGCAATTGTCCGGGAGAGCATCAGCACGCGGTGATAGCCAGGGGCGGACAAGTGAAGCTGCCCGACCGCCGCCTTCATCATGTTCTCACCGGCTTCGTCGAGCACGACTTGGTTTTGCAGCTCGCGTGGACCCATGTCCGCGTTCGTGTGCAAGCTCGTGCCTGCGAATCGTTTCGCCTGCACCAATCGGGCGCACTCCACCCGCTCGCGGACCGCACGTGACAGCTCCCCTGCCCACGGCACACCATGCCCAGCGCTACGCCCCGTGCCCCGGTCCGGGCCGCGCCCCATACAGTAAGGCCCAATAGGCCGCTACCGCGATCATCAGCACGAACCCAGCGACCGCGTTCTGGCTGGCCACCAGCACGCAGAGAACGTACGTCACGGGACCAAGCAGGAATTGGGTGGAGATCGTCCTGATCAAGCGCTGATCCGCCTCACACGCGAGTAACCGGCCCTTGTGCGCCGCCTAGTGCCAGAGCAGATTGAAGGCGAGCGCCATCACCAGGAAGCTACCGACATAGAAAACTGCGGCGGTGCGCGGCCCCGGTTCCCGCAGGTATTCGGCCAGGACGTGGGTCGGGAACGGGATGAAGGTGATGGTGGCGAGGAGGAGACCGTTGAGCAGCAAGAAAGTGTGGTCGACGCGCGCAATCAGCCGGAAAAGGTTTTGATGATTGACCCAGGCAATGAGGAAGGTCGCGAAACTGGTGGCGAACGCAAGGTAGGTGGGCCATTCCTGCCAGAGAGCCTCCCTGAGTGTCGACCCGTCAGCCAAGGCTCCCGGCAACGGAACCCGAAGTTCCAGCACGAGGAGCGTCACCGCGATCGCGAAGACCCCGTCGCTGAACAATTCCAGCCGCCCAGTTCCCAGCTCCTCGCTCACTACGGTACGAATTCCATCTACCTGAGGACGGCAGTGAGCCCGCGGCGGAGCGAGCACTACGCGTTGGCCCGAGCGGACGTCTTGGACGCTCCGTTGCCGTGGCTAAGCCTCGGGAAGCGTTGCTCGGCGACGACCTCAAAGGCTAGCGCAGTCATGCGCCTCCACCTGGTTTTGAAGCCGATGTAACTCCTCCGTCATCTCATGCGTTCATTTCAGTACAGATCGATCCGACGCGGGATCGATTGACGGTAGCACGTCGAGGAGGATTGCGTTTCTAGGTCGTGAAATCGGTTCGACGATAAGTCCATTTGCAAAATGAGGTGCACATCATGGGACCTATCCAACACGTAGTGAGCCTCTTTAGGTGGTCGGTAACAATCGTCGCCCTCGCCGCGGTCCTGAGCGCGGCCCTACTCACAAGCCTGTCGGCCTCGCCGACGGACGCTCGGAGTGGTCTTACCTTTGAACCGGGCGACCGGGTCGTGGTCATCACCGACGCCCTGAATGTCCGCAGCGGGCCGAGCTTGAATGATACTGTCGTCCACGTCGTCACCGACGGCATGCTCGGCACGGTCACCGACGGTCCGGTGACGGCCGACGACCACAACTGGTACCAGGTGACATTCGACGCAGATGGCCACGGCTGGGTGTCTGGCGGCTATCTGACCACGGCTGACAATGGCGACGGAGGTTACCCGGGAGGCGAGCGCGTCGTGGTCAACACTGATTGGCTGAACGTCCGGGCGGAGCCAGGTCTGGGCGGTACTGTTGTCAATGTCCTGCCGGACGGCTACGTAGCGTTCATCGCTGACGGGCCGATCAGCGTCGATGGTTATACCTGGTACCAGGTTGATGCTATGGGCGTGAGCCTCGGTTGGGTGGCCGGAGAGTTCCTGGCGCCCGCCGACGGCGGCGGCAACGGCTTCCCCATCGGGACTAGGGTCGCTGTCGACACCGACGCCCTGTACGTCCGGGCGGCGGCGGGACTTGATGCCAAGGTGGTGAACGTGCTGCCGAATGGCTACGTCGCGTTCATCAGCGGCGAACCAGTGGCAGCCGATGGCTACACCTGGTATCAAGTCGACGCGATGGGCGTGACTCTTGGGTGGGTGGCCGGGGAGTTTCTCGCCCACAGCTAGCACCGACCCGCTGAGACCGAACATTTGCTACTCGGCATCCTGCGTGAAGACGAAGGTGTCGCGGCGCGTATCCTTAGCGAGTGCGGTGTGAGCGCCGAACAGGCACGAGCTGACCTGCTGCGATTCGTGGGCAAGGGGCCCAGCACGACACGGAACAAAGCAAAAGAGCATCGTCCGTTAGTCTATCAAGGCACCGCCTTGGTCATGACGGTGGCAGCATTTGCATCGTGCCGCTCAATTGCCTCGTCGACGTCGCACTTGGCCTCTGCCATGGACGCCGTCTTCGTGGCGGGCCGCCGTCGCCAGTCGCCGCGGTTCTGCCGCCGCGCTCTTGCGTTCGTTGTCCTGCGAGCGATGACTCCAGGTGGGGTGGGACTGCGGGGTGCAAGGCAGGTTCTTCCGTGAGGCGCTCCCGGCGTTGTGCCGGGAGCGCGGCCGACTTACTCGGGCAGCGGACCCAGGATCTCCAGGCCGTAGCGACCGGCCGCAGCCATGAGCGCGTCCATGTTCGGCGGACCCAAAGGCGGTTCGACGCTGCTCAGCTCGGCGACGAACCCCTCGAACCCGCCGGGGTTGGCGATGAGCAGGGAGCGGGACGGCACATCGCCTTCGGTCCGAAAGCCGTGAGGGATCCCGCGTGGGAGGAAAGCAAAGCCGCCCGCCCCGACCGCCCAGGATCGTCCTTCGCTGAATATCCGAATCGCTCCATCCAACATGTAGAAGGCCTCGTCCTCATGGTAGTGGACATGGTAAGGAGAGCCGAGACCAGGCGGCACGAGTTGCTCGATCAAGCCAAAGCCACCACCTGTCTGCGCGGCCTCGGCCCGTAGCCAAACGCGGCAACCAAGAAACCAGCGTCCAGCGTTATCGTCAAGTTCGCTCAGGTACGGTTGGATGGTTGAGCGATTAGATCCGTTGGTACTCGCGACGGGAGATGTGACGTTCATCAGTTTGCCTTTCGTGCGCAGGAGCGCAGATTGCGTGTCGGCGTCTAGTCATCCCAGCTATTGCCACTCGGCGTCTTCCCAGGTCACGGGTTCGTCGAACAGGGGGACCGTTTCGTCCATTCGAATCAGCAACGGTCTCAGGCTAGAAGATTGCCGCTGATTGACGATCAGGCCCACGATCATGCTTGGTCCGATCGTTTCGAGTAGGGAACGCGACGTTCCTTTGCGCATGTCGGGAAAAATCCTTGGATCAATTGAAGCGACCATAGCCAATTTCCTTTCATCTCAACCGGACCCTAGTGCAGCGATTTGCTCTGCTCGGGTGTGGCGGGCGCGGCAACTTGAAGCCAAGTAAGAGCACGGATCAGGATCGCTGTTGCGTGCGATCTCGTCCGGACGACGGGTGAGGGTTTCTTATTCCGTTTGAGTGCGGCCGCTTCTTCTGCCACCACACCGCGCGAGGCACGGGCATCAAGGGTCTTGACATTCATCTCGACAATCATCTCGCCGAGAAACGTGTTCACCATCATGATTCCAATCTCCTCCTCATTGAATGGTTCCTTGCCGCGAGCCCTGGTACAACGCCTATCGACCAGGTCTAGGCTCAGATTGCGCCTCGCCAGTCGTCGCCACCACGAGCAACTCACGCAAAGACCCACGCAAGTTGACTTTGCGTCGGTATGGTTGCCCGATGGTCGGTTTGTTACGATGGCACGGTGACCACTTAGGAGCCAAGTTGTCGTTACTGAGGCTGTGGTTGAGCAGAGCATGAACGAGCGGCAATCCTCTTTGGACACGACGGCTTCCGTGCACCCGGCGTTTGGCACACTCTTGCGACGCCATCGAGTCGCCGCGGGCATGACTCAAGAAGAACTTGCCGAGCGCTCCGGGCTGAGCACTCGCGGCATCAGCGACCTCGAGCGAGGGGCTCGCAATGCCCCGCAGGCGGACACGCTTGAATTTCTGACTGCCGCCTTGAAGTTGAATCCTCCAGAACTGTCGCTCTTTGAGGCGGCGGCGCGCAGGCGCCCCGTGGCGGCGAGCCGCCGTTACGTCTATCGTCCTGTCCGGCTTCCCATACCGCTCACGCCGCTTATCGGCCGTGAGCTTGAGGTCACCGCCGTCCACGATTTGCTTAACCGAGAGAGCGTCCGGCTTATCACTTTGACCGGGCCGGGCGGCGTCGGCAAAACCCGGCTGGCGCTGGCGATCGCGGCGGCAGAAGAACGAACTACAGAGACGGTGTTTGTAGATTTAGCGGCCATCGCTGATTCGACTTTGGTCGTTACCGCCATAACCGAGGCGTTCGGCCTCCGCCATGTAGCTGGGAAGACTGCTTTCCAATCGCTCAAGGATCGGATTGGTGACAAGCGTTTGCTGCTCGTGCTGGACAATTTTGAACAGGTTGCTGAGGCAGCCCCTACCATCGCCGAGCTGCTCAGCTCATGCCCGGGGCTGTCGGTCTTGATAACGAGTCGAGTTCGCTTGCAGCTTCGGGGCGAACGAGTGTATCCAGTCTTGCCACTGACGTTGGCCGATCCGCCACTCGGGAACAATTTGGACACATTGGCCACAAGCCCTGCGATCCAGCTCTTCGTTGATCGGGCACAGGATGTCCGACCCGGATTTGTTCTCAACTCCGAGAATGGCCAGGCGATCGTGGAGATTTGTCAACGCCTCGATGGTCTCCCGCTCGCTATCGAATTGGCGGCTGCGCGCATGAGCGCACTGAATCCTCAACTAATTCGCGACCGTCTTCAGAATCGGCTCAAGTTACTGACCAGCGGAGAGGCGAGCGCGCCCGCGAGGCATCGGACCTTGCGTGACACGATTGCTTGGAGCTACGACCTGCTCCCGCCTTGGGAGCAGGATCTCTTCCGCCGGTTATCGGTTTTCGTCGGAGGTTTCACACTCGAGGCGGCAGAGTCAATCGGCACCGACGCCGATGATCCTGGCGCGGACGTCTTGGATATCTTGAGCTCCCTCGTCGACAAGAGTCTTGTGATCCGGCTTCCGGGACGCGACGGCCTGCCGCGTTTCGGCATGCTGGAGACAGTTATCGAGTTTGGCCTTGACGAACTTGAAGCTCGGGAACGCACCGCCGCAGTTCGCCGGCGCCACGCAGATTGGTGCATCGATCTCGCGGAGCAAGCCGGGGAACCCGGCCGGCGATTTGCGCTCGGGAATCCATCGCAAATCGCGAACCTGGAAGCAGATTACAGCAACTTGCGTGCAGCGCTCGCGTGGCTCACGAGGGTCGGAGACGCCACGTCCGTTTTACGCCTGGCGGGGGCTCTGGGAGGATTCTGGTGTGCGCGCATGCACCTTCGCGACGGTCAGTCGTGGTTAAAGCAAGCGCTTGCCATGGACGATCGTACTCGGCCAGACTTGCGGGTCCGCGCATTGATT
The DNA here is from genome assembly GCA_045804965.1 of Thermomicrobiales bacterium. Classification (GTDB taxonomy): domain Bacteria; phylum Chloroflexota; class Chloroflexia; order Thermomicrobiales; family UBA6265; genus CAVTUU01. The sequence goes on along the minus strand of JBJMMD010000023.1, from coordinate 5,913 downwards.
GCACTCCAAATCGTGACCGATGTAGAGGGCGTTGAGAGCGGTCCAGACGCGCTCGTAGACGAGATCTTGGCGGTTTCGCGGGAGGCTGGTGATCCAGAAAGTCTTGCGACTGGGATGCTCAGCGCGGGATTTATCAAACTTGACCAGCACGATGTTGCGACGGCAGCCATTCTTGGGGAGGAGAGCCTTCGACTGTTTGAGGCGGCACACATGCCGATGGGCGCCTGCACATCGCTGTATCACCTCGCGCGGACGAGCATGGTTCAAGGGAATTTGGATGAGGCCAAGTTGCTCCTGGACAAGTCGATCGAAATGGCGCGCCAACTTGGAGACAATTACTTGACCGGATTAGCGCTGCACGACCTGGGAGAAATTGCTCGCGCGAAACACGATGACCGGCGCGCAGCATCGCTTTTTGCCGAGGCGTTGAATTGCTTCTGGGACCTCGGTGATCTTGGGAAAGTCGCATGGTGTCTCGAAGGGATTGCTTTTGCGTGCGGCGGAGATGAACCTGAACAGGCGGCACATTTCCTAGGTTCTGCGGACGCCCTCCGATCCTCGATCGCTTGGCCGCTGCCCGCCGAGGAAATTGCTGACTACGACCGCGAGGCGAGCGCGATCCGAGACCGATTAGGTGACCGCGCGTTTGAAGAGGCGTGGTTGCTCGGCGGGACGCAGTCGTTGGATGATGTCTTGACCGAAGCGAGCATATTCGCGTCGCCGCTGGCATAAGCACTATCGTTCAACTAATGAGTTGTCGCGGCCGATATTGCAGCGCCTCGGCGATGTGTGCCGCTTGCACGCGCTCATCGCCCGCTAAGTCCGCAATCGTCCGCGAGAGCTTCAACACCCGGTGATAGCCACGAGCCGAGAGATGCAGTTGCCGCACCGCCGCCTTCATCATCTGTTCGCCCGCGTCGTCGAGCACGACGTGTTCTTGCAGCTCGCGTGGACCCATGTCCGCGTTCGTGCGCAAGCTCGTGCCTGCGAATCGTTTCGATTGCACCGCCCGGGCGCACTCCACCCGCTCGCGGACCGCACGTGAGAGTTCCCCTGCCCGCCGGTCGGAGAGTTTTTCATAGTCGATGCGGGGCACCTCGACGTGGATGTCGATTCGGTCCAGGAGGGGGCCGCTGATGCGTTTCTGATACCGGCTGATCGTTTGCCCCGAACATCGGCACTCGCGCACTGGGTCGCCCGCGTACCCGCAGGGGCACCCGTGCAGGTAGCAATCAGGGTGTTTCCTTGACCCGTACCCATCGGCCATCGCGGCGCCGCTCCGGCACAAACCTCTCTCGTAGGGCGTAGTTTTCCCGGCAAGTACGCCGACGCCAAGGGGCGGCATGATCGGGGATGTCGTGCCAAGCGATCGTGTTGTCGGCCTGCGCCTCTTGCGGGACGCGTCGAGACCGCTGGGTCATCGCCCAGCGGTAGCGTGCAACATTTTAGGCTGTCTTGCCGAGCGGCCGACCTCGATGCGGTCGTGACCCAGGTTCCTGGGTCACGGACGGCCCCGACTATCGACCCGACCGCTTCAACGATCGGTTCGGGCTGCTCCTGTAGCATGTCGTGCCTGCTGCCCGCGGAGCTGATGAACCGGCCACCGGGAACAAACCGGGCGATCGTTGCCTTCAGCTCGTGTCAGCGTTGCTCCGCTTTCGCTATCGATCAGCCGGGCGGCCGCTCGGTCGGATCTGCGGCAAGACAGTGCGGTCGTCACTGAAGTTGCTCTCGATTCAGCCGCCTTCCGGCGAAGGCGAGGCAGAGGGGTAAGAAGCCTAGACCCGCCACCAATGGGGCCAAGTCGCCAGTGCCGGTGGCCCGGCCGTTGGCGATATCTGCCACGGTATCGCGTAGTCCAAAGACGGGCAGCACCTGGAGGAACCCCGAGCCGAACACCGGCGACAGGATCGCCGGGGCGACGCTCAGGCCGAGGGCAGTCACGGCTATCGGCACTGTGCTCCGGAAGAGCGTCCCTAACGCGAGCATCAGTGCGACGACGACCGCCGCGTGGACGGCGACGACACCGGCGGCGAGAATCTGGTCCGGCCATGACCAGCCGGGCACCTCGTACATGGACGTGACGATGCTCAATCCGACAACAACGGGGACCACTACGGTCGCCAGCACGACGCCAAGGCTGTTGGCCGCCCACTTCGCTAGCCCGTAGCCGAGGCGTGAGACCGGCTTGGTAAAGACCCACTGGGCGGTGCCCGCCTCTCGCTCCCTGACCAACATGCCCATCGTGAGCACGATGGCGAGGTAGGACGAGAGCGTGAGCAACGTACCGATCCCGCTGCCCCGGGCATCCGCGGCCTCAGTGCCGACGAGCGTCGCCCGGCCCGCCGTGAGGCCGTCGTGGTCGACGATCCAAACGGCGGTCGGGATCGCTGTCATGACGAGGGTGGCGAGTACCGCGGTGGCCGCGAGCCGCCTGGTGCGGAACCACTCTTGGAACTCCTTGTGGAAGATAGTGCGGGTCCCCGCCAGCCGGACCCTGGGTGTTGTCGTCCTAGGTCGCGTTGCGAGGACGATCGCTGCGTCGGGCGATGCCATTGCTGATCCTCTTCCCTATCAGTCCATATCCCGATCGTTGTCGGGTTCGGTATGTGGGTCGTGGTGAGCTTGCCCACTTTTCTTCTTCAGCCGGATCGGACGGTTAGGCGGCGTCTCGGATGGAATCGGCGCTGCCGGTCAGTTCCAGGAAGACCTCTTCGAGCGTCCGCTGCTCGGCCTTCAAGGCGACAAAGACCACGTCGTGCGCGAGTACCATGGGCGGGATCGACCGCCGCGCGGTTTCGACGTCCGCCACATCCAGGCGGATGCGGGAGAGTCGGGACTCCGCCACGGCGTTGCCCTCCGCGCGCTCGACGTACGGCTGCCGCCGCAGGTCCGCGAGCAGCGCCACCAGGTCGCCCTCAACCTCAAGGATGAGTGCCCGGCTTCCGGTCAGCAACTCGTGCATTGGCGCGTGGCATACCCGCCGGCCGCCGACCACGATGGCGACGTGGTCGGCGACGCGCTCCACGTCCTGGAGGATGTGGGTCGAGTAGCAGACGGTGGTCGTGCCCCGCAACCGCTCTAGGATGCCGATCACCTCGAAGCGACCGGCCGGATCGAGTGCGGAACATGGTTCATCGAGCAGCAGCACCTCAGGTTTGCCCATCAGTGCCTGCGCAATGCCGAGGCGCTGGCGCATGCCGCCTGAGTAGCTGCCCATCTTCCGGGTCGCGGCTCCCGTCAGGTCGACCAGGTCGAGCAGGTCGTCGGCACGGCGGTCGATCTGGCCGGCGTCGAGGCCGAAGAGGCGGCCGGTGAACCGGAGCGTCTCCTTGCCGGTCATCCAGCCGTAGAACCGCGGGTCCTGGCGGAGGAAGCCGGTGCGCCGCCGCACTTCCATCCCTTCGGCGATGATGTTGAAGCCGCTGATCCGCGCCTCGCCACGCGTGGGCGAGGTGAGACCGATCAGGATACTCAGCGCGGTCGTCTTGCCGGCCCCGTTCGGGCCGAGGAAGCCGAAGATCTCACCGCCGCCGACCACGAGATCGACGCCGCGAACCGCCTCGACGACGGTCTTGCGCGAGCGGAACGTGCGCTGCAGATCGTGGGTCTCGATGATCGGACCTCGGTCGATCGGGGTCGTCATGGCGGTCTCCTGTCGCTATGCTGGTTCTCGGCGACACTTGCGCCGTTCAGCATCTTCGGGCAATATCTGCACCGGGCAGATAATTACCCAAGGTAGGAGATGTTGTCAACAATGAACCGCGATTCCATCGACTCCGTCCTCCGGTCGCTCCGGAGGGTCAATCTGCAGGGCTCGTTGTTCGGGCAGACCGTCGCGATCCGATTCGGTCTCTCCGAGTCGGACGTCGAGGCGCTCGAGGTGCTCATCGACGCGGGCGCGGCCACCGCCGGTCACCTGTCCGAGCTGATGGGCCTGACCAGTGGCGCGGTCACGCGCGTCATCGATCGGCTCGAGCGCGCCGGCTACGTCCGACGCGTCCCCGACCCTGCCGACCGGCGGCGGGTGATCGTCGAGGTCGTCCCCGAGAAGGTCGCCGCCGTCGAGGCGACCATGGCCCGCGTGCTCGATGCAAGCGCGCCGGAGATCGGCCGCTACAGCGAAGCCGAGCTCAAGGTCATCAACGATTTCTTGACACGGATGGAGGCCATCACCCGGGAGGAGGCGACAGCGCTCCGCGACAGCCGCGAAGGCAGCGACGACGCCGCGTCGTCCGAGCACGCCGCCCCGGTCGGCGGGCTGACGGAGGCGCGACTGCTGTTCCGCTCGGGCGCGAACGAGCTCGTCGTTCGGGGCGGCGACCTCGACGACCTCTATCGAGCCCGCTTCGAAGGGCCGATCCCCCAGGTCCGACTCCGGGACGGCACGGTCACGATCCAGTACAAGGGCTTCGGCAAGCCCTGGGACTGGCGCAAACGAAGTGCGGACGTCTTGTTGAACCGGTCCCTCCCCTGGGCGATCGACATCGTCGGGGGCGCGAACAAGCTCCAGGGGGATCTCGCGACGATCGACCTGCGCTCGTTCGATCTCACCGGCGGCGTCGACAATCTCCGGCTGTCGCTCGGAAAGCCGAACGGCGCCGTGCCGGTCCGCGTCCTCGGCGGCGCGAGCAAGCTGCGAGTCGACCGTCCGGCCGGTGTCCCGGTGCGCCTCAGGATCGCGGGGGGAGCCGGCGGCGTCGACCTCGATCGCCAGCGGCTGGGCGGGGTCGCCGGTGGTTCGGTGCTCGAGTCGATCGGCGTGGTCGGCGCGACCGACCTGTTCGAGGTCGAGATCACCGGCGGCGTCGGGAAGGTCCAGATCGGCGAGGCTGGCTGACCGCCTCGAACCTCAGGCGCGCGGCGCCTCGCGTGCGAGGTGGTCGAGGAACTCCGCGCGCGTCCGGTCCCGTGTGCGGAACAGGCCGAGGACCGATGAGGTCGTCATGATCGTGCCGGGCTTGCGCACGCCGCGCATGACTGCACAGAGGTGTGTCGCCTCGATCACGACGCCGACGCCCTGCGGGGCGAGCCTGTCCTGGAGGAACTCGGCGACTTGCTGGGTGAGGCGCTCCTGGACCTGGAGCCGGCGAGCGTACATCTCGACGATCCGCGGGATCTTGGAAAGCCCGATCACCCGCCCGCGCGGGATGTACGCGACCGCGGCCGACCCGAAGAACGGCAGCAGATGGTGCTCGCATAGCGAGTAGAACGGGATGTCCTTGACGATGACCATCTCGCTGTAGTCGACGTCGAAGATCGCGTTGTTGATGAGCCGCTCGGGGTCAACGTGGTAGCCGGCGGTCAGCTCGGTGTACATGCGATGGACCCGTTCCGGCGTGCCCACCAGGCCCTGGCGGTCGGGATCCTCGCCGATCTCCTCGAGGATCCGCCGCACGGCGGCCTCCACCCGACCGTTGTCGTCGAAGTCCCCGACGTGCTCTCGCCCACGATCACCGGTGATCTCGTCGATTGCGACGGACGTTTCGCCGATCTCGGACTCGATCTCGTCCACGAGCCGGCGGACGTTGGGCGGCAGTTCGGTCGGGCTGGACATGGTCACGGGATGGTACGCCGGCACCGGGCGGGCCGCCGCGACGCGAGTGTCAACGGCACGAGCGTCAGGGTAGGCAGACCGGCGGCAGCGGCGGGAGCTGGATGATGCATGACTCCTCTGGGGTCGGCGCTGGCGTCGGCGCTGGGGTCGGCACTGGGGTCGGCACTGGGGTCGGCGCTGGGGTCGGTGGTCGCGGTGTCGGAGCGGGGGTAGGTGCGGGAGTCGGCGGCCGAGGCGTCGGGGCGACAGTAGGTGCGGCAGTTGGCGCCGGCGTCGCGGCGGCCGTTGGCGCCGGCGTCGGCTGCGGGGTCCCGCCCGGAGCAGTCAGGCCCGGGGTTAGCCCGCCGGGGGTTGTC
>JBJMMD010000022.1:0-263252 GCA_045804965.1 Thermomicrobiales bacterium | reverse complement strand
TCTAGCCGTGGCTTTGCGGCGCGTCGCAGTCGTAGAGCCACTGGTCGCCAACCTTGACGAAGAAGCGATAGCGCGGGCTTTGCGGGATCAGCGCGGTCTCGCCGTCGACGGACGCCTGGCGGACGATTGCACCGACTCGGCCATCGCTGAGCAGCTCGATGTCCTGGTCCAGAATGATGTCGTAGACACCAGTGGTCGAGGCGCCGGGCGTCGCCAGCTTGACGACAGTCGCGCGCTTCCCAGCCATGGTGGTCGCTTCCGCCGCGACCTCAGGTCCAACGATAGCTGGCTTCAGCTCGGCGTCGGGATACCGAGCCAGTAATTCGGACCGTAAGCAATCGTTGCTGTAGAGTGAATACGTGCGCAACGGATCTTCCGCGCAGGCGACGAGCTGGTCCTGTGTTTTCTTCACACCGGCGATCGTCTCCGCGTCGGGCGCTTCGGACGAAACCGTGACCTTGTCCGGCTTTGCCGGGGCCGCCGACGTGGACATGACGTTTGCGACGTCGTCGACCGTGCGGGGCTCGGTCGTGCAGTTCGTGGTCAACATTGCATACGGCGTGCTCGGTAGCGAGGATAATGTCCCTTGCTTGTCTTGATTCGAGCCGCCACCAGGCAACCCGCTGCGGAATCCAACATAGCCGGTCAACAAGGCGACGATCAACACAGCCGCCAGGGCCGCGTGGTTCGTGAATCGCCAGCCTCTTTTTCGATGCTGCTCGCGCGGCCAACTCACCCTCCGGGAAGCCCCCTGGATATGGGAAGCGGGCAACCTGTGCTCAACGCCGCCGTGCGCGCCCGCGCCTACGGTCGACCAGGATCTGTACATGAGATGCGCCTCCGGTTGAGTGCTCGCCGCCATACCTTGCACCTGCATGGCTGTATCGGCGAGCGACGGATCGATCGCGAATGCCTCCGTGGACTCGCCGCGCGCCAGCGCGTCCAGGAAGTCGTTGAAGTCGTCTTCCATACGGCCAACGTCGAGCGGGGCGTTATCCCTGGGCATTGAAGACCTCCCCGTGGCTGTGTCGTTCTTCTGCGGCGAGTAGGCTTCGCAGCCGTGAATAGGCACGGAACTGAAGCGCCTTGACGGCGTTGAGACTCAGATCGAGGACATTGGCGACCTCTTGCCCGGAGAGTCCGGCTAATCGCAGCTCGACCACGGACCGCTGGTTCGGCGGGAGCTGGGCGAGCAAACGCCCGACCGTCGCTTCTAGTTCACGGGCCATGGCCCGGTCCTCTGGATTCGGTGACCCATCGACAATCTCCGCGGCTTCGTCCAGCGTCGTGTGCGGCCGCCGGCGACGGGTGAGGTCGATCGCAATGTTGTGCGCGATCGTGAACAACCAGCCGCGAAAGGTGCCGCCGCGGTACCGCGGCAGCGCTGCCAGCGCCTGGGTGAATACTTGGCTGGTCGCGTCTGCGGCTGCTTCGCTGTTATTGAGACGGCGCAGGCAATATCGGTAAACGTCTTCGACGTGGCGGCGGTAGAGCACGGCGAACGCCGCCGGATCAGATTGCGCTAGGCGAACTTCGGCGTCCTCTTTGCCCTGGTCCGCGTCACCAGTGGACTGCGTTCCGATCAACGTGAGCGACACCGCTTCCCCCTGCTCCAAATCCCGCTTCTGCAATGAACAAGGCTTCAGGGGCAAAAAGGATGCGGTCCTTTCCGCTGGGGCAATGTCGCATGTGGTGAACGGTGGCGAAGATCAGTGGAAAATGGCGCGAACCGCGTCATAAGTGAACGGCGTGCCATCGGGGAAGGTGATGCCGGCATCTGCGAACGGCAAGCGGCCCTCGTCGCTGGGATCGTAGAGCCGGTTGGGAAAGTTCATCAATGAGGCAGGCGCCTCGCTGGCGACGACAAAGCCGTGGAGTGTGCCGGGGGGAATCGTCACCATCAGCGAGGCCGGGGCGTCAGAATCGGCGGTCAACTCCACGAGCATGATCCGTCCGGCCGTCGCTGAGCCGGCGCGGGCGTCGGCGATCGCGACAACGATTTGTCCGGAGATGCAATAAAAGCGGTCAGTCTGATGCTGGTGGACATGCCAGCGATCCTCATCGCGGGCGACTCCTGGTCCAGTCGTCGAGAGATAGGACTGAGCGAAAGGCATCTCCGGGCCATAGACATCGGGCCAGTCGCTGCGGAGCAATTCGGTGAGCGTACCGCGGGGATCGCGATTGACCTGCAAGCCACGGAGGGTGACGCCTTCGATCTGATCGCTAGCGGAGGCGTCACGCACGATCAATGTGCGCACCGCGTCCAGATCCGTACCGGTCATGAGGCAGCCGCCTCGACCAGTCGCCAACCGTACTGACTTTGGTAGTAGTCGGCAAAGGAGGCATCGTCGTCTCGGATCGCTTGCCACCAGCCAGGGTGCGCCTGATACCAGTCAATTGTCTCACGCAACGTCCGGTCGAAATCTCGGCTCGGTGCCCAACCAAGGTCAGTCTTGATCTTGGTCGAGTCGAGCGCATACCTACGATCATGACCGGGGCGATCCGGAACGTGGACGATCAGTTCTTCCGGCTTGGCGAGATGGCGGAGCAAGGAATGGACAACTTCGAAGTTGGTGCGATGGTTATCCGCGCCGATGTTGTACACCTCGCCGGACCGGCCGCGGCGCAGCACGAGGTCGATTGCCGCGGCCGCGTCGTCGACGTAGAGCCAATCGCGAATCTGCAGTCCATCGCCGTAGAGCGGCAACGGTTGGTCGCGCAGGGCGTTCGTGATGAAGAGTGGAATCAACTTCTCTGGATATTGGCGCGGCCCGATCGCGTTGCAACCCCGCGTGATCAGCACGTCCGTGCCATATGAAACAGCGTATGCACGGCAGAGCAGTTCCCCGCCCGCCTTCGCGGCGGCATAGGGAGATCGCGGCAACAGCGGATCACTCTCGACCGAGAAATGACCCGGCGCGATGTCGCCGTATACCTCGTCGGTGCTGATCTGGGCCAGACGCCTGCCGTGCCGGCGGACGGCATTGAGCAACGAAACGAGGCCCATCATGTTCGTGCGGGCGAATGCCGACGCATCGAGTAGCGAGCGGTCCACATGAGTCTCGGCCGCGAAGTTGACGACCGCGTCCGCCGCGGAAACGAGCTCGTCGACGAGCGCCTCATCCGCGATGTCGCCTTGAACGAATCGAAGACGCCGCTGATCACGCAGATCGTTGAGATTTGCGAGATTTCCAGCGTAGGTCAGGAGGTCGAGGACGACGATCTCATCCGCCGGATGGTGGTCGAGCACGTAGCGAACGTAGGCGGATCCGATGAAACCAGCGCCTCCAGTGACAATGATGCGCACTGTGCTACGCCTCCCGGAGTGCCGAACGTCCACCGGCCAAATCGAGTTCGGCCGCCAGACGCGGAATATAGTCGGCCACTGCGTCAGACCATGGGCGCAGTGTAATGCCGAGCGCGGCGGCTCGCCAATTGGCGAGCGTGCTGTCAGCGGGGCGACGCGCCGGCAGCGGGTACTTGGCAAGAAAGGCGGCGCTCGTGGTGGGAACGATCAATCCGGGGTCGAATCCCGCTGCCTCCGCAACCGCCTGGGCGAGCGCAAAGCGGGTGGCTCGACCGGCATTGACGAGGTGGAATATTCCCTCGCCACGAACGGAGAGGAGAGACACGAGCGCCTCGGCAAGGTCACCGGCAAAGGTGGGACTTCCGACCTCGTCGTTGACGACCTCCATCGTCCCGTGGTCGCGAAGTATGGTGAGCACCGTCCGTGGGAAGTGTTTGCCAGAGCCGCCATAGAGCCAGGCGGTGCGGGCAACGGCAAATCCCGAGTCAAGGGCGAGTACGGCCTCCTCGCCGGCCAGTTTGCTGCGCCCATACACCGAGACCGGCAGTGGCGGCGCATCCTCGGAATACGGCGCGCCGCCGTCGCCGGAGAAGACGAAGTCGGTGCCAACCGCGATCAGGTAGGCGTTGGCGGCCTGAGCCGCGGCGGCAACGAGACCGCTCCCCACCGCGTTCACCGCATTCGCCCGCGCGGGATCGCGCTCGCAGCCATCGACGTCGGTGTAGGCGGCGGCATGGATGACGGCGCCAGGTCGCGCAGAGTGCAAGGCGCTCTTAAGCGCGGTCGCGTCGGTAATGTCGGCGGTGATATCGATGCCGTCCGCGGAGCGCGCCCCGAGCCCGATCGTGGTCGCCCCGCGTTCTTGCAACGCCAGGCGCAAGTACCGGCCGAGTTGCCCCGCGGCGCCGGTAACGAGCACGCGCTGATCCTGGAGAGGCATGGAAGGCATAGGGCATTCAGGCGAGGTCGACGACCGAATGGTCGCCGATCATGAAGCGAACTACATGCGGCTTCTGCCGCGAATCCTCGATCGTCACATCGCGTCCGATCAGCGAGTCAGCGATGCGGGCGCCGACGTTGCGGATGACGGTGCGCTCAAGGACGATCGACTGCTCTATCTCGCAGGCGGTGATTTCGCAATCCGGCCCGATGGCGGTGAACGGTCCGACGTAGGCATCGACAATGCGGGCGCCGGGGCCGATGATCGAGGGGCCGCGAATCGTGCTGTGAACAACGCTCGCTCCCGCTCCAAGCACGACCTCTCCGACGAGGCTTGAGTCAGCATCTGCATTGCCGGCGATATCCCGCTTGAGCGTCGTCAGCACGAGGCGGTTGGCCTCGAGCACATCGTCCTTTTTGCCGGTGTCGATCCAATCGTCGGCGATGGCGGCGGCCTGGACCTCATGGCCGGCGTCGATCAGGCCCTGCACGGCGTCGGTGATCTCCAACTCTCCTCGCGCGGAAGGTTGTTGCGAAGCCGTGATTTCGTGGATCTCGGGGCCAAAAAAGTAGACTCCGACGATCGCGAGGTTCGAAATGGGTTCCGTTGGCTTTTCTACCAAGCGGCTGACGCGGCCATTCCCATCGACGACAGCGACCCCGAATGCTGAGGGCTGCTCGACCTCCTTGAGCAAGATCATGGCAGGGCGTTCAGCGCGGGCGAACATCTCAACATACGGCGCAATGCCGCATCGTAGAAAGTTATCGCCGAGGAACATGCAAAAGGGGTCATCGCCTAACCAGTCGCGCGCGGTGACCACTGCGTGGGCGAGTCCAAGCGGTGCAATTTGCGGGATATACGTGATCGATGCGCCGAATTGCTCGCCGTCGCCGACTGACGCGCGCACTTGATCGGCGGTGTCGCCGACAATGATGCAGATATCGGTGATCCCCGCCTCGACCAATTGTTCCAAGGCAAAGAAGAGCACCGGTTTGTTGGCAATTGGCACAAGCTGCTTGGCGCCGGTTGCGGTCAGCGGTCGTAGTCGCGAGCCCTTGCCGCCGGCGAGAACCAGCCCTTTGAGCCGGCGACGGACTGGCACGTCATTTGCTCGTCGCCGGTTCACTTCGCTATCCCTCCCGTCGGTCGCTTCGTGCCGCGCCTTCCATCTACACGGCCCGAGCGCGGTGCGGGTGTCGTCACTTGCTCGCCACGGCGAACCACAACACGCCTCGCGACCGGCCAGGCGGAGACCATGAGGATTGCCAGCATCACCAGGGTCGCGAGGCCGGTGATGGCGAGCCCGACGCGCAACGATCGTGGCTCGTAACGTAGTTCAACCGTATGCGCGCCGGCCGGAATCGGAACACCGCGAAGGATGTAATCGGCCGGCATCATATCCACAGGCCGCCCATCGACATAGGCATGCCAGCCGGGATCATACATCTCACTGAGCACGAGCAGTCCGGCAGCATCGCTTGTCGTACCGACTGAAATCGCATCGGGCTGGTATCGCAATACGTGTGCCGCATCTGCACTTGGGTTCGCCGGCGCGTGTGATTCCGGCGGCGACTCCTCAATCAATGCGGTCTGCCGGGGATCGACCGTGCCGTCCCGCAACGTGGCCAGAATTTTATCTTTCGGTAATTGCCGCATATCGTGCACGATCCAGGCGCGAGGTAACGCATCAGGATTCTCGTAGACGTCGACGTTCTTGTTCTTGAATACCAGGGTCTTGCCCTTGGTCAATGCCACAACATCGTCCCGGTCGTCCGGCAGCGCATGATCTACCAGGATATAGCGGACATTGAGGAGGTTGAGCAACGGAGACTGGACGCCGGAAGGATAGAGATATTCGAAGTGGTAATTCTGCTTCTTGCCGTTGATCGCGGCGAAAAAGTCGACGTAGCGCGCGAGTTGGAGCGGGTCGTAGCCTTGGATCTCCTGTAAATTGAGAAAGAACGGCCGGCCGTTGACGATGATCGCGTGCATGCCGGTCTCAAAGCGACGGAAGATGTACGCTTGGTTTCCATTGGCTGCGCCAGGATAACCGTAGCCGGCGTATCCGACGTAGCGAAACGGGCCTTCGGTCGCCATTTGCCGCTGCAGAAACTCGCCGGCTCCGCCGGGGTCGCTCCCACTGACATCGGTCGCCAAGCCGCGAGCGGCTTGAGGGCCGGGATGCCATTTTGATTCCCAACTTGCATCCGTAGGCCAGCCGAACCATGAACCAGTCAGTTCGGTGGCGGTTGGCTGTAAGAAAATCGCAGCGACGAGGATGCCGGCTATCACCGGGGCTTGCCAACCGCTCTGCGGGCGCTGCTGACCAGTGAACGGCCACAGCACGGCAATGACGAGCACTCCAGTCGTGATAGCTGCGGCGATTAGCGGCTGCCAGCCGATGAAGTCCCCATTGCGATTGATGATGTAAGCCGTGACTGCCATTGCCTCGAGCGGAAAGACGATGACCCACAGCAGATCACGCCGGCCAAGCAGTTTTGGGAGGGCATCGACGACCGCTCCGCTGAGGACGGCCGGGCCAATCGTCGCTATAGAGTAGACCCGCCAGGGATCATGCTCGTGAAACGAGCGAAACCTAGGGATGAGATAGAACAAGTAATGGAGCGGCGTTGTATGGAGCGCCAGGATGAACGGGACGACGGTCAACGCGCAAAAGTATGGAACCGCGAAGCGGCCTCGAACGAGAAACGGCGCCAACAGTGCGAGGACAATGACCGCGCCGCCGAGCGTCGTCGCGCGGTTATCGTAGCCGCTCCCCATGAACCGGATGAATAGCTCCTTCACTGACCAAGGGGAGTTGAGCGTAGTTCCCCGCCCGATCGCATCGTAATTGCCGCCGGCGAGCTTCGTTTGTGAGCTGACATCAATCCGGATCAAGATTCCGGCGGCGCCGAGCGCCAACCCGCTCACGACCGTCCCGATGCCGGTCGCCGCGGCAAGAGCGAAACGGCTCCGCAGGTCAGGGACGGTGGGACCCGGTGGTGAGAGGATTCCGCGGTAGCCTGTGTAGCTCGCGACGACAAGCAGCCCCAGGATCCATCCCTCCCCAATCCAACCCGCAAACATCTGGCTGAGTGCAAAACCGGTGAGGAACCAAGGCAACAATCGCGTCCGCCACCGCTGGGGACGAAGCGCCAGCTCGATGCCGAGGAGAGCGACCGGGATCCAGGGAGTGAATTGCGAAAATATCGTGCAGCAAAAGGTCGTCCATTGCACCAACGGACCGGAGACGAAGGCGACACTCGCCACGAGACTGGCGACAGCCCGCATGCCGAGGGCGCGAGTGAACGCGTACATTGCAAGACCGCCGATCAAAAGATGGACGGCGACCATCGTCTTGAACGCGGTAAGAACGGAAAGAAACGAGAAGAGCAGCATTACCGGCAGGTACATCCAACCCGATTCAGGATCACCCGCGAAGGGTGTGCCGCTCAAGAGGTATGGATTCCAGCCTGGAACATCGAAGGATCGGAGTCGCTCGCCGAGCGAGTCGTACCACGGAACGAAGAAGGTCATCAGGTCGTTCCGGGCAAGCCACTGTCCAACTGTCACCCGGTTCCAGGTGGTGAGTGCGATCAGTGCGAGGAGCGTACTTAGGCAGATGATGTCAGCCCGACTCAACGCGCGCCGTTGATCGGCGGTTGGCTGAGGCGGCAGATCTCTCACTCGTTACTCCTAGGCATGGGGTTTGCGGACGGCCGATCTCAGAATTCCTAATGCTTGGGATGGTATAGCATTGGATTGCGCATCGACCATCGGACGGCCGATCGAGTATTCATGGAATGCGCGACGGGCCGAGGATCGCAAATCACTTGCCAATCGGACCACATCTCGGAGGGAACGGCCGATGTGGAATGGTCGCACGGTATCCGTGATTCTCATGACGTATGCAGAACGCGACTCAATCCGGGCCGTGATCGACGGCTTCTTTGCGACCGGCGCCGTCGACGAGGTCGTCGTTGTCAATAACAACGCGCAGCCAGGCACGCAAGAAGAGGTCGCCCAGACCCGAGCTCGCCAGGTGTTCGAGCCACGGCAGGGTTATGGTCACGCGAGCCGGCGCGGTCTCCAAGAGGCGACGGGCGATCTTCTGGTGCTCTGCGAACCAGATGGCACGTTTTTGCCGCAAGATGTCATGAAACTCCTCGTCTATAGCGATGCCTGCGATGCCGTTTTCGGCACGCGAACAACTCGCGAGATGATCTGGACCGGAGCAAACATGGGCCGGTTCCTGAAGTGGGGCAACTGGGCGGTCGCCAAACTGATCGAAGTCCTCTTCAACACCAGTCACTTAAGTGATGTCGGCTGCACCTACCGGCTCCTGTCGCGGTCGGCATTTGAGCGAATCGACGACCAGATCACGATCGGGGGAAGTCAATTTGGACCAGAGCTGATGCTGCTGACGATTGTCTCCGGCGCCCGTTTCGTCGAAGTGCCGGTCAATTATTTACCGCGGGTCGGCGCATCGTCGGTGACAGGGGATCTCTGGAAAGCTTGGGTGCTCGGGTGCCAGATGATCGCGTTGATCCTCCGCTTCCGGATCGCTACGTTCGGGCGCGTGCGCCGTGCACCACCACAACCGGAGCCGGCCCTATCTGAAAGAGAAGCAAATTGACCCAGACGGTAGCGCCAACCGATTTTGACACGGTGGCGGACGTTTACGACGAAAGTCTGCCGCACCATGTCGTCGAGCATTACCTACGCAAGCGGCTTGCCTATGTCCGCCGCAACGCCACCACCGGTCCCGTGCTCGACGTCGGCTGTGGCACCGGAGTACTCCTGGAACGCGTAGTCGACGCCGGGTATGAAGCCGTCGGGCTTGATCCATCGCGGGGCATGCTGACTCAGCTTAGAGCGCGGCGGCCGGAGATTCCGACCGTCGTCGGTGATGGCGCTGCCCTGCCTTTTCCAGATGAGACGTTCGCGCTCGTCTACTGCGTCGCGGTGCTTCATCATGTCGCCGAGGCGACAGCAGTTCGGCAGACACTGGCCGAGATGAGCCGGGTCACGCGGCGCGGCGGCCGCGTTCTGATCTGGGACCACAATCCGGCCAATCCCTACTGGCCATGGCTGATGCGGCGCGTGCCGCAGGATACCGGCGGCGAACGGCTGATCCCGACTGATGAGATCGTTGCGGGCCTCAACGCGGGTGGGGCACGTCCGATCGCCTGCCAGCAACTCGGGCTCGTCCCTGACTTCACCCCTCGCCGGCTCCTCGGGGCCGCCCAAGTGGCGGAGCGGCTGACCGAAGCAACCCCAGGCGTGCGCCGCCTCTGTGCTCATAACGTCATCCTGGCAGTGAAAGACGGCAACGTTCAGTCATAAGGCCATTACGACTCACGGCCCCAACTAGGGTTCTCGCATCTTGCTAACCCTCACCGGGAACGGCCTCAATCCCCATGTGACGGCGCTCATTCAAAGACCAAGGATTGATCTCGACTGCGCTCCTAATCTTCACTTTGGTGAGCGCACTTGGTATGTACGTACACAACGTTCGCGCTTCCTCAATTGCCTCCGACGGCACGCTGTCTGCATTGAATAGCAATGGAAGGGGGTAAAGGAGGCATAGATGAGCACGCACATTGACCGCCGCGAGGATGTCAGCCCGAAGGAAGGGCTGCACGAGTACGGCAACGTGCAGTTCGCGGACGAAACGAACAAGAAGTATCCCATCGACAACCCGGACCACATCCGGGCCGCGTGGAGCTACATCAACCACAAGGACAACGCCGCGAAGTACGAGAAGGACGAGGTCAAGACGATCAAGGAACGGATCAAACGGGCCGCTAAGAAGCACGGCGTCGAGATCGAGGCAGCATAGGCTTTCTCAGCATCTAAGAGTGACGGCCGCTTCCCCAGGCGGGGAAGCGGCCGTCGTCTCTCCTATCATAACCAGAGCAGCTGGTGGGCGACGAACGGCCGCCCACCCGCTTTCCGCCGAGCGATCTGATGCATCAATAGTATTGTTCCGCCATGCCAGGGGACGATTGCAGTGCCTACCTCGTAAGGGCCGAGCTTATGCGGGTTGCTGGGCCACAAAGCGTCGCTCCGTCCGCCCTGACGGGAGAGCCTCGCGTTGCCCACCGGCCACGTCGGGTTCCGCACGTTTCTGGCGCCTACACCGCTGACATTGCCTCCCTCGGCATCTTGCTTCTGCTCGTCGCCGCCGTCTCTTGGGTTCGGCTTTGGCGAGATCCGTCCTTCGCCAACTGGGACGTCTCCACGTTTTTCCTTCCCTTTTTCTCGTATATGGGCGAGCACCTGCGGCACCTCGATGTGCCGGGTTGGACACCCAACATATTCAGCGGAACTCCATTTGCCGCGGAGTCGGAATCCGGATGGGGCTACCTTCCGGCGATGCTACCCTTTACCTTCCTGTCACCGCTGCTCGCCTACAAAGTCTTTGTCATCAGCGAGTTCCTGCTAGCGACGGTCTCTTGCTATGTCCTCGCGCGCTTGACCGGGCTGCGCTCGCTTGGCAGCTTCGCGGCCGCGTCGTACTTCACCTTCGGTCCCACGATCGGCGTCGTCCAATGCTGCACGATTTTTTCGGAGCTCACGGTGTGGATTCCGCCGACGCTCGTCGGCGTCGAGCTCACCAGCCGCGCCCGGTTCTGGTCCACGCGGCTGCTGTGGATCGCCTTCACCGGGGTCGGGATCAGCCAAATCCTCTCCGGCTGGCTTGGCCAAGGCTCCTACTATGGGTTGCTGACCGTCGGGAGCTACTTCGTTGTGCGGACTGTCCTGGTACCGCCAAGCAATGTGCGCCCATTCTTCGCCCGCGTGGTCGGTCTTGGTCTCACCGGTTCGCTTTCCTTCGCGATCGGACTCGGTCTCGGGGCCGCGGCGCTGCTCCCCCGACTCGACAACGTGCGGCGAACCTTCGTCGGCAGCGATGCCTATCGGCAGGTGAATTGCGACTCCCGCTGTGGCGATCCCTGGTACTTCACCTTTCACAAGGTGATGAGCTTTCTCTCCTACTGGTCTCCGTTCTACGTCGGCGGTGCCGCGCTGGCGTGCTTGACCATTGGCCTGCTCGAGCTTCCGCGACATCGCGAGCTGCGCTTTTTCGCTGGCCTCGGCGTCGTGGTCGTTATCTTGTCGATGGAACCGACGAGGCTGCACGAGCTCTTCTTCGCGCTCCCCGAGTTCGAGGGTCTGCACTTACACGACCCGCAGCGCGTTCTCACGCTACTGCCGCTGTCCGTCGCCATGCTTGTCGGCGCGGGAGTCGAAGGATTCGCCCGGATCGTGCGCGTCAGCTCCAAATGGATGCTCGGCTATCCGCTCGTGGCGCACGTCATCTGGTGGATCGTGGTGCTCAGTGTGCCGGTAGCGATGTTCAGCGTTGTGTCCTTCACGCATCGCGCGTACGTGCTTTCGTGCGCCGTGATCTTCGCCGGGATCCTGTTGGCAAGAACGTGGACTCGCCAGCGCTTGCCATGGCTTGTGCCAGTCGAACGCATGCTCCCGGTGGTTCTGGTCTTGCTCATCCTCTGGGATCCGACTGGCCGGGCCGTGCTTGACGATCTCTCCGCACCCGTTGGCAACGCGGCGGCGCGGGAGGCTATCGTATTCAGCGCCGCCGCGACCGACCCCGGTGGGGCAGGTGAGTTTCTTCAGGCAAGACAGGCCGCCGGCGAATACTTCCGCTACTTCGGATATGTGGCGCCGCCGACCACCAACTGGCAAGCGCACGAACACGTTCCGCCGATCCTACCCTTTCTCCATAACAACCGCGCGCTGCGACTTGGTCTGCAAGATATCCAGGGGTATAACCCCGCACAGCTCGACCGCTATCGTCGGTATTTCCAAGCGTTGAACAGTCGTCGGATCGGCTATCACGAGGCAAGCGTCTACTATTCCGGGCTCACGTCGCCGTTGATCGATCTCCTCAACGTCCGCTACATCATCGTCCCGAACAACGCCGTGACCGACCACGCCCGCTACGATCTCTTCTTGCTCAGCCTCAAATACGACGAGGTCTTCAAGGATGACAAAGTCAGAGTTCTCGCGAACCCGAACGCCCTACCGCGCGCTTGGATGGTCCACGATGTTTCGCGGGCTTCCTCATCCCACGCCTTGCGGCTCCTCGCGGAGGGCAAGGTTGACCCGCGCGAACGGGCGCTGGTCGAGGTTCAACGACCGAAAGTGCGGCAACTTCCCACGGGCACCCAGGACCAGGTCACGATCACCGGCTATGATGATGACAGCATCACGCTGACCGCGAATGCCAAAGCCGACGGCTTGCTCGTCCTCAGTGAGGTCTACAACCCCGGGTGGCATGTCACCGTCGATGGCAAGCTGGCTGAGCTCTACCAAACCGACTATCTCTTGCGGGGCGTCGTAGTGCCAAAAGGCTCCCATGAGATCGTCTTCACCTACAAGCCGAAATCGCTCACGTACGGCCTCTACATCACCTTTGCGACATCGGCAATCGCGGTGGTCATCCTCCTCGGGGCCGCGCTTTGGTGGTTGAGTACACACCGCCGAACTCGACGCGGCTTCCGCCCGGTCGGGTAGCGCTCTGCTGCCGCCGGGGCTCGGCGCTAGCACAAATCGTGGATCACCAGACCGGTCGGCACTTTAGGCCAGAAGTAGGTCGACTTCGGGGGCATCTTGTCGCCGACGGCGGCGATGGTCATCAGGTCGTCGACCGTGCTCGCTACGACCAGGAACGCTATCTGGGCCTGCCCGGACGTCACCATCTTGAGCGCGTGCTCGGCCGACGCGGTGTAGCTGATGCGATTGGTGGATTGTTCGGGATTAAGGGCGAGAACCTCCTGGATAACTGCGCTCGTCAGGATCGCCACGCCTCGCTCTTGTCGCGCGGCACCAAGGCCTCGTGGGCGCGATCAAAACACTGCTTGAGCCGCCAGAGATCGGTTTCACCGGCAAATCTGATGAGACGGATTTCGGCCGAGTCGGTCTCCACGAGCCCTGAGAAACGATCCGGAGCGACGTGGTCATCCTCGATCGGAAGCCGCAGGAGGTCGTTCCTGAGCCTGTGCCCACGCCTACTGACTAGGCAGAAACTACCGAGTGGACGCGTTACCATCACCGAGTCGCCACGGCTGCCGCTCTGAGAGCGGCAGCCACACCGAGGGGAGCGAGATGAGTATCGAAACGTTCCGCGCACTGTACGATCGCGTCGGGTGGGATGCACCCGCTGACCTCGAGACGTTCCTGCTCGACGAGGGCCTGGCTGCCAGCCGCCGGCTCATGGTGCCTCTGATGCGATACAGGCATTTCTCCGACGCCCCTAGTCCAGTGTCTGACGATCAGGTTTGGCAGCTTTGGGGGCTGTATGCGCTTAGTCGCGTCAGCGACTACCTGCTGCTCGCGTTCCAGCCCGGCGACCCCTGCCCCGAGGAGGTTCGCCGGATGACCGAGCGGACCGGCCTGCGCGTGCACACCGAGATTAACTTGGTCGTTGGCACACCCGAATGGGAGCGGTTCACATCGTCGTCCGAGCCGTGGCCCGGAACCGAGCGTGTGGCCCAGCCGCAGCCTCCATGCCTTTCGCAGCAGACGTACATCCGATTCTTCGAGGGATTGGGGTTTGCGTCGTTCGGTGACGAGCGCCCGTACAGTCCCTTCTCTCACGAGCTCTTTGAGGTGATTGAGAACCCGTCCCATAACGGCGGGATCGTAATCGACGAGGTGGTGTGGCCCGGCCTCAGCTTCGGCGAACTGCTCTTTTCCCGGGCCGGCGTGCGGGTGCGCTGCCTGCCGGGGGTGCTCGACAAGGAGAGTGCCGAGCGCTCCACGCTCTACTTCGCCTTCCGCCGTCGTCGTCGCAAAACTGATGATCCCTCGGTCGATTGGGGTCACAACTCGCAGTGGAAGACCGAGCTTTACCGCTTCTACGACGACGGGACCCATTACCACTTCAACGTCGACGGGAAGATCGATCTCGGGGCGAACGACTTGTCCGGCGTCGAGCAAAACTCCAATAGCAAACTGATGCTCGCACAACGGCGGGAATTGCTGGTTCACCGCTGCGTGGTGACCGGGTGGGAACCGCGGGATGACTTGTGGCCGTACGACGATACCTGGATGGTTGAGAAGGGTCACGCACCGTGGCCGACCTGAGCACGTACGGAAGGCCCCGGGCACTTTCGATCCCCTTTCGCTCCGGCCCTTCCGACGAATCGGCAGCTATTTCGACCAGAGGACGGGTATCCAGAACGTCCCTTGCGAGCGCCTTTGCAGTCGAACGCTCGGTTGAGAGTACAACCACAAGGTGAGTCTGTAACGTCTGGCATCTTGGCTCACTTCGATCGAGCCGAGTTTCCCGAGTGAGTGAACCGCAGACGAGGTGGACGCACGGGCCGCCGGGACGCGTGAGCGATCGCGCGACCGGCGGTTGTTATTCGACCCAAAGCTCGACAGATCGCTATCAAGGAGGCAACGAGATGTTTCATATCGACTGGTGGCTCACCCAGACGGCGTGGCGGGAGGCATGGGAGATAACCACGGCCCACCCGCCCGGCGCGGCATATGACCGGCAGCACCGCGCTCGGGCGGGCCTGCTCGTCGGCACCGTGCAGTTTTGTCATGGTGACGAGGTCCTCCTCCCTTCGGGTGCCCTGCTTATGCACAGCATGCGGCTCTGGGCGGCTGCGGCCCGGTGGGGGGTGTCTCTCTGGCCAGTGCCGACGCCGGACGAATAGCGTGGCGTGGTCACTATCGCCTCCGCTTTACTCGACGCGCCGACGCTGGCCATCTTATCCACCGATTTCGTCGCCCGCGTGCACACCTTCCTAGCCGACTTCGTCGCAGCGGTCCGCGACAAGGTGCCGACCCTCCTTTCTTGGGAGACGTGCGCGCCCCTGCGCCCCTACCTGCCGTCGATCGCAATCCTGCGGTATCTCGGTAGGCTTTTGATACAGGCCGGTCAACGCCTTCCAGGCGCCCACCACCCCCGCGGGTCCCGCCACCGCACCACCCGACAGCCTCGGCCCTGCCCGCTCGAACTCGCTTCATCCCTCGGTAAACGTGTAGCCACCACTTGCGCCGACGACCAGGCCACCCTCCGACGCCGGTCGCACGAGGAGGAAGCTGATGCCCGGATGCCTTTGCAGTCCGAGAACGAGGTTCGGGAACTCGTCGCTCAGCGCCTCGTTGATTGGCGCGATGATGAGCATCGCCGCAGCTGTGAGCAGGAAGCAGGCGCTCGGGAATAGAATAGGGTTGAGCTTTGCTGAGAGGTCGTAGATGTATGGCCAGGCGACCACGTTGACGATCGTCACCAGCATCGCCGCCGTAAACGCGCCCCAGTAGCCGCTGACGGTCAGGCCGGGGATCAACCACGAGAGTTACAGAATCCACAGCGCGTCGAAGCAAGCGACGAAGAGAAGCCAGCGAATAAGTCGACGCATCAAGCGTTCCCTCGAACTGTCTACACTCGCTGGTTGGCGACTCGACCAACGGACCAGGATACCCAATTCCCGACGTTTGAGCTGTCACTATTGGCTGGCGATGCAACGAATCGAAGTGAGATCGATGGACACGTTCATGGACGGTGAGGACCGCCGAAGTCGTACGCTTACAGTCATGACCTTCAACGTCGCGAACGGGCTGGCCCAGCCCGAGCGCTTGGTCGAGGTGATCGCCGAGGCGGATGCCGATATCGTCGGCGTGCAGGAGCTGGCACCGGGCCAAGGGGACGCGATCGACCGACAACTGGCGTCACAGTATCCGCATCGGGTGCTGCACCCGCTCGGTATCCCGGGCAAGGCGCTCCTGAGCAAACACCCGATCGTCTCGAACGAGCTCCTTCACCTCTACCCCAATCGCCCGGATTTGCGCGCCACCATCCAACTCGCGAGCGAACAATTGGCGATCATCGTCGCCCACCCGCCGCCCCCGCGCTTTAAGCGACGCGGCCTGATCACCGATCCGGAAACCTATGAGCAAGTCGCCCGCCTGATCGCATCCGCGCACGCCGGCGGTCCCACCTTGATGATGGGCGACTTCAACGCGCTCGCCATCCACCGGATTTATCGCCAGATCGCTGCATCCGGCCTGATCGACGTGTTCCGAGTTGCGGGAAACGGACCGGGGTTCACCCTGCCGACACGAATGGCGAGAATGGCCTACAAGAGCCATCCCATCGGCAGCGTCCGCATCCGCCCCGTGCTCCGCGTCGACTATTTATGGATTACGCAGGACATCGAACCACTCGAATCCTGGGTGGGGCCATATAGCGGATCGGACCACCTGCCCGTGCTCGCCCGGCTGAGCATCAGGGACCGTTCCGGCTAGCAGAGATCGTGAATGACTAGACCAGCCGGCACCTTCGGCCAGAAAAAGGTCGATTTGGGTGGCATCCGATCGCCAGCATCAGCAATGGTCATCAGGTCGTGGACAGTGCTCGCCTCGACCAGCAGCGCCATTTGCGCTTCACCCGTCCCAACCGAGTGCATCGCCTGGTCGATCGACGACGTGTAGCTCACGTGGTCGAGCGCATCCTCGGGCCGAATTCCCAGCACCCCATCCAAGACTGCACTGCTCAGCATGGCGAGATCGAGCTTCCGCCAGGCGTCACTCTTGCCTTCCGGCATGAGCGCTTCATGCGCGCGGTCCGCTCGCGGGCTCAATTTCCACAGTCCCTGGCCCGATCCGAACCAGATCAGGCAAATCGCATCGCTATCTTCGAACGATGAATCGGCAGCCAATTCGAGTTCGAAATACCGGCGCAGATCGGCTCGCGCCTTCTCCGGGTCAAAGTCAGCGATCCCGCGCACCAGGCGATGCGTCGGCAGCACGAACACGCCCGGATCGTCCGCGGCGCACACCAGCGCCAGCACATACTGTTCGGCGCCTTCGAGATCAGGCGATGGGACCGGGCAGGTAAAGCCGGCCGCGGCCCGCTCATCGCGATATTCGAACGCCGCCTCGTACCGATGGTGGCCATCAGCCACATACAACCGCTGATCGGCGAAGTACCGCTGGATCTGCTCAATGAGGCTTCGATCGGCAAGGCGCGTCAACTCATGCCGGTCGCCGTCGGGATCGACGCCGGTTTCGTCCGGCGAGCGCTCGGCCGCGGCGAGAAGCTGGGCGACGCGTTGATCGGGATCGCGATACAGCAGGTACAGCGGACTGAGATTCGCCTGGACTGCGCGCAAACGGCGCAACCGTTCCAGTTTCGGCCTCGGAAACGTCTCCTCGTGCGGAAGTACGATCCGCGCGGACCACGGCGCCAGCCGGATCGCTGCCAGCACGCCTCGCCGGCGAACGGCTGCGCCTTCGTGCCTAAACCAGTGGTCATAGAGATAGAGCGCGGGCTGTTCATCCCGGATCAAGACGCCATCGTCTCGCCATTCGCGATACAACTCCGCCGCGTGACGGTGCGGGTCGTGACCTGGTTCAACTTCGACATGTTCGAGGTGGACCATGTTGTGCGGGTCACGCGCGCGCAAGTCCTGGATCAGATCGGGTGTGGTCACGTCGTACGGCGGCGCTATCAAGTCGCCAAGGTTGCGCGCGATCTGCTCGCCATACCGCACGCCTCGAAACGCCCGCACGTCCGCCACTGTCTCACGCGCCTTTCGTCGTCCGACCGCGCCCAATCACCCCCGGTAGGGTACCCGATCACCTTATCCGCGCGGATAGGAAACCTGAGGAGTTCAGTTCCGCGCAGCGAAGTGCTAGAGTCGAGTTAGGCTCCGCTCATCCCGGGTTCGCCACCGGAGTCGCACATCAACCCACTGCTCACTCGCTCCTCAGGAAAATCCATGAGCCGTCAGCCACACCGACCCGCCGAAGACGATCTCAAGTTTCCCAATCCCTTCGCGGATGGAGGACAGTCGACACCTGAGCAGGTCCGGGGCAGCTTGCCCGTGCTCCCGAGCGTTGGACTCGGTCCTGAGGAACCCGAGGAAGCGCGGGATCCGGCCTGGGACCCGCTCAGCTCGTCCCGAGACGACCTCGACCTTCCAGACAAACCTCTGACCTGGCAGCGACGGTTCACATGGCCAGCGATCGCCATTCTCTGCGGTCTCCTCTTGCTCGTGATTGCCTTCACGCTGATCGACTGAGTGAACGTCCTCGCTCGACCTGATAGAGTCACAGAGGACGTATCCACATTCGGACATTTATGGAGGGGTAGATGGAAGCGTTCGAACTCGAAGAAGTGCTTGAGGAACACAGGGCCAAGGACCAGCTGTATTACGAATTCCTCAAGGTCCCCGCGCTAAGCGTGGGCGTCTACGTCCTCCCAGCGGAGAGCGCCGACCCGCAACAGCCGCACGGCGAAGACGAGGTCTATTTCATCGCCGACGGCCGCGGCATGATCCAGGTCGACGGTGTCGACCGCCCCGTCCGCCCCGGCTCCATCATCTATGTCCCCGCCACTGTCGACCACCGCTTCCACAGCATCACCGAAGATCTGCAAATCCTCGTGTTTTTCGCACCGGCTGAGATTGAAGGTTGAGGCGACAGTACGCCGTTCAAACAACGCGCGTTCGGATCAGAGGAGTGCCGATAGCCAGTTGAGGAACGGTCGAGCATGACAAATTTTCGAGTTGGGAATTGCGACGCACGTGGATGCTACTAAAGTGCCTCTTTCACCCCGGTTCGATGACGCCCTCGTCTTCGCAAGGTATTTACACGCTGGCCAGCTACGCAAAGGCACAGCGATCCCATATTTCGCGCATTTGTTGGCTGTGACGGCGATAGTACTGGAATACGGAGGCAGCGAGGACGAAGCAATTGCGGCGCTGCTACATGATGGGGTCGAAGATCAAGGGGGGCAATTGACGCGCGAGGAGATCAAACGTCGCTTCGGTGAATCTGTTGTCATCATCGTAGATGGGTGCTCTGATACCGACACCGTACCTAAGCCGCCGTGGCGCGAACGAAAAGAAGGCTACATCGCGCATGTAAGGCACGCTTCCCCTTCGGTCCGGTTGGTCTCGGCCGCTGACAAATTGGCCAATGCGCGGTCAATCCTTGCCGACTACCGGCAGCTCGGGGAAGCGCTCTGGGGCCGATTTCAAGGAGAGCAAGTTGGTACGCTGTGGTACTACCGCGCGTTGGTCACGGCCTTTCGAGAGGTCGAATCCTCCCCATTGATCGACGAGTTGGATCGGACGGTGACCGAGTTGGAACATCTGGTCAGGGCACGAGAGAAGTCGTCACAGAAACCGATTTGAACGGCGAATACGAATCGGTCGCCATACCGTTTTTAACTTTTGGCGGTTTCAGGGCTCCCTAATCTCCTCCTGCTTCCGCCATCTCCGCTTCGATCACAAGTGCTTCATCGATCGCCTCGTCCGGGAGGAAGAGCGTGGGGACGCCGTTGCCGTCGAGGGGGCCGAACCTGACGAGACCTTCGGTGGCGGCGCGTAGCATCATCGCCATCGCGCTGCCATAGCCGTTGAAGTTG
This sequence comes from Thermomicrobiales bacterium, assembly GCA_045804965.1. GTDB lineage: Bacteria > Chloroflexota > Chloroflexia > Thermomicrobiales > UBA6265 > CAVTUU01. Next base: position 243,587 of record JBJMMD010000022.1, on the reverse strand, counting down.
CGCGACTTGAAGGTCGGTCCGCCAATCACCCGATGCATCTCCGCGAATACGGACGGGAAATCGCGGTTCTTGCCAGCCGCTCTCAGCGCCGTCATCGCGTTCACGATCAGTTCGCATTCGTGTTCGCTCAGCGGCCGATCCGGATTGGTCGCGACCGGTGCGAGCGTGCGTGCCGGTTTTCGTTCCGGGGATCTGGGAACCGCGCTTTCCGATAGGGCCGCGAGTTGTTGTTCGAGGTGACGGACGCGTTGCTCGATCCCGGCCGCCCACACCGAGAGACCGTCGACCCAATCGAGCGAACCGCTTAATGCGGGCATGTCCGCTGGTTCGAGATCGACGGCAAACGGTTCGGTGAAGCGGCGCGTGGCGTTCGGTTCGTACACGATCGGCGTCAGGCTGAGCGCGTGCGCGAGGTCCGCGAGTTCGCTCGCGGTGAGGCGAAGTCCGTCGCGCGGAGTCCAGCCGTAGACCCGGCGAATCCACTCATCGAGTTCGAAGTGATAGGCGCCGTAGCCGTTTTGCGGTTTCAAGGGCAGGCGGTGCACGAGGTCGGGGGGATCGCTAAGGATGAGCAAGTTTGGCCAGACCTTGACCGCCGACTCGGGATAAAGCTGTCCATCACCGTCGGTCAGAAACCGCCGCTGGTTGTTGTACATCCAATCGCGAAAGACATTGACTGTATTGATGAGCTGCCGCCAAGGATTGGCGTCGCGCATGTTGCCCGGTTCGAGCTCAGCCCAGATCCCTTCCCGGCATTCGCGCCAGCGGCCGTTGTCGTCGCCGTCGAGAATCGCCCTCGTGCGCTTGAGCTCGGTCAAAATCACCGTTGAAAAGCGTCCCGCGGGCCGATCATCTGGAACCTGGCGAATGATGAGCCAGTCGATGTTGCGACGATGGACGTCGAATTCCGCGAAAACCCAGAAGTCATCATTAAGTTGCTTGACGGCCTCGAGGAGTTCCTCGTCGACCATCGCGCGGTTGCCCGCAAAAATACGCGCCACCGAAACTCGCCTCCCTAACGGGGCAAACCCGCCCCTACCGCCGACCGCGTGGCCGCCTCCACCCGTTCCAGCGCCTTCCGTAAGTTGTCCTCCGAGTTCGCATAGGAGAGCCGCAAATAGCCCTCGCCATACTTGCCAAAGGACGTGCCCGCCACCGCCGCGACGCCATGTTCGTTGAGTAAGAAATCGGCGAATTCCTTGCTCGACTTGCCCATAGCGGAGATGTTGGGGAAAACGTAAAACGCCCCCTTCGGGCGAACGCAGATAATGCCGTCGATTGCATTGAGACCGTCGACGATCAGATCGCGGCGGCGGCGAAACGCCTCGACCATCAACCGCACTTCATCTTGCGGACCGTTCAACGCCTCGATCCCAGCCCGTTGCACCGCCATCGAGGTGCAGGAGACGCTGTTGACCATCAGCTTCGAAATCTGGCCCGCGAACTCCTCCGGCATCGCCCCGTACCCGAGCCGCCACCCGGTCATCGCGTAGGTCTTGGAAAAGCCATCGAGCAGGATCGTGCGCTCGGCCATGCCTGGCATGGCCGCGATTGAGACGTGCTCCCCCTCGTAAATGATCTCGCTGTAGATCTCGTCGGCGAGGACGGTAAGGTCGTGTTCGACCGCCAGTTTTGCGATCGCTTCGATGTCCGCGCGGTTAAGTACCCCGCTCGTCGGATTGCCGGGACTGTTGATGATCAGCAGCTTCGTGCGTGGGGTGATGAGCGTGGCGAGCTCGTCGACATCGAGGGCGAAGTCTCGCTCCTCACGCAGCGGTGCCGGCACCGGAATCGCACCGCTGAAATTGATCATCGACTCGTAGATCGGAAAACCGGGGTTGGGGTAAATCGCCTCGTCACCCGCTTCCAGCAGCGCCAGGATGACGAAAAACATGATGGGTTTGCCGCCCGGGGTGACGACGATCTGTTCCGGACGAAAGCTGGTTTGACGCGAGCGGTTGAGGTAATCGGCGAGGGCCTGGCGCAAATCGGGCAGCCCCGCCGCTGGGCCGTAGTGCGTCCACCCAGTGCGGAGCGCGGTGCAGCCCGCCTCGATTACGTTAGCGGGGGTATCGAAATCTGGTTCGCCAATCTCAAGGTGAACGATGTCGCGGCCCTGAGCTTCGAGAGCACGGGCGCGCACCAGCACTTCAAATGCGGTTTCGGTGCCGAGCCGTCCCATGCGGGCTGCTAACTTCATCGATGCGCGCTCCTGCCTCGCCGGCCACCTGGCGCACGAATCGCGAGGTGGCAAGAGACTTGATTCCAGGATTCGTGAATGTAGCATAGCCGCCTGGCAGGATGGCGCAAGGGTCTCGTGGCAAATGCCTTCACCCGGAGCACTCTCACTCTATCGACGCGGCTGCGCCGCGACGCTGGGCTCGAAGTGACCCTTCCCCGCTAAGACAACGAAGCCCCATGCGGGACTGTGCGCGCCCGAATGAACCGCAGTCTCCGTAGGGGCGCACGGCGTGTGCGCCCGCCAGGTGAAGACGAAGGCTGCCGATGGCAACCCAGGTCGCACGCGATCCCGGGCGTACAGCTATACGCCGCCACGCCACGACGAATGGCACCGTGCTCAAACAGTCTTCAGTCGGCTTTGTAGGTCGAGCGCGGGAAGGGTGATTCGGGCCCGCGCACGCGGTGACGCCGCGTCGGACGTAAGGTGTTGGCTACCGCTGACTGTGTGGTAAATGATCCTTGACACGGGAGCGGCCCGCTGAATAATGTGCATACTGTATACAGATTCCACACAAACACGGCTGAAGCAGATAGCTCATATGCCCTTCACCTGGGGCCAGAGCGAGATGAGGGAGATTCATCCGACTGCGTTGTGCCAACGAAGGAGGTGAACGGCGCAACAAATTAGGCATCTTGGACGATGATCTTCGATTCACAGGAGGGGAAATTGACGATGGAATTGAATCGACGGAAGTTCCTCGTGCTGACCTCGGCCGTCGCCGCGACGCCGGCGCTGAAGTGGGCCAACGCGTTCGCGCAAGGAGCAACTCCTGAGGCGAGCCCAGAGGCGACGCCCGACCTCATGACAAAGTACGGACCGGTCAAGGGCAATTCCGCATATAAGCTCGCCTTCATGCAGGTTTTCCCCGATCTTCCATTTTGGATAACGATGAAGGCAGCAATCACCGCTCGCGCTGCGGAAGATGGCGTGACGGTCGATGTGTTTTCGCTCCCGACTGCGAGCGGCGTTGCCGATCAAGTTGCACAGTTGGAAGACGCAGTGACGCAGCAATATCAAGGCATCATCCTTGGGACAGTCGACGCGGCAGGCATAGTTCCAGGCATTGAGGCCGCCAACAACGCCAACATTCCGGTCCTCGTGGTCGATACCGCACCAGCTGGCGGCGACATCATTAGCCTGATCCAGACCGATAACGTCAAGGCCTCTGCGCTCGGCGGCGAGTTTATCGCGGACGCGATCGACAAATCCGGCAAGGTGCTGAATCTGCAGGGTGACATGGCCAACCAAACGGCCCAGGCCCGCAACGAAGGATTGCACAAGGCGCTGGGCGAGTATCCCGATATTAAGGTCATCGATCAAAGTGCACACTGGATGGAGGCCGAAGGTCTCTCAATCACTGAAAACATTCTCACTTCCGATCCGGACATCAAGGCGATCTTCGGGGCGAACGATCCGCCAGCCCTGGGCGCGATCCAAGCACTGAAAGCCGCCAATCGCTCCGATGTCGTAGTCGTCGGTTTCGACGGCACGAAGGACGGGTTGCAGGCGATCAAGGACGGCACGCTCGCTGCTGACGTGCTTCAGTTCCCTGCCGTTATGGGTACGCTCGGCGTCGATCTTTTGGTCCGCCACTTGAATGGCGAGGAGATTCCGACCAAGGTCGACTCCGGTTCCGGCCTGGCGACTGCCGACAACGTCGATCAATATCTGAAGTAACCCTGGTCGTGCGGAGTTAGGGATTGATGCTGGCGAGGAGGACCAAGAGAACAAGACCATGAAGGAACCTGAATCGCCGGCGGTCCCTAACTCCGATCATGATGCTGAGCTTCAGCCCTTGGTGCTCGAGCTCCGCGGGATTTCGAAGCGCTTCCCCGGTGTGGTCGCGCTCGACGAGGTCAGTTTCGATCTGCGCCGTGGCGAGGCGCATGTACTCGTCGGCGAAAATGGCGCCGGCAAGTCGACCCTCGTCAAAATCCTCTCGGGCATTTACCAACCCGATGAAGGCGAGATTCTGCTCGACGGCCAGCCGATCGCGCTCAAGGATCCGCACAGCGCCCAGACCTTGGGCATCAGCACCGTCCATCAAGAGTTGAACCTTATCCCCCACCTCGACGTCGGCAAGAACATCTTTCTCGGGCGGGAACCAATTCGCGCCGGGGCGGGCGTGATCGACTGGCTCGAGCTTTACGAAGAAGCGCGGGACCAACTCCTCGCGCTCGGGATCACCCTCGACCCCCATACGCAGGTGCGCCGGCTTGGCGTCGCGCTGCAGCAGATGACGGAGATCGCCAAGGCGCTCGTGGCCAAGGCACGGGTGCTGATTCTGGACGAGCCGACCGCGGCGATCACGGCCGAAGAAGCCGAAATCCTGTTCAGGCTCGTCGACAAACTCAAAGCGCAGGGCACGGCGATCATCTTCATCTCCCACCACCTTGAGGACGCAACTCGGGTCGGCGATCGCGTCACCGTGCTCCGCGACGGTCGCTACGTGGCGACGCTCCCGATCGCGGAGGCGTCGCCGCGCCACTTGATCCGCCTGATGGTCGGCCGCGAGCTGACGCAGCAATTCCCCAAGCAACCGCCCAATCCGGGAGCGGTCGCGCTCCGGGTCAACGGTCTCAACCGCACCGGAGTGCTCCACGACGTCTCCTTGGAAGTGCGCCGCGGCGAGCTGGTCGGGATCGCCGGCCTGGTCGGCGCGGGTCGGACCGAGCTCGCGCGGGCGCTTTTTGGCATAGACAAGTTAGACAGTGGGGAGATCGAGATCAACGGGCTGGCGGTCAAGATTTCCAGTCCCGGCGTGGCGATCAAACAGCGGATGGCGCTGCTGCCGGAGGATCGCAAGCAGCACGGGCTCGTCTTAGCGCTATCCGTGGCCGACAACATCGCCGTCGCCGCGCCCGGCAACCTTCCTTCGCCGCCGGGTCTGGTCCTACCTTCGCGCCGAGCCAAGGCGGCGCATCGTTTCATCGACGCTCTCCGCATCAAAACACCGAGCGCGCGCCAAAAGGTGATGTACCTCTCAGGCGGCAATCAACAAAAAGTCGTACTCGCAAAGTGGCTGCTGACTCAGGCTGACATCTTTATGTTCGACGAGCCGACGCGGGGGATCGACGTCGGCGCCAAGGTTGAGGTTTATCGGTTGATGAACGAGTTACTGGCGAACGGGGCGGCGATTGTGATGATCTCCTCCGAACTGCCCGAAGTGCTCGGCATGAGTGACCGTATTCTCGTCATGCGCGGCGGCCGAATCGTCGCCGAGCTGGACGGTCCGATCGCGACACAGGAAGTCGTGATGACCCACGCCGCAGCGCCGGTCGAGGATGAGGAGGCGGTAGCGTGAGCTCACAGGCCGAAGCTGCCGCCGGTACGACCGCGGGTGGTCTGCGCCGGATCAATCTCGGCGCGCTCTCGCAAACGCTTGGCTCGCTCGCCAGCTTGATCATTCTGTCGTTGTTCCTGTGGAGCCAGGAATCGGTCTTCATGTCCCACGGCAACTGGCTCAATATCGCTCGCCAGGCCTCCTTCAACGCAATCCTTGGGATGGGAATGACCTTTGTCATCCTCACCGGCGGCGTCGATCTCTCCGTGGGCTCGATCGTCGCCCTCAGCTCCGTCAGCGGTGCCTTACTGATGTACAACCACGGTTGGTCAATGTGGCTCGCCGTCCTCGTCATCATCGCGGTTGGCACACTTTGCGGTCTCGCTAACGGACTGATCGTGACACTGGGTAAGATCCCACCGTTCATCGTCACGTTGGGCACGATGCAGATCTTCCGCGGTATTGCGCTCCAGTTGACCAATGGCCAGCCAATGTCCGGCATCACCAAAGTCCAGCCCCACTTCGACATTTGGGGTACCCGCGACTATGGCGGCATTCCATCGCCGGTAATCATGACCGCAGTAGTTTTCATCGTCTTCTTCCTGATTCTTCGTTACACCCGACTAGGGCTCTATACCTACGCAATCGGAGGCAATGAACAGGCAACCCGTTTCTCAGGGGTGAACATAACCAGGTACAAATTGGCAGTCTATTCTTTAATGGGAGCAGCTGCAGGCATCGCGTCGGTCATGTGGAGTTCCCGCCTCAATTCGGCTGCACCGAATGTCGCCGCCGGCGCCGAACTCGACGCGATCGCGGCCGTGGTCATCGGTGGCACGTCCCTCTTCGGTGGTGAAGGAACGATCGTCGGAACACTGATTGGGGCGCTGTTGATGGCCGTGATCCGCAACGGTCTGACCTTGATGCATGTTTCCGCCTTCTATCAGCAGATCGTGATCGGGTCGGTCATCATCCTCGCGGTGCTGATCGACCGCCTGCGGCGACGGGCCTAGGGTGGGCGCGATGTCGGGAGTGGGATCAGAGGTCATCCTGCGCAACAAACTTGGCGAGAGCGTGTACCAGTTGCTCTGGGATCGCATTCTCGACCGGCGGCTGCACCCGGGCGAGAAGTTGTCCGATCTCCACTTGAGCGACGAGCTGGGCGTGAGCCGGACTCCGGTCCGCGAGGCGCTGAACCGGCTACTGCAGGATGGCATTGTCCAAGCCGAACCGCATCGCGGGTTCTATGTTGCATCCTTTTCGACCCAGGACATCGAGGAAATCTACGAGTTACGAGCGGCGCTCGAAGCGGCCGCGCTGCGGGCCTCGGCGCCCTTTCTCGACACCACGCTGCTCCACCACGCGCTCGCCGAGCTGACCGGCGTCGAGCGGCAATATGCCGAAGCGGGGAGCGAGGAGGAATCGCTGGCCGCGGCGGCAGCGTTTCTGGAATGTGATCGCGAGTTCCACCGGGCATTGGTCGAGCGCGCCGGCAATAGCCGGCTTACCGCCGCCGTCGAAGGTCTGTGGGCACAGATTTCGGTTTTCCAGAAGGCGGGGACGCACCGCCGCGATTGGGTTGAGATGGCGATCGCGCACCACCGGGCGATCATCGCCGCGCTCCTCGCTGGGGATGTCGAACGCGCCGCCGACGAGCTGAACAACCACATCGAGCTGGTCAAGCGCCGGGTCATCGTCGACCTGGGACCGGAACATGGTGAGGGCAAAGGGGAACCGCGATGACCTATCTCGAGGCGTGGGAATACCTCGTGCTGTTGGAACAGGAGGCAGACGACCTGAATGCGCTCGGCCGCCAGGGCTGGGAGCTCGCCGGCGTCGGTCACGGCGCGCTCTACTTCAAGCGACCTGCCCCGAGCTTCCGGGAACGCGTCACCCTGGATCAAAAACGCCACGTCTACGGCATGCGCGGTCTCCCGTTCCCGGATGAGAAAGGGGCCGAGGCGTGAAGAAAGGCGGCATTCTCAATCCAGCGCTCTGTCAACTCTTGGCGCGGACCGGGCACACCGACTACTTCACGATTTGCGACCGGGGATTTCCGGTGCCGGACGGACCCGAGCGGATTGACCTGGCACTCGTCGACGACATTCCAACGGTGCTTGAAGTCCTCACCGCGATCGCCGGGGAGTACCACATCGACCGTGTCGTCGTCACTCAGGAAATGCAAGAAATCAGCCCGGGGCGGGTCGAAGACCTGAAGACAATCGTCGGTATCGAGAAGCTCGAAGCGATCACGCACGTCGCATTGAAGCGACTCTCGCAATCGGGCAAAGCGACGGTGCGGACCGGGGACACCTGCCCGTATGCCAACATCATCGTGGTGTCAGGATGAACGCTCAGGTCGTCGACATGATTGTCGTGGCCGATGGCGACAACGTCGCCACCGCCTTGCACGAATTGGCCTCAGGTATCGATGTGCACGTCGCCGGGCCGTCGGGTCAGCTACCTCCGTTAGGGCTGGGGCAAGAGATTCGATTGGGCCACAAGGTGGCCCTGCAACCAATTCCACGCGGAGACCTCGTGATCAAGCACGGGCGTGCGATCGGCCGGGCAACGGCGGATATTGCCATCGGCGAGCATGTCCACGTCCACAACGTGATCAGCCTGAGCCGTGAAACGGATGTGGTTCCAACCGATGAAGCAATTTCGTCGTTATCCCGAGAGAAGGCGAGAGATTTGTCCCTTCCAACACATGCGGGGCGGACAGGACAGGTTCCTCGACCAGCTCGGAATGACAGTGTTGGCGCTCGGAATGGCGAGGATATATTTCTCGGCTTTGCGCGGGCGGACGGGCAAATCGGTATTCGCAACCGGCTGCTTGTGCTCTTCACCGTCGTTTGCGCCGAAGAGGTCTCGCGCCGGATCGCCTATCAACTCGAGGACGCGGTGGTCGCGGGCTGGCGCGATTGCTTGACCAATCCCGGCGCGCAGCAAAAGATGCTGCGTCTCGCCGCCAACCCCAACGTTGGCGCGGTCCTTGTCATGTCGCTCGGCTGCGAGTGCTCGGACGCCCCGGACATCGCCGAGCAAATCCGCGCCACCGGCAAACCGGTCGAGCTCGTCTCGATCCAAGCCGCCGGTGGTACACGCGCGGCAATCGCCGCCGGCGTTGAAAAGGCGCGCGCCCTGCAGGCGTTGCCGGTCGAGCGGAAACCACTCGTCCTGCACGACTTGATCGTCGGCGTCGAGTGCGGCGGCTCGGACACGACCTCCGGCATCGCCGCGAATCCCGCCCTCGGCTACGCGGCAGACAAGGTCATCACGGCCGGGGGCACGGTCATCTTCGAAGAGACGAACGAGCTCCTCGGCTGCGAAAGCGCGCTTGTCGAGCAGGCGGCAACCGCCGAGGTGGGTGGCGATATCCTGGTGGCGATTCGGCTTGCTCGGGAGTGGGGCGCTCGCACCGGTCAGCGTGCAATCAGCGCCGGCAACATCGAGGGTGGACTGACCACCATCGAGGAAAAATCCCTCGGCGCGGTCTGCAAAGCGGGCACGACACCCATTGTCGGCGTGCTGCACGGCGGCGAATGGGAACAGCCGCGCCGGCCCGGACTCCATCTCCTCGCGCCCTATTACGTCCGGCAAGAAGGTTGGACCGGAGGCGGTTCGATCAGCGACCCGAACGGAGTGACCGAACTTGCCGCGTGCGGAGCCCACCTGGTTGTCTTCACGACCGGACGGGGCACGGTCACCGGCTCTGGGATCGTGCCGGTGATCAAGGTCTGCGGTAACCCGCAAACCTACGCCCGGATGAGCGAGAACATGGACGTCAATGCCGGGGCGATCATCACCGGTGAGCGAACGCTCGCCGATGTTGGAGAAGAGATTTTCGCCCGCATCAGGGAAACGGCGCAGGGAATGCAGACCAAGAACGAAGAGCTCGGTCATTTCGAGTTCCATATTTAAGGGGGAATAGTGACGACGGAAACCGCAGGTTTTGAATCGACAGCAGACCGCATCGCGCTCTTCGACCGGATGGCGCAGGAACTCTACGTCGCGGTCATTTCCGACATCCTCGACAGCCTCGGTTATCGCGATCAGGTGATGCGCGCATCGATTCAGCCGGTGAACAAGAACACGCGTGATGTCCTGGTCGGCAGCGCCGCGACGGTCATGTTCGCGCCCCAATACGAAGTGCTGCCCAGTCCTTACACAACGCTGATTGCGGCGATCGACGGTTTGCAACCCGGAGAAGTGGCCGTGCTGGCAACAGGCGGCCTCGACGGTCCCGCCTACTGGGGCGAATTGTTCTCTAACGCGGCGATGGCGCGCGGCGCCCGCGGCACGGTGATCGATGGCTACCACCGCGATACTCGGCAAGTGCTCGATCTCGGCTATCCTGTGTATTCAACCGGCGCCAGTCCGCTCGACAGTTGGGGGCGCGCGACCGCTATCAATTACGGCTATGCCGTAAAGTGTGGCGGCGTCCTCATCAACCCAGGCGACATCGTGTTCGCGGAAATCGACGGGATCGTCGTCATTCCCCAGCAAATCGCCGATCAAGTCATTGTCGGCGCATTCGAGAAGGTCGCCAAGGAGGACCGCTGCCGGGACGATCTCCGCGCGGGCTTGCTCTTGAGCGAGGTGTGGCAGAAATACAAGGTTCTTTAAATGCGGCGGACACCGCAGGGGCGCGGGGTGCGCCCCTACAAATAGACAGCGACGGTCTTTGGGCCGCCGAAGAAGGGTCGAAGGGAGTACAGGTGTTTCGGTTGGATGGGAAGTCCGCGCTGATCACCGGCGCGGGTTCGGGGATTGGTCGGGAGATTGCGCTCCTATTCGCCAAGCAGGGGGCGATTGTCGCGGTCGCGGACATCAACGCTGAGGGCGCGAACCAGGTCGCCGGCGAACTGGGCAGTCAAGCGTTTGCGCTGAATCTCGATGTTGCCTCGCAGGAATCCGCGAACAAAGCTGTTAACGAAATCGTATCGCGCCATGGACGGTTGGACATCCTCGTCAACAACGCCGGCATCGGGCATGTGGGCAATGTCGTCGAGACCGGCGCGGAAGACTTTGACCGCCTGATCGCCGTCAATATCAAAGGCGTTTACAACTGCACGAAGGTTGCGGTGAGCCAGATGCTGGCCCAGGAACCGAAGGGCGGAAGCATCGTCAATCTCGGTTCCGTGGCGGGTATGGTGGCCGTCAATCGCCGATTTGCCTATTGCGCGACCAAAGGCGCTGTCATTTCCATGACACAATCGACTGCGATGGATTATGTTGATCAAGGCATCCGGTGTAACTCGATCAGTCCCGGAACTGTTGAATCGCCATTTGTCGAGTCTTACCTCCAGCGCTTCCACGCTGGAGAGGTCGAAGAAACCCGGAAGCAACTTCACGCCCGCCAGCCGCTCGGCCGCATGGGCCGTCCCGACGAGATCGCGCCGCTCGCGCTCTACCTTGTTTCGGACGAGGCCGCATACGTCACCGGCGCGAACATGGTCATCGACGGCGGCCTGACCGCCCGTTAGCACTTATACCCCGGCAAAGGAGGGGAAATGTCCACCGGAGCAACGCAGGGCAGCGCGGTGACTCTGCTCAAGAGCGGACCGAAAGGTCCGGTTCAATTCAACGATGTCGCGGTTCTGCTGAATAAGGAAGACGCGGTCGCGATCGCGAAGCAACCACTCTTACCGGGCACGATTCTGCGCCTGGCCGACGGCCGCGACGTGCGAGTTGCGCAGATGATTCCGCCCGGACACAAAGTGGCGCTTCGTGACATCGCCGAAGGCGATCCGGTCCGGCGCTATGGGCAGATCATCGGTTTCGCGACGCAGCCGATCACGATCGGCCAACATGTCCACACCCAAAACCTCTCGATCGGCGAGCTCGAGCTCGATTACAGCTATTGCTCAGAGTTCAAGCCGGTCGAACTCGTTCCCGAGTCCGAGCGACGGACCTTCATGGGGATCCGCCGGAAGGATGGTCGGGTTGGCACCCGCAACTATGTCGCCGTGCTCGCCTCCGTCAATTGCTCCTCGTCGGCGACCGCTCGGGTTGCCGATTACTTTCGCCAACCGGGCGCGCTCGACGACTACCCGAACGTCGATGGCGTGATCGCATTGCCGCACAAGGGTGGTTGCGGCGCTCACATCGGTTCGAAGGATTTGCACCTCTTCCAGCGCACCCTCGCGGGCATCGTCAATCATCCGAACGTCGCCGCCTATGTCATCCTCAGCCTCGGTTGCGAAGTTAACCAACCGACCGACATGATCGAATACACCGGACTCGACCAGGACGGCGAGCCGCTGGTGATCACGATTCAGCAGGACGGCGGTTTCCTCAAAACCGTCGAGCGCGGAATCGAAGCCGTCAAGGCGTTGCTGCCAGAAGCGAACAAGGCCACTCGCGAGCCGGTTCCCGCCTCCGAGCTGGTCGTCGCGCTTCAGTGCGGTGGGTCAGACGGCTGGTCAGGCGTGACCGCGAATCCCGGGCTTGGCAAAGCCGCCGACCTGGTGGTCAAACAGGGCGGCACGGTCGTGCTCGGCGAAACGACTGAGGTGTACGGTGGCGAACACCTGCTCACGCGCCGCGCCCAGGACCGCGCGGTCGGCGAGAAGCTGGTCGACTTGATCCACTGGTGGGAGGACTACACCGCCTACTTCGGTGGCACCATCGACAACAATCCCGCCCCCGGCAACAAGCTCGGCGGTCTGACCACGATTTACGAGAAGTCGCTCGGCGCCATCGCGAAAGCGGGCTCGTCGCCGATGAATCAAGTCGTCGGCTATGGCGAGAAGGTCACCGCGCGCGGATTCGTGCATATGGACACGCCGGGGTACGACCCGGTGGCCGTGACCGGTCAGGTGGCGGGCGGCTGCAATATCGTCACTTTCACGACCGGCCGGGGCTCGGCCTTTGGGTTCAAGCCCGCGCCAAGCATCAAGATCGCGACGAACAATGAGCTGTATGCCCGGCAGGAGCCGGACATGGACATCAACGCCGGCAAAGTCCTCGACGGCGTCAGTCTCGACGAACTGGGCGAAGAGATCTTCGAGCGTATCCTCGCCGTCGCGTCGGGCGACCAGACGAAGAGCGAAACGGCCGGGGTTGGTCAAGAGGAATTCAATCCGTGGATTCTTGGAGCGATTTTGTAGACTGAGCGCCGCGTGCGCGGGGCTAGAAGACCCCGCGCAGCGGCCGTAGGCCGCTCATCGAGTTCAGGCAATGACCACCACCGAAACGAAATTCGATGCGCTTCTTGCAACGTTCACCGGTCGGGCCGAACCCGTTGGGGTCCAAGTCAGTCGGATTGCACGCTGCGATGACGCCGCGACCTGGATCGCCAACCTTCGCGCCGAGCTCGCAGCCCCGACAGCGGCAGTCTCGTCCGAGGTGGTCGCGGCGGCGCCAGACCTCATCTCCGCACTCGACGTTGCCGATATTCCTTGGTTTGCGCCTGCCGATCCCCAGGCCGCGAAGGATGCGCCCCTTGGGGTCAGCATCGCGAAGCTGGCTGTCGCGGAAACCGGGTCGGTCCTGCTCGCCGAGGAATCGCTTTCCGCGCGAGCAGTTGGCCTGCTCAGTCTCGCTCATGTCGTCATCTGCCGGACCGCCGATCTCGTACCCTCGTTGGAAGAGGCAGCGACCGTACTGCGAGAAATCGCGGTTCGGCCACACGGCGGCTATGCCACGCTCGTAACCGGACCGAGCCGGACCGCTGACATCGAACTGTCGCTGACAATCGGCGTGCAAGGGCCAGCCCGCGTCTGGGTCCTCTTCGTCGATAATCTGACCTAGGCGGCGGGGAGATACTCCAGCAAGATGCTGAGACGGCACGGGATCTGGAGGCGCACGAGGCTTGCGTCCTTGGACTTGGCGAATCGATTGCCAGATAGAGGCCGGCGACTTGGCCACGGGGCACACGCGGTGTGCCGCTAAACGGTCGGTACGGCTAAGGGCCAGTAACTGCGAAAGGGAATCGTGGCGTGGCATCCTCAACTGAGGCAGTCGAAGCAACCTCCGAAGCCCTCGAAACCCACCCTGAGAGTGGGCATGGCCACGTCCCGGGAAGCTTCGCCGAGCGATACGATCGCGCGCTCCACAACAAGCGCCTGGCCGGAAATATCACGCGCTACCAAAAAGGCTGGCGGGTCAACCGCGACGCCAGTTTCGAGGAAATCGAGTTCGCACGTCTTCGCGCTTCGCTCAAAACCGCGAAGTCGCAGGTGCAGGACGATTTCGATACCTATTTGAAGCAGTTCCAAGTGGCCGCCGAACGGGCCGGCGCACATGTCCATTTCGCCGTCGACGCCGATCAGGCGAACCAAATCGTGCTCGAGATCGCCAACCAGCACGGTGTTACCGCGATCGCGAAATCGAAGTCGATGGTCAGCGAGGAGATCGATCTCAACCATCGCCTCCACGACCACGGCATCGAAACAGTCGAAACCGATTTAGGCGAGTGGATCGTCCAGCTCGCGGGCGAGCGGCCAAGCCACATTGTCGGACCCGCCTTGCACATGGGCCGCCAGGATGTGGGCGAGCTGTTCAACCGAAAGCTCAGCAAGCAGGTTTCGCTCGATGACATCCCCGAACAAGTCCACACCGCCCGCGACGAAATCCGCCCGGTCTTCTTCACGGCCGGGATGGGCATGACCGGCGCCAATGCGCTGATCGCCGAAACCGGCACCGTGATGATGGTCACCAACGAAGGCAACGGCCGCCTCGCCTCGTCCGTGCCGCCGGTCCACGTCGTCCTCGCCGGCATCGAGAAGCTGATACCCACATACGATGATGCCGTAACTCAAATGCGCATCCTAGCCAGAAGCGCGACCGGTCAGCGTATGACCGTCTACACCACGTTCATCACCGGGCCAACGCCGGGCCATGAGATGCACATCGTGCTCGTCGACAACGGTCGACGAGCCATGGCGGCGTTGCCGGAGTTCCGCGAGGCACTGCATTGCATCCGCTGCGGCGCGTGCTCGAACGTTTGTCCGCCCTATAGCGAGCTCGGCGGTCACGTTTTCGGCCACATTTACACGGGCGCGATCGGTCTCGTCGTCACCCCATTCCATCACGGGCTCGACGCCATTGCCAAACCGCAGAGCCTCTGCCTCTCGTGCAACGCCTGTGAAACCGTCTGCCCGGTCGGTATTCCCCTACCCCGCCAGATCATCGACGTGCGCAAGATGGTCGTGAAAGAAAAGGGCCTGCCGGTGGCGAAGCGGGCCGTGCTCAAGGTCTACGCCAATCTGCGCGCGTTCGATCTCGTTTCCCGCGTCGATGGCATCGCCCAATTGCCAGCGACACGCGGCGGGAAGTTCATCCGCGGTCGCCGCGTGCCCATTCTGCGCAAGCAGACGCGGTGGCGCAGCCTACCGGCATTGGCGAGACCACCGCTCCGCGACCGCATTCCGACCGCCGAAGTGACGTCGATTCGTCGCCCCATCGTCGCCAACGCCGCCGCCGGCAAAACCGTCGCACTTTTCCCCGGCTGCCTCACTGACCGCCTCTATCCCGAGCAAGGCGAGGCGATCATCACGACGTTGCGCGGGCTCGGCGTCCAGGTCATGTATCCCAAGGGATTGAACTGCTGCGGTCTGCCCGCGAACAACTCGGGCGACGACACACACGCTCGCAAGATGGCCAAGCAAACGACCACTGCGCTCGAGCAGACGCACGCCGAGATCATCGTCTCGGGCAGCGCGAGCTGTGTTGCCACCCTCGCTCAAGACTATCTGCATCTCTTCCGCGACGAGCCGGCTTGGCTAGCGCGCGCCGCCAAACTCGCCGGCCGTGTCATGGATTTCACGACCTTCCTTACGGACGTCGCCCAGCTTTCAGCCGGGAGTCTGGCCGGCCCCGAGCGTCCCGTTGTGACCTACCACGATTCCTGTCAGGGATTGAATGCGCTCGAGTTACACGACGAGCCGCGCCGCATTCTCCGCGACGTCCTTGGCTACGACGTGCGCGAACTGGAGGACAACCGGGTCTGCTGCGGCTTCGGCGGCTCGTTCGGATTCGATTATCCGGAAGTCTCCGCCCGCCTCCTGAATCGCAAGCTTGACAACGCCCAGGCCACCGGCGCGCTCGTCGTCGTCACCGACAACCAAGGATGCATTCTGCACCTCCGTGGCGGCTGCGACGCAGGGGGCCGCGCACTCCAGGTCAAACACATCGCCGAATTGGTCGCCGAGCGCATGAAAGCGCTCGACCCGGAGCTTTAGACGCGCCTCTAAGGTCGGCCAACGAAACGCGGACCGGTCGTCATTTGTAGGGGCGCAAGGCTTGCGCCCGGGGCCGGATGCGCACCGGGGTACCATTGCCGCCAACCACCGTGGTCACTCATGCGCTACCATCCCACCACATATGAGGAACTGAGAGACGCGACGCGGCGACCGCCGCAGGAGGAACTGACTGTGCCGCTTTGCCTCTATCGGGCTGCGAGGGGTTCGATCTCCAAGTTGGGACTGATCGATGGCGACCAGGTCATCGACGTTGCGGCGAGCGGCGGGCCGCAGACCCTCGCGGAAGCGCTCCAGCTTTCCGCGACGGAATTACGCGCACAGCTCGAGGCAGTCCGAACCCGAGGCGGGCAGGCCCCGATGATCGCCACATTCGAACTCGCGGCTCCGATCGATCAACAGGAAGTTTGGGCCTCCGGCGTGACGTATCTGCGCAGTCGCGACGCGCGGATGGAGGAATCGACGCAGCGAGATGTCTACGACATCGTCTACGAGGCTGAACGTCCGGAGCTCTTTTTCAAGGCGACCGCGAGTCGGGTGTCGGGACCGGGAGAGGTGATTGGTATCCGCGCCGATTCGACCTGGGACGTGCCGGAGCCTGAGCTCGCCTTGGTCATCAACACCGATGGCGAGATCGTCGGCTACACCATTGGCAACGACGTTTCATCACGCAGCATCGAAGGCGAGAATCCGCTCTATCTCCCGCAGGCGAAGGTGTACGCCAAGTGCGCTGCGGTCGGGCCGCAGATCACCCTGGTGTGGGAGCTGGAAGACGTCGGCAACCTGGTGATCCGGCTAGTGATCAAGCGCGACGGCCAGGTATTGTTCGACGGCAATACCGCGACTTCGCAGATTCACCGTCCGCTCGAAGAGCTCGTCACGTTTTTGCGCCGCCACAACGACTTTCCGGCCGGCGTCATCCTCATGACCGGCACCGGCATCATCCCGCCATCGGAATTTACCTTGCAAGACGGCGATCTCGTCGAAATCACCATCGACGGCATCGGCACATTGCGGAACCATGTTGTCCGTCTCGCCGACTGAGATTCCTTCCCAAGAAGGGAACGCCGGGCGCCAAATTCGCGCCCGGCGCAAAGCTGAATTCGACTGCCCGCGGCCGTTATTTGACCGTGAACACCTGGACCATGCCCATCAATGCGTGCGGCGCTCCCGTATCCTTATCCGGGAAGAAGCAAATGGCGCCGTAGGTTCCCGTTGCGAGATCAAGGGCGAGGTAGAGCGACTGTTCAGGCGACAACGTCGCGCAACCGCCGGCAGCCGGCGGCCCTGCCGGTCCTTGCCCGCCTGGGGGAGGCGTTGCCGACATCATCCCGTTGACCATATCCATGAACTGTGCCTGCGTTGTCCCGTCCGGTAGCTGATTGAGCACCATCAAGTGCGGCTGGTGGCCAGTGTTCGTTACTTTCCAGATCTGCTGCCCAGCAGAAAGCGGCTTCTCCAATCCCAGGAAACTGAATTCTTGCAGCTCGACTTCCTGGTTGACTGTCAAGGCGGGTGGCGTCGCCGCCGCGGCATCGCCTTTGGTCACGGTCAACGATGCCGGCGACAAGGGTGCTTCGGGGTTGAAGACCATCCAGTCGCCGGCGGTCAGGAGGATGACCGCCTGGGCGGAGGTACCCGCCGCGGTCCATGGTGAGCTGGCGAACGTCGTCTGGTAACCCCAAGCCGGTGGAGCGGCGGCCGGCGTGGCGAGACTAGCAAGGATACTGTCCGGAGTCTCGCCGGGTGGCAGCAGCATGATATCGGCGCTGTTGTCGCCCGCGCTCTGCTGGTTGTCGAGCGTGACGAGGGTCCAACCGGCAGGGATCTGGGCAGGAGAAATTTGATAGCCCGCGTCGGTCAACGTCACCTTCAAGTCCGGGAGGCCGAGCCCGCTGAGTTTCGTCGTCTCCTGGGCGCGGACCAGGTGGCCGCCTAGCCTCGTGAATTCCAGGGACAGCACGGCCGTGCCGCCCATGAGTCGCAGGAAATCTCGTCGATCCATTGCTTACTCCTGACTTGCGTGCTCGTTGCGACGATTGAGACGTTTGAGAAGTGGCCACGCGATCGGTGGCTCACCGCCCGTCAGTTGTCTTCCTCAATGCCTGGCGGCGCGCCGAGCTGCTGCAAGAGGTCATGTCGGTCCCAGTAGGACCAAGTTTCCGTGAACTTGCCGTTCGCACCAACACGTAGGATGTCGACCTCTTGCCACTCAACCCGCCGCCCGGTCGGCAGTAAGCCAAAGAGCGGTCCCTCGTGCGTACCGCCAAGCGTCAAACGCTGCACAACTGTGTCGCGTTCGGCGATCTCGTCCTCCACCACAGCCCGCAAATCGAGGAACGCCCGACGCAGCGCTTGCACCCAAGCCTTCACGCCCTCGATTCCAGGCGAGATTGGTTGCGGCGTGTGGTGGCAGCACTCGGGATCGATGAGCTCGTCGGCAACGGCGAGGTCGCCCTGCGTGAGTATTTCCTCGGGGATTCGACGGGCACGCGCCTTCAGTTCGTCAAGCTTCATGAAGTCCGATTCCTCGCCCGACATCGGAAGAGCAGTGCGCCCTGCCCCACGCTCTTTGCAGCTGCGTCCTCCAGCCTGCGTCATCCCCATCCCGATGAACAGGACGTGCACTCCCCGTTCTCTAGACGTTTTGTCATGCGTCCATCGGCCGGCACGGTATGATGTGAAGCACAACTGCGTAACCGCGAACGTGGACCTCAAACGGGAGCAGCCCGCATGGCCGATGTGGGGTCGAAGAGTTTCGGATCGCTTCTGAAGCAATCGCGCCTGGCCGCCGGGCTGACGCAGGAGGCGCTGGCCGAGCGCGCCGGCGTCAGCGCCAAGGCGGTCAGCGAGCTCGAGCGCGACCCATCTCGGTTGCCGCGGCTCGAAACGGTGAACCTGCTCGCTGGCGCACTCGGGCTTGATCCGGAAGCGCGGGCGCGACTGCTCGCGGGCGCGAGGCCGGACAACGAGCCGCAGACCGCTCCATTCGCCTCAAAACCTTCCTCCCACTCCTTGCCACAACCCCTCACGCCTCTGTTTGGTCGCACCGGCATCGTGACCGCGGTAGCGGAAATTGTGCGACGCGGCGATCGAGGGAATGAATCGAGGTTGCTCACCCTGACCGGGCCTGGCGGGGTGGGCAAAACGCGGGTCGCGATCGCCGCCGCACAGCGAGCGGCAGACGCGTTTCCCGACGGCGTCGTCTTCGTTGACCTGGCTTCGCTCCGCGACGCGAATCTGGTGCTGGCAGCCATTGCCCAGCAGTTCGCTATCGACGAACGCGACAAAACCCCGCTGCAGCAACGCCTGACGGCCTACCTCCGCGAGAAGCACTTGCTGCTGGTGCTCGACAACTTTGAGCACCTCCTCGCGGCGCGAACGGATGTCCTGACCCTCCTGGAAGCGTGTCCCCAACTCGAGGTCCTCGCGACGAGCCGGGTGGCGCTCCGGGTTCGCGGCGAACGTGAGTACCGCGTCGCGCCCCTCGAATTGCCGGACGTTGCCGCCTCACCAGAGGTTGTGGCGCGCTCGCCGGCGGTTGAGCTGTTTTTCGATCGTGCGCGGGCGGCAGGGGAAGACTTCGCGTTGCGTGCGGAGACTGCTACCGCCGTGGCAGAGATCTGCCGCAGGCTCGATGGACTCCCCCTCGCCCTCGAACTCGCGGCCGCCTGGACGCGCCTTCTGTCGCCGCCGGCATTGCTCACTCGCCTTGAGCGCCGGTTGCCCCTCCTGGTTGGCGCGCCGCACGACGTGCCGGCGCGCCAGCAGACTATGCGGGACACGATCGCGTGGAGCTACCATCTCCTCGATGCAGAAGAACAGCAACTCTTCCGACGGCTGTGTATCTTCGTCGGCGGCTGCACGCCTAAAGCGGCGAAGACCGTGTGCGCAAACGAGGACGACGATTCAGCCGTGCTCGCCGGACTGGCAGCACTGTTCGACAGAAGCTTCCTCCGTCCGCACGACGAAGCCCACGCGAGCATGACTGAGCCTCGTCTGACCATGTTGGAAACACTTCGCGAATATGGGCTGGAGCAACTGGAGGAGCGCGGCGAGGCCGAAGGACTGCGCTCGCGCCACGCCCAGTATTACGTGGAACTGGCCGAAACCGCCGCCGCGCGGCGCCGCGGTCCAGATGAGGCAGGTTGGGGCGAGCGCCTGGATCAGGAGCACGACAACATCCGGGCCGCGCTGAAGTGGTTGTTGGCGCGCGGCCATGGAGAACCAGCGCTCCGGCTTGCCGGCGCTCTCTGGCCCTTCTGGTTAGAGCGCGGCCACCTGACCGTAGGCAGACGCTGGTTGAGCGAAGCGCTGGATCTCCCAATCGAGCCGGCGACGGCCGAGCAGGGCCGACGAGTGAAGGCGCTGGTTGGGGCCGCACGGTTGGCAATCGATCAAGCGGCCTACGACGAGGCCGAAACGTACAGCGCACAGGCCGTTGTCCTTGCCCGAGAAGGACAGTCAAGGGCGGGTCTCATGAACGCGCTCAACACGCAAGGTCTGCTCGAGCGGGAGCGCGGTGACTACCAGAAAGCATCAAGTTGCCACGAGGACGCGCTCGCAGTGGCGCAGGAGTTGGAAGACCAGCTCGGCATGGCGGACGCCCTCACCGGCCTGGCGTATACCGCGATGTTTACCGGCGACATGGCGCGCGGCAGCGCGTTCGGCGAACAGAGCCTTGCGATCCTCCGTGCTGCGGGTGACAAACGCGGCCTTGCCGCAGCACTGATCGCCATCGCCGCCGCCGCGGAGCACACCGGCGCGTTCGCACAAGCGGAGGCGTTGGCTTCTGAGGCGTTGGCGCTGTTCCAGGCGCTGGGCGACACCGGCGGAAGCGCGTTCGCGCTTTGGGTGCTCGGCGTCGCCGCTCAGTTTCAGGAGCAATTCGCGCGCGCTGAGCTTCTCCACGAGGAGAACTTGGCGCTTCGCCGAGAGCGCGGGGATGAGCATGGGACGATCCAACCGCTCTCGGCGCTCGCCTTGATCGCGCTCCACCAGCGGCGTCTGGAGCGCGCCCGTACCTTGCTTACGGAGACGCTGGAGCTGCTCTCGCGATATGACGATCGGTGGTCGCGGGCAATGTCATTAACGCTGCTCGGGCATGTTGAACTGGCGGCGGGCGATTCAACACGCGCCGCTGACCTCTTCGCCGAAAGCGCGCCGTTGTTCGAGGTGATCAGTAATCCGTTGTACATGTCCTGGTGTTTGGAGGGCCTCGCCGGCGTGGCCGCCGCCCGGGGCCGTTGGACGCTGACGGCGCGGCTTTATGGCGTGCGCGACGCCTTGTGCGAGCGGTTAGGCTTGGGAGTGCCTCCGGCTGATCCCGCAAGCTACACGAGCACGCTCGCTCGCGGCCGCGCGGAGCTTGGCGAGGACGCGTTTACCGCCGCCTACACGGACGGGCGTTCAATGTCGCGAGACCATGTGCTGGCCGAAGCCGGTGTCATCTTGGACGCCAGGAACGACGGTTGACGCGGTACATCGGCGGACGGTCGTTCCCCCGAAACTGATCCAGCGTGTCCGTCATGCGCGGTCGAGCGCATAAGCGACCGGCCGGCCCGATTGGGGCCGGCCGGTCATCGTTCATCGAATCTGCGTCAGCGCTTTTATTGGCAATGCCCGTTCACGCAGGCTTGGTTGATGCCGCAGATGATGCCGCAGCCGCCGCAATTGTCATGATCCATCGACGTGTCCTTGCAGCCGCCCGTGCAGGCCGTGTAGCCAGGCGGGCACTGGCAGCTTGTGCCAATGCAGGGGATGCCGGTCGGGCAGACATTGCCGCAAGAACCGCAATTCTGACTGCTGGTAATCGACGTGCAAACGCCGTTGCAGAGGTCTTGACCCGACGGACAGGGCGGGGTGGTCGGAGTCGGCATGGCAGTCGGGGTGATGCACTGACACGTGCTGGAATCGAGCACCTGGCCACCGGTGCAGGATTGCGTGCAGACCTCTTGACATGGTTCGGTGCCGGCCGGGCACGAGCACGTACCCGTGTTCGGATCCGTGCAATCCGCACCGCCGAAGCAACAGACCTGGCCGCACCGGTCGTAAGGCGGCGGACATTCGCACTGGCAGGTCGCGGGATTGAGCACGAAGGTGCCACCACAGTCGACCGGCGGGCAGGGAGTCGGGGTGATGGTCGGCTCGCCAGGCGCCGGGGTCGAAGTCGATCCGCCCCCGATGTTTCCGCCAACAACAGTCGGCGTGCCAGTGGCGGACGCCTTTCGAGTCGCTTTCCAGGTGCCGAGATCCTCGATGTCCGGCCCGCCGAACGTGCCCTGCATAGAACCGCGGCAGAGGACTACGTCGCGTTGAGCGGTGCCGCTCAACGCGATCGTCTCCTCGTCGCCACCGGTAAAAAGCAGGTTCAGCGCGCGGCCGGTGGCTTGTCCAACGACATCGTAGGTCGCGCCGCCTTTGTCCTTAAACGAGCCGTCGTCGATCGCTCCGTCCAGGGCTCCGATCTTGAGCGTGAGGTCGCCTTTGAGGTCCTTCCCTTTGTCCGGTCCAACGGCAAAGCGCGCCGACAATGTCAAGTGGCAGGTTTTGATCTCGTCGTCTTGGGCGGTCGTGGCGCGCACCCCCGCGAGACCAAGCAGCGATGCGGCGAATCCGCCCCCGCCGAGGCGAACGAGCGCCTGCCGGCGTGTGGAGCGTTCAGCAATCGAACGAGAGATCCGGTCGAAGCGGTCGCCGTCCATCGAGATCCTCTCACGTTGGCTTATACAGTTCTGGGTAGGATCTGCCCGATCATAGCATTTGTGGCCCGGATGAACTGAGCGCGTCAACGCTCCAGACACAGAATCGGGGCCGCGCGTGGGCGCGGCCCCAATTTGTCTTCAAGTAGTGCGAAATGAATCTTAACTTTATGAGGTCGCGCCTTGGCGGGCGACTGCGAGCCAAGCCGGGCGCTGAGGCGACGAGCTGCCCGAGGCTTCTTCCTCGGTTGCCTCCTCGTCACCACCGACGATGTCAGCGAATGAAACATCGCTGCTCCAACCGAGATCGTCACTTTCCTCCGAAACTGCTTCCGCCACAGCCACTTCTTCGACCTCCGCGGCAGGTTCCACTTCCATCTCATCCGCGACCGCCGCCAAGGATTCCGCGGGCTCAGCCGCAGCCGTCCAAGTCTCTTCCGGCTCAGCGGCGGCGGGTTCCTCGGCTGCCAGTGGTTCCGCGACGGCAGCCTCCGGCTTCGCGGACGGCGCTTCATCATCACCCGAGTAGGTGTTGACTAAGTCAGCGAGTTTGGTGGCGAGCTGGCCGAATTCGGTCACCACCGAGGAGAGATTCGCAGCTAGATTTTCGACTTGCTGCTGGCTGGCGAGCATTGCCTGCTGGAGAGCGACAAAGGCTTCCCGGGCGGCGGCGCGCTCGGCCTTGAGCTTGTCAGCCATCTCCTGTTTGATCTCAGCGACTTCGCGGTCGGCCACTTCGGGCAGCGACATCGCGTGGCGGAGGAGCTCGGACGAGCGGGCCATGTTGTCCTGAACTAACTTGTCAAATGAATCGTAGAAATTCGCCCATTCGTGTCCGTGTGAGAGCGCGAGAAAATCGCGCGCTGCCTGTCCGCCGTTTCCCTGACCGCCATTTTGATCCATGTTGTCCTCCGTCGCGTCATGTACCAGAGATCTTACGCGAGTCAACGTCCACCGCGCACGTCTTCGCCCGTGTCCCTAGCCCGCCAATACCATGACGTGCGTCGCGAACCGCACATCGAGCCAAATTGCTCTGTGAATTCACCTTATCCGAGGATGGAGGGATGGGCTATGGGCGACGGTAGCCCGGAAGTCACGATGAAGAGCCGAGCCTGAGGACTAAGGCATCGGCCATGGAATGCGCCAGCTCGAGACTGCCGTTATGCCAACCGCGAAAGTCTTCGTTCGTAAGCGGGCGGGAGACGAGTGTCTGCATGCGCAGCTCGCCCGCCGCGTATTCCTGGCTCGTAATCCGCAGCACGGGTTCGAGCTCGGAGACGTATCGCTGCAGCGACAACGCTGTCGTTCCGTCCGGAACGGCTTGGACAAGGATAAGCATCGAGATCGGCGCGGCTTCCGGTTGTGGCGCCGGGGGCGCCGCGCTCTTCCGTGAGAATGGGACAGGCGCTGTCGAAGCGGCCGCTTCTTGTTTACCCAGGCGGTTGGTGATCACACCAATCTGCTGCTGTAGCGAACTGATGGCGCCCGCGAGTTGAATCGCCCGCTGGCGCGTCCCCGCGAGATCCTCGACCACTGAATTGAGCTCCTCCTGGTGCTGCGAACGTTCGGTTACGACTTGCCGCTCGATCTCGCCGAGCGCTTGCGCGACCTCTTGATTCGCCCGCTGCCGTAACTCGACCGCCCCCTTCAGCAAATCCGCGGACCGGACGATCATGTCCTGAATCTGCCGGTCCAGCTTCTCATATGACGTGAACTGCTCGCGCACCCGCGCGATCGCCCGGTCGAGCTCCCGTTCGTTTGGAGGGTCCGCCAGTGTGACGCCGGAGCTTCGGGAGGAGCTGTCACTATCGTTGGTCATGGGCGTCCGCATCCAGCATCACTGTCGCCGAAAGGCCTAGCCCGATGGTACTACAAATAGTACACAAGTCTATAGGTTTACCCACATTTTTCCGAGTACTTTCGGAGATTAGGACTTCGGCACTGACGCCGCCATTACGACGCTACACCGCACCATTCCATGGTGACCGCGGCAAACACCTTCGTCGCTTTGATCAGATCGTCGATCGGCAAAAATTCGTTCGTGCCATGAATACCCCAACTTGGGTCGCCAACGCCAAAGACGAGGCATGGCTGCCCGAGCGGAAACCAGAAGTTCGCGTCACACACGAACGGGGAGATCGTCGGCGCTGGCCGCTCGCCCGTGACCTGCTCCATCGCGTGTTGGATCGCGACGACGCCTGGATGATCGTGTGGCAGATTGACCGACTCCTTGATCCAGGGCGCGCTGCTCTCGGCGTCGAGGGGCAAATCGAGGGCCGGCGGATGCTCCCGTAGCCAGTAATCACCCTGCGTCACCCGGTCGATCGTGGCCCGAATTTCCGCCATCACGTCGTCGCCGGTCAAATCGGGGTTGAAGAGGAGCGATCCGGTCGCCTCCGCCGAATCAGGCACCGACGTCAGCGACGTTCCCGCCTGAATCGTGTTGATGTTGATGAACATGCCTCCGGGCGGCACATGCGGATGCGACCGCCAGAGGTTCCACTGCTTCTCCAACTCCAAGATCGCGAGCTGATATTTGAGCATGTTGTCGATCGCGCTCACGCCCGGCCGCTCGACGCCGTATGGCAGCGGCTGCGCGACCAAATGACGGTTGCAGATATGGGTCGATTTCCCCGGCACGCTCAGTTTGAAATACAGCTCGCCCTTGATCGTCGGAAAGATCGCAAAGTTCGACGGCTCGGGAAAGATGGCAAAGTCGGCCCGATGCCCGCGGCCGAGCACCGTATTGCAGCCAATGTCCCGCCGCCCCGCCTCTTCGCCGATCACCTGCGCCAGCTTGAGATCGCCCTGAAGCTTCACCCCGGCGTCGTGCAGGATTCGCGCGGCCATGAAGTACGCCGCAATCGCGCCCTTCATATCCGAAGCGCCCCGGCCCCAGAGCTTCCCGTCTCGCACCTCGCCTGAAAACGGCCCCGCCCCTTGCCATTGGTCCGCCTGCTCCGACGTCACCGGCACGACATCGGTATGCGCACACCAAATCAGCGATTGTCCCCCGCCAGTGCCCTTGCGGGTGGCGACCATATTCGGCCGGTTGGCAACCTCCGCCCAGAAATCGACTTCATCAAACGCCCCACTCGCCTCCAGCTGATCCCTGAGCCACTCCTGGGCCGGCCTCTCCGCTTCTTCGTTCACCTCAAGATCGGGATTGATGGACGGCTTCTGAATGAGCTCGCTCGCGAACGCGACGATCTCATCGCGGCGGACATCGATCTGGTCGAGAACGGCTTGGAGGGCGGCTGAATGGTCGGGCACAACACACCTCGTGGTCTGATATCGAATCCAGCGACTCGATGGGCAGTTTAACGAAGCCAACGGCGTTATCGCATCCCGTAACCAAACGGGATGCGGATAGAGACACGCTTGCGGCGGGGACGAGGGCGAGCGGGGCGTTTCAATCTGCTTCGTCGCAGAGTGAGGATTGAAACGCCATGGGGGTTGGCAAAATTTGCCGGGTGTCCTGTTGTACTCTGCTTGGTCGCCGGCTGAGGATTGAAACGGAGCAGGATGAAATCGGGGAATCCCGTGATCGACCGGCGCTCACCGTGGTCGCGAAGCACTGATGGTGGGACCAGCCGAGCGAACAGGTGACCATATTCCTACCCCAGTCGGACGTCGGGCGGCAACCCGAATCGCACTCTCTTGGGCGGACCATCGTTGGGTTCCGATTGGCTCCCGCCGGCCCTAGCATGCCAGTAGCGAAACAGCGGCCATGCCGCTATTGCTACTTGCCGTTGCAGCGGGAGGGACACCATGCCACGCCTACTTATAGCGACCGCGGCGCTGTTGCTCGCCTTCGTCGCGATCAGCGCTGTTGGCGCACCGGCATCGACCGAGGCCCGAGCCAACGGCCGCTACATTGTCGTCCTCCACGACGATGTCGCTGACCCTGCGTCCGTCGCCCACGAGCTTGGACGCGCGCATGGCCTTGGCATTGATCATGTCTTCAAGTATGCCGTCAATGGCTTTGCCGCTGAGATCCCGGAGGCGGCGGTCGCCGGCATCGCGCACGATCCGCGAGTCGCCTTTATCGACCATGACCAGCCGATCGCAGCCGCCGCTCAAACGCTACCGAAGGGGGTCGACCGAATCGATGCCGATCGCAACGTAACTGCCGCGATCGACGGGGTCGACTCGCGAGTCGACGTCGATGTTGCGGTGCTCGATAGCGGCATTAACCCCACCCATCCCGACCTGAACGTCGTCGGTGGCACTGACTGCACTGGCGGCGGGAGCTATGCCGACGTCTATGGTCATGGTACCCATGTCGCCGGCACGATCGGCGCGTTGGACAACGGGACTGGCGTCGTCGGTGTCGCGCCGGGTGCGCGGCTTTGGTCCGTCAAGGTGCTTGACGATTATGGCGTCGGATTGTGGTCAAACGTCATTTGCGGAATCGATTGGGTGACGCAGCTTGCCGGCACCATCGAGGTCGCCAATATGAGCCTGGCCGGCGGTGGCGCGGATGATGCATGCCGAAACAGCGCGCTGCACAAGGCGATCTGCAATTCAGTCGGCAAGGGCGTCACCTACGTCGTCGCCGCCGGCAATAGCGCAGTGGACGCGTCGACGGTGGTGCCGGCAGCCTATGACGAGGTGATTACTGTTTCAGCCTTGGTTGACACGGACGGCAAGCCAGGCGGCTTGGGCCCTGTCTCAACCTATGGCGCCGACGACAGCTTTGCGAGCTTCAGCAACTTCGGCGCTGACGTTGACCTCGCCGCGCCAGGTGTCAACATCTTGTCGACCGGCAAGGGTGGCGGCTACGGGTCGATGAGTGGCACGAGCTCGTCCAGTCCGCATGTTGCCGGCGCGGCCGCGCTCTATATCGCGAAAAACGGACGCGTGGGACCGGATGCCGTGCGGAGCGCGCTGCTGAGCAGCCGGGAGCAGTCGGCAATAGCTGGCGATCCAGACGGCATCAACGAAGGGATCGTCAATGTCAATGACGGTACCGGCCCTGCGCCGAGCCCGACTCCCACCGCCACCAGCACGGCGACGCCAACCAGTACGGTGACGCCAACCAGTACGGTGACGCCAACCAGCACACCCACACCTCGGAAGAACGCGACCAATACGCCGACCGCGACAGCGACTCAGGTTCCTCTCGACACGTCCACCCCGGTTCCGACGAATACGCCGACCACGATCCCGGCCGAAACCCCGACTCCAACGAGCACACCGTTGCCTATACCCGTGCTCATCCTTAGCCCGGCAAGCAGTCCGGCCGCTTCCGGCGTTACGACTGCGATCGGCTCGGGCTTTGCGCCAGGGGAGGCTGTCAAGCTCTACTGGGATAGAGTGAACAACAAGGCGCTACTCGCGACGGTGACCGCTGACTCGAGCGGGAGTTTCACCACGACTATCAGCGTGCCACGTGCCAAGACCGGGGCCCATACCGTGATCGCCGTGGGCGGCACTGGAACACGGGCCGCCCAAACGTTCACCGTGATCTAGCGACGTGAACTCGCTAAGCCGGCGCTTCCGAATCAAGGACTCGGGGGCGCCGGTCTCGCGAACGCCAGGAGTGCACGTGAGTGCCCAGGCATCCTCTCGCCTACGTCGTGACTACCTTCGGCTGGTCAAACTGTGCTGCCAGTGCGAACACGGCCTCCGCCCCAACTGCGCGTTCGGATGCGATCTTGCCCTGCGCGTCGATCAGCACCGCCGAAGGCGTTCCGGTTGCACCGAAGGCGCGTCCCGTCTCGAAGCTCTGATCGAGTAGGACCGGTGACTGTAGGCCCATCGCCCGGTTCGCCTCGGCCTCCCCGGTCGAGACCACGACGAGGTTGGGCGCTCCGCTAAAGCGATTCGCTTCCCATGCCTTGAGGTCGTCCAGCATCCTCCGGCAGAACCCGCAACCCGGGTTCCAGAAGAGGACCAGCGTTGGGCTTCCTCGAAAGCTCGATAGGTTGACAGTCTTGCCGGTCAGATCCGGCAGCCTGACGTTGGGCGCGCGCTGGCCAACCAGCGACGGAGCCGGTACGGCATGACCGTTGGTTGCCGGGGGCTTCGCCGGAAGCCCTTTGCCATTCAAGAGAGCAAGGACGCCCGGTACGCCATCTCCGACGCCTGAAGCGATTCGGCCATCGGCGTCAACCAGCACGGCTGTCGGCGTACCGTCAGTACCGAACGACTGCCCAACTGCGAAGCTCTGGTCCAGCACGACAGTGGAGCGAAGACCCATGGCCCGGTTCGCTTCGACATCGCCCGTCGACACGACGAGGAGCTGCGGCGCCTTTGCCGGCGGCTTAGCTTCCCATGCCCTGAGATCGTCGAGCATGTTCGCACAGTACCCGCATCCCAAATTCCAAAACAGCACGACCGTTGGATGGCCGCGGAAGTCGGCAAGGCTGATAGACCGCCCGTCCAGGTCGGGCAAAGTGAATGCCGGCGCGGGATCACCGATCGCAGCAGCACCCGGTTGGCTGTGTGCAGCATTGCCATTGGCGCTTCCCGCGCGAGCGAGCGACCCGGACAAGGCAGCAGGAACAGCCAGTTCGATTGTCCGGAGGATGAGCGCGCGAACCTCGTCCGCCCCGGAGGCGAGCGGACTGCCAATTGTGCCGTCCGGGCGCACAACCACCGCCATCGGCGTCCCATCTGCTTGGTAGCTTTCAGCGACCTCTCGGCCAGCCTGAAGCAAGACTCGGCTCATCCCGTGTTCGGTGGACTTGGCCCGGTTGGCCTTCTGACTTCCCTCGCCGATGAGCGCGATCGTCACCCGATCTGCATTTTCGCGCTGCCAGCGTCCGAGCTCCGGCAGCAGCGCGTTGCAGGGACCGCAGCCAGGATTAGAGAAGACGAGCGCGACCGGCTTGCCGCCCGCCAGCAGCGATTCGAGCGTCAACGTCTCACCATGGAGTCCCGGCAGGCTGAATGCCGGGGCGGGCGCGCCGACCGGCAATCCGAGCGCGGCTTCCGAAACCGTGGCGGGTTTGGCAACACCGGCGGCGAGGCTCGCCTCCAAGGCGTCGAGCCGCAGGAGTACCCGGCCGTTCTGGCCGACCATATGAACGAGGACCCAGCCCTCAACGATCACCAGCGCAAGTCCGATCAACCCCACGATGCCGGCGAACGAAAGATCGCCGGTCCAGGAGACGGCGCTGCGACCGGACTGCTGCCAGCCCTGCCATACGATGAAGCCGGCGACGGCGGCGAGCCCCGCGTTGCGGACGAGCGTGCTCCACCCGGCCGGGCTGGAGTGGAGTTGTCCGAAGCAATGACAGTCGGGGTGCTTGCCGCGGGCCAAGTTGACGCCGATGCCGGCGACGAACAGCAGCAGGAGGGCGAGCGCCCCGCCGGCTGCATAGCGAGCGGAAGCCAAGGGAAGCAACCCGATTCCGACGGCGATTTCGGCCAGTGGCAGGAGGCTTCCAAATGGAGTCGCCAGCCTGGCCGGGAGGCCGAAGTCTTCCATCGCCCGTCTCGAGCCGGCGCGATCCGCGAGCTTCGCCACACCGGCCACAAGAAACACGGCGGCGACCAGCAATCGGGCGACGAGGAGCGCGAGGTCCATCGAACAACTCCTGTGATTGGTGACGCCGGGATCCGCTGCGTATGCTCAGATTCTAGACTCAGCGAGACCTACCGGCCCGAAGATCAAATCGAGGCGAACCTACTACGGGTTCAGCAGGCTTCTCGCGCGCTTCATCAATTCGTGATCGAGGAAGCTAGTGAACCCGGCCGCCAAGCATCCTCCACCGATCGCTCCGGCGCCGTTGCCGGTGTGGAACCAGGGCGCTCCCTTGCGAAGCGCCCCGCCTCTACCACCTGATCCGAACGGCGCCGAGTGAGACGAGTCGCACCTCAGCGACGACGAATCAGGGATTGGCCGTTGCACGGTCCCGCGGGGAGTGCAACGACGATCGAACTCACTACGCGCAGCTCAGTGGCGTGCCCTTGCACTTCCCGGATGGCTGCCCCGGATTCTCGCACGAGCAGCACTTGGCGTTGAAGACCTTGTTGTGCTCACCCGCGCACGCGTCCGTCACGTTGTGGCAGCATCCGTTGCAGAAGGCTTCATTCGGCCCGCATCCACACTGACAGGTGGTCGGGTCGAGTGTCTGGCCGCCGCTGCAGCTGGCGACGCAGTTGCCCTGGCATACTTCGCTGCCCGTCGGGCACGCGCACGTGCAGTCTGCCTGCAGGACCTGGCCACCTGTGCAGTTGGTTACGCACTCGCCGTTACACCTCGTGGTGCCAGAAGCGCACTCGCACGTACAGGTCGCAGTATTGAACACCTCGCCAGAGGGGCACTCGTTGAAGCAGGCGCCGCCACAGGCCACTTGGCCTTCGACGCAGCAGGGTCCAGGTCCAGCGACGCAGACGCCCCCGCAATTTATGAAGCCCGTCTCGCATTCGCACCGCTGCGCCCCGGTTGCCCCGATCTGTTGACAGAAGAGATGTTGCCCAGAACAACAGGAGGCATCGGTTCTACACGATTCGCCGAGCGCCCGGCAGGTCGGCGCCGCTTCCAGAGTGGCAACCCGGCGCAAGCCGACTATGCCCGCTGCCCCCGCCAGGAGCCCCTTGACCATCTTGCGGCGAGAGGTCCCCGTCGCAAGCGCTTTGGTGATGTCGTCGAACCTGTTACTGTCCATTGCGTTCACTCCTCATCATCGGGGTGATTGCTGGCTGCACCGCCATGGTGCGAGCCCAAGGTCTTGGCAAGCTCTATGGCATCACCTCCTTCATGGGCACGGTCCAATGGCGAGCGGCCACGGAAACGGCGGACCCGGCCTGTAGACGGCCGGGTCCGCTGCGTGCGCAATACCAGGTGGGAGAAATGGAACAGGAGCAGTCAGCCCCGGGGATCATCCCCGCGTGGGTTGTGGCTGCGTCTCTTGCTTTGAATATGGCGCTCGTAAAGATCACGAACATCCGCACCTCTGCCCACCGCGCGGGCGGAGCTGATGCCGGATGACCCAGATAGGGGATGCCGAATTGGGGATAGTGCTAGGGCGCGCACACTCTGTATCGTGTGCCCCAACGTCGCCTGCCCCCACAGGGTCGGACCGGCGGCTCCAAGCGGGCGGTGGCCTCGGTTACAGGATGCCTACCGCCCGCTTTTCTGACTTCGTCGCATAGGTCTCATCGGTGGGCAAACGGAACGGCCCCACCACGGACCACTGACCTCCTGTCTCTCGACACGTGCACGATGACACCATCGTCACCGAAGCTTCGCTCTATGCCATCCGGCGCCTCGCTTCCCGGCGGGACCGTCGTGGTCCCAGCATGATCCGCGTAGGAAATCGGGGCCAAAAGGACTGCGCGGGCAACGTTTGCCGTTGATTCGCCCCTGATGCCAAGCTTGATGACAGAAAGACCCTCACGTTATTGCACCGCCAAAAGCGAATGTCAATTGTACGTATATCAATACTTTGCTTGCTCTTAAATGTTTATTTGTTGATACAGAATTGAGGTTCTACGCTCCGAAACGAACCTGGAATGAGACTCGATGGGACTTGAAGCCAAGCCAGCTGGGGGCGCTGGCTTGGGGCAGCGGGCAGAGTTTCGTGCCGTATGTCTGATCCGAATTGGTAGAGAACCACCCCGAGAATGGGGTGACGGTACGACCGATTGGGCCGAGAAGAGCTCACCAGGCACATCGACACATGTGCGGCGGCATTTGGGTAGGTCGCCAACAGCAATTGGTCACTCGCAGTGCGGAGGGCGGGGAAGAGCACAGGCGCAGGGGCCGTCCTGGTGGTTTCGGTCGAGCGGAAAACGGATGAGTGTCTTTGGCATGGAAGGTCGAACATATATCAATGCGTAGCAGCGAACAATTCCCGCACGCGATCTTGCGGAAACTGCCATGCGGTCCTCGTGAACGCGAACGGTTAAGACAACAGCGGCAAGAACTTATAAGATATGCGCGGTATCGGGCGAATAGTTAACTGTTCGCCCTTTTGCTATCCGGGGCGGGACAAGCGGCTTGCGGCGAGGAGCGGAGCGAGGGATGAGTCAGCACACGACGGACCTGCTCATTTTCTTCGCCGTGGTCGCCGCACGCTTCTTCGTTCCGCTCGGCATTCCGCGGTATCCGCTCCCATTCGAAATCGCGGCGATGCTGCTCGATGCCGCCGACCAAACCATCTTTCAGGCCTTCACGCATCTTGACCTGGCCGGCTATCAAGGCTACGACAAGGCGCTCGACGTCTACTACCTGACGATCGTTTATCTCGCCACAATGCGAAATTGGACACACATCTTCGCGTTCGAGGTAAACCGCTTTCTCTACTTCTACCGGCTCGTCGGCGTCGTGCTGTTCGAAGCGACGCACGTTCGCGCCGTGCTGTTGATCTTTCCGAACACCTTTGAGTACTTCTTCATCTTTTACGAAACGGTCCGTCTACGCTGGAATCCGAAGCGTATGAGCAAACGGTTGGTCATCGGCGCGACGGCGTTCATCTGGATCGTCATCAAGCTCCCGCAGGAATATTGGATCCATGTCGCCCAGGTCGACACAACAGACGTCATCAAAGAGGACATTTTCGGCGTGCCGACCGACACCGGCTGGGGCGAAATCATCGGCGACTATCCATTCGTTTTCATCGGACTCGCCATCTTGATCGTCGCCATCGTCTGGGGCGCGAAATGGATTCTTGATCACAAGTTGCCACCCGCCGAATGGAAGTTTTCGTTTGACGCTGACGCCCACGACCGCGAAGTCACTGAAGACCAGATCAGCGAAATAGTGAGCGCGCAGGCCCGGCGCTTGTTCGATCGCGAACTGGTCGAGAAGATCATCATGTTCTCGATGATCATCTATATCTTCTCGAAGATCATTCCCAATCTCGAAACGACAAATCTTGGGCTGGCTTTGGGCGTAGCCGTCTTCGTCATCTTTAACGCAGTCCTCAGTGGGTGGCTCATACGTCGTGGCATTCCTCATCGTTCAATTACTCGGCAGTTCTGCGCGACGGCCGCGGTGAATGGCGGCATCATCGTTGGAATTGATCTGCTCTTGCGATATACAAGTGGCGGGATTCACCTCGGTACCGGCCTCTTCTTCGCCTTACTTTTGACCCTGCTCATCGTTCTTTACGACCGATACCGGCCGGTCTATTTGGCGCGAGCGGCAAACGCAGGACAGGCAAGTTCCGCCTGGACTTAAACGATCGTGTAGCGCCAGCCACCTTGGCACCCGTCTTGCGCGAAATCGCCGGTGAGGTTTGGTCAAACGACCACTGCCAATCTGCATTCGTGTGCGCCCGCGATGGCGCGGTTATACCGTGAGCAGCATGCCTATTGAAGGGAGGATCACCGTGAACAAACGGCTCATGGATCGCAAGATATCGACCCGGGCTAGGGTGACGGCAGCCCCAGCCGCGGCGCTCGCGTTCGCCGTCCCTACGATCATCAAGCGGTCAGTCTCCGCCCAAGGTCAGACGACGGTCCGCCTCACCGGGTGGTCATCGAGTCCCGAAGAGGACAAGTTGCTTGGGCAGGTCATCGACGCCTATCACTCCGCCCAGTCGCAGGTCAAAGTCGACTACCAATTGGTCACGGGCGATTACGCCGCCAAGTTGCAGACGGACATTGCCGCGGGAACCGTCGCGGATGTGTTCTATGTCGATAGCTTGCCGGCGCAGGATTTGATGTCGAGGGACGTCTTGCTTCCGTTGGATGACAAGATGGCCGCCTCGGGCGTCAAGGCGAGCGATTTCTATCCCGGACTAATCAAGGCGTTCCAATTCCAGGGCGCGACCTACGGTTTGCCGAAGGACTGGTCGAGCCTGGCGATGGTCTACGATCAGGACGCGCTCTCGGCCGCGGGCGTCTCGACGCCTCCGGCAAATTGGGACGATCTCAAAGCCGCTGCTCAGGCGCTGAAAGACAAAGGCGGCGATCCCCGCTTGATGATGGACGCAACGTTCGATCGCTACCTCGCGTTCCACTATGCCGCCGGGGGTAAAGTGATCAGCGATGACGGGACCGAAGTCGAGATCGATACGCCGGAAGCGAAGACGGCGCTCGATTTCTACTACGGTTTGTACAAGGATGGGCTGTCAACGACCCATGCTGATGCAGGTGCTGAATGGCCAGGAGATGGCCTGGCCAAGGACCTCGCCGACCTCGTCTTCGAAGGCAACTGGGTCTTTCCGTTCCTGAAGGCCAACGCGCCCGATCTCAAATTCGGCATTTCGCCGATGCCGAAGGGCCCTGCTGGCAACGCGACCCTTGCCTTCACGGTCTCCTATTCCATCTTTGGTCAAACGAAAGTCGCCGATGCCGCCTGGGATCTCGTCAATTACTTGACCGGTCCTGACGGGATGGCGAAATGGACGTCGCTCGGTCTGGCCATGCCGTCGCGTCCGGCCCTTGCCGAAGCCTGGCTCCAGCAATACCCCGAGCGAAAGCCCTTCCTAGACGAAGGTGACTATGCGCACGGCTGGGGTTTCGGACCTGGCGGCCAGCAATTCAATAACGACGCCAAAGGCGTGCTCGAAAACCTCTTCGCCGGCAAAGAAGACGTTCCCCAAGCCCTGAAGGATATGCAGGCCGCCGGTGAAAAGGATCTCCACCCCACCGGCGGCGGAGCGACACCTGCAGTGGGGACGCCGGCGAGTGGGTAGACTACTAGCAATGCACTAACAATCACCCGATGACCGGCCTCACCCGTCCCTGCTGGCCGGGTGAGGGCGCTCCACCCGCGAGCAGTCTATGGCGACGCTTACGCTGCGGCGCGGCCGGCGCCGCAGCCCACTCAACGCCGAAGACGCCCTTGCCGGCTGGATCTTCATCCTGCCGGCGATGCTGATCTATGTCATTTTCATCTTCGGACCAGTGCTCTACGCGATCTTCATCAGCTTCTTCAAGTGGGAGCTCGTTTCGCCTGGACGCACCTGGGTCGGGCTCGACAACTACCGTACCCTCATTCATGACGAGGATTTCTGGACCGCGTTCCGCAACACGTGTTGGTACGCCGCTATCGTCGTCCCTGTGCAAACCACAACTGGTCTCGTATTGGCGGTGTTGGCGAACCGGAGGATTCGCGGCCGCACCTTCTTCCGCACGTCGTTCTATTTCCCGTCGATCAGCTCGTCGGTCGTCGTCTCGATCATCTTCCTCTGGATGTATTCCAGCCGAGGGCTGATCAATTACGTGCTCAAATCGCTCGGGTTTCCCACGCCACGCCCGGTGTGGTTGGCGAATCCCCGCGGCGTGATTGAGATTGCCCTCAGCCATCTTGGCATCGACCATGTTTCAGTTTGGTTACAGGGTCCGAGTGTGGCGTTGCTCTCGATCATGCTGCTGAACATCTGGACAACGACCGGAACGATGATGGTCATCTTCCTGGCCGGCCTGCAGGACATGCCAACCGAGGTCTATGAAGCGGCCGCGCTCGACGGCGCCTCTCGTTTTCGTCTCTTTCGCGACATCACGGTTCCCTTGATCAAACCCGTCACTCTGTTTGTCCTCACCATCGGATTCATCGGTTGCTTCCAGGTCTTTGACCAGATCTGGGTGATGAGCGAAGGCGGACCAGCGAAGACCACGACGACCCTCGTCTATCTCATTTATTCGGAAGCGTTTCAATTCGGGGCCGGCTTCGGCTATGCCGCGTCGATCGCGATGGTGCTGCTCTCGATGGTCTTGACGATTTATTTCATCCAACAACGGCTCGCCGGCGAGGCGGTCGAGCGCTAGAGCATTGGTGGAGTAGCAGACAGTGGCCGTTGTCACGAGAGAACTCGCACCACCGCAAGCGGTAGCGACGGTCGGCGAATCAAGAACGCTCGATCTCGTCCTCAAGATCGTCGCCTATGTCGCGCTTGTCCTTTTTGCGCTGATCATGTTCGTGCCTTTCATCTTCTCGGTCACGACCTCGCTGAAGACACCTGCCGAAGCGAATCAGCTCTTATCGCTGAAAGGGCTTTTCTGGCCGGATCAGATCTCGTTTGACGCCTACCGCGAGGTTTTACGGTCGGATATCGACCGCTGGTTTCTCAATAGCGCAATTGTGGCGGCCGCCTGGGTGGTCGGCCGGGCATTCACGGCCACGACTGCGGGCTATGCGTTCGCCCGCATGCAATTCCCCGGCCGGCGGATTCTCTTTCTCATGATCCTGAGCACGATCATCGTCCCCGGTATCGTCAAGGTCGTGCCTCAATTCATCCTGCTCAAGGACCTGCACATGCTCGATTCGTATTGGGCGCTGACCTTGCCGTTCCTCACCGACGCCTTCCCGATCTTCTTGATGAAGCAATTCTTCGAGTCGTTTCCTCGAGAGTTGGAGGAAGCGGCCCGCGTTGACGGCGCCAGCCGTTACCGCATCTTTGCCCAAATCGCGTTACCGAATGCGATGCCGGCCGTGACCGCCGTCGCCATCTTCAGCTTCCAGGGGAGCTGGAACTGGTTCCTCGAGCCGGTCATCTTCATTAGTAGCGCGCATCTGCGCACCATGCCGCTCGGCCTCGCCTATTTCTACAAGGCGCATTACACCGACTGGCCGACGCTGATGGCGATCGCCGTGCTTAGCACGGTGCCGATCGCGATCTTCTATCTCATCTTCCAGCGTTGGTTCGTCGAAGGGCAGAGCCGGAGCGGGATCAAGGGTTAACCCTACGGGCCGAACCTGGACTCTCGCCGGCGTTGTTCTTCGATCATCCGCTCGTCGGTCGGCGCGAGCGGGTCGACCACCGGTATATCGCGCGCGTCAAAGACGAATCGATTGATCGTGGCCGCGAAGGTCGCGGGCAGAAACATCGCCAGCGGCACTACCAGGACCGCGCCGAAGGCGAGCAGGAACCAAAGCAGCAGCGCCACGATGAAAACCCTGGGAACGTTTGCCGCAGTCAGTAAGGCACTTTGCTTCAGAGCTTCACCGACCCGGAACTCGAGCAGCGCAACGTGCGTATACGCGCTAGAGGTGATGAACACCACGACCAACAGCAGGAAAAGCCACACCGGGGCCAGCACGCCGAATGCGTTCTCGCCGGGCCGATTCGTCGCGATGTTGATCAGAAGCACGGCAATCAGTGGAGCCGTGAACAGCGCCAGTTTCCAGCTCTGAAAGAAATGCGCGCGCAAGTAGCCGAGCGTTTCGCCCGAAGTCGGCCGGTCTTTCTCAGTGCCGATACGTGGATCGGCATGCACGAACAGCGCCAGCGTCGCCGCCGGCGCGGTGACGATGAGCAGCACCCCCGCCCACCACGCGAGTGACACCACCGAGAACGCCAACAGGTGCTCGAGCGTATCGTGCAACCCCCGGCCCACAATCCGAACCCCGCGCATTATGGTCCTCCCAATGTGAGAGTTTAGCGGGTGGCGAACGGAGCTGTGCGCAACGGGTAGAGCCGCACCCGAAGGAGTTCCCTCAACCCCCGGTCCCTTCTCCCGCGCACGGGAGAAGGGGAACCGACTGAACTGAGCGGTTCGTGTAAAGCGACGCCAGCACTTTCAACGGCCACGATGACTGTCCCTCGCCCTCGCGAGGGCGAGGGTGGCCCGCAGGGCCGGGTGAGGGAGCTCTTCACCCAAAGATGACCGAGGGCGCGATGACGCGGTCGCCTGCGCGGCGGATGGTTTGTGGCGCGGAATTAGTCGGCGGCGCCTTTGGCCTCGACTTCCTCAGGCTCGGCCACGGCGAGCAGCAGTGTCGCCCGCGGGATCACCTTCCACATCTGGGCAACTGTCTGTTCCCAATTCGCGAGCAGCGATTGCGCGTGCCGACTGTGGGTGAGTTGAACGTGGCGCTCAATCACCTCGCGGACATCTGCGGCATCGTCATCATCAGTCACCCGCTCGAGGAGGACCGAATCGTGATTCATCCGGCTGTCGAGTGCGCCATCGACGTCGAGGACATAGGCGAGACCGTTGGTCATGCCCGCACCAAAGTTGCGTCCGGTGGGGCCGAGGATCACCGCCATACCGCCGGTCATGTATTCGCAGCAGTGATCGCCCGTGCCTTCGACGACGGCCACCGCGCCGCTATTACGGACGGCGAAGCGCTCGCCGACCTTGCCAGCGATGAAGAGTGCGCCGCCGGTGGCGCCGTACAAGATCGTGTTGCCGGCGATGACCTGCGGTGTCGTGAATTGCGCGTCCCGGGGCGGCATGACCGCAATCTCGCCACCGGACATGCCCTTACCGACGTAGTCGTTCGCTTCGCCTTGAAGCAGAAGGCGCATGCCATGGACGCTGAACGCGCCGAAACTCTGGCCGGCGCTGCCCTGGAACTGGCAGGTAATCCGGCCGGCGGCGAGCGGCTCGGAACCCTGGCGCAGGGTGATCTCGCCCGCGATCTTGGCGCCAACCGTGCGGTTCGGGGTCGCGATCGCCTCGCTGATGCTCACCGATCGGCCATCGCGGAGGGCGGGACCGATGATCTCGAGCATCTTGTCGTCAAGGGTCGGCGTGGTGTCGCGCACGTCAATCGTCTTCTTGCGAGCGTCGATCGCAGCTGGTTCGGCGAAGAGGGCGCTCAAATTGAGGGCACCGGCGCGGCCCTCGGCCGGGGCTTGCGTTAAGAGATCGGAGCGGCCGATGATGTCGTCCAACGACCGGGCGCCGATCGCGGCGAGCACCTCGCGGATCCCACCAGCGAGCTGAGTGAAATAGTTGATCACGAGCTCTGGCGAGCCCGCGAACTTCTTGCGCAGATCCTCTTTCTGCGTCGCGATTCCGGTCGGGCAGCTATTCAAATGGCATTGCCGAGCCATGTCGCATCCCATGGCGACCAGGACCGACGTGCCGAAGCCGTACTCCTCCGCCCCCAGCATCGCCGCCATCACCACGTCTTCCGGCGTCTTCAGACCGCCGTCAGTGCGCAGGCGGACGCGCGAGCGGAGCCCGTTCATCACCAGTGTTTGCTGGGTTTCGGCAAGACCGAGCTCCCATGGACAGCCGGCGTGCTTGATCGAGGCCAGGGGCGAGGCGCCCGTGCCCCCGGCGTGACCGGAAATCAGGATGTAGTCGGCCCGCGCCTTTGCGACGCCCGCGGCGACAGTGCCAACGCCCGCTTCCGAAACGAGCTTGACCCCGATCTTCGCCCGCGGATTGCATTGCCGCAGGTCATAGATGAGCTGGGCCAGGTCTTCGATGCTGTAAATGTCATGATGCGGTGGTGGTGAAATCAACGGCAGCCCCGGCACCGCGTGGCGAACGCGGGCGATGAACTCGGTCACCTTGTGACCCGGCAGTTGCCCGCCTTCGCCCGGTTTCGACCCCTGCGCCATCTTGATCTCGAGCTCAGTAGCTTCCGAGAGGTAGCGTGCGGTGACGCCGAAGCGGCCGGACGCAACTTGCTTCACCGAGTTGTGCGGAATATCCGGTCCCGGCTCGTCGTACCATTGGGGATCCTCACCGCCCTCGCCGCTGTTGCTGCGGGCGCCGATCCGGTTCATCGCGATCGCCAGCGTCCGGTACGCCTCGGGGCTCAACGCGCCAAGCGACATCGCGGTGACCACGAAGCGCCGCATGATCTCAGTGGCCGGTTCAACCTCGCCGATCGGGATCGGCGCGCCGAGGGGCTTGATCGCCATCAGATCGCGGATAGCCGTCGCCGGGTGATCCTTGACCAGTTCGCGATAGGCTTGAAAATCGATCGGATCGTTGCTGGTGGCGAATTGCTGGATCGCCTTGACCGCGGTCGGGTTGAACGCATGCGGTTCGCCATCCTTGCGGAAGCGCACGATGCCCGGATCCGGCAACTTCGCGACGGGTTCGGCGAAGGCTTCGTGGTGGCGGCGGTAGATGTCAGCGCCAATTTCGGCCAGACCGACGCCGCCGAGTCGGGACGGCGTGCCGCTGAAGTAGCGGTCGATCACGTCTGGGTCGAGGCCGATCGCTTCGAAGATTTGCGCCCCGCGATAGCCGGTCGCGGTCGAGATCCCCATTTTCGAGGAGACTTTCAGGAATCCGTTTTCGAGCGCTTTCAGGTAGTTGTGTTGGAGGTCCGCGTCCGTCAGACCGTCGAATCCGCGCGCGCCTTCGAGGGCGCCGGCCGCGTTCAGCGCGAGATACGGATGCACTGCCGCCGCGCCGTAGCCGATCAGGCAGGCGAGCTGGTGGACATCCCAAACCTCGCCGGTTTCCGCGATCAGATCGACCCGCATGCGCAGGCCCTTGCGGATCAGATCGTGGTGAATCGCCGCCACCGCCAGCAGCATCGACATCGGTGCCCGGGTCTCGTCGACGCCGCGATCGCTCAAGATCAACACTGATGTGCCAGCGCGCACCGCGGCTTCCGCCACTTCCAGCAGCCGGTCGACGGCCGGGACGAGTGATGAGCCGTCGTCGCTCGGGGTGAACAGCGTTGACAGTTTTGCGGTCCTGATTGGACCAGCGGCGAGCGCCTTGATCTGCGCGAGCTGCGCCTCGGTGATGAGCACGCTCGGCAGATGGATCAGCCTCGCCGCGGCCGGATCCTCAACCAAGAGGTTGCCGCGCGGGCCGACATAGCTATCGAGCGCCATGATCCGCTTCTCGCGCAGCGAATCAATCGGCGGATTGGTCACTTGCGCGAAGCGCTGCCGGAAAAAGGCGGGTAAGGGCCGCGCCCGCTCCGAGAGGACCGCCAGCGGGGCGTCGTCGCCCATCGACCAGGTCGGCTCTTTCGACTCGCCCGCCATCGGGTGGATAATCAGCCGGGCATCCTCGGAGGAGTAGCCGAACGCGCGCTGAGTGGCGGTCAAATGCTCGACGGGCATCGACGCCGGAAGGTCATCGCCAGCTCTGATCTCGATCCGGCCCTCGCGCAACCACTCGAGGTAGGGCGCCTGGTCCGAGACTTCTTCCTTAATATCGTCGTTGCGCAGGACCAGACCGCGCGCCGTGTCGACGACGATCATCTGCCCTGGCCCGAGGCGTCCCTTTTCCACGATCCGCGCCTGGTCGACGGCGACCGTGCCCGCTTCGGAACCGGCGATCAGGATGCCGTCGTCGGTGATGGCGTAGCGCAGCGGGCGCAACCCGTTGCGATCGAGCGTGGCCCCGGCGACGACGCCGTCACTGAAGGCGAGCGCGGCGGGCCCGTCCCATTGTTCCATCAGGCCGGCATGGTAATCGTAGAACGCGCGCCGGACACAGGGCATTTCCGGAAGCTGCTCCCATGGTTCGGGCACGAGCATCATCAGCGCGTGCGGAACCGAGCGGCCACCGTGGTACAGCAATTCGAGCACGTTGTCGAGGCTCAGCGAATCGCTACCGGTGAGGCTGACGATCGGCTCCAGCGCCTCGGAACCCGTGCCGTCTTCGAAGGCCAGGCCCGCCGACCGCGCCCGCATCCAGCCGCGGTTGCCCTGGACCGTGTTGATCTCGCCATTGTGGGCGATGAAGCGGAATGGTTGGGCCATGGCCCAGGTCGGCAAGGTGTTTGTGCTGTACCGCTGATGAAAGAGCGCAATCGCGCTTTCGAAGGTCGGATCGCGCAAATCGGTGTAGAACGCGGCGAGGTCTTGGGGCAGACAGAACCCTTTGTAGATGATCGTCCGCGCCGACATCGAAACGACGAAGAAGCCATCGATGCCCGCGGCATCGACCGCGCGCTCGGCTGACTTGCGGGCGAGCAGCAATGTGCGCTCGAATCCTTCGCCGTCGAGACCGTCCGGTTTGGCGATGAAGAGTTGGGCGATGCGCGGCAGGGTCTCGGCGGCGATCCGGCCAAGCACCGATGTATCAACCGGCACGGTCCGGCAGTCAATCAGCTCAAGATCGTGCGCATCCAACGCGGCAAGCATCGCCTGTTGCGCGGCCACGGAGCCGGCATCGTCTTGAGGCAGAAAGATCATCGCCACTGCGTACGCGCCGGGCCCGAGTTCGCCTCGTCCTTGGTTGGCGAGGATCGGCGCGAAGAGCTTGTACGGAATTTGGGTGAGCACGCCCGCGCCGTCGCCGGTCCGTTCGTCGGCACCGACACCGCCACGATGCGTGAGATTAACCAAGCCGCCAAGCGCGCGTTCAACGATCTCGCGAGATGGAGTCCCCGCGATGTTGACGACGAGGCCGACGCCGCAGGCGTCATGTTCGAAGGCGGGATCGTACAAGGGGGCGACGGCGCCTGGAGCGATCTGCTGTCTGCCCGGCATGGCGCATCCTTTCAACTGGTCAACCGCACACGGCATCGATCGAGCGATGGCCGGAAAGGGAGCCCCGTCGCCACTCCTAACCGGGACAATGACCCAGGGCACGTGAACTGACACGCGCAGATCTTGATCGCAAACCTAGAAACCAGAGATATCGGGAACGCGGGTGGGGCATCACGGCGGCATCATTGCCCGCTGAGCCTCCAAACCCAGCCACGGCGAAGCGGAGCCGTGGTCGCGCCTTCAGTCTACGAGCGGGCCGTCCCAACTCGTAGGTGCTGACGGTCAAGACGTTCGTCTCGAGTTTTAGGCGCAGTGCCTAAGAACGTCGCACCCCGTTGTGCCGACTCGACTGTTTGCTGGCATGGACACCGGCGACATGGTTGGAAACCGGCTCGCTCCGCCATCGTTCCGAACTGGACGTCAGGGATACGCCAAACGTCCACTGAATATACATGAGTTCACCGGTTTCTCGTTCAGTTGACTGGTGGTTTCCGCCGACTGAGTTGTGCCTGGGCGGGCTCAATGACGGATCACGGCATTTACCCCGGGTCAGTCTTGGCCGATCAGCCAACGCGGAAGGTGGCGGCGCGTTTGTCGTCGCGGTAAGCTTCTGCCACGATTTTGTTGGGCTTTGCGCCTAAGTGTTGGCGAAGTGAGGCAACAACGCGATGGTGACAATGGTCGAAGGCGAGCGCTCGGCCGCGGAAGCCGCGCTCGACCGGATCAGCCAACAGGCGGTCCGGCTGATTGACCTTCAATTCAGCGATATCACGGGCGGGGCGAAGGCGCTCACGATCCCCGTGGAATTGCTCGCGCCTGTCCTGCGCCAAGGCTACCGCTTCGACGGCTCGGCCCTGACCGGATTACGCCAGGTCGAGCTCGATCTCTATCTCGTGCCCGATCCGAGCACGCTCGTGATCTTCCCCAAGAGTGAAGACGGCGAGCGGCGAGCGCAATTGAGCTGCTCGGTTTTGCGCCGTGACGGTCAGCATTTCGCGGGCGATCCCCGCAGTGTTTTGGTACGCACGCTCGCGAGCGCGCGCGAGGCCGGGTTCGATTACCGGGTCGGGATCGAGGTCGAGTTCTACCTCCTGCCCGATGAACTCGGGGCACCGATTCGATCGCACGACGGCGCCGGTTATTTCGATGTCGGCGAGGACCGCGTCGCCGCGACCCGCGACGAAGTCTTGTCCAGCCTGCAGAAGATGGGGATCGGCGTCGGCGGCGCTCATCACGAGACCGGCCCGGGTCAAGAGGAGCTCGATCTCCCACCGACCGGCGCGTTGCGTATGGCCGATCAGCTCATCACCGCGCGGCAGGTGATTCGTACGGTCGCGCAGCGCCGCGGTCTGCGCGCGACTTTCATGCCGAAACCGATGATGGACGCGCCCGGCTCCGGCATGCATATCTTCCAGCAATTCTCCCGCTTTCCCGGCGGCGGTGACGCGCTTCGGGTCGAGCGCGACGAGCTCTCGCTCATCGGTCGGCAAGTGATCGGCGGTCTCCTCGCCCATGCTCCCGGTATGTGCCTGGTCGTCTGCCCGACGGTGAATTCGTACAAGCGGCTCAACGCCGGACATCGCGCCCCGCGCCACGCGACCTGGGCCCGCGTCAGTCAAGCCTCGCTCATTCGCCTGCCCTCCTTAGCCGAAGAGGAAG
Organism: Thermomicrobiales bacterium; assembly: GCA_045804965.1. Lineage (GTDB taxonomy): Bacteria > Chloroflexota > Chloroflexia > Thermomicrobiales > UBA6265 > CAVTUU01. Next base: position 199,440 of record JBJMMD010000022.1, on the reverse strand, counting down.
ACACCGCCCTTGAGCTTCGCAGTCCCGATCCCATGGCGAACCCGTACCTCGCATTCGCGGTCGCAATCGCCGCCGCGTTGGACGGCATCCGGCAAGGTGAAGAGCCGCCCGACGCGCTCGACGAAAGCTTTGTTTCGTACGACGACGAAGAACTCCAGCGCCTCGGCATCCCCAGACTGCCGGGCACGCTCGGCGAAGCGATCAACGCCTTCACCGAAGACAGCACGATTCAGGCGACCTTAGGCGACTACGTGGTCGATCAACTCCTCACCGTGAAACGAGCGGAATGGGAAGACTACCGCCGCCATGTCAGCCCCTGGGAGCTTGCCCGCTATGGCGATGCGTAGCGCGATGACGGTGGACGACCGGCAATGATCACGGTTCAGGACGTCATCCATCTCGCCCTGCCCCCGGGCACACAGGTCGTGGCCGGTGAAACCGGACTCGACCGCGAAGTGACCTGGGTCACGCGTCTGCGTCCAAGTCCGCCTGCCTTCGGTCACCTGAGCGGCGGCGAGCTCGTCTTGCTGCCGGCCAAAGTGCTCGAACTGCTCGACGAGCGGTTGACGCTCGAAGCCGCGGTCCACCAACTCGCGAGGTTCGACGTCGCCGCCATTGCCCACCTCGGCCGGGTGACCGCGGGCGCGCGCACTGCCGCCAACGAGGCGGGCGTGCCCTTCCTGCACCTGCCGGCGGAGGCGGACCTCGGTCTCCTCGAACGAGAAGCTTCCCGCCTTATCACCGAGCGCCGCCAAAAAGTTCAGCGCCGGGGACAAGAAGTTGGCCGCCGGTTGATGGAGCTGGCAATTGCCGGCGAATCGCTGCCGGTCATGGTCCAGAGCCTGGCCGACCTCTCTCAACGCCCGATCGCGCTCGAAAGCCGTGACGGCCGCCTCCTCGCCTACCACGCCCCCTCGCCAACCGATCCTTCCCGGGAGGAGATCGCGTCCCTGCTCGAGCAAAGCCGTGGCGAACTCGGCACCTGGTTGCGATCGACCGCCGCCGGCAGCTCAGCCGAGCCTCCGACGACCATCGTTCCCCTCGACGATTCGCGCGAACGGGTCGTGGCCCCTATCATCGGCCGCGACGGTCTCCTCGGCAGCCTGTCGCTGATCAAGCCGGCGGTCGGCGAAAACGCCGAGGAAACGCTGTTCACGTCACGCGGGGCGGCGGCCTGCGCGGTCGTCCTCGCCCGCGAGCAAGCCGCGGCCACCGCCCGCCGCGAGCTCGAATTGAACGTCCTCGACGAAGTCCTCGACGGGGCGCTGCGCAGCGAAGTCTCCCTCCTGCAACAGGCCAAGCGCCTCGGTCACGATCTGCAAGCGCCACACGTCGCCATCGTCGCTCGCCTCGATCAATCAGGTCCGACCCGCAATCGCGACGGCCGCTGGTCGCTCATCGACGAGGTCATGGCCCGCCGCGGCGCGAAGGTGCTCTGGCGTCTGCGCCACAACAACGCCGAAATCGTCTGGCCGGTGACGGACTCGACCGAGGCGAAAACGATCGCGAAATCGGTGTTCGACGATCTCTCGCGCCGGATCCAGGGCAAGAACCTGACCGGGCTCGCGGTCTCAGTCGGGCTCGGCCGGATCCAGAGCGGGCTGACCGGTATCCGCCAATCGCATCAAGAAGCGAAGCAGGCCCTGACCATGGGCCGCAGACTCCAAGGGCCGGGCCAGCTCACGCCGTTCGAATCGCTCGGCGTCTACCGCCTGATCTTCGCCGCCGAAAACCTGCCCGAGCTCCGTTCGTTTCACGACGAAACGCTCACCTTGTTGATCGACTACGACCAGCAGCACGGCGGCGAACTGATCCACACCCTCGAAGCCTTCTTCGACGCCCGCTGCAGTCCAAAGGAAGCGGCAACGATGCTCAACGTCCACCGCAACACGGTCCTCTACCGCCTCGACCGCGTCCGCGAAATCACCGGCCTCGACCTCGACGACGCCAACGTGAGGTTGCGCCTGCACCTGGCGCTGTGCACACATTTGGCCCTGTTCGAGGACGGGACGTAGACGACTGCTGAATCAACGCTCTCGCGAGAGCCCCGGACTTCCAGTCCGGGGCTGACACAACGAAGTCCCTCCGGGACTGAGCATGAATTGCAATAATGACCGCAGCTTGAATCGTGGAATACGTGCGTGGAGGAACGGTGGTGTCGCGGTGACGGCTGTTCTATCACGTTGTATGGGGCACACACCTTCGCGAGGCAATGATCGATGGCGGCATTGCTCGCCAAATCACCCAGTCCATTCACTCGACGTGTAGGCAAGAGCACGCGTTCATTCACGCGCTTGGATTCATGCCTGATCATGTCCATATGGCCGTTTCGATTCCACCGACGATTGCGGTGGCCGAGTTCATCCGGCTGGTCAAGGGTCGTTCTAGCCACGCGCTCAACCTCAACGGAGTCGGGAGACCGGGCCACCAGTCCAAATGGCAATCAGACTACAGCGCTAACTCGTTTTTGCAACGCTCGCTGGAGCGCGTCGTGGCATACGTCAATAACCAAGACGAGCGCCATCAGGGCAACACGCTCTGGTCCGAATGGGAACGTAGCGACCTCATGCCAAAAACTCGATAGATCGCCCGATTCTTGCTCAGTCCCGAAGGAACTTCGTGGTCTCAGCGCCGGACTTGAGTCCGGCTTATCTCGTTTGAATCAACTTAAACCTCGCCCGTGCGTGCGCCCGTCGTCACGAGCCGGCGCACTGCATTGACGAGTGTATCGAGATCGAATGGTTTGGCGACAACGGCGTCGGCACCGATCGCCTCCGCCCGGTCGTGCAAGTCGTTCAAGGCAGAGAGGACCAAGATCGGAACATTGGCCACGGCGGGCATCGCGAGTTGATACTGCCGAAATGCTTCCGCATCCATTACCGGCATCATCAAGTCGAGAATAATTATATCTGGGACCCAGCTCGTCAGGATCGTGAGCGCATCCAAGCCGTTGGCGGCGCATTGAATCTCAAAACCCTCAACCAGCATGACCTCGGTCAGCAAATCTCGAATCGTCGTGTCATCTTCGACGACGAGCAGACGTATTCCAGGCATGATGAGTCGCTTTCCGGTCCCAACGAAAAGAACAAAAACCCGTCAGGTCCGAGGACGGCAAGCCGCGTGGCATCTCACTTGTGACCTTCATCACGTTGTACAACAGAACTGCCCATTCTGCTCGTGTCCATTAGTCATAGCCCGAATGGTGGCAAGCCTCGGCAAACGGGTTGCTTCGGGGCTCCGAAGCTGGCAGGATGTCCCGGTTTGGGCAGTCGACAGGCGCGCAGGGGAGTGAAGTGCGGCCGATGACCCTGTTCTTGGTGCTGATCGCCGTCGGGATGGGCGTGCTGTTCGCAATGCAAGCCGGCATCAATGCGCAACTGCGGATCAGAACCGGTGATGCGATTCAGGCGGCGGCTGTCTCCACCTGTGTCTCAACGATCACCCTGCTCACGCTGACCCTCATCCGTCGCCGGCCGGTCGCATCGTTCGACCAACTCACCTCCGGCCCGTGGTGGATCTGGATCGGCGGCGTGATGGGAGCCGCGATCGTCGCCCTGACGATCGTGATGGTCGTCCGCCTCGGCGCCGCTACCCTGATCGCCTCGATCCTCGTCGGCCAGATGCTCGCCGCCATCACCATCGATCACTACGGCTTTTTCGGCGTGCCCCAACATACCGTCAGTGCGCCCCGGATTGCGGGCGCGCTGCTGCTGGTGGTCGGCGTGGTGCTGATCCGCACATTTTGATGCTTGACGGGGAGATATCGATGGCGGGTATTGACGAACAATGGTTACACGAGGCCTCGGACGTCGAAGAGGCTGCGGCGCTGACCGCGGAGTTGGTCTCCCACCGCAGCTATCCCGGTGAGGAGAAGGCGGTGCAGGAAGCGGTCGCCGCCTGGTTCCGGGCGCAGGGCCTGACGCCCGAGGTGACCGACGCCGCGCCCAACCGGCCAAACGTCACCGTTCGGATCGAGAACGGGCCCGGTCCCGTCCTCCTCCTCAACGGGCACACCGACACGGTGCTTGCCGCCAAGGGCTGGGCCAGCGACCCCTGGCGCGGCCGGCGCGGAGGCGACACGTTCTTCGGTCTCGGCGCGTGCGATATGAAATCCGGCGTCGCCGCCGGGATGCTGGCGACGCGCGCCCTCGCCCGACGACCAGACCTCTGGCGCGGAACCGTGCTCTTCACCTCGGTGGTCGACGAAGAAGCCTATTCCCTCGGTGCCCACGCACTGATCGACAGCGGGATCACGGCCGATTATTGCCTCGTCCTCGAATCGTCGTGGGATTGGCCCTGCCTGGGTTCGATCGGCAAGGTCCTCGTCCGCGCCGATGTCACTGGCCGCGCCGCCCACGCCACCTGGCCGGAACAGGGCATCAATGCCGCGGTCGAGGCAGCGAGGTTCGTCGCCCGGCTCGACGCGTTCCCTCTTGGCGATCATCCCCGTATGCGCGCCACCCAATGCGTGCTCTCGTTCCACAGCGGCAGCGAGCAGTACGTGATCACCGTGCCCGAATTCGCCCGCGTCACCATCAACCGCCACACCCTACCTGGTCAAACGTCTGATGAGGTGCTCGCCCAAATGCAGGCGCTGGCGGCGACCCTCGCCTCACCCGCCGAGTTTTCGTTCTCGGTCGACCCACCCTACTACCCACCATGGGAAACCGACCCGAACCACCCGCTCGTGAGCATGTTCACCGCCGCCTACGAAGCCGAAATCGGCAAGCGGCCACGCTACGCGTACCGCGGTTTCGGCGACGCCAATCTGTTCTCCACCGAAGCCGGCATCCCCACGGTCCAATTCGGCCCGCACGGCGGCGGCTTCCATGAAGCGAACGAATGGGTCGACTTGCCCAGCATCGCCGGCGTCGTCCGCGTGCTCCTCCGGCTGACGCCGGAGCTGCTGCCAGTCTAATCGAAGCACAGTCGTTGTCCCTGGATTAAGGGCTACTTTCTATCGCCATGTACAATGAGATAAAGCGTCAACTATCAGCATCGCTAATTACCTGAACGTGTCGATGCCTATGTCTACTCGACTGCTCATACTCTCATGTTCACAGAGGAAGCGGCCCGATTCGGGACTACTTCCGGCCATCGAGAGATACAATGGGCCGCCATTCCAGGTTCTGCGGAAGTACCTGCGGACCGATCCACCAAATACCCCGAATATGTTCATTCTGTCCGCCAAATTTGGGTTGATCGCTGCGAACGAGCCGATTCCCGATTACGACTGTCGGATGACGCCATCGCGAGCTGAAGAACTTCGAGCGAATACACCACAAAAGGTCAGTCAAATCGTCCGAGATATTCGGCCTTCCAGGATCTTTCTCAATCTGGGAAAGGATTACGCCAAAGCGATCGACCACTGGAATGCGCCACAGTCGATATGGCAGCTGACCTTCAGCGACGGGCCTCCCGGCGTTCGACTCGCTCAACTTCGGCAGTGGTTGTATGAGACGACCTGAGCGGCGAAAGTGAGCGATTTAACTCGGGCGAGACTTTGGCCCACACTTGAAGGGGTGCAGGAGGACCTTGAACGTCAACCTCACCTCTTCATGCGCTTGGCGCAGAACGCTCTCTTCGTAGCTGAAAGTCTTCGGAACAACTACTTTAGAAATACCGCTTCATTCATCTCAGACATGCGAAAGTCGATGCGACGTGAGCCTTCTATTCTGAAGGCTAATCAAATTACGGATGCGGAATGGTCGCAACTTCAAAACGAAGTCGTTACGTTCATCGACGGCGGGGTGGGCCAGGTTCAAATCTCTAGTCAAGTGCCAATTCTCTTGCGCGTAGGCTCATTCAGCGTGCGTACGGGAGAACGGCGACTTGCCGAGCGCGAATCCTTTGGTTACTACCCGATCATTCTTGGTGATCTCGAAGGCGGCAGCAAAGATCGTAAAGACTTCATCGATATCGTAAGGATCACTGCAGAGTTGCTTGGGGGGCTGTCGGCACTCGAACGCACTCCAGACCTTCGCGTGCTCATGTTCCATGGCCCGCTCGTTTACCTCGTTGGGGCCTATGCAGGACATTCTCCATTTACCGAGAAGGACATCGATCTCTTCCTCGGACAATACGCTGGCAATCAATCACTGGCGCAGGAGCTGAAAGAGAACTTCTTACGAGAGGCGCAGCTCGACATCTATCCTCGCCTCGTTCCTGACCGCTCAGACGAATGGTCGCGAAATCGATTTTTTGAGCCGCTTGCATGGATTGCATTTCTCTATCGACAGCTCGCGTGCACAGCCCTAAGTCGAAACCCGATCCCTATCATTGCAGGAGTCGTCGAACGCGGAGAACTTCGGGAATTCGCGGAGAAAGTACTACTTGATCGCGTCTTTCGCGGCTTGCGAGAGAAGGGCAACGCGGAATATTTCAATGACCTGTATGGCCGTTCCGATTTGACGTCCCCTAAGTCCTTACTCGACCGGCTCGGATACACTGATGCGCTCCTCCTAGGTATGTTGCTGAAGCCTGGTGAACGATCCGAACCGTGGAAGATCAGCAAGTATGATGGTTTGCGGGGCGGGATGGTATCGGTGCCTGGCAAGCCAGGCGAGGTTAGGGTTGATTGGTCACCCTTGCGGCCTCCTAGCAACTTCGGATTTCCAGAGGTCCTCGGTTGCTATGTGCACGTCTCGCCTACGACTGAACCAATCCGAGTCGAAGTCCTGCCGCTGCTCGGGGATGATCAGATAGCGGAAGCAGCCCGCCGTGCTTACCTCTATGCACGCTTATTGCCCGGTTATGGCTTTCCGGTGGGTCTCGACATCGCCGACAAGTTCGCTCACGTGCCAAGTTGGTTGACGGACGCCTACGGAAAGCTAATTCGATTCAATTTGAGCGCCAGCCTCCAACGCGGGGAAATTACCGATACTGAGATGCAGCGCATTCTTGTTCAAGCCATCTACATGACTCATCGCGATTGGCTGTTCAGACCCGATGTAGGAGGGGCAGCATGAGCGAGTCAATAAACCCCACCGCCACCGATAACTATGTCGGTACGTTGGTCGGAGAGAGCACGAGCCGAGAGTTCAGGATCGCTGTCGCGCACGAGGAAATTCGCGAGCAGGACATCATCGCGGTCGATGCTGTCCTCAGGGACCCCGGTGGCAGTGGTCCGAGTCAGCAAATCCGTGTCTGGGCAAAGGTCCAACGCATTGAGCGAGTCAATCCGCTCTTCCCAGTTGAAGCCGGACATGAGCTCGCCGCTACGAAAACCAATCCATTCGACACCGTTCTCTCACTGAGCCGTGAGATGGTCACTGCCGTCTGTCAGGTCTTGGGAGCGGAACCGTTGGATGGTGCGAGCGGAGGAAAGCTCGATCACCTGCGTTATCCCCCTCAGCCAGCTACAAGTGCCTATCGCCCAGGCTCGGTAGATATCGCACGCGTCGTGCTCGGGGAGCTCCAGCAACAGCAACATCGAGCGCTCGACGTTGCCACGCTCGCCAATCGTTCAGATGTGAACGTCCTTGTCGATGGCCATGCGATCGTGACTCGGCACCTCGCCATCTTGGCAATGACTGGATCTGGGAAGAGCTGGGCTGCAAGGCGAATTATCGAACAATTAGCGCAAAAGAATTTTCCAATCGTGATCTTTGATCCTCATGGTGACTATACCGGTTTGTCCGATGTACCAAGTTTGGCGGAGCGGGTTTGCCGATACTATGCACAATTTCCGGTCTTTGACGAGGACAGTGAAACAGTTGCGGAAATCGTCAATGCGCTGGGTTATCCCTTAACTGACACAATGCGCTCTCGATTCGGAGATCTTTTTAGTGCTGCAGGCACCTTCTTCACTGGCGATTCCCAGGATTTACAAACTCGCGTGAACTGGTTAGCACAAACCCTCGGGCGCCAGGAAATACTTCAGTATGGGATCGAACCTAACATGTGGCTCCTCTCGAACTTGGCAGAGTCTGGGGAGATCGTTCTGAGAAACGATGATGCGGCGCGACGGCAAGACCTGTCGAATTGGGGATGGCCCGGCATCATGAACTATTCGAGAACGGATATTCGGACGCTGGAGGGGATCAAGAAACGGACGGCACGCGCTGCTTCTCGCCTAACACGGATGGAACAGACCAACAAGCGTGTCGCGCGGTCCGCTATCCCGCTGCCCTCTGACCGCACTGAACTCGTAAAATATGGAAAGATTAGTGTCGTGTCTTTGGCGGGTTACAGTGGAGACTTCCAAGCCGCGATCTACAGCATCGTCGCGGACGATATTTTTGACGCGCGTGTGTCTGAAGATCTCAAATTACCTGTTCTGCTCCTTCTTGAAGAGGCGCATAACTTCGCACCCTCTCAAGCAAGGATCCCCGCGGAACAGCGAGCCATCACTTCGACTAAACAGATCGCTCAATAGGGACGAAAGTTTGGTGTTGGGTTGATCCTCATCAGCCAACGCCCCTCTCGGTTGGACGAAACAACACTATCTCAATGTAACTCCTACATCATCATGCGCATGGCGAATCCTGCGGACCAAAGTTATGTCCGCCGCGTGATAGAGACACTGGGGGAAGACGAGGCGAGTATGTTGCCCGATCTTGACGTCGGGGAAGCACTCCTGTCGGGCCAGCTCATCAACTTCCCGGTGCTCGTCAAGATGAAGCCGCCAGAGTCGAAAGGCGAGCGCGAAGAAGAGGACGCATTTGAGGCGCTTGAAAAGGCTCACCGTGAAGCATTAGCCGCGCCTGCGCGGTAGAAAGCATCGCCGTGCTCATAGTCGCGGGACTCAGCCTCAAGAATCTGCATCCAAGAGCTTGGGATTTCAACTCGCCCTATTTCCTTGAGGACTTGCAGGCGGTCATGGTTTCGTATGCGGATTTTCACCAACAACCGGTCCAGCGACGTAAGGCGATGGAAGTTGGACTCCACGCATTTTTGGGCGTGCCCGCTGGGATAAATGTCTACCTTGATAATGGCGCGTTTTACTTTTTGACACGAGGAGGCGAAACCGAGCGAGTCGCGTATAAAGCCTTTGTCACCAATTCCGGGCCAAATTGGTATCCCATTTCACAGGACTTCATCCCAAGTCCGAAGATGTCTCTTGATGAGCAGCGAGAGTGTATGAGGCTGACGATGGCGGTCAATCGATCGTTCAATGACGACGGTTATGTTCCTGTCATACACATCAGCCAAATCATCGACGAATACATCCTCGCGATCCGGAGTGATGACAACCTGGCCGCCAAGCGAGACATTGCCCTAGGCGGAATCGTGCCGAACTTACTGCGAATGCCAAAAGCACGCCCGTATCGAGAAGTGCTTGAAGGCGTGCGCCGCGTGCGCGAAGCGTTCGCCGATTGCAGAATTCACCTTTTTGGCGTTGGTGGCACAGCAACGCTGCATCTCGCCCGACTCTTGGGAATGGACTCCGTCGACTCAAGCGGTTGGCGAAACCGTGCGGCCCGAGGGCTCGTGCAGCTGCCAGGCAAGGGCGATCGCCTTGTTGTCCAGTTTGGAAGTTGGCGTGGCCGCGCGCCCAGCACTGATGAATGGAAAACGCTCGAGGAGTGTCAATGTCCAGCCTGCCAAATGAGTGGACGCGACGGTTTGATTGCAGGTGGCACGACTGGCTTTTCCAATCGTGCGACTCACAATCTCTGGACGCTGCTCGAAGAGGCGCGGTTAATCGAAAAGCATCTTTGTGCAGGTACTTACTCTGACTGGTACAGAAAACACCTCGACAATTCAATTTACCTGCCACTAATAAATGAAATCGTTGCTTCCGGAATACCTGCATCCACAAGGCTGAAGAGCGCCACCGCCGATTCTTAGTCGACGAGGTGATCCTCGACGGTGAGAGGAGAACACATGACGTGCCGAGACGAGGTCCTGGAATCGTTCCGGCGCCTCTCCGCGGGCGACCCAACTGCCACGTTCACCCCGCAACAGATCATCGACGACATGCAGAAGCGGGGCTCGCGTTACGCAGAGTCAACCGTCCGTACTCACTTCACGGCGCGGATGTGCGGCGACGCTCCCAAACATCACGCCGTCACCTACGATGATCTTGAGCGCGTTGGCCGCGGGCTCTATCGATTGAGGAGGCCTCGTGCGTGATCACTAGCGCGGACATCGGTGGCGTCGCCGACGCGGCCAGACACCTCGCGCCGCCCGCGCAGACCTACCACGAGGAGGATTACGTGATGAACCTCCTCGCGACGGTCGTCGACTTCCAGACCCACACGACGGCGGTGGTCAAGGCGCTGGAGAGTTTTAAAGCGCAGCGCTGGGACGAGGTCCGCACGATCGAGGACCTCGAAGCGCTCTTCCGCCGCTACACCGAGGATAAGCAGGGCAATACCGCCCTTGCCCAGTATCTTTGGGGCTACAACATGTGGACACGTGCCCAGCACCTGCGCGACCTCGTGCGCTACTTCCGCAGCATCGGTGTGACCGACCAGGAACGCCTGCGCGCCTGGGCGACGCGCAGCACCTTCAAGCGTGACTTCGAAGGGCGTGTGAAGGGGTTAGGGCCAGCCGTCTACCAGTGGCTGATCATGCGCTTGGGCGTCGACACCGTCAAGCCGGACGTCCACGTCCGCCGCTTCGCGGAGACCGTGCTGGGTCGCCGGCTGAACGATCAGGATCTGATCGACGTGGTCGTCGGCGCCGCTCGAGTGCTCGGCATCCCGGCCTACGAACTGGACTGGCGCATCTGGGAGGCATCGCGGGCTGGAGCGCTGCAACCCCTGGGAGTTCCAAAACCATAACATCACTCGGGTTTGCACCGGAATTGGCGGAGAAGATCGGATACTACGTTTACCTGTTGATGGAACCACGAGACGCCGCCGTGTTCTAGGTCGGCATGGGGACGGGCCATCGCTGTTTCGCGCACATTGCTGAGGCTCGCAAGACCCTGGCAGATTCGGCCGCCACTTTGCCAAACCGGCACGCATCCTCGAGATCGACCTGTATCCACAAGTCTAAAGAGCACCACCGCCAATTCTTAGTCGAAAAGATGATCCTCGACGACAGGAGCAGGGACACGTGCGAGTCCGGCCCCGATTGGCATGGCGGGTTTGGGTTGCTCGGCGGGAACGCGTTCGCGCCCGGTGACGAGCACTTTGTGGAGCGAGGTGCCGGCGTAGACGGCGGCGAAGATGCCGGCGGACAGCAACACGATGGCGGCGCCGGAGGCGATGTCGTATTCGTAGGACAGGAACATGCCGAAGAAGCCGGTGGCGGCGCCGATCGCGGTCGAGATTAGCAGCATGCGGCCGAAGGAGTCGGTGAGCAGGCGGGCGGTGGTTGGGGGGATGACAATGGCGGCGGCGATCAGGGTGACGCCGACGACGTTCAAGGCGGCGACGATGGTGGCGGCGAGGGCGAGGGCGAAACCGGTGTCGACCCATTGCGTGGGCACGCCGTAGACGCGGGCGAGCTCGGGGTCGAAGGTTGCGAACATGAGCTGCTTGTAGGCGAAGAAGATCGCCAGGCTGACGACGAGCGTGACGGCGGCGATGACCCAGAGGTCGCGCATGGTGACGCCGAGGATGTTGCCGAAGAGCGCGGCTTCGAAGTTCCGCGTGAATTTACGGGTTTTGCTGATCAGGGCGACACCGAGGGCGAAGGAGGCGGTGGTGACGATGCCGATCGCGGCGTCGGCGCCGATCTTCCGGCGGCGGGCGGTGGCATTGATCAGGATCGCGGAGAGAAAGCCCCAGAGACCGGCGCCGAGGTAGAAGTTCCAACCGATGAGGTAACTGACGACCGCACCGCCGAAGACCGAATGCGACAGGCCGTGCCCGATGTAGCTCATCCGGCGGAGCACGATGAAGACGCCCATCATCCCGCAGAGCGCGCCGATCATGGTCGCGGCGATCAGCCCGTGACGGAAGAATTCGTACTGGAACGGCTCGGTGAAGAAAGTCATGGGCGGCTTGCTCTCGCTTCGTTCGCCGCGGCGAGCCGCGCCTGGTCACGAGGGACGACCGGGCGCAGACCGGAGAACGGGCCGTGACTGCCGGCTTCGGCAACCAGAATCGTGCCCGTCTGCTCTTCGCGCACAACGCGCATTTCGGTGTTGAAGGTGCGGCTCAGAATCGGGCCGGTGAAGATCTTGTCCGGCGCGCCCTGGGCGATGACGCCGCCGTTGATGCAGACGACCCACGGCAGGTGCGCGGCGACGGTGTTCAGCTCGTGTGTCGTCATCACGATCGTGATGTCCTCGCGGTTGAGATCGACGAGCAGGTGGAGAATGTCGTCGCGGGTCTTGATGTCGACGCTCGCTGTCGGTTCGTCGAGGAAGAGTAGTCGCGGTTTGCCGATCAGCGCCCGCGCCAGGAAGGTTCGCTGCTGCTGACCGCCGGAGAGATCGCGGATGTGGCGACTGCCGAGCTCGCCGATGCCGAGCCGCTCGAGCGTGGCGGCGACGTCGCGCCGGTCGCGCTTGCTCGCCCAGGGCAGGAGGCGGCGTTGGCTGATCTTGCCCATGAGCACGACGTTTTCCACGGTCACCGGGAAGTGCCAATCGACGGTCTCGACCTGGGGGACGTAGCCGACGCCCGCGGGCGACGAGCCCGCGCGTACGACGCGGCCGTCGACGATTACGTGACCGCGCACCCACGGCGTCAAGCCGAGCATCGCCCGCAACAGCGTCGTTTTGCCCGCGCCGCTGGGACCGATCATGCACACGAACTGCCCAGGCGGCACGCGCAACGAGACATCGCGCAGCACCGGCGAGGCGCTGTAGCCGCAGGTTACTTGGTGGAGTTCGATTGCGTGATGCGCCATTGGTCTATCCGTGATCAGTTGCCGGCGATCGGCCGTATAGGGTAGTTACGGTTGATAGGTGTCGTACGGTTGAATGCTTGCCAGGGCATCGACGTTGCCGCCGAGCGCCGGGATCATCAGCTTCATGTCGTTGAGCATCAGTCCCACGTAGGTATGCTCCGGGGTGCCGGGGTCGCCCGGCGGCTCGTCGTCGCGCAGCTTGTCGATGTAGGCTGCGCCCGATTCCTTCGCGATCTGCGCCAACACCGTGCTGGGAAACACCTCCGACCCGAACACCGCCGGCACCTGCTCCTGCTTGATCTGGTCGATCAATGCTGCAACTTCCTTCGGCGACGGTTCGGAGAAATCGGAGGGCTGGACGGCGCCGATCACGGTCATGCCGTAGCGCTGGGCGAAATAGGCGAAGGAGTCGTGATAGGTGAGCAGCTTGCGATTCGGCGCGGGGATCGTTTGGACCGCGGTCATGATCCCCTGGTCGAGCTGCTGCAGCACTGCGCTGTAGCGGTCGTAGTTTCCCTGGTAGGAGGCGGCGTTGGCCGCATCGCGTTCGCTCAGCATGGTCTGGGTCAGCTCAGCGTATTTCGCGGCGAAGGGCACGTTCATCCAGAGATGCGGGTTCGGCTTGCCCTCGTCTTTCGGAAATGAGAAGTCGTAGGCGTATTGATCTTCCGTGATCGTGTTGTCCCCAAGCCGGTAGATCTCGGCACCGTCTTTCAGGTTCGCGTTCGCGAGATCGATCGTGGGGTCTTCGAGGTGCAGCCCGTTGACGAGGATGAGATCGGCATGGGAGAGGACCTTGGCATCGGACGGCGCGGGCTCGAACGTGTGGGAATCGGTGCCGTCGGGAATGATGCCGTGGAGGTTGATTCGGGTGCCGCCGACGTTGCGGACGATCGAGCTGATTGGGGCGACGGTGGTGGCGACATTGAGCTTGCCGTTGTCCTCACCGAGGTCATCGCTCCACCCAATCGAGCTCGTTGGGGACGGCGGCGTGCCCTGCGCTGCGGAGCGAAACGGGCTGCGGTTGAAGGCGGCAACGAGCGCGGCACTGCCACTGGCCACCAGGAACGATCGTCGGTTCAATCTCGGTTCGTCCACACGGATCGGGCTCCGGAACATCGCTAACGGAAACCCCATGCAGTTGCAACTGTTTGCAACAACATGGCCGATGCTATCCTCCTTACCGTGCTGCGTCAAGGTCGCGTGTTACCATTTTGGAACGCGCGCGACAGATCAGTGTGAGATCGAGGCCCTACTGATCACGGCGCGCGGGGAAGCGTGCAGGCTAAACTCGCGATGTCAGAAACGAAATCCGGCCAGGTCCCCGGCCAATCGGTCACCCCCTCCCAAGCGGCTGCAGCGCTGCGCGCCGCCGGGCAACGGGTGACCCCGCAGCGGATGATGATCCTGGCCGCGTTCACCCACCCAGGCGAGCACCTCACCGCGGACGAGGTCTATTCGCGAGTCGAAATGCTTGTGCCCGCGCTCAATCGCTCCACGGTCTACCGCACGCTTGAGCTCTTCCGCGATATCGGCCTGGTGAGTGAAACCGATCTCGGCGGGGGCGTCCGCCATTTCGAGCTACTGGGCGAGGCACGTCACCATCATTTGGTGTGTCAGAACTGCGGGCAGATGATTGAGCTGGACGATGAGCTCATTGCGCCGCTGCGCGCCGCCGTCCAAACCCGCTACCGTTTCTATCCCGCGATCGACCACCTCGCGGTGTTCGGCCTGTGTTCATGTTGCGCCGAGCAGCGACACACGCCGGCCGAGCTTCGTTAATCTCGTCCCTGGCAAGGATCCGGATGCCGAAATACGACTTCGCGTGCCCCGAATGCGGCACGTGCTTCGAAGAGGAACGCGCGATGACGGAGGCTTCGAACGTCGCGCTCTGCCCCGTCTGCGCAGCCGAAAGCCGGCGCGTCTTCACCGTCCCCAAATTGCTGTTCAAAGCCGACCCGCGCGATGTCCGCCCCGTGTGGCACAACCACGACGGATACAGTCATGCGCATGCCCCGCGGCGTGGTCGCCACCGAATACCGAGCGAGGACCACTAGCGGATTCTGCGGGCGGGAGCCCTTTGCTCTCCAGGGTAACGGTGAATCGCGGCTCGTGGGATCTCGACTGAAGACAGCCCTTTCCCTTCAACGCATGTCGAGCGAGCTGTCATCTCCGCCAAGTGAACGCTGCATCAGTATTCAAGATCTCGGAGTCGACGCTGCACCGCGATCCGTCCATCTCGTTGAGCTGCCAATCGATCTTGCTCAATCTGCAATTGGCAATGCTGCTTCGAGAGGCCTTCGAATTCGACTCTTAAGTGGGGTGCTCATCATCGCCGAAGCTCTGCACATGATCGGGGATGTGGCGGTGGCGGCGAGGGAAGTCGGCGTCGATCGCGGCTGCTAAAGACTAAGATCCCAAGACCGGCCCCATTATTGCGACCAGGCCGACGTGAGGATTGGCAGGGCCGTTGACAGCTTAACGACTCATTAATAGGATGACGCACGATCCTAAACGGATACGCACTTCATCCGGATTACTTCGGTGGGCGCTCGGTTGACGAGCAGATCGACCGACATTGAAGCACTCTAAGCTGAGGTGCGAGGAACAATCCCCGGGCTGTCCGGGCCCCGCCGGCAATCTGGCCGCCGGGAGGCTGTGAGGCAATGCGATAGGGGTGCACCATGAACGAGCGTCGTGAACCTGGATTGAGTAGTCGACGAGGACTGATTCGGACGGGGGCGGCACTTTCTGGCGCCATTGGCGTGGGCCTCGCCACGCGCAACAACGTGCTGGCGGTTGACAGCGTCAACGACAGCATTCTCAAGAAGGTCCAGGACCGGGGCAAGGTCATCGTCGGCACCGGCGCGACCAATCCGCCCTGGCACTTCGAGGATGAGAATGGCAAGCTCGTTGGCATGGACATCGACATGGCCAAAGAGCTCGCGATCGGCCTCTTTGGGATCGAAGAGGACCCAAAGGCAAATGACGACGAGTTGGTCCGCGGTTTAGTCGAGTTCGTGGTACAGGAGGCCAATGCCCGCATCCCGAACCTGCTTTCGGACAAGATCGACATCGCCATTCAATTCATGACGGTGACCGTCAACCGCGCGACCCAGGTCGAATTCACCATCCCGTACTACCGCGAAGCGACGACGTTCCTGCTTCCTCCGGACGCTCCGTACAACAGCATCGCCGATATGCAGGGCAAAGGACTCACCATCGCCGTTCTGCAAAACGTTGGCGTCGAAGATTCGACAAAGGCGGTCGTCCCCGACGCGAAAGTCGATCAGTATCCATCGATCGCCGACGCCATCGCCGCAATGGACTCGGGTCGAGCCGATGCGGCTGGGGTCGATTTGTCCAGCGGTAAATGGTTCGCGTCCACGACGCCCGGCAAGTACAAGTTCACCGACGGCTACAATTCGCAGACCTACTCTGCCGCCGTCAAGCCGGGCGATCAGATTTGGTTGAACTTTGTCAACAGCTCCTTCCACGAGGCGATGGTCGGCATCAACCAAAAGCGCTACCGAGCATATTTCAAGCAATGGTTTGGCGAAGATCTTCCGCTGCCCACCGTCGGCTACCCGCTCGAGCTCGCTAACTAATACTTACGGCTGCCGGACCAGCACGCTGGTCCGGCAGTCACCCTCTTTTCTTGACTTCTGAACGGCGCCGCGAGACTGCCCATGTTGTTGGAAAAGCTGATCGTGCCGCTGTTCATCAATCTCCGGCTGCCCTATCAGCTGCGATGGAGCTATGTCTTTGATCACAAAGAGTGGTTCATTGACGGTCTGATCCTCGCCCTCTGGATGTCGTTTATCGCACTCCTGTGCGGCAGCGTGATCGGACTCATTTGCGCGTTCGTTCGCTCAACCGGCAATCGCATCGCTGTGGCCATTGTGACGGTCTACGTCGAGCTCATCCGTAACATTCCTCTCCTGCTTCTGGTTTTTCTCTTCTTTTTCGGTTTACCTCAGGCGTTCCCACGGGGCTCAGCCGAGCGCGATTTCATTCTCCGTGTACTGCCGACCCCCGAGCGGACGTTTACGGTCGCCCTCGCCATCTACGCCGGCGCATATCTCACCGAGATCTTCGGGTCCGGGATTTTGTCGGTCAGCCGGCGCTACCTCGATGCGGGACGATCGCTCGGCCTTAGTCGATTCGCCTTAGCGCGCTATGTTGTCACTCCGATTATGTTTCGGACCGTGTTGCCCTCCCTGAGCAATACCTTTATCTCGCTCTTCAAGGACACCGGCGTCGCCTTCTTTATCGGCTGCGCCGATCTCAGTTTCGCCGCGAACAAGGTGAATACTGATTTCTTTCGACCGATCGAGGGTTGGGCAGCCGCCGGCTTTTTGTACCTGGTGACCGCCTGGTTCATCGCGTTCATGCTGCGCTTCGCGGAAAGTCGAATCAAGTGGAGCGTCTGATGCCGCACAGCACTTGGACGGTCACGCGGTTGGCGGAGAGGACGGGTCAGTGAACTTCCAAGTTGTCTGGGACAATCGACATCTGCTTTGGACTGGATTGGTCTACACCTTTAAGCTCTTCGGCGTCGTGGTTCTCCTCGGCACGTTGATGGGAACGATCTTCGGCATTGGATTGCTCTACGGCAATGTGGTGATCCGGAGTCTTCTTCGTGCCTATGTCGACATTCTGCGCGGGATGCCGCTGATTGTGACCATCTTTCTGATCTTCTATGGGTTGTCGTCCTACAAGGTCAACTTCAGCCCATTTCAGTCGATCGCGCTGGCGCTATCGATCTTTTCGGCCGCGCACATGGCCGAGATCGTGCGCGGATCGGTGAGTTCGATCCCCGCAGGTCAGTCTGACGCCGCCAAATCGCTCGGGCTGACGTTTTGGCGGCGCATTCGGTGGGTCATCCTCCCCCAAGCGGCGCCAATCATGATGGGGCCGTGGACCAATCTGGCGGTGGACATGTTCAAGGCAACGTCGCTTGCTATCCTTGTGAGCCAAGCAGACTTTTTGTTCTCGATTCAGAAGCGCGCGATTGCCGAACGGGAATACATCTCCTTCTACCTCGCCGCAATCGTTGTCTACTTTGTCTGCTGCTTCGCCATCTCCCGGGCCGGCGCATGGGCGTCGCGCCGCATGCGGGTCGGGATGGCGTCATGACGACGACCGAAAGGCATGACGTGACGCCCTCGATCGACAAGACAAACGATGCCGGCCGGGCCATGGTCGAAATCCGGCAAGTGCAGAAGTATTTCGGCAGTCTTCACGTGCTTCGCGGTGTCGACCTGAATGTCCGCGCCGGTGAGGTCGTTTGCGTTATCGGCCCCAGTGGTTCTGGCAAGACCACGCTCCTGCGCTGCATAAACTTCCTGGAGACCTATCAGGACGGCCGAATCATGGTCGATGGCGTGCTGGTCGGGTACCGCGAGAGAAACGGCAAGCTCTCGTCCGCGCCAGAACGCGAGATCGCGAGGATCCGGGCAGAAACCGCAATGGTGTTCCAGCAATTTAATCTGTTTCCGCATATGACCGCTCTCCGAAACGTCGCGTTTGGACCAACCAAGGTGCGCAAGGTTCCGAAGAAACAGGCCGAGCAGCGGGCGTTGAAGCTCCTCGAACGGGTTGGATTGGCAGACAAGGCGAACTCGTACCCGAACCAACTCTCCGGCGGTCAGCAACAGCGAGTGGCAATCGCGCGGGCGCTGGCCATGGAGCCGAAAGTGATGCTCTTTGACGAGGTGACGTCTGCGCTCGATCCGGAGCTGGTCGGTGAGGTCTTAGGTGTGATGCGGGACCTGGCGACGTCCGGAGGTGTCACGATGATCGTCGTGACGCACGAAATGCACTTCGCGAGAGAGGTGGCAGATAAAGTCGTTTTTATGGATGAGGGGATCGTCGTGGAAGAGGGCCTACCGGCTGACGTTCTCCTCCGTCCTCAGACAGAACGACTGCGAACATTCCTCAGCCGCTTCACGGCATCAGGGCTGGGGCCGTCAATTTAATCCTGCGTGAACGCACGTCATGGCACCAAAAGTGTTGATCCCTCGGTGACCGCGTCCTCGTGGTCACGAAGCCGATTCGTTCCTCCAATTCGAGCGCTGCTCGACGCGATATCCTTAGGGAACCCGAAAGAAGAATGGATCGATCGAGGCCGCCACCGGAGTGACTCCATCGGTTTTGAAGAGTCGGCGGGTGCCAAAGTCGGCGTTGCGTTGGTAGGTTACCTGGTTTGGGAAGTTGGCTGGATCCGGTGTGTTGTTGGCCGAAAAAATTCCAAAGAACGTGTCACCGACTGCCACGAGGTGGGCGTAGTCACCGAGGTAGGGGCTAAAGCTCAGCGTCGGAGTCGCGGCGGGTGCGGTCGAAAGGACGAGGTCGCTCCAGTTGGCACCGTCTGCAGTCTGCTCGAAGTGCGTCACCCAACGCCGGCTGCTACCACTGCCGGTCAACTGCTGGTAAAGGAACCCGACCCGGCCGTCACCGGCGATCGCCAGCCCGGGATTGATCGCCCCTGGCAAGGTCCGAAGGTCGGGCGACCAGGTCAGGCCGCGGTCAGTCGAGGACCGGACGTGCAGTGTGTAGGTACCGCCGGCCGCCCGGGCGCCGTAAGCGAGGTAAACCGCCGCGCTGCTGCGTGGATCGACCGCGAGCGCGAGGTCGCCGCCGAGTCGCTGTTGACCGGGAACGCTCTTCCCCGTTTGGTGGAACGGGAACGTCACGCCGCTCGCGCTCGCGCGACCCGGCACACCAGCGTCATCCTTCAGCGCCGCGAACGGCTTTGTGCCCTTGCCGCCGTTGTCGTCGCGCACGAGGATCACGTCGGCGGTGACAACGAGCGTGTTGGCCTGCCAGTTCCCTGTCGTGGCGAGCCAGCGGTAAAAGGCAACGTAGACCGTGCCGTCAGCATGGCAGGCGGGCCGGACCTGAGGTCCATTCTGCCCGCTCTTGTTGCTTTTCTCGACTCGGATCGACTTGAAATTGCCGTTGCCAGTCATCCCATTAAGGGAGACATCGACTGTCGACGTGGCGTCGGGCGCCGCGAAGTCATTGACGCCGACATAGACACGATCGCGCGCGCGCCCGCTCGGAGTCGGGACCGTCACCGCTTGCACGTATGGCTGGTCCGCTTCTAGGCGGTCGACCAGGACCGTCATTGGCGTGGAACTGAAGGCGTCTTTGGTCCGCAGGACGTTGAGATGCGTATCGTCCTGGGGCGCAGGAAATCGCAAAATCCCGGCGTAGAGATTGTTCGTCTTGCTGCCGAAGGCGACAGTGATGTCCCCGGTCTGCAGCTGGCTTGGCACGGTGAAGTTAAGCGTCCAGGTCAGTCCGCCGTCGTTCGAAACGAAGATCGGCGCAAAATCGCCGCCGAAGGGGTCGGGGGTAAAGGCAGTACCGATAATTTGCTTTGGATTGGCCGGGTTGACAGCGATGGTCGGTTCGCTGTCCTGCTCAACTTCATCGCTCAGCGAGCGGGGAATCATGTTGACCAGCAGCATTGTTTAACCTCCCTCGGGAACGCTTGCCCGGAACGGATCAGGCAACGCGGGCTCCGTTCCCTGCCTCGGCCAACTTCAGCGTAGGGCGCCAGTGGGGCACACTGCGTGTCACAGATTGCTGATTTAGTTGGTTGTGCTAATTAACTGCTTGATTTGCCCGAGTTGCTCGCTCGGGCGAACATCGAGGCTGTGCGAGACGGCGTAGACCGGTCCGCCCGCTTCTCGCACGGCTGCGGCCCCGGCGGCGACGCCTGCTGGTTGGTGGAGGATGAAGACCCCCTCTTGGCCAGGCTCCAGTTTGGGAACGTTACGCCAACGAACATCATCACTCGCCGGGAAGCGAACGACGACGCTCTTCGGCTTGCCGCGCCCTTTTTCGATCGAGTCGACATTGACGACAGCTTCGCGCCAGAGCGGGTCGTGCTCGCTGTAGCGCTCAGCGCCGCGCGGTTGCCCTTCGACCCCGAAGGCCAGTCCCGCCGTCGGCGTCTCAGGAATTCGCACACTGGCAACCCGACCGGTCACAACCATCTCGGCACCGGACAGCCGCGCCTGTAGGTCCCGGCTCACACTCTCCTGGGCCGGCGTCGCAGTTGGACCAGCCAGGGAAGCGGGGATGGCCGGGAGCGGACGATGCCCGATCGAGCGAACAGCGAGACTCTCGCCGAAAAGCCAGCCGTTCGTGTAAAAGGTGGCTTGCAGACCCTGCTTGACGCGTTCGCGGCTGCCGAGTTGAACCGTGATCTCTTGACCGGCCGTTTGCGCCAATGCGGGTGGTGCCTGCACGACCTCGTCGACCCGGACGACCACTGTGCGATCGGTCGCCGGGACGTCGGCCATGGTCGTCGCCCGCAGGCGCTGGACCGTGCCGCGGAAGATGAATCGAGCCTGCTTTGCAAGCTCGTCGGGGCTGACTGTCGGCATAGCACTCACCTCGTTCGCGCCGACGACGCGCTGAAGACCACCGGTTGTCTTTCACTATAGACCGCACGTCAAGAATGACAGGCGCGTCTTGCTTGATCGGATGAGCACTCAGACCAAGTTCCGGGATCAATCCTCCTTACGAGAATGGATGGCTCACGTTCATGATCGGCCGTGTGGTGCCCTTGGTTGAGTCTCAATCCCTCGCGGACCAGTAAGTGCCAAATCGCGTCGTCGAGGCGTGACGTCGTCCTCAAGGGCGCTCGTCTGATTTGCGCGCAGAGTCATCATAAGGATCCGTCTGCGTCGTCCGCAGAATGCGGTATCGTCGTCCTTTCGGGGATGTGAATATCTTCTCGGACACAACAGTGGCTTCGTCCGGCAAGCCGGGGCGCTCATCGCCTGTCCTCGGCTCTTGAGCCTCCCCGTCAGCATCGCATGGATGCGGGACTCGCCTTTTTCTTGGAGGCATGGCTAACTCCTCACGGTTCAAGCACGATCGCTACAATCGGGTGGATTTTCCAGATCACGGGCATGTCCGGGCGCAGATCCTGAGGGCCAGGTCGGCCCCCCGCGGCGTGGCTCATGTCGAAGAACAACGATCCTGCGATATCGAGCGCGATCGGTGGGTCGTAGAAGTCGTACGAGGCGCCCGGGAGCTGCGCCCCGAAGAACGCCGTGTAGGCGCCGCGGGCGGCCTGCAGCTGTTGGAAATGAGCGCTATTCGTTCGCGGCAACCCGGACAGTTCCATCGTTATGTACAACGGAGAAAGGCTCGGGTCTCGCCCTACGATCAGATGGTAATCGTTGTCGGCTTCTCGGCTCGCCGCGTAGAGAAAGGCTCGAAACCGCACGTTGCGCTTTTCTTCCCGCACTCGCCTCGATCTCGCTTCCACCCTGATTGGACGACGGCGATGGACCTTCGTTGCGTCCGTGGGCAGGCTAGCGATCAAGCCCGAGAGGTCGCCGAAGACCTCGGTCTCCGCGTTGGCAATTGAGAGCTTCGCGGCCCTGCGTGCAGTGCCGCGAAAATCGTCTCCGACAATGCGCTCTCGGCCGAGGGTAATGATCTCGGCTTCCGTAAGCGCTTGGTCATACGGATCCATTTGGTTGGTCCGGAGGATACGGTAGGTGATCGGACGCTCCGCCTGAGCGTGCGGGGATTCAACGGCACTCCTCGCCGGAGGCCGCAGCTGCGTCTCTCGTAGGACGGTGCTGGGTGTCGGCAGACCCGTGCGACGCATCGTCGGTTGGCCATGCTCGGACATGGCAGACCTCCTTGCCGCACCGACGAGTGTAACGCCCATCCAGCGACGGAGAATTTTCAGGCGCGAATCCGTCTCGGCCATTCATAGACCGTATTTTGCGACAAACGGCCCCTCAAAAGGCGGCCCCCATCGATCCTGCTTCGACACGATCGCTTGTCTAGAGTCAATGAGGACAAACCAAGTCGCGAGCGGATTTGCGTTGAGTTCGGACGTCTGAGCTATTCGCGGAAATTACGTCTTCAATCGGTTGCCGTGGCAACCAAATCGTCATGCTCGGTCCACCGCAACTGCAAGACGTTGCTGGTTGAGTTGCGTCGCGGACTCCAAGTGGTAGGCGTCGCTCGCGGACTACTCCGGCCAGGAGATTCAGGGCGACAGGTCATCGTTCGTTCACAAAAGCGTGAGCGGCACTGGTTGTGGACACAACCACGGCGAGTACAGTCATGCGCGTGCCCCGCGGCACGGACGGCACCGCTGCCGAGCGAGGAGCATTGAGGCATCGCGTAGGTACGTAAGCTACAAGTAGCGGTTCCATCGATGCTTTTGCTACAGCCGATAACTTCAAGTGTTGCCAAAAGCACTTGTCCTCGTCGTCACATCACGTACAATCGCGCGCAATCTTTGCCTGGCGGACGAATGGTCGCGGGGAGCAGTCCGCCAAATCCCCTGCCGCGAGGCGGCGCTCCGCGTGGTGATTGAAACGGGATGTGCCACGGATGCGTCGATCGCTCGCCTTCCTTCTGATGCTGTCGCTTCTCTCTGGGCAACTGTTTTCCGCTGCCGCGCGCTCAACTGCGGCCGCAGAGCCGGATTGCCAACCAATCACGGTGCCGCCCGTCTACGAAGATACCGTTGCGTTAACCCTCCGCGCCTGTTTGGACCTCGGTGTCAAGCAAAACGAGGTCGCGGGACTGGTCGACGTCAGCATTACCTATGAAGTGCAGCGGGGGCCGCGTACAGGTGTGCGCTCAGTGCTCTTTCAACTCGACGGGCATGAGCTGCTGACCGACTTCGACGAGCCGTTTCAATTTCATTGGGAGACGCGGCGCTGGCCCGATGGTGAGCACCGCTTCACCGCTAAGGCCCGGCTCCGCAACGGCGACGTGGCAACCGCTTCCACCAAGATCGAACTGGCCAACAAGAACAAGCCGCCCCCACCAGTCCCGGCGTTCACGGTACCCACCGTCGCCAGCAAAGCCGATCCGCCCATCGTCCTCGCCGCGGTAGGCGATGGGCCAGACGGCGGGTCCGCGGCGGACGCGGTCGGCGACTTGATTGCCTCATGGGATCCTCAGCTCCTGCTTTATCTCGGTGATGTGTATGAACACGGGCTGCCCGACGAATTCGCCAATTGGTACGAAGACGCCTTCGGTTCCCTACGCAAGATCACGCTGCCCGCTCCGGGGAACCATGAACTCCAAGAAGGCGAGGCGGAGGGTTACTTCGGCTACTGGGGCAACCCTCCTCCGTACTATTCCTCCGACGCCGGAAACTGGCATTTGATTGAGCTGAATTCGTCCACCTCGACCCGAGAGGTTAGTCCAGGTTCGGAGCAGTACGAGTGGTTGGTAGGCGAGCTTGCGGCCCATGCCGACGCCTGCACGATTGTCTTTTTTCACCATCCCGTGTTCAGCATCGGGCCGCAGGGAGATACCGAGCGCATGAGCGAGGTCTGGCAAATGCTGGCCGACGCCGGCGTCGAGATCGTGCTCACTGGGCACGACCACGATTACCAGCGCTGGCAGCCGCTGGATGCGTCCGGCAATCCCGATGACACCGGCACCACCCAATTCGTCGTCGGCACCGGCGGTCATGGCATCCAGGCTTTTGACAGTGACGACGCGCGCGTTGTCACCGGCGTGGACGACACTGGCGCCTATGGAGCATTGCGCCTACAGCTGTATCCCGATCAGGCCAAGTTCGCCTTCATCACCATCAACGGTAAGATTCGGGATAGGGGTACGATCCCCTGCGAGAAGGGCGGCACCTAACCATCCGGGTGCCCACGGTATGCTTAGGCTCAGCCGTGGGAGCGAGCGCCACATGTCCACAGGTCACATAACTCGCGTGGTCGGTCGGCGGCTCATTATGCCGCCGCGAAGCGCCGAGGCCGAATTGCTTGACGAGATCGCGCACGATCCGGCCGAGCTGGCCGAAAATTTGCGCGACATCCGGCGGGTCAATCACCTCCTCGGCGGCACGGCAATTGTGCTCCGTCACTTGCCTCGCCTGCTCGCGGCGATGCCATCGGGGCGAGCCGTGACCATCCTCGACCTCGCGACCGGTTCCGCCGATATCCCGGTGGCCGTTTGCCGGTGGGCACGCGACCGCAATCTGGGCGTGACGATCGTCGCCAGTGATTGCGCGGACGCGATTCTAGCCGTGGCTCAGGAGCAGATCGCCGGTTTTCCCGAGATCACACTCGCCGGACACGATGCGCGGGCGGTCCCACTCCCGGATAAACACGTCGACATCGTGCTCTGCTCGCTCGCCCTGCATCATTTTTCGCCGGACGATGCGGTGCGTGTCTTGGGGGAGATGGCCCGCCTGGCTCGAGTCGGCTTCATCCTGAACGATCTTCGCCGCGGGCGCCTCGGCTACGCGGCCGCCTGGCTCGCGTCCCGGCTCACCACCCGCAATCGCCTCACCCGCAACGACGCACCGCTGTCGATCCTGCGGGCGTATACCCCGGCCGAACTCGCCGATCTCCTGCACCGCGCGGGCATCGAACATGCCACGATCTCACGGCATCGGTGGTTCCGGATGGCCGCGGTCAAGATTGGAGCGGGACCGCATGCGTGAGGAGCAAGCCGCGGTTGCGTTTCCGCGGGAGCGCGATGTCGAAGCAATCATCGTCGGCGGTGGCCCCGCCGGCAGCACCATCGCCGCCGAGTTGGCTGAACGCGGGCACCGGGTGTTGCTGCTCGACAAGGCGAGCTTTCCCCGGCACAAAGCCTGTTCGGAGTACATCACGCCCGCGGGAGCCGAGCGGCTGGCCGCGATGGGCGTCCTCGACGAGATCGTTCGAATCGGGGCGCATCGCCTAGAGGCGATGATCGTCCATGCGCCAAATGGTCAGCGCTTCGTGGCGGATTTTGCGAAAGCGGAGCAAGGACGGGCCGCGCTCGGACTCTCCCGCTACCGCCTCGATCACCACTTGCTCGAGCGCGCGCGCGCCGCAGGCGTTGATGTTCGCGAGCGCGCCCGAGTCCGCGAGGTGGTCCGCGAAGGCAGTCGCGTTGTCGGCGTGGTCGCCGCCATCGATGGCGCCAGCGAACACATTCGCGCAGCGCTCGTCGTCGGCGCCGATGGGCACAGCTCAGCGGTCACGCGGAGCTTGGGATTAGACGTTCCCCCGCGCTGGCCGCGGCGAACGGGGCTCGTCGCGCATTACCGAGGCGTGACCGGACTCGATCGGAACGGAGAAATGCACGTTAGCGATCACGCCTACGCCGGGCTGGCTCCACTGGAAGACGGGCTGACGAATGTGGCAGTGGTTGCCAACGTACGCGCGGTGGAAGAACGACCGGGTTCGGTCGACGAGTTTTATCTCGCGTCGTTGCGCTCCATCCCGGGCGTAGCGCGAATGTTGGAAAGCGCGGAGCGGATCGGCGGCATCCGCGGCGTCGGATCGATGGCCCGCCGCGCGCGGCGCACCACGGGCGACGGCTATTTGCTCGTGGGTGACGCCGCGTCGTTTCTCGATCCTTTCACCGGCGAGGGCATCGACGAGGCGCTGTTGGGCGCCCACCTGGCCGCACCGGTGGCGAGCGCCGCCCTGCATGCGCGGGATGTCTCGGCCGATGCGCTTGATCCGTACCGCGTCGCGCGGCGACGAGCGTTCACCGCAAAGCGCGAAGTCTGTTGGATCGTCCAAGGTTTTATCAGCGCTCCGCCCTTGATGAACTACGTTACTCAGCGGCTGGCGCGTCGCGAGGAGCTTGGATTGACGCTCACTGGTGTGCTCGGCAATTTTCGGCCGGCCTCGCAGGCGCTCTCCCCGTTCTTTCTGGCACGGCTGTTGCGCCCCTGACTATTCATGAGGCGAACGATGCGCACCGAGAACTGCATCAGCATGGCGACCGACCTAGACCGGATCGTTGCCCTTGCGGCTGACGTCGAGCGCTGGCCCACTCTTCTTCCGCACTATCGCTGGGTCACGCTGCTGGATGGTGGGGGCGATCGCAAAACGGTCGAGATGGCGGCGCGGCGCGGGCGCATCCCCGTCAAATGGCGCGCGATCCAGGAAATCGCGCGCGATGGCCCGACGCCGATCATCCGCTTTCATCATATTTGGGGCGTGACCAAGGGCATGGACGTCGCGTGGACTTTCACGCCGGGTCCCGGCGATACCAGCGTTCATATCGATCACGCATTTTCGCCGCCGTGGCCGTTGATCGGCGGCCTGGTTGCGGACGGCATCATCGGGCCGCACTTCGTGAGCGCGATTGCCGGCAAGACGCTGCAGACCATCAAGGCGATCGTCGAAGACCGTGACGAGCGGTTCGATCGCGACGGCGAGTTCCGGTCGTGAGCCATCGCGTCGCCATTACCGGCATCGGCGCAGTCACTCCGATCGGCATTGGGGTCGACGAGCTGTGGTCCGGCGTTCGGTGCGGCAGGTCGGCGGTTCGCGCGATCACCCGATTTGATCCCGCGACGTGCGTAAGCAAAGTCGCGGCGGAGGTCGACTTCGATCCCTTGTGCTTCTTTCCGGCCAAACGCGCGCGCCGACTCGACCGCTTCTCGCAATTTGCGCTCGTCTCCGCCCAGATGGCGCTGGCGGACGCGGGCTTGACGGCTGCGGAAGCGGCCGGAGCGGGCGCGGGCGTCCACGTTGGTTCAGCTCTGGGCGGGGTCGCCTTTGGCGAAGAGCAGCATGTCTCGTATGTTCTCAGCGGCCCTCAGCGCGTCAATCCGCTCCTCGCCCTCTCCGTCTTCGGCGGCGCAGCCTCCGCCAATGTCACCATCGAGCTCGGGTTGACCGGGCCGTCGCTCGCCTATGGCAATTCATGTGCGGCTGGTTTGATTGCCATTGGCGAGGCGGCGCGCCTGATCGCGGATGGACGCGTGCCCGTTATGCTCGCCGGCGGCGCCGAAGCGCCACTTGCTCCCCTCACCGCGGGCGCGTTCGCGATGATTCGCGTGCTCAGCACTCGCAACCACGACCCGGGAACCGCCAGCCGGCCCTTTGATCGTGACCGCGACGGTTTCGTCATCGCCGAGGGCGGGACGGTGCTCGTGCTGGAGTCTTTGGAACATGCGCACGCGCGCGGCGCGCGCGTCTACGCCGAGGTCGCCGGCTACGGCACAACAAGTGATGCCTACCACATGACCGCTCCGCACCCGGACGGCATTCACGCGGCCCGGGCGATGGCGGACGCAATGGCCAGCGCCGGTCTGAAGCCCGAGGCGATCGACTACGTCAATGCTCACGGCTCGTCGACGGTGCTCAATGATCCCGCGGAGTGCCGTGCCATCCGCCTCGCGCTCGGCACCCACGCCGAGCGGGTCGCGGTCAGCGGCACAAAGGGGTTACACGGTCACGCCCTCGGCGCCACCGGCGCAATGGAAGCTGCAATCTGCGCCCTCGCGCTCCAACAAGGCCACCTCCCCGGCACCGCCAATCTCATCAATCAGGATCCGGCATGCGACCTCGACGTGATCCCGCCCGGTGGCCGCAATTGTCAGGCGACGCATCTCCTCTGCAACTCCTTCGGC
The DNA here is from genome assembly GCA_045804965.1 of Thermomicrobiales bacterium. GTDB lineage: Bacteria > Chloroflexota > Chloroflexia > Thermomicrobiales > UBA6265 > CAVTUU01. The sequence continues at coordinate 171,299 of JBJMMD010000022.1, read as the reverse complement.
TTCGGCGGCGTCAACGCCAGCCTCGCCATGAGCGCCACCACCCCGACCTGTTGAGCGACAATCCCCATCGTCATGAGCACTCTCCCGTCGTCGTCATCTTGAGCTCCTCGCCCCCGTTATCCTGAGCGACAGCCGAAGGAACTGTGCCTGCCAACTACCATCCTGATCAGTGCCAGCCGCTGTGACGTCGCGCGGCATCACTAAGGTGGCGCTCGGCATAACGGGTGGGAACTCACTCTCCAAATCGGCGCCGACGCAAGCACAGAAGGCGATTGGCCCACCGCTGATTCAATTTAGAACCGTGAACCGGCAGGGACGGGGGCAAGTCCCAGATAGACGAGTGCTCGCCAGGTGTGGGGAGCCGCTTCGTCTTCCGCGGTCAGCGCGGCGACCAGCAGGTCGAGGTCCTCGCCAACGTCGATGTCGAACGTGCACGGCAATTCCGCGGCGCAAAGGCCCAATTCCGCGATCCGCGCGACGAGTGCATCGGCCGCGCACCGGGTGCTCATCGGCACATGCGCCAGGACATCGTGAAATCCGCGGTTGCCAACTAGGTAATACCCGCCGTCATGAACGCGCCCAAACGTCACGTCGTGGTCGTGGAGGTGGGCGAAGGCGCGGATCACGATTTCGCGCGGCAGCTGCGGCGAGTCCGAGGCGATCAAGACCGTCCGCGAATACCCCTCGCCATGACCCCAGCGCAGAAGGTTCGTTTGCCGCTCACCCCACGAATCACCGACTTGGCCGACGAATTGCACGCCGGGTCCTGCCGCGCGCGGATTGATGCCTTCGATCACAGATCGGAAATCGCATGCTGCCGGGGTAAACGCCCAAGCCACTTGATAGTCGTTCTGTTCGCTATCACCCGGAGCGAAGCGATCGGCGAGATCAGCCAGGAAAGCGCGGTAGAGGAAGGCGGCGCGCTCCATGCCGATTGTCGCGCCCAGTCGCGTCTTGGTGAGACCGGACGCCGGCTCACGGGCGGCAATGAGCAAGAGATTGTCGACGCGTCGTTCCGGCATTGACGTCTTCTCATTCCTGCTCATGGCGGCGCCGGGATCCCGTAGCGACGCAGCAAATAGACCTTGGTTGGCCTCCGTTGCAGCCACGATGAGTAGGGCCGCACCCACACCGTCGCGTAGCGTGTTCGCGGTCTCCCGGCGACAACGTAGCTCGAATTGGTCGCCTTTCCATAGAAGTAAGTCCACCACGGCCCCGGGCGGGTTCGCGCCCGCGTAATGCCCGTTTCGAGACCGTAGGTGTAGAGGTGGTAGCCATCCCAGGCGGCGCCGGCATCGAGCCGTTCATTGCGCACGCCCGCTGCGTTTGCCGCGCTCGCCATGTCCCACACGGCATGCATGAACACGAGGTAATCGCGCGTGCCCGCGACCGCAAAGAGAGCGAACACCGCCACCACGAACCACGCCGCCGGTTGGGCCAGGCGCAGATCGCGAGCCGCCCACAGGACCAAACAGAGCCCGAGCGGCAGCAACGGCAAGAGGTAGCGATCGAGTGAATACCCGCGGCGCAGGTAATGGAAGGATGGCGGGATGATGCCGATGACCTGCCACAGGGTAATCGTGAGCAGCAGGGCGGCGCCTGGGTGAGACCGCAACGACGCCGCGAAACCCCGGCAGAGGACGAGCGCGAACAGGAACGCGCTTGCCGCGCAAACGAAGGTCGCCCAATCGAAAAACCTGCCGTCGAACATGCGGGGCCGCGAGCCAAGCACATCGGGTGGCCCGAGACCGCCCGCGCCCACGAACTGCGGTACGTATGGCATCCAGCGACCAGCAAGGTAGGATGTCGCGAGCCCGAGGATGAGCAGCGGTTCCCAGCCCAGGAACAAGATCCACCCACCGGTCGGCATGCCGCGAACGAGGCGGCGCAGACCGGGGATGAGCGCGATCACGATCGGCAGACAGAAGAAGCCGAGATACATCAAGGCGATGAACAGGAGATGTCGAGTCAAGCGCCAGCCGCCGGACACCCCCGCGTTCCTCGCCTCGTCGAGAAAACCGGTCTGCACATTGGGCACGTCGTTGAAGTACTTGAGCCAGACATAATAGGCCACCGTCGCGCCAACGGGAATCGCCACGATCTGCAAGAACAAGCCCAGTCCGGCCCGGTTCGGGCGCAGGCGGCGGCTCAGCAGCAGATACGTGACGACGGCGAGCGGAATCAACGCCCCTTGCTGCCGGGTGAGAAAGGCGCACGCGGCGACGACCGAACCGGCGACGATCATGCTGCTGCTCACCTGCTCCGGTCGCAGTCCGCGGACATAGCAATACGTCGCGATGATGAGCAATGAGGTGAGATACGAGTCGGTCATGAAGGTGTAGGCGAGGACAAAGGCGAGCGGGCTGAAGAGATAGGCCGCGACGCCGAGAGCGCTGCGGCCGCGTTGCACGCCGAGCTCGCGCAATAGCGCATAGAGACCGACGCCGCCCAGCGCAACCATTACCACAGTTGCAACACGCATAACTCCGAGCGTCATCCCAAACAGCAGGGCGAACAGCGCCCCCCAGCCAATTTGGAACACCGCCGTCGCGGCAACGACAGGAAAGACCGTCAACCGGCCCTCGCGCACCAAGATTTCGACCGAACGCGTGTAGCCCCAATCATCGGTCGTCGCGACCGGTGCCAATGTCGGCACGATGAACGCCGAGCCCGCAAAGGCCACGAGCACGCAGGTAATTGGCCAGTTGAGACCCAGCCACTCCCGTACCCGGGCAAGTGCTTCGCTTCGCCACGGTGCAGCGCGAGCCACGCGCTCGGCGACATCCACGCTAAGCCCCCTCTTGCGGCGCGGGACGAGGTCCGATTCGGCACCGCACAATCGTGCTGAGGATGCGATAGCCCGCTCGAATCGACGCCGCGAGATTGCCGCTCACTTTCGATTGCCCACCCGCGCGCTTGCGGTAAGACACAGGAACCTCCGCTACCCGTAGCCCGAGCTGGGCGGCGCGCACGATCATCTCGACCGACCAGCCGTAGGTCATTTCGGACATGCCGAGCGCCAGCAGATCGCGCTTGCGAATGACGCGAAACGGACCGATGTCGGTCATGCGGACGCCATACAGCAATCGCAACAGCAACGCCGCAATTTGATTCCCCACGCGTTGTGGCAACAACAGCGAGCCCGGTTCGGCGCGGCCAAGCACGCGCGAGCCGATGACGAGGTCCACGTCACCGGCCAGCATCGGCGCAATCAGGCGATCCAGCTCGAAGGGGCAATCGCTCCGGTCGGCATCCATAAGCACGATGAGATCGACATCGCCTGTCGCCAGCACCCCGCACAGGCAGGCGCGGCCATAGCCGGGCAGGGGCTCGGCGACAACGGTTGCGCCCGCGGCTACGGCGCGGGCCGAGGTGGCGTCGGTGCTCCCATTGTCGACGAGGACGATCTGCGAAATTGAAACCGGAAGATCGGGCAATACGGCGACCGCCGCAATCTCGGCAATGAGATCGCCGACGGTCGCTTCCTCGTTCAGCGCCGGGACGACGACCGCGGCAGTCGGCCGGACAGTGGGCGCCGGGATCGCCCGCTGCACGATCTGCTTCCGGCGCAGAATCCGCTCGGCGGCCGCGAAATAGTCCTTGATCGGACCTTGGGCACTGATCCAGTCGAGATAGCGGTCGATGCCGGTCGCGAGATCGATCGCCGGTTGAAACCCAAGCTCCGCGATCCGCGAAACGTCGGAGATGAGGGCGCGCATTTCGCCCGGCCGGAACTCGCCCGGAAGCAGCGGTTCGATCTCCTTGTCCAGTCGTCGGGCCAGGATCCGAGCAAGCTCGCCGATCTCCACCGCCTGACCAGTCCCGACGTTGAAGATGCGCCCATTCGCGCGCTCATCGGTCGCGACGAGCATGTTCGCTCGGGCAACATCGTCCACAAAGATGAGGTCCCGCGACTGATGCCCATCCTCATAGACAATTGGCGGACGGTCGTTCAGCAGCCGAGTGCAAAAGATCGCGATGACGCCGGTATAGGGGTTGAAGAGCGATTGGCGAGGCCCATAGGTGCAGGAATAGCGAAGCGCCACGACCGGGATGCCGGTTGCCCGGCCACACGAGATCAGAAGTCGCTCCTGATCCGCCTTGCTGATGGCATAGACATTTTCGCCGCCCATCGGCGCGTCCTCACTGGTCGGCGCCGGGGTCGCGGCAGCGCCGCAGAAAGGGCAGCGCATCTCGAAATCGCCGCGCGCCAGCTGCGCAACCGCGCGAGTGACGCCGAAGAAATGGCCATGGTCGGGACAGCGATATGCGCCTTCGTTGTAGACCGCCTGCGACGAGGCGAGGACGACCTTGCGCACCGGCAGTTTCCGCTCGCGGATGGTTTCCAGGAGCAAGGCGGTACCGTAGGCATTGACGTGGATGAATTTGGCAATTTCCGGCATGTATCCGCCATAGGCCGCCTCGTGGAAGACGACGTCGACGCCGTCCAATGCGCGTTCCCAGTCGCGCCGGCGACGGACATCGCCCCGTAGGAAGTCGGCCTCCTGCGGGATCCACGGCGGCTTCCCACTCCGGTGGGTTTGCCGTTCCAGCGAATCCAAGATCCGGACATCCCAGCCCGCGGCGAGCGCCTGGTCCACGATATGAGAGCCGATGAGCCCGGCCCCGCCGGTCACCAGCGCCGTCGTCCGCTGGCTCATCAGACGATTCCCTCCGCGATGATCCATGCCCGTGACCAGTGTCATTGCACAATCGCCTTGACGCGGTGGAAGCCTGTCGCGCCCTGCGGAATGGTCCCGCGCTTTTCCTCGATTTGGGGTTGACCCATGCCGTCGACAGCCCGCGAGGTGACAATGAAGTTACCCGCCTTTGAGGGCGTCCAAACAAAGCTCCAAAATGTCCAGGTCAGATTCGTGCCGGGGTAGTCGACGCGGGCTGGCGCCCAGTTTTCCCCGTTGTCGATGCTCACATCGACCGCTTTGATTCCCCGATTGCCGCCGAAGGCGCGTCCTTTCACAGTCACCGCCTGGTTGACGTGAAATGGCTGGACAAAGGCGTCGCCGCTGTGGCCCCGCCGCCACTGCGGCGCGAAAATGTCGGAACGGGTGGGAACGACGAAGTTCGGGCCCCATCCCTGCTGCTCGTAGAAACCCTTGCCGTCGTGATCGATAACCTCGATCGCCGTCACCCATTTCACGTTCTTTTCGCCGTACAGCCCGGGTACGATGACCCGCGCAGGGTACCCATGGTGCGGAGGTAGCGGCTCGCCGTTCATTTGGTAGACCACCATCGTCGTCGGCTCCATCGCCTTATCGATGGCGAAGGTATCGGTGTAGCCATCGGCGCCATGGAGCTTGACCTCGACCGCGCCGTCTTTGATTTGCGCCGCATTGAGCAGATCGCGCATCGGCACGCCCGTCCAATTGGCGTTGCTGAACAGGCCGGAGCCGATCCTGTTGCTGATGCACATCAGCGTCGTTTCTTGGGTGACTGCCGGCATCGCTGCGAGGTCGTCGAAGCTAAGGCGCGTCGAATGCATCACCAGCCCGCCGATCTCGAGCCGCCAGAATGTCTTCGTCACGTTGGGATCGACAACATTCTTGGTGACGGAATAGAACTTGTCATTTGGCGTGATCGGCATTACGCCCGGACCGCTATAGGTCAGCCCGTCGTACGAGAACACGGCGCGGTCATAGAGCCGCTTGATCAAGGCATACGAAGGCAAAGCGAGAAGAACCCCGACGCCCGCGGCGAGGACCGCGCGTCTCGTCGCGGGCCTCGCCACCGGCACGACTTCGGGCGCGGTCGCCGGCCGATCAGCGGTTGCCAGTGGGCGCTCGGCGATGAAGCGATAGGTAAGGAGCAACACGAGGCCAAACACAAGGTAATCGACGAGCAAGCCGAGGATACTCGCGACGCGTGCCCACGACGGCGGCAAGCCACGGTAATTCGCGCCCAGCACCGGCCACAGGAAAATGACCGTTCCGATCCAGACGACCGCGACACTGAGCGCGATGAAGATCGCGCCGTAGCGGCTGAATCCAAACTTCCACGACCCATGGGCGCGGGAGCGGCGGCTCTCAACCAGCAGCACGAACGCGATGCCTACCACCGCGCCGGCGGCGAACAGGACCTCGATGCCCGTCCGCACGCCGAACTTCTTCAGCCCGTTGTAGCCACCGTACTTATTGAAGAGCTTGAAAAATGACTCGATGTCGAAGGTCGGCGCGAGGCGGTCAGGCGCCGCCTCTGGTGGCGGGGAAATGCCCAGCCAGTAGCGCCCGGCCGCCATCGTCAGCGTCATCGCCAGCGCCGCCACAATGCCGGTCAATATCCCTGTACCGATCAGGGCGGTCCGACGGGCCCAATTCACGTGTTGCCTCACATCCCGTTGAGAAACGCTTACAACGTGCCACGAGTCGATAGGTCGTGCGAATCCGACGGCGGCCATGACCCCCGCCCATGATCGCGAGCAGTAGATGCGAACCAAACGCACAATGGCGCCAACGGGGGATCGCATGACCCCTCGCCCGAGTCTGCACACTGAATAGTTCGTGATTGTCGAAAAATATTACAGAGTTCTTACGAACTACGGACATGGCGCCTGAAGGACGGAGTTGCATGGTCTTCAACGGGGTCGCGCAATGGAATGGTCTTGGCCTTCCGCTCGCCCGGGGAATTCATTCCCGGGCGGGGAGCCGACCAAGCGTGGTCGATGCGTACCGGACGGTCTCGTCAAAACCCATTAAGTTCGGCGTAGCTATGCTCAAGCCTCGGATCTATCGCGAGTGGCATACAATGTTGTAACTATCTGCATGATCGCGACACGATTGGCGCTCCTTTAAGCGTCTGTTTTCGGGGTAACCTCCTCATGGCGGCTTTACCGGCTCATCGTTTCACCCGGCGATCGTTCCTCTGCGGCACTGCCGGACTTGCCCTCGGCAAGGCGTCCGTTCGCGCCGAAGCGCTTGCGGGCGTGCCGAGCCCGGTTGTCGAAACCTCACCGGCTCCGGTCCGCGATCCGGCCGGCTACACCGCCTACGTCCCCGCCGCCTGCAAAGCGGGCGACTTCTTCTATTACAGTTGCGAATTCGACGCCGCCTGGGCGGTGCTCAAAACCTTTGGCATCGACGCTACCTTCGAGGAGATGCTGAAGATCGTCGGTTACGACCAGGGTATCGAACCGTATTCGAAAGAAACAGCGGACGGCATCGTCATCCATGGCGGTGATATATCACGCGCGTTTTCCGGCGATTACACCAGCAATTTGTTCGCGCGGGCCCGCGGTTCCGCCATCCGTAAGGTGTTCGCGAAGTACGGCTTGCGCGTTTCCGCGGTAGAGAACCCGGCCGATGTCAAAGGCGCGCTGAAGAGCGGCCGGCTGGTCTGGATCAAGACGACCGTCGACTTCTTGGAATGGACACCGGCGACTTGGATCACCCCGAGCGGCGAGCATTTCCCCGTGGTGTTGCTAAACGATCACGCCGCGATTGTGATGGGCTACGATGACGACGTGGTCGTCATTCGCGATGTGCTCGGTCCGACCAACACCAATTGGAACCGCCGCTATGAGTACGAAGTCCCCTGGGACCTCTTCCTCCACTGCTGGGCGGCCCAAGGCAACGACGGCCTGGCGGTTGGTCCAAAGAAGACAGGCGACTCGAACTAACCGGCGTTTAGCATCGACAAGGAGCGACTGGTGGTAATCGTGCAGCATGAAGATGAGACGCGCACACGGATTCTTGCCTGGGACGGCTGCCTAAATGTGCGCGACCTAGGCGGGTATGTGACCAGCGATGGCCGAATGACGCGCTGGGGCGCGATTGTGCGCGCGGACTCGCTGTTCACCCTCTCGCGTGCGGGCCAACGCGCGCTCTACGACTATGGCGTGCGCACGATCGTGGATCTCAGGCTGCCGGGCGAAGTCGAACAAGCGCCGAACCCGTTCGCGACGCCCGGCGATCACGATATCAATTACATCCATCAATCGTTCATTAGCGTCCCGCGCGAGCGCGACGCGCCGTATACCACGCTGGCTAATGAATACACGGGCGAACTTGACCGAAATGCCGGCTCGATTGCGAGAATCATGAGCTTGATCGCCACCGCAGGTGACGGCGGTGTCCTGATCCACTGCGTCGGCGGGCGCGACCGCACCGGCCTCATCGCCGCGCTGCTTCTCTCCCTGGTCGGCGTACCGCTCGACACGATTGCCGACGACTATGCGCTCAGTTCCGAGTGCTTGCGCCCTCGCGACGCGGAGTTTCTGGAGAACGGACCGGGTGAACGTGCGGACCGCGAGCGCCTGCTGGAGCAAACGCAAACGCGGCCGGAAATCATGCGTGAGACGCTCACGCACCTCCAAGCGACTCACGGCGACGTCGCCGCCTACCTCCGTCAAGCCGGCGTGACCCTGCACGAGTTGGAATTGCTCCGGACTCGCCTGATCTGACAGTCCTTCCGACCAAAACCCCGAAATCGACAAACTGGAACGCGTTGGCCGCAGTGTAGCGCAGGCTGCAACTGCGCCAAACCGGCGCGCGACCTCCCTCGTAGAGTCGGCGAACGCCTCGATCGGCCGGCACGTTCCCGTCGGGTCTGGGCGAAAGGAGGAGTGACGTGAACGTGTGGCAGAAGCTGATTGTCGCAATCGCCATCGCAGGATCGGTCGCCTTCGGTACAGTCGCGTTCGCGAGTGCAGCCGCGAATCCCAGCGGGACGGGACAGCCAAGCGCGGAATGTGGCGAGGAAAACGCTGTCCTTGAGCCTGCCGGTTTCTTGACCGACGGGTTCGCACACGCCGAGACGGTGTATGCCGGCAGCGACAACACGCCATCGCTGTTGCACGCGCAAAGCGATCACGCCGTGTCACAGTACGATGTCGCCTGCTTCCAGCAGACCGCGAATCACGGATAGGCCGGCAGATCTCCGCGAGCTCCATCTCCTGTGGCTGCCGTCACGATAGGACCATCGGTACAGTTCCTTGTCACCCGGGCGCGCCAGCTGGCGCGCCCGCCATCTTGGATGGTCGTTGAGGGAAAACGTCAGATTGTATTGAGGGAGCCTCTGCGGCCGGCTCCGCACCCGGGAATGGATAAGGCCCAGAGGGCACCCCGCTCACCACGGAAGTCGGTTGAAACCGACCGGTGGCATTAGTCAGCCCGAGTTCAGACCCGGAGGGACTTCCGGTCTTTAGTCCGGGAATAAATTCGCGGGGCGCCCTCCATGTGTTTTCATAGATTGACCTCTGCCATGTGACCGGTTGAAAGTCTTGCTAGTGCACATACTAGGTCTTACCCTTGCCGCATCTTCGCGCGTTGCCTCAGCTGGAACTGAAACCGCCTGACGGCCTGCGGATTGTTTCCGATCTGTGTGGAACCAGTCCGCAAGCGGTCGAGGAACGGACAAGGCGAGGGTTGCTCTGGGGTTGGGAGTGGGGCAATCTTTGGCGAGAAAGGAGGCACACCATGGAAATTCCAACGACAGGCGTGCATCACATCACGCTGATCGGCTCCAACCGCCAGGACACAATTGATTTCTATTCCGGCGTGCTCGGGATGCCGTTTGTATTCGAGCAACCGAATCTAGACGTGCCCGAAGAATCGCACCTGTACTTCGATCCTGGCGACGGCAACTTGATCACCTTTTTCGTGCGCGCCAACCGGGCGACCGATCCCGAACCGGTCCCCGAGACCGTCGGCGCGGTGCATCACATCGCCTTCGCCGTCTCCCGTGAGACGTTCGATCGCGCCGCCGAAGAGTTGGCAAACCAGGGCTTCCCCAATACCGGACGCGTCGACCGGGGGTTCATGGACTCGCTCTATTTCCGCGATCCCAACGGTCTGATGATCGAACTGGCGACATACACCTTTACCCCGCCGCCCGGCATTTCCCGGCGCGAAGTTTTCGAGCTCGCCCACAAGATTCGGGTCGAGCGAGGCGACTACAACATCGCCCAAGAACACCTGCACGCGGCCATCGAGCAGCTCGAGAAATCAGCAGTCACGCAGCCGGCGGCATTCTGATCTGAAGGGACACCGCGTGCGGCGAAGTCGTGATCGGATCTTGACGACGCATACGGGTAGCCTCCCGCGGCCTGCCGATCTTGTGCCGCTTCTGACGACGGCGGGCGGGGAAAAGGATGCTCGCGCGCGCGTGTGCGAGGCGGTGCGTGAGGCGGTTCACCGCCAAGTTGAGGCCGGGATCGACATCGTCAGCGACGGCGAGATGGGCAAACCCGGATTTGTCCAATACGTCGCCGAGCGCTTGACTGGGTTTCAAGGTGAGGTCGCGTCCCGCCCGTTCGCGCCCCAGGACCTGCTCGATTACCCTGAGATTCAGCAACGCCTCTTCGTCACGTCGAGCGGCGAATCGCAGCCGCGCCCGCGCACCCCGACCAATGACGGCCCGATCGCCTACGTCGGCCAGGACGCCTTGCGGGCCGATCTCGAGAATCTGAAGTCCGCTCTGGAGGCAGAGCAGGCCGTGGGCGCGTTTTTGCCGGCAGTCTCGCCCGGCTGTGTCGCGATGCTCCTTGGCACCGTCTCTTATCCGAGCCGGCGCGACTTTCTGCAGGCGCTCGCCGCTGCCCTTCGGATCGAGTATCGCGCCATCGTTGACGCCGGTTTCGTTCTCCAGGTCGATTGTCCCGATCTCGCGCTCGGCCGTCACGAGGAATTCGCCAACAAATCGCTCGCTGAGTTTCGCGCGAATATGGACCTGCATATCGAGGCGCTGAACGCAGCGCTCGACGGCATCGATCCCGAGCAGATCCGTGTCCATGTCTGCTGGGGCAATTATCCCGGTCCGCACCACCGCGACGTGCCGCTGCGCGACATCATCGACATCGTCTACCGGATCAACGCCAACGGGCTTTCCATCGAAGGCGCAAATCCCCGCCACCAGCACGAATGGACCGTGTTCGAAGCGTACCCATTACCAGGCGACAAGGTCCTCATCCCCGGCGTCATCGACACGTGCACGAACTCTATCGAACACCCAGAGGTCGTCGCCCAACGCATTGAGCGGTATGCGAATGCCGTCGGCCGCGAGCGCGTGATCGCCGGCACCGATTGCGGATTCGGCACCATGGCCGGCCGTTCCGCCGTCGTCCCCGGGATCGCCTACGCCAAACTCGCGAGCCTGGCCGCAGGCGCGCGCTTAGCAAGCGAGAGGTTGTGGTAGGCGCTCGATGATGCCGCTGGATCGCCGATCAACGGTCAGTTATAGCGCCGGCAGCCACGCCACTGACTCGACCTTCACGCTCGCGCCTGCCGGCAGGACAGGGTTCCACACCCACTCGCCGGACTGAGCGCGATAGGGAGCGCCACCGGAGCGAATCGCCCAGATCGAACCGTCCGGAGCAGGCATGAACAGCTCAACCATATCGCTCATCGGCATCTCGATGCCCTCACCGGCCGGTTGCCAGGTGTCCCCACCGTCGACGGAGGCTTCAATCCGCCCCTGCTCCCCGACCTGCTTCGCCGGTCCCGCGAGCACGAGATCTGGACGCGTGGGCGGGACGATCGTGGCGCGCGTGTAGTCAGTGTGGAACTTCTGCCACGTTCTGCCACCGTCGCGGCTGCGCGCCACGCCGCCGAGTTTGGGCGCGTCGCTCGCGCGCTGCTGATTCCTCGGCCCCGCCCACCCAAGCGACGCGAACAAGAGATTCGGGTCCTGGGGGTGGCCGGTGATGTGATGCACGTCGGGATCGGCGAAGACGGGCACATACGTCCAGGTCGCGCCTCGATCGTGGCTGTCAAGTAAACCACCGACCTCGACCGACGCCAGCATTCTCGATCCCCCTGGTGGAGCGTAGATATTACGGACCGCGCCCGCCCGCGGCGAATAAGGCAAATACCAATCGTCGACGCCGGGCACCGCCCGGATGCCGTCGAGCTCGCGCCACGTCACACCGCCATCACCGCTGCGAAAGATCCGCGCCGGCTCAGTTCCGCAAAGGATGGCGCCTGTTTCGAGTGGATCCGGCACGATGGTGCGAATACAGGGTGCGGTCAGTCCCGCGGAGATCGGCGTCCACTGCTCGCCGCTGTCCTCGCTGCGAAAGAGCCCGTTTTCGTAGCTGCCGGCGAGGATGGTCGCCGTTTCATCGGGGTTTGCCCAAGCGTAGATCGCGCTGATGCGTTGATCATCAAGACCGAGCGGTTCGAGATCCTGACCCCGGAGCCGGAACACCCCGGCCGTTGTGCCCAGAACTGCGTCATTCATGGCATGCTCCTGTGCACGCTCTGCCTTCATCAATGCCGTGAGGAGCGAGTTCGCTATCATGCGCGCGTACGGCATGCACTTCGTTGCCGCCTCGGCGCCGCCGCTACCACCGCAAGAGCGCGGCCATCCAGCTTCGGCGAACGTAGACTAAGCGGGGGCTTCCGCATCTGTGAAGCGAAAGGACAAGCGATGACCCACGAATCGATTCCTGCCGATACCCGTATCGGGCACGTCCACCTCAAGGTCGCCGATCTCGAGCACGCGGTTCAGTTCTACCGCGATACGCTTGGCTTCGACGTCATCGTCGAGTACGACACGGCGGCGTTCCTCTCCGCCGGTGGCTACCATCATCACATTGGGCTCAACACCTGGGAGAGCAAGGACGGCTCGCCACCGCCGCCAGGTTCGACCGGACTGTATCACTTTGCGATTCTCTACCCCGAACGCCGCGACCTCGCCGCCGCCCTCAAGCGCCTGCTCGATCAGGGTTGGGGCATCGACGGCGCCTCGGACCACGGCACCCACGAGGCGATCTATTTGCATGATCCCGACTTCAATGGAATCGAGCTCGCTTGGGACCGCGACCCAACCGGTTGGCCGCGTCCGGGCACGCACTGGGGCCGACAGGCGCTCGACTTTGAGGGCCTCCTAGCCGAGCTCGGCGAACCTGACACCACGAGCTATCTTCCAGGATTGGCGGTTTATACCTAATCTTTTCACGGGAAACTCATCTGAGCATCGGCAGTCCTTTGCCTCGGACGAACACGTGGGCCGGCGCTCTGCCGGCCCACCGTCATTCTGCGCGCTCCCCCAACCCGTCATGCTGAGCGAAGCCGAAGCATCTAGCTCTGATTGAGACGGTGGTGGGCAGGCACAGATTCTTCGCTAAGCTCAGTAGTCTGTCCGGGCGTCGTTGGCCTGTTGGATACGATTCCGTTCGTCGGCCCGGGAAGGGCTTCGTTGTTCGTAGCCCGGGCCTTTCAGCCCCAGGCGCGGCAACGCGACAAGCAAGCCTGGACTGACTACTCAGCATGACGGGGGGTTGGGCGCTCAACATGTCGGAGTAAGCGCGGCATGTTGGAGTAAGCGCTGCACGACGGAGTGAGCGCGCGAAGTCCGGCGTGGCCACAGCGGCCGGACCCGTTTTCCAACACCGCAATCCTCCTCGCGATCATGGCAATATCACCCATTGAATTTAGACTAAATTAACCGGCGGCTGATCGCGAGGAGAACAAAACGTGTGAGCGAGGTCGAGGCGATTCTGGTCCTGCTTGCCGCGACGACGGCGCTCGTCGCGCTTGCCCGCAGGTTCGAGATTCCCTACCCGATTCTGCTGGTGCTGGGCGGGCTCGCGCTCGGCTTCATGCCGGGATTGCCACGCGTCGAGCTCAAGCCTGAACTCGTTTTCGTCCTCATCTTGCCCCCGATCCTGCAATCCGCGGCCTTCTTCACGCCCGTGCGTGACTTTCGCGCCCAAATCCGGCCGATCCTTTCGCTGGCCGTGGGGCTCGTGCTGTTCACCACATGTGCCGTCGCCGTCGTCGCCCATTGGGCGATCGACGGACTCTCGTGGCCATCGGCGTTCGTGCTCGGCGCAATCGTGTCGCCGACCGACGCGGTGGCCGCGACGAGCATTGCCCAGCGTCTCGGATTGCCGCGCCGTATCGTGTCAATCTTGGAAGGTGAAAGCCTGGTGAACGACGCCTCGGGCCTCGTCGCGTACCGGGTGGCGGTGGTGGCCGCGGTGACAGGCGGGTTCTCGTTCACCGACGTGGTCCGCCAGTTCACGGTCGCCGTGGTGGTCGGCCTGCTCGTCGGGTACATCGTGGGTCGGATCGTCGCTTTTCTGCTGCGCTCAACGGACGACGCGTCGATCGGGATCGCCATTTCGCTGCTGGCTCCCTATGGCGCCTACCTCCTCACGGAACGGCTGCATGGTTCCGGGGTGCTGGCGGTCGTCGTCGGGGGCTTCATGATGAGCCGCGTGTTCTTTCAGCTCGAAAATCCTCTGGCCCGCCTCCAGGGCGTGAACTTTTGGGACATGTTCATCTTCTTACTCAATGGGTTCGTCTTCATTCTCATCGGCGTGCAACTTCCCGACATCCTTGATGGCATTTCCGGGTACTCCTGGTCGACCCTCGTGCTCTACGCCGCAGCCGTCAGCCTGACCGCGATTATCGTGCGCATCGGTTGGGTCTTCCTGACCTCCGATCCGAAGATTCGGTTCTGGAATCGAACGCTTGCGTGCACGACCCGTGCCGACCGGCCCGAGTTGATGGTGATCGCCTGGGCGGGCATGCGTGGCGTCGTCTCCCTCGCCGCCGCCCTCGCCCTGAAGGAAGATATCCCTGGCCGCGATCTCATCATTTTCCTGACGTTCGCGCTCATCGTCGTTACACTCGTCGGCCAGGGCCTGACGCTTGCGCCGCTCATCCGCGCGTTGGAAATCCCAGGAGACATGCGAGAGGAACAGGAGGAGCTGGAAGCCCGCAGCGCCACGGCCCGGGCAGCACGCGCACGACTTGACGAGCTCGCCCAAGAGGAATGGGTCATCGACGAGGTCGTGCAAGACTTCGCGCTCCACGTCGACCGGCGGGCAGGACGCATCGACGAGCAGCGGGCGGGAAGCGACGGCGAGCAAGCGCACGAAGAGGTCGCGGTCATCTTCGAACGCATCCAGCGAGAGCTGCTGAGAGCGGAATTGGATGAGGCGGTCAGGCTCCGCAACCTTGGCCGCATCAACGACGAGACGCTGCGGAAGATTCAACGCGATCTCGACGTCGAGCTGATCCGGCTGGGGCGGAGGTAGCCGGGTGGCGTTGCGGAGCAGGTATGATGTCGATTGCCGTATACCAATGGTCGTGTCCGTGAGAAGGGGAAGAATCCAAGCATGACCTTCGCGCCCATTCCGTCCGGTATCCGCATCGGCCACATCAGTCTCGGCGTGAGCGATCTCGATCGCGCGGTGCGCTTTTACCGCGATGTGCTGGGATTTGATCTGCGGCATGCGGACAAGGCATTCGCCTACTTTTCCGCCAGCGACTATTACCACACTATCGTGCTCAAAGCCGTCGAGAGCGCAGGCGATGCCGCGTTATCGGAGAGGTCGATCGGACTCCAGCACTTCGCGCTCAATTACCCAGAGCGCCGCGATCTCGCCGCTGCCCTCACGCGCGTGCTCGACCACGGCTGGTCGATCGATGCCGCCGCGGATTACGGCACGCACGAAGCGATCTATCTGCGCGATCCGGATTGCAACGGGATCGAGCTCGGCTGGGATGGTGACCCAACCGCGTGGAGCCGCGACAGCGTCTCCTTCGACCGGAAGTCGCTCAACTTCGCCGGTCTGCTCGCCGAGCTCGACGATCCAAGCACAGCGCAGTACTTGCCGGAATTGGCGACCTACACCTAAAGGGGCTTCCGGCCCTAGGCGGCGGCGCAAAAGTCCGGAGTAGGCAGCGTGACGGGCGCGATCTTAGCTGCGGAAGCGCAACCAGTCGAGAGAACGATCTCAACCTTTTCACTCGCGGGTTTCTAAACGGGACGCCGTAGCCGCGCGAGTCCATCTGTGCTGACAAATGCTCCGCCAAGCGAGGATAGTAACGCCTCTCCGCGGCGGCTACCAACGACTCAGTAGGAAGCCTTGGGTCATCCGCTGGGGGGCATTCTTTCCTGCTTCACGGCGCCGCCAGCCGGTATATCTTCAGCTACTCACGTCGAGCGATTCACGGAATGCTACGATTCGTTGGCGCGTTGCCTTTGGAAACATCCCGCCATTGGGGCCGGCCCATGCCGCCTGTTGAGACGTCACAACTTGCACATCTCATTCGGCGATTCCGCCACGCCGCTGGGCTGAGCCAGGAGGAACTGGCCGAGCGCTCCGGTGTCAGTGCTCGTGCGGTCAGCGATATGGAACGCGGTCTTCGCACTGCGCCTCGCCTCGAATCTGTCCGCTTGCTTGCCGAAGGGCTTGGTCTCAGCGATGGCGATCGGGCGGATCTTTTCGCCGCTGCCAGACCCGAGTTGCGGGAACACTCCGACATTTCCCCGCGTCCTCACCGCGCCATAGCCTCCCGGTCAACAACCCTTCCCTTGGCAACGCGTCCCATGCCCGTGCCTCCAAATCCGCTCATTGGCCGAGATCAGGACATCGCCCAGATCGCGGACCTCTTGTTAAGCGAGCCGGTTCGTCTCGTCACGCTCACGGGTCCGGGCGGAGTTGGGAAAACGCGGCTTGCTTTGGCGGTCGCTCGGCAAGTCTCCGTCGCCTTTGGCGATGGCGTTGCCTTCGTCGACTTGGCCCCGCTGACCCGACCCGACCAGGTCGAACCAACCATCACACATGCGCTGGGGATCGCTGTTGATGCCCGCCTGCCAGTACGCGATGCCCTCCTGGCCTCTCTTCGCGACCGTTCCCTCCTCCTCGTGCTCGACACCTTCGAACATCTCCTGGATGGGGGGCCGCTGCTGTCCGAATTCCTGCCGGCCTGCCCGTCGGTGAAAGTTCTGGCGAGCAGCCGGGTGCGCTTGCGGCTCCGAGGAGAGCACGTCTATCCGGTTCTGCTTCTGCCCGTTCCGGCGCCGCCCAGCGACGAGTCTACGGCGTCGCTGGCAGAGCTTTCGAGCAATGCTGCGGTCCAACTCTTCGTCGATCGAGCCGTGGAGGCAGCCTTTGGCTTCACACTCGATGCGCATAACGCGGCCGCGATTGCCGGAATTTGCCGTCGCCTGGATGGGTTGCCGCTGGCGATTGAACTCGCCGCCTCGCGAGTTGGGCTCTTGCCACCCAAGACCCTCCTCGAGCGTTTGACTCATCGGCTCCCCGCGCTCACCGCCGGCGCTCGGGATGCGCCAGCGCGCCAGCGGACCCTTCGCGATGCGATCGCCTGGAGCTACGATCTCCTCGGCCCAAGCGAGCAGACAGTTTTCCGACGGCTTTCGGTCTTTGCTGGCGGGTTTTCCCTCGATGCCGCCGAAGCGGTGACCGGTGATCCCGGCCTGGACGTGCCGCCGGCGATCGAGATGCTTGCCGAGAGCAGCCTCCTGTCGCTCTCCCTTGCGGCTGCCGACGAACCCAGACTTACTATGCTGGATACCATCCATGAATTTGCCGCGTCGGTCCTCGGGCAATCGGACGAAGCGACGGCAATGCATCGGCGGCATGCGGACTGGTGCATCCAGCTGGCGGAACGTGCCGGCGTGGATCTGCGCATCGGCCGCAACTGGACAGCCTGGTACCGCACACTCGATGAGGAACAGGCCAATCTGCGCGCCGCGATCGATTATCTGCTCGGATCCGGCGATCGAGCCGGAGTCATCCGGCTGCTGACTGAAAGCTCGTACTACTGGTCGGATCGGCCCTATCCGCGTGACCTTCGTCAATGGCTCAATGCCGCCATGGCTGGCAACGCAGAATCCCCCGATGAAGCGGGCGTCACGGCACTATGGCAACTGGCATGGGCAGCGGCGTTGCTCGGCGATCTTGAAGGAGCCATCGCCTACGCCGATCGTGAACGCCACCTCGCCGAGCGGGTTGGAACGCCGCACGCGCTCGGACTGGTCCAAGTCAGTCAAGCGGTGATCGCGGAATTCACCGGTCAGGTTGAACAGGCTGCAATCCACTATGAGCAGGCGTTACTGTTTTTCCGTCAAGTCGGCGATGTGGGATTCGTCATCAATTGCATGAGCAACCTCGGCAGTGCGTGGCTGCAAGCTGGTAGGGTCAATCAAGCGGTGGCGATGCTCGACGAGACCGTCGGCGTCGCTCGTCAGGCCCAATCCGAATCCGAGCTCGGATTTGTGCTCGTTATTCGGGGCCTCGCCGGCCTTGCCCAGGATCAACCGGCGCTGGCCGCACACGACTTTTCCGAGGGACTACTTCTCGCCCAGCGATTACGACTGGATCGAACAACATTAGGGGCGATCGGCGGCCTGGCCGGAGTTGCTCTAGCGCTCGATCAACCCGAGCGCGCCGCCCGCCTGCTCGGAGCGGTTGAAGCCGCGAGGCAGTCCAGCGGTGTGGGCCGAATCCAGGAAGCGGCGAGCGTGAAAGCCATCAGCCGCGCCACACAGGACCGTCTGGGGCAAGAAGTATTCGATACGAAGGTGAGCGAAGGCAGCGGGATGACCTACGAAGAAGCGGTTGACGACGCGCTGGAGATTAGCGCTGAAGCCGCTCCCGAGATGGTGCCAAGGACGCCGTCGTGATGCCAAGCGCCAACCTTGATCGATCCGCAAGAGGTCGGGACCGTGTTTTGTCAACTGGTTAACTGGCGGCTCCTGTTGGCGCTGGCCGATTCCGGAACGATAGCCGCCGGACGAAGTCGCCGAATCGGTGGTGTTGCGGCTGGGCCGCTTGCTGCTCGCCAGCGATAGCTTGTGTGAACCGGCGATGCCGCTCTGCCTGCTTCAACCGCTGCTGATTGTCGAACGTGATCACTTGGATTTTCGTCTCCATCTCCGGTCCAAACATCGCCGTCTTCCTTCGCTGTCGAGCTTGTAATCGGTCCCCAGATCACTCTGGTGACACCTTCATCATGCCGGCGAGTGAGCACCACCACCACGACGACGGCTCACCGTTCACTCACCATTTGCTCACCGTCTCCGGGCGATTTTGCTCGGTTCACCCGCGGAACTTGAAGCGATCGCTCAGACGTTCCTAGACTCAGCGGTTCCTTCCTGCCTCGGACGATGGCCCTAATCGTTTCGTGAGAGAACCCGAAGTCCGCCGCGAGAGCGCAAGCACCTACTCCCGGCGAACGAGCGGATCTCGTCCTCTTGAGTGGACGTCAGTTTGCGAGGGCGCAAGTCGTAGCGGCGGTGAGCTAGTCGAGCACCGAGGGGCAAAGACCCAGGGCGGTCGTAATTCCGGCAAGGGCACTCGGACGGAGTGGCCAGAGCCCAAGGAGGTTGATGACGGCGAAGAGATCCCGGTCCGAGTCGCCATACCGCGTGCGCCTGTCCATGGCATATGATGCGTTCAGCGCCGAACCAATCCTGGCTGCGCGGCGTGTCGTAAAAGAATGAGGCGCTTTCGCGCCGATCGACGGAGACATACGCGCCGACCGCGCCGAACTACATGACGAAGAACACGCGGCGAATTGAAGACTACGCGCTCCTCGGCGACCTGCAATCGGCGGCGCTCGTCCACCGCTTAGGGTCGATCGATTGGTGTTGCTTTCCCCGGTTCGACTCCGGCGCCTGTTTCGCCGCACTGCTCGGGGAGCCTAAGCACGGCCGCTGGCTACTCGCGCCGGCGGGCAAGGTTCGGCGGTCCGAGCGACGCTACCGCCACGACACGTTGATCCTCGAAACCGACTACGAAACCGACGACGGTGAGGTCCGCGTTATCGACTTCATGCCGCCTCGCGGTATGGCGCCCGACATCGTCCGAATCGTCGAGGGTCTTCGCGGGCGGGTGGCGATGCGCTCCGAGCTCATCATCCGTTTCGACTACGGCCGGATCGTGCCCTGGGTCCGACACGTCGGCGACGCCCGGCTCGCGGTCGCCGGACCCGACGCTCTCTGTCTTCGCACGCCGGTCGAGCTCCGGGGTGAGAATATGACGACCGTTGCGGAGTTCGAGATCGAGCCGGGGGAGCGGATCCCGTTCGTGCTTACCTGGTTTCCGTCCCACGAGCTGGTGCCACCGGCGATTGATCCGGAACTTGCGCTGACCGAAACCGAGGAGTACTGGCTCAACTGGACGAATTCCTGCCAGTACAAAGGCGACTGCCACGACGACATCCATCGCTCGCTGCTCGTGCTCAAGGCGCTCACCTATCTCCCTACCGCCGGCATTGTGGCCGCGCCGACGACGTCGTTGCCGGAGTGTATCGGCGGCGTGCGCAATTGGGATTACCGATATTGCTGGCTCCGGGACGCCACGCTGACCTTGCTCGCAATGCTGAACGCCGGTTACCGGGACGAGGCGATGGCTTGGCGCGAGTGGCTCTTGCGCGCGGTAGCGGGCGATCCGGCCGATGTCCAAATCATGTACGGTCTGGCCGGCGAGCGCCGGCTTGACGAGCGGACGCTGGAATGGCTGCCGGGGTTTGGCCATTCCCACCCGGTGCGCATCGGCAACGCCGCCTCGACCCAATTGCAACTCGACGTCTATGGCGAGATTCTGGACGCTGCCTACCAAACGATCGCGCACGGAGCCGAACCTTCGCAGTTCGGCTGGGCACTGTGCCGCAGGCTGCTCGCCTGGCTCGAGGACGGTTGGCGGCAGGAAGACGCGGGGATCTGGGAGGTGCGCGGACCGGCCCGCCATTTCACCCACTCGAAAGTGATGGCCTGGGTGGCGTTTGAGCGCGCCGTCTGCATGCACGAAACATTCGGCCGCGAAGGTCCGGTCGAGCGGTGGGAGCAACTGCGCGACGAAATCAAGGAACAGGTCCTCACCTGCGGATGGAACGAGCGCAAGCAAGCCTTCACACAGTCGTACGGCTCAGACCACCTCGACGCCAGCCTGCTGCTCATGCCGATTGTCGGTTTCCTCCCGGCCACCGACCCGCGAGTTGTTTCAACCGTGGAGGCAATACAGCGCGAGTTGACCGTTGACGGTTTCGTCCTGCGCTACCGGACCAAAGAGGAAGGCGTCGACGGGCTTCCTCCGGGCGAAGGTGTGTTCCTCCCCTGTTCGTTTTGGCTGGTCGAAGTTCTGGCCATGCAAGGCCGCTACGATGAAGCCCGCGGACTCTACGAACGCCTGCTCGCTCTCCGCAACGATGTCGGTCTCCTTGCCGAAGAATACGACCCCATCGCCTGCCGACAGCTCGGCAACTTCCCCCAAGCCTTCACCCATCTCTCCCTGATCACGGCCGCCGTCGCCCTGAGCGAGCGGCGCCCCGTCCGAAAAACCGGAGAGCACATGGGCACGCGGGGGTGAGCTAGTTGCGGTTGAGGTTGCCTACTGCCCGTGGGGTTGGGTCGTGGACCAAACTGGATCTGCCGCGTTCTTACTCGACGTATCGAGCTAATTTCTCGAGCGACAATTCTGTACCCAACTCATTGTCCTCAGGTCGGATGCCTGGCGGGATGTGCTCAAACACGATGGTGACCTCTGTCGAGCCGTCTCTCTCCTCCAGCGTGACGTCCATCGTCATCTCTCCTGAGAAGGCGGGATCATCCGTGTCGAAGGTAATCGCCTGAACAATTCTGCTCCGGGGCGTAAGTTCCACGAATCTGGACGTGAAACGGTCTTCCCGCTCCGCGGTTTTGCCACGGGCCGTCTGCTCCGAAGCAGGATAGAAGAGCGACATCCGGTATCCACCGCCTACTCGCGCGTCGAAATCATGCACCTTACCGGTCATCTCTCCCGGCGCAAGCCACACTGCCAGTGCTGCCGGCTCAGTGAATGATCGATAGAGGGCGTCGCGAGGAGCTTTGATGACTTTCGAGTTTTTTGTACGAGCGGCCGAGTTCGCGTCATTCATGAGCCCATCCATCTCAATGGCGATCCTCCACGTCACAGCTCATCCGCCTGCCAATTGGACCACTCACAGGACCAGCAGCGCCGCGACATCGGAGGTGACGGGGAGGTCGCCGTCGATGATGTCTTGCGATGATTTGTGGGTCGCCTTACCACATGCTGCGCTTGCCTGACCCTGTGATGGTGGCGCGTTTCGTCTTCGCTCGGGCATCGTGCCGGCCAGGCAGTCTTGCAAGCGCCAAAGACAAACAAACCGATTGAGGATGACCGGACAAGTCTAGCATTCGAAGAGTCTGGGATTGTGCTGAGGCCGCGCGGCGCCAACCGACGCGGCGGCACCGCGTCAGAACGTGCCAAGACCGAGTGGAATATGAACTCCGCGCAAGACGCCCCGCTTATCCCACGCGCTCGACGCGCGCGGGCTGTTCGTCGTCGGCACGGCTCATGAAGGCGGTGACCGGCACTTCGGAGCCTGAGGGACGGATTTCGCGGAGCGGGCTGGGACTCTCGCCCGTCACGCGTGCCGGTTGCTTCAAGGCGTTCGACGTAATCCCGAGGATCGCCACCAGGAGCGCGAGCGTGGCGACGATCGTCGCCACCATGAAGGCGCTGCTCATCGCCACCGCCATTACGTGGTGCGCTTGCAGCTCCGGCGTGGCCCCGGCGACGACATCGTTGGCTGCGCTCCGGCTGACCGTTCCGAATCGCGTGACCAAGATGGCGATACCCAGCGTTCCGCCGACCTGCTGCATGGTTTGCAACAGACCAGAGGCCGCGCCGGATTCCTCACGCCGGACACCGGTCAGAATCGTGACGCTGAGCGTGGTGAAGCTGAGACCAGCGCCAAGACCGAACAGGAACATCGGACCAAGCAACCCGGAAAAGTAGGATGTCGTTTCGGAGACGTTCGTCAACCAGAACATGCCGGTAGTGATCAAGGCGGCGCCGGTGATCAGGATCGGTTTTGGACCAAAGCGCGGGATCAGGCGGGCAACCACCCGCGAGACGGCGAAGATCGTGAACGACACCGGCAGAAACGCGACGCCAGCCTCGACGGGGCTGAAATCGAGCACATCCTGCACGAACTGGGTGAGGAAAAAGAACATGCCATACATCGTCGCCGGCACGAGGAGCATGTTGATGTACGCGCTCGTGCGATTGCGGTTCGCGAAGAGATGCAAGGGTAGGATCGGTTCCGCTTTGCGAGCTTCAATGGTCACGAACAAGCTGAGCAGGATGATGGCGGCCGCGAAGGCGGCGAGGGTGACATCGTCGCTCCAGCCATTGGAAGCGGCCCGGATGAAGCCGTAGACGAGCGAGACCATGCCGACCGTGGACGTTATCGCGCCGGTGATATCGAAGTGGCCGTCCCGTCGCGGAGTCTCCTGGATGAAGACCGGGGCGAGCAGGGCGATGACGATGCCAATCGGCACGTTGACGAACAGTACCCACCGCCACGAGACCCACGAAGTAAGCATGCCGCCCGCGATCAAACCGAGCGATGCCCCCACGGCCGAAACCGAGGAGAATATGCTCAACGCCTTGGTTCGCGCCGGACCTTCGGCAAAGGTGGTCGCGATGAGGGAGAGCGCACTCGGTGCCGCGATAGCCGCCCCGACGCCCTGCACGGCCCGAGACGCCATCAGCCATTCTGACGAGGTCGCGAGACCACCGAGCAGCGAGGCCGCGCTGAAGATACCAATGCCGACAACAAAGAGGCGACGGCGGCCGAGGATGTCGCCCGCGCGCCCGCCGAGGAGCAAGAGACCACCGAACGCCAGCGTGTAGGCATTGATCACCCAGGACAATCCAGTGTCGCTAAAGTGCAGGCCGCGCTGGATATTCGGCAAGGCGATGTTGACGATCGTCGTATCGAGGATCAACATCAATTGACAGGTGACAATCACGGCCAAGGCGATGTTGGCGTGATATCCACGTTGGCCGGTTTCCCGGGTCGCCCCGCCTCCCATTCCACTATTGCCCGCGGTAACAAACCTTCTCAACATGAACCTTTTACTCCCTCTGTAGTGGTCGCGCACGTAAGGCCCGAACATCGCGTTTAGCCATTGCGAATATGCCAGCACGTCCTGGCCAAAACGCGCTCCCGCCGCGGTCATGTCTCGACCAGCGGAAATCGACCACGCCTTGTTCGATAAATCCTGGGTAGTAGCCTTATCGCGCCGGTCGCTCACCACACGAGCGGCAACGCCGGCTCGTACCGAGCTTTCAGAGACATGCGCACGAGTAGTACGTCGCAATTCAGACCGGAAACTGGACTGCTTCGCCGCCGAGCGACCGACCTTCGCCGCCGCCCGAACAACGTGGAACCCGCGTTCACCGTGGGCGGCCCCACCTAGCCTGGAGTGACGGTACTTCCGTCACCTAACAGTTCAACTTCCGAAGTAATTGTTTGTGAGATCGTCTTCCCTTCCGCTTTGAGACTCGTGTAGGATGGCGAACAGTGGAGGCAGCGGATGGATAGCCGGCGGTGGGTGCGAGCATATTGCGCAGGTTTCGCGCTGCTGACCTTGGTGGCCATCGAAAGCAATAGCTTCGCCGCTCTTGTCCTGCCCCACGCGGCTTGGTCACATCCACTCGATCGACCTTACGTTAGCACCCCCAGACACGAGATGATCGCCGTCGTCGATTTCGCGAGCGCCGCGCAGTGATCGCCTCTGTCGTGACGACGAGCTTGCGAGGATGAATGCGCACGATCCGAAGCGGATCGTAGCGGACGGCTATGACCGCATCGCCGAGCGCTACAGCACATGGACCGGCACGGAACTCGTTGGCCCGCGAGCTCGATATTTGGCGATCCTCCAGGAGCAGGTGCCAGCCGCAGCCGCGATTCTCGAGCTTGATTGCGCCACCGGCGTCCCAGTCACCCGCGCCTTGGCCGCGCGGTACAACGTAACCGGCGTCGATCTCTCCCCGCGGCAAGTCGGGCTCGCGCGGGCGAATGTTCCCACTGTCACGTTCATCGCGGCCGATATGACGGCGCTCGAGCTGCCTGCGGAGCGTTTCGACGCCGTCGTCGCGTTCTATGCGATCACGCACATCCCGGGCGCAGAACACGCGGACCTCTTGGCGGCAATCGCGCGTTGGCTACGACCGGGCGGTCTCTTGGTAGCAACGCTTGGCGCCGGCGACGACCCGGGCACGATCGAGGAAGATTGGCTCGGAACACCGATGTTCTTTAGCAGCTATGACACCCCAACCAACGAGCGCTTCCTGACTGAGGCAGGCTTCGAAATCGTCAGCGCCGACGAAGTCACGGAGGACGAGGACGGCGTCCCCGTGACGTTTCTCTGGGTCGTCGCCCGGAAACCGCTTGCCTGACCGAGTCCTATTCGTCCTCTTCGGCGAGTCGTTTGATCCGTTGGAGGCGGCGTCCCAACCGGCGGCCAGATCCGCCATCCAGCGCGCGGTTTCGTCGATCCGCTCCGGACGAAGCGAGTACAGGACCTCGCGGCCCTGACGCCGGCTCGTGACGAGACCGGCATTGCTCAGGACCGCGAAGTGTTTGACCACCGCTTGCCGCGTGATCGGCAACTCCTCGGCAACCGTCGTTGCGGTCGCCTCCTCACGCAACCCCTTCCAAAATGCCACGCGCCTTCCCACCGTCATCCTACGCGAAACCCCTCGTCATCCTGAGCGATAGTCGAAGGATCTTAGCTCGTCCATCACCGTCTTCACGAGAAGCAGCTGCCTCGACTCCGCTCGGCATGACGAAGTGATGGGCTCGGCATGGCGGGGCAGGAGCACTCGGCATGATCGGATGGGAGTTCGCTGGCCAACGAACGAGGGGAGCCGTAGTCGAACTATTCAGCGTCGAACGCCCCGCAGTTCGCACACCATCTCTAACTCCCAGTGATCCGGGTCGTTTGGACGAATGTGTTGCCGTTCGCCGGTCAACTTGAAACCGTGGCGGAGGTACAGGCGCTCGGCCGGCTCGTTGCCTTCGGTGAACCAGAGCTTCACTTGATGGAAGCCCTGTTCGCGAGCCCAGTCGATCACCGCGCGCACGAGCGCGCCGC
The DNA here is from genome assembly GCA_045804965.1 of Thermomicrobiales bacterium. Classification (GTDB taxonomy): domain Bacteria; phylum Chloroflexota; class Chloroflexia; order Thermomicrobiales; family UBA6265; genus CAVTUU01. The sequence goes on along the minus strand of JBJMMD010000022.1, from coordinate 145,637 downwards.
CCACACCCGCTCGCCGTGCTTGGGGCTCAACCCACATCGAGAGGAGATCGGCCGTGCCCTGCTCATCTGCCGTTTGGCCGCCGACCAATCCCAGGTATTGATCCCCGACGCGAGCGGCGAACATCGCGCGTCGCTGGAGTCTCGCGCGAAGGTCGGCCTCGCCGAGTTGGTTTTCGCGTTCGAGCGTTGAGCCAAACGCGAACGCGTCCTGCGTCAGACCTGCCACACGCAAGTCGCAGTAGACCGGCCAGTCGTCAGGCGTCAACCGCACAATGTCGACCTGCGTCCGCTCAGCCATTGTTCGCGACCACCATCAAGTGCGGACCGAGCCCCATCAGCGTCGGCTCGTGCTCGACCGCGCGAGACGTCATCAGCAGCAACTCGCGCCTGGTCGGATCGTCCCACCATGCGGGAAAGTCGGGAACCATCCACGAAGCGGGCCCCTCGATCCCCGCAAACTCCACGATCTCGAGCCCAACCTCCCGCACTTCGGCCTGGAGCTCGTCCGGATGATGGAAGAACGCGGTCGTGAAGTACCCGGGGTGATTCGTGGGATTGCGATGCTGCCCATCACGCAAGTCCTGCGCGACAATCCTGCCAAAGGCGGGGTCAGCGAGGAAGCCCTCTGAGAGCCCGCTGCAGAGCGAGGCGAAACGGGAAATGCCGACCGCGAAGACGACGCCGCCCGAACGGACCACGCGTTTCGCTTCGCGCAATGCCTGAAGCCGATCTTCTCGGTCCGGCAAGTGATACAGCGGCCCGAGGAGCAAGACGATGTCGATGCTCGCATCCGGCCGGTCGAGATGCCGGGCGTCGCCAAGGACCACGCGGGCAAGCGGACGATCGTCCGCTTGTTCGCTTGCCCGCGTTGCTTGCTCGATATGGAGCGGAACCGGGTCAATCAGGTGAGCCTCGTACCCCTTGGCGGCGAGCCACAACGCGTGAACACCCGCCGCTCCCCCGACATCGAGCACGACCGCCGGCGGTGGGGGCAAATGACGAGCGAGAATTTCCTGTGTGCGGAGTCGTTCCATCTGACCCCGGCCGCGGGCGAGCCGATCTTGCTCAATGCCCTCGCTGTAATGGCCAAGCATGCTGCTATCGATCCCGCTACTGGTCACATCATGTCCCTTTCGGTCCATATTGCCGGTTTTTAGGTTACTCCTGGTAGGATTGCGCGTCTGAGTAACCAATCCCAGGAGGAGTCGCAGTGGGTTCGCCTAAGATCGCATTTCTCGGCGCCGGCAGCACGGTCTTCGCGCGCGCGCTGCTGCGCGACCTGTTCACGTTCCCCGAGCTACATGGCTCGACGATCGCCTTGATGGACATCGATCCCCAACGGTTGCAAACCACGGAAACAGTTGCTAGGCACGTCGCAAACGAAGCGGGCGCGAGTGCTCGGATCGAGACGACCACCAAACGCCGGCGAGCGCTGGACGGCGCCGATTACGCGATCAACATGATCCAGGTCGGCGGGTATAAGCCGGCGACCGTGATCGATTTCGAGATTCCGAAGAAGTACGGGCTGCGGCAGACGATCGCCGACACCCTCGGCATCGGCGGGATCATGCGCGGTCTGCGCACGATCCCGGTCATGCACGAGATCGCGGTGGACATGGAGGAGTGCTGCCCCGATGCGCTCTTCCTCAACTACACGAATCCGATGGCGATCCTGACGTGGGCCATGGACCGCATGTCGTCGATTCGGACGGTCGGTTTGTGCCACAGCGTACAAGGCACGGCGACCGAGCTCGCGAGTTGGCTAGGTATTCCCGCGGCGGAAATCGATTATCACTGCGCCGGGATCAACCACATGGCGTTCTACCTCAAGCTCGAACGCAACGGCTGCGATCTCTATCCTGAGCTGAGATCGTTGCTGGCCGGCAATCGTTATCCGGCCCACGAACGTGTGCGCTTCGAAGCGTTCAAACGGCTTGGCTACTTCGTCACCGAGTCGAGCGAGCACTTTGCCGAATACGTGCCGTGGTTTATCAAGGCGAATCGTCCGGACTTGATCGAGCGCTACAACATCCCGCTGGACGAATATCCCGCCCGCTGCGAGGACCAGATTGCGGAGTGGGCCGAGATGCAAGTGGCGCTGACGGCGAGCGAGCCGGACGCAATCGCACGCTACGAAGCCGCTCGGATCGGCACCCTCTCGCCCGCGTGGGAGCGCCGCTTGCTGCCAACGCTCCGCGAAAATCCTGAGATGGCGGAAGAGATGCGCAGATATTGGACGGACGAGCGGCAAGAACGGCTCTCTGCACACTCCGGCGAATACGGCACCCTCATCATCCACAGTATGGAATCGGGCCAGCCCCGTGTCATCAATGGCAACGTGATGAACCAAGGGCTGATCGACAATTTGCCGGCAGGTTGTTGCGTTGAGGTCCCGTGCTTGATCGACGGCAATGGCGTGCAACCAACTCGTGTTGGCTCCTTGCCGCCACAATTGGCGGCGGTGATGCAGACCAATGTCAATGTCCAAGCGCTGACCGTCGAAGCGGCCCTGACCGGCAAGCGGGACCACATCTACCACGCCGCGCTCCTCGACCCGCACACCGCGGCCGAGCTTGAGCCCGAGCAAATAGTCTCCCTCGTGGACGACTTGATCGAGGCGCACGGTGAATGGCTGCCGGCATATTCCTGACCGTCATGCCAAGCGAAGTCGAGGCATCTAGTAGTTGTCACGGCGCCGAGTGATCGCACTAAATCGTTCGACTTCACTTAGTAGTCCGTCCTAACGTCGCTGTCCGGTTCCCTCGCCCGGGGCTGAAGGCTCGGGCTACGAGCAACGAAGCCATTACAGGGCTGACAAAGACCTTGACGCCTGGCCGACACCGTGCCGGTGCATCAGAACATCGATGCCTGGCCAGAGTTCTCAGGATGACGAACGCATGCCATTGACACCGTATCCCGACGTCAATGAGGTGCTCGGCGTCGTCTTGGCCGGCATCCGCGCGAATCTAGGCGACGAGTTGATCGGACTCTATGCATTCGGGTCGCTTGTGACAGGCGAGTTCAATCTGGCCCGGAGCGATCTCGATTTGGCGGCCGTGCTCAGCGGTCCCCTCGACGAGGACGAATTTGCGCGACTGCAGCGCATGCACGCTGAGATCGCGCGGGAGTATCCGGCGTGGGATGACCGGATCGAGGTCGGCTACATCTCAGCGGCCGATGTTCGTAATTTCGACCCGAAATGCACCATCGCCGTCATCAGCCCCGGCGAGCCGTTTCACTTCCGAGCGGCCATGGCCGGGTGGACCTTGAATCTCGACATCGTCGGCACACGGGGACTCGTCCTCTACGGACCACCCCCGGACTCCCTGGTCAGCCCCATAGCCAACAAAGACCTCCACGTCGCGCTACAGGACCTGATGAGGCTCTGGCGCGAATGGGCTGACGATCCCGATCCACACTTGACGCACGCCCAACAGGCCTATCCGATCATGACGATGTGTCGCGCCCTGCGCACCTACCGGACAGGTGATTACGTCGCCAAAAACGAAGCCGTGCGCTGGGCGGCCAAGGAATTACCCGAGTGGTCGAAACTGATTCGCGATTCCGTGACCTGGCGCGAAGTGCCTAATGGCGACTACGGCGATCCCGACGATTCCTACCCTCAAGTTATCGCCTTCGTCCGGTATGTGTCCGACATCATCAGCGGTGATATTCAAGAACGGTGTTGATACCGGCTTACAGCTGCGGCAACACGGAAGCGGCCATCGCTTCGATGCGGTCGATGTCGTCGAGCTCGAGCCATTGCGCCATCACCCGTTGGGCGCCGGCCTCGGCGCGTTTGCCCAGCTCCTCGACGACTTGATTTGCGGTGCCGACGATGGCGCCTTTAGCCCGGGCGGCCTCGGCGTCGCCCGCGATCTGGGCCGCTTCCGCGTCGTCTCGCCCGAAGATGATCCTCGTCATTAACGTGCGGCGCACGGCGGTTCGGGGACGGTTTTGGGCGTCGAGAAGCTGGTCGAGCAAGGCGCTCCGCTGCGCAAATTCGGCGGCGCTGAGGTAGACGGCGTTCCATTCGTCCGCGTACTTGGCCGCCAGTGGAAGCGTTCGCTTCGGTCCGTTGCCGCCAATCACGATCGGCGGACCGCCCGGCCGCTGCGGACGAGGCAGGAGCACGGCATCGTCGAGGTGATAGAACGAACCGTTGAAGGTGGTCGGCTCGTCGCTCGTGAGGAGCTGGCGGACGACGTTCAGCCCTTCCTCGAAGCGAACAAAGCGCTGGTCGATGTCGAGCAGGTCGAAACCGAACGAGTTGTGCTCGCGTTCCTGCCATCCCGCGCCCATCCCGAGATGGAGACGCCCGCCGGAAAGATCGTCGACCGCGGCAGAGGTCCAAGCAGTAATGACTGGGTTCCGGAACGAAACCGGCGACACCATCGGTCCGAACTCGATCCTGGCGGTATTCGACGCGAGCCAGGTCAGCGACGCCCAGAGCTCAAGCGCGTCGGTGTGCGGGCCCTCTGGGTTCGTGAAGTGATCGGACCGGTAGAGGCCGGCATAGCCGAGCCCCTCCGCGGCTGCGGCGAGCCGCTGCCATCGCGGCCAATTGACGCCGTCTTGTCCTTCGATCATCAACGCCAGATCGACCACAGTCCCTCCCCTTGGTCTGCCAACCGCCGCCAGCGAACGCCGGCAACGAACGAATCGGCCAATTATCCTCGACTGCGCTGACCAACGTAGGCAGCCGATGAGCCCAAATACGCAATTTTACCGATGTCATGGCGAGGCCGACCGGCGATGATGAGCTAGCGCTGGCGGTAAGCAGGTGAGCCGGCGCGCTGGGTAATTGGTGAATATATGGAAAAGACTGTAAGGAGAACTACGTCGTGAACCCGATCATGTATGAACAGCTCGTGGCCGCGAATCAGCTCGATATCCAGCGCGGGCTTGCCCGGCGCGAACGCTCAATCGCCAAGGACGGTTCAATCGTCAGCGGACGCAGCCCGTTCGGGGCTGTGGTGCGTGCGTTCAGCAAATTGGCGAGCGGTCGCTCAACCAAATTGGGCAACGAATACGAGGGTCAACCTTCGTAACAAGCAGTGAGGAAGCACTCACCCGGCGATAACCCTCATCCGGCCCTAACCGGCCACCCTCGCCCTATTCGCAGGGCGAGGGTCTGAACGACGCGGCGCCGCCGCGTTGGTCATCGTGCCTTCTCCATTCGGCGCAAGGTGGGCGCCCTCTGGGCACGTCTGAGGGGACTGTCTCAGGGCAGAGGACCGCGCCTCACTCCCGCCAAATCGCGTTCGACACCGCGACGATGTCGCCATTAGCCGCGCCGAGTTGGGCGCGGACGAACATTGCATCCGCTGGCCATGGCAGATGCGTTGTCCACTCGTTGCTCGCCACAGCGCAGGCGGCGATACAGCCGGCATCGCTCCAAACTGAAAGCGCCAAGCATGAACCACCGGCGACCTGCACGGCTACGCCGTCCGTGTCCGGGTCGAGATACAGCTGGGGCCCGGACGGCGACGCGGTGATGAAGCAGTCACCGGCCCGCAGCGCGGCGAGCATTGATTCGGGAGTGAGGGGGCCGGCGACCTTCAGCCAGGTGGTTGGCTGACCTAGCCGCGCCCTGGGAAACGGGATCGGACCTTCGCTGTGGAGCACGTGCGTGTCGCTGCCGCCGACGGCGACGAGGCGCTCGCCCCGGCGTAAGCGCTCATCCCAGGTGGCGAGGGCGATTGAATTCAAGCGATTCCAGGGGCCGTTCCAGATCTCGATCGCATCGAATTGGTCGATGATTTCGGGACAGGCCCACGCGGGGCCGAACGGCTTGGGATGGTTGATGCTGATGAACGCCCTCGCCTCGCGCGCGGCCAGCGCGGCGCGCGCGATCCCCTCTGCATTCGGCTCGCGGAAGTCGTACCAGCTGCCCGCGCCGCCCCAGGCGTTCCAATGGCCCGCGTAGGTCGTGACCTCGACGCCGGGGAGCAAGACCGGGATGCCCTCGGGTTCGGCGCCGGTCAGGGCCGGGCGAATGGCGCTGTTGTGATCGGTGATGGCGAGGAAATCGAGTCCGCTCTCGGCGGCCGCGACGAGGATCTCGACCGGCCAGGAATCGCCGTCGGAATGGCGGGTGTGACAATGGAGATCGCCCCGATACCAACCGGGTCTGGCTGCGGGCGGGAGTTCGGGACGAACAGGCGTGTGCGGTTTCGCCTCGGACTCAGGTTGTGGCAGATTGGGGTTCAACCACAGCTCGATCTGCCACGCGAGCCCATCCGGACAGACTTTGTACGGACCCAGCAGGGCATACCAGGCGCCCTCGGGGAGCGGACCGGAGCGGTATGGTGGAGTCGCCCAGTCTTCGCCGATGGTGATTTCGAGCAACTCGCTCCCGCTCCAACCGCGAAAGTTGGGGCCGCCCGGTTCAAGTGGGTAGGAGTCGAAGAGGCCGATGTCGAGCGTGTTCCCGCCCGCGAGGAGTGGATCGGAGGCGATCCGATGTGTGTAATTCGCGCGGAGATGAAACTGCTGTGTTCCTTCCGGCACCCAGAACGAGACGAGCGTGTACTGCCGCTCTTGGTCAGGCCGAAACCGACCGGAGAGGATCACGTCGGCGTCGGAGGTGAGGTTCGCCACTAGCGAATTGCCTCGCCGTTCGCCGCGTCGAACAGGCGCACGCCGCGCGGATCGGCGCTGAGATAGACGGTATCGCCGGGATCGGGACGAATCGTCGGATCGGTGCGGACTTTGACCAACGTTTCACCGAGCTTCACGTTGACGATGACCTCGCTCCCAAGCGGCTCGGACAGAAACACCTCCGCCGGTTGGGCGTTGTCGGTCGATTGGGGAGAAAGCTCAATCGCTTCCGGGCGCAAGCCGACCATGAGCTCGCCGGTTGCCCGCGCCGCGGGGGGCGCCGGAATACGCCAGCTCCCGGCGACGACCAATGAGCCGTTCACGCACTCGGTCGGCAATACGTTCATCGGTGGACTACCGATGAACTCGGCGACAAAAGTATTCGCCGGGTAATCATAGACCTCGTCGGGCGTCCCCATTTGCTGCAATTTGCCAGCGCTCATCACCCCAATCCGGTCGGCGAGCGTCATCGCTTCCGCCTGGTCGTGCGTAACGAAGAAGGTCGTGATCCCGAGCTGATGTTGGAGCGCTTTGATCTCGGTTCGCATATGCGTACGCAAACGGGCGTCGAGATTGCTCAGCGGCTCGTCCATGAGGAAAGCGCGGGGTTGGCGGACGATTGCGCGGCCGAGCGCCACGCGCTGTTGCTCGCCGCCGGAGAGCTGCGAGGGTTTGCGATCGAGCAAATGACGGATACTCAAGAGATCGGCCACGCGCTCGACCCGGGCAGTACGATCCGATTTCGAGATCTTTTGGACCTTGAGCGGATAGAGGATATTGTCGCGGGCCGAGAGGTGGGGATAGAGCGCGTACTGCTGGAAGACGAGAGCGATGTCCCGCTCCTTCGGCTCGAGTCCGACGATGCTTTGTCCGTCGAGGCGGATATCGCCGTAGTCCGGCTCCTCGAGCCCGGCGAGCATGCGCAATGCGGTCGTCTTGCCGCAGCCGCTCGGACCGAGCAGGACCAGCAGCTCGCCGTCGAACGCGGTCAGACTGAGGTCTTCGACCGCGGGCGAGGTCTGCTTCGCAAATTGCTTGGAGACGGCGTCGAAATCGATGCGCGCCATTACAACCCTCTCGTCGTACCCATCAACCCGCGCACCATCAGCTTTCGGGTCGCGAAGAAGAGCGCGAGCACCGGCAGCACATAGAGCACACCCATCGCCGCCACGAGCTCATAGCGAACTTCGGTGTATCCGCCGGACGTGCGATAGGTTTGATAGAAGGCCAGTGGCACCGTGATTTTGCTCTGGTCATCGACGAGGATGATCACCATCAGTACTTCCGCCCAGGCGCTGAGGAAGGCGAAGCCGGCGACCACGCCGATGCCCGGCCGCGCCATCGGCAGCAGGATCTCATACCAGGCGCGGAGCTTCGAGCGGCCGTCAAGCCAGGCGGCCTCTTCAAGGTAGCGCGGGATCGAATCGAAGAACCCTTTCATCAGCCACGTCAGGAACGGCAGCTCGATCGCGGCGTGAACCAAAATCAGGCCAAGGTACGAGTTCCGAAGATTGAGATCGCGGGCGAGACCATAGATCGGCACCATGGTTGCCGAGAGCGGCATTGTCTGCAGGACCAGGATCGCGTAGATCATCAGACCCTTGCCGGTGAACGTCATCCGCGACAACGAATACCCGGAAAGCGAAACGGCGAAGACGACAAGGATCATCGTCGCGACCGCGACAAAGACGCTGTTGGCGAGCGCCCTGGCAAAATTGAACTCACGGAAGATGTAGGTGAAGTTGTCGAAGGTCGGGGCCGATGGCCAGCGCACATAGGCCTTCGCCTGCCCATCGAAGGCGGCGGTAAAGAGCCAGAGAAATGGTCCGCCGAAGAAGAGAATGATGATGACGTAAGCGAAGTGGACGAGTGCCCACTCTAACCGCGAGCTCGGCCGCTTGTACTTCACGGCGGTTGCGGTCGCCGGCTTTGCGACGGCCACTTGAGGTGTGGTGATCACATCGCTGGTCACGCTCATACTCTTGGCCTCGCCATGCGCAAATAGACCAACGCGAAGAGGAGATTGATCGCGAGCATGACGACCGCGATCGTCGAGCCGTACCCTATTTCGTAGGTTTTGAACGCGGTGTGATAGGCAAAAAGGGCGATCGTTTCGGTTTGGATGCCGGGTCCGCCGCTGGTGAGGGTGTCGATCAGGAGGAACGTGCCGAAGGTTGAGATCGTAATCGACATCAGCGTGAGGGTTGCGACGTGACGGAGATTCGGCAGGGTGTGATCCCAAAACCGTTGCCACGCGCTAGCCCCGTCGACCCTCGCCGCTTCGTAGATCTGAGTAGGAATCGTCCGCAAGGCGCCCAGGAAGATGATCATGACAAAGGCAGTGCCGCGCCAGATATTGACGCCGATGACCGAAAGCATCGGCGCGGTTCCGAGCCAGCTTATGCGATGGACTCCGACGAGTTCGAGCAGCATATTGAGTGTGCCGTAATAGAAATCGAACATCGCCACCCAGAGGAAACCGGCAATGATGGTGGGATTCACCCACGCCAGCAGGACCGCGCCATAGGCGACCGACGTCATCCGGTAGCCGCGATGCTCGCCATGATCGATCAGCAGCGCCAGCGCGAGTCCAAGCAGAAACTGCCCGACCAGCGCCGACCCGAGGACGAAGACGATCGAGTTCTTGAGGACGACGGCGAAGTTCGGATCGTCGAGCAGCCGCCGGTAATTCTCCAGCCCGACGGATCGCGGGTGGCGGGCATCGATGCCGACAAGGGCACGATTCGTAAAGCTGGCGCGGACTGCCCACAGGGCGGGAGCGAGGAAAAAGAGCGACAACAACGCCGCCGCGGGGAGCAGGCCGAGGACATAGGCGCGGTTACGCCGCCACCCGCTCGTGCGATGGCGCACTCGCTGCGCCCCGACTGACACCGGTTGCGCGGTTTGCTCCAAGGTCGTTGCTCGCTTCTGGACTCGGGGTCGTCAACGCAGCCCGTGAGTCCCCTCACTCCCTACCCGCCACCCAAAAAGGGTATCCGGCCCGTGCACGGGAGCGGGGCGGTACTATCGGTTCGCGCTTCCTTCGCACCCTCGCCCTGCGTACGCAGGGCGAGGGTAGCCCGCAAGGGTCGGGTGCGGGGACTCCTATGCCGTCACCACGTTGTCGTCGCCGACAGCGCGTCGCAGGTCTTGGTCGTAGCTCTTGGCGGCGTCTTCGGGGCTCTTGTCGCCGGAGGCGACCGCGCCGGTCGCAGCCTGCACCGCCATCTGGAATTTCGCTGTGTTCGGATCGGGCGGGACGAAGCGCGCCTTCTTGAGCGACTCGGTCGAATCGACCAGGAACTTCTGCGCCTGGAACTCGGGCACCTTAGCGGAGTCAGTGCGCGCCACCGGGTGCGGGTCTTCGATGTTGAGCTTGGCGACGATGTCCTTCGTGTTGAACGCCTTGACGAACTCGAACGCGAGGTCCTTGTTCTTGCTGGCGGCGTTGATGTACCAGCAGGTGCCGGGACCGCCGATCGTGAAGGACGGGCCGCCATTTTCGGTCGGGTGGAGCACGTAGCCGACATTGGTTTCGGTCGCGGCCTTATCGGCGGTGTACCACCCGCCATAGACCCAACCGCCCTCGAACAGCAGCGCGAGTTGGCCGTTGCCGAGCTTCTCGCGCATCGCCGTCCAGGGCTTGGTCGTGGTCAGAATCTCTTGCGGCACCAGCTTGTCCGTCTGGTATGCCTCCTGGTAATAGGTCAGTGCCTTAACAATGGCGGGACTATTGCCGACCCATTTGCCATTCTGGTCGATCACGTCGCCGCCATACGCCCAGACGAGCGGGATGAAGGCGTGATCGGCGGTGCCACCGCTCCCAGCTTGCCCGGCGTAGAGGGCATACGGGATCGCTTTGCTACCAGAACCTTTGATCGTCTTCGCCGCGTCGAGAATGCCGGCAACGTTCGCGGGCTGCCAATCCTCAGCGAGTCCGGCCGCTTTGAAGACATCCCGTCGGAAGTAGAGGAACCGGGTGTCGAGGCCGTATGGAATCGCCCAGACCTTGCCTTGATAGCTGACGCCGCCGCGCACCGACTCTGGATAGTACTCCTCCCAGTCGGGCCATTTGGCGAGGTAGTCGTCGAGCGGCTCGATGTAGCCGGCTTCGGAGAGCTCGCCGATTGAGTTGCCGCCGACGTGGAAGACATCGGCCGCATTGCCCGCGTCGAGCGCGAGGAGCAGCTTGGTGTAGAACTCATCGCTCCCGATCTTTTGCAGATCGACCTTGATCGTCGTGCCCGAGTTCGCGCTTTCCACCGCCTTCGCGGCCTGATCGACATATGGCGGTTTCTTGCCGAGCTCGTCGGGATAGGAAACGTTGATCTCGCCGGTGAGCCCGCTCTGGAAATAAGGCATCCAGAGTCCTGCACCGGTCTTGGGAGCAGCGGCCGCGCCGCGGAGACCGGCCGCGACCCCGACCGTCGCCACGCCTGCGGCCGCCGTTTGTTTGAGTAGGGTTCTCCGAGAGACTTTCGACGGGAGCATCCTCGCACTCCTTTGACTAACTTCCGCCGCATTCAGGGAGACGACGGAAGACCGGACCATTGGTTCCCTGAGGCACAGTTGCCTCGCGTGGTGTCGATCCGCGCAGAAGCGCAATCCGGCGCGCGCGGACGAATATTAACGCCGCTTGATGGCGACGCTAAAGGATTCGTAACGAGGACGCCGGACACTGTAGCTTGACCAATTTGCGAGTGTAGACGAACTGCATCATGGCGATGACGAGGCGTCGCAAGACTTGTGCCGAGGTCGCTTCGGTCGGCGAAGGCTCCCGCCTTCGCCGCTTCGCGGGGATGCGCGGGGCTGAAAACCCCGCGGCCCAATGGACTTTGATGAATAGACCGACATCCTTAGGGGCACCAGCGCTGTTGCCAGGACCGCCCGGGAATGAATTACGGGCTCACCCACGGAAGTCGGATAAATCCGACTGAGGACCCCGTGCTGAAGTAATCTGGCAGAGACCGTAAGCGATGACATAGTGTGCTCCTGCATGTCACAAAGGGCCAGAAGAACCCCGTACTGTCGGAACTCTTTACGGCAATCCCGTAAACGCGTCTAGCTTTCTGCCTGTCCCACCTTCCAGGCCCTTTCGTCCCAAGCGAACGTGATGTCAATGGTCGCACCGATCCGCGAGATTAGTCGAACGAGCTAATCTTGGCGTGGTCGTTCGTAGTGGAAGCCGTCCCAAGCAAACGAGATTTTTACTTTCGCACCCATCCTTGCAAGAAGCGCAAACTGATGAGGCAGGATTCGGAGATAGTCGGTGTCATTGTCCTGTCGCGATGACACGTCGATGTTCAGCAAAGTCTCGATTTCGGGCTTATTGTCTGAATCAGAGTCATCGCGCGATTGGTGCGCAAGGTGGTCAATCTTGTCAATAACTGGTTCGAGTCGAAGAATAATGTGCTCAACTTGACGCACCAACCGAGTTTCAGGGGCAAGATTGGACCGATAAGACAGGCCAGATGATTGATCGTTCTCTCGTAGTGACCGATCCGGCTCAGGTTGGTCGCACTTTAACCTCGTCTCATCAGGGGTTATGCCGATGGCACTGATCATCTCTTCCGTGCCGTAACGCGTGCTGCTAACAACAAAGGTGACGCTGAATCCACTCTTGCAGTACAAATCGTCGCCACGATCCATGAACCTACTCCTCGCCCCAATCCCAAAGGTATCCGACTTCCATTTCTGCACCCATCCGCGCGAGAATCGAGACCTCTTCCGAACTCAGACTAAGTTGGTCCTGCTCTGTTCGAAACATGGGCAAGAGGAGTAGCAGCACCCACGGATCAGGAGCGGTATCCGGTCCCTCCGGTTCCGAACTGCGCGCGAGTTGACCAATGCGGTCCGAGACACCTTCCAGTCTCTTGAGCAGTCGCCCGATGTGTTCAGTTGGAGAAGCGCTTGATGGAAGATCGGAAATAAATCGGACGCCGCTCGAGTTCGGCCGAGGATATGTTAGTGGCTTTCCAGCTCGTCGCTCGCCCTTAGTCCAGTGCTCGTCCGGTTCCATGCCAATGGCTTCAGTGATTTCGGCAGCCGTCAATCTCGCGCTCCGCACCATAAGCCAGGCGCTAATATACGTTGCCGTGGGATCATACTCGTCCACTACACAATCGCCAGAGAGCCGAACGTTTCAGCCAACCCGCGGATGTGCTCGGGGCGGGTGCCACAGCAGCCGCCGACGATTTGCATCCCTTCGTCGATCCAGCGTTTGGCTTCGACGACGAATTGAGCAGCGGTGGGGTTGGTGGAGAAGTCCCATTCGTAGTCGAGGTACTTGCCGACGTTGGGATAGGCGCCGAGCGGGAGCGAGGTGTATTGGCGAAGCCAAGTGGCGACGCCGCGGATGTACTCGGGCGGCAGGCAGTTGACGAGGACGGCGCTGATGCCCATCTGCTCGAACACGCGCGCAGCTTCGCCGAACCGCTCGCCATCCTGGATAATCGGTACTCCTTCGACGCCGGTGGTGCCGCCGATCGTGCGCCGGTACGAGACCCAGAGTGGGATGCCGGTGTCGAGGAAGATCTGGTAATCGGGAAACTCCAGGTTTTCCGGAATCCAACTCTGGATTTCCATCAGGATGAGATCGGGCTTGTGCGCGGCGTCCGCGTTGGCAAGCAGACCGGCCAGGGTTACGAGGTAATTGCGGTCGAGCGCTTCATAGAACCCGACATAGTCGTGCGCTTCCTCGAACTGATCAGGCGACCAGTCCTGCGTCCGGCAGGCGAAGGCGACGGCGATGTCATCACGGCCGGCTTTGGCCGCGCCCTCGCGGACGAGCGCGACGGACTTCAGCGCGAGGTCCTGCCAGGCGTCTTTGGGTAGGTCAATTCGGCCATCTTGCGTCGCGGAATAGATCCGGTTCAGAAAAAAGGTATGGGTTTCGAGAATGTCGGCACCCGCTTCCGCGTAGCGCCGATGAACTTCGACGAGTTTGTCCGGTGCATCATGGAGCGCAATTGAACCCCACGTGTAATTGGCCGGTCGGTCGGCGGCGTTTTCGGGGTAGCCAACTTCTTGCAGCTCGGAACCGATGCCACCGTCGAGCACGACGACCCCGCCCGACTTGAGGCGATCGTCCAAGCGACGATAGGCCGCGGACGCGGCGGACTTAGGTGCAAGCGCCATGGGGATCATCCTCCGCTCTTCACTTCGAACCCGATGGCGATACAAGACCATGACTCGGTGCGTGCGTCAAGAGGCTGTCCCGCAGCGTCCTCTACAATGCGGTTCAGAAGCCACGGCCATATGAAGAGCATCTTGGAGGGCACCGCATGGACGCCAATCGGTTCGACGACCTTTCTCGTTCCCTGGCCGATCGTCTTTCGCGCCGCTCCGCCGTCAAGCACCTGGGTGGCAGTGGCCTCCTCGCTGCCGCGCTCGCCGGGCTCGGCGTCTCACGCTTCGGCGCGGTCGCCCAGGTCGACACCGCGACGTGCGCGCTGGATCTCGTCGCCAACGTCCGCCTGGGCCCGAATCAAAACCAGAAATTCGGAGACAGTGATCCGGGACAAATGCGGGGTCAGCTTCGCTTTGCGCTGGGCGATCAGGGCCGGTTGGTCAACGGCGTCTTCCGGCTGCCTGATGACACGGAGATGCACGCGGTTGGACAAGTCGCCGGACCATCATTGACAGTTCGCATCGCTATTCCGTTTGGCGGCACCTTGGTGCTTGTCGGCGCGGGCGCGAAAGCGATCCGTTCATGCGATGGCGCGGTTGATGGCATGCTGACCGGCCCGCAACCGGGCGACTTGGGCGACTGGCATGCCACGGCGAAGCAGACTGGGAATAAGCCCGCCACTCAGTCAACAACGGCGTCCTCGAATCCGCCGCCGCAAGCTCCCGCCCCGATCGCCACTCAGCCGCCGGCGGCGGTCGTCGAAACGCCACCACCGGCTCCCACCGCGGCCCCAACCGAAGTTCCCACGGAGATGCCGACGCAAGTTCCCACCGCGATGCCGACGGTTGCCTGCATGGGGGAATCCGGGGGGTTTTGCAGCCCCGGAATTCCCTGTTGCACCGGAACCTGCCAGTATGTTGACATCCTTCACTGTAGTCCGAGCGATCCGTTTTGCATCCCGCAATATATGTTCGTTTGTCAGTAGATGTGTTGATCACTCAGTCGCAGAAGCCGGGCCGAGACTGGCCACGGCCGCTTCGAAGCCTGCTTTCTCGTCATCGGCCAGGGAGCGGGACCCGGCGGTGAGCTTGAAATCGCAGTAGAGAACGTTGAAGCGGGCGCGGTAGTCGAGGGCGGTGTCGTTCGGGTATTGAATGCGGACGAAATCGTCTTCCTGGGTAATCTTGGCGTCGGGTTGATTCGCGGCCTGAGCGAGGACGAGCTGGACCGCCTGCTTCCAAGCCTCGTCATCGGCGATCTTGCCGCCAAAGAGGGTGTAGCTGCCGCCTTCGGCGGTTGTGCCCCGGCCCGTGCCGCGTTCGGCCCAGTCGATCGGAACCGTGGCTTTGCATATCCCGTCTGTGGTCTCTTGCCCGGTTGCGCCGGTGAGCGTTGGCGCCGCGGTTGGGGTCGGCGTGGCGGAATTGTCATCGTCGGTGATGCACCCCGCCAGGGCCGTGGTGAGCACCAATGCGGTCAACGTCAGGTGAACGCCTCGCCATGCGTGATGAGGTCGAAACCGCATTGCGTTCCTCGCGATGCATGCAACCGCGCGAACGAGATCGATCCAAAAACGACGTGTAGGGTGTGAAGCGCGTTCCCCAAATCACGGGAAAGAGTATCAGGGTTCGCGAGTTAGAGGGAAAAGTGCTGCACCTTCAACCGCAGCATCCGGCGGACGCTGGCGTTGATGCGCTTCTCGGAGACTTTCCCCTTCTCGACGCGGTGTTGGAGGTGCTTCACCAGGTCGGCATGCGGGACCCGGGCGTTCTCCCAAAGAAACACGTCGACGCCGGCGGCGACCGCCTTGTCGAGGATGTCGAACGAATCCATGGTCGCCAGCGCGCCCATGCCCAAGTCGTCGGTAATCACGACGCCGTTGTAGCCGAGGTCGGTGCGCAGAATGTCAATTGCCACCTTGGAAAGGGACGCTGGAACATCGTCCCATTGCGGAAGTAGGAGATGGCCGAGCATGACCATCTCCACTTTTTGCTTGATCGCGGATTTAAATGGCAAGGCGTCCGTTTTGAGCCAGTCTTTCCGGGAGATGTCGATGACCGGCATGGTGAAGTGGGAATCTTCAACGGCGCGGCCATGTCCGGGGAAGTGCTTGGCGGCGCCGGCCATCCGCCCCTTCCGTGAGCCAGATACGACCGCGGCGACCTTTTCGGCGACGACCCGCGGGTCGTTCCCAAAGCTGCGGCCAATCATATAGCTGCTGGCGTTGTAGGCGATATCGGCCACCGGCGCGAAATTGATGTCAAACCCATATCCGCCGAGGAAGTGCGCCCGCTCGCGCGCGAGGCGGCGGACGATGGTGTCGGAATCCTGGCCGAGCACAGCCGCGCCCGGCGAGGGGTCGCCCGCGAGGCGGGTCACCGGACCACCCTCTTGATCGATGGCGATCAGCGGGGGCAGGGCGCGATTCGTGCCGTGAATGGCATCCGTAAACGGCCGCACGGTGTCCGCGGGACCAATGTTCGGCGTTTCAAACAAGATGCCGCCTGGTTTGATCTCCTTGAGATGGACTTCCTGCCACTCCGACATGCCGTTGCCAATCACGGAGACCATGAAGAGTTGCCCGATTTTATCGTGCAGGGACATGTGATTGAGGATGTGCGAAACGCGAAGCTCGAGGGCCGATTGCGCCGCCGCGTCCAGCCTATGCAGAAATGGGCTCGCGGCCGCGGCGGCCGCACCGGCGAGCAGAGAGCGGCGGGTCAAACTCAGATCAATCGGCGCCGTCATTGCCTCATTCCGTCGCTTGCGACACGGACGAATGCCCGGGCGCTTGCCCGGCCACACGTAACAGCGGACTGGCGCTTCCGGCGCCTCGGCGATGGAGGCCGGATGCGAGCTGTCCAGCACGAACTGCGGGATGCCTTCCGTAATACCCGACAAACAGCCCTGCTGACAAGAGGGTAAAGACCAAAAGACTCCCAAATGTCCAGTTGTACCCAGTGTGGACGATGATTTTGCCCGCGAGATAGCTCGCCCCGGCGAAGCCGAAATTCCACGCCGCCGAACGCAGGGCGAAGACCGGGGAGCGGGAGCGCGCGGGCAACACCTCGCCGATGAAGGTCGAGTCGATTGGCCAGGCCATGCTAATCGTGATCTGCCGGACGACAAAGGCGACGATGGCAATTGCCATGCCAGGCGAGACGATCAGGAGGAGATAGAACGGGACGACCGCGCTGCGCAGCAACATCACCGCGGTGAGCGGGCCGAAGCGGCGAGAGACCGCCGGCGCGCTGAGCCCGACAACTGCGGCCACTGCTCCGCCGAGGGCGAAGACATAACCGGTCTGCCGCGAGCTTGCGCCCAGCGTCGTCAGGTAGACGTTGTAGAAGGGCGCCACCATGCCGACGCCGAGACTCATCAAACCGCCACAGGCGACGAAGACCGCCATGTCGAGTCGCACTCGTCGCCGTTCGGCGGGTGTTTCTGCGGACCGATCAACGATCTTGCTGTCCGCCGTCCGTTTGCGCCTCGGCTCGCGCATCAAAAAGAGCGGAATGAGGCCGGTCAGGGCAATTGTCGAACCGGCGACGAGCGTCCAGCGATAGGCCGGGATGCTCTTCGCCTCGAACGAACCGCTGACCGCGGCGATGAATGATGGGAAGAACCCGCCCATCAGCGACCCAAAGGTGATCGAGAGCGAGATCAAGGAAAAGGCGACCGCGGCGATGTGGCCGCGCTGCTCCTGGCGAACCCATTCCATGATGAACGGCATAGTCGGATTGAAGAGGTAGGCCATGCCCAGGCCGCTGAGTACGGCGAAGGCGAGGAGCGTCCGCTCGTTTTCGGCGAAGGCGAGTAGGAAAGACACGAGCAGGAAGAACCCGACGCCGAAGGTGAGGCAACGCCAGGTGCCAAAGCGATTGAGCATGAAGGCGAGCGTCGCCGCGCCAGCCGCGAGGCAAATGGTCTGGACGGCGCTGAAGGCGCCGATGTCGTCTTCGTGGTAGCCCAGCTCCAGGAGATACAGATTGAAAATGAGTTGGAAGACGCCATAGCCGATGTTCGCGAGGAGGGTAAACAGGAGGAACAGCTTGACATCGCGCCCCAGACCCAATAGGCCCCGGACGTAACTACGCATGTGCCTCCCCTGCTCCCTTTTGCGACGTCAACCGACCGGCAGTATAGACCCAAGTTTGGGATTGACGGGAATAACGATTGGGCAATGGGTCCTGATCTACCCGTTTGCGCCACGAATCCCGGGTTCAAATGCGTCCTTCCCCGGCTATTCCACCCGAACTCCCTTCGGGACTAAGCTTGGGCCGGCGAGTCGTCATTCCGAGCGAAGTTCAGCGCTCCCCTGTGATTCCGAGCGGAGCGAAGCGCAGTCGAGGAATCTCGTCATCAAGAGCAAAAAGCACTAGATCCCTCGGCTTCGCTCGGAATGACGATGAAACACCCGGAACCTTTTCGATCTCGTCGCGTTTAGCAGGATGAACGCGTTCACCTGACCCAGAGCGCGCCGAGGCGAAAGGCGTTTCGTGATTCACGGTGTACTCGCCCAGACCGAGCAACAAACCGCGATGAGCGACTCGCTCGCAGACGAGGCGGATCTGGTCGCGGCGGCGCAACGCGAGCGGGCGGCGTTCGCGCCGCTCTATGCCCGCTACGCCCGTCCGATCTACCGCTACTGCTACCGCCGGCTCGGCAGTCACGAAGCGGCCGAGGACGCGACGAGTCAGACGTTCATGAAGGCGCTGGCGGCGATCGGCCGGTATCGCGACGGCTCGTTCCGGGCCTGGATGTTCACTATTGCCGACCGGGTCGTGATCGATCTCCAGCGTAGACAGCGGCCACAGCCTGAGCTTGATGCCGCTTCAAACGTCGAAAGCGCTGAGCTGAGTCCCGAGGAGTTGTTCATCGCGGCGGAAACGCGATTATCGGTGCAAGCGATGCTGGGGCGATTGACGCCGGAGCAACAGCGGATCGTGGCCCTGCGCCTGGCTGGACTGACGGGACCGGAGATCGCGGCCATCGTCGGCCGCGAGCCGCAAGCGGTGAAGAGCATGCAATTCCGCGCCTACGCCCGGCTGCGCCGGTTCCTAAGCATTGAGGGACAACCGTGATCCATTCCGACGACTCGGCCGAGCAACTCGACCGCTACCTGGATGAGTCGGCTACACAGTCGGAGCGTAGCGCTGCAACCAACGGTTTCGCCTCGGACATCCCACTCGCCGCCGCAACGTTCCATGCCCTCGACGCCGCCGATCCGAGCGCGGACCTCCGATCCGGATTTCTCGCTGAATTGAAGGAGCGACTTGAGATGGAATCGCCCACCGCAGTCTTTCCAACTCGGATACCTACACGAACATCGGACTTGCCGGAAGTCACCGTCCCCCCGAGGCTGAGACCAGCAGGCCACTTGTCTCGTCGCTGGTTTCCGAGCGCGCGGTGGGTCAATTGGTTCGCCACCGCCGCGCTTCTGCTCGTGACGCTGATTGGTGCCTCCTTAGCGCTGCTTGCGCCGCGTGGCGAGGGAGGTGGGACCGCAACTGTCCCAGCAGTCGCGCCTATCGCGAGTCCTTCGCCGGGCTCAGCAGGAAGTTACCAATGCCCACCGGGGAGTCCTTATTTTGGATGCGCAAATGCCAGGGTGGTTGGAAGCGCGGGAATCTCCCCTAGTTTCCTACCTGACGCCGACCGCGAAGCACGCAAGGTGCAATTGCAGGCTTGGACCCTCGCCCCTGGAACCGCGGTCACTGGAGTTGGCGAGAGCGATGTGACGACTGGCGTTGTTGTTGATTTCGTGCTCGCAGGTGCGTACGTCGCAACGTTCGACGTTCCCGTGATCGTGAGTCGTGCAAATATCTCAGGTTTTGGTGCGTCCAGTTCTCAATACCCAGGTGTGGGCAACACCGTTGAACTGGGACGTGGCGATGCAGTGACTTACCAACTTGGCGGCTTAACCGAAATCCACAATCCCATGAGCATCCAGCATCTTGAGTTCAAACGGGCTGTTATCTACAAGGGCGATATCAGCGCCTTTTCGACGAGTTATGAAGGAGTCACCACCCGCGTTGAGGGTAATACGGAGCTATCCCAGGCGACGGGATCACTCTCGACTGACTTAGGTTTTACGCTGTACTTCATAAACGTAGTTCCTGGTTTCCAATTCCCGCCGTCTCAGTGGACCGACTCCACATCGATCGGTCCGGTCGATCCGCAAAACAGCCCCGCAGGGAGCCGGGGCTTCGTACTCGTGATTCGGCCCCCTCAAGGATAATTAGCTTCCAGTTCCTCAAAGCAACGAGGCCGCGATTCCATGCGGCATCGCGGCCGTTCACTTTCCGCTGCGAACAAGATGGAACTTGCGATGACGATTCGTAGGGCGCACGGCTTGTGCGCCCTGGCCACATTCGAACTCGATCAGCCATCCCCAGATGCTGTTGTTACCACGAGGGCGTACGGCTGTATGTCCCTACGGTTTGGGCCATGGATTCGCCGATCATAATGGACGAGAGCTCAATATCCCGAGCGATGCCGGTACAATCCGCCGAGTGACTGCCGAGACCCAACAAGGAGCAACGCCCGCGTGACCTCGAAAGTATGACGGTGCGGCTGGAGAGCAAGCGGAGGCGCTAACCGACCTGGCTCGGTGCGGGAATCGCGCCGAGCTGCTGCATCAAGCCCAAGGTGTCAAGCTCGTGCCAGCTCTCGACGATCATGCCGTCTTCGACGCGCCAGATGCTGATGCCCGTCAGCGTCACCTGCCTGCCGGTCGGCGGAATGCCCTGGAATGCCCTTTGGTGCGTCCCGCGGAACGTCCAACGTTGCACGACCTTGTCCTCGTCCGCGAGCAGATTCTCGCTAACGTTCCGGCCGTCGGGGAACGCATCCTGGAAGTGGGCGATCATCTGGCGGTGGCCCTCACGATCCAGCGGCGGGCTCCCGGCCGCGCGGAAGATGTGGCTGGGGGCGAAGAACTCGTCAACCCGCGACGGATTCCGCTCGTTCCAGACCGCCTTTTCAAAACGGCGCACGATGGCCTTGTTCTCCCCAGTGGACATCCAGGGTGCTCCTTTCTCAGGACGTGGCGCCAAACGAGCGCCTGCCGAGGAGACGGTAGGCGCGTCGGCGTTCCACCAGCGTTCCACGAGGCGTTCCGAAGGAGCGACACGTGCCCCGACGTCCAGAGCAGGCTCTCGTCACCGCACTTTGGTGGATGACTGTTTCGCGCGAGAATTGGACACTGTTCAGCATTGAAATACGTGCTATCGTCGATTACCAGACACGAAGCGCAACGAGCGTGCGTTACGGAGTTTCATGGTGGAATCGCCAGGCCTCCAGATCCACCTCCTCGGCGCATTTGAAATGCGGCAAGACGCTGCCGTGTTGCCGTCGCTCGAATCGGCGAGGGCAGAGTCGCTCCTCGCGTACCTCCTGCTCCATCGAGGCGTACCCCAGCCGAGGCAACGGCTGGCTTTTCTCTTGTGGCCGGACTCGACTGAGGCGCAAGCGCGAACCAACCTGCGCCACCTCCTCCACACGCTGCGTCATGCGCTGCCGGACATCGACCGCTTCCTCGATGTAACGCCGCGGACACTGCAATGGCGGCCGAACGTGCCGCTTTGGCTCGACGTTGGCGTCTTCACCGAGGCGATGAGACGAGCCCTTCAGGATCGAGCTGACGAACTTTCCGCATTGCGTGAAGCGATCGAGGTTTACCGAGGGGACCTCCTAGAGGGCTGTTACGACGAGTGGATCATCGACGAGCGTGAACGGCTTCAAACCCAACTCCTCAATGCTCTTGAACGGCTCACCTCGCTGCTCGATGCTCGAGGCGACTACGCGGAAGCGATCCGGTATGCCGACTTGTTGCTCCAGCACGACCCTCTCCGCGAGGAAACGTATCGCCTGCTCATGCGTCTGCACGATGTCCGCGGAGATCGAGCTCGGGCGCTTCACGTCTACCACGTTTGCGCGGCAACGCTGGAGCGCGAGCTTGGCGTTGAACCTGCCGCGGCAACTCGGTCGTTGTACGAAGCCCTGCTGCCAGACGATAGGCAAGTGGTGGTTCCGCAACGTCAAGGAACACGTCTCGGTGGTCCGCCGCTAGTCGGACGGCAATCTGAGTGGTCGTGCCTCACGAGTCTCTGGCATGAGGCCGCGAGCGGACGAGCCCAATTCGTGCAGATCACCGGTGAGCCGGGGATCGGCAAGACTCGTCTCGTCGAAGAGTTCCGCTTTTGGTGCGTTCATCACGGCGCGATCGCCGCCGAAGGACGCTCTTACGCCGCGGAGGGCACGCTTGCCTACGGCCAGGTTGCGGCTTGGTTACGTGCGGAAGCGATTCGCGCGCGCTTAGACCGACTTGATCGGGCAAGTTTTTCTGAACTGTCACGGTTGCTTCCCGAGCTCAGAGTGGATGGATTTCAGCCGGAGCCACTTTCCGAAAATGAGCAGCGGCAACGGCTGTTTGAGGCCGGCGCGACGGCGATGCTGACGTCCGGCGTGCCCGTCTTGCTCGTGGCCGACGATCTCCAATGGTGCGACCGCGAGTCGTTGCAGTTTCTTCATTACGTGATCCGGGCGAGACCGGAAGCGCGACTACTCGTAGCGGCGACAGCGCGTTCAGACGAAGTCGACGATCGACATCCGTTAGGAGAACTCCAGGCAAGCCTGCACAGGTTGGACCGGTGTACCGAAATCCAACTCGAGCGGCTCACGCTAGAAGAAATCGGAGCGCTCGCCGGGCACATTCTTGGGCGTCCTGTTGAGGAGCCGGATGTTCACATGCTCTACCAGGAAACCGAGGGCAGCCCGCTCTTCGTCGTTGAGGTCTTACGGGCCGGTTGGCAAAGCGGAGGCACCGGGCGAGCATCGATGAGCCCGAAAGTCCAGGCCGTGATTCAAGCCCGCCTTGCCCAACTCTCCGATCCAGCTCGCGCGCTCGTCGACTATGCCGCGACAATCGGCCGAGCATTTCCGACGGATGTCCTGGCTAACGCCGCCGATGCGAACGAGGACCAGTTCGTCCATGGGTTGGACGAGCTATGGCGTCGCCGCATCATCCGCGAGCAGGGCGCCGGCATGTACGACTTCGGCCACGACAAAATTCGCGAAGTCGCTTACCTCAGTTTGAGTCCTGCTCGTCGCTCACAGGTCCATTTGCGGGTGGCTCAGGCGTTGGAGTCGCGCTTCGCTCAAGACCTGGACCAAGTGAGCGGCGAGTTGGCGAGACATTACGAGGGCGCGGGGCGGAAAGAACAGGCCATTGTCTGGTATGGAAGGGCTGCGGAAGCGGCGCTTCAATTGCACTCGAACGACAAGGCTGTCCGCCTGATCGAGAAGGCACTCGATCTTTTGCGCGCGCTGCCAGAGACGAGCGAGCAGCTGAGGAGAGAACTCGCGTTGCTCGAACCGCTATCGGCGCCGCTCGGCATTTCCCAAGGTTGGGCGACGGATCGGATGGCGACGATGCTGAATCGTGCCCTTGATCTCTCTCGCGCCCTCGGTTTGGAGCCATCGTCTCCCATTCTTCGGTCCCTTTCGATCGCGAGCCTGAGCCGGCGCGATTTTGCGGCGGCGAGTGACTATGGCGAGCGGCTGCGCGCACGCGGCGAGCGGAACGCCAACGATATTCTCCTGGTCGAAGCTGACTATGTACTCGGGATCGCCGCGTATTGGCAGGGTGGATTTCAAACTGCGCGCGCACATTTCGAGGCCGCGGTAAGGCGGTATGCACCCGCACACCGCCGTGAGCATCTCTTGCACTACGGACTCGACCCCAAAGTGATCTGCCTCAGCCGACTCGCCAACACTCTGTGGGTTT
Organism: Thermomicrobiales bacterium; assembly: GCA_045804965.1. Classification (GTDB taxonomy): domain Bacteria; phylum Chloroflexota; class Chloroflexia; order Thermomicrobiales; family UBA6265; genus CAVTUU01. The sequence continues at coordinate 122,115 of JBJMMD010000022.1, read as the reverse complement.
TAGGATACCCAGCTTCCGCGATTCGAGCTAAAGACGACGCACTCGCCTTCGCGAATCAGGTTGGCCACTCCTACAGCCGGGAAGTCACGCTTGTTTTCGCCGCCTTCCTGGCATTGGAACTCCACGATAACGAAGCGATTCGCGCGTACGCGCAAGAATTCATGCGTCTGCAGGGAGAGCATGGAACCCGCGCGATTCAGACCAACTCGAGAGCATTTGACGGCTACGTCGACATTCTCGATGGTCGCCAAGCGGGGGGTATTGCTCGCATTCAGCAGGCGCTCGCGGACGTAGATGAGGCCGATTACGCCCCAGGTCAACGCTCGACGATATGGCGGCTACTCCTCGAGGCGTACGTGGTTGCTGGAGATGCGCTCGCCGGCTTGGCCGCCACCAATGGAGCTCTCGCATCTGCCTCTGGAGGCCGTCTTTATGAGGCCGAATTCCGCCGTCTTCGCGCGGAGTTCCTAATCGCCCTTGGCGCTGGCCCCGATCAAGTCGAGTCTGAACTTGAACGCTCACTCGCCGTGGCGCAAAACCAAGGCGCACTGATGTACGAGCTTCGAACGGCTATGAGTCTGCTCCGGTACCGCCAAGAACTGTGCGGTGAGGATGAGAAGACACGCGAAGCGCGGCAAGGCCTTACGGCCATCGTCGCTGAACTCCCCGAGAAACATGCAAATCCCGATCTCAGCGAAGCGGTCACCCTCCTTTCACAGAACTGACTTGAACATCAACAAACGTTGCAAGCCATCGTCAAGGAACGCCTCGCGGAACGCTTGTGGAACGCGGGACCATTCACCATGCAGCTCGGACAAGTGAGCCCGTACGGCCAAGATGTACACGCGAGGTTCGAAGATGACAGCAACTGTCGCCACTGAGATCAATCAGTCGTCAATTGGGCGCATGCGGTCACATTTCCGCGGCGCGCTCCTGCAACCGGGCGAAGAGGGATACGACGAGGCGCGCCGGATTTGGAACGGCGCGATCGACCGCAGGCCGGCCCTGATTGCCCGGTGCGCCGGTGCGGATGATGTAGTCACGGCCGTTCACTTCGCGCGCGAGTACGAACTTGAAGTCTCGGTTCGGGGCGGCGGGCACGCCGTCGCCGGCCACGCTGTCTGCGACGGCGGCCTGATGATCGATCTCTCGCTGATGAAGGCAATCCGGATCGATTCAGAAGCACGCGTAGCGCGGGCGGCCGGTGGCGTTCTCTGGAGTGAATTCGACCGCGCCACCCAACAGTACGCGCTCGCGACCACGGGCGGGATCATCAGCCACACCGGCATCGGCGGTCTCACGCTTGGCGGCGGACTTGGCCACCTCATGCGCAAACATGGTCTCACGGTGGACAGTCTGCTCGCGGTCGACCTCGTGACCGCCGAGGGAACAAAGATCCACGTCGATGCTGAAACCGAACCGGACCTCTTCTGGGGCGTGCGCGGCGGCGGTGGCAATTTCGCAGTCGCGACGGCGTTGGAGTATCGGCTCCATCCTGTCGGCCCGATCGTGCTCGGCGGACCGATCTTCTGGAATCTCTCCGATGCACCCGAAATCCTGCGTTATCTAAGCGGTGCGATCACTGAAGTTCCCGACGACCTCGGGGCGACGATTGCGCTCATGCTCGCGCCGCCGCTTCCATTCCTGCCTACGGATAAGATCGGGAAACCGGTGATTGGCCTCGTCCTGCTCTGGGCCGGCGATCCGGCGGCCGGCGAGCAAGTGATCGCGCCACTTCGCGCAATCGGGGAGCCGATCGCGGATATGGTTCGCCCGGTTCCGTATGTCGCCCTCCAGTCGATGCTCGACGGCGGCGCACCTCACGGACGCCACTATTACTGGAAGTCGCATCGACTGACGACGCTCTCCGATCAGGTCATCGACGCACTTGTCGAGCGGGTTGAATCGATCACGTCGCCGTTCTCGCAGATCGGCGGTTGGATGATGGGCGGGGCAGTTAGCCGAGTTGATCCCGAGGCGACCGCAGTCGGAGAGCGGGAAGTGGGGTTCGATATCAACATCGCCGCCGGCTGGATGCCGTCCGACCCAGGCAACGAACGACACATTTCCTGGGTTCGCAACGGCTGGGAATCGCTGCGTCCTCACAGTGCTGGCGTTTACGCCAACTTCCTCTCCGATGAGGAAGGAACAACCGGCGTCGAGGCAGCCTACGGCGATCGGATGCGCCGTCTGACTGCGCTCAAAGATCGCTACGACCCGACGAATTTCTTCCACATGAACGCAAACATCCCGCCAAGCGGGTAACGCTAGCGCAGATCAAAGGAGAATCCGATGGAACTGGAGCGCGGAGACCTCTCACTACTCGATCTTCCAGTCGCCCAGCAACTTTTGCAGGCGACAATCCCTGCTCGTGTGGCCTATATCGCGCTCGATGGCACGCCGCGGGTAGTGCCGATGCAATTTCACTGGAGCGGCGAAGACGTCGTCGTCACCTGTTGGCCGGATGATCCCAAAGCGGCCGCGATCAAGGCGCATCCGCAGGTCGCCTTGACCATTGACACGGCCGAACCGCCGTTCAGAGTGCTGCAAATCCGAGGAACGGCGACGGTTGATCTGGTGGACGGCGTGCCGCCCGAACTGACGGCGGCTTCGATCCGCAACATGGGTCCGGAGGCGGGACAAGCTTTTGCAGATCAAGCAGCGCAACTCTCTCCCCAAATCGTGCGGATCGCCGTCCAACCAACCTGGGTCGATGTCCTTGACTTCGAAATCCGCTTGCCGGGCGGCATGGTGCGACGGTTAGGGGCGAACGCGATGTGATCGCAGAAGAAGAAAGATGACGCGCTTGTGGTCTGGGCTCGCTGCGCGGGGTCGGCGGCTTGTCGACTAGGAGGTCGTGAGTTTCGATTGGGCACGCGTCAATCATTGCGGGATCCTCTGAAATTGCGCGCTTGCCTAGCCGGCAGCGCCGGGCGATCTCGCGTGTGTCAGGCCTTCTCGCCGTCGCAACCATCATTGGTTCAGGCGATCCGCAGTGCGGTCCCGCCGGTACTGACAGTTTCGTGCTCGTCATCGGCTCGTTGAGGGCCGGATAGGTCGGCTCGGGAAACGACCGTCGATCAAACGCTGAGCGGCCGCGATCCTTGTAAGGATGGCGGCCTACTGTTCGTGATTCCGAGCCTGTCGAGGAATCTGGCTCTGCTCAGCACGGCAGTCGGCAGGCACAGATCCTTCGACTATCGCGCAGGCTGACGGAGTCCGGCGATGTACTCGCCCAAGCCGGTACAATCCGCCGAGCGACTGCCAAGGCCCAACAAGGAGCAACGTCTGCGTGATCGATCTTTCAAGTGATACAGCGACCAGGCCGACGCCTGAGATGCGCCAATTCATGGCCGCGGCCCCGGTCGGCGACGAGCAACGCCGCGAAGACCCGACCGTCAATGAGCTGCAGCAGATGGCGGCGGAGCTGACCGGCAAGGAAGCGGCGCTCTTTCTGCCCTCGGGGACGATGTGCAACGCCATCGCGTTCGCGGTTCATTGCCGGCCGGGCGATGCGGTGATCCTCGACATCGGCGCCCATCCGAACACGGCGGAAGCAGGCGGACCGGCAGTCATCGCCGGCGTGCTGTTGCGCCCGCTCAACGGAGAGCGCGGTTTGTTCACACCCGAGCAGGCGGCACAGCTCGTCACCGCGCGCGGCACGCACATTACGAAGACCCAGATGATTTCAGTCGAAAACACCACGAATCGCGGCGGGGGCAAGGTCTGGCCAGTGGAATTCCTGGCCGGTCTCCGAAAGCTGGTCGACGCGAACGACATGAAGCTGCATATGGACGGGGCGCGGTTGCTCAACGCGGTGGTCGCCAGCGGTGTTGCCGCCAAAGAGTTCGCGTGCTACACCGATTCGGTCTGGATCGATCTCTCGAAAGGACTCGGAGCGCCGGTTGGGGCCGTGCTCGCCGGTTCACGCGAGTTTATCGAGGAGGCCCGCTTCTGGAAGCACCGGCTCGGCGGGGCGATGCGCCAGGCGGGGATCATCGCCGCGGCCGGGGTCTATGCCTTCAAGTACCATGTCGATCGGCTGGCGGAGGATCATGCTAACGCGAAACTGCTCGAAGCGGGCCTGAAGACGATCCCGAACGTCAAGCAGATCAATGGTCCTGTCGAGACCAACATCCTGCTGTTCGATGTCGCGGGCACGGGCCGGTCGGCGGCGGAGATCGGCAAGCGGCTCGAAGAGCGTGGCGTGCGGATGTCGATCTTCGGGGGAACCTTGATTCGGGCGGTAACCCATCTCGACGTCAGCCGCGTCAATTGCGAGCGCGCAATCGACGCACTGCGCGAGGCATGCACCTCTTAGCCTTCCAAGTACATCTGCCGCGTTCTGCACCGACCGCTCTCATGGTCAGTCCGAGTTTGCCTTACGGTCATTCCGAGCGAAGTCGAGGAATCTGTCTCTGCTCAAGAACTCGATAGGAAAGGACGGATACTTCGCTAGCTCAGAATGACGGGCGGGGTGGGCGCGCGGGTTGATGATGTTCAGGCCTCGACGAGCACCGGGGCTTCGGTGAATGAGGTGTTCTCGATCTTCGGCGTGGGACGGCCGGGCATACGGCCGGCAACGAAAAACGTGAGGACGAGAACGAGCACCATCGCGGAATCGACCAGCACCAAGCTCAGGCGGGTGGGGTCGTCGCCGCTGCTGAAGCCGTTGACGATGACCCCGCCTATGCCGGCGCCAAGCGCGGTCCCGAGCACATTCAAGATTTGCATGCTCGAGGTTGCCGCCCCTTCTTCCCCTTTCGGCGCGGATTCGAGCACGACGAGCGAGCCGGTTGACCAAGCAAGACCGATCCCCAGGCCGGCAACTCCCCAGGCGACAATCGCCACCACCACGGGTACGGAATTGCTGAGCACTGAGGCGCTCAGCACCACGCCCCCAACGATTAGACAGAGCCCAATTTGGGCCACCAGCCGGCGGCTTTGGCGCGCAGCGACGTGCGCGAGCAGCCAGGATCCAGTCGTCCAGGTGACGGTGGCGGCGGTCAGGGTAATGCCGGCGAAGCTTGACGTCACCGCGCGCAACGAGGTCAGGCCAAGCGGGATGAACGCCTCAACACCGAAGAAGCCGAAGTTGAGCAACCCCATCATCGCCAGTGCGGCCGGTAAACCCGCTTTCGCCCGCAACGTGCCCGGGGGCAGCACAGAGCGCAAGCCCGGCCACATAATCAGGACACCGGCGACCGCCAATGGAATCGCCCAGATCGGTTCGGAGCGGCCGAGACCGGCAACCAAGACCCCAGCGCCGAATGAGAGCTGAACCGCCCGCATGATGCGCTTCGTGTCCCGCCGGACCGCCGCGCCCGCCGGGATCTTGCGCACAACCGGTAAGGTCATGGCCGCCGCCACGATCGGGAGCGGCGTCAGCCCGAGGAACACCCAGCGCCAGCCGACGGTGTCGGCAATGAAACCGGCGATGGCGGGACCGATGAGACCGGGCACGACCCAGGCCGTCGAGACAAGCGCCAGCATCCGCGCCTTTGTCCGTTCAGGATACCCGCGGCCGATGACGACATAGGCAACCGAGTTGATAATGCCCGCGCCAAACCCTTGAATCGCTCGGGCCAGGATCAGCACGGGCATGGAGGGTGCGAGGCCGCCGACGAACAAGCCGGCAACGAACAGGCCGACGCCGACCACAAGTGGCCTGCCTGGACCGTAGAGATCGGCCTCACCGCCGGCGACGGTGATGCCAATCAGGTTCGTCAGCATGAAGGCGCTAAAGACCCAGCCGTAATAGGCGAGCCCACCCAGGTCGTCACGGACCGACGGGAGAATTGTGGCCACCGCAAGCGCTTCGAAGGCCGATCCGGTGATGGTCAGCAGGAGGCCGATGGTGAGCGTCCGATAGGCCGGGCTCCAGGGACCGCCCTGAGACCCTTTGCCGTGGGGAATGCCTGTTTCGCTTGAAATGCCGTCGTGGGGAGTTGCCCGCTCCTCAGTCTGCATACGCCTCTATCCAAAACTAACCGCGCCCGGAGTTGGGCGCGGTTAGTAGGATAGGCGATTCTGAGGATGCGGAGAAAGACGCTACTAGACGGTGGTGCCGCCGCGGCGCCCGGTCAGCAGCTGCACGATCAGGACGATGAGGGCGATCACCAGCAGCAAGTGGATGAAGGCGCCCAAGTTGACGACTGTGAACCCCAGCAACCAGAAGACCAACAATATCGCGATTAATGCCCAAAGCATGAGCACGCTCCTTTCGTTTGGGGCGCCGGATGACTCCCGCGCCGGCAGGCGACAGTGCCTGCCAGCCCCTCTAACGCAAAGGTTGTGCCAATCGTGTGATGTTATGTCGACTTAGAGCCACTCCCGTACTGGAAGTAGGTCGGCGTTTCCCGCACGTCGACGGCGAGGCCGTGGCGCGCAAAGAGGTCGCTCATCTCGGCGATCGAGCGGTAGAGCTTGATGATCTGGAAGGTGCGCCCATCGTTGAGCCTGCGGGTCATGACCTGATCGCCTGCCGCCGGCAGCGGCTGATCGGGCGCGGTCGAGGTAGGTTCACGCCGGCTGTCGACGAAGAAGATTTTGCCGCCCGCGCCGAGGGCGGCGGCGACCACCGCCATGAACGCATCCTCGCGTTCCACCGGCACATGCGAGAGGAAAAATCCGAGCGCGACCGCGTCATAGATGCGTTGGGGTCGCCAAGTGAAGAGATCGACCTGCTCGAATGAGACGCGGGCGGCGAGACCGGCGGCCTCGAGCCGAGCACGGTTGAGCGCGATCATCTCGGGCGAGGCGTCGAGTGCGGTAACCCGATCGGCGAGCTGCGCGAGGTGGATCGTCCAGTTTCCGGTGCCGCTGGCGAATTCGAGGACATCGCCGGTTATGCCGGTCGCCTCGAGCGCCGCGTGCAGCGTCGCGACTTCTTCATCCCAGCGCGCGGTCGCCTCCGGACCGTGATTGAACCGGCCTTGGCGCAACCACCATTCATCGTATTCCGGCGCGCGGGCATCGTAGTAATTTCGTTGTTCGGCGAGGGTTCGGTCGAGATTCGTCTGATCGGCCATGGATTTATGCTCACTTCGTACAACCATCGCTCATGCGCGGTTGTTCAGAATACTCGAGAGAGGAGCTCGAAGAAACGGCTTGGTCATTGGAAAGTAAGGTTTCACGCGGTCAAGTGCCCGCAGTCGAACTTCGATGAGGTGCAGCGAACACCATGGCAACACCAAATGATTTCCAACTAACCCGTCCCCCGATTGCCAAGGCGGAGATGCTGATTCGCCGGCCTGTGGCGGACGTCTTCGCGGCGTTCATCGATCCCGCGATCACGTCCAAGTTCTGGTTCACCAGGGGAAGCGCCAAGCTGGAGCCCGGCAAGCACATCCGGTGGGACTGGGAGATGTACAACTCCTCGGTTCAGGTGGAGGTGAAGGCGGTTGAGCCGAACAAGCGGATCGAGGTCGAATGGTCGGGGTATGGCGCGCCAACCACAATCGAGTGGATCTTCACCGCGCGGCCGGACAACACCACGTTCGTGAGCATCACGAACACCGGTTTCAGCGGCGACGGCAACGCGGTCGTGAGTCAGGTAATCTCATCAACCGAGGGCTTCACCTTCGTCCTCGCCGGCCTGAAGGCGCTGCTTGAGCACGATATCCTCCTCAATCTCATCGCCGACCGGTTCCCGGACGGCGTGCCGCAGCAGTGAGGCGCCCTTTTCCAAAACGGAAGTTACGGTCAGTGGTGAGATTCGTTATTGAGCGGGTCAAATTGAATGGTAGAACGAATGATGATAGTGGTAGAAAGGAGGAAGATGTGGCAACTCTAGATATCAAGAACCAAGAGACCTACTGCTTAGCCCACGAGTTGGCGGAATTGACCGGAGAGAGCATGACGGCAGCTGTGACGGTGCCGTGCAGGAACGGCTGATCCGCGAGCGGCGCAGGCGAAATCCTGACTTCGTCGAACGACTGTTAGAGATCGGCAGGGACGCCGCGTCTCGACTTAAGGAGCCGTACAAATCTATGGATATCGCCGAACTACTACGATGAAAACGGCTTGCCGAAGTGATCGTTGATTCATCAGCGATTGTCGCAATCTTGCACGACAAGCCAGAGGCAAGCACCTTCGCACAGGCACTCTTCGAATCATTTGACTCTCGAATTTCTGCAGTGAGTTATGTTGAAGTCGCAATCGTCATCGACAGAGGCGGGGATCCAGTTGCAAGCCGGCGGGTTGACGAACTCATAGAAAGAGCTGAAATCTCAATTGAGGCGGTTTCAGTCGCCCAGGCCGGGATCGCCCGCGCTGCGTATCGTGATTTTGGCAAGAATAGTGGTCATCCCGCGAAATTGAATTTCGGGGACTGCTTCGCCTACGCGCTCGCGAAAACGATGCGCGAACCGCTTCTCTACAACTTGACCAAGCTTAGCTCCCTACTGCCCCGAACGCCTCATCAAGCACGCCGATCGCGCAGTCGACGTCCGCCGTCGTGATGATCAGCGGCGGGCAGATGCGTAGGGTATTGGCGTGGAGGCCGCCCTTGCCGATGATCAGTCCGCGGCGTTTCGTTTCGTCCATCACCCGCAACGCAAGATCGGGCGCAGGCTCTTTCGTGGCGCGGTCGCGGACGAGCTCGACGGCGACGAGAAGTCCCATTCCTCGCACGTCGCCGATGATCTGATGGTGTTCCGCCAGCTCCCAGAGGCGTTCCTTCAAGTAGCAGCCGACCGCCTGCGCGTTGTTACGGAGGTTGTTCGTGACCAGGTAATTGAGGTTCGCCAGGGCGGCCGTGGTCGCGATCGGGTTGCCGCCGAAGGTCGAGAGACTGAGCGAGCGGATCGAGGAGGCAAGATCGTCGGTGGCGATGATGCCGCCGATCGGGATGCCGTTGGCTAGCCCCTTGGCAAAAACGACCACGTCCGGCTCGACGCCATAGGCCTGGAAACCGAAATCGGCGGCGCCGATCCGGCCCCAGCCAGTTTGGACCTCGTCCGCGATGAACGGGATGCCGTAGCGATCGAGGATCGCCATCACTTCCTGAAAATATTCGGGCGGTGGGGTGATGAATCCAGCCACGCCTTGGATCGGCTCGGCGACGAACGCCGCCGGGTTGCCGCTGGTCGTGGTGCGGATGACCGCTTCGACGTCGCGCGCGCAAATGAGATTGCAGCTCGGATACGTCTTCTCCCATGGACAGCGATAGCAATAGGGATTGCCGACGTAATGCACGTGCAGTGGCGAGAGGGTGGACGAACGCCACGGGGTTTGTCCGGAGGCGTTGATCGTGGCGAACGAGCGGCCGTGATAGGAGTGGCGAAGGGCGATCAGCTCGTTGCTGTCGCGGTTGAGCGTCGTGATTAGGAAGGCAGCTTCGTTCGCCTCGGTGCCGCTGTTGGTGAAGAAAACCTTATTGAGCTTCTCGGGCGTCATCGCCTTGATCCGCTCGGCTAGCTCGATCTGGGAGCGGATCAAGAACAGCGTCGACGTGTGGGTGATGCGATCGAGCTGCTCCTTGATCGGCGTCGTGATTTCGGGGATCGCGTGCCCGCTGGAAATGGTCGCGATGCCGCCGAAGAAATCGAGGTACTGCCGATCTTCCCCGTCGTATACAAACTGCCGCTCGCCGCGCCGCAGCTCAATCGGCTCGGAATAGTTCAGCCCGACGCTTGGAAAGAGACTTTCCTGATGCCGCCGGAGGAGATTGGCGGCAGTCTCGCTTGGCGCCATGGCCGTCGCTGCGGATTGCGTCAGTCTGGTTATCTCGGTCATCGGCGAGTCTCCTCACACTGGGCGGCAACCCGCCATGGAGATTATGGGGCTTCCGACGGTTCCTCGATCGAAAGCGTCGGGCGGGGCGGTTTGCCATCTTGGGGCATGTCCGGTCCCCGAATCAGTCTGGCTGCGCTGTGGCCAGCGCGGCGGAGCGCACCTTCGATCTTACCGATGAGGCCGTTGGGGGGCGCAACCGCGGCGACGTAGTTCTCGGCAAAGGCGACTGGGTCGGGCGCTTGCCCCTCCTCAATCAGTTCTCCCAGGCGAGCCATGATCCAGAGGTACATATCGGTAACGGTGCGACCGGGAAACCGGCGCATGACGCGGCTCTCACGGGTAACTCGGATGATCGGGAGGTAGATGCTGTCGTACCAATCGGTCACGGCTTCGTCAATTGGAACTTCCCGGCCTCGATCACGGCTCATGAGTGCTCGGTGCTGTTGAATCTGCTCCCAGAGCTCATCGTAGCGGCCAAGCGAGGTCGGGCGGATGTCGTGGTCGGGCCGGAGGCGGTCGAGATTGGTCCGGCGGAGGAAGTTGGCGTACTCGACCTGCAGCAACAGTTCGAGCGGTGTCATCGAGGCGGTGAGCGGGACACGGATGTGCCCCTCCATCACCTCGGCGTCGATGAACTCGACCCCTTTTTCCTTCGCCACGGAGACGCGGTGGTTGCCGTCCTTGACGAAATAGATCTCGCCGACCTTGTAGAGCTGAATCGGCGGCAGCCGCGTGTCCTGATAGTAGGCGCGGTCGATCGCTTTCCAGCGACCGGCGGTGTGCCCTTGGCGCGGGAGAAACTCGCGGTCGAAATCGCGAAAGCGGTCGGCGCTGCCCACAATCTGGCTCACCGGCACGACCTGCAGTCCCCGGTAGCTTTCCTGCTCCGGATGCAGACGGCTGCGGACCTCATGAAAGGGAATAAGTTCGTTCGAGCGCCGGCCCATGATCGACAGGACGTCGTGCAGGAAGGCCTTCTGCCGCGCTCGCTCGTAGTCGGCGTTAACTTGCTCGGTATACATTTGTAGCGCTCCCGCGCCATGTTAGGTCATTGAGTGACCGCTTTCGCCGGTGTTCCTGCCGTCTGCCGCGCACGAACGTACGCAAGCTCAAGGTCGACAACGCGATAGGGGTAAACGTTGATGACCGACGTGCCGGCGAGCGAGGTTTGATATTGCTCTGAGCGGTCGTACAAATGGACATGGCCATGAAGAAGATAAGGAGGATGAAACCACTTGATAAAACGACGAATCGCCTGGAAACCGCGATGAGCAGGGTCCGTGCGATCATTGATATCGCGCGGCGGCGCATGGGTGACGAGCACATCGAGTGCGCGACCGTAGCGAAGCCGGTTATACAGCAGGCGCGGAGTCATCCGTAGGATCATGCGCATCATTTGAGATTCAGACAATTGAAGTGGCTCGCTATCGCAGTACCGCGGCGAACCAGGCAGGCCCGCCAGAATAACTCCCGTCCACTCGTCCCGCACCACTCGCCCGCCGAGATCGATGCAACCCATCGGCTCGACGGTTTTCCAGCCTTCGCGGGTAAGCTCCTCAAGATGATTGCCAAGAACAAAATAGACCGGTTTGTTCAAGGCGTCGGCAAGAAATTCGAGATAGCGGGCGGGAATATCGCCGCAACCGAAAACAAGTTCTACGTCCGGCATCCGTTCACGCAACGTCGCGCTATAGATGCGGGGATCGATCTGATCGGAAACGGCCAGCGTTCGGATGGGCATCGGTGACCACCACTAGGTGTAACACGCCAACGAATCTTACGTAAGAAGCGTAACCGATTCTTCACACTTCAGCCCAGTTTTCAACTCAGAATATGTGCAATTCGCCAGTCAGCACGGGACCGTCATCCCACCGACCTGGATCGTCCAGTCGTCGCCGGCGCGCTTTAACCGAATGTGCACCCAACTCTGGCGACCCATCTTCGTCCCCTGCTGGCTGATGATCTCAACCTCACCGCCGGCCGGAACTATGCCTTCGCGGACGAGATACGCACCAAGTGGGCCGCTTGCGGAGCCGGTCGCGGGGTCTTCGGCGATCCCGACACCAACTCCCAACATCCGCGAATAGACATGATTGGGTCCGGTGGCAGAATCTGGCGCGAAGATAAATACTCCCCTTGCGTCGCTCGTACCATGGATGTTGAGCAACGTGTTGCTATCGAGCGCGGCGCGATCGACCGTTTCCGGGTTGAGAAGAGGGATGTAAAGAAAGGGCAAACCGGTCGAACCCACTCGGATCGGCTTGTCCGGGAGGAGGTCCGCCTCGTCGAGAGCGAGCGCCGCGGCGATGGTGGCGCGATCGGGCAGCGCGGGACCAAAGGATGCCTTCGGATGCTTCATCCAGATGAAGGTGGGGTTCGACTGCTCGCCTTCAATCGTGACCGGGACCGGCCCGATGCCCTCTTCCAACGCAATATCGTTGGCGCCTTCCGGCAACTGACCAAGGGTCGAAAGAACGTAGCTCGTCCCGATCGTCGGGTGGCCGGCGAACGGGAGTTCGATGCCCGGCGTGAAGATGCGGACTTTGGCCGTGCAATCGGACCGGGTTGCGGGCAGCACAAAGGTCGTTTCGGAAAGGTTCATCTCCCGCGCGATGGCTTGCATCTCCTCGGTTGAGAGTCCCTGGCCATCGGGAAAGACCGCGAGCGGATTCCCGCCGAAGACGCGATCGGTAAAGACGTCGACCTGGACAAACCCAAATGCCCGGCTTGGTTTCGATCCCATCGCGCGCACTCCTGCTCAAGCGACTTCCTTCTACATCACCCGAAATGGTGCCTGATGACGATGGTTTGCGCTAGTCGTTTGCGGCGGTTCTCATGCACCGAGTGTTCCCTCACCCGGTGCTTCGCACCTGCCCTCTTCCTTGCGAGGGAGAGGGCGTGTCAGGCTGGGTTGAGGCAGGTATTCATGTTTCGCTTGATTTCGTGCCCCGTTAAGAGACCCCTTCTCCCGCGCGCGAGAGAAGGGGTCAGGAGTTTAGGGAATTGTGCGAACGAGGGTTGTCCTTTCTCAATCAGCGATGACCGACTCCTGCGCCAGGAGCGCTTCTTTGCGCTTAGTTCCCCAGCGGTAGCCGCCGAGACCACCATCGCTGCGGATGACGCGGTGACAGGGGACGACGACGGCGACGGGGTTGGTCGCACAGGCATAAGCGACGGCGCGGACGGCGCTCGGGCTGCCGATTTCTTCGGCGATGGCGGTATAGGAGCGCGTTTCACCAGGGGGAATCGTCTGGAGTGCATCCCAAACGCGATGTTGGAACGCGGTAGCGGCGATGTCGAGCGGAACGCCGGCAACCGGCTGCTTGCCGCTGACGGCCGCGACGACGGCATTCACCCAATCTTTGTGCTTGCCATTGCCATTGTGAATCTCCGCTGAAGGAAATTCGCGCTTGAGCCCCTTCTCGAGCTCTGCATCATCGTCGCCAAGATTCACGGCGCAGATGCCGCGGTCAGTCATTGCGACGAGCACCCGTCCAATCGGCGCGTCGGCAGTTGCATATGTAATCATTCGACCCTTACCACCTTTTCGATACTCTCTCGGCGTCATGCCGAGATTAGCGTTCGCGCGCTCATACAATCGACTTGGAGAGCTGAAGCCTGCATCGTAGAGCGCGGTTGTGACATCGGAGCCGTCGCGTAGGTTTGCCTTGACGCCGCTCACCCGAAGGCGCGTGGCATATTCGCGGGGCGTGATCCCGACGATCCGCTTGAACGTCCGTTGCAGGTGGAATGGGCTGACATCAATGGCCTCGCCCAGCTCTTCCAACGTGACCGGTTCGTCGAGGTGTTCCTCGATGTACCGGCAGGCGCGCTCGACATAGGCGAGTTGCGGTTCGACCTCGCGCGGTTTGCAGCGCAGGCAAGCGCGGAAGCCAGCGGCCTCGGCCGCGTCAGGTGAGTCGAAAAAGAGGACGTTCTTGCGCAGCGGCGTGCGCGACGGGCAGGCGCCGGCGCGGCAATAGACGCCGGTGGTGCGGACGCCCACGTAGACGATTCCGTCGAGCGCGCGATCTCGCGCGGCCATCCGCGTGTACAGCTCGTCTTCGTTCCAAGTGCTTGTAGAAACTGGTCGTGCGGTCATCATCGTCTCCTTTTCATAAGACGATGATAGAGATTACGTGTTCGATGAGCTATCCGGACCTTGCGGTCAGAGTGGGGAATCACGCGGCTGCGCAGCGCCACGAGGCTCAAAGCAGTCCAAGCCGGGGGCTGGACGGCAACCCCCGGCGTAGACGCATGCCCAGTTCCAGTCTTCGGATGTCAGGGAGACGCCTCCAGTGCACAAGGCTCGACAGGCGTCCGGCACGCCGCCTCACTTGATCCCGATGGCGATGTTCACCTTGTTCGAGAGCACAGCGTGCCTGTTTCCACTGGAACGCTCCCGCAACATCCCGTCCAGTATCTGTCTGATCGTGGCTCGCTGTTCCTCGGTCAGATCACCGACGAGCATGCCCGGGATCGGATTGCCGTACAGGACCCAGTCCCACATCTCCTGTCCGGATCGGAACGCAGGTCGCTCGGCGCTCGACTCGATTTTCACGTTCCTCAGGCCAGCGGCGGTCAGCCGCTGACGCAGTATCTCCGAGTCCGACACCTGGAATTCGAGCGGTGGCGGATCGTCGGGCAGGCCGGCGAAGTCCGGGACGACCGCTTTGAAGGCGGCGATGAATAAGTGCAGGAATTCGAGGTCGGCCGGCGCCCCATACGCGATGACCAGTACGCGCCCGCCGGGCTTCGTCACGCGCACTATCTCTTGTAGCGCGCGTGGCTGGTCGGGCACCAGCATAACGCCGAACTGGGATCCGGTGACATCGAACGTGTTGTCCTCCAGCTGAAGCGCGTGGCAGTCCATCACCCGTCCCTCGGCGTCGGGCAGCCTCTCCTCACGCACGCGCGCCTCGAACCGTTCGATCATCGCAGGGGACCAGTCGGTGGCGAGGACCTTGGCGCCGAGACGCGCCGCCGGGAGGCTCAGCCCACCGGTTCCTGCGGCGACGTCAAGGAATCGCTCGCCGGGCTTCAGGCCCACCAACTCGAGTGCCTCGTTTGCGAGCGCGACCTCCTGGGGGGCCACGTAGCGGTCGTAGCCCTCCGCGATGGCGTCCCACGCTTCCCGCGGGGCGACGTGCTCTTCCGTCGTGGTTGCAGAATCCTGTCTCGTGGACATCGCTTCCTCCTTGTCGGGCCGCGTGTCAGCAGATGATCCCCAGAACTTTCGACCACGATGGTAGAGGCCGAACGCCGCTCCGACTTCGGCAGAAACACCCAATCTACAGTGAAGGACGTGGGTAATTCTGTGTAGTCACGCCCTACCGGA
Source organism: Thermomicrobiales bacterium (assembly GCA_045804965.1). Classification (GTDB taxonomy): domain Bacteria; phylum Chloroflexota; class Chloroflexia; order Thermomicrobiales; family UBA6265; genus CAVTUU01. Next base: position 107,039 of record JBJMMD010000022.1, on the reverse strand, counting down.
CTAGTCCGTGCTTGTAGGCGTATGCGGTCGCCTCTGACCGGGACGCGAGCTCGAGCTTGGTGAAGATGTTGCTGACATGGCGGGCGACGGTCTTCTCGCTGAGGAAGAGGTCGGCCGCAATGGCGCGGTTTGTCTTCCCCGCTGCCAGGAGCGCCAGCACCTCGCTCTCGCGCGCGCTCAATCCGCCTGCCCCTCTCGAGGCGGGTGTGCCCAAGAGGCGGCTCACAGGCTCAAGGTCGGGGATAGCGCCCAGGGCCTCGAACAGGCCGCGCGCCGCATCGAACTCGAGTCCCGCGCCGCCGCCGTCCCCGAGCTCGCGGCACGCGAGCCCGATCAGCATGCGGACCCGCGCCACTTGATATGGTGCGTTGAGTTCCCGCCACGCGGTATGCGCGCCTCGCAGCTCAGCGAGAGCAGCCCGCGCATTGCCTTCCGCCAGAAGCACGGCGCCTGTGGCGTGAGCGGCAAGAGCACGCAAGTAGGGCGCAGCGAAATCGTTGGCGATCTGTTGGAGCTCGTCGGCAGCCTTCCTGCCTGCTCCGAGATTCTTCGCCTCAAGCATGATCTCGATGTACGCGGGCAGCACCTTCGACCGACCGATCGCATCCTGCGTCTCGTCCAGCACGCGCCGGATACCCGCGGCGGCAACATCGCCCCAACCTTGCGCCAAGCGGAGCAATGACATCCCGGGCTCGGGTTCGCGCCCCGCCCGGCTGGCATTGCGGTAGGATGCTTCTGCTTGGGCGAACTCGCCGCGCAGCCGCTGGATCTCCCCCAACTGGTAAAACGCCGACCCCAACGAGTCCCATGTGGCGGGTCCCGAGAGCAGGTCGCACGCACGCTGCGCCGCGTCAAGGGCGTCACGCCACTTGCCCTGCAATTGAAAGATCTCGCAGCGATGGATCAAGCAGTTGCCTCGGTAGGGAACCATGTCGAGTTGGGACTCACACCAACGAGAGAGTGCGTCAGTCCACTCCCGAGCGCGCCGCAGATCAAACACCGCCTGGCACATGTCGATCATGGAGCAATAGGCGATGCCTGTGAGGATCGGTGAGAGCTCGCCGGTCATGACGGCAACCATGACCTCGTCGAGCAATGACATTCCCTCGGCAATGTGCTGCTGCAGGATCAGCGACATGCCCTGGCCGAGCCGAGCGAACGTCACGAGATCGAGATCGCCAAATCGCTCAGCGATCTCGCCTGCACGGACGAAGCTGGGATACGCGGATTCGGGGTCGCCCTCGAACATGATCGGCAGCGCGGTGAGTACGAGGAGCCAGCCCCGCTCGACGCAATCCTCAGGGACCGCCTCCAGTACCCGGCGCCCGCGAGCGATCCAGCCCATCGCCGGGGCAAGCTCGCCTCTGAAGAGCGGGCCGCATGCCTGCCAAAAGGCGCACCGTGCGGCTCGGTGCATCTCGCCCCGACGCAAGTGCTCCTGATGGGCGCGCATCCAGGCGATTGCGCACTCGTCGTCTCTGCCGAGCATGTACGCGCTGAGCGCAAACTGCTCCAGCTCCCCGACTGCCAGGCTCCCTTCGCGATCCGCGGCCGACAGTTGAGCGAACTCGGCTCCCCAGGACCGAGATTCGAAGGGTGTACGGTCCCTTACGAGTGTGTCAGTCATGCTCATCGTCTTCCCATCGGCCGGCTTAAATGGTGGTGACCTAGCATAAATACTAGCAGCAGAGGCTGTCGATCGATCGTCTCAGAAACGGTTCTCTTTCGAGCGGGGCCGCCTGGCGGAGGATGCCCCACGACCTACCGCCTGGCACACTGACTACCAGCAGGCGCAGCCCCGGCTGAAGGCGGTCGTCTTCGAGGCGCTCGATTGCAGCGTGCGGCTGTCCAGGACCGCGGCGCGCGGGTGCTGCGCACCATCCCTCAACTCCCTCAGCAGCATCCGCAGGTCGTGGACGATTGCACGATCCACCTAGGTCCGTTGGATTTCTCCCGCAGGCTGTGCTTCCTATTCGGGACGTTTTCCGTCATCAAGGTCAGGCACGGCGCGACGAATGCCCACTCCTCGTCGCTCACATCGCTCGGGTATGGCTCTCGAGTCTGCACGCCCCCATGCTTTCAGCATGGGAAACCTACCCCTTCACCGCGCCCAAGGTGAATCCGGCGATGAAGCGGTCGAGGAAGAAGTTGTAGAGGAGCGCGACTGGGATCGCGACGATGGCGGCGGCGGCCATGAGCGATTGCCAGAAAAAGACGTCGCCGCGGATGAGCTCGGTGGTGACGCCGATACTGACCGTCTTTTCTGAGGAGGAGGTGACGAAGGCGAGGGCATAGACGAACTCGTGCATCGTCAGGGCAATCGAAAAGACGATGACGGTCAGCAGCCCGGGCACGGACATCGGCAGCACCGCCCGCCAGATCGCGCCGATGCGGCTGTAGCCGTCGATCATCGCTTGCTCCTCGATGTCCCACGGAATCGATTTGAAGAATCCCATGAGGAGCCAGGTGCAAAACGGGATAGTGAAGCTCGGGTAGACCACGATCATCGCCCACTTCGAGTTCTTCAGACCGAGCTCGGCGACGACCCGCGTCATCGGGATGAAGAGCAAGGTTGGGGGGATGAGGTAGACGAGAAAGATCATAATGCCGAGGCTCTCGCCCCAGCGGCCGGCGAGCCTGGTCAGGCTGTAAGCGGCGGGAACGGTGACGACGAGCGTGATGATGACGACGAAGAAGGAGACGAAGAACGTGTTGTAAAGGAAGGTCTTGTAATTGGTGTCGTTGAACAGGAGGCGGAGGTTGTCCAGCGTCGGCGGGTCGTTGAACTTGAACGGATTGTTCTTCACCGCATAGAGATCGGTGTTCTGCTTGAAGATTGAAAAGATCATCCAAGCAAAGGGAAGCGCGGCGAAGAGCGAGAAGAACGTAGCGACGGTGTAAAGCAGGCTGCGCTTCCCGACGTATTTCACGGTCGCCAATCCGGCGGCGCGATCGGGATGGGCGGTGGCGATCGGAGCGGTGATCTCGCTCATCCCGTCGTCTCCGCGCGGTGGGCCAACCGCAGGATCAGAATTGCGCCCGCGAGCAGGACGGGAAAAAGGAAGAGGGCGATCGCGGCGCCTTGAGCCAGGTTGGAACCGTTCACCCCTTTGTAGAACGCCCAACTCGCCAGCACTTGGGTGCTATCGACCGGACCGCCACGGGTAAGGATGTAGACGACGGTCATGTCGGTGAAGGTGAAAATGATTCCGTAGAGGAAGGCGACGGCAATGATGGGCAGCAGCAACGGGAGCCGAATAAAGATGAGTTGCCGCCAATAGGAGGCGCCGTCAACCTCCGCGGCATCCTTGATGTCCTGCGGGATCGAGGTCAGACCCGCGAGCAAGATCACCGTCGCCAGGGGTAGCGTGCGCCAAATCTGGACGACAATGACAGACGCTTGCGCGAGTCTCGTCTTGCTCAACCAGAGCATGTGCAGGTTTGGCCCAAAAGCCGTGTGTGGCCCGAGCAGTCCGAGATCGCGCAGTACCCAATCGATCGGGCTGTAGAGCGAGTCGAGCAGCCACAGCCAGCCGATGGTCGACAGCGCGATCGGGGTCGTCCATGGGAGCAAGATCAGGAATCTGACGAGACGTTTGCCATTGAAATCCGCCATCAGCACTGTCGCCAGAATGTTGGCCAGGACGATCACGACGACTTGGGACACGATGGTGAAATAAAAGGTGTTATGCAGGGCGGTCTGAAACGTGTTGTTCCGCCAAACCGCACGGAAGTTGGCGAACCCAACCCAGTCAATGCTTTGATCTCCGACGGTGACATCGCTCAAGCTGTAGAGAATGGCGATGACGAAGGGAATACCGACGAGCACGATGATGTACAGCACAGCCGGCGCCAGCATGAGTGGGCCGAGCACACCCTCGCGGTCCGCCAAATAGCGGCCTTGCTTTGTCTCCTCGGCGGGAATGGTTACCGTGCTCATGACGAGCCGCGCAGGCGGGCGCCGGTGGTCGCGTCAAACCGCTTGAGGTTGCGCCGTTCGACGGCAAAGTCTTCGGTTTGGCCCGGCTGGACCGTCAGCGACGTGGATGCCGGAAAGCGCGCGACCGCTTTTGCGTCTCCGATTTCACCGTAAAGGAGCCGTTCCGCGCCGAGATATTCTTCCCGATGGACGTGAAACGGGAAGGTGACGAGGTTGTCACTCCCCCCGTTCAACGTGGACCGGGCAACGAAGTCTTCCGGCCGGAAACCGAGCAATTCGCCGTTGATTGGGCTCAAGTTCATCGGTGGCGAACCGAGAAATGTCGCCACAAACGTATCGGCCGGGTCGTCGTAAATCTCACGCGGCGTGCCGATCTGGCGGATCTTGCCCCGGTCGATCACCGCGATCCGGTCTCCCATGCCCATCGCTTCGACCTGGTCGTGCGTGACGTAGATCGTCGTCGTCCCGACCCGGCGCTGGAAGAGTTGGAGCTCGTCGCGGGCGGACGCGCGGCGCTGGGCGTCGAGGTTCGACAGCGGCTCGTCGAGCAGAAAGACGTTCGGATCGCGGACGAGGGCGCGGGCCAGGGCCACGCGCTGGCGCTGGCCGCCGGAAAGCTGCCGTGGTTTACGGTCGAGCAGTTGCTCGATCCCGAGGATCGAGGCCGCCCATTGTATCTTCTTCTTCTGCTCGTCGCGCGGTACTTTCTGCGCTTTCAGCGGAAAGGCGATGTTGTTCGCGACCGACATATGGGGGTAAAGGGCGTAGCTTTGGAAGACCATGGCAATCTTTCGCGCCCGTGGCGGCAGGCCATTGACTAGGTGGCCGCCGATCAAGACATCGCCCCCGGTCGGCGGCTCCAGTCCGCCGATCATGCGTAGCAAAGTCGTTTTCCCGCATCCGGACGGGCCAAGCAGCACGAGGAACTCGCCGTCCTTGCTGGCAAGGTCAATACCGTCGACCGCCGGCGGGTTTTCGCCGAACTGTTTGCTGAGATTCCGTACTTCAACTGTGGCCATGTGAGACTTGCTTTCGCCGGAGCAGTCCTCACGCCAGGTTCAGGACTTCCCTCGCCCCCGACCCCTCTCCCTTGCGAGGGAGAGGGGAGCCATTTTTCAGGATTCGTGCGTTTGCGTTCCTTCTCCCTCGTAAGGGAGAAAGTGGCGCGCAGCGCCGGGTGAGGAAACTCCTCGCCGGGTGAGAGCAATCTCCCTTACTGTCCACCGCCGACGAGGCCTTCGTTCCGCCACTTAGTAAAGATCTCGTTGATATCCTTTTCGGCCTGAGCAACGGAGTCCTGGGCTGACATTTCGCCGCGCGCAGCACGGGCCATCATGTTCGGCAGATGCGGCTCGGCGAACACTTGACCGATCGCGGCGTTCGCCGGGCCGGGATAGCCCAGGTTGAACGTCCAGTCGGTCGCAGTCTTCAGCACGGCCAGCTTATCCGGCGGATCGGATTTGTAGGGATCGGCGTCGAGCCAGCCGCCATCCTGCGTGAGCTGCGGGGTAATCGACGGCCAGGCTGGGAAATTGTAGAGGTAGCTTTGCTGGGTCGCCTGGTCGTAATTGTCCACGAGGTGGAGGATGAATTCCTTCGCCGTGTCGCTGTACTGCGAATAGGTCGGAATCTGATAGATAAAGACCGCGTGGCCGTGAGCGCGGGCGGTGCCGTTCGGCCCCTTCAAGGGGCTGGTGAAGAAGATGTCCTTGGCGACGTCCGGCTGATCGTCTTGGGCTGTGCGGTACGCGGAAATCGAGTTCAAGATGTACGAGGCCTGCCCGGCTATCAGGAGCTGATTGTTCGAGGCGGCGTTCCAGCCGAAGACCTCGTCGGTCATCGTGTTTTTGAACAGCTGGGTCATGAAGTCGACGGCTTTCACGGTCTCTGGCGAGTTGATAACGACGTTTTCCTTCTCGTCTTGAACCGCCGCGTCGAACGCCCACATCAGCGCCTGCGCCGCCATCCGCGAGTCGATTTCATTCGACATGCCGAGGCCGAGCTGAATGCCCTGATCGCTCTTGATCTTGGTGCCGCCGTCGAGCAGCTCCTGCCAGGTCGACGGCCCATTCGCCATTCCGACCCCTTCCCAGAGGCTCTTGCGGAAGTCGCCGGGGTCGGGCGCGAAACCGTGGCAGAACCCGTAGAAGTGATTCGTGGTCGGATTGAATGAGTTCTTCTTGCACATGTCGAGCTGATCGCCATGCTTCGCGCTCGCCTCTGTGACGAGATCAGTCATGTCCAGCATCGATTTTTCGTATTGCGCGAGCGAGGAGATGTGTTCGACGAGATCATGGCCCTCGCTGGCGGAGATCTCGGCCGCGATCGTCGAGGGAACATCGGCCGTGTTGATGTGATCGACCGTGACTTCGACGTTGTTGGTATCGCCCCATTCTTTGGCAAAGGCATCGAACCACTTATCGTAGTTGGGAACGAAGTGGCTCCACTGCAGAATCTTTAATTTGGTGCCGGCGATGTTACGGGTTGGGGTCGCTTGTTGGGCCGCGATCGGCCGCCGGAAGATGGGAGTAGCCGCGGCCGTCAGTGCCGTGGCCCCCGCCCCTGTTAACAGGGTCCGCCGAGAAACAAGACGTCGTTCACGCTGGTCCCGCATCGCTTCGTCCTCCTCCGTTCCTTGCTTCTCCACCGAAGCACGAAGAAAGCGGCAATATGCGTGCCATTGATTATCGTGATCAACGGATTTCGATAATGCAGGTTCCGGCGCGCCCGCCGCGGTCGCGTTTACTCGTCATTGCGCTCGCGAATGAGCCTGCGCACGTCACCGGGGGTCAGATTGTTGATTGTCTGGCCGAGAAAGGCCTCGACCGCGCCGCGATTCTCGAATCCCCGGGGGCGCGCCCAGCGCCAGAAGGCCGTCCACGAGTAGTCGGCGGGGTCGATCTCGACTTCCTCGGACGCCGCTTCTGGTGGTGACGGCGGGACTGGACTTGGTGTAGCCAGACGGGGGCGCATGGGCGCTGGTTCTGGTTCTTCGTCGGTTTTCTCGTCGGGCTCGGGGGTTGCAGCAACTGGCGCGGCAGGTTGAGTTGTTGCTGCGCGCTGTGGCTCCTGCGTTCGTTGCCGGGGTGGCTCAGCGGCGCCATCGAAACTCTCGATGCTGTAGCCAAGCGCGTTCAGGGCGCGGCCAATCGCCTTCGTTTCCGCCCGTTCGACCATCTCGTCGCCATCGGCGGCGAGGGCGCTGCCGTAGCCGGACGCTTCCGCTCCGGCCGGCAGCGCGATCATAGCCTTAACGACGGCCAGTGTTTCATTGAATTGGGCGAGATCCGTGCGGATTTGGGCCTGAGGATGCTCTTTGCGCATCCAGAGCACAAGGAGATCGACCGCTTGTTGCGGATCGAGTCCGCCCCGGCGCAACCGCTCAATCACGGGCTTCGAGTCGAAGGCGGGCTCCATAGGCGTTGCCGAGGTTGAACGGCGCGAGGCGCCGTTGTGATTGTCGCCACCGTCCGTCATCGCCGTCTCCCCTGCTGGTGCCGCTGATCGTGCTGCTGAGTATACGAGTGGCGATGCCGAATCGAAACGGGTTTCAATGGCTACCCACGGTTGATGGACGCCGGCTTGATCTAACTTGTCCGCACGATTGCCTGCTCCACTCCGAACCCTCGTAGGAGTTGGCAAAGGATGAAAGCAACATCGCCGAAGCAATCAGGTTGTTTGGTAGAGCCCTATCGATATTTAAAGAGGTTAGCGGTCTCATTGGATTCGCCGAAGCGCTGATAGGGCTAGCGGCGGGTGTCCCGAGCGCCGCGATCGCCAGGCAACTCAAGATCAGCCCGCACACGGTCTCGTCGCATATTGACAATATGCTGATCAAATCCAATTCCTCAACTCGCGCCGCCCTAGTCGCCATCGCGTTGCGCTCCCGGATTGATTGAACGGGCAATAAGAGTTCCCTCACCCCAACCGCCGCCCAGAAGGCACCCGGCCCGTGCGAGAGAGGGGAGCGCTCCCTGATCCTTTGCCGTCATGCTGAGCCTTCCCTCGTCATTCTGAGCTTGGCGAAGCATCTCGCTCTGCCATACCGAGGCGTCTCCCAGCGCGAGATCCTTCGCCTCCGGCTGCGCCTCCGCTCAGGATGACGGCAGGGGCAGCCGTGCCCTCGCCAAGCGACGCAGGGCAATGGCAGCCGCGTGAGCGGCGGTTGAGGGCTTCTCAGGGTGAGGACCGCTCTGTCTATTTCGCGCTTCCCTTCATTGACGCACCTCGACTGAGCCACGATAGTTGCGAACGATCCGAAAGATCGCGCGGACACGGAGGACTATGTCGGCGGCAATCACGAGACGCGGCGGAAGTGCAATGAGCGGCATGCCTTCAGCACTCACCCCGCTCATTGGACGACAAGATGATGTCGAGCGGATTTTTGGGCTGCTGCGGCAGCCTGATTTGCGCTTGCTGACGCTGACCGGGCCAGGCGGCGTCGGCAAAACCCGTCTTGCCACGCAGGTCGCAAGCGATTTCGAAGAGGATGAAGGGTTCAAACTCCTGTTCGTTCCGCTTGCCACTATTTCGGACCCGGCGCTTGCCCTGCCGGCAATCCTTCATGCGCTCGATATTCGAACGATCCAGGACGGCCAGACAGCGAACTGATCACCTCCGCAATCGGCGATCGCCGGCTCCTCCTGCTCCTCGACAACATGGAGCAAGTGATCGACGCGGGCGAAGCGGTTCCAGAGCTGCTCGCTCGCTGTTCTTCGTTGAAGATCTTGGTCACGAGCCGTATTCCGTTGCGCGTTTCTGGAGAGCAGGAATATCCGGTACACCCGCTGAACCTGCCACCGCGCACCACTGCCGCCAATCTCGGCGCGTTGCAATCGTCGGCCGCGGTTGCGCTGTTCGTGCAGCGCTCGCGAGCGGCGCGGCCGGATTTTGTCTTGACCGAGCAAAACGCGGCAGCGGTCGCAGAAATTTGCCGCCAACTTGACGGACTGCCATTAGCTATCGAGCTCGCGGCGGCACGAAGCAAGTTGCTCACGCCGCAAGCGCTGCTCTCACGGCTGGGGAATCGCCTGGCGGTGCTGACGAGCGGTCCGGCTGATGCGCCCGAACGCTTGCAGACGATGCGCAACGCGATCGCTTGGAGCTACGACTTGCTATCGGAGGAAGACCAAGCGCTACTGCGGCGTCTCTCGGTCTTTGCTGGTGGGTCCACACTCTCCGCGGCAGAAGAGGTCGCCCATGCATCGATCGATAGTCTCGAATCGCTTGTCGACAAGAGTCTTCTGCGCCAGGAACCAGGCGCCGGGGATGAGCCGCGATATGCGCTGCTAGAAACGATCCGCGAGTTTGCTCTGGAGCAATTGACGCTCCACGGTGAAGAAACCAAAGCGCGCGATCAGCACGCCGAGCATTTCGTCGCATTTGGCGTGGAGGCGGAGCGCGAGCTGACCGGCGCTGATCAGGCGACATGGCTTCTGCAGATCAGCGCCGATCACGACAATTTTCGGGCCGCTCTGGCCTGGCTCCTTGGAAGTGGACACGCTAACCGAGCGTTGCAACTTGGTGCCTCGTTGTGGCGGTTTTGGAATGTCCGGGGATACCTGACCGAAGGCCGCGAATGGCTCGACCGAATCCTTGCGCTCGCCGACCGCACGCCGTCCCGTGAACTGACGCGAGTCTTGAGCGGCGCCGGTATGCTCGCCGAATCACAAGGTGACTATGACCGCGCGCGCGCCCTGCATCAGGAATCGCTCGCGACGGCGAAAACAATCGACGACTCGTGGGGAGTCGCGCAAGCAATCAACAATCTCGGCAATATCGCCCACGATCAAGGGAAGTACGACGAAGCGACCGACCGGCATTTACAGGCGCTTTCGCTCTTTCGGGAACTCGGTGACCGTCGCGGTATCGGCATGGCGCTGGCGAATCTTGGCGTGCTCGCGCTCTACCAGGGACAGAACGATCTCGCGGCGGAACGATTCGAAGAGGCCGCGCCGGTCATGCGCGAAATCGGCGATCTCCATTCCCTCAGCATCGTGCTGAACAATTTGGGCGTTGTCGCAACACGACGCAAAGACTGGAGCGAGTCGATCCGGCTCAACGAAGAGAGCCTAGTCATTCGCCAGCAGATTGGCGATCGCGTTGGCATCGCGAGTGCGCTCCTCAATATCGGCGATGCCTGGCACTGGCAAGGTGATTACCTACGGGCGAAGGGCCTGTATACGCAATCGCTTGAGATTTCTCGCGAAGTTGGGGATCGCCGGGCGGCCGCGATTGCGCTTTATAACCTCGGCGAGGTCGCCAGAGACGAGCACGATCCCGCCGAAGGAATTCGGCTCCTGCAAGAGGCCCTTACCGCGTTCAAGCAGCTTGGCGACCAAGCGGCGTTCGCGGAAACGATCATCTCGATGGCCGAAACACCAGATCCGGCGGCGTTTGGCGAGACATCAGCGTCGTTGATTGGCGCCGCTGAAGCGATGGCCAACATCCTTGGTATTCCCGTCACTCCCAATACGCCACGGCACCGCCGTTTCATCCAGGCAATTCGGTCCACGCTCGGTGTGGCCGGTTTTGACAATGCGCTGCGGACCGGACGGTCATGGTCAATGGAGCACGCGTACGATGTCGCGATGACTCTCAAAGCGAACCGTTTGGCCACACCACTACCGCGACCGGAAGACCAGTCCGCCGTTGCGTCTCAACTGACTCCTCGCGAAATCGATGTCCTGCGGATGCTGGCGGCTGGTCATTCGACAGGCGAAATCGCGAGTGAACTGCACATCAGTCCGCGCACCGTTTCCACGCACGTCAACAACATGCTTGGGAAGACGGGGGTTGAAACCCGGGCGGCGTTGGTCGCGTTGGGTTTTCGAGGAGGGATCCTTTAGTTGGGCACAGTCAGGCGAAATGGTTCAGGTTGCCTACCGTCAACATCGGTGAACCCGTATTCGCGAGCTAGCTCGCCGGCGGTCAAGATCTGTCCGCTCTTTGCAATCACGGCTCGATCGGACGCGAGCGCGCGCACTGCCCGCCCGAGGTAGACGGGGGATTCGGTAACGCCGAGATCGAATGGCTCCGCTTCATGAGCGGCGAGCACTCGTTCGGTGCGCATGAAACCCGGCGCCAGCGCGACCGCGGCAATGTTATGCGGTTTCAGTTCCTGAGCCATGCCGAATGCCATTCGGACAATCGCCGCCTTCGCCACGTCGTAATAAAGATTGCCGAGATACTCGCCAAACGCCCAAGCGACTGTACTGACAATGAGCCCGGCGCCTCGTTCGATCATCATCGGCGCGGCGCATCGACTAGAAACGAAATGAGTTCGCACGCCGGCCGTAATCATCGAGTCCCATCGAGTGATCGGTTGTTCCCAGAAGGGCGCACCGAATCCCGCGCCGTCGTGAGCTTCATACCCACCCCACGCGTTGTTGACGAGGACATCGAGCTGCCCTTGCTCGGCGCGGACGCGGGCAAAGAAGTGCGCCACCTCTTCGTCCACCGTGTGATCGAGTTGGACGGGAATCCCGACCCCGCCCCCTGAAGTGACCGCCTCCGCCGTGTCGTCGATCGTCTCCGGTCGATCTTCCGTCGTTGCGCCGCCACGGACACTTCGGCCGGTGACATAGACGGTCGCTCCTGCTTCACCGAGTGCCACCGCGATCGCGCGACCGCCTCCGCGGCTCGCCCCGGTCACGACGGCAACTGAGCCATGCAGGTCAGGCACATGCTCACAATGTTGATCTGTCATGTGTGTAGACCCTTTCTGAGAGCTTCTTATTGCACGGGCATGGTCCGCAGTGTATGATGAATGAATAATAAATGAATATTCATTCATAGACAGGGATACGTCCTATGGCTGGTCGTCCTCGCACGATCACCGACGCCGCGATCTTGGAAGCGACAGGAGGGGTCATCGGTCGACTAGGTCCAGGCCGTCTCACGCTTGCGGATGTTGCCGCCGAGATCGGGCTCGTTCCCGCGACCTTGATCCAGCGTTTCGGCTCGAAGCGTGGTTTGTTGTTGGCGTTCGCGGCGAGCGGGTCAACGGCCACCCAGACCGCGTTCAACACCGATCGAAGCGCATCGCCGTTGCAATCCCTGTTTGGCGTGCTTGCTCGTCTCACGGAAGGCGTATCGACGCCGGAAGCGCTCGCGAATCATCTTGCATTCCTGCAGATCGACCTGAGTGATGCCGAGTTTCATCGATATGGCCTCGACCAGGCGGAAACGATGATCGCTGGCATCCAGCGGTTGCTTGATGCCGCGATCGTTAGTGGCGAGCTGCGTCCGTGCGACACCGACCGACTCGCCCGCGACGTCCACGCAACGTACAACGGCTCACTTGTGACCTGGGCAATTTTCCGAGAAGGATCACTTGCCGAATGGCTCCGCAACCATCTCGAATCCCTCCTCCGTCCCTACGGGATTGCCGCGCCCGAACCCGCTTAACCGTCGGCATGTTACCCGCCCCTCGCCACGAGGCTAAGCCGCATGGCCGGGCATGACTGCTCGGACTCAGGCTCCGAAGCCGGCCTTGAACCGGCTCACGGAGACGGCGCATCCCACTGATCGCCTCGTGCTCAGCCCTCGAAGGGCGGCTTCATAGGTTTAGCGTGGGGCTTCCAACCGCGCGCTTCGCGGGCAGCCGCACAGCCGCTTAGCCGCGTAGCCGCGTCTGGGCGATCGCGAAAATGGTTCCTGAAGTTCACCTACTCGCCGCAAGCCTATCGTCCGTGGACGGACGCGTGTACGTCAAAGTACGTAAGTGGGTCGACGCCTGCGCGAGGTGCGCGATTACGTAATCCATAGGATGTGCGGGGTGACGTTGTGGAGGATGATAGGCACGTGGTCAGGGAACTGGCCCGGTAAGCGGAACAACAAAGCGGATTGAAGCGTTATCACTAATGGGTCGTTGAATAAGAGATTTGCACGATTAAGCGGTTCGGTTCTGCGGCGGGTTCTTAAGCGGTGGATCCGCGGCAGATGATGGAAATGCTGGTACTGAACGAGCCTCGGCTCAAGACGCCGAAGCTCAACGACAACGAGTCAGCGATGCTCGTCGTCGCGATGGAGCGAGCGGGTCTATCCATTATGAGGTCGCCGGCTGGGAGCGCCGAGTCGCTTCCGCCGGCAGGAAGACCCGGATCGTGATTGCTTGATGATTATCGGCACGTGTGCAGCCGTTCCGTCGTGCGCCAATGCCAGGTAGCGCGGCGATCCCCATCCACCCCTATTTCCTTCGTTCAAGATCCCTTCTGGTCCAGCCACCGGAAGGGATCACTTCTTTCTTCCGAATTTCGGAGCGTGAAATTGCGATCATCGCAGACGACGGCTAGTATCACCGTCGGCATGATCACAGCGGTTTTGCGTACGAAGGAAGGTCTGCGATGGCGGAGGCGAATCAAGCGACGGTCGATTTGCTCGACATGATTTGGCCCGAAACCGGGCTGCAAACGACCTCCCGCATCCCCCGCCGGCCGAAGGACGATCTGACCGAGGATGATCTGATCGAACTGCAGATCGATTTCGTCACGCTGAGTCTGAGTCCGCTCGAGTTCATCCAGCTCGCGTCATTCCTGCGGATGAGCATCGACGGCCTGCTCGATCAGCACCCGAGCTTCCAGCGCGCGGTGGTGAACGCGTTCGATATCAAGGAGTAGTGCATCGAGCTACGTAGGGGTGCAAGGCTTGCACCCGCGGCCTGCCGGACGCTTTCTGGTAATGACAACTCGTTCAAATTCGGACCCGGGCGGAAGCCTTCCGCCCCTACAATTTAAGCGGGCGTCCTTCGCCACATTGTCAGTCTAGCGTTACCGGCTTTCCCGTCTCCAGCGAGTCGCGGGCAGCAAGGCTGACCTGGAGGGCAAGGCGGGCGGCGGCGGGAGTAGCACGGGTAGCGGGTTTGCCCGACTCAATGCAATCGATGAAATAGGCGACCTCGGCGGTATAGGGATCTTCGGCGGGAGCGCTGACCTTGGTGGGATCGCCCTCGTTCGGATACTCAGTCAGTTCGTTGACGCCTCCGCCCATCTCCACGCTCCGTCCGCCCGCGCGGAAGTGATATTCCAACGCCCCGGATTCAAGGAGCACCTCGAGACGCGAGCTGAACGGATAGGACTCCGGCATCATCATCCCGCCGTCGACCAGCGCCGACGAGCGGTCGTAATCGATCAGCACCTGCACCTGATCCCAGCCTTGGGACCGGGGATTCTTGATCCCGCGAGCGGTGACGGCTTTCGGCGCACCGAAGATCCAATTCAGCATGTCGTAATCGTGGATCATCATGTCGATCACAGCCCCGCCGGTCAGATCAGACCGGCTAAAGAGCTCCGACCAGGCGGGAAAGGGTTGGCGGCGGGAGGCGAATCCGGAGACCGGCGATCCATACTGTCTGCTTGCCGCGATTTTTTGCAATTCGACGTACTCCGGCCAGAAGCGGAGGACATGGGCGATCATGAAGACCTTGTCGGTGGAGACCGCAAGATCGACCAGGGCGTCCGCGTCCGCAATGTCCAGCGCGATCGGCTTCTCTAGGAGGACATGCTTGCCTGCGCCGATTGCCGCTTCAGTCGCAGAACGGTGTTCGGGGGTGGGGAGGCAGATGTCGATGGCGTCGATCGCATCATCGCCGACGATCCGCGAGAGGTCGTCGGTCCAGGTTGTCCCGAGCTCGGCGGCAAGCGGCTCTGCCCGTTTCCCGCTGTGGGCATAAATGGCACCGAGTTCAACGCCCGGCATGCTCGCATACGCCCGCGCATGCGTGCTCCCCATAAACCCGGCGCCAAGCACTGCGACTTTGGGCATCGATGTGTCTCCTCGATCACCGATAGTTGCCTTCCGGCCGCGGGCCTAAAGACCCGCGCTCATTCAGCCGAAGCCCCTCCGGGCTGAGAAAAACGTCGACTCACTTCAACACCTGTGCAATGGTGCGCTGGTCTTAGCGCGCGTTCGGTGGTGTTGTTTCAGCGATTTCGTATTCGGACCAAAGATTCCCATCCCGATGATGTATGACTTGGTTATTGACGTAGGTGAAAACGGAAGCAAGGGAGCGCTCGGAAAAAGAGTGCACGCCGAACTCTGATTGCCATCCGAACTGCTCGAGTTTCTGCGGCCCATTTGAACTATTGATTTGAAGGCTTGTTCCACCCTTGATGACGCCAACAAGATCTGAGACGG
This sequence comes from Thermomicrobiales bacterium, assembly GCA_045804965.1. Lineage (GTDB taxonomy): Bacteria > Chloroflexota > Chloroflexia > Thermomicrobiales > UBA6265 > CAVTUU01. The sequence goes on along the minus strand of JBJMMD010000022.1, from coordinate 91,963 downwards.
CGACTCGTGGGGGAATGGAAATCGCAAGGTGAACATGATCCGGCATGAACCCTACGGCATGGGGAATTGCCCGATATTTTCTGCAGGTAAGGTCAATTTCGCCTCGTATGAGTCCGGCGATCTGGTGATCAATGAACTGCTCGCGGTGCCTGGTTGCCCAAACAATGTGATAGAAGAGCCGCCAATACGACACGCTCTCTCCTTTCAAGATCGCCCAACCCCAGCCCCGGAGGGGCTTCGGCTGAATGAGCGCGGGTCTTTAGGCCCGCGGCGTTTGGGTGTGGCTATCCGCTATTTCGTCTGTTTCCCTACCCCGCTGGCACGAACTGCCGTACGAACTTGAACGAGTCCGTCAGCGCGCGGTTGACGTCGTCCAAGGAGGGCCACGGTTCGCCTTGGAATTCGATTTCGATGCTGCATGGGCCGTTGAATCCGGCGGCATCGAGGGCGGAGAAGATCGCGGTGTAGTCGACTTCACCGGTGCCGACCTGCGGGAAATTCCAGACGCCGGCGCCGCCGATTTGATCTTTGACGTGGACGTGGTTGATGTAATCGACGGCACTGGCGATGTCGGTTTCTGGGCGGGTGTTGCCGTAAAAGATGACGTTGCCGGCGTCGTAGTTAATGCCGACGTTCGGCTTGTTGATCTGGCGAACGAGATCGGCGGCGATGGCGCCGGTGGCGAGCAATCCACCATGGGTTTCGAGACAAATCGAGATGCCATCAGCCGCGGCCTCGTCGGCGAGCGGTCCGATCCGTTTCAAAAACTGCTGGCGTTGCTCGTCCAACCCTCCTGTCGAGGAGGCGTCGTGACCGCCGGTGCTGGTGGTAATCATCGAGATGCTGAGCTGGCGGCAGAGATTGAGTGCTTTCTTGAACTCGGCGACGCCCGCGTCGCTGACGAGGTCGGAATGACCGGAGAGACTAACCGGGGTCAGACCATGCTCGTTGAGCAAGTCCTTGACGTGGGCAAGGTGCTCGGGACTGGCGTCGCGGCGGACGTGTTCAGTCCAACCGGGAACGGAGGTTAGCTCGACGCTGGTGAACCCGGCGCCGGCGATGCCGGCGAGCGCTTCTTCCAATGAATACGTGTGGTAGGTGTTCGTCGACGCGGCGAGTCGATCTGCCATCGGTTAGTTCCTTCCCCTACTTATGATCTGACTGGATCTAACGCTCGGCCCAGAGGTTCCCTCACCCCTTGATCCCCTCGCCCGCGCACGGGCGAGGGTGGTGCGAAGCGCCGGGTGAGGAAAGCCTTACTCGTCGAACCATTTGCGGCCGGGTTTGAACTGCATGTATTCGGTGAAGAGCCCGTGCTCCTTGGTGAAGGCAACAGTGGCGAAGGGCGGGTCGCCGACATCGAACGGTTCGAGGATGACCTCTTTCCCTGCCAAATGCGGTTCGAGCTCGTCGACTTCATAGGCGATATGGGGAGCGTTTTGGAACTCCTCGCTGATCGGGCTTTCTGGCGCATAGCGCAGATATTCGATCCGCATCTGATGGTGGTTCGGGTTGGTCACCCAGCACTTGCTGGGTGGGACGTGGTGCTCGCTCGGCTGCTCGTCGAGCGCGCGCAGCCCGACGTGGTGAAACTGCTTGCGCGGTTCCTTTGGTTCCGAAGACTCGGACATGGGACTCCTCGCGGGCGGGATGGACTGACCTGGGGCGGCTCCTCACTGTGGAGCCGCCCGCGGCGTTCACTTTATCCGGCGGAGCCTAGGATGTCGGCGTCGCCTCCGGCGTGGCCTTCGGATCCATCGCCGCCGCAAACTCGGCTGAGAGCTGGAAGCCGTCGGCGTCGGCCTTGACCTTGTCGTGGTCGAAGTCGTTGCCGCCGGCAACGTAATCGTTCTTGATGATGTCCTCCGCCTTGATCTCTTTCGTGAGTTGACCGATGTCCTTGATCGTGGTCAGGAAGAGATTCCATGCATCGAGATCATGCCAACCCCAACCCTGACGCGTTTCCCAGTTGCCGCGATACACGGTGGCAAGTTGCCACATCGACTCGACAGCGACACTCTTATCCTTGAACGTGTCGTTCAGCGCTTTCGTGATTTCCGGCACTTCCATCGTGATCTGGGTCGCGGCGCGCGGGTTGTGGTAGCCAAATTCGAGGCCCATCGCCCAGCCTTTGAGATAGTTGGTGTAGAGGTCTTTGAGCGAGGCGTCCTCGAAATCGGAGCGGCGGATTTGGAATGAGTTCGAAGGGAACTTCGACCAATCCTTGCCCAGGATGTAGTCGAAGTCGAGCCCGCCAGCTTTCCATTGGGCGCGGAGACCCTCCCAGCAAAGGGCAGCGTCACCCTGACCAGACGCGAGAGTCTGGCCCCAGGTCGTGCCGGACGAGGCGTATTTCACCTTGCTCGGATCGCCGCCCGCCTGCGCAATCATTGGGTCGACAATCGATGACCAACCTTGATCGCCGAGGATCACGCTCTTGCCTTCGAGGTCCTTCAGGGTCGTAATGCCCTGTGGGTTACCCTTCGGCAGGGCGATGTCGAAGACATCGAGCGATGGCATTTGCCAGACCGACACGAGATCAACGCCGGCTTCAACGCCGAGGGAGAAAACGCCAGGAGAGACATAGGACATGTCGCCTTGATTTTCGGCAACCGCCTGCGAACTAGAGGTTGCCTGCAAGATCGCGGGGTGCATCTCGGTTTGGATGTCGCCGAAGTATCCCATCTTCAGGCTGACCCAATACGGATAGTCGTCGAGCACTTCGAGCGTGCCGCGCGGCGACATGAAAGAAACCTTGTTCTTGGTCTCTTGGGCAAAAGCCGTGAGGCCACCGGCCGCGGAGAGCATCGGCACGGAGAGACCGAGCGCGGCCGCCCGCTGCATAAACTGGCGCCGAGTAATGCGGGAACTGGTCAGGTCTGCGATCAACTCATCGAGCCGGCTCATCGAAGATCTCCCTCCTCGTTCACTGTCGCGGCGCTCGGCCAAACGACCGAGCGAATGCAAGGCCCTTTCGTCATCCTGCGCGCCCCCACTTCGTCATGCTGCCCGCCCAACCCGTGATGCTGAGCGCCCCTTCCCGTCATTCTGAGCGAAGCGAAGAATCTCGTCACCCCCGACCAAGCTCGTCGGAAGAGAATGATTCCTCGACAAGCCCGGAATGACGAGAGAGCGGCTCGGACCGACGGTCGGTTGTGCGCCAGCATGACGGTCGGTGCGAGCGGCCTCATGCCTGCCAACTTGCCCAACGTTTCCCAACCCAGTAGAAGAAGACATAGATCAGGATACCCATGACCGCGAGCATGACAATCACCGCCCAGAAATTGGCCATCTGAATCCGCGAGGAGTAGAAGGCCAAGCGGCTGCCGAGGCCAACGCTGCTGCCGATGATTTCCGAACCGACCGCGGTCAGCATGCCGAATATCGCACCAACCATCAGCCCAACAATGATCATCGGCAGGGCCAACGGGAAGCGGACTTTTGTGAAGATTTGGAATGTGCTTGCGCCATAAGAGCGGGCGAGCGCGATCTTGGCGAGATCCGTGCGGCGGAAGCCGGTGGCCGAGTTGATCATCACCATCGGTCCGGCCGCGAGCGCGACCGCGATGATCCGCGGCGCCGAGCCGAAGCCCATCTTCTGAATCAATAACGGCACGAGCGCGATCATCGGCGTGGTCACGAGGAGGAGGATGTAGGGCGTGATCACCTTCTCGATGAAGGGAAACTGCGTAATCACCGCCGCGAGGACGATACCGATCGCGGCGCCAATGGCATAACCGCTCAGCATCACTTTCAACGTCGCTTCGAGGTGCGGCCGGAAGAGATCGAAGTTGTTCCAGAGCGCCTTACCGATCTCGCTCGGCGCGGGAAACGTGTAGGAAGGCACGTCCGCGATGCGGACCCACGCCTCCAGCCCACCGATCACGAGCACCGCAACGAGGGCGATGACCGCCGCTTCGGCCCAACTCTTAGCGAAGTTCGCGTTGGTCAGGGCCGACCAGTTGGAAAGGCTGACATCCGCATCTTCCGGCGGTTGCGCTTCGAAGGTGGGAAGGGTTTCTCGTAGGTCGCTGGCCATGGCCAGAACTCCTCGTTTCGCCGCGCGATTAAAGCTCCAACCCGATCGCCGGCGCATCGTCTGGACGCGGCGCATAGGTCCCGGTGATGATCGTTTGTTTGATTTCGAGCACGATTTTGAGGAACTCGGGCGAGAATGTCTGCTCGATGCTCCTCGGTCTCGGCAGGTTGATCGGGAAGATGTGGGCCAACTTGCCAGGCCGTGGGGTGAGCACAACCACACGGTCGGCCAGGAAAATCGACTCGGTCACATTGTGGGTAACGAAGATGATCGTCTTCCCAGTTTCCATCCAGATCTTCTGGATGAGGAGGTTCATCTCGTCGCGGGTGAAGGCGTCGAGGGCGCCGAACGGTTCATCCATCAGAATGACTGAGGGATCGAACGAAAGACAACGGACGATGCTCGCCCGTTGCTGCATGCCGCCGGAGAGCTCCCGCGGCATCTTTTTCTCGAACCCGGTTAGCCCGACCTCGTCGAGGAGACCCTTGATCCGTTGCTCGTACTGCTTAGGATTGAGTTTCTTGATCTCGAAAGGAAAGAGGATGTTCTGATAAAGGTTGCGCCAGGGGAGCAGATTCGCGTCCTGGAAGATCATGCCGATCTCCGGACGGGGACCGGTGACCGGGGTGCCGTTGAGCATGACCCGGCCGTTGGTGAGGTCGTGCAGACCCGAAAGCGCCCACAGGAGCGTACTCTTGCCGCAGCCGGATGGACCCAAGATGCACACAAAATCGCCTTCGGCGATCTCCAGGGTAAGATCCTCAAGCGCGTGCACCGAGCCGGTCTGCGTTTTGTAGTACTTGGTTGCGTGCTCGATCGTCATCGCCGTGCGGCGACTGGACGGGGCTGAGCCGATGCTACTGACCCGGGCGGCTGCAGCGACGGCCCTGTTGGCGCCTCGTTGTTGTCCCACCTGTGCTCCTAGTTCCTCTTGCCGGCCGCCGGGCTGGTGCTCGCATCGCGTTCGCGGGCAAGACAGCCGACATGGTCGGGAGCCCCCTCGCCGGTAAAGGTCAAGTCGGGTTGATGCGGGCGGCATTGTATGGCTGAATCGAAAGCCATGTCAACGAATTGACTTCACCTGGCTCCCTGATAGGCAGGGCAAGGGAACGGAGAATGGAGCCGTTCTTTATAGGGGCGCAAGGCTTGCGCCCGCCTGGTGAACATGTCGGTTGCCAATGGCTGGCCCAGTTGCCTACAGAACCGGGCGCAAACCTTGCGCCCCTACACGACACCCATGATCGTTGGTGCGAGGGTGACAAAGAAGCGTGCTAACTCCCCAGATCGGAACCGAGGTATTCGTTGCCCGCGGTCAGACCGCCGTCGACCGCCAAGATCGCGCCCGTGATCCAGGATGATTCATCCGAGGCGAGGAAGAGGGCGGCGTTGGCGACATCCTCCGGCTGCCCGACCCGGCGCAGCGGATACCACTTCGCCAGCTTCTCGAAGATCTGCGGGTCTTGCTGGACGCGCTCGCCCCAGATCGGCGTTTCGATCGATCCGGGACAGATGCAGTTCACGCGCACGCCTTTCGGACCGTACTTGACCGCCATGTTCTGGGTCAGGTTGATCATGCCGGCTTTGGCGGCGCCGTAGGGTTCCTCACCGATTCCGTACAGGCCGTTGACCGAGCTCATGTTGATGATCACGCCGCGACTCTGCTCGATCATCCCCGGCAGCACGGCTTTCGAGCAGAGAAAGACGCTTTTGAGGACGACGCTGAGGTTGAAGTCCCACGTCGCTTCATCAATGGTCAGGATGTCGTTGCCGGCAGAGATGCCGGCGTTGTTGACGAGGATATCCACCCGGCCGTAGGCGTCGATCGCCTGGTTGACCATCGACTCAACGGCCTCGCTGTTCGCAACGTCAACCTCGGCGGCGGTCGCGCGGCCGCCAGCGCCCGTGATCATGGCCGCGGTTGCCTCGGCCCGGTCCAAGTAGCGATCGGCCGGGACCACGGTCGCGCCCTCGCGCGCGAACAGCACCGCTATCGCCCGTCCAATCCCCGATCCGCCGCCCGTGACCAGCGCCACCCTGTGTTCCAAGCGCACGCCTTGGCTCCTCGTCAGCAACCCTCAGCAATCGCTAGCTGTCGACTACTCGTGGGAGTTCGGAATTCACGAATCGATTTTAACGGTCAGTGAATTCGCACAATTCCGAATTCCGGAAGTGCTTGGCTGCACCCCACCCCGGGACTCAAGTCCCGGGCTCAGTGACGGAAGTCGGCTCAAGCCGACTGGGGTCGATGCGGCGTGATTGGGAGCGCCGGGAAGACTGCGAACCTGTCGTGTTATCTGCAATGCGTACGAGCCCTGCCCACAGATCCTTGGCTGAATGATGCGCTTGTTGGTTAGTCACATAACTGATGACGGTATGCAGTGCTTGATCACTGAACGAATGGACCCCGTACTCGCCTTGCCAGGCAAACGGTGATTGTTTCCAACGCGCGATCTCCTCATTGATTGCGTGAGTCGATGCACCTTTCATTCGCCTGACTAAGTCTGCTGGCAATATTTTTGGCGGTGCGGAAACGGCCACGTGCACATGATTCGGCATGATCCCCACTGCATGCGGAATTACGTCAAGATCATCAAACGTTAGCTGTAACGATCGGAGAATAACAGCCTCCTCCTCAGATCCAATGAGCGGCTTTCGACCTTTGGTTGCCCAAACTAGATGGTAGAACAACCGCCAATACGGCATGCTCCCTGCCCTCCGAACCCTCGCGCCAGTCGGATTTATCCGACTTCCGGGAGTGAGCCCGGGCCTTGAGTCCCGGGTGGGGTGGCCGACCACAAGCTATCGATCCAGATCAAGAATCTGAGACTATCTGTCCCCTCTACGCCTTCAGGGCGCCTTCTTGCAAGCCCTTCATGTACCAGCGTTGGGCGATGCCGAAAGCGATCAGGCCGGGGAGGATGGCCATCACGTAGACGGCGGCAAGGCGAGGCCAAATCCATGCCCCCATGCCGTTGGACGACGAGGCGAGCACGACCGGAAGCGTCCATTGCGATTGCTCGTCCATCAGGCGGCTGGCGAGCAAGTATTCGCCCCAAGCGGTGACGAAATTGACGATGATGACCACGACAATGCCGTTGCGGACGAGCGGGAGCATGATCCCGAGCAAGATGCGGAGCGGGCCCGCGCCATCGATTTTTGCCGAATCATTGAGATCTCTGGGCACGGTTTCAAACATGCCGCGCATGATGAAGACTGAGATCGCGATACTGAGCGCGGTGTAGGGCAAGATCAAACCATAGAAATGGTTGATCAGATGAAGGCTTTTCTGCATTTGATAGATGCCGATGAAGGCGGTGACGCGAGTCGGGAAGAAGAGTGAGGCGACGAGCAGACCGGTGATGAGCGCCTTGCCAGGCGTCCGCAGATGGACGAGCGCATAGCCCGCCAGCACCGAGGCGACGGTCGTGGTAACGATTGTCCCAAGCGTGATCAACACACTGTTCATGAAGTTTGTGCGAAGCGTTGGGATGTTATCCCACGCGTATGAGTAGTGGGAGAAATCGAAGTGCTTTGGCCAGATCTCGTTCTGGTAAGCGTCCTGTATCGATTTCACGGACATGATCAAGATCCAGGCGAGTGGAAAGAGGATGATGAGCACGAAGATTGAGAGGACGATATGGCGAGCGATCGTTCCGATCGGCACGTGCCGCCTGGGCGTCCAATCCTCAATAATTTCCGTTACGGGACGCGGAACGGATGTGGCGCGTACCGGCGCGGTGGCAGTGGTGGCGCTTGCTTCTCGAATGGTCATAACGCTTCCCTGACTAGTCCCGCGAGCGGAAAACGTAGAACATGCCGGCGACGACGATTAGCATGGCAATGGCGCCAATCCAGCCAATTGCCGAAGCGTATCCCTGTCGCCAGTCGCCGGCGACGAACGCAAGTTCGAACATCCGCATGGTCCAGGTGTAGGTAGGGCGAGTGCGATCGAAGCCGCCCATGATCAAATATTCGTCGATGATGGCCATCGCCGTGCCAAATCGCAGGACGACGAGCACGAGAATGATCGGAAACAAGCGGGGAACGGTGATGTTCCAAAAGAGCTTCCATTCGTTTGCGCCATCAAGGCGCGCCGCTTCCGGTAGATCCCGCGGGATCGTTGCTAATCCGGCGAGGAAGAACATCGTGTGATAGCCCAAGCCCCACCACCATTCCATGATGGCGAGGGAAAAGAAGACTAGGTGTGGACTGCCAAGCCACTGCGGCTGGTTCGCGACCGTGTACTGATGCGTGACGTCGACGAGGAAATAGTTGATGGGTCCGATGTAGAGGCTATACATGAGCCGCCAGAGGACGAAAATCAATGGCCCGGGAATCATCGCCGGGATCAGCAAGATCAGACGATAAAACGTGGCAACTCTGTTGTTGGTGATGCGATCGATCATCACCGCCAGAATCATGGGGAACATGATCATGCCGGGCACGAAGATCGCAGTGAAGCCGAGCGCGCGAAGGAGCCCCTTGCGAACCAATGGGTCCTTTAGCGCCTCACGGTAATTGTCGACACCGACGAAATTGGTCGGCAAGGTGAAATGGAAGCGCCATAGGTGGATGCCGATCGTCGGCGTATCGGGGGCGAGGAAGCGATAATCGGTCAGACTAATCCAAGCAACCTGTAAGATCGGCCAGAGTTGCCACAGCACGAAGAAGAATACGGTTGGGAGCAAGAAGAGCCAACTCGAACTCCCGGCGAGGAATCCGCCCGGTGAGCGCCGGGAATGCTGCCTTGACGCAACGCTTGCCATGACTACCCCCAGGTGACGGCGTCTGCCCGGACTATTGTTCGCAATAAACGTGCGAAACGGCAAGGCGACCGGCGCGAAGCACTTGGGTAACTCCGGACGACTGCCGCCGCTCGGAGTTACCCAAAGAGCTGAGGTCAACCTTGCCGTCTTGCCATGTGATCGTCACCGTCGAGTCGATCACGCAGCAAGAGCGTGGCGCTAGGACTTGTTGTACTCCGCGTGGACCGCATCGTAGGCCTTGGTGAGGGCGGCCTTGGCGTCGGTCTCCTTGCCATTCAGGTAGTCCACATAGAACGGCGTCGCGATGTCGAATTGGGTCACGCTCAACTTCGAGGGCGTGATCTTCTTCGCTTTGTCGAGCCCATCGTGGATGGCGATTGCCCAGTCGGTGAGCCAAGCGGGTCGGTTCTTTGCATATTCGTCCCAGACCGACTTGTAGACCGGAAGTTGGCCAACTGGGGTCTCTTTGGGCGGGTTGCCCGTCACCGAATGCTCCCAGACGCGCTGATCGTAGGTCAGCGCTTTCATGTAATTGGCCGCCTGCTGCTTGTTCTTGCCATTCTTGAAGAGCACTGCACCTGTCGTCCAGAAGACCGTGCCACCTGCACCGCCTTCTTGCACCGGAAGTGCTGCTATGCGGAGCTTGCTCGGATCGGGCCAAGGGGCGGACCAACGCAGGTGCGCATTCTCGTATTTGACGTAGTACGCGACCTGCTGCGCCGCGAAGGCAGCCTCGTCCGGTGTGCCGTTGACGCCCGCGTCCGACGAGCCTGGAGTGTTCACGTCTGGATTCGCCAGCTCGAACATTTGCTTCATGATTTCGAGCGCGCTGACCGCGGGATCACTGTTCCACATGAACAGCCCGGTGTCTTTCTCATAGACATCGGTGCTGATCGAATGCGTAATCGGCAAAATCGAGCGCCAGGCGTGGAAGTCATAGGTGCAGCCGAACGGCGCCGCGCCGCTGTCCTTTACCTTCTTCGCATTGGCCAAGTACTCGTCCCAATTCTTCGGTCCTTCCTCGGGATCGAGCCCCGCCTTCGCCACGATGTCAGAGTTCCAGCCCTGAACGATCACGTCGAGGAGGAACGGCCAAACCATGAACTTGCCATCGAAGGTGGCTTCATCCAGGATTGCGGGGATGACGTCATCGGTCAGCCCAGCGGGGAGATAGGGATCCCACGGCTCGATTGCGTCCGCCGCGATAAGCTGGAGGGTCTCCAGGAACGGGGTGTTGCCAATGTACGTGTCCCACGTGCTGGTCTTGTCCTTCGCCTCTGCGACGAAGCGCTCGATGCCGAATCCCTTGGTTGTGGCGATCTCAGCCTTCAGCGGGAAGGTCTTTTTGAAATCGTCGTTGACCGCCGTCATCGGCGTGTGATGGAGTTGGTCAATCCAGTCGTAATACGTGACGGTCAGGGTTCCCTCTTCACTTGCGAGGGCGCCACGTACGGTTTCCTGTGCGAGGGCTGCAATGACGGGAGCGCTCAGACCGAGTGCGGCTCCTCGGCGCAGCACTTCACGACGGTTGATCCGGCCTGCCAGTGCGTCTGCGAAGAGCGCACGGGCCTCGGAGTTCTCAGCCACGATGACCTCCTATTCGCTTGCCAGCGAATACATATTGCTCGTCGCGACAGCGTATCGCGAGCTCGTTGTTCGGGCGGCTGGGATTGTATGGCTCCCTCCAAATGGGTGTCAAGCCACGTGGAAGAGCCGATGCTTCGATACTCGGAAGAAATGCATTAACCGCGAATCGTCCATAGCGTTCTCTGAGGCGCGCATCTTGATGGATCGTGCGCAGATCCTTTGACACGGTTCGGTTGCTCATCAGCGAGGAGGCATACGATGAGACGGGGATGGCTGATCGCGATACTCGTTCCGTGCCTTCTGGGCTTGGTACTGCTCGGCCATCGCGGCATGGGCAGCGCACAGGCGGTTCCGACGCCAATCGGCCAGCTCGGCGGCCCGGTTCCCTTGACTCCGGAGGAGCGGGATACACCCACACCCGGGCCGACCTCGACCGCGGCCACACCCGAAAACGGCGGCGGATCGATCGGCTGCGATGTCGCGCCGCTGCCGGTGGACGAAGCTATCGCCCGCCTTGGCCAGGCCGGCCCGAGCGTGCCTGAGAGTGCTCCCGGATCATCAGCGGCTGATACCAATGATGCGGTCGTGACCACCCTTCGGATCTTCGTCGCCTGCCTTAACGCCGGCGATTACCTGCGCGTCGCTGCAATCACGACGCCGGAGTTCTTTGCCTCGCTCGTCGCCGGCACGGGCTGGACGCGGGAAGAGCTTCCGGCCAAATTGAGCGCGCTCCATCCCCGCGATCCCGATCTCACCCTGCGCATCGTGAGGACCAGTGTCGAGGTCGATCAAACAGGCGGGAAAGCGACCGCGACCGTGACACTGCTCGATCCGGTCTCGCCCTGGCTCGGCGAGGCGGACTATTGGGCGCGCTTTGTGCAAGCAGGCGGCGCGTGGTTGCTCGCGGATTTGCAACTGGTCGGATGAGCATCATCCCACCATCATGCCGAGAGAAGTCGAGACATCTTGCGCTCCGACTTAGCGTCCTAAGGCGTGACTAGACCCTTCGACTTCGCTCAGGGTGACGGAGGGTAGTGACCAGTTCTTCGCCAACGATGAACCAGCACGGGCAGCCATGATCGTCAGGGATGCCAAGAATCTCGCGCGACAGTGGGTGATCGAAGAGGCCGGCAACATACCCGGCGTTCACGGCGCGTTCTTCCACGGTTCAACGAATTGGCTCGCCGAAGACGATCCCCTGCCGGCCACGTCCGATGTCGACGTGATGGTCGTCGTTGAAGACGACCCCCTGCCGATCAAGCTGGGGAAGTTCCGCTATCGAGATGTCATCCTCGAAGTCTCGGACCTGCCGCGCGATCACCTTCAGTCGCCGGCAACAGTCTTAGGCCGGTATGACCTGGCCGGAAGTTTGCGGGCGCCGAGCGTTATCCTCGATCCCACCGGGGAGTTGACCTCGCTGCAGGCGGCCGTGACCACGGACTACGCCAAGCGCTGTTGGGTCTACAAGCGGTGCGAAGACGCCCAAGACAGGGTGCTGCGAAACCTCCAGTCGGTGAGCGCGCCGGTGCCGTTCCACGACCAGGTGATCGCCTGGCTCTTCGCGACGGGCGTAACGACCCACATTCTGCTCGTGGCCGGCCTGAAGAACCCGACGGTGCGGCGGCGATACGTCACTGTCCACGCGCTCCTCGTGGACTACGGCCTGTCGGATTTCTACGAGACGCTCCTAGCGTTGTTGGGCTGCGCCAGGATGTGCCGGGCACGGGTTGAACACTACCTCGCCGCCCTCGCCGATGCCTTCGATACCGCGAAATCGGTGATCAAGTCGCCCTTCTTCTTCGCCTCAGACATTAGCGATCTCGCCCGTCCGATCGCGATCGACGGGACCCGGGAGTTCATCGCCCAAGGTCACCATCGCGAAGCCGTCTTCTGGCTGGTCGCCACCTATGCCCGGTGCCAGAAGGTGCTCGCTCACGACGCGCCCACGGAAACGTATCATCGATGCGATGCTGGCTTTCGTCACCTGCTCGCCGATCTCGGGATCACGTCTTTCGCCGACCTTCAGCAGCGCGGCGAACAGGTTGGGGCATCCCTTCCCAGAGTGTGGGAAACGGCGGAAGCCATCATCGCCGCCAATCCAGAAATTGATGGTGAGGGACGTTACGACGGCAATTCCGCGGGCGAGGACGCGACCGGCGTCAGGTCGGCGCGGTGACCGTCGGCCGTAAAGAGGGTAATGCGGGCGAGCGGGAGTTCGATCCAGACCGTATCGTCGAGGGATTGGCCGACGGCTGCCGGGGTCTTGGCCTTGAAGGTTTGCTCGCCGATGGCGACCGCGACTAGGTATTGACCACCAATGGTGATCGATTTGCGGACGACACGGCCTTCGACTGCGCCCGAGCGGGGCCCACGACTGAGGCGGAGATCTTCGGGGCGGATGCCGAGTGTGGTTTGGCCGTCGCTTGCCGTGCCTTGTAATGGCACGGGCTCGGGGAAGAGCGGCGAGACGAGCGCGAGCGTACCGTTCGTTCGTCGAACGTCCACCTCGAAGAAGTTCATTCCGGGATTGCCGAGGAACCAACCGCCGAAGCGATCGGCCGGGTGATTGTAAAGCGTGCGCGGGGCGTCACACTGGACGATCTTACCCGCTTGCATCAAGGCGATTTGGTCGGCGAGCGTCATCGCCTCTGTTTGGTCGTGCGTGACGTAAATGATCGTCTGCTGGAGCTGGCGCGTGAGCTCCTTGAACGCGCGCTTGAGCAGCAGTTTCGAGTGGGCGTCGACGTTGGTGATCGGCTCGTCGAAGAGAATAATCCGCGGCTGGCGGGCGACTTCCCGGGCGACGGCAACCTTCTGCCGCGTGCCGTTGTCGAGCTGCGTGATGTCCTGTTCGAGGTTGCGCTGGAGGCTGAGAATCTCGACAACCCTCGTTATTCGCCGTTCTCGCTCTTGCTGGTCGAGCTTCATCGAAAGCAGCGGTAACTCGATATTGCGGCGGACGCTGATGCCGCGGTAGACGACCGGATATTGGAACACCATGCCAATGTCGCGCTGGCTCGGTTTCAGTCTCGTGACCCGCTGATTGCCGAAGTAGATCTCTCCGTTCGTCGGCGTTTCGAGACCGGCGATCATCCGCATCAGGGTCGTTTTGCCGCAGCCAGAGGGACCGAGTAGGCAGGTGACCTGTGACTCGGGAAAGCTGAACGTGACATCGTCGACGGCGTTGAGCTCTTTGAACGATTTGGTCAGGCGCTCGACTCGAATCTCAGCCATGCTCACCCTGCCCAATTCTCGTTCCATCGACGGCGAAGAGCGCGAGGTCCTTGGGATCGAAGGAGATGGTGGCTTGATCGTCACTCGGAATGTCCTGGGCGTCATGGCGGATGACGGTCGTCAGCGGCGTGCCACGTAGATCGAGATAGACGATCTCCTCGCCGCCGAGGTCCTCACGAAGGAGAATACGGGTGGACGCGTGGATGCGCCGGCCGTTCGGATTGACGCCCGTTTCCAAGGTCACGCTCTCAGGTCGGATGCCGACTTGGACTTGGACGCCATCGGCGAACGCGCCCGCGGTGCGAACCGGAAACTCGAAAACTTCGGTGACGCACCAGAGACTGCCGCCACGGTTTTTTAGCGTGCCGGTAAGGAAATTGGTCTGCGGAAATCCGAGCCACCGCATCGTTTCGACCCGGACTGGCGAATCATAGAGGGCCGCCGGCGGACCGGACTCGACGATCTGCCCGGCGTCGAGCACGGCGACGTGGTCGGCCAGGGTCAGCGCCTCGATTGCGTCGGAAGTGCTGTAGATGAAGGTCACTTTCCAAGCTTCTTGCAATTGCTTCAGATCGTCCACGAGTTGCTCGCGCAGCTTGAAATCGAGACCGGCCAGCGGGTCGTCGAGAACGAAAATCTCGGTCTGCTTGACGATGCCACGGGCAATCGCCACGCGTTGCTTTTGCCCCCCGGAGAGCTGATCGGGTCGCTTGCCGAGGTGCTCGGTGATGTTCAGCATCGCGGCCGCGTGGAGCACGGCTTGATGCGCGGCCGGGTCCTTAACCCCAGCCAGCTTTAACGGGTACGCGATGTTGCCATGGACGCTGATGTGCGGGTAGAGCGCGAACGATTGCGGCACGTAGCCAATGTTGCGGTCGGCGGCGGAGATCTGCGTGACATTGCTTCCGCGCAGCCAAATCTCACCGCTATCGGGATGCTCCAGGCCCATAAGCAGACGCATGAGCACGGTCTTGCCGGTGCTTGGCGGCCCATAGAGCACAGTGAGATCGTCGGCCCTGGCGGTCAGGCTCAAGTTGTGAATGATCGGCCGCCGGCCGAACGCCTTGGAGACGCTCCGGATGTCGACGATGGGCGCGACGCTGCCGCCGTCATTCTGAGCGAAGCGAAGAATCTCGTCGTTCCCTGGTTTCATGCTGGGCGTCCAACCCCCGCGCCGTTCCGAGCGCTCACCTCGTCATTCTGAGCGAAGCGAAGGATCTCTTCCTCCGCGACAGCAACCGTCTATGATCGCAGATCCTGAACTGCACACGACCTGTTTTTGGAGACCTCAGTTGTACCAACCGTCGCTCAAATCTTGCCAACCAGGATTTGCAGCCTCAATCAGCGCGACTTTCCTCCTTCGAACCCAACCTTTGAGCTCTTTCTCTCGCGCAATCGCCTCGCGTGGATCTGGAAACGATTCACAATAGACCAAGCGGTGGACGTTGTAGCGACTCGTAAAGCTAGTCTCCTGAGGAAGCCAGTGCTGCCAAACACGGACTTCAAGGTTGTTAGTGACGCCGATGTACAAGACGCGACTTTTACTTGCCATGATGTAGACGTAAAAGTCGCGTTCATTCCGTCTTCTCATGTTTTTCGCGTGCCTTCAATTGGAATGAGATTCTTCGCTTTGCTCAGAATCGCAGGACCTACAGCCCAGATTGCCGTCTCAGCGCACGGCCATGATGATTCCACTACCGGCTGCGGTCGATGAGCGTCGGCGCGAGTTTGACGGCGGCGAAGAACACGGCGCCGACGATAACCCAGGTCAACGCGAGCAACAGCAACGATCGCTTCCAGTTCGCGCGGGGCGGGATGTTGCCGAACGCGATCTGCAGAAACGCGGCGGTCACTAGCACCGGCAGCCCAATCTGGTAGAGCTGTTTGTCCCGTTGCTGCGCAATCAAGATCAGGCCGGCGAACATGACGACGATCAGGACGCCTTGCACCCGCGCCGCGAACGGGTGGCGCAACCTGCGCTGCTGCGCTTCGGGTTGTGGGTCCGTCGAGTCCACGATAGACATTCCTCTCTCGTTATTCTGACCGACCCGCCCCTGTCATCCTGGGCCCCTCCGCTGTCATTCTGAGCGAAGCGAAGAATCTCGCTGTCCGAGACAGTGCGTTGCGTAAGGAAAAGACAGATCCTTCGGCTTCGTCAGGATGAGGAAAAGATACGCTCGACATGACGACGTTTCCTATACCTCGCCGCGCACGGTGCCGAAGGTCATGCCGACCAACAGGTAGCGCTGGAAGAAGAAGATGGCGACGATTGGCGGGAGCATGTAAATCAGCGAGAGCGAGGCAATGAAGGCCCAGTTGATACTCCCGCCCTCGTTGACCCCGGTGGCAAGCAACACAGGAATCATGGTCGAGCCCTTGCCGCCGAGAATGTAATTAAACAGGAACTCGTTCCAAACGAAGATCAGATTAAAGATCGCGGCCGCGACTAAGCCCGGCTTCACCTGCGGCAGCACCACCCGGAACATGACGTGGAAGCGGGAACCCCCGTTGACGAGCGCCGTTTCGTCGAACCGGACTGAGACGCCGTCGAGGAATCCTTTCAGGATCCACAGCGAAAAGGGGATGCAGAACATCGTGTAGAAAAGCAACATTCCATGGAACGTCTTCGTCCAATGAAAGGCGTTGTACATCATGAAGATCGGCACGACGACCGCCGCTGCCGGAACCATGCGCACGGACAAGAGTAGAAACATCAAGAAATTAGTGCCGCGCGGTTTGTAGCGGGAAAAGCAGTAGGCCGCGAGGAACGACACAACAAGCGCGATCAGCACTGAGCCGATCGAGAAGACGAAGCTCATCTTGAAGTAATCCCAGAAGTTGGGACGATCAAAGACTGCGCGCACGTTCCTTGTCGTCGGCGAGAAGAACCATTTTGGGGGCCAGGTGGTCAGCGCGCCGTTCGTTTTGAACGCAGCAAGAAAGACCCAGAGCACGGGGAGAAAGAAAATGATCGCGATGAGCCAGAGCACAAGGTGATACAGATGTTGTCGCCAGCTCATCCGCTAGCCTCCTCGCGAAGCGCTGCGCGCGTTTCCCGGTAATTGAGCACATAGAGATAGATCGAGGTGAACGCGATGGCGATCAGGAGTGCGATGACCGCGAGCGCCGATGCATCGCCCATCTGGAAGGCCTCAAACCCTTTTCGGTAAAGCGCGATACCGATCGTTTCCGTCTTCGTGCCCGGACCGCCGCCGGTCATCAGGTTGATGAGATCGGTCGTCTTGAAGGCGTCGATCGTGCGCAGCAGGATGCCGAGCATGAGGATGAACTTGCCGTGCGGCAGCACGACGTACCAGAGGCGCTTGAGCCAAGGCAGGCGGTCGATCTCTGCCGCTTCCAACTCCGCTTTCGGCACTGAGCCGAGCGCGGCAAGGGTCATCAGAATCATGAACGGTGTCCACATCCAAACATCGACGGCGACGGTCGCTATGAAGGCGTAATCCTTGTCGCCGAGAAAGTTGATCGAGTTGCCGTTGATCTGCTTCACGTAGTAATTGAGCACGCCGAACGTTGGATCGTAGATGAGCCGGTAAAAGGTGCCGACGGCGACTGGCGGCAGGATCATTGGGGTAAAGAGGAGCGTTAATGCGAGGCGCCGCCCAGGCATCTTGGCGCTCCCCCAAAAGAGCAAGCCCAGGAGGACGCCAAAAAACGTGGCGAATCCCACGCTGAGGACCACGAAGGTCAGCGTCCTACCGATCGTCTGCCAGATGACTGTGCTGTTCCAGATAGTGCGGTAGTTGTCGAATCCAACATAGATCGGATCGCGGGCGGCCGTGAGCTTAAAGCGGTAGAAACTCACCCCGATCAGCCAGAGCAGTGGGATGATATTGAACACCACAAAAAAGATCAGAATCGGCGTCAAGAGCATCAACGGGAAGGCGCGGCTGTCGTCGACCCGACGCATGCTTCGCGCCCACGAACTCGTCATCCGGTCTGGGCCGGAAACAGTCACCCGATCGATTTGTGTCCCGAGTTGCGCCATGGGGAAGTTCCTGAAATGATCGGGACGGCTTCGCGCTCGACCCGGAGAGGTTCCCTCACTCGGCCCTCCGGACCCCCCTCTCCCTTGCGCGGGAGAGGGGGCGGGAGTGAGGGAATCCTTTACCCGATGCTCACGTCCGCACAGGAATCAGACGGTTGGATGTCGGTGCGGCCTGCATCGAACAGGATTTGTTGCTGCATGCAGGCTGCATATTTCAGCGCTTGCATCGGATCGGTGATCACGTCGGTGAGATAGGCGCTAAACGCCTTCTGCTGCTCCGAGAGCATCTCCGCGTAGTTCGGGTCGTGCCAGAAGTCCTTCGAGTGGTTGTTCTGGAGCATGTATCGATAGGCGTGGAAATGCGGCTGCAGGCTGTCGAAGTTCGGGTCGGCCAGGGCAGCCTTGGTGGATGGATTTCCGCCCCGCTTCGCGAATTCGCTCTGCGTCTCCGGCGTGTACCACCATTTCATGAAGTCGATGGAAACCTGCATGTGATCGGGGTCGTTGTAAGCGTTGATCACCCACGGCTGACCGCCCAGGGTGTACGTGCGATTGAGGGTACCGTCGGCCGCCTTGAAGCCCGGGCCGATCACGATCGAGACCTTGTCCGGAGTGACCGGTTTGGCTGGATCAGCGGGTGTGCTGGGATTGTCCGCACTCTGGTTGCGCATCTGCGGTCCGACCGCCGACCACTGGAAGCAGGTTGCCAATTCGCCCGCGGTGAAGTGGTCGATTCCGGCGCCAATCTCGTAACTGGTAGCGCCTGAAGGCGCATATTGCAGGAAATCTTTGTTCCGCTTGAGCGCGGCAGCGTTGATATCGGAATCGAGCACGCCTTCGATCTTGTACTTGCCCAGGTCGCCCTGGATGATCTCGCCACCGGTCGAGAACATGAACGGATAGATGTAGGTCGAGGCGAAGTCGTAATCGTTCGTCCAGAGCATTGCCGTGCCGTAAAGGTTCTGATCCGGCCGAGTGAAGAACTTCGCGATTTGCTCGAACTGGTCGATGTCGACTTTTTCCCAGTCGGCGAACGTTTGCGGCAGATCCCACCCATTGGCAGACTTGAACGCCTCCATCTCTTTTGGATCAGAGAAGAGATCCTGGCGAACGAAGAGCACCTGCGTGTCGCCCTCTTGCGGGAAACCCCAGATCTGATCGGTGCCGTCAGGATAGATTCGATATCCGACCGCGGCGGCCTCCTCAAACTCGATGTTGAGATCGGGGTTAGCGGCGATGATGTCGTTGAGTTGGAGAATCCAACCTGGCTCCGCAAATGCGCCCAGCCATTGGCTGTCGGAAATGATGATGTTGTACTGGTCGGACTTGGAGGAGAGCGAGGTTGCCGCTTTCTGGAAGAGCTCACCGAACGGGGCTTCCTCAAAGGCGAAGTTCACATCGTAGCCGTAGTTGTCTTTGGCGTACCCCTTGAACAGATCGGTCGCCATCGACACGCCCAACGAGCTGGGCGGAAAGCCGGCAATGCCGAGGATTGTCATGTCGATGGTTTTGCCGGCGAGGCCGCTCGTACCGACGACCGGAGATGCCTCTTGGGCGCTGACGCTTGGGCTCTTGTAGGCCATCAGCGCGCCGGCGATCGCTGAGGAGCTGAGGCCCAAGGCCGTGCCTCGCTTGAAGATCTCGCGCCGGCTCACACGCCCGGCGACTGCATCCTGCAACAACTCGGCATGAGCCTGTGGGTGTTCTCGCGACGTCATCCGCGACTCCTTTCCGCGCTTTCTGCGGTTGCCGGGAGCGTCGCCCGACGCCCCGTGGTGTAGTACGCATGTTCGCCGACCCGCATCCGTCCCGATCGACGTCATCAACCGACACGACGCCGTCACGTATAGCCACTGCTGCGAAGTTGAGCGCGAGGGACATAGCTGTCGGTTGGGCACATCGAACCGGCGGCTACGCTAGCAAAGGGCACAAAACGTGTCAAGCAACGCGTGCTCCTGTACGATGAAACTCTCGTGACGTTCGAGTCAGTTCAACCTTTGGAGGGTCCTCGTGACGCACGTATTCAACGATCCGGTCGCGTTTCGCGAGGAGATGATCGACGGGTTTTGCGCCGCCTATGGGCGGATGGTGCGCCGGGTTCCTGACGCATCCGGGGTGATGACGAGCGCCGCGCCCACGCCTGGCAAGGTGGCGGTGATCGTTGGCGGCGGGTCAGGGCACTATCCCGCGTTTTACGGATTCGTCGGTGAGGGACTCGCCGCGGCCGCTGTTATCGGCGAAGTCTTCGCCAGTCCGTCCGGTGAGCAGGCGTATCGCGTGGCAAAGGCGGTGCATGGCGGAGCGGGCGTTCTGTTTTGCCTCGGCAACTACAGCGGCGATGTCATGAATTTCGGCATGGCGGAGTCGCGGCTGCGCGCGGACGGGATCGACGCCCGCACCGTTCTGGTCACCGACGACGTGCTGTCCTCCTCTCCGCGCGACGCGGAAAAGCGACGCGGCGTCGCCGGCGGTTTCTTCGTGTTCAAGATCGCTGGAGCGAGTGCGGCCCGCGGCGACAACCTCGACGTGGTCGAGGGACTGTCCCGGAAGGCGAATGCCCGCGTGCGCTCAGCCGGGGTCGCGTTCGCTGGGTGCACGATTCCTGGACAGCCGGAGCCCCTGTTCACCGTCGCTGGCGGCATGATGGAGATCGGACTCGGCATTCACGGCGAGCGCGGGGTGCGCTCGAGCGAACGCCTGTCGGCCAAGGAGATTGCCAAGTTGCTGGTTGATACGGTGCTCGCCGAGGCACCGGCCGGGGCCGGCAGCCGGACGGCAGTACTGGTCAATGGCTTGGGCGCGACGAAGTCCGAAGAGCTCTTTGTGCTCTATCACGATATCGCGCCCTTGCTCGCGGCGGCCGGCGTCGACGCCTACGAACCACAGATCGGCGAGTTCGTGACATCGCTGAACATGGCGGGTTGCTCGTTGAGTCTCTGCTGGCTCGACGACGAGCTAAACGCGTTGTACGACGCGGCCGCGACATCACCCGCGTTCACAAAGATCGGACAGGACAGCGTGCATTCAGCAACTATTGATCTCATGCCGGCCGAAAGCGCCGCGCCGATAGCACCAACCGAGTTGGTGGAGGCGGGCAATTCGGGGAGCGCCGGGACCAAGGTCCGCGTGGCGCTCGCGGCCGCGCGGGAAATAATGCATATAAAGGAAGACGAGCTCGGGCGGCTCGACGCGGTGGCCGGGGACGGCGACCACGGCGCGGGCATGGTTCGCGGTTTTCGGGCCGCAACCGGCGAGGTCGCCGGCTTCACCGGAACCGCGCAGCAGACGCTGATTCGCGCTGGCCAGGCGTTCATGAATGCCGCGGGCGGGGCATCGGGAGCGCTCGTCGGGGTAACGTTGACCGCGCTCGGCGAAGCCCTCCCAGAGAACGACGACCAGGTCGACGCGACAATGCTCGGCGCGGCGCTGGCCGCGAGTCTGGAACGCCTCTGCCAAGTCGGCGAAGCTCAACCCGGCGAAAAGACGATGATTGACACGCTTGACCCGTTCGTGACGGCGTTTCAGGCGGCAGCAGCGACGGGCGCGGCCACCGCCGACGCGTGGGCCGCAGCGTTGCCGGCGGCCCGGGCGGGGATGAAAACAACCGCCGGCATGATCAGTCAACGTGGGCGCGCGGCCCGCCTCGGCGAGCGTAGTCTTGGCCACCGTGATCCGGGAGCGGCGTCGATTTATTACGTCTTGCAAGCGGTGGGCGAATCGCTCATGAAGGAATAGCTCGGCTAGGCACGCAGGCAGCAATCAACGAGGTAACCCAGACTTCATTGTCTCGCTCATGCTCCTGAGTGCCCCCCACCATCTCGCCGAAGTTGTCGAGGCAGCTGACTCTGATGAAGCCGGTAGTGGGGCAGGCACAGATTCTTCGACTGCGCTCAGAATGACGGAGGGGGGGTAGCGCCCAGAACGGCGGTCGAGTGAAGGCTCAGAATGGCCGAGGGGGCGATCAGCATAAGGGGATGGAAGCCTGGCGTCCGCTGAAACTATGGCGCCGAGACGAACGATCAAGTTACCCCCTGACTCGCGGCTTCAGGGGATAGGGGCCGAGGGCGTCGATGGCGTCTTGCGGCTCCTGCTGCCAGGCAGTGGTTTGCCAATCGTCGACCGCGCCCTTCAGCGGCATCCAAGGCGGCAACGGAAACATCAAGCTTTGGCCGATCGCGGCCACGTACGGCTCGTAGAGCCGGCGAATTTTGACAAGCTGCTCATCCACCAGATCACCCTCGCGCAGCGGCATATGCGACTTGGCAAGGAATTGCCGGAGCTCGACAAGGCGGTCCGGCGGTAGGCGATCCGTCCCGTCGTAGACCGGCGGCACGCTGAGCACCTGACTCATATCTCCCACCGCATGGCGCGCCATCGCGAAGGTGATCCGCGCCTGCCGCACCGAAATCAGATATTGCTCCTGGTCAACGATGCCGACGATGATAAGCGCACACGCATCGAGCACCACGGTCAGCGCGGAGAGCCACGATTGGTTCTCGTGCTGCGAGCGAAAAAACGCGAGCACCGGATAGGAGAGGTGGCTCTCCAGCACATCGGCCGCCCATCGTTCCCATTCGCGAAGGAAGTTTTCGCAGGCCTCGGGCTCATCCGGGCCGAATCGGCGCAGCAGCTCGGCGGCGCTCGGGGGTGAGCCGGCGCGGGCGTCGAGCAGAGTGACATTGACTTCGCGCGTGGCGAAGCCATTGTAAATAACCGGCAGGTAGCCGATGGTGAGGGCGAGGAAACTGAAGCCGGTGGCGGTCTCGGCGACAGTGAGAAAGCGGGCGGTAGTGGTCACGGGGGTAACGTCGCCAAGACCGAGCGTGAAGAACGTGGTTCCGCTCATGTAGAGAATTTCGCCGAAACTTGCCTTGCCGGCAGCGATCTGGAGTTGGTCGCCGAATCCCCAGTGCAGCAAGGTGTACCCAAGCACAAGCCCAATCGCCCAGACCGCGAGCAGCAACAGCAACGCGAGCGGACCGAACACCGCGAAAAAGCGATCGCGGCGATCGGCGCCTTCGAGTGGATCATCGCGTCGGATGAACTTGGCGACTCCGAGCCACATTCGCCAAGCGCTGAGAATGAAGTAGCGGGTCAAGCGCAAGCGCCTGGTGACCCGGCGCGGCAGGATGATCGTCTCGAAGGCATCAACCAAGATGATGCCGATGAATGCGAAACCGGCAATGACGGCAACTATATGCATGGGGTTCATCCGCAACCGGTCCCGGCCGCTCTGCGCGGCCCGCTCAGTCGGTTATACCGCAGTGGCGACCTCATCGGGAGGCCGCCCTCGCCCGCCGCTGCGCGGCTGTCCTCTCACCGCGACTCGGAAAGAGGATGACCCGGAGCAGCGAGTGAGGGTTGCTCGTTCGCGATCAATATCGTTGTTTAGCGCCCCAAGCTGTCCTGGTATCATGCACGTCTCGCGAGCGGTGGCGCGGAAGCGCCGTTGAGGCGCGCCACCGGCAGACGCTGACCAGTCGCGTGCGGCTCGTCAGCAATCGTGACAAAAGGGGAAGGAGACGGCATGAAAATTGGAGTGTTCGCGGTGCTTTTCTCGCAACGGCCCTTCGAGGAAGTGCTTGACTACATCAAAGAGGCGGGCTGTGAGGCGGTCGAGATCGGCTGCGGGGGGTATCCGGGCGATGCTCATTGCAAGCCGGCGGAATTGCTCGCCAGCGACAAGGATCGAACCGCGTTCCAGAACGCGTTGACCAGCCGCGGGATCGAAGTCAGCGCCCTCTCCTGCCACGGCAATCCGCTCCACCCTAATCAAGAGATCGCGAAAGCGCACGACGAGACATTTCGGGACACGGTCAAGCTCGCCAAAGCGCTCGGCGTGGGCACGGTCATCACCTTCTCCGGCTGCCCGGGCGATTCGGATGGTTCGAAATATCCAAACTGGGTGACCTGCCCGTGGCCAACCGACTACCTCGACATCCTCGAGTGGCAATGGAACGAGAAAGTTGCACCGTACTGGAAAGAAGCCGCGAAGTTCGCCAAGAATCAAGGCGTGCGGGTCGCGATTGAGTTGCACCCCGGCTTCGTCGCGTACCACACCGAGTCGTTCTGGAGACTACGAGAAATCGGCGGCGACACGATCGGCGTCAACTTCGACCCGTCCCACCTTTTCTGGCAGCAGATGGACCCGATCGCCTGCGCCCGAGAATTGAAAGACGCGATCTTCCACGTCCACATGAAGGACACGTGGCTGGACGACATCAATATTGGGCGGAATGGTGTGCTCGACACGAAGCCATACACCGACGAGGTGCACCGCTCCTGGATCTTCCGCACGGTCGGCTACGGTCACGGCGCCGAGTTCTGGCGGGCTTTGATCAGCGAGCTCCGGATGGCGGGATATGACGGCGCGCTCTCGATCGAGCATGAAGACTCGCTCCTGAGCATCAACGAAGGCTTCAACAAGGCCGTCCAATTTCTGAAGCAATCGGTTCTGACCGAAACGCCCGGCGCGGCTTGGTGGGTGTAGGAGGCCCCTCACCCCTTGATCCCCTCTCCCTCGCAAGGGAGAGGGGAAACCCCCTTCGGGGCTCGGAATCATTGAACCGTTCGTTATTCACCCAGTTGGCAAACCAGTCCTTCTCCCTCGCACGGGAGAGGGTGGCGCGGAGCGCCGGGTGAGGGAACTCTTGGAGGGGAGCCGTATGGCAGAGATCGGGGTTGGTCTGGTTGGGTACAAGTTCATGGGACGGACTCACTCGAACGCGTATCGCCAGGTTGCGCACTTCTTCGACGTCGATCCGAAACCGCGGATGGTCGCGCTTTGCGGCCGGGACGAGGCGGGCGTCAAAGCCGCGGCCGAGCAACTCGGCTGGGAAGGGTACGAAACCAATTACCACACTCTCGTTACGCGGGATGATATTCAGCTTGTCGACGTCGCTTCGATCGGCAATACGCACTACGACATCGTGATGGCGGCACTCGCGGCCGGCAAGCATGTCTTTTGCGAGAAACCGCTCGCCAATTCGCTCGATCAGGCGCGGGAGATGCTGGCGACGGCAAAGAACGCGGGCGTGATCAACGTTATCAACTTCAACTACCGCCGCGTGCCCGCCATTGCCTTCGCCAAACAACTGATCGCCGACGGCAAGATCGGCGAAATTCGGCACTGGCGGGCGGTGTATCTCCAGGATTGGATCAACGATCCGGAGTTCCCGCTCGTTTGGCGTTTACAACAAGATCTCGCCGGGACCGGCGCCCTCGGCGACATCGCCGCCCATATCACCGATCTCGCCCATTTTCTCGTCGGGCCGATCGCCGAGGTCACCGGTGCGCTGAATACCTTCATCAAAGATCGGCCGCTGGAATCGGCGAGCACGGGAGGAGCCGGTCTGCAGGCGGCCGCAAGCGCCGAGCGAGGACAGGTGACCGTTGACGACTCCGCCATGTTTCTTGCGCGCTTCGAGAACGGTGTCACCGGGACGTTCGAGGCGACCCGGTTGGCGCCGGGACGACGCAACTACAACTCGTTCGAGGTCAACGGCTCGATGGGCTCGATCACATTCAACCTGGAACGGATGAACGAGCTGAACGTCTTCTTCACCGATGATCCGGCCGGGCTGCAAGGATTCCGCACCATCAATGTTACCGAAGGCGTGCACCCATACGCGGGCGCGTGGTGGCCGGCGGGCCACATCCTTGGGTACGAACACACGTTTACCCATGCGGTGAAGGATCTGCTCGACGGCATCGCCTCCGGTCAGAACCCGCATCCATCCTTCGAGGACGGCTACCGCTGTCAGGCTGTACTCGATGCGGTCGCCCGCAGCACGAAATCCCGAGCGTGGGAGCAACCGATCACAGCGAACGTCTGACGGCACGCGGGAGGGACCGAGACAGCGATCCCGCGCCTCTGTGCCCAGCGGACGTCAAGGTGACCAACACGGGCGGGGCGGGGCGCGTGGGCTGCAGGTGACGCGGGTTACACCAATGGTCCCGAGGGATGAAGTAAAATGCCGCGGCTATGAGCGCCGTTCCGGCTGCGGACGCGGCGCGTACCCCGCCCCACGCAGGTGAAAGCGACCGGGGCGACAGGTGGATTTTGCCGGATCGCCGCGCATGGAAGCGGGGAGTGTGGCGTGCATGTAAGGGGGCACTGTGCAGGGCGTTCCGAATTCATCGACGCTAAGGCTGCCAGAAGTCGTTGCCCGGCCAGTTCCGCGGTCGATTGGCGACCGGCTCATCGGCATCGCAAGCCGAGCGACACCGTGGCGTCTGGCCGCCCTGCAACTTGTCACCGCGGTCGTCATGGCGATCACTGCTCTGGCTGCACCGATCGCCCGGCCCGGTTTTAGCGGATTCGCCTACGACACGAACGGCCCCGGCGCCTACCGCCGAATTGCGCTTTGGCAAGATTCGCTTGGTCGGTTCGGCGCGTGGACCGAGCGTCTCACCGTTGAGCCCGATGTTTACGTGTGGACCATCCGCCTGACCTTCGTGGCACTGGCGGTGTTGCAAATCATCGCCGTCGTCGCCTGTTTGCGACCGCGCGAGGGCGATGAGTCGCGGCCGGTCTGGCATTGGCTGGTCGGCCCAGCACTTACCAGCGCCGCGTTCCTCCTCTATCCTCCGATCTGTTCCGATGTCTTTTACTACGCAACGAGCGGGCTCATCGCGAATGAAGGCGGCAATCCCTACATCCAGCCGCTGCGCGATTTCCAATCCTCGTTGCCGCTGCTCCGCTATAACGATTGGCCGTTCATCACCTCGCCCTATGGACCGTTGTGGACCTCGATTTGCCGGGGTGTGATGTCGATCACCGGGACCTCTCCCGTGGCCGCCGTGTTGGGCTTTCGCCTCCTCGCGATCGCCAGCGCCTTCGGCCTCGCGGGGGTCACCTTTCTCGCCGCAAAGCGGCTGACTGAGGATCGGCGTCTGCACATCGCCGCGCTCGTCGTCGTCCTTTGGGAACCGGCGCTGCTCTTCGAGTCCTCCACCGGCGCCCACAACGATGCCTTGATCATGATGCTAGCGCTGGGTGGACTCTTGCTCGTCACATCTGGTCGCCGAGGCGGCATCCGAGGCGGATTGGTGTTCATCACATTGTCGGCGCTGCTCAAATACGTGACCCTACCACTGCTTGTATTCGCCGCCCTCTGGCGCTTGCGCGAGCTCAAACAGGGGACGCCGTTCCAGCAGATCGTGAAGGAATGGGTGATCGACGGCCTCACCGTGGCCGCGGTTATCGGCCTGAGCTTCGCGCCCTATTGGGATGGCTACCGCACGCTCAGCTCGTTGACGCAGCAGCCGATGCGGGGCGTGTCCGGCAGTTTGTGGCAGATTCCGCACTCGATCATCAACGGTCTTTCGTCACACCACACCACGGCCAGGATCGAGGACGTACTCGGTTACGTTACCCTGGTCGGATTGATTCCCGTTTTCCTGATCACCGTCCAGCGGCTCGGCCACGCGATGCTCACCGGCAAGTCGGAGCGCTTCTTCTTGACGGCGCAACTTGCCGCCTGGGCGTTGGCCGGATTTGTCCTTGCCACGATTCCGGTCGACACGCACGCGTGGTATGTGATTTGGGCGATCGCGCCGGTCGCGCTCGCGTTCGTCGCTTGGCAAGAAGGCCTGTTCCGAAATCCAGCGCACGGAGACGAGGAGAGTCCGACGATCGATCACCAACCCCGGGTGCCGATCTGGTTCATGCTCTATCTCATCTGGGATCTCTTCAATCTCATGATGTATCACACCCGCGTCGTCTAGGCGTTGATCAGCGTTCTTGCTCGGCATCGGCGTGGGTGTTGACCGCGCGCTTTTGCCGGTCTTTTCCTCGTGGCCGCGCCTCTTCCGCGTTGCTGTCACACGATTCCAGGCTAGGCCAGAGTCAATCGGAACAACAGGTGGCGGTGATCGCCAGGGTGGCACGCGGTATGAAGGAGAGATCGGCAGCGATGGGAACGATTGAGCGATTGGAAGCTGGCGGGGTGGTCGCCATCGTCCGCCTCGACGATCTCTCGGCGGCGGTGCCGCTGACGGAAGCCCTGGCCCGGGGCGGGGTAACGGCGATTGAATTCACCTTCACCAATCCGCTGGCCGCGAAGGTGATCGAAAAGGTGCGGGCCGCAGTCGACAGTTCGATGCTCGTCGGAGCCGGAACAGTGCTCGACCCCGAAACCGCCCGCATCGCCATTCTTTCCGGCGCGTCGTTTATCGTCACCCCAACGGTCAGCGTCGCCACCATCGAGCTCTGCCGGCGCTACAGCATCCCTGCCGCCATCGGCGCGTTCACCCCAACCGAAATCCTGACCGTCTGGCAGGCCGGTGCGAGTTTCGTCAAGGTGTTCCCGGCCACCGCCCTCGGCCCGCAATTTCTCAAGGATGTCCGCGGCCCGCTTCCCCAAGTCAAGCTCATTCCCACCGGGGGCGTGAACGCCGACAACGCCGCCGACTTCATCCGCGCCGGCGCCGCCGCCATTGCCGCTGGCAGCAATCTCGTCGACGCCAAGACCGTCCGCGACGGGAACTGGGCCGTAATTGAGGACCGGGCGCGGACCCTGGTCGAGGTCGTGCGCACGGCGCGAGGCTAGCGGCAACGGGTTTGCCGAGCGGCGTTGGTTGATCCGCCGTGCCAGTGTTTCCTGCCAATTGTCGTCATGCTTTTACTGAAATTCATTCAGCTTTCGCATGACAACCATTTCGGTCCGAATCGACTAACTCCTTGGTTGTCGAGAATTTACTGTATCGACTTGTCGTCTGCGCCTGGGCAATGGGTTCCCGCCCTCCGAAGATGGAAGACCCAACGCCTCACACCCGCACGGTCATGCTCTCCAGGTCTCGCGGATAGTACGTCAGCCGTTCTACTCCGTACGTACGCACCACCACGGTGTCGGAGTGGCGGAAACCGGCCAAGCCGGGGACGTAGAGACCCGGTTCCACGGAGAGCACCATGTTCGCTTCGATCATCACGTCCGTGCTGCCCTTGTCGATGAAGGGCCACTCGTGGCCTTCGAGCCCAATGCCATGGCCGGTGTGGTGGCGCTGGAGATCGCCGAGATCGAGCTCGTTGAAGAGGCGGCGGACGTCCGCTTCGGCCTCGGCGAAGGTGCGGCCGGGACGAAGGGCGTCGAATCCGGCTTGTTGGAGCTGCATCATCTGATTGAAGTGCTGCTCGAAAGCGGGCGTCGGTTCGCCGACAATCATCGTCCGCTCCAACTCCGATTGGTAACCGCCCACGTCGGCGCCGGCATAAGTTACGAGCACATCGCCGTGCTGTAGACCGGCGGCGCCGAGGAGACCGTGCGGCAGCGCGGTGTTGGCGCCGGCGGAGTAGAGCACGGTCGCCGGGCTCACGGCGAAGCCGCTGAGCGGCTGATAGGTTGCTCCGAGCGCGGCGACCATCATCTTGCTCGCGGCCACCGAGGCTTCGAGCGAGACGTCGAGCTCGTTGCGGCCGAGCTCCAGCCGCTCCTGCATCAACCTGTGGGCGAGATTGCCCCAGGTGCAGCTTTCGGCGATGAGCGCAAGCTCGGCTGCGCTTTTGACCGCCCGCAGGAGGTCGACGATGTCCCGGGCGCGAACTAGGGTCGCCTTGCCGTGCATGATTTCGGAGAGGAGCGGGCCGTCGTAGCCGTTGACGTCGAGGTAGCCGTCGTTGTCGTAACCGATCCGCTTGTTTGCGGCGTTGAGGCCCGTCTCGGATAGGAGATCGACGAGGTGCAGCATGGGGTGCTTCGTGCCGCCTGTGGGATATTCCGGATAGATCTTGACGTGTTTGACCGAAGGCGATTTGGCGATGTGGTCCTGTTCGAGCTGCGGGATCAATGCGCCAAGCTCGCCCTCAAGCGGCACGACGATCGCCATCGGCCGCTCGGTGCTGAGATGAAAGAAGCCGGAGACGTAGGCCATTCGCACCGGATGGAAGAGCACAAGCGCATCGAGCTTTCTCGCTTCGAGTTGCGCTCGCACCCGCGCCACTCGGGCATCGTATTCCGGTTGCTGAATGTGCCAGCCAGTTACCGGCGTCTCGCGATTTCGCTTGCCGCTTGCCTGCGCAGACTTCCCGCTCTTTGTGTCCTTAGCCATATTCGATTCCCTCTTGAATGCATCGTCACCACGCCCGGCAGCTTATCCGATATTGGGCGATTTCAGAGAGCCGCACTCACCCGGAAATTGCTCGCAATACGGGGTGTCGCCTGGGAGGCGGTGTCGGAAGTGGGCGATGAGAGCGTAGATACCTTCCTGAACCTGTTGGAGGATTGGAAGGTGATATATCAGCCAGATGCTTGGCATGACCTTGGCGACTGCAAGGGTAAGCATGACCGCCCCGGCGCCCGGTTCCGGGGCCAAACCGGGGGTGATCGCCCAGGCCGCCCTTTCGCAGTCGGCGACGCTGAGGCCAAACCGCTCAGGCACGCCTGCTTTTTGGAACGGGAGCACAGTCACGCGGTCGTGACTGTCGAGGGCTCGCGTATACCGGACGCAACGCGTGCAAAAGCCACACGATCCATCGAAGATGAGCGTCACCTGTTCGGGAAAGGGCTCGATCATCGTTTGCGGTGGCGGGGATCGAGCGCATCGCGCAGCCCGTCGCCCAGGAGATTGAAGCAGAGGACCGTGATGAAGATGGCGAGGCCGGGGAAGAGAGTCAGCCACCAGGCGCCGCTCAGCAGTTCCTTTTGGCCATCTTGCAGCATGTTGCCCCAGGACGGGGTGGGAATGACGACGCCGAGCCCGAGGTAGCTGAGGCTCGATTCGAGAATGATCGCGTATGAGAGCCAGAGGGTAGCTTCGACAATGATGATGGCGAGGCTGTTCGGCAAGAGGTGACGGGCCATGATCCTGACTGGATTCGCGCCGATGGCGCGGGCGGCGGTGACGAACTCCTGGTTCTTCAGTCCCAAGAATTGACCACGGACGAGGCGAGCGGCGCCCGGCCACGAGGTGAGACCGATGACGATAATGGTGGTTTTCAACCCTGGCGCGAACAGGGATGCGGCCGTGATCAGGAGGAGGATGAGGGGGACGGCGAGCAAGATGTCGGTGAAGCGCATGACGAGCGTATCGACCCAACCCCCGAAAAAGCCGGAGATCGCACCGAGCGTGACGCCGACGCTCATGATGATGACCACCGAGGCAAAGCCCGCGGCGAGGGACACTTGTCCACCCTTGATGAGACGAGCGTAGACATCGCGGCCGTTGCGATCGGTGCCAAGCCAGTGCTCGGCGGATGGCGGCTTGTCCCGCATTCCCGCCTGAATCGCCTGGTAGTCGTAGCGGGAGATGAGCGGGGCGGCGATAGCGGCGGCGTAGAGGATGAGAATGATGAGCATTCCCGCCACCGCGAGCCGGTTCCTGCGGAACTGACGAACGGCAACCCATTTTTGCGAGCGCGGCCGGGCGGCGAGCCCGCCGGCCGCTGCGGTCCGTTCGACGGCTGTTCGCGTTCCTATCGCCGATGTTTCGTGCTCGATGGCCATCGAATGGTGCTCTCTCAGGCCCGGCTCGTCAGCGAGACGCGGGGATCGACGAGGACATAGATAAAGTCGGTCAGGATGTTCACTACCATCACCGCGGCGCCGGTGATCATCGTAATCCCGAGGATGACCGGATAGTCGCGTTGGCCGATCGCTTTGTAGGCGAGCTGGCCGAGACCGGGCCAGGCGAAAATCTGCTCGATAATGACCGCGCCGCCGAGAATCCGCGGCAACTGCAAGCCGATAACGGTCACCATCGGGATCAACGCGTTCCGCAGGGCATGTCCATACAGCACCGCGCGGTCGTCGAGTCCTTTTGACCGGGCGACGGTGACGTAATCCTGATTGACGACTTCGAGCATGGACGAGCGCATAAAGCGGGCGAAATACGCGATGTTGGGCAGAGCGAGCACGATCACCGGCATGATGAAGTATTTGATGCGCTCGGGGAATGGGGCATCAGCCTGCCCGGTGCTGATTACCGGCAACCAACCCAGCCGCACCGCGATCCAGATTTGGAGGAGCAGGGCGAGCCAGAAGTTGGGCAGCGCGAGGCCAATGAACGATCCGACGGTAACGGTATTGTCGATCGCGGAGTATTGGCGGGTAGCCGAGATGATGCCGACGGGCACGGCGATGAAGATGCCAAGAAAGAGCGCGATCGCCTGCAGCTCAACCGTCGACCAAAACCGCTGGCCAATCAAATCAAAGACCGGCTTGCGGCCGAAGGTGTAGGCCGTACCGAAATCGCCTTGCAGCAGGTTGCCGGCCCATTTCACATATTGCACCGGGAGAGGCTTGTCGAGGCCCATGTTCTTGCGGGTTTGTTCGAGGTATTGCGGGTTGTTGGCGGCGTTCGGGCTCATCATCGCGAGCGCGGGATCGCCCGGCGCGATGTGAATCAGCATGAACATGATGACGCTGAGCCCGAAGAGGAGCGGGATGAGTTGGAGCACTCGGCGTGCGAGATAGGCCCAGGAATCCGCGGTCATCCAGCGCTCCTCAACCGCCCCTCAGTCAATTCCCCAGGCGACAAGTAACGAAAACGTTCCGGGGCTGAAGCACCCTTCCCCGGCTACGTCCTCCCAACCTTTCCAGGACTGAAAGGCGTGCTGGTGGACGGGGCTGCGAGTCCAACACAGCGCGGTCGAATCCCGCCATAACTCCCTCACCCGACCCTTCGGGCCACCCTCTCCCTTGCGATGGAGAAGGACTGAGAGTGCCGCCTCGACAACTGCTTGCTTCGTCTTGCCTGAGCCGAAGTGACGATTCCCCTCTCCCGTGCACGGGAGAGGGGATCAAGGGGTGAGGGAACGCCCTACGACCCGGTATACGTCCAATCTTCCAGCGTCTGGAACATGCCGAACGCGGCGCTGTCGGAGTCCTCGTACCCTTCGTAACCCTTGCGCACAACGTGGAGGAACGGCCGGTACCAAGCGTAGAACATCGGCACGTCGGCCACGATGATCGCTTGGATCTGCTTGTAGAGGTCCTTGGCCTTCTCCATGTCGAGCTCTTCGCGGGCCGCCGTCAGCAGGTCGTCGAGCTCCGGGTTCTTGTAGTTCATGTAGTTGCCTTGCGAGGTGCTGTAGAACTGATCGTACAGTTCGCTCGGATCGGCAGTGACGCCGGCGAAATCGACGCCGGTGGCATCGTAGTCCTTGTTCTTGGTGACGCGGTCGACCAGCGTCGCGTACTCGATATCCTCCGGAACCACGTCGATTCCGATCTCCTTCAGCGCCTGCTGCGAGAAGGTGAGCCAGTCCTCGCGGAGGACGTTGCCCTGGTTGACCATAAACCGGATCTTCGTCCCATCTGGCATACCGGCTTTGGCAATCAGCGCCTTGGCGCCCTCAACGTCGTACGGGATCGGCTTCAAGTCCTTGTCATACGCCCAGCTATCCGGCGCGATCGGGCCGTTGCCCGGTTTGCCGATGCCAAGCAGAGAGTCGGCGGCGAACTGCTTGGTGTTGATTGCCATCGCGATCGCCGTCCGCACTTCCTTCTTGCCGAGCCACTCGTGCGCCAGGTTGAACATCCAGCCATTCGGCGAGGCGAACGGCGGAATCACTATGTTCAGGTCCTCATCCTTCGCCAGCTCATCCTTCGCGGTCGGGGCAGGATAGTTGGAGGCGTCGATATCCTTGGATTGCAGGGCGAGCACGAGACTGTTGGCATCGGGGATGGTCCGGTGGGTGAAGCTGGCGATGGCGGGCTTGCCCGTTTGCCAGTAGTTCGGATTCTTCGTCGCGACGAAGTCGGCGTCGCGATCCCACTTTTGGAAGACGTAAGGTCCGGCGCCAATCGGCTTTTCGAAGAACGGGTCGTTGGTGAGGTCTTTGCCTTCGAGTTGTGCCTTCGGCACGACCCAGATGTAGCGCATATTGAAGAGGAATGGGGCGTCCGGTTTCGCCAGCGTGACCGATAAGGTTTTCGGATCGATCACCTTGATCCCGGAGACATCGTCCGCCTTGCCATCGGCGTAGTCGGACGCGCCCTCGATGGTCAGATATTTCGACTGGCGGACGGCGCCGACCTCCTTCGGTAGGAAGCCCTTGATCGTGAACGCGACATCGTCGGCCGTAACATCGCTGCCGTCCGAAAACTTGGCGTTGGGCTGCAGCTTGAAAGTGTAGGTCAGATTGTCGAGCGTCCACTCGGCGGCGATACCGGGTTCCGGGGCATAGTTCTTGGGGTTGATATGGACGAACTCGTCGAAGAGCATCTTGCAGCGCCAATCGCCCTCGGAGTCGTCGGTCAGAAACGGGTTGATCGTGTGCGCCTCACCCAGAGTACCGATGATGATCGTCGAGTCATCAGCCTGGTTGAGCGCGCGAACGGACGATGTGACACCGGGCGCGGCCCCGGCGAGTTGTGGACCGCCGACGGCCAGGGCAGCGGCGGAAGCTGCTGCCCCGCCGACGAACCCGCGACGGGAGATGCGAGCGAGCGCTTCGTCGCGCTCATGTCCGGATGTTCGATGATCTGCCATCGTTCATTCCTCCTCGTTGTGTTTGAATCTCACCCCCAGGTGCGACCGGGCGATCAAGGAAAACGCGTTTCCCGTCGCAGGGAAATTTTGAGAGCGCGGAACGATCCATTCGGAACGTTCGGGTTCGATAAAGCCTGCCGTCGCGACAGCGCCGGAGCCCCAAGCGAATCGGTCCGTTGCCAGGAGCCGCAATTCAAGTGGAGCCTTACGGGCAGGCAGGCTAACAAAGCCCTCGCAGCCTGTCAAACCGCCCAATCTAGCCGAGCCTGCCGAGGTATCTGGCTTTGATCGAGGCGGTGATGGGCAGGGCCAGGTTCTTCGCCTTCGCTCAGAATGACGAGGGTGGGGTGGTCAATATGACGAAGAGACGGGCGCTCAGAATGGCGTGGGCGGCGGGCAGAATGACGGCAAGGTTTGTGCGGGATACGCTGAGCATTTTCTGGCCGAACCATCCGGCGGAGACGGTGATGCGTAAGAATTTGGCGTTCTCGTGGCCCCGGGCTTTGGGGAAGCCGAACGCGTGTTCGGTACTCTACATTTCAAGGAGGATGAGGACATGTTTTTTCGGCGAAGATTGATGCCAATCGCGGTGCTGCTTGCGGCATTCGCGGTGGTCAGTGGTCTGATGATCGGTTTTGGTAGTCCAACCAAGGCGCAGGAAGACCAGGAGTCGCATCCGGCACATATCCATGACGGGACGTGCGGCTCCGGGCTCGGCGATGTGGTGTATCCGCTCGACAATGTCGGCGGCGGCACGATGATGGGGACGCCGGTCTCCGGCCAGCAAATGGGCGCATCCGACGCGATTCCCGTGCAGACGAGCACGACAGTCGTGAAGACAACGCTTGAAGATCTCGTCGGCGAGGCCTACGCGATCAACGTCCATGAGAGCAAGGAAAACATCGGCAATTACATAGCCTGTGGCAACATCGGCGGCCAAGTCGTCGGCGGCACCTTGGCGATCGGGCTGGCCGAACTCAATAATTCCGGCTATTCCGGCATCGCTTGGTTGCGCGACAACGGCGACGGCACCACAACTGTGCTCGTCGGCCTGACTGAGACCGGTGCGGAGGGCGGCGCGGCGACTCCGGCCGCGAGCCCAGCGGCGAGCACGAATGGTGGAGCGACTGAGCAAGCGGTGACGATCCAGGGCTTTGCGTTCAATCCGCCAACGCTCACGATTCCCGTCGGCACAACCGTGACCTGGACCAACCAGGACTCGGCCCCGCACACCGCGACGTCGAACGACGGAGCGTTCCAATCGGGCAAGCTCGATCAGGGCAAGAGCTACAGCTTCACCTTCGACAAGGCCGGAACTTACGACTATCACTGCGAGTACCACGCGAACATGCACGGGACGATTACGGTCCAATAACCTCGCGCATTGTACGTACCGACCGCGGCCCCTGGAACGCGTTTCCAGGGGCCGTGGTTTTCGTGAGGCAGCCCTCTCCCGGCAATAACCCTCACCCGGCGCTTCGCGCCGCCCTCTCCCTGGTGCGCAGGGCGAAGGTCCGAGGAGCATGAACCGTGTCATGTAGGGGCGCAAGGCTTGCGCCCGAGTGGTGACGGACGGAGTTCGTCATTGCCACGCCGGATTGCCTGCGACCCTGGGCGCAAGCTTTGCGCCCCTACGGTGGGTGACTCCGCGGTTGGTTAGTCGCTCGGGGGCCACATGCAGAGGATGGCCGTGACGCCGGCAAACCCGAGCGCAAGAACGCCGAGTGCCAGCGCGCCTTCCAACGAATCGACGATGTCGCTGGTGCAATCCACATGGGTAGCCGAGGCCGTCGGGGACCACCCGGAGGCATTCCAGCACATGGGCGTGTCCCGCAAGAACAGCATCCAGAGGGCGATTGTGGACGCCCCCACGATCCATCCACTGAGCAGTGAAGAGGTCCAGGTGCGAAAGGAAGGGCTGGTCCGTCTGGTGGTCCACCACGCCCAGCCCAGGATTCCGGCCAGAACAAGAAACACCGAGCCGACGCTGAACATCGTGATTGCCGCCAGGATGATCGCAAACAGACCGCAGCCAAGCCACACCGCTCGCCGCTGCGCGTCATCTCGAAGCCGGAAGGAGCCGATGAGCAGCAAGAGCGGAGCGACGATGGCGGCGGCAAAACCGAGCGCGCCGAGCGTGGTCGCCTCGCCTTCAAAGTTGTTGCGTGAGGTTGGCCAGCGCCCGTTGACGAGAAGGACCACCAACGCACAGAACGCCCAGCTCGCGGCCGCGAAAATGACAAGGTGGGACGACGATTGGTGGCGGCTCATCTGCGCGTTCATCATCACTACCCGCATGGCGTGAAAGCTCGGCAGACCGTCGGGAAAGCGATTACGTGGAGTTTGACTATCAGGTGCAACTTGACGCCAAATACGCATGTGTATGGATGTGCATCGTTTCCTAACTTGGTAGTCTCGAACCTGGCCGCGAGCTGCTCGTGGGTATGGAATCTGGTTGCGGGTTTGATGGCCGCAACGAGGTTTTTCTCAATCTCGATGGCGGGACCGGAAGCAGCGCAAAGGGGGACCTGTGGGCGGACCCTCTGGCTTGAAGGGTGTGCTATTCTCCCACGCGCGTGCGGACTTTGCGCGACCGTCTTTGTGCCCATCGAACAACGCCTTTGGGCAACCGGTGCGGCGACTCCGACGCAGGCATGCACAGTGCGGCAACGTACGGTGGATGTCGCACGTTGAGCGCCACGGACCGGCGACGAGCGCCGGCACCTCCGGACGCTCAGACCTAGGTGAGGCTTCTCATGAGCGACTTGCGCGCTTTTTATGGACCCAATGCCGGCTATGTGCTTGAGCTCTACGATCGATATCTCGCCGATCCGACCTCAGTTGACGCGGAGACGCGAACCTTCTTCGCCAACTTCGATGCGACTCCCCCAACGGTCAACGGCGCGACGCCGACGATCACCACTGGTCCACTTGATACGGCAGCCATTGACAGGATCGTAGGAGTCACGGCGCTGGCGCAGGCGATCCGAGAATATGGCCATCTTGCCGCCAACCTCGATCCGCTCGGCTCACAACCTCCCGGAGCACCCGAGCTCGATCCTGCGTTTCATGGGGTCGCCGAACCGGATTTGGCCAAAGTGCCGGCCCGCGTGGTCGGGGGTCCAGCTGCGGAGGGCGCGGCGAACGCTGCCGACGCCATCGCGCGGCTACGCGAGATCTATTCCGGAACAGCCGGGTTCGATTTCGATCATATTCAGGTGGCGGAGGAGCGGTTCTGGCTGAACAATGCGGTCGAATCGCGAACCTATGCGGTACCGGCGGATACGCTGGCCAAACGCGCGCTCTTGCGGCGCTTGACCGAAGTCGAAAGTTTCGAACGTTTTCTCCATCAGACCTATCTCGGCGCGAAGCGATTCTCAGTCGAAGGTAATGACATTCTGATCCCCATGCTCGACGAGCATGTTCATGCCGCTGCTGGTGCTGGTACGCGCGAAGTTGTCGTCGGTATGGCCCACCGCGGCCGGCTGAACGTGATGACCCACGTGCTGGGCACGCCGTACCGCACAATCGTCGCCGCATTCGAAGGAAAGAAGCGACAAGCGTCGCCGTCGCATGTGGGACCAGCTGATGACGGTTGGACCGGCGACGTGAAATATCACCTCGGCGCCCGTTTGCTGCGCGGTCAGCAAGGAATGATGGTCGAGGTGCCACTCGTGCTCGCCCCGAACCCAAGCCACCTCGAAGCCGTCAATCCCGTGGTCGAAGGGATGGTCCGAGCGTCACAAGATGTGCGGAACCAGCCAGGCGAGGCCACCCGTGACACCCAGGGGAGCTTGGCGATTCTGCTCCATGGCGACGCGGCGTTCCCAGGTCAGGGCATCGTCGCCGAGACCCTCAACCTCTCCGCCCTCGCTGGCTACACCACAGGCGGCACGATTCACATCATCGTCAACAATCAAATCGGCTTCACGACCGATGTCACCTCGGCCCGCTCGACACTCTACGCGAGCGATCTGGCGAAGGGGTACGAGATGCCGATCGTCCACGTGAACGCGGACGATCCCGAAGCGTGTCTGATGGCGGCGCGGATGGCGAATGCCTACCGCGAGCGCTTCGGCAAGGATTTCCTGATCGATCTCATCGGTTACCGGCGCTGGGGTCACAACGAAGGCGACGAGCCAGTCTTCACCCAACCGAAGATGTACGAGGCCATCGCCCAGCACCCGACCGTGCGCGATATCTGGGCCCAGCGCCTGATCGCGGACGGTACTGTCACCGCCGAAGAAGCAGAGACGATGATGAAGGAGGCGCTCGATCGCCTCGCTGCTGTGCGGCGCTCGATCGCCGATGAAAGCGCGCAGCCGGCCGAGGACGGAGCGGCGCAATTGGAGCGGCGAGAGGTTGAAACCGCGGTCCCGCTCGCCCGACTGCGTGAGCACCACAACGCGATCCACGCGATTCCGGACGGCTTCAAGATCAGCGGCAAGCTCGCGCGGCAGTGGTCGCGCCGAGCCGGGATTCTCGACACACCCGACGGCAAGATCGATTGGGCCCATGCCGAATCGCTCGCGTTCGCGGCGATCATCGCGGACGGCACGCCCATCCGTCTCACCGGACAGGACACCGAACGCGGCACCTTCAGCCAACGTCATCTCGTGCTGCACAGCGCGGATACGGGCGAAACGTACACCCCGCTCCAACATCTTCCGGGCGCGCAGGCATCCTTCACCGTCTACAACAGCCCGCTTTCGGAGCAGGCGACGGTCGGGTTCGAATATGGCTACAGCGTGCACGCCCCTGACACCCTGGTGCTCTGGGAAGCGCAGTTCGGCGATTTCGCTAACGGCGCGCAGAACATCATCGACCAATTCTTGGTCGCGGCCCGGGCGAAGTGGCGGCAGGAGCCTTCGCTCGTCTTGTTGCTGCCGCATGGCTACGAAGGTCAGGGACCCGAGCATTCCAGTGCTCGTCTCGAGCGGTTCTTGCAGCTCAGCGCGGGCGACAGCATCCGGATCGCAAACTGCACCACCGCCGGGCAGTATTTCCACCTGCTGCGGCGGCAAGCCGGTCTGCTGGCGATCGACCCGCGGCCGCTGGTGCTGATGACGCCGAAGAGCCTGCTACGCAACCCGGCGGCGGCATCTTCGATCGACGAACTCGCAACCGGCACCTTCCAGCCGGTGATCGACGATCCGCGGGCTGAAGACCGGCGCGTTCAGGTCACCCGGTTAGTGTTGTGCAGCGGCAAAGTCGCGGTCGATCTCAACGCGAGCGACCAGCGTGAAACAGCCGAGCAGGTCGCAGTTGTCCGCGTCGAGCAGCTTGCGCCCTTCCAGAACAGCGCGCTTCGTCACGCCATCGGGCGCTACCCGAACCTCGCCGAAATCGTCTGGCTCCAGGAAGAGCCCCGCAATATGGGGGCGTGGTCGTACATAGAACCACGCCTGCGTGAGCTCACGGAGGGCGCGTTGCCGACCGGCTACATTGGCCGGCCGGAGCGGGCAAGCCCGGCGGAAGGCTCGGCCGAGAGTCACGCCGACGAACAAGCGCGGATCGTAGCTGAGGCGTTTGCCAACGCGCCGGCGCTGGCGCGCGTCAAGAACGGCGCCCGCGGACCGATGAAGAATGGCGCGGTCGGCGCGCCCGGCGCGAACGGAAAGCCGAAAGCCGCCACCGCATCAGCCAAGACCAAGACAGCAAAGAGCAGGAGTTAGAACGATGCCGGTCGAGATCCGTGTTCCGCCACTCGGCGAGTCGCTGGTCGACGCCGTGGTCGGCTCGTGGCTGAAGAGCGAAGGCGATGAGGTCAGCCGGGGCGAGACACTCGTCGAGCTGGAAACGGACAAAGTCAATCTCGACGTCGCCGCAACCGAGGACGGCGTACTTAGCAAGATCGAAAAGCGCGAAGGCGACGTCGTCACCGTGGGCGAACTTCTCGGCGTTGTCGCCGAGGGCGCCGCCAGCCAGAACGGCGCGAAAGAAAGGCAAACGGCGGAAGCACCGGCCGCCGAATCCGTCGCCGCTCCTGTCGCTGCGGTCGCTGCCGCTCAAACGCCTGCGCCTGCCCCCGCACCGGTCGCAGAGACACCTGTCGCCGGAACCATTGATCCCACTGGAGGGCGCGCAGCGCCAGCAGTTCGGCGTTTGGCTGAGGAGCACGCGGTTGATCTCTCGTCCGTTCCTGGCACAGGTCCGGGCGGTCGTGTCACCCGCGAAGATGTGCTCGCGATCGTCGAGGCGCAGCGAACCGGAGCGGTCGCCGCCGCCCAGGCGCCCGCGGCAGCCCCTGCACCAAGCCCGACTCCAGCACCGCCTCCTGCTCCAGTTGCGCCGACTCCGCCTCCTCCGGTTGAATCCACTGCCACACCAGCAGCACCCGTTGTCGACGGCCGCGAAGAGCGTGTGCGGATGTCGCGTCGCCGGCAGACGATTGCCACGCGGCTGGTCGAGGCGCAGCACACGGCGGCAATGCTGACGACGTTCAACGAAATCGACATGTCCGCCGTGATGGAGTTACGGTCTGCCCGTAAAGAGGCATTCAAGGAGCGGCACGGCGTCAATCTCGGTTTCATGTCCTTCTTCACGAAGGCGAGCGTGGGGGCGTTGAAGGCGTTCCCGCAAGTGAACGCCGAGATTCAGGGAACTGACCTCATTCTGAAGAAGTATTACGACATCGGGATCGCGGTCGGCGTCGACGAAGGTCTGGTCGTGCCAGTCGTGCGCGATGCGGACCGGAAGACCTTCGCCGAGATCGAGCAAGAGATCATCGAGCTCGCGACCAAAGCGCGCGACAACAAACTGACCATCCCCGAACTGACCGGCGGCACCTTCACGATCACGAACGGCGGCATCTTCGGCTCGTTGATGTCGACGCCGATTCTGAATGCGCCCCAGGTTGGCATCCTCGGCATGCACGCCATCCAGCAACGCCCGATCGTGCGCGACAACGACATCGTCATCCGCCCGATGATGTACGTCGCCCTCTCGTACGACCACCGCGTCGTCGACGGCCGCGAAGCCGTCCAATTCCTGGTTCGCGTGAAAGAGCTGATCGAAGACCCGACAACGCTGTTATTGGAGGGGTAGGGTCCCAGCTCGTAATCCCAAGCTTGGCGAGCTCTAGTGCTCTCGTCGCCTCCGCTAGGGATTGCAATCCCGGGCTCAGTGATGAACGTCGGATCAAAGCCGACAAAATGAAGCGCAGAGTCTAAATGTAGGGGGGAACGGCGTTCGACCTCGTAGTGGGAACGGCCATATAAGGTGCGCGAATCGGTGAACTCCACTAGACCTG
Organism: Thermomicrobiales bacterium; assembly: GCA_045804965.1. Classification (GTDB taxonomy): domain Bacteria; phylum Chloroflexota; class Chloroflexia; order Thermomicrobiales; family UBA6265; genus CAVTUU01. The sequence goes on along the minus strand of JBJMMD010000022.1, from coordinate 50,648 downwards.
TCGCGGCTGCTGTGTTCTTTCTGGCTTCCTTGTTCTTTCTTTACTCGTCATTCGTGTTCTTTCGAAGTTTCTTCGCACAGCAAATGCATCCGGGCCTATACCCCAATGGCTGCGGAACTTGGGCAGCAGTTGGCGGAGCAAGCTCTGTCGTTGTTGGAGCGGCCACTATCGTGCTCGCCCTAACAATGTTGAGAATCTGGCTACAACTGCGGTTTCGAGCGATAGTGATCATTTGCCTTGTTGCTGCCCTAGGCATTGTCGCGGCCTTTGCCGCGTTCGCTGTCGGAGTGGCTTGTGCAATAAGCGGAACTTAGGTCATCAAGTTTACCTACGATTCGAAGGCATCGTCCGTCGTGTCGCACATTCACACACCGTTACGGTCGCGTTGCCTGGGCGAACGCCGTTCGTCTCTACAGCGAACGCGCTCTCGTCTTTACCATCGTCTCAAACAAATGCTCAACCTCAGCGGCGAAGCAAGCTCGGTGTGATCTTGCTCGTCGGCGATGACGTAGACTGCCACCAGGAAGGTGGCCAGATCGAGTTCCATGGTGATCTCCTTGAGCAGAAATCACCATATCGCTTCTGGACACCTTCTTCCTCCTCTCCATTTTGCATCAAGCGTCTTGGAGGGAGAGGGGTATGTCTTTTTTTCGGCTCATGGACTTCGTTGCGATGGCAGAGTTCGAAGAACGCCTTGAGCGCGTCACGATCAACGGCCGCTCGATAGCAACCGTCTTTCATGCTGCCAGCAAGAAACGGGTCGTTTTGTTGTGCCACGGTTTCCGAGGCAGCAAGATCGGCCCGAACCGACTCTTCGTTCGCTTGGCCCGGCGGCTTCAACAAGACAGCGTCTGTTCGCTCCGATTCGACCAGTACGGGAGTGGAGATTCCGAGGGGAGGTTCATTGACTCTTCATTTGACGATTGGGTTACCACGACCCGGATGCTCGCCGAGCGGCACCTGCTACAAGGCAATCAGGTGGCTCTAGTCGGACAGAGCATGGGCGGCTCGGCGGTTATCGCCGCTGCGTCGGCTTTCGGCGGGCGAATCTCTTCCGTTGTTGCCTGGGTACCGGATCCGTCAATTGACATTGCTGAAGAAAATGGACCATATCACGAGGAAGGTGGGCAGCGGGTCGGCTGGCAGTTCTGGCGAGAGGCTCACAATGCGAACATCGTTCGCTGCTTCCATGAAATCGTGTCCCCGACGCTGGTCTTCTTTGCTGAGGAGGACGAGTACGTGTCAGCGGAAAACCAGCGGGCGCTGAATGAGATTCAGCAGCCGCACCAGCGCATAGAGCTCCTTCACCATCACTCCCACAGTAGTTGGACATGCGGCCAAGCTGAGCAGGTAATTCAGAAGTCTGCTTGCTTCCTCCTCTCACACTTCCAATAGTTTCAAGCCCGTAAATATGATGCTCGTGACTTCGCGCTAGCTTTTTGCCGGACTCTCTGAAGCGTTCCCGATGAGGACCATCGTTCGGTACAAGTGCTCCAAGGATGCCGCAGGATTATCGGTCAGCCCGGTATGCACCGGGCCGGGTTGGATCATGGTGCTGGCGGGGGCGACAAGCCAATGCCAGCGTTGGGGGGCAGTGAGTTTGGCGATGGGGCCGGCGGTGGGATCGCCGGCGGCGATGCGGGGGATGAGGGCGAGTTGTTCGCGGATGGCTTCGAGTTCGTCGACGGGGAGGTCGGGAACGAGGGCTTTGAGGCGGGCTTCGTCGAGGTCGATGCGGGCGTCGAGAAAGCGTTGGGGACGGCAGAAGAGAACGACGCCGGCGTTCAGGCATTCGCCGCGTTCGACCCGCGGGACGACCCGGATGAGGGCGTATTCAAAGCTGTCACGCGACGGCGGCGCGGGCACGCACAGCCTCCTGCACGAAGTTGTCAGCCGCGGCCAGGCGGTCGGTGAGATAGCTCACGTAAGCGGCGCGATGCTCGTCCAGCGTCAAGAATTCAAGGTGATCGCCAAGCCAATCGTCAGGGATGGTTTCAACGATTGCCGCCAGCAATTCAGGTATGAGTTTCGCACGCATGTGGGCATCGACGGCGGCAATTTCGGTCGCAAACGGGAGCAAGACATGATTCCGGATCATCGGGAACGCCGATCTGCTCTGTTGCGCCGGATTCTCCCAGGCATGGTGGAAATAGAGTGACGCGCCGTGGTCGATCAACCAGAGGCGCTTGTGCCAGACGAGGAGATTCGGATTCTGCGGCGTGCGGTCGACATTGGTCACGTAGGCGTCGAACCAAACAATCTGCGAGGCAAGTTCGGCATCCGGAGTAGACGTGGCGGGTGACATCATCACCGAGCCGGGGAGAAAATCGAGCGCGAGATTCAGTCCGACGCTCCGCTCCAGCAAGTCCTGAATTTCCGGATCGGGCTCTGCCCGGCCCAGCATCGGATCGACCTCGACAAAGACGATCTCCGGCACCGGCAAGCCAAGCGTCCGCCCGATTTCCCCGGCGACCAACTCCGCGATCAGCGCCTTCGGCCCTTGCCCCGCCCCGCGAAACTTGAGCACATACAACCCATCATCGTCCGCTTCGACAATCGCCGGCAGCGATCCACCCTCGCGCAACGGCGTAACGTAGCGCGTCGCGATGACGGTGCGGATCGTGGTCGATGCGGTTGCCTCGACGGTTGGATCAGTCATGCTTATATGATCGCATGGGTGCCGCGTAGCGACAGACGGAACGGTCGATGTCGCGGACCTCGCCCGGGTATTCATTCCCGGGCTAAACAACGGAAGTCGGCTTGAGCCGACTCGTGAACGCGAGCCGCCCCGACAAATCAATTGCCGTCGTCTTCAGTCTCGGCCAAACGCCTGGCGTGGAACTCCTCGTCCATTGCTTTCGCTTCAGCTGCCTCTTCGGCGGCTGCTCGGATTACGGGATCGTCGTTAGTAAGCCATGGGGTCATATCCGGAAGCGCGGGCAACTCCTCGTGACGCACGGTGGAGTAAATCTCTTGCATGACGTCGAGCGCATTAATGATCACGATTCGGGACGAATCCGCGAATGCCTTAGGCAAGATTTTAGGAGCACGACGTGCGCGAAGTTCGAGACTCGTACGAATGGCGCTCGCACGAATCCTTGGGTCGGGATGCTTTCGGCCTGCTTTTACCCGCTTAGAGTTCGTTTTGCCTTTCCAGTAGTGGTTCCATAGCAACCAGTTCGCATCAGCGCGAACGGAACTCTGTGCGTCATCGAGGTACCACCACGCCCGCAATATTCCTGCATTGATTAATACTTTCTCCTCTGAGAAGTTGACTGCCATTAATGAAATTGCCCTCACTCGCCAACTTTCGTCTGCCAAAGCTGCATCGAGTGCGGCGATTGCTCGCGGAGGGAAGACCCAAGCGAAGTATTCAAAGCAAGCTGCGCGTAGCATTTCCTCGTTGTGCGTTTGATATGACGCAATCCGATCCACCGGCTCGCGAATTCGAAGAGCGCTAAGGCCCTGGATTGCTGACTCGACGACTTGCTCCCTGGGATCGTCGAGTGCGCTTGTCAAGACATCGGCGATATCCTCTAGCGGCGGTTCAGCGAATGTCAAGCCGGTGAGCGCCGCCTGTGCATGGGCGGCGTCAGCGTTCGAGTAGTGATCGACAAGATACTGGATTCCTTCTTCACCGCGCTCGGCAAGCGCACAGGCGGCTTGCTCGATGCTGAAGTCTCTCCATGCGTCGTTGTCGGCGTCCTGCTCGAACTCCGCGATCAGACTTTCGAGATTAAGCGCTCGGAGCTCTTTGCCGGTCGTCACGATGCGATCCCTTTCCTCAGGAACGCGCGAAACGCCAGGTTCGAAACCTGGCGCGCATAAGAGAAAGCCCCTCCCGGGCTAACAATGGGTCGCTGAGATAACGATACCAGCCTAGTTCAGCACCGGAGGGGCTTCCGTCGGATGAGCCCTGGGTTGAAACCTCGGGGAGATGGATCGCCAGGTTCCTTCGCTCTCGCCCTCACAACGCCTTCGGCGGTTCGGGGGCGCGGGGGGTGCGGACGAAGGCGGCAGGGGGACGGTTCCAGCCATAGGTTTCGGTTTCGTCGCCCTTGATGGCGAGGAAGGCCGAGTGGGTTTCGGGATAAACCTCAACGACGGCTTCGACCGGGATCCACAATTCGTCGGTCGCGCCGAACACCCCTTCGGCGTAGATGTAGCCCTTGTAGCGCTGACCCCATTCTTCGCCACCGGGAAGCACTCCGATGACCTTGGCAAGTTGGCCGCTTTGTGCATAGAGCGCGTCCCCCGGTTTGATGTCGGCGACAGTTCCAAGCGGGCCGTTGCGGGCAAGGACGTCGACTGGAGGCAGCGGTGGTTCGAACATGGCGCGATGCCCAAGCGCGACCGGCTGATCGAGCTTACCGCCGCTGCGGGGACGGCTGACGACGAACGCGCCGATGCCGAGCACAGCGAGCGCGAGACCAACGCCGAAGAGGAGCTCCTGGCGCTCGAGCTCCGGTTTGCCCTTTTCATAAAGATGCAGCAGCGTCTTGCCGATCGTGACGATGAACAGCGCCGCTAGCCCTGCCGCAACGAGCGGAACAACCGCCGGACGGATGAAATTCTGCTCAAACTTTTGCGCCACCGTTTAATCCCCCAACGCAACCAATCCGAGTGCCTGCATCGTAGGCGGAACGGGATAAATCAGCAAGCGCGATCCCGCCCGCGAGCGATGGATCAATCCGTTAGTCGAGCATCCATTCCGAACGCATCAATTGTGTCCGCCGCGCCCGCACGCGGCGCACTCGGACCCGGTAGAGCACGGGTCCGGCGAGGGCAACGGCCGGGATGATGAGAAAGGGCCAGGTGGTTGCGGTAACGAGCGCTCCCGCTTCCCAGGAGCGGGATGCCCAGATGATGGCGACGACGGTCGCGATTTTGAAGGCGAGGAGGACCCAGAGGAACGTCCAGACAGTGACGTGTTCGTCGTCCTTTTGCTTCTGCTCGGCTGTCTTCTGATCGCTTCTTCTGTCGGGTGAAGAAATCTGATTGCCAGCCATGGCCGGTCTCCACTTGCTGGTGCGTGTCGTGGTGGGTACGGCGGGAAAAAGGTGAGTGGCCGTTTCGGTCTTGGTTGAATCCGGCGTACCGCTGAGTATAGCCCTCTGTGTCCAGGGCAGTATGCGTGCCGACGTTCATTGATGTGCAGTCGACAGGCGTTTTGCAGCGTTAGGATCTTCGCCACGCGCCGCTTGCTCCTCGCGTCCAGCCCATTTGAAGAAGATGATAGTGATGATGCTCAGGTAGATCGCGTTTTCGATGACCCACATCATGACACCGGCGATCTGCTGATCGACATCGAGACTGATGCCCCAGAGGCGCGGCGCACCCACATAGGCGTCGTACACGCCGGGAGAGGCGAGGGTAATAAATGCCCCAATAGCGCCACTCGGGATCGTCTGCAGGAAGAGGTAGAGGCACTGGAGCAGCGGCGCCAGCCGCGGCCATTCGGGAAGGGGACTGAGCACTGGCCACCACATGAGTACGCCAGCGGCGAGAAAGCAGAGGTGCTGAACGACGTGGACCGGCTCTGCATTAAGCGCCGCGTCGAAGGTCGACGGCATGTGCCAGATCACGATGATGGCGTTGGAGATCACGAAGGCGGGAACGGGGCGGGTGACCGCGCGACCGATGGCGTCAGTTGTCGGCCGGGTCGTCAGGGGGCGGAGCACCCATCCCGGCGTGCCGATCAACCAGAGCGGAGCGACGACGATCAGCAAAATGAGGTGCTGGAACATGTGGACGCTGAGGAGATAACTGTCCGCCCAGTCGTCAAGCGGCGGGCTGAGCGCCAAAAGCAGCGCCAGGGAACCGGCCACAAAGGCGGTGGTTTGGCCGGCGCTGACAGGCCGGCCTTCGATTCCCGGTCTGCGCCGGTTGAGCGGGCCGGTCCAGGCGATGTAGGCGGCGATGAGTCCGAACACGCCGAGGACGACGGATGGATCGAACGACCAGGCGCTGTGGAGCGGGCCGTGTGGGTAACTTCCGCCATGAAGCACTGGAATTGGAACGTGCGGCATGGATGAGTATCCCTCGACGTCGTCTGACTACAGCAGCTTCGTCACGTACTCGATGCCGTGCCAGTGGAACAGCGCCATGATCGCCAAGATGATCGATGCAGCGACGGCTAGGCCCGAGCCGAACAGATACGTGAACCGGCGATCGTCGAACTTGAGGTGCATGAAGTAGCCCACGACCGCCGTGAACTTGATCCCGGAGAGGATGAGCAGGGACGGCACGAGGAAGTGGTGTTCCTGCATCCAGTCGATGTACCAAATGGCAACTTCGACCATCGTAATGATCGCCAGGATGACCGCGACCTTGATGTAGGTCAGCTCGCCTGGATGTGCATGCTCGTGGACAGTTCCCTCTTCCACGATCGCGCTCTGCGCCATAGCTGCCTCCGCTCGGGCCCGATACGGCCTATGCCGATCTGCTGCCGCCCAATTATCCGACGCCGATCAAGCGAAGCACATGGCCGGCTTGTTCCGTCGTTGAGCTCACGTCCTTGTACGGGATGAGGTAGACGAGCGTGAAGATGATGATCCAGACGATATCGACGAAGTGCCAATAAAGTCCGGCGATTTCGACGTTGAGTGCTTGCTCCGGTGAAACACCGCCGCGCAGGGAGACGATGAAAATCGAGAGCAGCCAGATGACGCCGATCGTGACGTGAGCACCATGGAAACCGGTCAGTGTAAAGAAGGTCGTGCCGAACATGTTGGTGGTAAGACCAAGTCCCTCGTGGTGGAAGCTCGTGAATTCGAAGAACTGGCCGCCGAGGAAAATCGAGCCGAGGATGGCGGTGGCAAGGATCCAGACGCGGAACGACCGGTGGTCGCCCTTTTGGATGCCGGCGAGCGCCAAGACCATCGTCAAGCTGCTCATCAGGAGGACGAAGGCGCTGACCGAGGTATAGGGGATGTCGAGGATTTCGTGGGGCAACGGGCCCTTGCCCTGACCGGCCTGGACGAGTTCTTCGGCGCGGCCACGGTAGATCATGTAGGTAGCGATCAGCGAGCCGAAAAACATGCAGTCGGAGGCGAGGAACGCCCACATCAGCAGTTTTCGGTGATCGAGTCCGGTGCTGGTGGGCGGGTGTTCCGCTCCACCATGTTCAACTCCAGCGCCAGCCCCGTGCGCCGGGGCGACGGTTGCGACCGCATCAGCCAACGTGCCACCCCCTTCGGGGCCAGCGGCGGGAACCAACCGGCAGCCCTCGTCGTATGTCCACGTGTTCCATCATCGCCGAGTACTCCGTACTGCTGCGCTCAAAGCGCCTCTCCCTCGTTACGTTTTCTGTGAGCCGGCTATCCAGCCGGCTCGAAGCACCAGCCGTAGACGCCCAGCGCGAGTACGAACAGCCCCGCCGCGCACAGGCTCGGCAAGTGCAGCAGACCGATCGTGATCTTCGGATTGCTGAACAGCAGTCCGCACGCGGCGATGAACAAGCCGGCGGACGCGATCAGCGGGTAGTACGACGGATTCGGCATGTGAATGTGGACGTCGTCGCCCTGCTCGCCAGGGTTGCTGTGCCCGCCGCCGTGCGCTTGTGGGTCTCGCCGCGCTGCTTGCTCCCCCGGGGCTTCGTCCGGCACACCGACTTCGCCGATCTTCACGCCCGCGATCCGCGCTTCAACCTTCGTTTCCTCTTCGTGCCCTAGGTGGGCCCCGTATTTGTCGGCCCAGAGCTGGTCGCGAGCGGTAACGTGCGGAATTTCCCGGAAGTTGTAGACGGGCGGCGGCGATGGGATCGACCATTCGAGCGTCGGCGCGTCCCAAGGGTTGTCGCCCGCGGGCACGCCACTGCGAAAGCTTCGCACCAGGTTGATGACGAAGAGCAGCACGGAGAATCCGAGGAAGAACGCGCCAATTGAGACCACCATGTTCCAGAAGTCCCACCCGCTGTTCTCACCATAGGTGTAGTAGCGGCGAGGCATGCCGGCGAGGCCGAGGAAGTGCATGGGGAAGAATGTGGCGTTGAAGCCGACAAAGGTGCACCAGAAATTAATCCGCCCAAGCCGGTCGTCCATCATCTTGCCGGTGATCTTCGGGAACCAGTAATAGATGCCGGCGAAGACGGCGAAGATGCTGCCGCCGAAGAGCACGTAGTGGAAGTGGGCGACGACGAAATAGCTGTCGTTGTGCTGGGTATCGACCGGGACCGCGGCGTGCATGACGCCGGAGATGCCGCCGATCGTGAACTGGGAAACGAGCCCGATGGCAAAGAGCATCGGCGTCGTGAAGCTTAGAGAGCCCTTAAACATCGTCCCCATCCAGTTGAAGATTTTCACTCCGGTGGGAATCGCGATCAGCATCGTGCTGCCGGCGAAGATCGAGTTCGCGGTTGGGCCGAGACCGGTGGTGAACATGTGGTGCACCCACACACCGAACCCAAGGAAGGCGATTGCGCAGATCGCGTAGACCATCACTGCGTAGCCGAAGAGCGGTTTCCGCGAGAAGACGGGGATGATCTCAGAAACGATACCAAAGGCCGGGAGAATCAGGATATAGACCTCGGGGTGACCAAAAACCCAGAAGAGGTGCTGCCAGAGGAGCGGGTCGCCCCCGGCGGCGAACGCGTAGAAGCCGGTGCCGGCGAAACGGTCGAAGGCGAGCAGAATCAGGGCGACGGTAATCGCCGGGAAGGCGAGGACGATCAGAATCGAGGTGATCAGCGTTGCCCAGCAGAAGACGGGCATGCGCATCATCGTCATTCCGGGCGCCCGCATGTTGATGATCGTGACGATGAAGTTGAAGGACGCGGCCATTGACGCGACGCCGAGCACCTGGAGTCCGAGCAGCCAGAAATCGACGTTGCGGGCGGGATTCCAGCCGAGATCGGTCAGCGGCGCGTAGCCGTACCAACCCTGGTTGGGGACAGTGTTAAAGAACCAGCTCATGTTGAGGATGATCGCGCCGGCGAGGAAGGTCCAGTAACTAAAAGCGTTGAGGCGGGGGAAGGCGACGTCGCGGGCGCCGATCTGGAGCGGGACGACGAAGTTGAAGAAGGCAGAGCTAAGCGGCATCACGGCAAGGAAGATCATCGTCGTGCCGTGCATGGTGAACAGTTCATTGTAGCGGGCGGCGCTGACGATGTCGTTGTTCGGTTTGATCAGTTGGGCGCGAATCACCATCGCTTCGAGCCCGCCCATGAGAAAGAGGAACAGCGCGGACGTGCCGTAAAGCACGCCGATGCGCTTGTGGTCAACCGTCGTGAGCCAGCTCCAGATACCGGTCTCTGGCTTGATGCCCGGACGGGTTATCGTTTGTGGCTGAGCGATCGATGCCATGGTTTACTCCTGCTTTCCCCAACTTCTGAACGGCGCCCTGCTGATCATGAACCGGGCGGTGGCGTGACCGTCTTTTCAGCAGTACTGATTGCCGCTCCGGCCTGGACCTCGAGGTAGCCAAACATCCCAGCCCCTTCGTGACCGGGAACATCGCAATAGAAGTAATACGTTCCGGCAGGGGCGTTGACCGTGACCGTCGTCGACGCTCCCGGATTGACATCCACTGAAATGTTCAGGTTCTTGACGTTCGGGTTTTTGTGGTCTGTAACCGAGAAGTTGTGCAAAGTCGCGCCGTGGTTGGTGATCGTGATGGGAACCGGAGTGTCGGCCGGGATGGTGATCACGTTCGGGTTGAAGTAAATGTCGTTCATCCCGATTTCCGCCGTCTGCCCGCCCGAGGCCGCCGCCGGTGAGGCGCCAGCGTTCGCTTGCGCTGTAGGCGACGCCGTAAACAGGGACGCGGCCGGGCTCGCCGCGGGCGTTCCCGGCTGGCCGGATGCGAGGTTGGGTCGTGTCTCCAAGTCCGCGTTCTCGCCGGTAATCGGCGGGCATCCGCCTTCCGGCGTCAGACTTTCGAGGTAATCCACGAGCTGGTTGATCTGCTCTGGCTTCAGCACCCCTGGCTTAATCTGACTTGCCATGTAGGTGCCCTCCTTAATCGCGCCTGGATCGTGGAGCCACTTCGCGAGGTTTTCAGGCGTGTTCGGAAGGATGCCCGCGGCGATGGTTGAGCGGCAACCGAAGAGGGTTAGGTTCGGACCGGCGGTCTGAGCAGTTCCGAGTTCGCTACCAGACGGCTCGGTTTCGTCCAATCCAATGGGGGCGACGCTGGCATTCGTGCCGTTGACGCGGTGGCAGGCCAGGCAGATGCCGAACGAAGGCGGAACCTTCGACACGTCGCCACCTGCGGCGATATCGCCGGAGCGTTTCGTCGGGCCCGCGTTCCAGGCGGCGATCCAGTTGTTGAATTGATCCTCCGGTTCGACGATGACCTGAAAACGCATCCAGGCGTGGGCGTCGCCGCAGAATTCGGCGCACTCACCGTAATAGACGCCGGGGTCGGTGGTCGTGATGGTCAGCTCATTGACATGCCCGGGTATGACGTCCATTTTGCCGGAGAGTTGCGGCACCCAAAAGGAGTGGATCACGTTGTTCGAATACAACTTGAAGAGAACCCGCTTGCCGGCGGGAACGTGGACTTCGTTGGCAGTGATGACGTTCGCCACGTTGCTCGGGTCGGTGTAATGAATCTCCCACCACCATTGCTTGCCGTAGACCTCGACGGTGAGATCGCCGCCGGCCTCCACTTCGTTCTGGCGGTCGTACAACGTGCGCACGGTCGGGATAAAGATCACGAGCAAGACAACGGCTGGGATGATGGTCCACACGATTTCGAGCGTCTTATTGCCGTGGATTTGCTCCGGCCGCTCGTCCTCGTCTGATCTTCGGCGGAAGCGAAGCACGGTGTAGACGATGGCCGCCTGCACGCCGACGAAAACGACCAAGGCCATGTAGAAGAGCACTTTGTAGAGGAATTGGATGTCGTTGGCTTCACTGGTGCGCGGGCTAATCGTGGAATAGGGCGAGTTCGCGTCTCCACACGCGGCGAGGGCAAACACCGCGACCAGCGCAATGCCAACGAGGGTGGCCAGTCGATAGGTAAACGATCGCCTGCCCCGAGCCCGCGGTTCCATCACGCCTCCCCGCACCCTTGCCAAACCGTCACCTGCTACCCCGCCGCTCCGTCGAGAGGTGATCCCTGCCAAGCGTCGCTACCGCCACGAACCCAGGTTCTTGGTTGGTTCCTGGTTTTGCAGTGGTGGCCACGAATGCCTGGGGCGCCATGGGCGCGGCCCGGATTCTCCTCATCGGTCTGTGGCTAAGAATAGAACAACCCACGAAATGACGCTCGCCTGCATCCGCACTCGCCGGCGACGACGTTGACGCCGGGCATCATAGCCCGAAGGGGGTCAGTGCGGTCAAGATGGTACGCACAGAATGGGGCATGACGGCACAAATACACCTGTCAGCCAAGAACTCCTACGGTTCCTCGCCCGAACTCCTCGCCCTTGCCCGGGGAGTCCGCTGGGCACGAGAACGAACCTTCCGGGATCGTGCCTCGTTCATGCTCTTTCCCGTACTCGCTGGTCCCACATGCAATGGGTACCCGGTCTGCTGACCCGATCGCGCCGGGCAAGGAAACTCCTCTGCTCCCGGCAAGAGCAATTTCCCTGCCCAAAAACGCGTGACTTCACGACACAAAATGGGGCCTCGCGCGAGGCGCGCGTGATATAATTCGGCCCATGCAAGGTGGGGTTTCGGCGGCCGGACAGTGCTGGTCGGTTCAACACTTCGCGAGGGATTAGGCGTTTCCGACGCCTGAGCGCGGAGCGATGGAGATTCCCACCGTAGGCCAGCGATGGTGGAGCCTCCGCAGTGATGTCTCGTCCTTCCGGCGCACCGCAATTCCGGGCCCTGGCACTGGCGCTCGTCGTTGTCGGCGTCGCTTTGGTGATCGTTTCGCTCTTTGCCGACCGCCTCGGCGTCAGCGGCGGCGGTGAAGGTTTTGGCTTCAAACAGCTCATTGCCGTGATCGTGGGCCTGGTATTGCTCTTTGGCGGCGTCGGTTGGCTCATGCGTCCGATGATGGACATCGAGCAGGACGAACCGCCGGATTAGGTTCCCGGACCTAACGCACAACGCAATCACCTCTCGGGGCGCACGGCGTGTGCGCCCTCCGGCTGAAATTGGTGATTAACACTGGCCAAGGGGGTTCACGCGCGCCCCTACGACGACCGACCGGTTATCTTGTGAATGGTGCGAAGCGACAGAGAGTCGCGCGAAAAACACAGACACGACTGAGGATTGCATGAGCAGCGAGGTACTTACGAGCAACCCGCCGGCAACGGTCGCGGCCACCGGCATCATCGCCCAGGAGCAGCAGGCGGCCGTCGCAGCCATCGAGTCCGCGCTCAGCGATCTTGGTTTTTCCACCCGCGTACGTGATTTGCGACCGGTTCCGTTCGCCGGAACATGGGGCGTTGCCTCGTCTGTTTGCCATGCACTCGCCAGCGAAGTGGCGATGCGCGAACTCGAACAGACTGGCGCCCTGCAAGGACTCTCCAAGAAAGAGGCCAAGCAGAAGGCGGGCGAAAACGGTCGCGGCAAGGCCCAAGCGCTGGCTGAACAGGTCGCGCAACGCGTGCGCACGCAACCTGGAATCGCGAACGTCGAGGCGGTCAACGGGTACATCAACGTCTACTTCGACGCGAACGCGGTCGCTGCGCGCTTGATCGGCGAAGTGCTCAACCAGGCTGACGCGTATGGCCGGGGCGCGGCCAAGCACGAACGCGTCATGGTCGAGCATTCGCAGCCGAACACCCACAAGGTCTTCCACATCGGCCACCTGCGTAACAGTGCCCTTGGCATCTCGGTGAGTCACGTCCTCGAAGCGGCCGGTTATGAAGTTCTCGACGCCACCTACATCGGCGATATCGGGATGCACGTGATCAAATGCCTCTGGTGTTACGAACAATTTCACCTGGGCGAGGAGCCGGCCGATCTCGCTCAGCGCGGTCGCTGGCTCGGCGAAATCTACGCCGAATCGGACGCGCGCCTGAACTATCGCAAAGACGTTATCGAGTTCCTGCACATGCTGGCGACGGAAGATGGCGCGTTCGTCACCGCGATCGACCGGTTGCTGAAATACCTGTGGCGCAAGAACACCGAGGGCGAGGACATTGCCTACCTCCTCGGCCGGTTTACCCACGCCCAGGAGATCAAGGACGATCAGCTCCGCGAACAGGATGTGATCGCCAAGTTCTGGCCGATCGTCGGCGATCAGCTCCGTGAGGAAGCGAGCAACGAACGCCCCGTTGTGCCGATCGAAGGGATGGCGGAGCCGACGATGACGCCGGAGGAACGGCTCGCCCGCTGGGAGGAGCTCAATCCCCACATCGGTTGGTGGCTCGATGTCCCGCGCTGGCAGGCGGAGGTCAAGGAGACGTTCCAACGCTGGGAACAGCAAGATTCCGCCCTCGTCGCGCTCTGGCAAGAGACGCGCGAGTGGAGCATGGCCGATTTCCGGCGCATCTTCGATGAGATCGGCGCCAAGTTCGACTACTGGTTCTTCGAAAGCGATCAGGAAGAACCGGGCAAAGCGATGGTGCGCGAGCTGCTCGAGAAGGGTATTGCCGAGATCAGTGACGGTCTGCCGGTGGTCAAGATCGACGAAAAGCTCGGATTGGAGCAGGACACTTACCGAACGCTGCCGATTCTGCGCTCAGACGGCACCTCGCTCTACGCGACGAAGGACCTGGCGCTGACCCGAACCAAGTTCGAGCAGTACCATGTCGACCGCGCGATTTGGGTCGTCGACGTCCGCCAGTCGCTCTATTTCGACCAAGTTTTCAAGATCCTGGAGCTTTGGGGATTCGAGCAGGCCGCGAAGTCGCACCACCTGGGTTATGAGATCGTTGCCTTGCCGGAAGGGGTGATTTCCTCGCGCAAAGGCAACGTGCCTGTCTACGAGGACGTGCGGGATAAGGTGCTCGCGCGGGCGCGAGAAATCATCGACGAGAAGAACCCGGAGCTGACCGCCGAGAAGCGGGAGGAGGTCGCGCGGCAGGTTGCACTCGGCTCGCTGAAGTATGCGATGCTGGCCCGCGACAATAACAAGGTCGTCATCTTCGATCTCGAGGAAGCGCTTTCGTTCGATGGGCACTCCGCGCCGTACATCCAGTACGCCCACGCTCGCGCCTGCCGCATCCTCGAACATGGCAAGGTCGACGCGAACGATCTCGCGACCCGCGTCCATGATCTCGATTTCGGCGAGCTGCAACCGGAGGAGTTGGGCCTGCTGCAGCAAATTTCGGCCCTGCCGGACGAGATTCAGCGCGCGGCTGAGGAATACAGACCGCTCCTCGTCGCGTCATTTGTCTACGAGCTTGCCAAGCGGTTCAACGACTTCTACCATGCGTGCCCGGTATTGCATTCGCCGGAACCGACGCGAACTGCACGCCTGGCCCTGGTCGCGGCGAGCAAACAAGCGCTGGCGAACAGTCTCGCGTTGCTCGCCGTCGACGCGCCGAATGAGATGTGACCGTCAACCTGAGCGAAGTCGAAGAATCTAGTTCTCCCAGAGAACGTTCTTCGAGAAGATTCCTCGACAAGCTCGGAATGACGGTCTTGCCCGCAATCGAGAGACCGGCGCACACCGCAATGCCCGGCAACGTGCTCGCAGAGGGGCGGGGGTTTGCGCCAGTGACAGACAGACTGATCGCGACCGGCCACGTGACCGCACCGGCCACACAAAATCGCCTGTGCGCCCATCCAATCCGTCCAATCATGGTGCCGCTGTGGCTTGGCGCCGAGCGGCGGGGCGTCGATCTCGGGGCCCATGCACTCGAAGCTGGTCTGCGCGCACGCTGGGAGCGTCGTAAGGACGGGGAGCGGGCGAAACGAACGCTCCAAACGATCACCGTCCCGACGCTTGAGCCCGCGATCGCTGACACGTTGCTCGACCAGCGGTCGATGGCCTTTCTGGACGAAATTGCGACGGCATGCCAAGACGTCGCCGACGAGGTCGCGGGCGCCATTGTCCGCGACGAGCTTGCGGTGGTGCTCGGCGGGGACCACGCGCTGGCGGCGGGATCGATCGCGGGCGCGTCAGCCGCCAGCGGGCAACTTGGCCTCCTCTGGTTCGATAGCCACGCCGACATGAACACGCCGTCGACCAGCCCGACCGGGCACGTGCATGGAATGTCGCTGGCGTCAGCGCTCGGCGATGGCCCCCCGCAACTGACTCATCTCGCCAAGTCCGTGCCAGCGGTGAGCGATGGCGCGACGTGCCTGCTCGGCGTGCGTGACCTTGACCCTGCTGAGCGCGCGGAGATCGCGGAGCGGGGCATTTGGATGCTGACAATGGAGGAATGGCACGACATCGGGATCGGGGTAGGCGTGGCTCGGGCGCTCACGTACTTAACCTTGCAAGGCGTCGCCGCGGTGCATATGTCATTCGATCTCGACGTGCTCGATCCTCAGATTATGCCGGGCACGGGCACACCCATCGTCGGCGGCTTGACCTACCGCGAAGCGTCCGAGGTCATGCGCCGCGTGCGAGTGTGGAACGGGCCAATCCGGTCGGTTGACTGGGTCGAACTCAACCCCACGCTGGATCCGAGCGGCCGCAGCACCGAGACCGCGATCTCCCTTCTCGCAACCCTGCTCGGAGAGTCCATGCGCTAGCAGTCAACCGCTGGCGGTTGTTGCGGCACACTTATTGCCACCGAACGAATCGCGAGATTGCTGGCATCCCGTGGTTCACTCCTGTTCCATCCGGTCGATGAGGAGCGACATTCCCGGAGAGACCGATGGCCCGCAAACGTCAAGGCAATACCCTCGTCACCACGCAATGGCGTGGCTTGCAGGTGCTGGCGGCGCTGGTCGCCGGCTTCGCGCTCGGCGTGCTGGTTGCGCAATCCAACGCGCTGCGGGAGCAGGCGAAACAGGTGGCCGCCCGCGCCAAAGCGGACCGAGGTTCCGCGGAAGAGCCGCTTGCTTCCGAACCGGCCGCTGCTCCGCGTGAGGCTGGCGGAGCGACAAGTTCGATTGAGGCCGATCAGTGGTTGCCTGCCGCCGGCTCGGATGAGTGTCCACCGGACTATCCGATCAAAGGCAACGCCACCTCGCTGATTTACCATCTCCCAGGCAGTGCATCCTACAACCTCACGATCCCGAATATCTGTTTCGCAACGGAAGAAGCGGCTGAGGCCGCGGGGTTTCGGCCACCGAAACGGTGAGAGCCACACTAGGTTAGAGACGGCCCTTCCCCGGCTCACATGAGAAAACTGTTCCGCGGTTCAGCACGAGGCGCGCAAATGACGACCTCGTGCTCAGCCTCGGAGATGATTTCTCATGTGAGCCGGAAAGGGCGAGTTCCAACGGAGGGATGTTTTTACCTGGTGAATCTCTGCAGCCGCCAAACCGGCCACCGCCTGCTTAGGCGGTGGCCGGAAATCTCGCGGGTCGTGTGGGGGGAGTTACTTCTTGCTCGCCACCATGCGCACCACTTTGGTGCCGCAGACCGGGCAGGTGCCTTCGATGGCATTGCGCCCATTTTTCATGGTCACTTCTTTCGGGTCCTTGATTTCGCGCTTCTCACGGCATTTGACGCAATAGGCCTCAGCCATCCCAAACCTCCCCATATGCATTGTGCGACGTACAAACCCGCTGCTCCGCGGGCCGTCCGATGTCAACGAGGCGGTTTGTAACGCCCCGAACGGGTTGTTTGTAGCCGCGCTCCCCATACCCGCCTGCAAGCGCGACCATTTGCGCGGTCGCCATCTGCCAATCTTGACCGCCAGTGGGTAGGGAATCGCCCCACAATCCCCCGTATGACAAGTGTGTAGCGCCTCTTGTGCGTGACGGTCAAGAGTTAGAGGCCGAAATACGTCGTTTTGCGCAAAGCCTGCCTAGATTTCCATAGATATCGCAGGTTCGGCCGCGAACCACGGCGCAATTTCGATGCCTACGCGTCGAAATGCCTCCAGCGGGATGCCGATATCGGCGACGACGACTCTACCTGTCACTATACGGGCACTTGGGGCGGCAAAACCGGTCTTCGGCAAGCCAAGTGTCAGCGTGGCGGTCCCACGGATACACGGATCGAACCAGTCACCAATGGTCGCCTCCATACCCGACGGCAGATCGACCGCAAGGATCGGCGCACCAAGACTATTGGCGCGCTCAATCAGCCGCGCTGCTTCACCACGCGGGGCACCGGAGAGGCTGAACCCAAGGAGTGCGTCGACGATGAGATCGGCGCGCGGCAGCAAATCAGCCGAACCCGACTCACGAACCAGCAGGCCGAGCCGTTCGAGCACCGTCAACTGGTGACGAGCCGCTCCGCGCTCCGGACGGTTGCTGAGGATGATTTCGACCTCCGCGCCCCAATTCGCGAGGTGGCGAGCCGCAACCATGCCGTCGCCGCCGTTGCCCCCGGTCCCGCAGAGAAAGACGATACGCTTGCCGCCCGGATCGCCGCCGAGCATTTGCCGTGCAAACAAGGCGACCGCGCGACCCGCGGTCTCCATGATCTGGAGCACATTGAAACCGAGCTCGTCGACCGTGATGCGGTCGACCTCGGCCATCTGGGCGGCAGTGACGGCGGGAAGGAAGGGCGAGGAGTCGTGCAAAACGAACTACTTCTTCTCTACCGTCGCTTCAATCGCGTCGATTCGCGCCTGAACGAGTTTCTGCACGAGCTCTGGCGGAAGTGGCTCGTTGGCGGCGAAGCGAATGGTTCCTCCAGAAACGTCAAATGAGTTGGAGAGACCCTGATACTCCTCAGCAATCTGCGCGTTCATGCCGTAGATTGCGCCGTGATGCTTCCACGCGCCAAAGCTGATGAGACGCTTCCCCTTGTATTTGAAGTCCGGCATTCCATAACCGATGCCCTCGGTCGCATCCGGCGCCGCTGATTTGATTATCTGGCGGAGGTTTTCAAGCGCGGCGCGCTCGACCGCTGGAAACGAGGCGAGGTATTCATCGACCGTTGCCATCGTCGTTGTCATCGAGTCAGCATCTGTCATACGGAGTCCACCAATACGCATCCTCGCCAACGCACTTGATCCTTGCTTTTTACCATCACGCGGTTTGGGCGTCACGGTCACGACGACGCGGTTGCCCAACGGAAGTCCTCAGCTCTCGCCATTACTCCGGCAAGCGGGCGATGAGGAGCGGGCGCGTGAATCGGGTCAGAACTCTGGCGCCGATGCTGCCGGACCAGATCCCGCTGAGGCCGGTGCGGCCGTGGGAGGCGAAGGCAAGGAGGTCGGCGTGGACGCGCTTGGCCTCGTCGACGGTGGCGGCGGCCGGGTCGCCGCGGACGACCGCGAGCGTGACTGCGAATCCCTCTTGCCGTAGTTCCTGGGCAACGCGGAAGAGATAGCTGTTCAGGTTGTCATTTTCGAGATCGAGCACCGCCCTGGCCGTGCTCGGCATCAGCGTTGCGCTAGGCGAGCGGTCACTGGTCAGCGTGCTCATGGTGGGAACGGCAGCGATGAGATGGATCGCGGCGCCAAAGGCGCGGGCGACCGGCACGGCGATCGGAAGCACGTTCTCCGCTTCCGCGGAACCGTTCAACAGCACCGCAATGGTGGCACACGAGAAATCGACCGCCGGGCCGGCGGTTTCGCCAACTTGCACCAGCAGCACGGGACGAGAACCGCGGCGCAGCACCTGGTCCGCGACGCGCCCGAACAAGAACCCGCGAATGCCGCCCGAGCCGTGCGCGGCGAGGACGACCAGATCAGCGTTCAGCTCGGCGGCGTGGGCGACGATACTGCCGCTGACGTCGCGCTCGGGGTTCTCATGGACGTGGGTTTCCACTGGAACCCCGGAGGCGGTGAATCGCTCGCTAATGTGGTCCAGATACTTCTGCGCATCGGCCTGATTGGAAAGATGCGGTTCGCCGTGGATCTTCTCCGGCGCTTCATGTTCGAGCACATGGATGAGCGTGACGCGCGCTCCCGATCGCTGGGCGAGGGCGAGCGCCGGACTGGTCGCGGCTTCGGCCAGGCGAGACCCATCGAGCGGGACGAGGATGGAATTGAGGGTGACGACTTGGCTGACGATTGGCACTCGCGCGGCCTTATCGTTCATCACGCTGCCTCCGATCGCCTAGTCGGTAAATGTCTGATAAAGCAGAAAGATATTTAGGGCAACGATGACCGCGGCGACGATAGTGGCGACGATGGTCGTCAGGCGACGATTGACCAAGACTCCCATCAGATCCTTTTGCCGCGTGAACATGACCAGCGGAATCAGGGCGAAGGGAATGCCGAACGACAAGACGACCTGGCTGATGACAAGCGTTCTGGTGGGGTCGAGTCCGATCGCGATCACGACCAACGCCGGGATCATCGTCAGGAATCGGCGCAGCCAGAGCGGGATGCTGCGGCGGACAAAGCCCTGCATGATCGTCTGTCCGGCAAGTGTACCAACCGTCGACGATGAGAGCCCGGAGGCGAGCAGGGAGATCGCAAAAATCGTGCTGGCGGCGGAACCGAGCAACGGCTGGAGCGTCTGGTGTGCTTCTTCAATCGAGGCGATCTCAGTTAGCCCTTTTTCGTAGAAGGTCGAGGCGGCCATGACCAGCATCGCGGCGTTGACCAGACCAGCCAAGCCCATCGCAATCACGACGTCGATGACCTCAAACCGGAAGAGGCGACGGAGTTGGATCGGATCGCGGGTGACGATGCGGTCCTGGGTGAGCGCGGAATGGAGGTAGATCACGTGCGGCATCACTGTCGCGCCGAGGATACCGGTCGCGAGGAGCACGCTTTCGGTTCCTGAGAATTTGGGCGGGGTAAAGCTGCCGCCGATCGCGCCCCAATCAGGGCTGGCAAAGATCATCTCCAGCAGGTAGCAAACGGCAATGACCCCGACCATGACCGTGATCACCGCCTCCAACGGGCGGAAGCCGTAGCGCTGAAGGGCGAGAATGAAAAAGGTCGAAATCGCGGTCAGGATCGCGGCCGGAAAAAGCGGGATATTGAAGAGGAGGTTGAAGCCGAGCGCCGCGCCGAGGAACTCCGCCAGATCGGTGGCCATGGCGACGCATTCGGCAATGCCCCACATGCCGAGGACGACTTTGCGCGGGAACTGATCGCGGCACGTTTCCGCGAGATTCATCCCGGTCGCGATGCCAAGCTTGGCCGAGAGCGATTGGATCAGCATCGCCATGAGGTTCGAGGCGACGATCACCCAGACGAGGAGATAGCCGAATTCGGCGCCGCCTTGAATATTGGTGGCGAAGTTGCCCGGGTCGACGTAGGCGACACAGGCAATGAAGGCGGGCCCTAAGAAGGGCAAGAGGCGTGCGTACCAGGGCCGGGTCCCTCGCCCTTCGAGTACCTCGGAGGCCGCTTGCAATGTTCGCGCATCGTTCGGTGAGCGCGCCATCAAACCAGGAGCCTCACGGCCGACATGCCTCTTCCTTCCCCACAGCGAATCGCCGGGCCCGCGGGCCCGGCGACACCACGAAAACTTTCAGAATTAGTCTAGGCTAATTCTCGTGAGAATGCGAGCGCGAGTGGTGCATAGGGGACGTCTCTCGCCTCGTGCGCTAGACGAGGCTCCGAGAAGCCTCCGCGGTTTGGCCGCGTGCCCGGGGCTTGAAGCCCAGCGCTGAACCTACGAAGCCTGCTCAAGACCGGCGCATGAAGACGGCACGCTGTCGTTGCGTAGGGGCGTACAGCCGTACGCCCAGGTCCGCACGCAACCCGGTTTGTCAGAGCAAACCGTAGCCACCTCGCGGGCGTGCGCCACATGCCCCTACGAATTCATCTACCAGCGCGACCACATCTCAGCCCCCTTTTCGAGGGCTTCGTTGTGTTAGCGGGGTACCCTCTGGGTCACTTCCAGCCCGGCGTCGCGGCGCGGCCGCATACGAATAGCCGGCCGCGGGCTGAGCTTAGGTAACCCTTCAAAGGTGTCCGGAACACGAATTAGGCAGTTTGACCGAAGCGGTGGCTCGTCCGCGGGCATAGGGTAGGGTCTGGGAGTCACAGCCTGCAGGTGGTCTGACAGAGGGAGGGCTCAACTGGCTGAGTATTTAAGCCACGCATTCCGTACCACTCGAGATCGAGGACAAGCAATGAAATGGCGTTCCCAGCATCACCCGCCGCGGCCGGTCTCATTCTGGCCTTCTTGGCAGTGGATCAATCGCTACATGTTTGCCTGTTCCTATCGCAACGTAGGTGTCTATGGCGCCGTGGTTCAAGGCGTACGGTGGATTAGTTGACGACCCTATCGAACCCTGTCGCGTTGTTTTCGAATCTCCGTCGATACCGGGTGTGGGCTAAGTAGGAATGCCTAGCGGTCGATTGCGCGTGAATTAGGCAGAACACCTGATGGCGGTCCCCGCGGTGGGGAATAGCCTGTGCCTGAGATGAGAACCCGGAACTTGAAAGGGGACCGTCATGGCACTCGCAACCTCGTCCGCGGCCGCGCAGATGGAACAAACGGCTCGCCAGAAGCAGCTCGAATTTTCCCGAATGGCTCAAGAAGCACACCAAGCCGCGCAAGCCACCCGGGATGACCTCCCGCGCGGGATCGATGATCTGACGCCGGCGCCACATGGCGAGCAGCAATTGCGCCCGAGATTGCGGGCCCGCATTGTTCGCTATATTCCAGGATTAAGCGGGGCGTAATAATTTCCGAGGTTCCAGGGCCTCATGTGATTTGAGGGAATACTGTAATTGCGGTAGATCATTCGTGGTCGGCACCCCGCCGAGGAATTGATTCCCGGGTCTCTTGGCTGAGCTTGCCCGTCGCCGCCCAATACCTGGCGGCGACGTCGCCGCTGTCTTTGGCTCAAGGAACATCGCCACCGCTGTCCTTCATTACGATGCCAGCCGGGCTAGAATCCGTTCGCAGATCAGCGATCGACTACCTTGTCATGCCAAATTCTCCGTCCGTGATGCCGAGCGACATCGAGGCTCCTGGCTTTCATGCAGATGGTGGTGGGGAGGGACAGATTCTTCGACTTCGCTCAGAATGACGGGAGAGGAGCGCGCAGTATGACAAGGGGGTGCGCGCAGAATCATAAGAAATCGGGCGATCGAAGGACGGGTGGGGCGGGTAAAGGATGGCGCGATGGGGAACACGAGCATTGACCTGAACAGCGATTTGGGGGAGAGCTACGGCGCGTTTCAGATCGGCTACGACGACGAGCTCTTTCCGCTGATCTCGAGCGCGAACGTCGCCTGCGGGTTTCACGGCGGAGATCCGCGGGTGATCGCGCGCACCGTACGGTTGGCGAAAGAGCATGGAGTCGCGGTCGGCGCCCATCCCGGATTCCTTGATCTTGTTGGCTTCGGCCGGCGAAATCTGGCGGCGACGACCGAGGAAATCCGGTCCGATACGTTGTATCAGCTCGGGGCGGTCGACGCGTTCTGCCGCGCGGAGGACATACCGCTGCGGCATGTAAAGGCGCACGGGGCGCTCTCCAACATGGCGATGAAGGATGGTGAGGTGGCGCACGCGATCGCTTCGGCGATCGCCGCCTTCGATGAGCGTCTCCCCCTCGTAGTGTTGCCCGGCACGGAATTGCAAACAGCCGCGGAGGGGGCCGGGCTGCCGCTGATCTTGGAGGCGTTTGCCGACCGCGCCTATAACGCGAACGGTACCCTGGTTTCGCGCCGCGAGCCGGGGGCGATGATCACCGACCCGGAAATCGCGGCCGAGCGGATGCTGCGGCTTGTGACCGAGGGCAAGGTGACGACCATCGAAGGGGTCGATTTGGCGCTTGAGGTGCAGTCGATTTGCACCCATTCCGATACGCCGGGCGCGGTCGAGATCGTGCGAGCGATGCGCCGTCGATTTGACGAGGCAGGCATCGCGATTCGGGCCGTCGGACCACAGTGAGCGAACTGGCGATTGCCCCGCTGGCCGAATCCGCCCTTTTGGTCCGTCTCACGGACGAGGAGCGGATCGACCCCGCGATGGTGGCCCGGGCCGCAGCGCTGGCGGATTCGCTCGCCGCGCTCGCGATCCCCGGGGTGATCGATATTGTGCCGGCGTACATTACAGTCATGGTTTCGTTCGACCCCCGACAGGTCGATCCTGGCGAGCTTTCTGAGCAGATTGAGCAATTGGCGGGGGCGGCGGCGGACCAACCTTCAGGGCGGCTGGTGACGATCCCAATCGCCTACGGAGGCGCGTTCGGCCCCGATTTGGACGATGTCGCCGCCCACGCCGGTTTGTCGCCGGAGGACGTAATTGCCAGGCACGCGGGCGGCAACTATTCCGTTGGAGTGATGGGCTTCGCGCCCGGGTGGGCGTATCTCCTGGGGTTGCCACCGGAACTGGCGATGCCGAGGCTGAGCAATCCACGCCTGCGGATTCCACCGGGCTCGCTCGGTATCGGCGGCGAGCAGACGGGGATTTATCCCTTAGCGACGCCGGGTGGGTGGCGGTTGATTGGGCGAACTCCCTTGCGCATGTTCAATCCCGCGCGGCACGAGCCGTTCCTCCTAAAGCCTGGCGATCGAGTGCGGTTTGAGCCGATTTCTGAGGTTACGTTTTTCTCAATGGAGGGAGCGGCGGCAGTCGGGAGGCGCGGCCCAGAGACTGAGTTGAGCGATGAGTGAAGCGACGGCGGTGCGGGTGGTCAACGCCGGGATGCTGACGACCGTCCAGGACCTGGGCCGGCCTGGGCTAGCACGGTACGGTGTGGCGCCCGGCGGGGCGCTCGACCGGCGAGCGTTAATCCTCGGCAACCGGCTACTCGACAACGATCCGGGCGAAGCGGGGTTGGAAATCACGTTGGTGGGACCGGAACTGGTCGCGACCGGACCGGTGGTGGTCGTGTTGACCGGCGCCGATCTTGGCGCGCATCTCAATGGAACGCGGTTGCCGCGCTGGCGGCCGTGTGCGCTTGCGCCAGGGGATGTGCTCTCGTTTGCGCCGGCGACGGGCAATAGTCGAGGGGCGCGCGCCTACCTCTGCGTCGCCGGCGGCTTCGCCATCGAACCGGTGCTCGGCAGCCGGAGTACCGATCTGATTGGGCAATTTGGCGGCGTCGACGGGCGGCCGCTACGCGCGGGAGATAGTTTGCCTTTGCGACGACTCGACCCCCACGACGCTGTGCTGGCGCGCCGGCTCTTGAGCATACCCGCGGACGAGGCAGGGGACCTGACCGCGCGAGTCGTGCTCGGGCCGCAGGAGGACCGGTTCACGCAGGCCGGCATCGAGGCATTCTTAAGCGGCTCCTACGAGGTTACCGCGCGCGCGGATCGAACTGGGATTCGCCTTGCTGGCCCGTTGATCGAGCTGGCGGCAGGCGCGGATCAGATCTCCGAAGGCATTGCCGCGGGCGCGATCCAGGTGCCGGGAGATGGCCAACCGTTCGTGTTGCTGGCGGCAAGGCCGACCGTCGGCGGCTATCCCAAGATCGCGACCATGATCGGGGCCGATCTCGAACGATGCGGACAATTGCGTCCGGGCAATCGCGTCTCGTTCCAGGCGGTGACACCTGAGGAGGCGCGAGCGACAACGCTAGCCTATTGGCAGGCCGTCGACGAGATCGAGGTGGTCGAGCAGCATGAACCGCGGGCGGGCGCTGGCAGCGGGTCGATTCCCGCGGGAGTCCGCCAAATCGTGGAGACGCTGAAAGCGTCTGGCATGTCCTCCTTCCGGATCGAGGGTCCGCGCTTTCATCTCGATCTCGAATTGCGCGGTCCGGGACATGGCGCTTCCCACTCACCTTCGGCTCTACCTGCCCCGCAACCGAAAGTGATCGTGGTCTCCTCCCCCGCGCTCGGCCGCTTTTTCCGCCGCCGCGATCCGGACGAGTCTCCCCTCGCCGAGGCGGGCGGGCACGTTGCTGCCGGCGATGCCCTCGGCGTGATCGAGGTGATGAAGACCTACCACGAAGTCACCGCCCCGGTGACCGGACGGCTCACGGCCTTCCTGGCCGAGGACGAGCAAATCGTCGAATACGGGCAGCCGATCGCGCGGATCGAGGTCGCGCAGCGATGAAGGCTGCTTTCGATGGAGAGGCGTTTACACCCCGGTCAGCTTGCTTCTCAAGAGGATGAGCTCGTCGCGGTAAGCGTCTTCGGGGGCGCGCTGGCCGGGTTTGGGACGTTCGCCGCGGCTGAGATGGTATTTGCGGAAGGCGAGCTCGGCGGCGACCTGGAAGAAGCGTTGTTGCAGAGCGCGGAGATTGCGGCCGCGGCGTTCAGCCGCGCGCAAGGCGAGGGCGCGACGGTTGTTGTCGATGACCGTGGCGTACTCCTCGGGGGTAATCACGCCGTTGACCACCTCGGTCGAGAGATAGGTCTTCATGATCTCTAGCTCGCGGCGGCTGGAAACGCGGGCGATGAGGAACAAAATCACGAGCGCCGGAAGCAGAAAGAGCGGCGCTTCGATGAGCGCGACCTTGAACGCGGACACGTCCTCGCCCTGCATCGAGGCGATCACGATCAGGCCCGTATTCCAGAGGAAGTGTTGAAAAATGGCCAAGCACAAGCCGATCACCGGGACGATGAAGCGCAGCTTCCCCCGCCGGTGACGTTCGCGAGCCCAGCCCATGGCGGCGCCGGTGGTGCCGGTATAGAGCGCGTGACCGAAGCCGTCGATCACGGCGCGGACGGCGAAGAGCGCGCCGAAGGCGGTCAACCCCTCGTCGATGTAAGCAGAACCAAAGTAGAGGATGTTCTCAGTCATGGCGAAACCGAGGCCAATCAGGGCACCGTAGACGAGCCCGTCGAGCACGTTGTCGAACTCGTCGCGGGCCCAGATCAGGAGGCCGATCAGGGCCAGCGCCTTGCAGGTTTCCTCGATGATCGGGGCGCCGACGCCGAGTGTAAGAATGGTGCCAGCATCTTTGCCAACCGCGGCGATGAGGATGCCGCCGCTGACTAGCTCGATGATGAGGCTGAAGAAGACCGCGCCGATCGCGCCCCAGGCAAACGCGGCAATCAGGACTCGCCGTGGCTCCCGCTCATAACGATCGAGCCGGAGCACGAGCCAGCTGTAGAAAACGGCAGCAGCGACGGCGGCGATCACGCTGAGGGGGAGCGCGACCGGATCCCACACGCTGGCGGCGACAATGAGGATGACGAGCAGCGTCATTACCAGGAAGGCGAGGCCGAGGGTGCCGCGGAGCAAGCGTCGCCGGAAACGGCGCGGCCTCCTCGGCGCTTCCTCGCGGCGTGGTGGATGCGGCAGCGGAGCACCGCAAAAACGGCAGTAGCGGCCGGAAACGTCCGCATTGCCGCAGTTCGGACAGATCATTGACCGTGGCCCAGTGCTGATGGCTGGTGAGTTGCGACAATAAGAGTGTGACGGGGAGAAGGGTTGTCGTCAATTATTGGTAGGATCGGAGGGAGTGGTGAGCCTCCGACCTTCCCCGACGTTCGTGGATGTTGATGAAATGCTTCGACCAAAACCGATAGATCGCGGTCGCCGGCCCCACCCGGGACTCAAGTCCCGGGCTCATCAACGGAAGTCGGATAAATCCGACCAGTGAAGACCGCCCCGCACAGTCCCGGAGGGACCTCCGATATTGAGCCCGGGAATGAATCCCCAGGCAGAGGGCAACGGGAGGAAAGGAATTATTCATGTCTACCTTGACCCAAGAGCAATGCGTGGCGTGTCGCAAGGATTCGCCGCGGGTGACCGAGGCGGAAATTGCCGAGTTGAAACCGCAGATTCCGGATTGGGAGATGCATGAAGTCGATGGCGTTCCGCGATTGGAGCGGACGTTCAAATTGCCGAATTTCGCGGAGGCGCTCGCGTTTACGAGCAAGATCGGCGAGCTGGCCGAGGCGGAAGGACATCATCCGGCGATCCTGACCGAATGGGGCCGAGTCCGCGTCTCCTGGTGGACGCATAAGATTCGGGGGCTGCATCGCAACGATTTCATCATGGCGGCAAAAACAGATCGGCTCTACGAACAACCCGGTTCGTCATCCTGAGCACCCTCCCTTCCGTCATTCTGAATGAAGGAAAAGAACCTCGGTCTCCAGAAGGGCGTTGATCGGAAAAGACAGATTCCTCGACAAGCTCGGAATGACGGGGTGGGAGCTCGGCATGGCGGTGGGAGGGCACTCGGCATAACGGGGTGAGCGGCGTTTGCGGTTTGGTCATACAACGGAGTAGGCATGCAGGGTTGGACGGAGGCGGCTTCACAGCATTTCATCGACTTAGGCCGGATTTACACGCCCCGGCGGGACGAGATCGCGCGGGCTTTTGTCGATCTCATTCCCGCGAACGAAGACGAGGCGTTTCTCGGCGCCGAGCTTGGGACCGGGCAAGGGTGGCTGACGACCGCGATTCTCCGAAATTACCCGCACGCGAAGATGATCGGGCTAGACGGCTCTGAGGTGATGCTGGCGGCAACGAAGGAGACGGTCGGATCGTACGGCGATCGCTTCGAAGGACGGCTCTTCCGCCTAGAAGAAAGCGACTGGATCGAGTCGCTGCCGGACGGATTGCGCGGCATCGTTAGCAGCCTGGTGATTCACCATCTCGAGGGACCGGGCAAGCGAGCGCTGTTTCGGGCTCTCTTCGCGAAGCTCGGGCCGGGGGGAGGGCTGCTGATTAACGACGTCATGGAGCCGGCAAGCGCCTGGGGACGCCGCCATTGGGCGCGGGCGTGGAACGCCGACGTCGAGCGGCAATCGCATGAATTGGGCGGCGACGGCTCGGCATTTGACGCGTTCGTGGCCGACAAATGGAATGTGTACGAGTATCCCACGCCCGAAGACGACATTGACCACCCATCGACCGTGGTCGAGCAACTAACCTGGCTTGCCGAGGCCGGATTCACGAGCATCGACGTTTGGTGGGCCCGCGCCGGGCATGTGCTCTTTGGCGGATACAAGTGAGAGTTCCCTCTCCCCTGCGCGAGAGAGGGAATCGTTGAGCCCCAGAAGAGCGGCTTCGTGAGGGTTAGCGACCGGGTATCCTCTGGGTGTTAGGCCGGCGGCAAGGAGGGCGGGCATGACAATTGGCGCGAGTGTCGTCACGTATACCGTGGATCCGAAAAACGCGGACGCGTTGCAGACGGCGGTCCGGGACTACTTCGTCCCCGCCGCCCGGCAGACGACCGGATACCGGGGCATGCTCTTGCTCGATCAGGGCGACGGCAAACGCCTCGCCCTCTTGCTGTTCGACTCCGTCGAGCACGTTGGGCCCGCGCAACACGCGCTCACGCCCGTCGGCCGCGAGCACACCTACCCACTGATGTCAGGGCCGGCGATTGGTTCGATCGGCGCCGTCGTGGTCAGTGACGGGGTGTTCACCGACTAGCTCGGTGCCGCCAGCCAGGCGCGGATGTCGGCTTCGTGCTCCTCGTGGAAGTGGTCGAAATAGGTCCGGTCGAGAAAGATCGGGCCGAGGGCGTCGCCTTCCAGCCAGGGGAACCAATTCGGATCGGTGAGCGCTTCCTCAGGCAAGTCCTCAACGGCAAGGCGCAGGCGGACGAAGGAGCTCGCGGCCGTCTGCAAGACCTGGGACAACGGGAGATCGCGATCGCGCGCGTAGAACCAGGCGTTGATCTCGTCATCGTCTTCGAGACCGGCCGGCCAGGGATCGGGCGGTTCGGGTTCGCCACGGGCGGCGGCTTCCAACCGCGCGATCGAACGCAACCGCCAATCGGTGATGTGCGCGACGATATCCTTGAAGGTCCAGCCGCCGGAGAAATCGGGTTGCTCCATCCGCGCCGGGTCGATCTTGGCGATGAGCGCATCCCACTCCGCGCGTTCGTCGTCGATCACATCGAGCACGCTTTGCTTGGTGATAGTTTCGGTCATCGTCGATTCCTCCCCAATCGTCGTTGCTGGTCAACGCATGAGGTGTGCCCCGCGTCGTGTTGCACATGAGGGACGCGCGGTGAGCGGGTCGTGTGAGATGCGGGGAAGCTCTCACCCGAGGGCAGCTTGCAATCGACTGCCGTGGAGGGCGAGGGGACGAAGGGCGCAGCCGTTCGCCGACGGATTCGGAGGTTTCCCGGGCACGGTAGTGCCGGTTATGGCTCCGATTCGACGTCCTCGCTCTCTTGGGCGCGGTGGTCGACGAGGACGGTGGCGACGCGGTAGCTGTCCATGGCGGACACGGTGAAGCAAAGGGGGCCGGCCTCGGTGGTGTCGCCAACGGCGGGGATGCGGCCGAGTCGCTCGGCGATGAGACCGCCGACCGATTCGGCGTCGAGCTCGCCAAACCCCTGACGGTTGAGATCGAGGCGGTCGAGGAGATCGCCGATTGCGACGCGGCCATCGACTTCGAGCCGTCCGTCGTCTATCTGGTGGAACGGCTCATAGCCGGGGTCAAATTCGTCGGAGATTTCGCCGACGAGTTCTTCGATCAGGTCTTCGAGGGTGACGAGTCCGGCCATGCCGCCGTATTCGTCGACGACGATGGCAACGTGGGTGCGACGAGAGCGGAGTTCCTGGAGGAGCTCGTCGATCGGTTTGCTTTCGGGCACGAAGTAGGCGGGCCGCACTGCTTCCGAGACTGGGGTGGTGGCTTTTTCACGATTGGTCCAGAGCAGGCTGAACACATCCTTGAAGTAGAGGATGCCGAGGAGGTCATCGGGGGATTCCTTGTAGACTGGCATCCGGGAGAAACCCGTCGCGAAGAACTGATTGGCCGCTTCGCCAAGGTTGGTTTGGGCGTCGAGGGCGGCGACGTCGACTCGCGGCACCATCACGCTGCGGACGAGAATGCGCGGAAACTCGAGCGCCTCTTCGACGAGATCGGCTTGCATCGGTTCGACGACGCCTTCGTCCTCGGCGGTTTCGAGCATCAACAAGAGCTCCGCCTGCGTGACGGATGGCATCCGGGCTCGTTCGTGACTGCCGCCGGCACGTAGGAAGAGATTCGTGGTCGCGGTCAGGAAAGCGACAAGCGGCCGGGTGAGGACGAGGAGCCACTCGAGCGGGCGGATGATCCACATGGAAAGGGCTTCGGCGCGGGTGACCGCGAGCGTTTTGGGGATCAGTTCGCCGAAGACAATGGTGAAGAAGGAGAGGATGATGGTGACGCCAATCAGGGCGATGCCGCCCGCGTGGTTGGCGATGACTTCGATCGGGAGTTCTTCGAGCCACCCTTCGACTGTGTCGGCGATCGTGACCGCGCCGAAGGCGGAGGCAAAAAATGCGGCGAACGTGACGCCGACCTGGATGGCGGCGAGGAAGATGCTTGGTTGGGAGGCGAGCGCGAGAACCCGCTTCGCCGACGTGTTACCTTCGTCGGCGAAGGCGCGCAGGCGCGCCTTGCGGGAGGAAACAAGGGCAATCTCAGACGCCGCCATGAAGGCGTTGAACCCGATCAACATGGCGATCACGAGGATATTCAGCAGGAACGATTGCATCTTGGCGCTCCATGCGGCATCGCCGCGTGTTGGATTGTATTGTCCCAGGAAGCGCAAGAGGATTGCCGGACACGGGTTGGATGATGAAATCCAATGAAAGACTCAACGATCGCCGCCTCGCGCTCGAAGCGCTGCATCAAGAAATAGCAACCTGCCGGCAGTGTGTGGAGGCAGGGCTGATTCCGGAAGCGCATCCGATCTTTCGGGGTGGGGTTGAGCACCGATGGATGATCGTCGGGCAGGCGCCGGGAGTACAGGCGCACACGCGTGCTGTGCCGTACAGCGGAGCGACGGGAAAGACGTTACGGGCGTGGCTGGCGACGGCGGGGATTGCCGAGGGCGAGTTCTTCGATCTGTTCTATCTGACGAGCGCGACGAAGTGTTTTCCGGGAGCGAGCGCGAGCGGCAAAGGGGACAGAATGCCTTCGGCGACTGAGGTCGCGTTGTGTGCCGGTCACCTCGACCGCGAGATCGCGCTGGTGCGGCCGGAACTGGTGATCACGCTCGGCAAGCTGGCGGCGAGCGTAATCATTGGCCCGGCGTCGTTATCCGATCTCGTGGGCCAGATGCACGAGGTGGAGCGGGCGGGACACCGGTTCACGGTGGTGCCGCTGTCGCACCCGTCTGGTGTTTCCCGGTGGTTGAACGAACCGGCGCATCGGGACAAGCAGGCACAAGCCCTGGCACTCGTGAAAGCGTTTCGCGAACGGCAGACCGGGCCAGCTTCGTAGGGGCGTGCAGCCGTATGTCCGCCTGGTAAACGCGGAGATTGGAGCGAGCAAACCGCATCGTTTTCGATCCCGGTCGTACCGCTGGACGCCCTTACGACGTGCACGAGTTGGCCAATACGCTCGGCCGTATCAGGCCACCGCAGGGCGGTCTTGGTGATGATATATCACGTGTGCTGATTCATGATGGGCGGGGGCTTCGGCCGCGGCTTGATTGCGTTGGAGACGAATGATCGCGGCCACGATCTCGGCGTCCCATTGTGAGCCTGCGCCATCGCGGAGAATGTCCAGGGCGCGCGCGGGCTCCATGCCCGTGCGGTATGGGCGCTCGCTGGTCAGGGCATCGAAGGTGTCGGCGACGGCGAGAATGCGGGCGCCGAGGGGAATAGCCGCGCCCCGGAGACCGTCCGGATAGCCTGAACCGTCCCACGATTCGTGGTGGCTTCGGATCAGGTCGATGCCCTCGCGATAGGACTCGAAGCGGGCGAGCACCTCGGCGCCGAGCACCGGATGGCGCTTCATCTCCGCCCACTCGTGCTCAGTGAGGTTGCCGGGCTTTTGGAGGATCGCGGGGTCGATGCCGACCTTGCCGAGATCATGCAGGTTGCCGACGGCTTCAATTCGGTCCGCCTCTTCCAGGGTGAGGCCCAACTCAATGGCGATACCCCGCGCAACCTGGGCTACGCGGTGCGAATGTCCGGCCGTATAGGGATCGCGCACCTCGACGATCTCCGCCAGTGCTTCCAACGCGTGGCGCACGTTTTGCCGCAGATCGACGGAGCTCATTACCGCCCGGTGGACCAAGATCGCGGGCACGGCCAGAGCCGGGATCAGCAGGGGTGAAGCATAGCCGAGCTGCGCGGCGCAAAGACCGACGACGGCCATGCCACCGTGCGGCGCGATATCGATGAGCAACGTCTGCCGCCAGACGCGAAGCGTCCGCACGCCGAGATGACGGGCCGACGCGCCGGCGACGAGCAACGTGTTGCAGAGGTGCAGCGCGCTCGAGGCGATGAGCAATTGCGCGATGGCAATGTCGCCGATCTTGATTGCGTCGATGTGCGCCTGATCGACGGCGAAGACACAGATTGTGGCCGCCGTGACATAGAGCGCGGTTTGGCCAATGTTGAACAACCCTTCCGCTGAGCCCGCTTCCGGGTTCGACCGCCGGCGAAGGATAGATGCGGCCACGACCGCCAGCAGCGCCGCCATGCCACACACCGGCAGCGGGAGGGTCAGCAGCATGGCGATGTAGACCGCGCTGGCGACGTTGATCGAGGTCTTGTGGGTGAGGTGGACGGAAAAACGCTCCGCCAGGCAGGCGAGGATAGTGAGGATGACGAAATCGAGCCAACGATCCGGGCGGTCAGATGCCGGTGCCCGTAAAAGCCAGAGTCCCGCCACCGCTGGCCCGGCGACACTGATTGCGATCAGATACCGGACGAGTGGGGGCGGGAGCTCGCGATAATCATTCCAGATACTCAAGCGTCTGATCATCACTCGTGCTTCGTCATCTCGTGGTGAGGGCCACCCAACTGTTGGCGTAGCCGTCGATGCTGGTGCCAACCAGGATCGCGACAAGCGAGCTGGAAAGCGATCGCGGCGCGATCGTGACCGTCACGGGCAGGGTGGATGAGGAGGCGGGAGCATAGACGCGCACCTTGATTTGCGTGTGCGACGTGGTGCGGGTGAGGGTACTTGAGTGCTTCCAGACGATGGTGTAGCCATGCAGGAAGCCAAGGTCGTTCAGAATGACGGAGCCAGTCGATGTGGTCGGGATGGTGATCTCAAGCGAGATCGGCCCGGTGGCCTGAAGCAGCATCGGCAAGGTGCTGCCGATGTAGACGTCGGCGAGTTGGCCATCGACCACGATCACTGGATCGACGCGACACCAGCCACGGGCGGCGCCGGCGCCGGGCGCGACCATCGCGCCGGTGAAGATGCAGAGCGCAAGAGCGCACATGAAGGAACGCAGAAGACGGTTCATTGGTCTCCCCGAGGTGAATCCCAAGTGGCTGGATTCGGGTCGTATTCTGTTGCTAGGATGGATGCATTAGCCTGATCGGCCTATGACCACTGGGTCCAGAACCGGACCAGACCAAGGTACTAGTTAACTAAAGCGGGCCGCGCCTCAATTAGTGTGAGCAAACCGACGCGGCTGGGCCGCGATATTCCCAGGCCGGAAAGGCGGTCGGCGCCGGCAGCGCGCCGACGCCTTCATCGTCAAACCGGCCCGGGCGAGTGCCTGGGCCGGTGGCTTTTCGCAATTGGGAGCGCTTACACGCCTGGCGTGGCCACTGGGGTTGCGGCGGGTGCGGCGGCCGTCGTGTCGACGATCGTAACCAGGCGATCGCCGCGGCCGAGGAAGACGATCGCGGCGCTATCGACACCATTGACGACCTGGAAGGCGATGACGCCACTCACCGACGCTCCCGGCGCGAGGGAGTCGGTGTACTGCAGGGCTTTGAGCGGCGAATCCTCCGGGAAGGTGAGGTAGGCGAGTGAATACGCGAATCCTTCGTTGTCGACCAGATAGAACGCGGACGGATCGAAGGAGAGGGGTCGCTCTCCGGTGTTCGTGATCTTGAGGTTGACCAGCAGGTAGTGTTGACCCCGCTCAGGATCATACCCCGGCTGATAGCCCGTGAAGGGATCTTGCAGGCCACTCGGCGTGATCTCGGCCCAACTCGTGCCGTCGTAATCGAGAATCGTGGTTGGTTGACCGAGTGGGGCGGTGGCAACTGGAGAGAGCGAGGCGATGGTGACGATG
This sequence comes from Thermomicrobiales bacterium, assembly GCA_045804965.1. Taxonomy (GTDB): domain Bacteria; phylum Chloroflexota; class Chloroflexia; order Thermomicrobiales; family UBA6265; genus CAVTUU01. Next base: position 16,961 of record JBJMMD010000022.1, on the reverse strand, counting down.
CGGTTGCCCTGGGCATAGTAGACCAGCGATTGCAACGGCGCGTCATTGAGCACCTGGAAGTACAGAGCGCCGCTCGCCTTGTCGCCAGCCGACATGCTGTCCTGGCCGGAAAAGTCGGCCACGCCGCTCTGGTCGCTGCGGCTGAGCTGGGTGATGTAGTACGTGAATCCGTTGGCGTCGACCAATTGGAAGTCGGTGGGATAGATGGAGAACGGCTGCGTGCCGGTGTTCTCGACCGTGATGTTCGCCATCACGAAGTGATAGCCGAGGATGGGCGCATAGTTCGGATCGTAGTCCTCAAAGGGATCGGCAAAATCGGTCACGGCGACGGTGGCCGCCTCGGCGCCGTCGTTGCCAATAATCGTGGCCGAGCCGCCGGCGGCCGGCGTGGCGTCCTGGGCGAAAACAGGGACTGAACCGAGGAGCATGAGGCAAAGGGCAACCGCGGACGCCAAAACCTTACGCATGCGAATTCCCCCCCTAAACGATCAGCCGAATCGACGGCGACGCTTGCCAAATTGCTCAAGTAACGCGACCGGCGCTGCCGGACCCATAAAGAAGGCGAGCCGATCAACGGCCCGTCCGGACACAGGGTACGAGAGGCGTAGGGGGTTGTAAAGAGGGTGGAGTTGGACCGCGTGGACGGTATTCGAGACCCGATCGTTCCCGCACATCCCGACGCGGCGGCGCCGCGAACGCGGGGCTGAAACCACCCTTTCCGCGCTCACCAGACAAAGCCGGCTGAAGACTAGCTGAGCACGCATGCATCTTGTCGTTCCGTCGGCGCGGAGAGTCGTAGAGCTCAAATCCGAACCGGATGCCAAGTCCGACCGCCGTCTTGATCTGGCGGGCGCACGGCTGTGTGCCCCTGCGAAGAACGGTGCCTCTCGTGTCCCATTTCGGCTGGTTTTGGGCGCTCTAGAGGGTAGAAGGATCGGCGGTTGGCAAGGCAAGGAGATCGATCGATGCATGGCGAAAGACAGGGGTAGATTGCGGTGGCGGGTGAGCGCTGCGCGGCGGTGAGGTGCGGACGGTTTGTCCGCCCCGATGAACGGTACTGCCGGCGGCATGCCACGGGGCGCGATGAGCCCATTCCTTTTCAGCGTAACCGGCGACCGGTGTTACGGATCGTGCCCAAAGAACCAGAGGATATCTCGCGACCGGAAAACGGCGAGTTGACCGAGGAGATCGGGGCACTGCGGTTTGTCCTGCACCGGCTGCTCTCGGAGGAAGACGATTTGGCGCGGCTGGCCGCGGGCGTGGCGCGGATCGCGAGCGTGGTGATACAGGCCGCGAAGGCACAGCAGGCATTGAGCGGAAATCGATCGGATGAGTTGGCGGCCGCGCTGATGCGGGCACTGGCGGACTTGGATGGCGACGATCCGCATGAGGTGACGGGAGGTCAGGCGATACCCACGGAGGGACCCTAATGCAGCGAGGATTTCGGCCGCAGGATGTACCACGAGTGATGAATCACGATTTAACGCGGGAAGGTGAAGCGCTGCGGCGGACCCGGGCCGGTCATCCGCCGGCGGGCGTCGATCTGGCCCCTACTTCGACCTACGAAGTCGTGACTCGGCAGATGGTCGAGGCGCTTGCCGACGACATCCGCGAGATCAAGGGACGGCTCAACGGGCTGCTCTGGATGATCGCGGGAGCGACGTTGATCGATGCCGTGATCCGCCTCAGCGGTGCTGGATCGTAGCGATCTCGCCGTCGCCTTCGCGCGGGCACTGACCGATCCCGCCGACTTTTCGCGGCTGTTGTTGCCCCGGTATGCGCTGCGCTCGTATCAGATCGAGCCGGCGCGGGCAATCGCGGAGAGCATCGAGCGGGGTCTTGGGCGGCAGTTCGCGGTCGTCTTCAGCCGGCAGGCGGGGAAGGACGAGCTGCTGGCGCAAATGCTGGCGTACCTGCTCGTGCGCCGCCAGCAGCGGGGCGGGAGCGCGGTGATCGCGGCGCCGACCTATCGCCCGCAAGCGGCGCTGAGCCGGGATCGTCTGCTCGACCGGCTGGGCGAACCGCGGACGGCGACCCGGGCGCGGCGGCATGATGGCTACACGGTCCAGGTTGGCAAGGCGGCGGCCCGGTTTCTCTCGGCGGCGCCGGGCGCGAATGCGCGGGGGCAAACAGCCGATTTGCTGCTCGTCGCGAACGAAGCGCAGGATATCCGGCCCGAGGTTTGGGACGCGGTGTTCGACCCGATGGCGGCAAGCACGAACGCGACGACCGTCTTCATGGGCACCATTTGGACGCAGGAGACACTGCTCGCGCGGCAGATCGCGCATTTGGAAACGTTAGAGCAGCGAGATGGTCTGCGCCGCATCTGGCGCGTGCCCTGGGAGGTCGTCGCGCACGATGTGCCGGCGTACGGCGAGCGCGTGCGGGCGCGGATCGCGCAATTCGGGCTCGATCATCCCTTCATCCGCACGGAATATCTGCTCAAAGAGCTCGCAGGCGAAGGAGGGCTGTTTCCGGACCAACGCATCGCCCAAATGCGGGGCGATCACCCGCGCCAGCATGCGGCGACGCCAGGACGGCGCTATGCCCTCTTGATCGACGTTGCGGGCGAGGAAGAAGGAGGCGGTGATGCGCTCGCCTTTGCCGGCAATGACCGGCGGGACAGCACCGCCTTGACCGTGGTTGAGTTCGATCAGCAGGCGGAAAGGCAGCCGGTCTATCGAGTGGTCGACCGGTTGGTCTGGACAGGGACGCGTCACACGGCGCTGCATGGGCAGATCGTCGATTTGGCGAGGCATATTTGGCACGCGAGCGCGGTGGTGGTCGACGCGACCGGGATCGGCGCGGGTTTGGCGTCGTTCCTGGCAGCGACGCTCGGTGAGCGGCGGGGCGGGCAAAGTGCGATTCCGGTGGTTCCGTTTGTGTTCACGGCGGCGAGCAAAAGCGCGCTCGGCTGGGACTTTCTGGCCCTGATCGACGGCGGCCGCTTCAAAGACTACCGGGACGATTCGGCATCCGCCAAGCCGGAAGGGCGGATCACCGCCCGCTACTAGGCCGAGGTGCAGGCAACGACGTACACGACGGTGCCAGGTCCCGGCAAGCTCCTCCGCTGGTCGGTCCCGACCGGCCACGGGCACGACGATCTGGTGATGAGCGCGGCATTGACGGCGGCGCTCGATGAGCTCGACTTGCGCCCGCGGGTGGCGGTCGGCTCGGAGAGGACAAGGTGATCGGATGACGGAACAGGAAACGACGGAGGACATCGCGCCGCCGATCAGTGAGGCAACCGATCTCGCGGTGGTGCGGGAGCTGGTGTTGAAGGCACATCCGGATGTGGTGCCGGAGTTGATCGCGGGCAATTCGGTGGCGGAGCTGACGGCGTCGATTGAACCGGCAAAGGCAGCCTTTCAGCGAATTGCGGAGGCAATGACGTCGCCGCTCGGTGGGCGGACGATGCCGCCGCCCGCTGTGCCGGCGGGTGGCAGCGCGCCAGCGATTGATCCGGACACGCTGCCCGCGGCGGAGAAGATCAGGCGCGGAATCGAGGCGGGGAGGCGAAAGGGATAGGAGTTCCCTCACCCTGCCCTACGGGCATCCGGCTCCCTTGCGAGGGAGAGGGAACGAATGCCTACGCGGGTAAGCCGCGTGCCGGGAATCAATCAACCAGAGGGTACCCGGGGCTGAACCTAAGAAGGCGGCTAAAGACCGGCTAAGAACGGGAGTTCGTTTTCTTCGCGGGGAAGGGTCACTTCTAGCCCGGCGTTCGCAGCACAGCCGCGTAGCTGTCTATTCCAAGTGACGATTGAAGATCGGTTTGCCGCGCTCCATATGGGGCGCGGTTTGGTTTTCTCTGAAAGGAGACGGGGTTGGCGCTGACGAAGGTTGAGGCGGCGAAGCTGACGCAGGACATGCACCTGCGGGGAGTGATTGAAACCATCGTCAAGGAATCGGAGCTGCTCGACTATCTCCCGTTCATGGATGTGACCGGAACGGCAGTGACGTACAACCGCGAGGCGACGATGCCAGCGGCGAGCTTCTACGATGTCGGCGATACGTGGACCGAGGCGACGCCGACCTTCACGCAAGTGACGGCGGCGTTGAAGATCCTCGGCGGCGATGCGGACGTCGACAATTTTCTCCAGGCGACCTACGCCGATCCGAACGATCTCGAGGCGGAGGTGATCGCGAGCCGGGCGAAAGCGGTCGCCCATAAATTCTCCGACACCTTCTTCAATGGTGACACGGCGGTCGACGCGAAGTCGTTCGACGGCTTGACGAAGCTGCTCAACGGCGGTAGCCAGGAGTTCGCGGCGGGCGTGAACGGGGCGGCGCTGACGCTTGATTTCATGGATCAGCTGATCGACATGATCCTGCCGGGCAAGCCGGACCTGCTGCTGATGTCGAAGCGCACGCGGCGCAAGCTGTCGAATCTGCGGCGAGCGTCGGGGAATTTGCTCGAGGTCGATGTCAATCAGTTCGGGCGACGGGCGCTGTATTACGACGGGATCCCGATCGTGGTCGACGACTTCGTGTCCGATGCGCAGACGCAGGGCACCTCGAACGTCTGCAGCAGCATTTACGCGGTCAAGCTCGGGCAGCCCGGGGTGATGGGTTTGGAGCATGGCGGGATCCAGATCGAGCCCGTGGGTGAGCTGGAGACCAAGGACGCCACCCGCTGGCGAGTGAAGTGGTATGCCAGCGTGGCGCTGTTCAGCACCCTCGGCGTGGCCCGGATCAAGGGGGTGTTGTAAGAGGCGGTTCTCAAAAAAGCCCCGGCGCGAAACCGCGCCGGGGCGTCTTTGTTTTCCTTCGGAGGAAGCGAGCCCATGGAGGACGAAGCTGTTACGTCCGCCGCTCGCGATTGCTGACCGTCACTCCGATCAGTTCACCGGAGCTTCTCCGGCAGACGACTCTGTTCGGTTCCGCTCGCTTCTTTTGACAGTATTGCTCATTCTAATTGTCCGGCTCGTGATCATTGGATCCTGATCAATTCTTATCAACTAGCGGACGGGCAACTTGCGCTCAATGCCGCGGTTGCCGTCGCTTTCATCGTGACTGATCCAGGCGTTAGTTACTGGCTAAGAACAGACGATAAAGCGCCGCAAATCAGCTAGACATCCCGATTCTAATGGAATTCTTATGAAGTTCTGCCTTCCTCTAACGCGGCCCTAACGCCGTTGGTCTTAATTTGTCGTCCGCTCCGAAATGGGGAGGGCTGCTTGTACCTCCAAACAACCTGGGTAGGCAGAAAATATGAACGGATTTTTTGGCTCGATGCCATCGAGGCTGGAAATGGAGATCGAAGCGGACTTTGACCGCGCATTCTCCTTATTTCTGCAAACCCCGGAAGTGTCTGCAATCGACTTTGATGTCAGCAGCATGCCAGAGGGCATTACGCTCTGGCGTCTCGAAGAACTGAGCGAGCACTACGGTTTGGAGCTTGAGTTTCATGCCTCTGGGCACGTGACTATACGACGGGTAGCCAAGACGGAAAAAGTAACCGCTCCTCCTTCGTTGCTCGGTTTCGCAGTGGAAGAGGCGAACGCGTTCAAACACTGGCTCGGTCACGAAGGTTCACTGGTTCGACGACGCTTGTCGACTTGGAACTTCGGCCGAAGACCTGTCGCGCGTTAGCCATCGATCGTAGTCGCCTGTGTCCTGACTGCGGTAGCAAGCCCTGAAGGAGTTCTAAGGTCGTTCATGGCTCTCCCGAGTATCACCTCGTTGCGCTCAAATCATCATTTGAAACATTGGCTTCTCTCTGGTCAACCTGAAGAAGTCGAAGGTCCGTTCGAACAAGAACGCCACCACCACACCCATCCCTGGTGGCAAGTCATGTGCCTCACCGGCGTCGACTACTTTTCGACGCTCGGTTATCAACCCGGTATTGCCGCGCTCGCCGCCGGTCTGCTGTCTCCGGTCGCGACACTCGTGCTCGTCCTTTTGACACTTTTTGGCGCGCTCCCGATCTACCAGCGCGTTGCCTATGAGAGCCCTCACGGTGAGGGTTCGATCTCGATGCTGGAGCGGCTGCTCGGGTGGTGGCAGGGCAAGCTGTTCGTGCTAGCGCTGCTCGGTTTCGTGATGACCGACTTCATCATCACGATTACGCTCTCCGCCGCCGATGCGACGGCACACGTGCTCGAGAATCCGCTCGCGCCGGATTCCCTTGGCGATCATCGCATCGGAGTGACGCTCTTCCTGATCACGCTGCTCGGTCTCGTTTTCTTGAAGGGCTTTAAGGAGGCCGTCGGCATTGCAGTTGGATTGGTGAGCGTCTACTTGGTCCTCAATGTCGTCGTCATCGGCGTCGCGTTCGAGCACATCTTGACCAATCCGGTCGTGGTGGCCGACTGGAAGGACGCGCTGTTCGTCGAGCGTGGCAATGTCGTCACCATGATCGCCGTCTCGCTCGTGCTTTTCCCCAAGCTGGCGCTCGGACTTTCGGGCTTTGAGACCGGCGTCGCGGTGATGCCGCTCGTCAAAGGGTATCCCAACGATCACGAGCGGAAACCAATCGGCCGCATCCGCAACACGCACAAGATGCTCCGCACAGCCGCGTTGCTGATGAGCGTCTTCTTGATTACGTCGAGCTTCGCGACCACTGTGCTCATTCCTCACCAAGAGTTCGAGGACGGCGGCGAAGCGAACGGCCGCGCCCTTGCTTTCCTCGCCCATGAATACCTAGGCAGTGGCTTCGGCACCGTTTACGATGTCAGCACCATCTTGATCCTCTGGTTCGCCGGCGCATCGGCGATGGCCGGTATGCTCAACATCGTTCCCCGTTATCTCCCGCGGTACGGCATGGCGCCCGATTGGGCGCGCGCGGTGCGGCCACTCGTGTTGGTCTTCACCGCCATCGCCTTTTCGGTCACGATCTGGTTCAAAGCCGATGTCGATGCCCAAGGCGGCGCCTATGCCACTGGTGTCTTGGTGCTGATGACCTCAGCGGCGGTAGCGGTGACCCTCTCGGCCCGACGGCGCCAGCAGCCGAGAGCGACACTCATGTTCGCGATCATCGCGGCAGTCTTTGCCTACACGACCGCAGTCAACATCTTCGAGCGGCCCGACGGCGTGAAGATCGCCTCGTTCTTTATCGCCAGTATCATTATCGCCTCCCTCATATCTCGTGTCTGGCGTTCAACCGAGTTGCGAGCGTCCCAGGTGCTGTTCGATGAAACCGCGGCGCGATTCCTGACAGAAGCGGTCCCATACGGGGAGATCCGAATCATCGCCAACCATCCCGATGACCGCACACCGCGCGAATACCTACTTAAGGAAAAAGAGGAACGGGAGGCGAGCAATATTCCATCGAGAGATCCCGTGTTATTCCTCGAGATAACCGTCCGGGACGCCTCCGATTTTTCAGGAGATATCGATGTCGCCGGCGAGCAGATCGGCGACTATCGCGTCCTCCGCGTGAACGGCACCTCGATCCCGAACGCGATCGCAGCTGTGTCGCTCGCGATCCGTGATCGCACTGGCAAGCTTCCCCATGTCTACTTCGGGTGGACCGAAGGCAATCCGCTGAAGTATCTCGCCCGCTTCATCCTCTTCGGTGAAGGCGACATTGCCCCCGTCACGCACGAAGTCCTCCGCCGCGCCGAACCCGACCCTAAGCAACGCCCCGTCATTCACGTGGGGTAAGGCATGCGCATTCATCTCGACACTGATCTCGGGGGAGATCCCGACGATGTCTATGCGCTGGCGATGCTCCTGAGTTGGCCAGATGTCGAACACCATCACCGTCAGCTTCAATAGCCGGCTCACGGCGCCCTGTTTAGACGAACTAGTCACTATCAGCGGCGACTCTGTGATCACGACGATCACGACCATCGACGCCCAGGGTGGTCTGCACGAGCAGTTTCACCCCCTGCCCCGGAATGTGCGGGGCGAAGGGTTGACAAGCGGGTCGACTTTCCTGGAGGTCGGCGGCGCACGGGCTCGCATGCCGGCGCGATAGGGTTACGAGGCGTTTCTGGAAGTTTCGTCCTCAGCGCGAAGTGTTGCTGTAACGTCGGTTCACTGTGTTCAAGATTGCCTTCTGCGACTGGCCCCTCGACCGCCTCACTTGAGCGTTGCACGGTAGCCGGTCGGCACACTGTGCCTGCCCGCAAGAACGAGTTGCGCCAGCGCAAGCACCTTTACGGTCCGACCAGCAAGAGACGAAGAAAGGCGCATTGTGTTCAGTAACGCTCCGCGTTGTACAACTGCGACGGCGACTTACTTGTCCATGACCGACCGGCCGGCAATGAGGCGGCGATAACTCACCGTGTATGGAACTTCGGCGCCATGGCAGCTGGGATGCCGGGCATGGTCATGATCAAGGTGATAAGTTCAACGCAATCGCCCGGATGGAAACCACCCGGACGATCGTTTTGGCGTTTGCTTGTGGTGGGTTTGCATGGGTCAGGCGGGGCGGGGAAGCACGTGGATCAGGCGACTGATCAGGGAGATGCGCGGCGCCTGAATCGCCGGGCGCTGGACCGGCTTCTTTTCGGCGACTGTATCACCGCGCGTCAGTTCTTGGTATCGCTCAGCCTTGGCCAGTTGTTCGCCGATTCGCATGTCGTTGACTTTGCAGGACGTGGGGGTCAGATCGAGCATCGGAGTGTCCTTCCCGGTGGTTTTCGTCTGGCCAGTGTCTCCCTGGCCATGCATGCATCATGGAGGTGGGGCAGGCGCGGCACATCGGGGGATCCACGGAACCGCTGTACGGAATTGCGCAGAGGCGGAATCGGCGCGGACCTCCGTACATTCCCGGATGAGGATTGGGGGTCTAAACGAGCCCTTCGCGGACAGCGAGGGCGGCGGCTTCGGCGCGGTTGTGAGCGCCGAGCTTGGCGAGCAAGTTCGAGACGTGCGTCTCAATCGTGCGGGTGCCGATGAAGAGAGCGTCGGCGATCCCCTTGTCAGATTGGCCCTGAACCAGCAAGCGGAGCACGTCCCGTTCGCGCGCGGTCAGTCCAAAGCCTTGCTCTGTCTGTCGCCGCGTGAGCGGCGCCACTGCAGAGGCAGCAAGTCGGAGCGCGTCGGCCAGGGCCGCATCGAACGACATGCTTCGCCCTGCACTTCGCGCCGTCCCGTATGCCGACTTCCCTAAGCGACCCCGAACGTCGGCAGCGATGAGCTCGGCATGCGGCGCATGCGCGATGCGGCGGCTACTAGCCCGCGCCTCGTGGGCCGCCTCCACCGCGCCCAGTAGCCGGGCTGCCCGCTCTAGCTCGCCCCGCGCGGCCGCCACGCCGGCCAGTCCCGCGATGGCGCCTAACTCGGCCCGCGCGAAGGCGATCGACCTCGCCGCCGATATGCTCTCGGTGAAGAGACGGGCTGCCAGCCCCAGGTCTCCCGCCGCCAGCGCGGCGTACGCGCGTTGTCCTAAGACCAGGGCCACCCCCGATGCATAACCTGTTTCGTGCAGGATCGTGAGCGCCTCGTCCAACAGGGGGACCGCACCAACCACGTCACCTTTCAAGAGGCTCAGGTAGGCGTGGTTGCCAAGCGCCAGCGCCGCCCATGCCACCAACCCCGCCTGACGGAGCAGTGGCACCGCCTCGCCGTACGCGGCCGCCGCCGCCCTCGTGTTGCCGGCGTATTCGTGAGCCAAGCCGAGGTCGTAGTGGGCGCGCCCGAGCGAAAGCGGATCGCCAAGGCCTCGGGCGACGTCCAGCCCCTGCTCGGCGTGGGCGACCGCCGTCGAGAGGTCGCCCAAGATACCCGTGACCATCACGAGGACGTGGATCGCCTTTGACCGTACCGCCGCCGGCGCGTCGGACGCGGCCGCGAGGGCAGTCTCAAGCCCGCGGCGGGCCTCGGCGCGGTAGGGCCTCGCGCACCAATAGTCGTCGGTCGATCCCAACAGCTGCAGCATCCCTCGCGCGTCGCCGGACTGCAGCGACCATTCGAGGGCGATGCGCAAGTTGGCGAGTTCCGCGTCGAGGCGATCCAACCACCGGGCGACATCTCGGCCGGAATCGAAGCTCTGTCCGGCGGACGCGGCCAGTTCGATGTACCAACCCGCGTGGGCCGTGCGGACAGCCTCGGCCTCCCCGCTCTCGACAAGGCGCTCCAGTCCGAACTCGCGTACTGTCTCCAGCATCCGGTAGCGCGGCTCCGAGGAGTCGGCTGCGGCCGGTCGCTCAACGCACCGCAGCAGGCTTTTGTCCACGAGCGAGGCGACACCTTCGAAAACCTCGATGCCCGGATCGCGCGGCACCACGGCCATAGTCTCGGCCGCCTCCAAGCTGAAGCCGCCGACAAAAACCGCGAGCCGGCGGAAAAGCGCTTGCTCCTCTGGCGTCACCAGGTCGTGACTCCAGGCGATGGCGTTGCGCATGGTCTGCTGCCGCTGGGGGGCGTCGCGTCGGGTTCCGGACAAGACCGGCAGACGTCGGTCCAGGCGTGCCCGGATGGCGGCAAGGGGCAGGACCTTGATCCGAGCGGCGGCCAGCTCAATCGCCAGCGGCAGCCCGTCCACGCGGCGGCAGATCTCGGCGAGGTTCGGTCCATCCTCATCGGACGGTGCAAAGTCCGGCAGAGCGGCCCGGGCGCGCTCGACGAAGAGCTGGACCGCATTCGACCGGCCGAGCATCTCGACTGAGCGCGTGTCGGTTGAACCCGGCAGGGTCAGCGGGGCAACCGGGAACTCGCGCTCACAGCCAATCTTCAGAGGCTCGCGGCTGGTTGCCAACACTGTCAGATCGCGACAGACGGTGAGCAAATCGGCCACCAGCGGCGCCGCGACCACCACTTGCTCGAAGTTATCCAGCACAAGCATGAAGCGTCGTCCGCGCAGCCATCCCGTGAGCGCGGCGGCGACCGATCCCTCCACGACGTCGCTGAGCCCCAATGCCTGCGCAATGGTTGGGGCGACCAGGTCCGGATCACTGATCGTGGCTAGGTCGACGAACACCACGCCGTCCGGGAATGTCGGGGCGGCGTGGAGGGCTGCCCCGATCGCGAGCCGGGTTTTACCGACTCCGCCCGGCCCGGTGAGCGTGACGAGCCGGACGTCTTGACGCGGGAGCAGGGCAGCGAGCTCGGTAAGCTCGCCTTCCCGACCGACAAGCGAAGTCAGGGGCTCGGCTAGTGTGCTCCCCGGCATGTGACTCTCCACCAAGCTAGTTGCCGTGTGCGACAAAGATGCCCCGAAATCGATTGCCCGTCAACTGGGCGGCGTGGCCTGGCCGGACGGACCGAACCGATCGGTGGCACCGAATTTGGCGGCAGCACTGAACGCGCCGTCGGTCCAACGGAGGACGAACAGTGGCATATTGTGTTCAGTACCGCTCGGGATGCTGAACACAATCTCTACTCGATTGACCGTAGAGAACCGAGCTGTACGTGGAGGGCAACCTTCAACTGGCTGCTGTCGAAACTAACTCGTCGCTCTCAGTCCATCTCAACTGCAACACGTTGCCAGCGAAGTTGTGTCGCGTACTGCAAGTGGTATGCCAGCTTGGCGCTGTTCAGCACCCTCGGCGTGGCCCGGATCAAGGGGGTGTTGTAGGCGGGGAGTCGGTCAGCTGCCCACGAGTTCCCTCATCCCTCATCACCTCTCTCGAGCACGGGAGAGGGGCCGCTGGCACGGAGCGCGCGCCTCAACCAGCGCGACGATAATCGACTGCCCGCGCCAATCTCCGGTCGTAGAGCGCACGAAGCACGCCGAATGACAGAAGTCCGCACGCTTACGGGCGCATGTTGACGCGGCGCAAGAGCTGGGCGTTGAGGGCGACGACGATGGTGGAGGCGCTCATGAGGATGGCGCCGACGGCGGGAGCGAGGGTGAAGCCAATGGGGGCGAGCACGCCGGCGGCAAGCGGGATGGCGATGATGTTGTAGCCTGCCGCCCAGGCGAGGTTTTCAATCATCTTGCGATAGGCAGCGTCTGAGAGCTTGCGAACACCGGCGACGGCGCGGGGATCGCTCGTTGCCAAAATGACGCCGGCCGATTCGATGGCGACATCGGTGCCCGCGCCGATCGCGATGCCGACATCGGCGCGGGCGAGGGCGGGGGCGTCGTTCACGCCGTCGCCGACCATCGCGACATCGCCGCCGCGTTGCTGCAAAGCGGCGACCTTGTCCGCCTTGTCTTCCGGCAGAACTTCAGCGAAGACTTCGTCCACGCCGAGGTCCTTCGCCACGGCGTCGGCCACGGCGCGGGCGTCGCCGGTGATCATCACCACACGCACCCCTTCCCTTTGCAGCGCGGCGACTGCTTCCCGGGATTCGGGCCGAATCTGATCTTCGAGGGCGAGCGCGCCGGCGAACTCGTCGTTGCGCAGGATGTAGAGAATCGACGCGCCGCGTTCCTGCCACGGTTTCACCCGGGCGGCGAGCTCAGGCGGCGGCTCGACGCGTCGTTCACGCAGCAGCGCGGGTCCGCCGATCGCGACTTGCGAGCCGTCGACAGATGCTTCGACGCCACGGCCGGCCAGGGCGCGGAAGCCGTTGGATGTGGGCAACGACAAGCCTCGATCCTCGGCAGTGCGGACGATCGCGCGGGCGAGCGGGTGCTCACTGTCAGCCTCGGCGGCGGCGGCGAGGGCAAGGAGTTGATCGTCGGCGCCATCGAGAGAGGCGATGCCGGTCACGGCGTGCTTGCCTTCCGTGAGCGTGCCGGTCTTGTCGAAGAGGACGGCGTCGACCAGGCGCATCCGTTCGAGGGCGAGGTGATCCTTGACGAGGATGCCTTGCTTGGCGGCGAGGCCGGTCGAGAGGGCGACGACGAGGGGGATAGCGAGCCCGAGCGCGTGCGGGCAGGAGATGACGAGCACGGTGACCGTGCGGGTGACGGCCTCGTCGGTCTTGCCGAGCAGCACCCAGATCAGGAAGGTGACGACGCCCGCGCCGAGGGCAATGAAGAAGAGGGCGGCGGCGGAGCGGTCGGCCAGGGTTTGGGCGCGCGAGCGCGACTCCTGAGCCTCGGCAACAAGCCGCTGGATGCCGGCGAGGGCGGTTTGCTCACCGACCGCTTCGACAGTGACTCGGATCGAGGCGCCGGAAACGACGGTGCCGGCGATGACCCGATCGCCTACGTTCTTATCGACCGGCCGCGATTCGCCGGTGATCATCGACTCGTCGACCTCAGCTTCGCCGTCGAGGATCGAGCCGTCGGCGGGAACCCGGCCGCCGGGCCGGACGAGGACGACATCGCCGGCGCGCAACTCCGCCAGGGGAACCCTTTCCGGGCCGTGGTCGGTGATGCGCTCGGCCTCGTCCGGCAGCAGCGCGGCGAGGGCGGTGAGCGCGCCCCGGGCCTGGCCGACGGCGCGGATTTCCAGCCAGTGGCCGAGGAGCATGATCGTGATCAGGAGGGCGAGCTCCCACCAGAACTCGAGATCGAGCAGGTCGAGCGTGGTGGCGAGGCTGGCCACGAAGGCAACGAGAATCGCGAGCGAGATGAGGAGCATCATCCCCGGCTTGCGAGTCTTCAGCTCGTCCCAACCACCCTCCAAGAAAACGCGGCCACCGTAGACGAAGACGATTGTGCCGAGAACGGGCGCGATCACGCCGCTGCCGGGAAAGCTCGGCATCGAGTAGTTGAACCAGTCCTGGACCATGTCGCTGTAGAGCACGATCGGCAGCGAGAGGAGGAGGCAGATCCAAAATCGTCTGCGGAAGACTTCGGCGTGCTCCGCGTGGTCGGCGTGATCGCCGTGTGCCATCGGCGCGGCGGGCATGGCATGAACAGCGTGGTCCATGTGGTGCTCATGCCCGGCGGCAGCGGGTGTGGCGTGATGGGTGTGGTGCTGGTGGTCGGTCATGATTGAATAACAGCCCCTACCGCCTGCGAACCCTCACCCCCAAACCCCTCTCCTTTATCACGAAGGGCGAGGGGTGTCGGACTTTTTCTACCCTCGTCCTGCGCATCAAGGAGAGTGTGGTCCGTTAGGGTCGGGTGAGGGTTCTTCACCGGGCGAGGGCTGAGTATCTATTTCTGAACTGGATAACCTGCGTCGTCGAGGGCGGCTTCGAGGCGGTCGACCGAGATGCGGTTCGGGTCGAAATCGACGACGATCTGCTTGGTCTCGGCGCTGGCATTAACTTTTTGCACTCCATCGAGCGGTTCGAGCGCCTTCTGGACGGTGGCGACGCAATGGCCGCACGAGATGTCCGGGGCGACGAGGGTGATTTCTTGCGTACCAGCGGTCATGTAAAACTCCCAGGTTTCGCTTCATACCCGCACCGAGTATGCCGTCGAATATACCCCTGGGGAGTATAGGTGTCAAATGAGGAGGGACCCTCGCCCGGCCTCCTGGGGCCGGGCGAGGGATCATGTTAGCATGCGGGAGTGTCCTCAAGAGAGCCGTCAGACGTAGGCTCGGGCTTCTCGTCTTTCGGAGCTGAGGCGATGTATATCACCGCCGTGCCATCTCCGGTGTTTTCGTAGATCAAGTCGACACGGTTGCATTGGTTGTCTAGGTCGACTCTTCCGCCCGGTTCCAGATCGAACGACGAGTCTCCCGCTTCAACCTTCCAGGTTCCGTCACGATCGGGATCGAAGCCCTCGGTGCCACTAACGAGGTGATTGGAATCGACACGGACAAAGCCCTTGGTGGCACCTTTACTGCCATCATTCGTGAATTTGATCTGACCTTGGCCGACATAAAAGGTGGTGGCTTCTCCAGGGAATACCCGCGAGGTGGATCGAGAACCACCTCCAACCAGATCTACTTCAATGAAGCAGAGCGGCCGTTCCGATTCGGGTGTACCTTCGACTTGCGTTGCAAGTACGGCATACTCCTGAAGCGTAGCAGTAGTTTCAGGTTGCGGGAATGGCGCGACGTGGCACCTGTCCTCCGGCCTTGGCGTTCCGCCGCCTCCCTGCAGCATGAATGCACCGGCACCGGCGACACGCGCATTCTCCGACGACTCTTTGACCGCGCCTGCTTCCGCGGTCGCGGTCAACAAGTAGCATCCATTGCAAGGCGTAAAGCATCCGGCCTGGCATCCATCTCCAGTGAAAGGATTGAAGAGAACGGCAGTCAATACAACGGCGGTAACGACGCAGAGAGAGACGACTCGTCGCATGGCCTAGCTCCTTCCTTTGCTAGTCGCTGTCCATTTCCACCCTAACGAAATCCTTAAACCCTCAAGTGAAACTTTACGTTACTCCGTTGACAATAAGTTGGCGAGCGAGAAGCATGATGTAGTGCGCAATACACTGCGGGGAAAGTCATTCTGTGTGCCCGCGAAAGACGATGGCCATCTCGGCGGCTTCAGTCGCGGCCTGATCAATCGTCATGACCTCACCGAGAGCCCAAGCCGTCGTGAAGGCGGCATTCCCTAAGGCGTGGCAAAGAGATTCCACTTTGGCGTCGATCGCCGGTCGGGCAACAGGAAAGACTGGCACACCGAGCGCGGCACGTGCAGCGGCCACAGCACCGAATAGCCTGGCTGCCTCATCTAGCTGCCCAAGCGCAAGCGCGACGCCAGCAAGCCCTTCAACGCATTCGACGATCCCGCGGCGGTCGCCGAACTCCCTCCGTAATGCGAGCGATTCAGAAAGCAGTGTGGCAGCGCGGGCATCTTCGTGCAAAAGGCTAGCTACGCGCCCGAGACCATAAAGCGCGTAAGCGATGCCCAGTTCGTCGCCGAGGTTTTCGAACAGCGCGAGACTCCGTTCGAACATCGACCGCGCCGTCTCCACCTCTCCCGCGTCGCAGGAAATCTCTCCCAAGCTCAGTTTCGAGTACGCAATAGCACGCGCATCGCCAATGGATTCCTGAATGACGAGAGCTTCGTGATGCCATCTTCGCGCGTCTGCAACTACGCCGATCCTATACGCAATCATGCCGAGGCTATGTAGTATTACAGCTTCACGGAAACGTTCGCCTCGCGTGCGCACAGCCGCCAGATTTGCCTCGAACAATGCTTTGGCCTCATCGAAGTCACCCCGATAACCCGCCACTATACCGAGGCTTTGCCGTGCCGCAATGAGGCCATCTTCATCTTCGAGCTCGCGGCTCATGTCCTGGCTCGCCACGAAAAGTGACTCGGCGCGCGGAAGATCTCCTTGCTCGATAGCCAGATTGCCGAGCGAGATGAGCGCCAAGGTACAGGCGGGAGACTGAGCAGCATCGCTGATGGCGAGCGCGCGCTCTAACCACATGCGTCCTTCTCCCAAGCGACCCCGCCTGATCCAATAGGGCCAGAGATTGCCACCGATCCGGAGGGCAGTGCCCGCGTCTTCCTGGACAATCGCGAATTCGAGCGCGATGCCGAGGTTACCGTCTTCAGCGGTGAGCCGCGTCATCCACGCTCCATGGTCCGGGCCAGCAAGTTCCTCCGCGGCCATTCCGGAGAATGCGAGGTAGTACGCGGCGTGGGCGCGGTGGATTGATTCGCATTCGTCGCTTTCGGCGAGACGTTCGCGGGCGTATTCACGGACAAACTCCTGCATCCGGAAGCGCGGCGAGCCGTTCAGATGCGCTTCTCTACGGATGAGGTAGTGGTCGGCCACCTCTGTCAGGGGCGCCATCACGTCAGCGAAACCTTCAGCGCAGACCGCTTCGATCGCTTCTAAGGTGCAGCCGCCGGCGAAGACGGCGAGCCGGCGGAAAAGAGTTTGCGCCTCGCCGCTCAGCAGGTAGTAGCTGCCATCGAGCGTGCTGCGCATCTTCTGCTGGCGCTCGGGGGCGTCCTCCGGTCCGCCCGCAAGCATCGACGGGCTGCGCTTGATGAGATTGAGGACCACGTCGGGCGGCAGAAACTTGACTTGTGTCGCCGCCAGCTCGATTGCGAGCGGTACCCCATCTAGCCATTGACAGATCTCGGCCACGCTCTGGGCATTTGATTCGGACAAGGCAAAGTGCGGATCGCTGGCCTTCGCCCGCTGGACGAACAGTGTCAATGCGGGCGATTGCTCCAACTCTGCCGGGGACAGCCGCCTGGTGAGATCGGGCAGGGCAAGCGGCGGCACTGGGAAGAGTTGCTCGCCCGTGAGGTGCAGGGGAGCGCGGCTCGTGACGAGGAGTTTGAGCAGGGGACAGGCGGCC
>JBJMMD010000021.1:0-95097 GCA_045804965.1 Thermomicrobiales bacterium | reverse complement strand
GCAGCAGAACGTGCGGGATATGGTCGCCTCCGGGGCGCCGTGGCAGCTCGTGACCACGTTCAATGAATGGGGGGAAGGGACCGCCGTCGAGAGTGCGACCGAGTGGCAATCAGGATCCGGCTACGGCGCCTACCTCGACGCATTGCACACCAACGGCCAAGGAACGATCACAACGCCAGTGTCAACAGCCGTCCCCACCAGCACACCCATGACAACGCCGACGCTCACGCCGACCGTGACACCAACCAGGACGCCAACGCCCTCGGCCACCGCCGTTTCTGGGAGCGCGATTGGCTTCATTGGCGCCGGGGATATCGCCGGCTGTAGCAACACTTCGGATAGTGACAGTGGAGCGATTATCGCCGCCCATCCAGCCGACTACGTCTTCACCCTCGGTGACAACGCCTACGACAACGGGACCAGCACTGAGTTTGCGAACTGCTACAACCCGGCCTGGGGTGGGTTCAAGAACCGCACCCATCCAGCCCCGGGCAATCACGACTACAGCACGGCTAACGCCACCGGCTACTTCGGGTACTTCGGGGCTGCGGCCGGGGATCCGACTAAGGGCTACTACTCCTACGATCTGCCCGGAAGCAATTGGCACGTCATCGTCGTTAATTCCAACTGTGGGTCAATTGGTGGCTGCGCGGTTGGCAATCCCCAGTATGTCTGGTTGCAAGCGGATCTGGTTGCCAACAGTTCCAAGAACGTCGTCGCCATGTGGCACCATCCCCGCTACTCCTCGGGCACGACCCACGGCAATGCGACGAACATGGATGCCATCTGGGATCTGCTGGTCGTCAACCATGTCGATCTCGTCCTCAATGGGCACGAGCATAACCTCGAGGTCTTCGCCCCGCTGGGAGCGAGCGACAATGTCGACACCG
This sequence comes from Thermomicrobiales bacterium, assembly GCA_045804965.1. GTDB lineage: Bacteria > Chloroflexota > Chloroflexia > Thermomicrobiales > UBA6265 > CAVTUU01. Next base: position 94,207 of record JBJMMD010000021.1, on the reverse strand, counting down.
CCAATGGCACCCGGGAGTTCGTGATCGGCACCGGAGGCAAGGATGGGAATTACCCCTTCGGCGCGGCGATCACGGGCAGTGGATACCGCTGTGCCGGCGCCCTCGGCGTGATGGAGTTTCAACTCTACGGTGATCACTACACCTGGCAATTCATCAACTCGCCGGGATCAACTTGTTCGACCTCCGGCAGTCAACCAGTCCACTGATGAGCGGGCAGCGAAGTCTTCACCGCAGGCGACCTGCTGAGCGGACTCGTAATGGCCTGTGCGCGGCGTCGTCACCGATGCGATCTTCAACGATGTGGGGCATGCCATCGGTGGCGATCCGGACGCGGCCGCCGTGAGCTCAGGACGAGATCGGGGTTGCCGGTTGCGGTGTTCCAGCGGGCGGAATCGCGGGGACAAGCATGAGTTGGAGCAGGACAAGGGGCGCGTCGCTCGTGTTCCGGCCAGTGGCGCCGGTTCCAGGCTGAACGAGCGCGGCATCACCTGCCGCGAGGAGCAGATCGGTCTCGGGCGTGCTTAACATGCCGGGGCCACCTGCTCCTCCTTGCCTGACCGGGATTTCGCTATCGCCATGCAGGCGTAGTGTGCCGTTCTCCACGACAATCAAGGCAAGCGCTTGCTCGGCTCGATCCGGCAAGGCTGCGCCGGGCGGCAGTGACAGCCGGTCGAGCGTCAGCTCAACCGGGGCAGTGGGCAACGTGGCAACGACCCCGTAGCCAGTATCGAGAGATTCGGCGGTTATGCCGGCGGGCAACGCTTCCGGTCCAACGCCGGCCGGTGGCCAGACTAGGCCGCCTGGGAGCGGGGGGAGCGTGGTCAACGCAACGGCGTAGATGATCGCTTGGGTCTGTCCGTCGTTGCGGATTTCATGCGGGACGTCGGACGGGATCACGATCTGTTCCCCACTCCGCACCACTAATACATGGGGATCCGCGTTTGGGGTCGCGACCGACGGGGCGACGTCAGGCGATACCGCCGTGACCTCAACCCCAAACTCATGAATCTCATCCGCCTCGCCCGGAAATCGCACGTTGAGTTCGCCCTCGACGACGCGGAACACCGCCGGACCGGGCACGCCCACGACTGGGAAAACCGCGCCGGGCGCAAAGGTGAATCGCACGAGAGCGACGATCGCGGGGTCAGAGGGCAGTCCGAGGATGTGGGCGTGGATGAGCGGCTCTCGTCCCTGCTCGGCTTCCGCTTGAGCAGCACCCGGTCGAGGAAAAACGGTCAACGCGAGGAGGATCACGCCAAGCGCGCAGCAACGCCCGAGAAGTGCTAGCACTTGAAGCGCCTTCGCCCACTGGTTGCATATTGTGGCCGCGGCTTGTGCCTCACGGCGTACGTGGCGAGACTTGCCGTCTCCTCGAGATTCGCGCCTCTATCTTCAGACATGTGCGTAGGGATTGGGGGCTGAAGCGTTACGCCGGCCGCGGGCGACCAGCGCGGAGCCATTGGCGCGGCCGGAACGAGTGCGTCGTTGCTAACCTCGTCCTGCGCCGGCTGCCCGACTTTTCGCGGTCGTCCGGGCCGGGGCTCGTCGTAGAGACCGCTCGGGCCCAATTGGTTGAAGCGGTGGACCCAACGACGGACCGTCACTTTGTCGCTCGAGAAAATCTCGGCGAGTTCCGTGGTTGTCCGGCGTTGGGACGACAGCAGTATGAGCCGCGCGCGCTGGCTGACCCGGCCGGCTTCCTGTCGGATCATGCGGCGCAGTTCTTCGCATTCTTCATCACTCGGCTGGCGGGCATAGATCATGGTGTTCCTCCGTCACCGCTCTCTTTCAAAAGCCGGTTTGCTGTCATCTGACTCTCCCAATCAGGCGCCTGACGTTTCTGTCGGCACCGCTGGCAGCGGCGTATTCGTCGGCGCTGGGGTTCGCGGAATAGGCGTCGAGGTTGGGGTTGGAGGCACGGCCGTGTTGGTTGGTGTGGCCGTCGGCGGCACGGGCGTATTTGTCGGCGTGCTGTTAGGCGCAGTCGTCGCCGTCGTGGATGGGATCGGACCGTTGCCGTTCGAATGGAGCGCATCCAGAAAGTACCCGTAGCCGGAAAGACTCTCCCATTCGGTCGCGCTTTCGACGGCGGTCCCTTCGCCCCATTCGTTGAACGTCAAGACGAGCTGCCAGGGTTCGCCCGACTTGATCATCGCTTGAACACTCTGGTTCCAACTGGCGATATTCCGTGGTCTGCGCGGGTTCGCCTCGCCCTTCTTCCAGAACCCGGGGCTGATGCCATAGGAGTATCCGGTTCGGCGGTCATCCGCGACCGCGGGCGCGTAGTTGTGCCATTGATCTGGCTGACTCTCGCACGTTCTGAAGCCCGGGAAAATCATGAGATCGATGTACGCACCGACGGTATTCGCCTGCTTCCAACGGTCGACCGTTGTGCAGTTATCGGACGCGTCGAGGTAGACGAAGACGACGAACTTGCCGTTGACCCGAAGATAGCTGGGATCGTTCGCATAGTTGTTTCGGATGTACATGAGATCTGAGGTGATCTTCTGGATGGTGGGCGTCCCGCGCGCCTCTTCTTCGTAATAGATGCCCCATTTGAACCCAGTGCCGGCTGCGCCCGCGAGGAGCGCCGGCATCCGCGTGTCGGTACTCTTGCCAATGCCCCACCAGGAGGCAATGCCGGCTTGGATGCCGCCGTATTGCATGGCCGCGATGTGGTTCGCGATCAACGCCGGCGCACTACTGTCATAGAAGCCGAGCGACGGGTTGTAATTGGTGAATGGATTGAAACCCGACTCCTTCCAAGACTCCGGAAACCAGGCATAGTAGAAGGCTGCCCGGATCGGCAGCGTCAGGCTCTCGCCTGCGAGCGGCGGAAGCGTCGGCGTTGGTGTGATCGTCGGCGTCGAGGCGTTGGCTGCCGCATAGACGACGGGGCCGTTGGCGGTTCCTTTGGTGGCGTTCAAGCGGAGAACAGCTTTCTGAATTGGGCCGGTGATCCCGCTGACGTTGAAGCGCAGGTAGGCTTCACTGGCGGTGGTGGTTCCGAGGGTGTCCATCAGCGAACTCGCCGTGCCAGAGTTGCTGTTCGGGTTCGCTAGCCGGACCTCGGCATCGGCGCCAGCCGTAATGGAAAGGTTGGTGGCCGCAGCGGCCGAAAAGAACGCCTCGCGCGCCAGGATTAAGCCGGCGATCGCTGCGAAGAGCGAGGCGACGGCGAGAAAACGCACCGCGACCCCCGGCCCCTTGCCGAAGATTCGATAACGTTCTCGACGCATACGTTTCGATCCTCACTTCCTGTTGGCGCGACTGAGAACTCCGCGGGAGTGCTGGTACACGGTGGCTCCAGCACTCCGGCGAAGAACCTTTGAACTAGCCGCTTGGCCCTTCAGTCGGCGGCGGCGGAACCGGCGTGTCGGTCGGCGGAACCGGTGTTGGCGTATCCGTCGGCGGCACGGGCGTATCCGTTGGTGTCGCGGTTGGCGGTACGGGCGTATTGGTCGGCGGCAGCGGCGCATTGGTCGGCGTCGCCGTGGGCGGAATCGGCGTGTTCGTCGGCGACACGGGCGTGTTGGTCGGTGTGTTGGTCGGATCCAAGATCTGCTGCTGCGCCGGCTGGGCCGCCTGCGTCGGCGCTGGCGTGGCCGTCGGTTGTCCGCCGGGGCCCAGCGTAATGATCAGTTGCGGGCGTCTCGACGACTGATTCGCCTCACGCGAATCGAAAATTGCGTCGTCGGTCGAATCGCCGACGAGGACGAACGTGTATTTGCCGTTGCCGCCAACAAACATCGAGACGGTGTAGTTGACCGTGTCGTTCTTATTGAAGGCGCCCTTGTTCTCGCCTACGTTGGCGCGCGACAGCTTGGTGTTCCAGGTGATGGTCCCCTCATTCCAAGTGATGTCAGGAGACGTGTAGAGCACCGGACCGTTGGTGCTGCCGTTGCTGGCGTTGAGACGGAGAACGGCGCTTTGAATTGGTTGGGTTACGCCGGTCACGTTGAATCTAAGATAACTCTCCTTCTCCGAACCAGTGACCGCAACAACACCCAAGTCGCCCGAAGAGCCGAAATTAGTGGCCGGGCTTGCATGCCGCACCTCGGCGTCAACCTCCGGATTGAAGGTGAGGACGACCGGCGTGCTCGTCGGCGTGTTCGTCGGCGTCAGTGTCGGCGTGAATGTAGGCGTGTTTGTCGGCGGCACCGGGGTATTTGTCGGCGTATTCGTGGGTGTATTCGTTGCCGTCGGCGGCACCGGCGTGTTGGTCGGAGTGTTCGTCGGCCCGCCCGGCGTGTTCGTCGGCGTCGGGGTGTTGCTTGGCGTCGCCGTATTCGTCGGGGTCGGCGTCATTGTCGGTGTATTGGTCGGGGTCGCGGTTGCCGTCGGCAGCGGCGGACCGATCGTGAGGATCAGCTGCGGTTTCTTCGCACCGTTGATCTCACGCGAACCGAAGACGGTGTTGTCGGTCGCATCGGTCTCGGCGAGGACGAACGTGTAGGTGCCGTTGCCAGTCACGAAGCTGGTCACGTCGTAATCGACGATCGCATTCTTCGCGATCGCGCCCTTGTCGTCGATCGGACCACTTGTCTTGATTGGCCTGGTGTTGCTCCAGGTGACGCCGGTTTCCGACCAGTTCGTGTCAGAGGACGCGAAGATCGCCGGTCCGTTCACGCTGCCGTCTGTAGCCGTTAGCCGTAAGGTGGCGTGCTGGATCGTCCCAGTGACGTTCACTGAAAACTTGAGATCGCTTTCCATCGGGGCGCTGCCGCCAACCACGGACAAGGTGCTTGCCGTGCCGTAGTTCGTGGTCGGATTCGCCTGATGAATCTCGGCGTCCGCGATCGGTAACAAGTTGGATGTCGACGGAGTCGGGGTCGGCGTGTTCGTCGGCGTCGACGTGCTGGTTGGTGTGTTGGTTGGTGTGAGCGTCGGCGTGTCCGTCGGTGTAGCCGTCGGCGCGATTGTCGGTGACGGCGTCGGCGTTGGGATCGGGCTGCCATTCGCGATGAAGGCGGTGTCGACGATCACGTTGTCGAAGATGACGTCGTAGGTCTTGGCTCCGGTGTTCTCGCCGAGTTGGAGCCGGCCGATGCCGGAAGTACCGAGCGAATTGTCCGTGGTCAGCGCCGGAACCAGATTCCCATCAAGCCAGACCTCAGTCAGCGGACCATTGGGACCAGTGATAATGGCGTGGACTTGCAACTCATGCCAAGCGCCTATACTCACGCCCTGCGTGCTGTTCGTGCTGATGCCCGCGGCGTCGTTGCGGAGCCCCAAAGTGTGCGTGGTGCCGCTGTTGACATAGATGCCAAGGATCGACGCACCGTTCCCGCTGCCGCTCGTCCGCATGCGCAGCAGCGTCAGGGTATTGGCGCTGTCCGGAGTGATGATCTTGAAGCGGATACGGTAATAGAGCTCGCCTTGATCGGCCGGCAGCAGTTTGTACGCGCTGGTCGCGACGCCGGTACTCGTACCGCGAGCTGCGAACGCGCCGGCATCGACGTCGGCCTGTTGGACAACGAGACCACTGTTGACCGACCACTGGCTCATGTCGCCGGTTTCGAAGCCGTCGCTGAATAGGAAACTACGAGCGGTCGTGCTGACCTGGATCGAGCTGCTGGCGGTCGTGTTGCCGGCCGCATCTCTTGCGTGCACTTCGTAGGTGTACGTCGTCTGCTGGATCACGCCTTTGTCGCTGTAGTTCGTCGTCGGCGTGTTGACGGTCGCCAGGAATGCATTGTCGCGGTAGACGTCATAGGCAACGACACCGTTGGGATCCGACGCCGCGGTCCACGTGAGGTCGATGTGCGTGTTTGTTGGATCTGGCGTGCCGTGAAGATTCGTCGGTGGGCTCGGTGCATTGTTGTCGACCGTGACCGTCCGGGCAGAGCCGTTGAAGACATTGCCAGCGAGGTCGGTGACGACCGCGCGCAGGTCGTACCCGCCGTCCGCGAGACCGGATGCGTCCCAGGTCGCGGCGTACGGCGCGGTCGCGCTCGTGCTGATATCCGTGAAGGGTCCGGTTCCCGTCGGCGCGAACTGGAAGAGGACCGAGGCCACTCCAGAGCCACCGGTGTCCGCCGCAGTCGCGGCGAGATTCACTGTGCTCCCGCCGACGAACGCTGCCGCTGAAGGCGCGGTGAGATCACCGGTGGGCAGGGTGTTGTCGATGCGCCGGTCTTCGACGACAGGCGTTGTGAACGTGTTGCCGCCGAGGTCGGTGATGATGGCGCGCCATCGGTAGCGGCCATCGGCGAGGGTCGTCGTATCGAATGCGAGAGTGAACACCCCAGCTGTCTGCGTCGTCGTCATTCCGACGTCAACAAACTGGCTGGAACCGACCGGCGACTTCTGGAAATTCACCGAGGCGACGCCATTGTTGTCGCTGGTGGTTGCCTGCAGGTTGACCGTGCCGTGCAGATTCGCGCCGGGATCGACCATCGCGCCAGATGGGTTCGTATGGTCGACCGTGACGGTGATTGGTGTGCTCGTGAATGTATTTAGGGCGTTGTCAGTAGTGATCACCCGCAGATCGTACTGACCTTCAGCACGGTTGCCGGTCAGCCAGGTGACCGTATACGGGGATGTGGTAGCGGTACCGATGTCGGTCCAGGTGTTGGTGCCTGCGGGCGACCATTGGAATCTCGCCGAGAAGACTCCGGACGCATCGTCAGCCGAATCTGATGATATGACTGCCGATGGGCCGACAACTCCTCCCGTGGCAGGCACGGTAATCGCTCCGGTCGGCGCAACGTTGTCGATGAAAAGCGTGACCGGCGACGAATCGGTGAAGTTGCCGACTTTGTCGGTTGCTCGCGCGATCAACGTGTACTGGCCATCAGCCGGCTGGTTGAACCAGGGGAATGAATAAGGCGCGGTGGTGTCCGTACCGATCGTCGTCGCGGATGCCCAATCGCAAGGAGGCGTCCCTGGGCAGTAGCGGACTTCGAAGCTCGCTACGCCGGAGAGTGCATCTGCGAGCGGCGCGGAGAGCGAACGCCCGTTACGAATGCCGATGCCGTCACTTAATCCAGCAAGCCCAAAGGATTCCGGTCCGCTGGTGTCTGGAACGACGGAGAAGGCAGCGCTCGCCTGCACGCCATCGCTATTGAAAGCGACGACAAATTGCGAACTGTTGGCAGCCGTTGTGTCGTTCCAGTTATACGTTTGCGCATATGGCGCCGTGGCGTCGTCGAGAGCATCACTTCCGAAGACTGCCGGGAAGGTGACGTGACCAATGCCCGACTGCGGATCGCTGGTCGCCGCGTTGACGGTGAAGCTGCCGCTGTTGCCTGCCGTTGGGTTGTAGTAGACGGTTGAACCATTCGCTGATTCGTTCGGCCCGGAGACGTCGAACGTGAGCGCCGGTCCAGTCGGCGGCGTTGTGTCGGCCGCTAAGTTGCTCGGGATCTGAGTCAAGTTGGCGACGACGTCGTCGAAGTAGACGTTATAGGCGCGCCCAGCAGTGAATTCTCCAAGCCGGAGATTCCCGATCGCCGCCGTGCCGAAATTGCTGGTAAAGGTCATGACCTGAGTGCCATCCAGCCAAACTTCGGCTAGGCCACTCGTTATGTTCACGTGGAGCTGTAGCTCGTACCAATGATTTGCAATCAGCTGTGGACCATTGGTAGTGAGATTAGTTCCAGTTCCAGTCGCGTTGCGAAGACTCAGCTTGCCTACGGTTTGGCCTTGGCTAGTCAATGGAGTGTTGATGAAAACCGTTGCGATCTGTCCACCCACACTTCCACTGCCAGTGCCAATTGTGTTGAACCCCATCAAATTGATTGCGTTGGTGGCGCCCTGGCTGGAGACGTTGAACCGGACCCGGTAGTACAGATCGGTCTGCTGGGCGTCAAGCTGATTAAATGCGACCGTCATGGGGCTCCCAGCGCCTGTCCCGGTCATCTGGGCTCCGAATTGACCATGGGTTTGCACCCCAGATTCGACAACGAGCGTTGGCTGGGGGTTTTGTCGCCAGAGTCCCAGATTGCCCGACTCGAATCCGTCGCTGAAGAGGGCCGAAGTGCCGGCAGTTGCCGTGTTGCTGTAGTCGGACGTGTGGCCGGCGGCGTCTTTGGCTTTGAGCTGATAGGAGTACACCGTTCCAGGCGTTAGATTCTTGTCGCTGTACGTCGTGACGCTGTCGACCGAGGTAAGCAAATTGCCGTCGCGGTAGATGTCGTAACCGGTGACGGCAACGTCGTCGGTGGCTGCCGTCCAGTTCAGGTTTATCTGTGTTCCCGACTGCGGGACGGCTTGCAAGTTCGTCGGTGCGGTGGGTGCTAGATTGTCAGCGGCGCCGTTACAGGGCACAGAACCGGAGTCCAAAGTCGCCCCGGTCACCGAGGACACGAATTGGAAGCCTGCTCCATTTGAATTGAGCGTGAGCCGGAGCGCGCCGAAGTTCGGAGGGACTCCTGGGCCTTGCTGGAAAAGTCCCTTCACCATGTGATCGTCGGCTACGATCTGGCTTTGGAGACCGTGACCGCCGCTGCCGACAACGAATTCGGTGATTCCGGTTGGGGAGGGATTGCCATTGCCATCAAGCGGCATCCACCGTTGATAGTCGTGATCGTGTCCGTTGAGCACGATGTCAACGCCATTCTGGGCCATGAGCTGCCAGATCGGCGCCATTTGCAATTGCCGGCCTTCCTCACCGACGTTGAAATAGGGATGGTGGTAATAGACGATCGTGCACGGTGAGGGGTTCGTCGTGAGCTGGGTTTTCAGCCACTCGTATTGCGCCGAACCTGGACCGAATTGCCCAAGCTGGCTATTGGAGTCGAGATTAATGATGTGCCAACCGCCGGCGTTGACACTGAAGTAATGGAGATTGGTATCCCAGTAGCCGAAGTAGCCACCGGCGTCGCCTTTGTCATATTCGTGATTACCGATGGTCGGATCAGTAATCGCGCGGAGCGAGCCGAAGGCCGAGTCGTACCAGTTCGAGAACTCGTCGTAGCGCCCGTTGTCGTACACATCACCCAAATATAGGAAGAGATTGGGATTCCACGACTGCACGAGACTGCCCACTTGGGATGCTCGCGCCTCGCCGTCGGCAGCGTCGCCAACCGCCGCAAGCACGAAAGGCGCTCCGCCCGAAGGAATACCGCTTGTCGGCGCGAACGAGTCGCCGTTGGTCGGGGGTGTCGTGAAGCCGTTGCTGAAGATCACATTGATCGTGGCGGGATCGGTGAGCGGGAAGGGAGAGGTGGCGCTCTTCATTTCCGCCACGGCAGTGATCGTATGTGGACCGTCGGCAAACCGCGCCGACGAGAAATTGAACGAGAAACTGAGCTGGTTCACAGCAGCAAAATCGGTCACAGCCGGGGTGCTCAGGTTATTGAAATAGTCAACGTAGAAGAGCATCGAACTGACTGCAATTGCCGGCCCGCTGATGAGCTGCACAGACGCGGAAACGGTCTGATCGCCTGTCAGGACGGCGCTCTCGACCGGCGCTGTAACGCAGACTTCGACGAGAGAGCCGCTTGGAAGTGTGCTCTGAGTGCAACCGGGGCCCGCTGCAAGCGTGTTGCCGGACGGTCCGTGCGAGAGCAGAAGACCCGCGCTCATCGTAAGCAGCAATGCCAACGCGAGCCACCGACTGGCGAAGGTAGGAACCCAGGAACCGTGAGAGCGGCGTTGACGGGGGCGCATTGAAAGGACTCCTCACGATCGGGCCGGCCCGAGGTAATGTGCTGGATCGCCACACATATATGGCGATCGCGCCTGAGAACGGCGCCCCCGGCGCCAGGTACGAGGCGCTTGCGCACTGCCGCGCAAGCGCCCAGGCATGAGTCCCCACCCTATCCGCTCGGTGTCTCTGTCGGTGGCACAGGCGTCGGCGTGTCGGTCGGCGGAACCGGCGTTGGCGTATCCGTCGGCGGCACGGGCGTATCCGTTGGTGGCACAGGTGTTGACGTAGCGGTCGGCGGTACGGGCGTATCGGTAGGTGGCACGGGCGTTGGCGTGTTCGTCGGCGGAACGGGCGTGTTGGTCGGTGTGCTGGTCGCCGCCGGGGTGTTTGTCATCGTCGGGGCCGGGGTCGAGGTCGCCTGCCCGCCGGCACCGAGCGTGATGATCAACTGCGGCCGTTTTGAGGTTTGGTTGGCCTCACGCGAGGTGAACGCGACGTCATCGGTCGAGTCGGCCGCCAGCACGAACGTATAAACGCCGTTGCCACCGACGAGCGATGTCACGTTGTAATCGATGACGTCGTTCTTGTTGATCGCCCCCTTGTTATCGGCCGGCGTCCCCGACCATGTCGGCCGGCTAGTCCAGTTGACAGTGTTCTCGCCCCAAGAGGTGTTACTGGACTTATAGACTGCCGGTCCATTGCTCGAGCTGCTGCTCGCGGTCAATCGGAGCGTGGCGCTCTGGATCGGGCCGGTCACGCCGGCCACACTGAACTTCAAGTCGCTCTCTTTGGCTGCGCTGCCGGAGACGATCGTGAGATCGGTTGTTGAGCCGAAGTTGCTGTTGGGACTCGCTTGCCGAACTTCGGCGTCGGCAGCTGCCGTGAGGGTCAAGACCACAGGCGTCGGAGTCGGCGTGTTCGTTGCCGTCGGCGTGTTCGTCGGTGTGTTTGTCGCCGTTGGCGTGAATGTGTTTGTCGCCGTCGGCGTGACGGTCGGCGAATTCGAAGGCGTAAATGTGGCCGTGATCGTCGGCGTGTTTGACGGCGTCGGTGTGTTGGTTACCGTCGGGGTGTTGGTCACCGTCGGTGTGGATGTGTTGGAAGGCGTCGGTGTCGGCCCCGGATTTTGGATCCCGGTCACGATGAAGTTTGAGTCGACGAGCACGTCGTCGAAGACGATGTCGTACGTCCTGCCAGTCGTATTCTCGCCGAGTTGGATTCGTCCGATTGGAACAGTGCCCAATGAGTCCGACTTTGTCGAAACCAGGCTGCCATCGCACCAGACCTCGGTCAGCGAACTGTTGACGCGAGCGTGGAGTTCTACCTCATGCCAGCCAGTACCTGAGACGTCGCACAAATTAGCTGTGCTCACTGCAGCGATATCGTTGCGCAAACCAAGCATCTTGTTGGTTGCGACATAGAGTCCGACAAGCGATGTCCCGGCGCTACCGGCGCTCGTCCTGAACTTGATCAGATTGATGTTGTTCGCACCTTGGCTGACAGTCTTGAACCAGACGCGGGCGTAATACTCGTTCTGGTCGGCCAGCGTCTTGTAGGCATAGGTGAGGGCAGTTCCGGTGCTCGAACCTTCGGCGGCATAAGCGCCAGCGTGGACGATTGCTCCTTGAACGACGAGACCAGTAACTGACGTCCAATTCGAGAGGTTGCCCGTCTCGAAATCGTCGTTAAAGAGGTAGTCATGGGCTGACGTCGTGACCTGAACCGAGTTGCTGGCAGTGGTGTTGCCAGCGCCGTCACGCGCACGCACCTCGTAGGTGTAGGTCGTGTTTGGACCGACCGTGTTGTCGGTGTATCCCGTTGCCGGCGCGTTCACAGACGTCTTGAATTGGCCGTCCCGGTATACGTCGTATGCGACCACACCGACCGTGTCGGTCGCCTCAGTCCAAGTCAGGTCGACCTGCGTTCCGGACGGCGCGTTTCCAGTCAAGTTACCCGGTGCAGTCGGGGGATTGTTGTCGACCGTGACGGTTACCGGCGCCGAGTCGGTGATGTTGCCAACCTTGTCGGTGGCGCGGGCGACGAGCGTGTAGGTCCCATCGGCCGGCTGACTGTTCCACGTGACCGAGTACGGCTTCGTGGCATCGACGCCGATCGACGTGCCGGAGTTGAAATCGCAGGTAGCGCCAGAGCAGTAGCGGACTTCGACCTGCAGCAAGCCCGAAAGGGCGTCGACCGGGCTTGCCGTCAGTACGCGGCCGTTGTGAATGAAGTCATTTGCTTGCAGGCCGGTGATCGCGAACGCGGTCGGACCGGCGGTATCGGGCGTGACGATGAAGTTGTTGTCGGCCGAGACTCCCTCGCCGTTGAACGCAGTGACCGCTTGCGGGCCGCTGGCGGTCGCCGTGTCGGTCCAATTGTAGGTCTGCGCATATGGGCTCGATGGATCATCGAGGCCATCGCCGCCGAAGACAGCGGGGAAGGTAACGTGGCTGATGCCTGATTGCGAATCGGACGTCGAAGCGGTGACGGTGAAGGAACCGCTGTTGCCCGTTGATGGGTTGTAGAAGATGGTCGAGCCGGTCGCATATTGGGTTGGTCCGGGGGCATCGAAGGCGAACGTGGGCACGGTCGGCGGCGTGGTGTCGGCCGTGAAGTCGGATGCGATGAAGCTCGTGTTTGCGACGACGTCATCAAAGTAGACGTCGAAGGTGCGTCCAGTCGAGGTCTCGCCGAGCTGCAGGCGGCCTATTGGCGCCGTGCCCAGGTTCTCATTCGTCTTGGTCAGCTCGGGAACGAGCTGGTTGTCGTACCAGACCTCGGTCGTGCTCGCGAGCCCGTTGATGACGACGTGAACCTGGAGTTCGTGCCAACCGGTGTCGTTGACCGCGTAGGTTGCACTCGTGAAGCTCGCGCCAGAGACGTTGTTCTTGTAACCGAGCCTGTGGTTGACGTTGTTGATGTAAAAATTGGCGAGCAAGGTGCCGGTTGTGGTCGTGCTCGTCCGCAGCCCGAGTACGTTGACATTGTTCGCGCCCTGGCTGGCAAGCTTGAAACGCACGCGGTAGTAGATGCTCGACTGGTCGGCATCCAGCTTCTTGTAAGCGACGGCAGTGCCGGCGCATGGGTTGCAACCGGCATGAGCGGCGAGCGTCGTGCCGCTGCCCTTCGCCACCGATTGCACGGCGAGCGTAGGAGCCGGGCTAGTCTGCCACTGGCTCATGTTGCCGGATTCGAAGCCATCGCTGAAGATGGCCGAGGTGCCGCCAGCGGCTTCGTTGCTGAAGTCGGAGATATTGTTGGCCGCGTCTCTCGCTTTGATCTGGTAGTGGTATTCGGTACCCGGTGTGAGGCCGGTGTCGTTGAAGGTCGTTCCGGGGCTGGCATTCGTCAGCAAAGTGCCGTCGCGGTAAACGTCGTAGCCGGTGACGCCGACGTTGTCGGTCGATTCGGTCCACTGCAGTTTGATCGTGGTGCCGGATTGCGGGATTGCCTCGAGATCTGCCGGCGCGGTTGGCGCCTCGGTGTCCGGGCCGCTATTGCAGGGAACCGAGCCTGAATCGCGCACGGCGCCATTGGTGGTGATGAACTGGAATCCGGCGCCGCCCGCATTTAACGTGAGCCGGAGCGCGCCGAAGTACGGACCTCCCGGCGTGCTCTGGAAGAACCCCTTGACCATGCGGCTATCGGTTGTGACCTGGTCCTGCAGACCATGGCCCCCGCTGCCGGCGACGATTTCGGTGATCCCAGTTGGGGATGGATTTCCGTTGCCGTCGAGCGGGGTCCAGCGCTGGTAGTCGTGATCGTGCCCGTTGAGGACGAGATCGACGCCATGCTGAGCGAGGAGTTTCCAGATGTTGTTGAGACCCGTCGGCACTGGTTCTGGACCGACGTTGAATGCCGGATGGTGGTAGTAGACGAGCGTACAATCTGAAGCATTCGTGCTGAGATCGTTGGCGAGCCAGTCATACTGCGGTGAGCCTGGTCCGTACCCTCCGAAGCGGCTGTCAGAGTTGAGGGAGACGATGTGCCAGTTGCCGGCGTTGAAGCTGTAATACTGGCGCTGCGTGTCCCAGTAGTCAAGATAGCCATTCCAGTTGTTGTCTTCGAATTCATGATTTCCCGGTGCCGGCTTGGTGATGCCGCGAAGTTGGCCGTACGACTGCTCGTACCAATTGGTGAATTCACTGTAGCGGCCATCGTCGTAAACGTCGCCGAGGTACAAGAATGCGCTTGGATTCCACGATGCAACGAGGTTCGCAACTGCCAGTGCGTTCCCTTCACCGTCTGCGCCGTCACCGACAGCGCCAATCACGATCGGCTGACCTGAAGATCCGACCGAGGTTGATGAAAACGTGTTGGTGTTGGCGGGGGGCGAGCTGACGCCGTTGACGAAAGTGACGTTGATCGACGTGAAGTCAGAAACCGCGCCGGTTTCCGTGCTCGACTTCATCATTGCCTGAACTTTGAGCTCGTGACTGCCGTCGACGAAGTGGGCGGATGGCAGCGAGAACTGGAAGTTCGGCAGGGTAACGGTCGTCGTGAAATCGGTCAGCAGATGCTGCCCATCGAGAAAGAAGATCAACTTGCTGACGCCAGGATTGGTTCCGGTCACCGTCGCGCTAGCCGTGACAGGTGTGTCCCCAGTCACCGACCCGCCATTCTCAGGGGCGGTAATGCAGACGGTGATCGAGTAGGTTTGGCCCGCCGGCGTGCTTGTTACGCACGATGGTCCAGCGGCCAATGCGGAACTCGGCGCGGCGTTGGGCGCGATCCAGCTGAGCGTCATCGAAAGGAGCAATACCAAGACGGTGAAGAGCCCGATAACTCGGTTGTGCACCATCTTGGAATCAAAAGTATATTGCGAGCGCATGATCCAATTCCCCCTTGCGATCCTTAGTGCACTGCGTCGTGCCGTCGCGATCGCCGGGCGACCACAACCATACTGAAAACAGTGAGAAGCGCGACCGCGCCGAGTCCGATGATCCCTGTGTTCACGCCGACATCGACCGAGCCCGGCGAACTCGAGTCGAAGTCCGATTTGTTGTCGGACGCGGAGTCGTTGGGGGTATCGCCGGTCGAGCCGGACGCTCCCTGTGAGCTGTCGAGCGCTGCTTCCGGCGTGGCGTCCTCGGTGAAGACGGCGACGCCTGCGTCGACGATGTCGGCGTCACACTCATCGACATGGCCCGGTCCGACGCCGTTGCGCAGTGAGGCGATGACGTCCAGATACCGCCCGCCGTAGGAGCAGCTCGGCTCGATATATGAGTTCTCACTGAATTCGTTCCAACTGATGATGCCGATGGCATCCGGCGAAGACGCGGCGGCGGCATCGAGCTGACGCCGGAGTGTTTCGCCATCCTTCCGATCGACGGTCCGCTTGCCACCGATCAGCCGGGCGTCGAATCCCGGCGCGGCGGGAGCGATCCACAGCCCGCCGTTGTCATGGACGGCCTTCGACATCGCCTGCAGTTTCTCCGGGTATCCAGGGTAGGTGTCAGGATTGACCGACGACCAGTAATAGGCGTCGCCGTCGAAGAGATCGGCGAGATGGAGGTACGCCCCCGGATTCTTTTCTGTGGCGAGAATCCGCAGCTTTTGCCGTCGCTCCGGGGTGATACCGGAGATGGCGTTGCGGGTGAACTCCCAGGTGCCAGACCAGATGACGACCGGTTTGTCGAAGAGGTTGAAGGCTGGATCGCTCGCATAGTTGTCAATGAAGTAGTCGAGGTCGCGGCCAACCCACTCGGCGGGCACTGGATCCCGGTTGACGTCGAGTCCTTCGTAGATCACGACGAGCTTGAAGTGTTCCTGGTCGGCGAGCTCGGTCAGCAGATCGAGCCGGCGGTTCAGAATATCGGTGTTCTTCCAGCTCACGATGAAACCGTCGATGCCCGCGGCCTTCGCCCACTGAATGTGTTGGAGCATGACCTTCTTGTCGTCGCTGGAATAGCGTCCAAGGGCCGGATAATCGATTTTTGCCCGATTCCAGCTTTGGGGATCGAACCAGATGTAGTAATAGGCGAGGAGCGGCGCGTCCTTGGTGAAGAGCCTCATGGCACTCTCCGGCGAACCCGGGCGGCTGACTGCGCCGGCAGGAGCAACCGCGGCAAGCAGCGAGGCAGCGATGATGAGCAGGGCCAGCGCCCACGATCGGAGGATCTGCAAGCGCACACGGTTCACAGACTTGCCCTTCTCACGCGCCGCCAGACGCTGGTGATTCTTGACCAGCGCAACCAAAATCGCGGAGAAAGAAGGAAGGGCCGGCCGACATACAAGAGCCCGAAGCCGATCAGGGCAAGGACCCCAGCGATGGTCGCCATATCGATATAGCTAAAGAGTTCGAGGTCAGCGACCTGATCCTTAGAGAGCGTGACGGGCTGAGAGTTCGAAAAGCCTGGACCGCTGACCGAGACCTGATATTCGCCGCGAGGCAGTTTCGGTAGGTATGCCTCGTGGTTTGCGTCAAGCTTGAGGACGGTTTTGGTGCCATCGGGACCGATGAGATTGACCGTTGAGCCAGATGGGAATCCGAAGAGCGCGTCGCGCACGCGGAACCTGGCCGAGAAGAAGAGCAACTCGATTTCCCAATTCTGCGTTTTCGATGGCCAGAACCGGGTTTTTGCGCGGATGACGACGTTGCCGCCACCCACGTACGCGGTCTCAACGGAGTAGTAGAGGTCTCGAGGTTGCAGACCAGATTGGGTCGGCACGATGCGTTGGCTCTGCAGGTACTGCGATTTGCCGTAGTCCTGGGGTTTGAACACGTGCTTGACGCCGGTGCTGCCCTTGAAGGTGATCGAAGAGACGAGTGCGGGATCGACTGGTTGGTTCTGGAGATCGTGAAACGTCCAGGTCACCGGCACATACGTATCGAACAGAGCGTAGACGTGGCCGCCCGGTTTGCCTGACCAGCCGGTCCAACGCGCGAACTTCGCGCGCCTCCCATCCGGCAGCGCCGCTTCAGGAATGGTGATCCGCAACCGCAGGTCGGACGACCAACGGGCGACCTGAAGCTGAGCGATGCCGTGGGCATCGGTCACGTAATGCTCCTTGCCGTCGAGCACGATTTCGATGCCCGGGAGCTTGGGGTTGGTTTGGATGATGAGCACGCCGGGGAGCGGAGAGGGTGTCGCGTTGGAGAACACGAACGAGTCGGCAATCGCGACATCGTCGAACACGACATCGTAGGCGCGTTCACCCGTGTTGTCGCCGAGATCGATCATACCGATCGGCTCGTTCCCGAACCAACCGGTAGAGCTCAGACTGTCGATCCGGATGCCGTCGAACCAGACCTCAACTTGCCCTTCCCGGCCGTTGACGTGCAAGTAAATCTGCGCTTCGTGCCATTCGCCTTCGGTAACCAGCGTCGTACTCGATGTGCTGTCACCGGTGATGTCGCTCCGGAGGCCCAAGCGGTCGCCGGCGCTGACGTAGAGTCCCAGGATTGCGTCGTTGTAGGCGGATCGGAACCGCAAGAGGTTGACCGAGTTCGAGCCCAGCGAGACGATCTTGAACC
Source organism: Thermomicrobiales bacterium (assembly GCA_045804965.1). Classification (GTDB taxonomy): domain Bacteria; phylum Chloroflexota; class Chloroflexia; order Thermomicrobiales; family UBA6265; genus CAVTUU01. Next base: position 77,135 of record JBJMMD010000021.1, on the reverse strand, counting down.
GAATGCGGTAGTAGAGCGCGGGATACTCGCTGTCCAATCGCTCTTGGAGGACGCGCGGTGCGCCGGTTGTCGTGGCGCGGGCGGCGCTGCTGCCGCCAAACACTTCTTGGCTCTGCACAGTCATGCTCCGCTGCCCGTGCCAGCGCTTGAGCCCGGCCGCGGCCTCGAAATCATCGCCAAAAATGAGCTTCTGTTGCGGCTTATCGACGACCGGCTCTGTCGGTTGCGCATTCGCACCGTTCACGCAGGAGGAGGTCCCGACTGCTGACCACTGATACGGCCAAGCCGAACCCCAGGTTCGATGCCCGGAGCGGGGGTCGGCGCCTCGGGGGGAGAGCTTCTGTTGAACAGTACCGCCCCCGCCATCGGACCAGGGATTCAGGATTTCGCCGGCGCAGCGGCCAGCAGTCGAGATCTGCTCTTGGGGAACCGTAGTGTTCGCCGTTCCGGCCGCCGCGATCGGTGCAATGAGCAGCGGCCAGAACGTTGAAAGTGTGAGGAGAGCGGCGAGGCGCTGCCATCGCTTCATGACAGACCTCCGTGTCGTTTTGCCATCCACCGACGGGGACGGCGGGCGGGGAAGCGACCGGTCGCGATCGCCCCGCCGACGACGAAGGTAGGCACGATGATCGCAAACAGATACGCGGCGTAAATCACGTAGCGGCGGGGCGGCGGCGGCGGCGGCACGGGTCGCGTCGCCGCAATGATTTCTGCCTGGCGGGGTCCTTTCTCGAAATCGAAGGCAGACAGGAAGTTCTGGGCCTTGGCATCGCGATTGGCGAGCGGCTCGACACGCCAATTTTCTTCGATGAATTTGAGCATCGACGTGAAATCGAGCTCGGTGTGATCGATATGGCCCTGCTTGGCGTAGGGACTCACCAGCAATGCGGGAACGCGGAAACCGTATCCGAATTCGCCGACGTTCGGCGGCGGCACATGGTCGTACCAGCCACCCCAGTCGTCGTAGCTCCACATGAAGGCGGAGCTTTGCCAGGAGTCGCTTTCCATGAGGCCGTTCAGCAGCTTCTTGACGAAGCGCTGACCGGCGAGAATGCTACCGGGCGGATGCTCGCTCGCCCCTGAGGGCACGATGTAGGAAACGGACGGCAACGTTCCGTTCTGGAGGTCGGTGAAGTACTCCTCGAGATCGACGATGTGGCTATTGAGCGCGGGATCGTCAAGGAAGCGCGCGTAGTCGAGCAGCGGGCACCAAACGACCTGCGCAGCTTTATCTCCAGTGCCGCGGTCGCGGTAGGTGACGGTCGGGTCGTAGTTCTGGATGTAGAACTTCCAGGAGACACCTTTCTCTTGCAACTTGTCGAAGATCGTGGGGATATTGCCCCAACCCTCCGTGGGAATCGAGTCTTTCAACTCGGTTGCTCCGGCCGTGCCCGCAACCCAGAACATGTGATTGCGGACGCTGCCACCGGCGGCGGAACTGAAGAAGCGGTCGAAGAGCACGTACTGGTCGGCGATGTTCCAATAGAAGGGCAAGTCCCGGTCGTCGTAGTAGCCCATCGACAAGGTTCCATCTTTGCCTTGTGTGCGGAAGGCGGAGATGAACCCATCCATCTTGCCGTTATCGAATTCCATCTGGTGGGTATTCGACGTGTGGTCAAGGTCTTCGATTGGACGGTTGCCGATATGGAAGGATTTGACGCCGCAGTCCTCTTTGTTAGCTGCGGTCGGGTCAATCGGCATGCAGACACCTTCAGGAATCCCGTCCGCCCCGGGGTAGGTGCCGAAGTAGTTGTCAAACGAGTGGTTTTCTTGCATCAAGGCGACGAAATGCTTGATTGGCGTACATGTGTCGTCAGCCGGTGTCGGACACGTGTCTTCGGCTGACGTCGCAGCGCTCGCGCCGGCCGGCCTCATGGCAGGCAAGAGGGCAAGCGTCACGATAAAGAACATCGTCAGCGGAAAGAACTTGGAACTAGATCGACCCATCACTTCATCCCTCGCACGTCGCGATTACTGATTACCGGTAGATTGACTTGAGGAGACATTGCCGCGTACCTGGTAGATGATGATCACGGGCTCCGCCTTGATTGTTCCATCCGGCTGGCGGACGTTGACCGATTCGCGATGCACCTCATGACCGTGATATCTGTCGGCATAGATCTTGAGCTTTTGGGCAAAGAAGGGAGAGCGCGTCCCCGAGAAGCTATCCCAGACGAGATACTGCAGCTCGCTGTACCGAATTTCGGTGTCGGGGTTGCTAATTGCCTTATATGACGGGTTGCGGTGGAGTGGGTTCGGACTGACCGACAGTCCGTACGCCTCGCGATGACCGTAGAATGCGATGATGTTGGCCATCGACGGCCCGACCGTAAGGAAGATCGCGTCCTCCGGTACGTGATTCTGAATCCATTTCCCCGCCTCGCGGCCGCCGGGCATGCCACCCGAGCCAGCCAGTAACTGACCTGAATGAGGCGGTTGAACGCGGTCCCAGGACGGGATCACAAGCGTGAGGAGGACGATGCTGATCGCCAAGATGCGCATCGTACTCGTCCAGATTCGCCTCCGCTGACTCTGGACGGCAACTACTGGGAGCCAGCGCATGAGCGTGCGCGCCGCGAGCACGGCGAGCGCCGGCGCGATTGGCAAGAGATATTGGAATCCCTTGACCGGCCACAGCTCGAACATCGCCACCGGCACCAAGATCCAGGCGATTAGCAGCTTTTCGCGCCACGTGCGCTCTCGCCAAAGCACAAGAAGGCCAAGACCGGCGAGGGCGATGACGGCCCAGCCAATCGCCTGGGGAACGACCGACGGGTAGAACGTCAAGTTATGGTTTGGGCGGCGGAAGAGCTGCCAGATGAGATAGCCCTGGGCGGTGCTGGTTCGCCCGGCGAGCGCGACGGAGAGCGGATGCGCCACGATGGTGGCAAAGATACATGCTCCGGTAATCACCAAATCGCGCAAGCGGACAGTGATCTGTGGGGTCAAGGCAAGAAAGGCATAAATACCGGCGACCATGATGAAGCCGGTTTCCTTTGACATGAAGGTCAGACCCATCGCGGCGCCACTGGCGTAGAGATAGGCGGGCCGGGAAGTCACGGCGAACGACGCCGTCATCAGCAACGCTAAGGTCGAAAAGAACGTCATCGGGCCGTCAAGCAACACTTGGCGGGTGACGACGACGTGGTAGGGCATCACTGCGACGATGAGCGCCGCGACCTCGCCGGTGCCCTTGCCGTACAAGACGTACCCTAGCCGGTACACGAGATAGATCGTCGCCATCCCGAAGGCGACCGATAGCAACCGGCCCACCACATCATGCACGCCGAAGTGGAAGAAGACCGAGAGGATCGATTGGAAGAGCATCGGGTGGGCGCGGAAGATCGGAAAGCGGGACGCCAGCTCAGGATCGTTGGCGAGAGCGGCGGCTTGGCCGGCGTAGACAGCCTCGTCGCTGTTGTAGCCGACGCTGTTGATCGCCCAGAGGCGGAGAAATCCACCGAGACCGAGAGCAAGGGCGAGGGGGAACCATGCGACGATCGCGCGCGTTAGGATGTCTTGCCAGGCCACCGACCTTCGCCAGGAACTCGCGGTTCGTTCGGCGACAACGACGCGTTGTCGCATGCCTTTAGCACGGTGCTCAAATTCGGTCATCTCATCCCAATACAGGTCTTTGAGCGGCGCTTCCGATCAGCTCCGGGTCGCTGAACGACGCGCCGCCCGCGTTGTGATTAATCGCCCGCTTGCACTGGAGCGGGTACAACTCCTTGCCCGTTTGCCACGGACTTCAAAAGTGGCGACACCGTCTCAATGCTGCTCGTGACGAAGGCCGGTAGCCGCTGCCACCAGTCCCGTGTTTCGCTTCGAATCAACGTGGCCGGTCGCCCGGTCAAGGCCGACGCGACGATCAGTCGCTCAACCGGCCGCAAGTCGTACCCGTTGCTGCCGTAAAGAAACGACTTGATGTCGGCGTAGGGCGGGAATCCGTAGGAGTCCTCGCAATTCGCCATCAAAATCTCGAGCGCCTCGTCCGGCGCCAGGATGACTTCGCCATTGCCGCCGCGCTCGATCACGATGAGCCCCGCCAGCTTCGCCGACGGCGCCACCTTGACCTGCGGGACCAATCGTTCGACTGAGAATTTCGGCGGCGGCACCATTCGCTGAATGACCGCGTTGGTCGTCGCCATCGGCATGCCCGACTTGGTCAGCAACAGCCCGAAGCGGCGCCCCGAGCGCGAGTGCAACCGGCTCTGAAAGAACAGCCCGGTGCGCTCCTTCCGCGTGAGCAGCGGAGTCTTCACGGCGACCAAAGTGTGCCGGCTAATCGTGAGCGGCTTCGGATACGGGAGGACTCGCCCGTCTGGCGAGATGATCGTCAGGTCGTCCGAGAGGAAATCGAAGTTCGGCTGCGAATCAAGTGTGCGCAAGATCGTCGTCGTCTTGCCGGTGTCGGTCCGCGCCGTGACGAGATAGGCGTCGTCGCCGCAAGCGAGACAGGCCCCGTGCACGAGCGCATATCCCCGCTCGACAAACGTCCAGCGCAGGATCGGTTCGACCACGTTCGTGTAGAGCACGTGCGGCGATTTGGCGAGCAGCGACGAGGCCGCGACCTCGATCGGATTGCCGCGCGTGATCTCGATGCTGAAGCCACGCCAGCCGGTCCACTCTGCAAACCTGATTTTTTCGATTCCATTTGGCGAATGGCCGTTTGATCCGTGGCCATTTGGCGAGTGCCCGTTCGTGGCGACCGGCTTGCCGATCCGGACGCGGATGGTCGGCTGATCGATCATCTTGGGCACGCGGAACGATTCCAGCTCGGGAAGCGAAGCGTCAGAGACAACCGAAATGATCCCGTGAATATCGTAGGCGTAGAAGGTCATCATCGCCCTAGACTCCCTTACTGGCGGGAGCGGTTGCCGGGGCGGCGCCCCAGATGAACCGGTCCGCGGTGGCATATCTGAGCAGCAGCAAAACGATGAGCGAGATGAGGTTTGAGATCAGGTATTGGATGCCGAGCATTGAGGTCAACAAGACCATCAATGGCGCTCGGAGCAGGAGTGCGACGTTATTCATGGCGAAGAACATCGCGGCGCGGTGCGCCTTGCCATACCGTCGACGCTGATCGCCGAACACCCACCGTTCGGAGAGCGTGAAGTTCCACAAGGTGGAACCCTGCGTCGCCAAGACGGCGGAGAGCAGATAGAAGACGCCAAGGCCTCCGGTCAGCATGGCTAAGAGGAATGTGTTGACGAACAAGCCGGAAACGCCGATGAGCCCGAACTTGACGAATTGCGCGACGCTGGCGCCGAGGCGAAGCCCGGCGATCAATTGGAGATAGCGAATGCCTTCCTTGAGCGAGGCCTTGCTTTCCCCGGCATAGCGCTTCCCAAACTGGAATGGCACCTCGGCGACCTGTAGTCCGGGTGTCCGCGCGAAGATCTCGAGCAGGATCTTGAACCCGTTTGGCTTCAGCGCATCGAGATCGAGCGCTCGGCTCCGGACGAGGAAAAATCCGCTCATCGGATCGGTCACATCGCGCAAGCGATGAGGAAACAGGAGGTGGGCGACGAGCGACGAGCCGCGCGAGACCGTCGCCCGCGCCCGGGTGAAACTCCCGGCATCCCCGTCTTCGCGGTATCGGCTCGCGACCACGACGTCGGCATTGGTCCGCATCGCTTGCTCGAGCATCCGCGGCACGAGCTCCGGTGGATGTTGGAGATCGCCATCCATCACGCAGACCCACGGCGCTTTCGCCACACGCATGCCTTCGACGACCGCTCCGCCGAGACCGCCGGTGCGCTCCTCCGGCGAGCGGTGGCGCAAGACGATCTCGCTGTTTGGGAGAGCGTCGATGGCGGCGATGACCGCCGGCGTCTCGTCCGTACTGTCGTCCACAAAAATGACCTCGATCGGAAGCCGGTCCGCGGCCTGAGCGAGGCGGCGCGCCAACTCGGCGACATTGCCGGCCTCGTTCTTCGTGGGCACGATCACCGAGAGGACGGGAAGATCCAGCTCAACATCGGTAACAGTCGTGGACCACGCGTCTGCCTGTTTGATCTCTGCCGGCGCTCCCGGTGGATGACCGTCCAGCCATGGCATGGCTGGCGGCGGAGCGACGGGATAACTCGGAACGACTTGCTCGATCATCGCTATGTCCCCTTGCCTCGACCGAACTGGTCGGACAAAGCCGGGACCCATGGCGGGAAGACCAAGAGCGACTGCATCGGTTAAAATGCGGTGACCCCTGGCACCCGAAACGGGCGCCCGGCGGATCGGAGCGCGTGGGGGTTATCGTTTTGCGGCGTGGCCCCCACCCGCTTTCGACGGCTCACCTATCGTGCTGGCGGTGAGTGGCACTTGCGTGAGAATTGATTTCGCACGTTATTTCTTTCTCGCCGGGATGGCTCCTAAACTACATAACCCACAATGGATTTGCCAAAATGGTTGCGGCCGTGAAACCCCACTCAGGACCGCGAAGCGCGGCAATGCGTGTGCTTGCCGCCGTGTATATCCGTCGGTTGCCTCGGCATCGCTGGGCCGGTTGACCTTAACGAAGCATTAACGATGTCTGGTAAATAGCGTACTGATTTCTGTACGTACTACATCCCAGGATTTGGCCATTTTTGGCTAGATCAAACCGGGGAGGATGGTCTACCGCATTTGAGGGATGTGGCAGCCGTTACATGGAGGCGGCTGACGCTTCGGGGCCGTTGGCCCCGAAGCGGCGCACAACCGTGCGCCCGCGCGGTGAGGACGACGGTTCGATGTTGCCTGCCGGGTTGCCTGCTTCCGGGCGTACGGCGTCCCTCGGAACCGCGGTTGCGTTCGTCCGTGGTTACTCTGCGGTTTGGTGAACGGCTTCGTCGATGAAGGCGAGGAGTTGACCGAGATCGACGTGGGAGAGGCGGATGCGCTTGCCGTCGAGGCTCAGCTCGGACCAGGTTGCCCCGCCTGGATAGAGCAGCGCCCAGGCGCCGGGCCCGCGTTCGATGGCATCAGTCAACCGGCTGCACACGATGAGCAGCGGCTCGTGCATCGCTGTGGCTTGCTCAAGCTCGTCCGGCGCGACGACAACCGTCGCCACGCCGGGACGAATTTCGCGCAACGTCGCGGCCAATGCTTCCCGATAAGCAAGCGGTTCGTTTGCAAGCATCACATCGACAGCGGTCTCACGCATAATCGCGGACCTTCTTTGAAGCATGACCACTGGCGCGCTGCGGTGGGGCGCTTGCAGAGGAATGAAGCGGAGTCAATACCAGTTTAGGGCGAATCGCCTACGTGCGATACAGGTATTTAGGCCTAGGCCATTCGGGGAGCGTCAGGGGAGAATGAGCCGAGCGAACTTACTCGATCTTGACGGCGCCATGCCGGACGGCAAAGACCAGCGCTGCCAAACGCGACTCGACGCCGAGCTTGTGGAGGATGTTGACCATGTGCGTCCGCACGGTCTCGGAGCTGATGTTGAGGTATTCGCCGATCTCGCGGTCGGTCATCCCTTTGGCCAGGGCGTTGAGTACGTCCCGCTCGCGCGGTGTCAGTTGAGCGAGCGCGTGTTGGGCTGCGCGATCGCGCTCCCGCTGTTGTCCGGCGAGCCGGAGCAGCTCGATGATCTCTTGGAGATTAAAAAGTTGCTCGCCCGCGGCGAGCCGGCGCACTGCCGCAATGATCTCGGGCAGCGATGCTGACTTGTGGAGCAGTCCGGCTGCGCCCGCTTCCACCGCCATGGCCCGGTCTGCGGGGTCCTGACTAGCAGTCAAGACGCAAACGGATCCGGATGGATTGGACGCGCGCAGGCTCCGAACGACGTCGACGCCGTTTCCGTCCTCCAGCGTGAGATCAACCGTGGCGACGTCGAACTCGGTCTTTATCCGCATCGCTTCCGCCAGCGACCCTGCCTGACCTACCACAGCGAGATCGGGTTCGCGGTCGAGTATGAACGCGAATGGTTGCCGAAACGCGGCGTGATCGTCGACCAGCAGGATTCGGATCATCGCACCCGTTCCAAACCGAATCGGAACACCGTCCCAATGCCCGGCGTCGAAATCACAGTCAATTCCGATCCGTGCAAGCGGACGATGCGGCGCGACAAGTAGAGGCCAAGGCCAAGGCCGGGTATCCGCTGCCCAGAGCTATCGCGTCCTCGTCCGAACTTTTCAAAGATACGGGGCACATCTCCCGCCTCAATGCCGATTCCCTGGTCTTCCACTTCGATGCGAACGCGGGATTTCTCGGTAATGGCGCGCAGCGTGATCGTCGTTCCAGGCGGAGAATATTTGGCGGCGTTGCTGAGCAGATTGTGGAGGACCTGAGCGATTCGGTCCCGATCGACAAGAACGCCTGTTGGCCCGTCCATCTTGATAATGAGCCGATGGTCCCCCGGGAGCGTCGCGGCGAACGCTTCGGCCTCGCTCAGAATTTCGGCAAGCTGGACCGGACGGCACACGACCGCAAATTCCTGGCGTTCGCGATTGGCGGCGGTCTCGATGTCTTTGACCAACGCATTCAGGAGCTCGGCCTGACCCTCGATCGTGCTGAGCGCTTGCGCATGATCGGTGGGGCTGTCCGCCGTGGCACGGGCCATCAGGGCCGAGGCGCGGATGGCAGCGATTAGCATCCCAAGCTCGTGGGCGACCATGGTCGTAAAGTCGGTTTTCAGCACTGCCAGGTCTTCGAGTTTCGCGGAATAGTTTTGCTCGATCGTGATCAGCGCGTCCCGTTGCACGACCAGTCGCCGCAACTCGAAAACCGCGCCACAGGCGAGGATGGTCGCCGAGGTGAACCGAAGCAAGTTGGCAAGATTGAAGGTTGTGTGGCCAACCGTCGGGAAGGCGAGATCGTAGAGGCGCCCGCCTGCCCACAGGACCAAAGCGAGCGCGAGCCAGCGCATGGCGGCCTCACTCCGGCCGTGGCGCGCCACCCCGACGACCGCGATCACGGCGAGAGCGGTGGGCACCGCGAATGAGACCCAGTGCCAATCATTGGCGCCCGCTTCCGAGGCCACCGTCAGCGCGTCCAAGTCACCCCAGGGAAGGTCGACGACATGCGGCAACAAGCTGATGAAGAGCACGATCGCCGCGAGTCCAGCGATGATCGCGACCAGCCTGCCAAAGGAGCGGGCCGCCAATCGAGGCGGCGTGGACGGAACTAAACCCGCGACAAGCATGGCGCTGGCCAAACTCCAGATCGCCATCGACGCATACATCTGCGTTGCCACCTTGGGGGCGGAGACCAACGCCGGGTAGAGAAAGCCAATCGCAACAAGGCCGATCGCGAGGAAGATGAAACTCGCGGCCATCCATTGCAGCCTGATCCCAGCGGGGCCGTTGACGAACCGGGATCGCGCTTGTTCCCGTAAAGACATTGTCTGCGCGCCGGTCTTATGGCGCGACATTTCCCGGTGGGCGAGGTGGCCCTGCACGACGGCATTCGCGGCGGCGAGCTTGGCGGTCCGCTCCTCAATTACCCGTTCCAGCTCGTCACGCGCCTGCCGCAGCTCTTCCTCGGTGCGCTTTTGGGCGGAAATGTCGTGGACGACGCTAACCGTCATCCGGACGTTTTGCTGATCGTCAAAGACGGGCTGGGACTTGACGAGGGCCCACCCCATCATCCCGGTCTCCCGATTTCGGTGGCGGAGCGTCACTTCCGGGCACAACTCGCCCCGCAGCGCGCGCCAGCTCGGCAGGTTCTCGCGCTTGACCGGCCGCCCGAACTCGTCAGCAAAATCGAATTTGGCCTCGAACTCCTCATTCGGTGCGGTCATGAAGTCCGCGATTGTGGGATAGCCCAGTATGCGGACCGCTGCCTCATTGGCGTACAGCACCTTCCGCTCGTCGTCGCGCACGATAACGCCATCGGCGATGGCGGCGAGGATGTCGCTCGGGTCGAAATCCGATTCGGACACCGACTCGAGCAGTTTCGGAAACAGGCGAATAGAGGCGAGCCGCGGGGGATCGCTCGCCACATCTTGGGTGTTCGGGACCACCATATCAGCGCTCACTTCGATGATGACACGACGCCTTAGCGTCTCGCGTAATTCTTGAGAGGGCGAGTTCGATGAGCGCAACAAGATCAGACGGCAGTTCGGACTGAGACTGAGGCTGACGAGCGTGAAAACGTGGCCGAACGCTCTGTCATACCCAATCCGCCACGAGCAACCAGAACGACCCAAGCACCCGGGAACCCTCGCGTTCCTCTCCAGATTGCCAGCTCAAGTTTTACCGATACGAGGCAGCGCCACTGCGACGCGTTTTCGCCGATTTGGCACAACCCCGTTCGATCTAACCGGTGAACGGTATAGAAGGATTACGACCCTACCGCGACGTTCGCGATTACTGGCAGCAGAGAGCCTGTTTGCTTCGTCGGCTCAATTTTGTGTCCATTAGGCACTGGTCGGGTCGCAGTGACTTTGGACAAACACAAACCGGCCTCTAAAAAGGGGCCGGTTTCACCACTTGCTCCCCTCCGCCCAGGTGACCAAATACAGGCGAAGGTTCCTCGCTCCCGCAATGTTGCCAGATCGACAAGGTATTAATTCTTCTATAACTGTGTCGCAGCATAGCGGGGCCGCGCGGAGCCGTCAATTGAACGTACACTCTCAACTAGGACGAGCGTCTAGTTGTGTCATGGAGACAAAGATTTCCGAAGAATTGCAACACTTGGCCTCATTTGTGTTGTCGTACCTCTGTAGCGCACTCTACAAATAGCATTTGCGCTTCGCCATTCGTTCCCCGCGGACCCGTGATTAGGACGGCGGGCCTGATGTGCGAATTACCGCGACGAGGTGAAGCCAGAGAGGACCGCGCACAGCCGAGAGCATGGTCCTGCGTGCGCCCACCGCGCGGGCGGCGTTGGCTGGCGAGCGCGCGATGGACGACGGGCGACAATGCCGTCCGTCGCGCTGCATAAGATTGTTCCCCGTCGTCACGTCAAGTTTGTCGATCGCCAGCCAAAGCGCCGTGACCGGCGCGCCTTCGATGCGAATGGTCTCGGCGTCAATCGCGATATCGACAAACGCCGGTGAATTGCCAGCGATGACATCGAAGCGATTGGCACTGATGACGTACGGGAGAGCAGCGGCGATCGCCGGCAGGGCAGGCGCCGGCGGCCGCGATGTAGCGAGGAGGACTAGGAGCCTGGCGTTGGGGTCACGATGTCTCCCGGCACATGAAAGGTGTCGATCTCGCCCTGGCCCGCGTGGACAACACCGGAGCCTTTGTCCGTCAGGACACAAAACGCCACGTAATAACCCGGATCCAGGTTCATTTCGTCCCAGAAGATCTGGTCTTTGCTCACGAGGGCGACATACCCGACAGGAACAATGCTTGCCATCTTCGCCATATCGTCCATGGTCGGCGATGCCGTGCCCAGGCCGTAGAGGTTTAACACGTCATCTCCGCTCACCTCGGTCGGCGACCACAAGAGATAAATGAAATGCGTGGTGTCGTCTTCGTTCTTGACTTCCCATACTTGGTCTCCGGCATCGACCTCGTCGGGAATATCGAATTTATGGTCTTTGAAGGCGATTTTGAGATCGGACTTGAGATCGCCCGTTTTTGCAGCGTGTGCGTCGCCGGAGACTCTGAGCGCGATCGGCGGAGTGCTGTCGAAGCCCTGTGAGTTGACGATGTACCAATCACCGGCAGCAAGATTGACCACGGCTGTCGATTGTTTCCCCGCCGCCGCATAAGCGCCGCCAGCGAACGTTGTATCGAAAATCCAATCGGGGAATCCTTCCGAACTTTGGGACTGAGACTCGATCTGCTCGAGCGTTGTTCCCTCCGGCAAGACGACGAACTGGGCGTCAACCTCGCTCGCGGATTGATTGTCGAGCGTGACATACGTCGGGCCCGCTTTTGCGTCGGTGGGCGCCTGCATCCCACTGTCGGTCACGACAACGTGCAGCTCGGGCAATCCTTCTTTTGCCAGCTTCGGATCTTGGGCGGAAACGCCAGTGAACGCGAGCGTAAACAGGGAGAGCGCGATGGCCGCGAGGCGCACCAATTTCGACATGCCTTGTCCCTTTCAAACCACCGGGATAAAACAAACCAAGCGCGCTGAGCGCGCTCACTCAGCCGCCAACCGAACATCCCATCGCGGTAGACGCGATGATCGTACGTGACGCTCGGGGCAAAGTAAACCGACGTGCCAAGAAATGGGACCTCTAGTGCCACCACGAAAGAGGCGGCCACCAGCAGCGCTGCTGGTGGCCGCGTGTCGACAACGTGCAAGAGGAACAAGGAGAGGTCGGGAGTAAGAGTCGCGTCGACGGTATTGAGCATGGCCTCGACCTGATCCCCACCCAGGCAAACGAGCGTGTTAGTCATCGCACCATCGGCGCAAGGGTTGCAGTGGCGATGAGGAGACTGATGAGGTGGCTTACCATTCCGGCATTTGTAGGGGCAGCGGGTCCGCCTACCGGGAGAGCGAGACAGTGACATGAGCAACCATGAGCTACGGGGTCGCGGTGTTCGCGTCCGTTGCTACTTTGGCGAGCGGGACCGGCACGATGGCAAGGCGCTGTGGAGCGCTCTGTTGGAGTTTCTGCGCGCCTCGGGCGCGTCCGGCGCAACGGTGACCCGCGGCGTCGCCGGGTATGGCGCGCACAGCAAGATCCACGCGGTCTCACTCGTCGATCTCTCGTCGGATCTGCCGCTGGTGTTGGAATGGGTCGACAGCGACGAACGTGTCGCCGAGCTTCTCCCTCACTTGGAAGAGATGCTTCACGGCGGCATGATCACCACCGATCCCGTCGAAATCGTTCGCTACCAACCGCATGTCGATAAGGAGGAGTAGAAGCGCCGTCGGGCGTTACCCCCCGTTTCGATTCCCATACCCGTGCGGGAGGAAGCGGCCGCTGCCTGGTTGTTGCGGGAAGAGCGGTTCGCCGGCGCCCATTTCGTCGTAGGTCGTTTCGCCCCGGCGGATCGAACGGCGGACGCGCCCGATGATTGTTTTCCCTTCGAACGGCGTCCATTTCTGCTTGTGGAACATCTCCTCGCCGCGCGCGATCCATTCCCGTTGCGGATCGAAGATCACGAGATCGGCGTCGGAGCCGAGCGCGATCGTGCCCTTACGCGGATAGAGACCGAAGATTTGGGCAGGGTTCGTCGACATCTGGCGGACAAATTGGGTCGGCGCCATGCCTCGTTGGTTGACCGCGCTGTCGTAAAAGACCGGAAGCAACGTTTGTGCGCCGGACAGGCCAAGTGGCGCCTTGAAGATGTCGTCAGCGGCCGCTTCCTTGCTTTCGAAGGTGAGGCCGGCATGATCGGAGCAGATGAGATCGACCGTTTCGTCCATCACGTACGGCCAGATCGCATCAACTTCCTCCTGCTCTCGGATCGCCGGGGCGCAGCGGCCGAAGCCGCGCAGCGCCAACAGATCGTCGGTGTTGAGTGCCAAATATTGCGGGCAGGTTTCACACGTCACGCGGACGCCCCGGCCCCGCGCCTCCGCGATCAAACGCAACGCATCAGCAGACGCGACATGACAGATATGCACCCAACAGCCGGTCAGCTCCGCCATTAAGAGCGCGGTGCCGACGGCGATCGTCTCGATAATCGGCGGGCGGGATTCGGCATGGGCGAGAGGATCTTTCCGCCCAAGTCGCTGCAGGCGTTGAAGACCGATTTGGAGCATTCCGTCATGCTCAGCGTGCAACCCGTAGGGGAGACCGATCTCGGCGACCACGCCCATCGCGGCAAAGAGCTGATCCTCGTTCACCGCGGGAAACGACGGGCTCGAAGTGGCCATGAACGACTTGAACGCGACCGCGCCTTCGGCGGCCATTTCCCGCAACGCGTCCGCGTGCTGCTTCGGCTCGCCGACGATCCCGGCCCACAGCGCCATATCGACAAACGACGTTTTGCCAACCTGGTCCCGTTTGGCGCGGAACTGCTCGGCGCTCACCGTCGTGGGGTCCGCTTGCGGCATCTCGACGACAGTCGTGATGCCGCCCGCGGAAGCGGCGGCGCTGCCGGTGGTGAACCCCTCTTTCGTGAACTCTTCCGGCTCGCGAAAGTGCGTGTGCGCGTCGATGCCGCCCGGCATGATCAGCATGCCCTCGGCCTCGATCCGTTCGTCGGCAAGGAGACCGCGCGCATCGAGTGTGATCGCGCTGATGTGGTCGCCGGAGATGACGAGATCGGCGCGAAACTGTTCTTGATCGGTCACGACGGTGCCGCCCTCGATCACGAGGGTCTTCATAATTCCCCCTAACGAACTATCAATTCCATGTGAAGCGTCATTGTAGCTTGAGAATGACTCGCAGTCAGCCATCGATCACGTGAACCGGCAACGCGAGATCGTTTCCCTCCGCGAAGGTCAAAACGCGCAATTGTCGAAATTCTCGAAGCTTCTCGGAACAGTGTTGATGAGGATTCTAGAGCAATCCCTGACGGTAATCGTAGAAAGCTATGAAGGGAAGAAAATCATGAAACGGGTAATTGCGCTCATGTTGCTCGCGTTCATGCTCATGCCCAAGATCGAGGTCTCGGCAGCACCGTCGCGTCCAACCGGAGTGCCGAAGTCGGCAACGAAGGCGACGGTGATCCAGGTCAAGGATGGAGACAAGATCGACGTCTTGAGCAGCGCCGATGATGTCGTCACGGTGCTCCTTGCGGGCATCGATGCACCTGAAAAAGGTGAGTGCTACTACGGCGAATCGAAGCGCCAGCTCAAGCGACTCTTACCCGCCAAAACAGAGATCTATCTCGAGAGATCTGGACGCGTCGACAAAGACGGCAATTTGACGATTCGGTATGTTTGGCTCCCTGGAAAAGGAGCCAAGAAGGCATCGCTCGTCAACACGAAACTGGTTCGCGATGGCAATGCAGGATTCGATGATTCTCGGAACACGCCGAAGTATTTCAAGCGGCTCGAAAATGCACAGAACGATGCGAAATCGAAGAACATCGGTCTCTGGAAATCGTGTGGCGAGCTCCACATCGACGCGGATCTGGTCGAAGGGAAGACCGCGGCAAAAGCACCAACTCAAGAGCCAACTCAGGCGCCAGTGGCAACAGGTTGGACGATTGAGGAACAAGCTTACATCGATTGGATCGCCATTCAGACAGTGACGTTGCAAAACAGCATGGATACGGTCACCTCGTTGACGGCAAATTTCCAAGTCTCAGACCTGTTCGATCAGAACTGGATCATCCAAATGGCGGTAATCGCCGCTACGTGGCAAACGTCATACGACAGCGCTGTTGCATACACACCACCCGCGACATTCGCGGAAGTCCATGGATATTGGGTCGAAGCCACAGGGCATCTCGCGAACGCGGCAGACTATCTCACCTACGGCATCGACAACCTTGACGCTGCCAGCATTGAACTCGCCGCGCAAGAGATCAACGCCGGAACTGCGGCCGTGCAGCAAGCCGCCGATGCGCTCAATCGCCTCAAGCAGGCGCGCGGGTTGTAAAAGCGATCTAATCCAAGGACGTCAAATCGTTGGCTCCGGCTAACGATTCAATCTGCTCTAGTCGCGTATTGATGTGGCGTAGCGCGATCAGAAGTTCGTCTTCTTTGGCCTCGACGACGCGTGCTGCCAAACTCGCGGTTAGTAGGCCAAACAGGGCAATGCTGACGAGCATGAGAACAACGCCGACGCCCCCGTCCCGCAACGGTTGTCGGGAATGTGTCGCCATAACCGACGGTCGTCACGGTCGTAACTGCCCGCCACCGAACGTCTGGCAGCAAGTTGATGGTTGCTCCTGGCGCTTATCATGCAGCCTGCTCATTACCCAACCTCGGCCCTAGTCGTAGTCATGGGCTTTGACGTAGTCGTCCCATCCTTCACGCACGCCCACGTCGATGGCGGCCCATGCGGCGTCGAGGGACCCGAACCCGCGGGGTACCCCTGCGTAGGCGCGGAGGTCGTCGGCCACCGTTCGCCCGCCGCTCCAATCATTACCGCCTGCCAGTTTTGCCTGAAGGTTCGTCCGCGCTGCTTGACCCACCGGGGTGAGCACCCAGCGGTACGCCCCGAACAGCCGAAGCCGGCGGTATTGTTCCCGCGCGCAGAACCCCCGCTCTTCGAGCGCGGGCAGCACTTCTCCACGCACGTAGCCGTGGCGCCGCTCAAACACCGCGCGCTAACTTGCTCACGGACACTCCTGTGGGCAACGAAGGCGTAGCCGCGTAGACGTCCAAGACGGCCCGCAGGGAGCGGAAAGCGAGCGGGACGCGTCCGGCGCCAGCAGCGGGGACCAGGACGGTGACGCGCTTTGGCGAGCGCAAACGGCGTCGCTCCTGCCCACTGCTGAGCGCCGGCTCCCGGCGAACGACCAACTCCTTCAGAGCAAGCGTGAGGGCCTCGCAATCGCCCATCTTCGGCCCCAGTAGGAGCACCTCGGCCTCGGGGGCCGACATGTCCCCCCGATGGTCCGCCACCGCGCCACCGGCCCGCTCCACGTCGTCTCCTCTCTGCCGCTCCGCGCGAGCCTGGCGGATCAGGGCGTCAACGTGGGGAGCGTCGTCGATCACTGCAAAAGCCGACCCCGCGCCGTGGCCATTTTGTGACCATACATCCGCCGCGCCGAACGTGATCGTGCCGCTGCCATCGCCGTGCTCTTGAAGTTCGACCGTGGACATGGTGTGCAAGGGCAGATTCAGTACCTGTCGGTGGACCAGTCCACTAACGATGAGGGCGCGCTGCTCGGTGAGGGCGCAGACCGTTTTGCTTCGGCGCCGGGCATAGATGACAAAGCGCCCCACGAGCAAGTAGAGATCCGACAGCACGAAAGGAGTGAACAGAAGCAGGAAGAAGCCCGCCTCGGCGCGGATCGCACGTATCAGCCCCAGGGTGATGCCGCCACACCACAGGAGGCTGAACGGGATGAGGAGCCCATCCTGCCCCGCAAGGCGGAGCCCGCCACGAGGACGGCCGCTCCACAGGAGACGTTCCCTCGGTACGAGTTCGGGACGGATCTGATCTTCTATGTTGGATTTCATGGGGATCCGTCTGCGCACCGGCGAACCTCGCCGCGCGTGCGAGCGAGTGCGCTCGTGCTTGCGCTAGTCGTGGGCGTCCGTGATCTCGATCTCGGTGCTGCTTCGCTTGCCACCGCAGGACGCGGTCATGGCGGCGGCTCCCGGCCCCATCGACGATGGAATGGTCACGAGCCAAAACAGATGGCCCGACGCATCCGCAAAGGTCGTCCGGTTGAGGCTCTTGCCGGACGTCTGGCCGCTGAGGCGGAGCTGGCAGATCGCGCCCGCATCGGCTTGCGCGAGCACCGTCAACTGCTCCCCCACCGCAAGCGGGCTGGTTGTCGAGTCGATTGAGACCCCGCTCTTGATCTCCTCCGGAATGACTGGAGCAAAGGTGTCAGGCTCGCTGATCGGCGCGACCAGCCCATCCCGCGCGTCCGCGAACGAGCGATAGAAGGTGGCAATATCCTGCCCGAAAATGCGTTCATACGCATCGCGCCAGTCGTGGCTCGACCGAGTCGCCTTGAAGAAGCGGTCGAGGTCCCCGGGCGAGCGTCCATCGAGCATGTGGTCGAACGCCAGGTAAGCGAGGCTGTAAACCGGTCCGTACTCGCTATAGAACGCATCCGCCTTCTCGAGATCGTCCAGAGCCGGCAGGTTTGGATTCGACGCCACCGCCCAGCTGTGAAAGTCGTGAACATCACGGGAGCGAACGATTCCGAGTTGGGCGACGGCATCATAGGAGAGGTATTCGGCCATCCCTTCCAAGAACCAAACCGGGAGGGCATCTTCACCGCCGTGCAGCATCGCGTGCTGATACGCGTGGATGTATTCATGGACCACGACGTGGACGCGGTCAAAAGGCGCCAACTCGATCCATCCCGGCGATTTGGTGAAGACGACAATGTAATCACCACCGTAGAAAGCAACGGCGTGCGCGCTCGTCGTGTCGTCGGAGTTGCGCACGTTGATGACGAGTGGAGCATCCGAGACATCGGAGAGCGTTTCCGCAACATAGTTTTGCGCCAGCGCGACGCCTTCACGGACGTACGACTCATCTTCAGACGAAATCGTCTTCGGAATGCTGAAGGAGGCGTGGTTTTCGGTAGCAACGACAGATTCAATCCGGAGCGCGGGTCCCAGCAGCAATGCCACGGAGAGCACCAGCAGCCAACCTGATCGGATCACCGGGACACGCGCGCGCCAACCGCGATTCGTGCGCGCAAGCATGGCGGTGTAAGGTGGAACTGACATTCGATGCCTCTTCATTGCACGACGATTCGGGTCAATTCAAGTTCCACCGTGGCAGTCTAGGTGGGCGTTGCGACGGGCGTGCTGGTCGGTCTGGGCGTGGGTGAAGTTGCTGACGAGGAAGTCGGGACTTGGGTGGCCGACTCCGGCGTCTCGCATGCGGCCCAGAGTCCAACTTGTCCGTTCTTTGCCACGCCCTCCGTTGTCTCGAACCACAATCCGAACCGGGCATCGGCGGGGATCGACGAGGCTTGCGCCTTGCCTTCCGCGATGAGCCGTTGATTGAGAAGCGTGCGCGAACCATCGTCATTAGACAGCCAAACGTAGCGGACAGGGGGTTTGCCGCTTTTCAACGCGGCATCCGTTTCGACGAGCACCGCCGTCCCCGCCAGGTCGTCGAGCAACGTCTTAGCCTCATCAGCAAAGCATGCGTCTTCAGAAGGCGAGTCAACGCCCAGCAAGCGAATCTGCTGCGGCTTGTCCTTCCCCTTCAACGTAAGGCGCAGCGTGTTGCCGTCCGATGCGGAAACGATCTCGCCCTTCGTCATCTTGGGCGGGCCGGCGGGTTTCGGTAGGCTTTCCGGTTGCAACTTCGCTTCGAGTACGTCACCGAGCGGGAGCGCTTCCTTGTCTAGGATGAGCTCAGGCGCCTGGCTCTCCGCCGGCAGCGAGAAGACGAGCACAACGCGAGTGGACTTGCCTGCGCCGATTTTTGCGGGGGCGTCATCCGAGGGCGATGCCAGGTCCAATTGCGAAGCCACTTTGCTCGTCGAATTCGCCGCGATCTTGATCGGCTGGGTTCTCCCCTTGATCCGCACCGTGAACGCCTGAGCGGAGAGCTCAGCGTCATCCTCGCTCCAATTGGTGACGTCGAGGACGGCGACCAACCAATCCTTGCCCGCTTTCGGTTTGAGTCCAATTCGTATGAACGCGTCGCTGCGCGCCGAAGTCGCCACCGCGACCCGCCAGGGACCGGAAGCGAAGACTGGCGCGGGTTCGCCTTTGGTCAGAACCTGTTGAACGCCATTCAGGACCTGCTCTCCGGCCCCTTGCGCCGCGCCCTCGTCGCCTGGTATGACGAGGCTGCTCAATAACTGCTCGAACAGGGGACGCTCGGACGCGAAATCCTCTGAGGGCATGTAGGCGGAAAAGAACAGATACACGCTGCCGGCCGTGACTGGGCGAGTTTCGAGGTAAGCCGCCAGCGCCATTGTGCTGCCGTCTTCGAATGTTTGGGTAAAGGTAAAGGCGGCAAACGCGTGATGCTCGTCGCTGTGGCGGATGGCTTTCCCGTCACTATCCCGCAGGGTAACGAATTCGCTTACATTTGGATCCGACCGTAATCCTGCGACGGCGCTGCCGAGCGCAGATTCCGGGTTGGGGGAACTGTCGGGGCCAGCAGCGAAATCGGCATAAGTGAGTCCGTTCGTGAGTTCGAGGAAATCGTAGTCCGTGGAATCTTCTTGGGACACGAACCACGTGTCATCCCACGTGACTGTGTATTTATAGTGGGGGCTGGTGTATGTGTTCCCTTCGACATCCGCCGCCGCGGATTGCGTCCACCCCCCAGGTAAATGGGCAGCAAGCACGAAGAGCACGATCACGATTGGCCGGAACCAGCCAAAACGCAGCGCCATTGTAATGATCCTCCTATCAGAACAGACGAATCGCGCGTTCGTTTTGTGACGTGTGTATGGGTGTCTGAAGGTATCACGTGGCTCATTCCGGACTCAGACGAGTCCGGAATGAGCCAATTAGGCGATCTGCGTCAAGCCGCAACGCCGATGATCACATGAGTTAGCCAGGTGGCGACTTTACCGATAATAGCAGATTTCGGATCTCAATTCGCCCTCCTCAAACCGATCCGGACAGCCGCGTTTCGGCGAGCGCCCCACAGGAAGGGCGATGATTATGGGGGCCTCCGCATCCGGCGTTTCGCGCACTGTCGACCTCGTCGCGAGGGCAAACTGGCCTTCAATTTTCGTGGAAGAAATCCAGTCCAAGAGTGCCTTGGGCGCTGTCCAAACGGAAGCGTCCGAACGACAAGAGCTCGCGAGTCCTACCGATCGGTGGTCCTACCTGATAAAGGGCGCGAAATGCGTCCACGCTCCATCCGCATCGGCAACCACCTTACTTCGGCTTGGCCCATTCCCGCGCACGTTGCAGGTTGTAGAGCATTTCGGCGAAGGCGAGAACGCGCAAACGTTCTTCGCCGTGCAGCTCGCGCATGATGTGATACAGCCGCCAGTCGTCGGGGCTAATTAGCGCGCTGAGCGACGGCGGCTGGCTTTCGTTCACCATGTCGTCCGGCGCCGACTCGACCCAGCCCTCATCGTCGGAATGCTGCCTCATCAATGTTTCCGGTCTGCTTTGGCACGCGAGGGGTTTGTCAACGGGCGCATCTTAGCGGCCGGACACAACGGTGTCCACCGGTTTGCGACCTCATTCCGCAAGCGCTGCGATCGGGGTCACCGCCCGAGGCGGAGCATGGCATCATTCGCGCGGCTGCGCCCATGCGGAGATGTGGATGATGAGGAGCGTCGATGCCGAACGATGACCGCTTGAACGAGATTCGCGAGCTTGTCGCGACCCGCCAGCGGAGCGGGGTCGAGGCGCTGGCGGTCAAACTTACCCCGGCTGAATGGGCCGATATCGTGCCCCATCTCGACGACGACGAAGTCGCGACGCTGGTGCAGTGGTTGCCGGAAGAAGAAGGTTCGCAGCTCCTCGCCGAGATCGATCCGTACCACGCCGGGCGCATTCTCCAGGCGCTGAGTCACGACGACGCGGCCGACCTCCTCGAAGCCATGGCCCCCGACGACGCGACCGACGTTATCGGCGAGCTTCCGGAATTGCACGCCGAGCGGATTCTGGTCGCGATGGAGCCCGCCGACGCGGCCGAGATCCGCGAACTCGCCGCGTACCCGCCCGATACGGCCGGTGGGATCATGACGCCCTCATTCGTCGGCGTCTCGCCTGATATACGGGCCGACGAAGCGATCCTCGCCCTCCGTCGCGTGGCGGAAGAAGTGGAAACGGTTTACTACGCCTATGTGCTCGACGAGGAGGAACACTTGCTGGGGGTCCTCTCCCTGCATGCGCTCGTCTTGAGCAAACCGGACGCACACGTGCGCTCACTGATGTTCAAAGATGTGATCAAAGTCTCGGCCGACGCTGACCAAGAAGTCGCGGCCAGGCTCCTGACCGATCATAATCTCCTCGCGTTGCCTGTTGTTGATGACGACAATCATCTGCTGGGCATCATCACGCAGGACGACGTGGCTGATGTGCTCGAGGAAGAGGCGACCGAGGACATCGAGCGCCTGGGCGGTTCGCAACCGTTGGACACGCCCTACCGGTTGGCGTCGGTGCAATTGCTCGTCCGCCGCCGGCTGGTGTGGTTGCTCCTCCTGTTCGTCGCCGAGGCGTACACCGGCTCCGTGCTCCGGCATTACCAATCAGAAACCGAGAAAGTGATCGCCCTTTCCTTTTTTGTGCCCTTGCTGATCGGCACTGGCGGCAACGTCGGCAGTCAGACCGTGACCACGCTCGTCCGTGCGATGGCGGTGGGCGAGGTGCGGTTGCGCGATATCCGATGGGTGATGGTGAAGGAGCTGGGGGTCGGCTTGAGCATGGGCATAGTGATGGCGCTAGTTGCCTTTGGCCGGGCCGCCCTGCTCAACGTCGGGGCGAAGGTCGGTGTGGTAGTCGCGCTGACGATCGCGTCGATCTGCATTTGGTCGGCAGTCGTAGCCGCGGTACTCCCGCTCGTGCTGCGAAAATTGAAGGTCGACCCGGCAGTCGTGTCGGCGCCGCTGATCACGACTGTCGTCGACGGCACCGGCTTATTCATCTATTTCACGATTGCCAAGTTCGTGCTCAATCTGTAGCGCGGTCTGATCGACTCACGACGAGGGGAAACCTGTGACGCTGCCCGGTATTCGGATCGCTTTAGGGCAATTCCACGAACTGACCGATGAGAAGTTGCAATTTGCCGCTCAACTCGGCGTTCCGGGCGTGCAGCTGAACACGCCGAAGTTGCCGGGCGAGCAGCGGTGGGAAGAGGCCGATCTGCGCAAGCTCGTCCTTATGTGTCACGACTACGGTCTCACCCTCGAAGCCGTCGAGAATGTTCCCATCCACTTTTACGACAAGGCGATGCTCGGATTGCCGGGGCGAGAAGAGCAGATTGGGCACTATCAGGCGACGATCCGCAATATGGGCCGGGCGGGCATCCCGATCCTCGGCTATCACTTCATGCCGAATTCGGTCTGGCGCACGACGCGCGCGGCGCCGGGACGGGGCGGCGCGCTCTGCACCGCCTTCGATATGACTGAGGTTGAAAAGGCGGCTTCGGCCGATGGCATCCGGGGATTTGTCGCCAAAACGGACGAGCGGTTGCAGTCAATGACGGTGCTGAGCGACGAAGAAGAGATCGTCACCGAAGATCAGATGTGGGCGAATTACGAATATTTCATGAAGGCGGTCATCCCCGTGGCGGAAGAAGCCGGAGTCAAACTGGCGCTCCACCCGGACGATCCGCCGGTGCCGATGCTCGGCGGCGTCGCGCGCTTGTTTCGCACTGTCGAGGGCTTCAAGCGCGCGTACGAAATCACGCCCAGCGAGGCTTGGGGACTCGATCTCTGCCTCGGCTGCTGCTCGGAGATGCCGGGCGGGGCGGCGAATGTGAGGGCGATGATCGAGCACTTCGGTCCGCTCGGCCGCATCTTCTACGTCCATTTCCGCGATGTGCAAGGAACCGTGCCTGCGTTCCAAGAATGCTTCATCGGCGAGGGCAACTACGATCCCGCTGAAATCATGCTGCTCCTGAAGGAGAACGGCTTCGGCGGTTTCCTCCTCGACGACCACGTGCCCCACGTCGTCGACGACACCGAATGGAACCACCGCGGCCGCGCCCACGCCATCGGCTACATGCAGGGTTTGCTGAAGATGATCGAGCTGGTGGCGTAAGGCAGTTCGATCAGATGGGGATCCCCATCATTTTGAAATGGAACACCAAGTTGAAAGCAACAATCCTACCGAACCCGACCAGGAGCAAGAAGAAGAGAAAATCCTGAAGCGTCTTATCGTTTCCAAAAAAGAGCTGGAAAATCTTGAACCAAATGACAGCGCAGACGACGTTAATAAGCGTCAGCACGATGAGGTACGGGAGAAAGTATGAAGCGTCAAATCCCAACTCACCACCTAGCCCTCGCCAACCGAGAAAAATTCTGAAAATTGGTAGACCTATGAAGTAGAGTGCGGCCAGGATCCAAGTCGTTCGATCCCAACCATCCTTCAAATCGCGATGTGGTTCCATACCGCGCCAAGGCTTCGGCGGTTGCGGAGTGCCCGGACTCTGACCGATTGCCGCCAGTCGTGCAAGCCAATCGTCGAGTCCGAGCCCAGATTTCTCGTAGAGCACGTCTTCTGTTACAGCATCAAGGTTGTTCTGCATGACGACCAGATTGCGCCATTTCGGATCGCCGCTGTCGACGCCATTGAATGCGGTGTCAAACCACGCCCTCGCTCCAGCGTAGGCCTCTTCCATGCTTTGGCCGACGCCGAGGATTTGCACCGGTGCGCCGATAGCAGCCTGCGAAATCGCCACGTAACGCATCTCGTTTACTCCGTTCACCTCTTCACATTCTTTGAGCATAGATGTGCGCGGCGACGGGCGCGATAGCCAGGAGGGCCGATTTTTCGTCAGGCCGCTCGTGCGGCCGGCGTCAAGCGGTTGAAATGTCGACACATAGGTGACGCCCCGGCTGGCTGGGCCGGGGCGTCGAGGAGGGGGGAGGGATGTTGGACGGGGCGGATGGGTCCCGTCCGGGGATTTGTCCCCGCGCGAAACACTTGCTCCGCGCGAAGATGTCAGATGTTTGTGACCGGGCCGGGTGGAAGAACCGTCGGGGGAATACTCGCGATGGGTGAAGTATCCCCCCTAGGTTCACGACCCACCCCTACCCTGGCGAGTCGAGGTCATTGGTCTTAGCGCTTCGTGCCAACCCCGACGACCTGGTCCTATTCTCTCTCCTCGGGCCTCTGCGTAAATCCGCAAAATCACCGAATCGCCGTCCCGTTGATCGCTGAGGGCATTAAGTAAGGATCAGTAGATTGCGCAATGCTCGGCGCCGCGTGCCCGGGCCAGTATGGCCCAATCTTTACCCGCGCCCCCTCGCGCGGCTACGCCGCGTGCCCAGTTATGAACATAGCCCTTCCCCGCTGAACCTAGGAAGCCAGCTCAAGACCGGCTGACGAGAACGGCGCGCGCCACCTCGTGCGTCGGGGCGCACGGCTGTGCGCCCAGGGGTTCAGGTACCCTGGTTCGTCTTCTGCAACCGCCGTTTTCACCACACGGGGCGTGCGGCGCACGCCTCTCCAGTGACCGCGGCTCAAGTAGGCGTGTTCAGCCCCCTTCTGGGGCTTCGTCGTGTTAGCGCCGGGTTTGAACCCGGCGTTGCGCCGGGGTCGCGCGTCATGCTTCGTCAGGCTCTTCGCGCGCATCAGCCTCATAGGGCGGGAAGCGGTAGCTCATGTCGCGGTCGAGGAGACCGCCGTAGCCGATGCCGGCCATGTCGTCGAGGGTCAGCTTTTCCCCGGCCATGATCCAGGGGAGGAGCAAATCGGCCACGGTCGCTTTCGAATACATCGAGCACGAGGCGAGATTGAAGATTGGCGTCTCGCCGCGGTAGGCGAGCCAGAACATGCTGCCGGGATGGGCGGGCGCTCCGAACTTGACGATCTCGCCGCCGATCTTGGGCAGGGCGAGGAGCGTGGCGTCGAGCGGATCGATGGTGTTGCCGCCCCCGGTCATGATCAGCTCGGCGCCATCGGCGAGGAAGCGCTCGATCACGCCGGCAACGAGATCCGGATCGTTCGGAAGATCGACAAAGCCAAGCACCTCGCCGCCGAACCAGTCGATCTTTTGAATCACCGAGGTTTGGAAGCGGTCGCAGGCATCGCCCTGCAATCCTTCGGTCGTGATCACACCGACTTTCATCGGCTGGAATGGCTTGACCTGGACGATAGGCGCGGTGCCGGCGATCTGTTCCGCTTCGGCGAGGATCGCCTCGTCGATGGCGACGGGGGTGATCTTCGCCCCCGCGAGGATCTTGCCCGGCAGCACCGGCAGGCGATCGGGGAGGGCGAAGATGGCGATCCCCGGCTGCCGGTTCAGCGCAAGGAGCGCTTCGGCATCAACCCGCAGCAGCCCTTTGCGCTCAGCCCGCAGATTGACCCGGCTCTGGACCGGTTTTCCGCGCTTGACGCCTTCGCCCGCGATCGCCTCCCCCAGCCGGATGCCGGCGTCGTCCTCGTGCACATCTCGCGGACCAAGACGGAGGGCGTGAATCGGGCGCTCGAGCGTGGCGAGGGTGTCGAGATCGCCGGCCGCAACCCGGTGGCCCTTGCGAAAGAGGCGGCGACCGTTCGCCTTCACCTCTTCACAGATGATCGCGT
The DNA here is from genome assembly GCA_045804965.1 of Thermomicrobiales bacterium. Classification (GTDB taxonomy): domain Bacteria; phylum Chloroflexota; class Chloroflexia; order Thermomicrobiales; family UBA6265; genus CAVTUU01. The sequence goes on along the minus strand of JBJMMD010000021.1, from coordinate 51,524 downwards.
CGAGCAATTGATCTTTGAGCTCAAGATGCGCGGGATCGATGACAAACGCTTCCATGAACTGTTACCTCTATCCTGCCGGCGGGCAACGGAATGACGCCGGCGCTGTGCGGAGCTAAGTGTACGCGGGGAATTGAGGATAGACTTCGCGCGCATGACAGCTCAGCCGGATGCCTTTCAAGAATTGGCGCAACGGATCATTCCCGGCAGCAGGTTGCTCCGCGCCTGGCCGCTCACGGGCGGCGTTTCGGCCGAGATCACCGCGCTCGAGATCGAGCGGCGCGACGGCTCGCGGGCGAAACTCGTCGTCCGCCGGCATGGGGAGATCGATCGTAACCACAATCCGCACGTTGCGCGGGATGAATACCGGCTGCTCCACATTGCGCAGGCGCACGGCTTGGCGACGCCGAAGCCGTACTACTTCGACGAATCGTGCGACCTGTTTCCGACGCCACTTGTGGTTATCGAGTTTATTGAAGGCGAAACCGTGTTCGCGCCAGGGGACTTGTCCGCGTATCTCGCGCAGATGGTGGGCGCGCTCGCGCAGATTCACACGGTCAAGGAGTCGCCGGAGCTCGCGTTTCTTCTCAGGCAAGACATGGGGGTTGGCAAATCTCCGGCAACGCTTGACGCCTCCATGCACGAAGCGGACATTCGGGAAGCGCTCGCAGCTTGGCCCTTTACTCAAGACAATGCGTCAGCGTTGCTTCATGGCGACTACTGGCCGGGAAACGTCCTCTGGAAGGGCGGCAAAATAGCCGCGGTCATCGACTGGGAAGACGCCCGAGTTGGGGATCCCCTCGCCGATCTCGGCAATGCCAGGCTGGAGGTGCTGTGGGCGTTCGGCACCGAGGCGATGACCGAGTTCACGCGCCACTATCAATCGCTGACGGCAGTCGACCTCACCAAGCTGCCCTATTGGGACCTGCGTGCCGCGTTGCGGCCATGCGGAAAATTATCCACTTGGGGATTCGACGCTGAAACCGACCAACGTATGCGCGAGCGACATGCGCTTTTCGTCGATCGAGCACTTGCAACGAAAGGTGAACTCAATCCGCGGTCCGCGAGACGGTCAGGATGAGGACAATGACTAGACCGTCGCTGTCGTTGCGGAGCTCGCGAATCGATTCCGATGGCTGTCCGATCCCGGTTGCCGAGAACAACGGAGAATCACCGGAGGATATGGAAATGGCCCCAGCCTCTGTGGCGAGGAGAATCGACTCGTTTAGAGGCGGGACAAGGCGTGCGCCCGGCTCGAGGAATATCCGGCCCATCGCCACGTCGACCGGCCCCGATGGCCAAGCACCCATGTCGCCGCCGCGTAAGACCTGTACAGTAGGCGCGAGCAACGATGATGTTGCCATCGAACTCACAGGTGAAAATGGCGCCAGCTCTGGCCCTCGCCGTATCGAGCTTTCGGTTCCGTTTTCGATGAAAAAGAGTGTTACACCCACGGCGACGGCCGGTTCCGTACCGACCTGTAGAAGCTCATGCCGAATGCCGGGCGGAACGATCGCCGCATCGCCTTGGTGCAAAGTTGTGGCATCGTTTCCGGCCGAGGTCTCAACGCCGCCCGCCCGCACGATGCGTCCCTTGGCCGCGATATGAACCGAGATTTCTCCTGACTCGACGACTAGGATTGTCGGACCCGAACTGACAAGGCCTTCCACGCCGGACTTCAGGGCGAAAGTAAGTCTCGCCATGACAACACCGGTCACGGCAGGGGGAAGCGCATCGAACTGCGTCCTGACCATAGGTTCAGTGAGCGCGACGCCATTCGGGCCGTTGCTCCGTTCAGCGATGAGACCGCCTGCGATGCGCAGCGTATCGACTGGTCCCCAAGGCATTGACTCATCCATGAGCGGGTAACCGGAAACGCGAACGTTCGCCACGACCGTTCCCTGGAGGCCGGCGACCACTGACCCGACTTCAAGATGGGCGTCCGGCGCAATTCGATGCAGCTGTTGGAGATAGCGGCTGAGGCCATCACGGGTCGGCGATTGCCCGGAACATGGCTGGCACCATGTCAAATCGGGCGCGACGATCGCATTGAGCGGGACGGCATCTCCGGTATAGATGACGTCGTTCACTGCGACGTAGAACTCGCGGACTAACTTCATGTTGGTTTCCGATGGGCGCGAGAGTGGCACTACGACATCAGGTTTGCTCAAAACCATGCCGATGTTCAGCAGGGTGACTCCGGTGGCAACCGTGAGACACAGGATCACGACGAGGATGGCCTTCCGTCCATGCTTAGAGACCTGCCGCTGCGTGTAATTTCGAGGCATTGGCTCGTTCCGGTGCTGGCTGAGCCAACCGTTCGCCATATTTTTTACTCCAATTGGGCCAATGTTCGTGGGGAAAACCGAGTGCGGCCTGACCCCGTTGCGGCGCATTGCCGCCTCCACGCTCAGCCTACCCAGGTGAGACGTGGCGGGTATCGTCTAGATACTTGATTTTTATTGGCGAGGAGCGCCAGAGAAGTAAGTAAACCGTGCAAGGACGCGGCAAACGAACGTCAGGCAAGCTCGTTGCGCACGGCATAGGCGGCCGCCGCGGCCCGTGAAGTCACGTCGAGCTTGCGGAAAATGTTGGCGACGTGGGTGGCCGCGGTGCGGCGGCTGATGAAGAGGGCGGCGGCGATTTGGGGATCGGACTTGCCTTCGACCAGCAGCCGTAGCACTTCCAGCTCGCGGCGGGTGAGTGACGATCTCGGGGGTTCGACCACCGGGTGCGGCCGTCTGGTCGTGCCTATTGCTTCGACCCCGATTTCGGTTGCCTCGGCAATGGCGTCCGTGAGCGATAGCTTACGTCCTTCAACGAAGGCGCGCTTGGCCCGTTCGGAACCGAGGAGTTGGTGGAGGGCTGTTTCCAAGCGGTGATGCTCGGCTTGGTCGATGGGGGACGCGAGGATACCAACTGTGGCCCGCATCGCGCCGGCCGCGCCGAGCAGGCGCGCGCTTCGATCGCTGTCACCCGTGGCTGCCGCCAGATGAGCGATCCATTCCATCCCGATCGCGATGCCGATCTGATCCTCAATCTCGCGGGAGAGCAGCAATCCTTCCTGCCACCGCGCGGCCGCGCCCCGAAGATCGCCGCGGTCAAAAGCCAGGGTTCCCTGTCCGACGAGCATTGCGGCGACAAACGGCTTTGCCCTGTGGTCCCGAGCGAGCAGTATGGCCTGGTCGAAGGCCTGCGCGGCCCCGGCGGGGTCGCCGCGTGCCCGCGCCAACCAGCCCAGCTGCCCAAGAACGCGTGCAGTGCCTTCGGGATCGCCGACCTGCCGGAACAGCGCCCAACTCTCAGCCAGCAGCGCCGCCGCACCGGTTTCATCGCCGCCGATGCGGGCGGCGATGCCGAGACTGCACAACGTGTCGGCCACGCCCCACCGGTCGCCCGCTTCCTGGTACAACGCCAGACTTTCGTCCCATGAGCTCACAGCCTGTTTCAGCTCGCCGAGTGCTGCCTCCGCCATCCCGCGGTTGTGCAACAGGCGAGCCACGTCCACCGGATCGCCGGAGCCGCGGACAATGGCTAGACCCTCCTGGGCAAGCGCGGCAGCCCGGGCCAGATCGTGCCGTCGGTATGCGACGGTCCCCAGGTGGCGCAGCGCCCAAGCGCCAGCCCGGACGTCCCCCATCGATGCGAACAGGGAGAGGCTTTCCTGCAAGTGGACTTCCGCTTGCGCGTAATTGGCGAGCACTAGGGCCACCAATCCGAGGGTGACCAACGCCGCGCCGGCGGTCTGGCAATCTCCGAGATCGGAGGCGATGGCGAGAGTTCGCTCGCAGAGGACGACCGCCCGCTCGTGGTCGCCTTGGGCCTGCGCCAACGCTCCAGCGACCGACGCTGCCCTGGCCCATTCCGCGCGGTGGTTCGTCGCCCCCGGGATCAGCAACAACGATTCGATCCGCGCTCGACCCTCGGTGAGCTCGCCCTGCTCCAACCAGAGCGGCCACAGCGCCTCCGCCATCCGCAACGCTGGTTTGATCTCCCCGCGATGCTGCAGCCCGTCCAGCGCTGCCCGCAAGTTCGCGCCGTCACCGACCAGGAGGTCCACACCTTGCCCAGTCGTGCCGCCGACCCGCACCGCCTCGCTCCTCTCGGCGAGCTCCAGAAAATAGCCGGCGTGGCGCTGGCGGATGACCTCCTCCTTGCCACTCGCTGCGAGTTGCTCCAGCCCGAACTCCCGGATCGTCTCCAGCATCCCGAACCGGGTGGTAGCCGCGTTGGATTCGCCGGCCGAGGGCGCCAGCGGCCTCAGCAGACTCTTGTCCACCAACGAGGAGATGCCGTCGAGGACCGAGAACCGCGAATCGGAGGCTGAGTCAAGCGGCTCGCTCGATTCGGTCCTCTCCAAACTCACCTGTTCCGCCGCTTCGAGCGTGAATCCGCCCACGAAAACCGCCACGTGGCGGAACAAGACGCGGTCCTCCGGTGTCAGCAGGTCGTAGCTCCAGGCGATGGCATCGCGCATTGTGCGCAGGCGAGCCGGTACGTCACGGGGACCGCCTGCCAACAGGGGCAACCGCGGCTCCAGCCGGGCCAGCAATTCCGACGGGGACAGGAAGCTGCTTCGCGATGCGGCCAGCTCGATAGCGAGTGGGAGCCCATCCAGTCGGTGGCAGATTTGGGCAATCATCGCCGCGTTATCCACGGTGAGCGCGAAGTCGTCCCGCGCCGCTCGCGCCCGCTCAACGAAGAGGCGTACCGCGGGTGCCTCGTTCAGGCTCTCGACGGGTGGGAGCAGGTCGAGATCTGGGAGCATGAGCGGCGGCAGAGCGAAGTTATGCTCACCCGAGACGTGCAGGACGACACGACTGGTCGCAAAAACCGTCAAGCGCGGGCCGGCGGCCAGGAGATCGGACAAAAAGGGGGCAGCCTCGAGCACGTGCTCGAAGTTGTCGAGGATGAGCAAGGCGTGCTTGTCTCGAAGGAACGCTTGTAAGCCTGCGAGGATTGAGCGGCCAGCCACCTCTCGCACCCCAATCGTTCCCGCGACCGTGGCGGTAACGAGGTTGGGGTCGCGGACCGGGGCCAACGGCACGAACCAGATGCCGTCCGGGAAATCGCCCGCCAGTTCCTCGGCGACCTGCAACGCGAGTCGCGTCTTGCCGACACCGCACGGCCCAGTCAGGGTCAGCAGACGGACGCCGTCCCGGCGCAATGCGGCGCAGATTGAAGCGAGCTCGCGCTCGCGACCAACGAACGAGGTCAGGGGCAGCGGCAGCTCAGCATGGAGACGACGTCCCGGCGAGGCGACGGGCACGAGCGTCATTGGTTGCTGTTCGGCAGTATCGAGCAAGGGTGGAGCTGACAGGTCTAACCCCATACCGGCGTTTCGCGTCGTTTGATTCGATGAACACATCATGTGCCCGACACGCATTATCGTCAACCCATTGCGATGAGCGCGAAGAGTTCTTCGACTGCCTAGCCCAACCCCGCTTCGCGGGCGCGGACGATCGCTTCCGAGCGGTCGGCCACTTGCAGCTTGCCGAAGATGTTGCTGACGTTGTTGGCGACTGTTTTGGTGCTCAGGCCAAGCTCGGTCGCAATGGACGAGTTGGCTTTGCCCTGGGCGAGCAGATGCAGAATGTCTTGTTCGCGCTCGGTCAGCGAGGGAAAGATTTGAGGCGCGACCGGTCGGGACTTCGCGAAGAACGCGAGCACGCGCGTGGCGATGGCCGGACTGAACAGCGATTCGCCGGCGGCGATTGCGCGGATCGCGCGGATGATCTCCTCTTCGTCGGCGTCCTTCAGAATGTAACCGCGCGCTCCCGCCCGCAGCGCCGCGAATACGGAATCGTCGTCTTGAAAGAGCGTGACGACGAGAATCTTGGTGGTCGGACTCGCGGCGACGATCTCGCGAGTGGCGCTGATCCCGCTTTGGCCCGGAAGTTGGAGATCCATCAGCACGACGTCCGGCAAGAGATCGAGCGCCACGGAGACCGCTTGCTCGCCGTCACTCGCTTCGCCGGCGAGCTCAAAATCCGCAACGCCGGTGATCAGCGTCCGCAAGCCTTTCCGAAAGAGCGGATGATCCTCGACGATCAACACGCGAAGGCGATCCACAAACGCTAGTCCTCTGTTCCCGGCGCGATCGGCAAGGTGACGGAAACCTGTGTGCCCAACCCTTGGGGACCAGGGTTGATAGTGAAGGTGCCGCCGAGCTCAACGGCACGTTCCCGCATCGTCTGCAATCCGATCCCAGCCGACTCGGCCGGGCTTGAAAGGCCAACCCCATCGTCGGCCACGGTGATGAGCAGAGAATCGGCGTGCAAGCGAATGCTGACGGCGACGGTAGTGGCGTGCGCGTGTTTCACGACGTTGGTTACCGCCTCCTCGACGATGCGATAGGCAGCGACCTCTGCGGCAGCGCGAATGAGTGGGAGCGGCTCGTCGGCGTCGAAGCGGACCCGAAACGTGGTCGAATCCGCATCAATCCCGCCTCCATCCAGCCGCGCCAGCCAGGCCCGTAGGGCGCCGATGAGCCCAAGCTCGTCGAGCGCGGGCGGACGAAGCCCAAGCACCAGGCGGCGAACCTCGGCCACCGCCGAGCGGAGCTCGTCGCGTAAATCGGCGAGTTCCTGTTCGGCCGCGTTAGGGTCGGTGCGGATCAGCGATCTCGCCGCGCCGGCTTGCATGATCAAAGCGGCGAGTTGGGCGCCTAGCCCGTCGTGGAGATCGCGGCGCAGGCGGCGGCGCTCCTCTTCCCGGGAGATGACGATCCGCTCCCGGGATTGCTGCAAGTCGGTGGCCAGATTCACCGTGCGCGCGGCCGCGCCGATCTGGCGCGCGAGATCTTCGAGCAAGCGCCGGTCCGCTTGCCCAAAGACTTCGCCTGGCGTGCGCGTGGCGACTTCGAGCGCGCCTACGGACTGGCCCTGGTACATCAAGGGCAGCCGCAGGGTTGAGGGAGTGGCGATGCCCGAGGAAGCGACCAGAATCGGTCCATCCGCGCGCTCGAGAAAGAGGGCGGCGTATGGGAGCCGGAGCGCTTCCGCGGTCGTGCGCACGATTTGGGGGAGGAGCTCGGCGGAGTTGAGCGTGTCCTCAATGTGATGCCCGAGCCGGGCAAGGACGGCATACGGATCATCCCGATCACCAAAGAGAAAGCGGTTGGTGATGCGCCGGACGCGATGCAGGAGCGGTTGGAACCCAACTGCGACGAGTCCGGTCGCCATCAGAGATAGAAGCAGGCTGCTGCGCGAGCCGATCAGGGTGCCGATGCCGACCACGACGCCGATATAGGTGCCGATGATGGCGATGGTCATCACAACCCAGACAAGCGTGCGGCTGAGAATGACGTCGATATCGAAGAGTCGATACTGAAGGATGGCGATTCCGAGCGTGATGGTTGGAAGTGTCGTCGCGATCGGCATGATGATCAGGAACCCGAAGAGGCTGGCGACGCCCGCTGGGCTGGAGCTGATATTGCGCATCAACGCGTCGCCGATGAAGAACCCAGGAATGCCGATCATGAGGCCGAACATCACCCACCTGGTCTGCTGGCGCTGCTTCGGCGTCGAGACTCTTATATAGCGGTAGATCATCGCGCCGACCGCTGATGCGACGAGAGTCGTCGTAGCGATCACCTCTATCGCGGCGGGAGCTTTATGCCCTAAGGGGTCCCGATCAGGGAAAAACGCAAAGGCGGCAACGGAGTAGACGTTATAGGCCCCCAAAATGATCGTCCACCGGGGCACGAACCGCCCATTCGGAAAGATGAATGGGAGCGTAAAGAACCCCGAGACCGCAAAGACGGTGCAGAAGCGGATGATCGTCTGCGTTATGGGCTGACCTGGAAACTGGTTGGCGATATCTGGCGGGTAGTTCGTCTCGGTGAACGCGAGAAGCACGAACGCGAGATAGATGGCAAAACCAGTCCGCGGCGGCTTCCGGACTAACAACCAGCCCACGATCACATTGACGATCGTGCCAATGACGTTGGAAAGAATCTCGAACCAGCCGATAAAAGCGGGCGTGAGATGGAGACCGGCGAGCGACCGGCGCATTTCTTCGCGGTCTTTTGCCGGCATGTCGGTCATCGCGACCGCCTGCCGAATCTGCTCCGGAGCGTTTCGCGAGCCGGCAACGGTGATCACGACGGCGACGGTCAGCCAGAGGGCTGCCGGCCAGTTTGTCGCCAGCCATGTCTGGATGCTTGTCGAGGTTGGCCTGCGCACAGCAGAAATCGCCATCAGCCGACCTTAGGACGCTGCGCCTGGCAATGCGACCGGCCGCCGGTCCAATGCCAGGCGCGGCTGAACGAGGAAGTCATTTACGCGCCCGTACGCGCGTAATCTACTTGACTTCGAAGAAGTGGTACATCCCGTCGACCGCATGTGGATAACCGGTGCCGAACGGAAGCATACAAGCCGCGAGATAGTGACCGGGTTTCAACTGGACATCGAGCCAGCTCGCGTGCTGCTTCGCCAGTATCCCAATGGCGGCGAGGGGTTTGTAGTCGAACGCGGGGGTCCCCGCAGGCGGCGTGGCGTCATCCGGCAACGAGAAGTAGAGCTTGAGCACTTCTTCCGTGAAGTCGGGCGAGACTGGAATCACCGCGACCTCGTGGCTCATCCCTCCTTTGTTCTCGATCTTCCACCGCACCGGTTTCGACGTGAACGCGGAGTCCGGGAGAACAATCTCCATTTCCCGAAGCGTCACGGTCAGATCCGCCGGGGGTTCCGCCGCGGCGTTGTACTCTCCGTTGACCATGACCGTCTCAAAACCACGAGCATCGAACGGGTCGAAGAGAAAGTACATCCCCGGTTCGAGATCGATCACCCCGGACACGCTTCCGCCCGGCTTCGGCCAATCCGGGACGCCGACGAATGCGATGTCGTCGAAACTCAGCGCATCAGTGTCCTCAGCTTGTCCGTCAAGCCACGCCTGGTACTGAGCGGCAGTCACCGCGCCCGGGATCTTCCCCAACGCGAAGTGGCTATCCGTCGAAGTACCGGTATTCGAGACGCTGACTTGATAGCGGCCAGCGATCAACGGTTGCTTGATCTCGAAACTGGAGTCGGTCAGCGTAATCTTCAGCGCCGGCAGGTCCGAGGCGCCTGCAGAAGTATCGGGAGTCGCTTGAGCCGCACGGGACAATCTGGGTAAGGCGATGGCCGCGGCCATGCCGAGCGAACCAGCAACAAACTTCCGGCGATCCACTCTTCGATCCATCTCTCAGCCTTTCATTGATCAGGACAAAACGACGGTAGGATCACCCTAGGTCCAGGGAATTCCTGGTCGATAGGGGCAGGAATCCCGATCGGCCGGGAAATGTCGTAGACAATGAAAACTGCTCGGGTCTGCCTCGCGCTCGTTCCAGATGTGCGCTCAGATAGCAGCCGTTCGCCTTGACAGCGAAACGGCGCGAAAACATAATCACCGCCAGTCGTGACACTTGAATACGGAGTCCACTAGCGTGTCCCCGCGACGGGACAGTTGCAGCGAAGGAGCTACGATGGTTGGTCAACGGAACGATCGTTCGCCGAGCCCGTCCGTGTTTGGATACAGCATTGGTCGCCGTAGCCTCATCAAAGGTGCGGTTGGCGCCGCGGCGCTCGGTCTCGGCTTGCCCGCCCTGCGCGCCAGCGCTCAGGTCGAGATCGGGAAAGCGACGGGCAACCTGACCGTCGGTTCGAACTACTCAGATCCTCTGCCCAAAGAGGGATTTCACGCCGCCATCGACGCGTTCCCCAACAAGAACGTTAAAATCAAGCTCAACGAGGTCGACCACAACACGTTCCAACAGAACATCACCACCTATCTGCAGAATCCTGACGACGTTCTCACCTGGTTCGCGGGCTACCGGATGCAGTACTTCGCCGCCCAGGATCTGCTCGGCCCCATCGACGACGTCTGGGAGGGCCTGAAAGCCAACATGTCGGAGGGCTTCAAGCTCGCCTCGACCGGCCAAGACGGCAAGATGTACTTCGTGCCATGGACCTACTACTGCTGGGGCATCCACTACCGGCCGAGTCTCTTTAAGGAGAAGGGTTGGAAGGTCCCGACAACCATGGACGAGCTGAAGGGCCTGGCAGATGACATGAAGTCCGCGGGCATCACCCCGTTCGCCTTCGGTAACAACGGCCGGTGGCCGGCGATGGGGACGTTTGACCAGCTCAACTTCCGCATGAACGGCTACCAGTTCCACATGGACCTGATGGCCGGCAAGGAAAAGTGGACCGACGACAAGGTCAAGGCCGTCTTCACGGAGTGGGCAGACATCCTGCCGTTCCACCAGGAAAATCCCAACGCGCGGAAATGGGAAGAGGCCGGCACCGATTTCGTGAACAAGAAGTGCGGCATGATGACCATCGGGAACTTCGTCGGCATCCAGTTCCCGAAGGGCGATACGTCCGACCTCGACTTCTTCCCCTGGCCGTCGATGAACGACGAATACGGCACCAAGACGATCGAGGCGCCGATTGACGGTTGGATGATGGCCAAGAGTCCGAAGAACCCCGACGCCGCCAAGGAACTTCTCTACTTCCTCGGCACAGCGGCCGCGCAGGAAGCGTACCTGTCGAAAGACAAGAGCCTGATCGGTGCCGCGTCGAACATCGACCAGTCGATCTTCACACCGCTCCAGCAGAAGGCGCTCAAGGCGGTCTCCGAGGCCGCGACGGTGACGCAGTTCCTCGACCGCGACACGAGCCCGGAGTTCGCTGAGAACGTCGCTGGCCCGTCGTTTGCGGACTTTGTTTCCGATCCGACGAAAGTCGACTCCATTCTCAAGGATATGCAGGATCAAGCCGAGGCGATTTTCGGGCAGTAGCGAGGCATCAGGCGCCAGGCGCCAGGCGTCGGGCGTCAGGAATCAGGCGTTAGGTGGTGGGCGTTAGGCGAAGGAGATGATCCGTTCTCCTGACGCCCGACGCCCGACGCCACGGACGGGGCAGCGGTGGCGACGGTAACTCAAATCCAAAAGCCCGCGGCAACCGTGGCCAAGCCGAAGACCGGCCGCCTGCGGCAATTTGATGGACATGACCGCTGGGTCGCGGCGGCAATGGTCGGGATTCCGACGATCCTGCATGTCTTCCTCATTTGGATCCCGGCGATCGCCTCGATCTACCTCTCCTTCACAAGCTGGCGGGGAATCCGATTCGGCGACATCAAATGGGTCGGACTCAAGAATTACGACCAAATCTTCACCGCGTTTCACCGCAACTTCTATCAGGCGCTCATCAATAACACGGTGCTGTTGCTGTTCCTCTTTATCGGGCCCACAGCGCTCGGCATCCTACTGGCGTATCTCCTCGATAAGGACATCCGCGGGAAGCGGATTTACCAGGCCATTTTCTTCACGCCCGTCGTGCTCTCCCTTGCCGTTGTCGGCTTCATGTGGAAAAGCGTGATCTACTCGACCGATAGCGGGCTCGCCACACAGCTCTTCGGCCACGGCAAACCGATCGACTGGATCGGCAACCAATCGTTTTTAGTCTCATTCGGTGATTACGGCATCTCGAAGAACTTCGCGGCGATCCTCGTCGCGATTGCCTGGCGGCACACCGGCTACATCATGGTGCTGTACCTTGCCGGGCTCAAGAGCGTGGACAGCGCGCTCCGGGAAGCGGCCCTCTTGGACGGCAGCAATGAGTGGCAAGTCTTCCGCCACGTCATCTTCCCCTCGCTCAAGCCAATCAATGTGGTGATCGCCGTGATCACGGTGATCGAGGCGCTGCGCGCGTTCGACATCATCTTTGTGCTGGATATTCCGCGGAAGACCGAGGTGCTCTCGATCCTGACCACGAACAACTTGCTTGGCGAGGGGGGCGGCAACGTCGGCCGGGGGTCCGCCTATGCGACGATCCTGTTCATCCTCTGCGTCGGCTTCGTCGTCTGGTACGTGACGAATCACTACCGGCGGACGCAGGAAGGAGCCGAAGAATGATCTCCGGTACGGTCATCGACAACCGGCGGCGGTTTCGCGTGCGCCCTGGCCGCGTGCTGCTCTACGCGTTCCTGACCGTCGCCGCGGCGCTCTGGCTCATCCCGATCGTGGGGGTGGTCTATTCGTCGCTGCGGCCGTATACCGAGACCTTGCGCGACGGCTTCGCCTCGTGGCCGCACACATTGACGTGGGCCAACTACCGCAATGCTTGGGACCAGGGCGGCATTCCACACAAGTACTGGAATACGGCGCTCATCCTCGTGCCGTCGCTCGTGCTCACCCTCTTCTTCTCGAGCATGGTGGCGTTCGTCTGCAGCCGGTTCTCGTGGCGGTTCAACATCACATTGCTGATGGTCTTCACCGCCGGCAACCTGATGCCGCAGCAGATCATCATCCAGCCGCTCTTCCAGTTCTATAACCACGTCCGGCTGCCGTCGTTGCTCTCCGATTCGGGCAAGCTCAACGGCAGCTATTGGGGGTTGATCCTGATCCACGTCGCGTTCCAGAGTGGCTTCTGCACCTTCGTCCTCAGCAATTACATGAAGCTCCTGCCGAAGTCCCTGAACGAAGCGGCCCGGATCGACGGGGCCGGGGTGTGGAAACAGTACTGGCAGATCATCATGCCGCTCACCCTGCCGGCGCTCGCGGCCCTAGCCACGCTGGAGTTCACCTGGATCTACAACGACTTCTTCTGGGCCGTGGTCCTCGAGCAGCAGGGCGCGGACCGGCCGATCACCTCGGCGCTGGCGAACTTCCGCGGCCAGTTTTTCACCGACGACAACCTGATCGCCGCGGCCTCGATGTACATCGCCCTGCCGACGCTCGTCGTCTACTTCGCCCTCCAACGCTACTTCATCGCCGGCCTGACCATCGGCGCCGAAAAGGGCTAATCCTTCCCGCAAGTATTGATCGGGCACACTACCGGCCCGGCGTTGTGCCTGGGGCCTCCAGATGCTCGGGTTACGCACCGCCGCGAATCTCCGGAGCCAAACGCATTCCGACGAACTCAACCGCCGTGCGAATGACAACATGCACCGCCAGGCGACCGAATAAGGGTTCGTCGTCCTTCTGCCTGTCGGCCGTGATGCGGATTTCGCCCGGATTGAGGCAGGGTTCTTCGTGCTCGGTCTGGTTCCAAATGCCGCCCTCGACCTCGCCGCGACATTCGACTGATTCGGCGTTGTGGTGGCCGAACGGGGCAAGTCGGCACAGCTTTCGTTGATGTTGACGAGCGTAGGCCAGCCAACTTGGTGAGGGCGATGCCGCAATGCAGTGACGCTGGTGGGAGAACGAACCCACCAGCGTGTGCACTATCTCGACCATGTGGAATCGACCTTCGAGAAGATGGTTAGGTCGGCACGACCCTTGGCGTAATCCAGTTGGGTCGCGGCAGGTGCACCACCCGCGCCTGCAGCATCGGCATGAGGTAGTGGTCGACTCCGTAGTAGCCGGCCATTGTCCCGGTCAGCACGATGGACACTTCCACCAACATCATCAGCGGACTGAGCGAGCTGACCCCGGCAAGCATGTAGGAGAGGTTCATCAGCAGCCCCATCGCCGCCGCGAAGCGGGTGAACAGACCGAGCATCAACGCCAGCCCAACCAGGAGCTCGCCAAAGGTCACTAGACGGGCCATAACCTCGGCGTGGGGCAGAAAGAGGTGCCGGATCAGCGTGGCATACCAACCCAGCACTTCCGGATGGTCCGGCTGCGCCATGGCGCCACCCGGTGCGATCTGGAGTGAGAAGCCGAGGAGTTGACGCACACCCTCGCCGGACTGATTCCCGATCCACATGGCGCGCTCCGGTTCTGTGACCTTCTCCCAGCCGGCTTTGAGGAATTCCCAGCCCAGCCAGACCCGCGCCACCAACCAGAGGAGACCTGTTACCTCAGAACGCTGGAGCCTTTCCATGTTGCTTCCTTTCACGTGCGTAGACGAATCCTTGTCGGTGACAGCATCGGTTCGGGGAATTCCCGATTGCCAGGGGAAGCAATCCCGATTGTTCGGGAGATTTCATGCGAACGGAGCGAGAGTTGGATTGAGACGACCAGTTCGGCATCGGGTTCGCGTGTCTATGCCCGGCTGCTCGATACCTCCGGCTGCCAGGTTGTGCTCCCAACCGGCGCGGAGACCGGGGCTCGCCATAGGTGCACGCTGTTCGCCAGCACCCAGATGATGAGCAGCGGGATCGCGAAAGGCGCCGCGTGGATCACCCAGAGGATGACGATGCCGGCGGTGACGGGCACACCGAGCCAGCCGAGCCAGCGCGGCAGGACATGGGTCACGAGCGCCAGGACGGACACGATAGCGATCAGCACGGCGACGAAGAGGAAGACCAGATCATACGTGGCATAGATCAGTGAGGTCGCGAACCGCAGGGTATCGACGCCGGGCAGCGGCTCATCGGCGAAGCGCATGGAAGTGGCGACGACGCCTCGGAAGACGGCGCAGACGCCGAGCGTGGCCGTCACCACGATCCCGAAGGCGAACACTGTGTCAGCCCAGCCGTTCACGTCGGCGGCCCGTAAGCGCGTCCGCAGTCTGGAGATGAACAACAGGAACATGGGACACGCCAGCAGCAGCGTGTACATCGAGATGACAAAGGCGTTGCGATTGCCGCTATCCGCCCACCAGGTCTGCAGCTCCTGATCCGACACGCCGACCTTCGGATCGACACTCGCGGTACTAACGAACATCAGGACGGAGAACGCGACTCCGGCTAGAGCGCCCAGCGTGTCCGCGAGGCGAATCGAACGTGGCATTGCTTGTCTCCTTTCGAACTTCATGCGGTGCCGCTCACCGCTGCTGCCAGTCTGCGGACGTGTCTATCAATCCGCATCGGAGGCCGCCCTGGTCGTGGGGTCAGGGATAGCCCTGAGGGAGCCAGGAGATAACGGTGCGACAATGGCAGCTATGAACGTCCAGGCTCGCTCGTCCGCGCTCTCACTGGCCGCCGCCATGACGACATGGAGCATTGCGGCAGCATGCTTCGTCACAACGCTGCTGCTCGATCAACGGCTTTCGAGCGCCGGACGGAGCGATCTCCGGGAGACGTTTTCCAGCGGTGTCGTGTATGCGATCCCCATCATCAGCGCGATCGTCGTTGGTTCGGCCCTGGTCATCCGGCGGCCGCACCATCCAGTCGGCTGGCTGTTTTTGCTCCTGTCCGTCGCGATCACCATTGCCGGCGTCATCGATGGATACGCCGCATACGGGGCTGTCGCCAAACCAGGTTCATTGCCGGGCGCGCAGATGGCCGCAGTCATCGGGGCGAGGACCTACGTCCCCTGGCTGATGCTGCTTGGGTTTGTCTTGCTACTCACGCCGAGCGGCCGGCTCAACGGCCGCTTCGCCCGCCTCGCCGCCTGGGCGATTGTGGTGGGTGGAGTTGTCGGATTTGGCTCGGGTCTGTTTCGCCCGTACGAGGGCGACTATGCGAAATTTGGGACGGTCCGGAATCCACTTGAGGTTTCCCGTGGGACCGAGGTGATCTCCGCCATAGAAGTGAGCGGGATTGTCGTGTTGCACCTTGGTGTGCTCGCCGGCGCGGCGGCGATTGTGATCCGCTTTCGGGCGGCGCGGGCCGACGAACGCCTGCAATTGCGTTGGCTCGGGATGGCCGCGATCCCGTTCGTGCTGTTTGTGCTCGGGGCATTCATTGCGGCGGCACTCAACAACGACGTGTTCCTGCAACTGATGGCCGGCAGTTTCGTCGCCATCATCCCGTTGGCCGTCGGGTTGTCCGTTGAGCAGTATCACCTCTATGACGTCGACCGGCTCGTCAGCCGGGCGGTGACCTGGCTCGTGCTGACGGCAGCGGTCATCGCCACCTACGTTGTGGTCGTCGTCTTCGTCGGGCAGTCAATCGGTCGCGCCGGCGACTCTGAAATTCCGGCGGTGATCGCGACGTTGGCGGCGGTGAGCGTGGCGCTGCCGCTCAGGCACAAGATTCAGGATACGCTGGACCGCCGCTTCAATCGCCGCCGCTTCGAGACGCTCGCCATGTTGCGCGCGTTCTCGCGCGAGCCGACGCCCACGATGACGGTCGAGCAAGCCCTACGCACGGCAACGGGTGATCCCACGCTTGGTGTCGCCTACTGGATCGGCGAGCGCGAAACCTGGGTGAGCGAGGCAGGGCTACCGGTCACGCCTGCGACTGACGGTGTCACAGTGCAACGCCGGGAAGAGACGGTTTGCGTCGTGAGCTTCGACGGGTCGAAGCTCGATCGCCCGACCATTGAAGCGGCCGCGGCCGAAGTGCTCACCGAGCTGGAGAATGCCCGCCTGCGCGCCAACATCACCCTGCAGCTTGTCGAGGTGCGCGAATCGCGGGCACGCATCGTCGAGGCGCAACTGGCCGAGCGCCATAAGATCGAGCGCGACCTACATGACGGCGCGCAACAGCGCCTTCTCGGACTCGCGATGCAGCTGCGGGCGGTTGAGATGAGCGGTGATACCAACCAGATGCAGACGACGGTTGCAACCGCGGTCGACGAGCTGCAAGCGGCCGTGCGGGAGCTGCGGGAGCTAGCCAACGGACTTCGCCCGGCAGTGCTCACCGACGGTGGGCTCGCGGCCGCGTTGGACGATCTGGCGGCGCGCTCACCGGTGCCGGTCCGACTCGAGATGACCGGCGAGCGCTTCGCCCCGAACATTGAAGAGACCGCCTGGTTTATCGCCTGCGAGGTGGTCACGAACGCGGTCAAGCACGCCGCACCGCACTCGGTCGCCATCACTACTTGCCGCATAGATGGCCGGTTGAGGTTAGTAATCGAGGACGACGGCATTGGCGGCGCCGACCCGGCGGGTAGTGGACTGCGCGGCATTGCCGACCGCGCCGAGGTCGCCGGCGGTACGCTGACGGTCCAGTCACACGGCGGGCACGGCACGATCGTGATTGCGGAGTTGCCGTGCGCGTCGTCATAGCCGACGATTCTGGTCTGCTTCGCGAAGGACTCGTTCGCCTGCTGATCGAGGCCGGCATTGACGTTACCGGCGCCGTCGCCGATGGGCCGTCCCTGGAAGCGGCCGTCGCCGTCGCACAACCTGACGTGGCAATCATCGACATTCGCATGCCGCCGAGCTTTACCCATGAGGGCGCGGAGACGGCGACCCGGCTGCGGGCTGCCTGGCCGCGCCTCGGTATCCTGCTGCTCTCGCAGTCGATCGAAAGTCGCTTCGCGCTCGAGTTGGCGCGCGCCCATCCAACCGGCTTCGGCTACCTGCTGAAGGATCGCGTCGTCGATGTGGGGACGCTGATCGACGCGATCGAACGCGTCGCCGGCGGCGGAACTGTGCTCGACCCGGACATCGTCGCGCACTTCCTCGGCCGGCAAGCGACCCGCAGCCTCCTCGCCGACCTGACCGAGCGCGAGCGAGATGTACTGTCGCTCATGGCCGAGGGGCGCTCAAACAGGGCGATTGCCCGGCAGTTGAGCGTGACCGAGAAGACAATCGAGACGCATATAGCCAGCATTTTCTCCAAGCTCGACCTCTTTCCCGAGCCGGACGACCACCGCCGGGTCTTGGCGGTACGGGCGTGGATGGGCGTCCAAGGCGTGCCCGCCGACGGCAACGCCGCCGGCGGGCACACGGTCGATCGTTCACGTTCTGGCGACTAGCTCGTCGGGGTTGCCCCCGCGCCGGGTACGGTGAAGATGTCATACATGCCCATGGCGGCATGCGGAACCTGCGAGCCTTTGTCCGACATGAAGCAGAGCGCGATATAAGTCCCCGGGGTCAGATTCATCTCGACCCACGAGATCTTGCCCTGCGTGTGCAGCGGCACATAGCCACCGTCTTCAATCTTCGCGGGATCGATCGTGAGGTTGGCGGGCGGTGTCGCCGAGTCCGCGCTCAGCAGCGCTTCCACGTCCTGCTCGGTGACCGGGCCGGGATAGCGCAGAAGGACGGCAAAGTGGGGAATGGGATCGTCGTTTGTCACTTCCCAGACCTGCTGACCGGCCGCGACTTCATCTGGAAAATCGAACTTGTAGCCCTTCATCGTGAACTTGAGATCGGCCGGCTCCGCCCCGGACTTGGCGCTCTCCGCCTCGCCCGTCACTTTGAGCGTGGCCGGACTCGGCGACGACTCGCTGTCGGTCAGCGCGATCAGCCAATCGCCAGCCGAAAGATCGACAATGGCGGCTCCTGTACCTCCAGCCGGTGCGACAGGACCGCCGGCGAAGGTCGTGGTGTAGACCCAGTCAGGAATCGTTTCTTGTTGCGCGAGATCGGCCGCGATTTGCTTAAGCGTTAGTCCCTTCGGCTGAACCACAAAGGTGGCATCGGCGATGGTCTGGGACTGATTGTCGAGCGTGACGTAGGTTAGCCCAGCGGATGCTTCGGCGGGCGCTTGAATGCCCGTGTCGGTAATCGTCACCTTGAGCTCGGGCAAGCCGAGCGATGCGAGCGCGGATGACGCAGCCGGGGTGGCATCCTGGGCGGAAACGCCCGCGAGACCGACTGTCACCAGTGAGAATGCCACAATGATGACACGCAAAACGCGAGACATCAGTTCACCCTTTCTCCGATCCATCTCTCTCCCTTTCGCTTACAACGACAATGCGACGTCGGAGCTACGCTAGGGTCGGGGCGTTCCCGGTCGCAAGTGACCGGAATCCCAAGGCTTCGGGAAATGTGGCGTTGGCGGAGCTGGGAAGGTATCCAGGGATGCGACGTCAGCCCGACGCGCTCCAAGTCGAAACCCTGTCTGGCTTGAGCATCGGCGCCGTGCGGCCCATCGCCGCGCACCGCTTCACGCGCGGGGCGGCGTCGGAGTCATGATCCGCAGGACCGGATGCCCGTCGATGTTCTCCAAGGGGAAATAGACGAGGTGGGTCGTCGGATCAACCGCAACCGAGTGCGCGTGCGGTATCGAGAGCTGCCCGATCGGATCCAGCGCCCCGTCGTCTTCAGCGAAGACTGCAACCAAGCCCGATTCCGCGGCGACGTAGAGACGTTCCCAGCCGGGATCGAAGGCCAGCACGTCCCGTCCATTCCCGACAGGAAAGCTCGCCGTCACCTGGGCCGAAACCAGGTTGACCACAACGAGCTTGGCATTGTCCTCGCAGGTGATGAAGGCTAACCGCGCCTGGGCATCGAGCGCGAAGCCGTGCGGCCCCTGGCAGCCGCCGCCGAGGTCGAAACGCCCGACAACCTGGTTGGAGGTTGGATCAATCGCGGCGAGCTGGTTCCGGCTCTTCACGGTCACCAAGATGCACCCCGAGCCCGCGTCGTAGTGGGTATTACCAGCCTCGCCGCCGATGTCGATCGTGGTGAGGACTTTGTCGGTGGAGGCATCGATGACCACCTCACCGCTGCCCGACCCATCGGAGACGAAAACGCGCTTGGCTTGAGGCGCGTAATCGAGGCCGTCAGGGAAGCCGATCGTGCCGAGACGGTCAATCACCTTGAGCGATTGATTGTCGACGACGTCCACCCGGTGGTCACCTGCGACGGCCGCGTAGACATGACCGAGTGCAGGCACGGCCAAGACGCCCGTCACCATCGGCAGGTCAGCGACCGTCGCCACGACCGCTCGGTGTTTAGTGTCGAAGACGACGAGCTGACCCACCCCCATGTGCGCGATGTAGAGCCGGCCGGTCGTGGGATCGAGACTTTGGTAGTCGAAGCGGGAGGCGCCGCCGGGCATTGGCACATCAGCGGCCAACCGCAAGACGGCAGAGCCCGCAGGAACAGGTGTGCCATGGTCACCGCCCGACCCTGTGCTGGTCGCGGTCGCGCCCGGGGTTGCCGCCGTGCCGCACGAGGCGAAGCCAGCGACCATCGCCGCCTGGGCAGTCCCGGCCACGTGGAGGATTGCCAGCCACACGATCGCCAAGAGTGATACCTGGAGAGCGAACCGAATAGGTTTCAGCATCGTCCTGTTTCACTTTCATTGCCCGGGCCACCAGACAACCACACGTTGCACAACGGAACTCATCGTCATGGCCTTGTCTGCAAAACCCAAACCAGGACGGCAGATGTTGCGGTCAAGATCAAGTTGATCTGGGGAGGGGAGCGGGAGGTCTCGCTCGGGCGTCATCGCGCATCCCTCAGGAATCATCCTCTCGGGGCAGGGATGCATGATTACCGACTGCAGCGGTAGCCGTCCCATAAGGCGCACGCAGAGGAGGATCGTTGCCCAAAAAAGAACTGGCCGTCGTACGTCGCCGCAAGGCTACAATGGCAACCCCCGCAGGCACGATATTTGCGCCGCGACGGACTCAAACGCGTGATGCCTGTTCGCCCCCATGGCGGTTGGCTTCCGCTTCTTGTTCTATCCATGTTCGCCGCTTATGCGGTCCAGCGGACGACGTTCGCCTCCCTCGTGGACGCCGTCGGTTCGACCTTCGACTGGCGCTTCTGTCAGTGGTCGCTCGTCGGGTCCAACCACTCTCCATATTCTCTCCCGCGCGCGCCGTTGTTGCCCGCCCGCCACGCATCGCTGTGCCGTGGTGAGCGAGCGGGGGAGGAATGCTGAAACCCTAACAACTCCATCGTCAATTCGAGGCCACGGCAATCCGACGGATCACTCCGCCTGGATCTTGTGGAGGTTTCCATGAGCGAGTCCGAGAAAGAGTCACTTATCGCAGAGCAGCGTGACCCCAAACAGCGGCCGGTCTCGCGCCGGCACTTCCTGAAAGCCTCAACGGCCGCGGTGGCGTCGGCGGGTGCGGTCACGGTGGGCGGCGCGACCGCCATGGAACTGCGGTCAACGACCGCGCAGACTACCGGCGGGCCCCCAATGCCGGGGAAGGGCACCAACCAGCGACCGTCCCAATTCTTCAACATTCACGAAGCACAAACGGTCGACGCGATCGCGTCGCGTCTGATGCCTGGAGATGCCAACGATCCCGGCGCGCATGAAGCAGGCGTCGTGTTCTATATCGACCGAACGCTGAGTGGAACCAACCTGGGCTACGCCCTCAAGACATACCAGCAGGGACCGTTCCCGGTGGTCTCCGAACAGCCGGTCACAGTTGAGGCGGCCAGCCCTCGTGACATCTACGATTATGTCCCGGTTGCGCAGGATCAGCTTGCGCGCTACGGCTACCAGTCGGTGCTCACGCCGCAGGAGGTTTACCGGCAGGGGCTTGGCTATGTCGATGACTATGCCCAGAGCAAGTTCAAGAAGGACTTCATCGATCTGAGCCCCGATCAGCAGGATCAAATCCTGAGTGACATGGATGCGGGCGAGGCAACCGGATTCAACGGTCCCAGCGCCAAGGCGTTCTTTACCCAGCTTCGCAACGACACCATCGAAGGCATGTTCAGCGACCCCATGTATGGCGGCAACCAGGACATGGTTGGCTGGAAATTGATCGGCTACCCCGGTGCTCAGCGCAACTACACGCCCGACGACATGAAGAACACCAAGTTCCACCGCGAACCGCAGAGTCTGGCCCAGCTGATGGCCAAGGAAGGGCATTAGGGCGATGGCAGAGAATAAGAAAGTCGACGTGGTCACCGTCGGCGCCGGCTTAGTCGGCGGCATCCTTGCCCAACAATTGACCAAAGCGGGAATGAGCGTCGTTTCGATCGAGCAGGGCCCGTGGCTGACGACGTCCGCCGACTTCAGTCACGACCACGACGAGCTGCGCTACAACCAGCGCCGCGAATACATGGTCGATTTGTCGCAGGAGACCTGGACCTGGCGGCCGAGCCCGAAGGACAGGGCCCTGCCGATGCGCCAATACGGCTCCTTCAACCCGCACAAAGGGGTCGGCGGGGCGGCGGTGCACTGGGCCGCCCAGAACTGGCGCTTCTTCCCGTCCGATTTCGAGTACCGTTCGCACCATAGCCAGCGCTATGGCGAAGACCGGCTGCCCGAAGGCAACCGGATTCGGGATTGGGGTATCACCTGGGACGATATCGAGCCGTACTACGATGCCTTCGAATACGACATGGGGATTTCCGGGAAAGCCGGCAACCTGAAAGGGAAGAAAATCGAGGGCGGCAATGTCTTCGAAGGGCCACGCTCCCGGGACTACCCGCTGCCGCCGCTCGCCTCGTCGATCGTCGCCGACAAGTTCACGAAGGCGACGAACGATCTGGGCTACCACCCCTTCCCGCAACCCTCGGCGATCCTCTCGAAAGATTACAAGGATCTCGCCGGCAATACCCGCGGCGCATGTCTGTATTGCGGCTTTTGCACCCGCTATGGGTGCGAAGTGGCGGCCAAGGCAAATTCGCTCGTCGTCCATATGCCGGCGGCATTCGCGACCGGCAAGTATGAGATCCGGCCCGACAGCTATGTCTTCCGGATCGATACCGCCGCCGACGGGACCGCAACCGGCGTTTCCTATATCGACTCCACTGGCCGCGAGCAGCGACAGGAGGCCGACATCGTCATCGTCTCCGCCTTCATGCTGATGAATGTGCGGTTGCTGCTCATGTCACGGAGCCAGGCCCACGCCGACGGCATCGGCAACGACCACGGCTTGGTCGGCAAGAACTACACCTACCAGCTCGGCGGCGGCGGGGCCTCCGGTCTCTTCGAGGGCGAGCGGTTGAACCAGTTCATGGGGAACGGCGGAATCAGCGCGCTGATCCATGACTTCAACGGCGACAACTTCGATCATTCCGATCTCGACTTCCTCGGTGGTGGGTCGATCAGCGCCGGCGGCGGCGAGCGGAACCCGATCGGCACCGCTGGCGGCGTTTCGGGCGCCGGCGGCAAGATGTGGGGGCAGGATTGGAAGGACGCGCTGAAGTCGAACTGGGACAGTGTCGCCGGGGTCGGCATCCAAGGCGAGAGCCTGCCGTATGAGGATCAGTTCGTCGATCTCGATCCAACCTACCGCGATCGCTTCGGTTTCCCGCTGCTGCGGATCACGTTCGATTGGCATCAGAACGACTACAACTTGATCCGGTACGTGGCCCCAAAGATGAAAGAGATCCTGGAGAAAATGGGGGCCAAGAACGTCGCCAGCGCGAACAAGGGCGAGCTGACGCCCTACTCGATCGCGCCGTACCAGAGTACGCACACGACCGGCGGGGCGATCATGGGGACCGACCCGAGCGAATCCGTCGTCAACCGGTACGGCCAGGTCTGGGACACGCCGAACGTCTTCGTCGTCGGCGCCTCAGAGTTCCCCCAAAATGCGGGGATGAATCCGACCGGCACCGTGGGCGCACTCGCCTACCTCGCTGGCGACGGGATCGTCAACAAGTACATGAAGGATCCCGGCAAGATCATTTCATCGTAGGATCGATCATCATCGAGCGGGATCGCCGGCCGGCGATCCCGCTTGCTCTTGCTTGCGTCCACTCCCCCCGTCAACCAACGCGGCTCAGCAGCGGGCATTTTGCGAGGGATGGCTGTCCATGCAATTGACGCCGGTGATATTCAACGTACATTGGAGTTCCACACGTTTCGACGGGCAGCCTTCACCGAGCAAAGGGAGGAACTCCATGTGCAGATTGTTCTCGCTTCTGCTGGCGTTCACGGTACTTGCCTTTGGCTCTTCCGCCGTTCTTGCTCAGGACGCAACACCGGCAACCTCGACCTCGATGCTGGCTGGGTTGGGCTATCCCGAACTGAACATCGAAGTTGCCGGCGCCTCGTACAAGACCCCGCCACCGGCGCAGGTTCCGGCCGGTCGGTATCTCATCGGGCTGACAAACTCGGGCGAAGAATCCTGGCACGGCTTCCTGCTACGGCTGCCAGAGGGTGTGACGATTGACGCCGTGATGGCAGCGACACCGGGACCCGGGGAACCCCCACCCGCTTGGCTCTTTGAGGCAAGCTATCCTGGCTTCCCGGGTGAGACCCAACCGGGGGCCACGAACCAGGTCGTCGTCGATCTCACGCCCGGCGAGTATCTGATCGTTGGCGACTCGTTCCAGCCGTTCGCCGTGACGGGCAGCGCGGCAACTCCCGGCGCCACGCCAGAGCCGCCGGCTACTGCAACCGCGCACCTATTTGAGTACGGCTTTGACTTGCCCAAAACGCTCGCACCTGGCCGCCAGATCTGGGCGGTGATCAACGCCGGCCGCGTACCTCATGAGCTGCTGCTCGCCCGGTCACCGGCTCCACTCACTCAGGAGCAGGCGCTCGAGCTGGTGATGGCGGAATCTCAGGACGCGACGCCAACCGGCGGTGGACCGTCTGGTCGGGACATTCTCGGCGTCGGTGGGATTGGCTGGCTCACGCCGGGTACGACCGGCTGGGCCGAGGTTGACCTCCAACCTGGCACCTATGTTGTGCTGTGCTTCGTCCCCGATCGCGAGACGTTCACGCCGCACGCGGCCATGGGCATGGTCGACGTCTTTACCGTCGGTGAAGCGGCCACGTCTACTCCTTAGGCGTTGCGTCGACAACGGTGGGCCCATGGATTAGCCCGATGCCGATCAGCGTACACCCGCTATCTCCCCGGCAAATTCCGGCACGATTGTAGGCCTGGATTTCGCTGACCCGGTAAAGCAGCTCGACCGAACTGCTCCAGCAGCTATTTACGCTCAAAGTTCATTGAGCGTAGACGCAAAGCAAGGGTTGAAAACCTTGTTCCGACTTAGTCGAGAGGAATGTTTTTGGGCGCACCACAAGCGATAAGCCATGCGCTCTAGCCATCGCCTACTTCTGATGCAAACGCCTCGGCGCGAGCGCGAATCTCGTCGCGCATTGCCCCATTGAAATCGGACTCGGAAAGCTGCCAATGATCGGTCGCTTCGTCCGGTGTACAGTCGATGCCGACTACGCGGTTCGCGCTGGTCACTTCGGTAATAGCCCGTGGCGGCGCCGAGTCCAGATACGATTCAGCATCAGTGCCGGCAAGCAACCGGGCCGCTGTGGGGCTGAGCACGGGATCGGGCTCGATCCCGGCCGAGGTCGCTTGCCACCCTGGCGGCGCATTCAGATCAAAATATGCCGCGGCCATCCGGCTCTTACCCGCACCATGCGGACAGATGAAAAGCACCACCTGAGTCATCCAGGTTTCTCCTCGACCTGATAGACTGCGGCGCGACAAGTGCGCGGCAGGAAGACGTAGAGCCGCTGGCGAACCGGGTCGAATGCAGTCGTCTGTGCGCCCGGTTCGGTGATAATTTCCTCGGCCACTGTCCCCGCCGCAGTATCGACGACGGTCAGCACGCCCGGTTCGCCAATGGCGACGAAGAGAAATTCCCGCGCTGCGTCGAACCAGATCGCGTCGGGCACGCCGGGAATCGGGACAATCCCGAGTTCCTCCCCTCCATCGGCGTCGAGGATCACGACTTGGCCGCCATCGCACGCGACAAAGAGGCGACGCTGCCGTTCGTCGAGGTCTAGCCCATGCGGACCGGCAGAGGCGACACCGTATGCTGAGATACGCGATCCCGTGGCGGCATCCAGTTTGACTACCAACGCGGGCTCTCGGATGTTGATGAAGAACATGTCGGCATTCGGATCATAGACGCACCACCGCGGCCGCCCGGGCAGTTCGATTATCACGACGACCGTCGCCGCCGTCAGGTCCACTAGCCGCGCCTGGTTGTCGCCGACGTCCGCCACGAGCAATCGTTGTCGCTGCGAGTCCCAAGCCAGTCCGTTCGGACGTTGACCCGCGTCGAGGATGGCAGTCACTTGGCGAGTCAGCGGGTCGATGACGAGCACGCGCCCGTTGGCCCGAGCCGCGGCGAAAACAAGCCCTGCTTCTTGGGCGCAAAGCACTCCGCTTGCTTCCGGGCAGTCCGGAAGCGTGGCGATATGACGGCTCGCTGCGGCGTCGATCACTTCGACTGTGCCGTTTGCGGTGTGGGCAACAAAAACGCGCCCTGTCGCCCGGTGAACATCACCATGGTCGAACCCGCCCTCCGCATGAGCCGGCAGATCGACGTAGCCCGTCAGGCTCAACATCTATCGACTTCCTTTTGCTATTTCGCTGATGGACTCACTGGTGTGGCGCGATGTCGCTGGCGATGACGGCCTGGCAGTAGGCGTAGAGAGCGTCGTAGACGACAGATTCAGCGGCGAGTTGCTGGTGGTCGTCGTCGTAGAGTCGGCGGAAGCCGTCAGCAATGGCCTCTAGCCCTCGTGACTCAGGCGTGAGATCTTTCGCTGGAGTGTCGGCCCCGCGCACAATTAACGCCAGCCGATGCAATGCCGGATCGCTTAAGCCGTATTTTTTCAAGATGGCATCGAACGAACATTCAGGGCCGCGGTGCCCGAGCTCGACATCAGGAACGTCATAGGGAATAGCGCCGGTCTTTTCGGCATGGGCCATCACCTCGTCGCTCGGGACATAGACGAACTCAGCCTCGGTATCGACAAAGTTCTTGATCAACCAGGGGCAGGCAATCCGATCAACTTTGGGACGCGCGCGAGTAACCCATTGCATTGCACAGACTCCTTCGTTACCCATTCAATCTCAGGTGGCGCGGTTTTGTGCGATCGTCTCACAAGAAGCCGTTTCGAGATCGGTGCTTCTTCTGTTTTTCGTTCTTTCCCTAACTACCCGGCGTCATGATGCGGAGCACCGGCTTCCCTCCAACATCCTCAAGAGGTAGATAGACAAGATGCGTCGCGGGATCAACGGCAATCGAGTGGGCGTGCGTAGCGCGGTATTCGCCAACCGGGAGCAATTCATGCCCCTGTTCCGCAAAGAAAGAAACTACTCCGGACTCGGAGGCGACGTAGAGGCGGAGTAGCCCAGGGTCAAGTGCCAACACGTCTGGTCCATTGCCAACATTGTGGGTGGATGTAATCCGCATGGCGTTGAGATCGACGATGACTAACCTAGCGTTGTCTTCACAGGTCACGAATGCCAGCCGGCGCGGCACATCGATCAAGAAGCCATGCGGCGCTTTGCATCTTGCGCCTAGATTGAAGCGATTGACTATCTGCAGATTTGCCGGATCAATCGCGATAAGTTCGTCGCTGGTTTGGACGGCGACGAAGACGCAGCCTGACCTTACATCGTAACGGGTATTGCCAGCCTCTCCGCCAATGTCGATTGTTGTGACAACCGTGTTGTTCAACGCGTCGAGGACGAGTTCGCCACCACCAGACTCGTCAGAAACGAATACGTATCCGGACTGCGCAACATAGCCCAAACCGTCTGGAAAGCCGATTTTTCCGAGACGGGCGATGACGTTCAAACTCTGGTCGTCGATCACAGCGACTTGATGATCGCCAGCGACCGCGGCGAAGACCCGATGGATTTCTGGAACAACGAGAATTCCGGTCACGGTCGGGAGGTCGTCGACTGTGCCGACCACCTTGCGTGCTTTGGTATCGAACACCACAAGCTGACCGGCGCCCATGTGGGCGATGTAAAGCCGTCCGGTGGAGGAATCGAAGCTCTGATAGTCGAAGCGCGAGGCGCTCCCTGGAAGGGGAACATCTTCGACGACCTTTAACCCCGATCCCGCCGTAGCTGCACTTGGAGTCGCCGCGGGTGCCGTTGGCGTTGCCGGCGCACCGGGGGTGCCGCAATGAGGCGACTGTGTCGCTGGCGTGGCATCGGCCAATACGACATCGCCCATGATTGTAAGAGCGGGCGAACTCACGGCAGAGACGAGAACACCCAAGACAATTGCAAGAGCCAGCAAGGTCCGATTAAGCATCCGTTCGCGATCATTTCCAACTATCGAACAGAGTCGAATAAAGACTAATTTCACGGCCACGACCTCAAATGGAGACGGCTGGCAATGGTCGTCGTTTCGAAGCAAGGGGTCCAGAAAAACATCTCGTCACATCGTCGATTTGCGCCGAGCAGGATCGCTGCCAGTGATCGCCGAAGTTCACGAAGACTACGAAATCGGCGCCCGACGCGAGGACGAGCAAACAGCCCATTCACCAGATGGAAGCGGTCCACCAGTTGCTCTTCTCTTCGCACGTCCCCATCACCACTGCCTGCAAGGCCTAAGCCGCCTCGGCATGGTTTCGTGTTGTGCGATCGGGAAGACCGGCGACGGTCGACCATACGCCCTCCGCGTAGCACTGCCTTCGATGCTACCTAGGTAATCCGCCGATGCCGCCGGCGGCAATCACGTAATCGCATCGCGTAATCCAGACGATGTGATCAGAAGCCCGCGATTTCAAGCTACAGATCAGGCTCATTGCAAAGCCTGTTGTCTTCAAATGCGGCGTCACGCCGGCAAGGAGTAGTAGCAATGTTTGGACGTGGTTCTCATCGCAATGGCAAGACATCCAACGGAGCGACATCAAGCTGCATCATCTATGCACACGAGGTCGTGAAGACCTATCAGACGGGCACCGAGCCTGTTCGGGCCCTGAACGCGGTCAACTTCGCCGTTCAGCGAGGTGAAATGGTCGCGATCATGGGGCCGTCTGGGTGTGGCAAGACGACGCTCCTCAACTGTCTTTCCGGACTTGACAACGTCGACTCGGGTGAAGTTTGGCTGGAGGGAAAGGACCTCGCGTCCATGTCCGATGGCGAGCGGACGACCTATCGGGCCCGGCGCATGGGCTTCATTTTCCAGGTGTACAACCTGCTGCCGGTTCTGAACGCCGTCGAGAATGTCGAGCTGCCGCTGCTCGTCTCCGGAGTTTCGCCGAAGGAGGCGCGCAGCCGGTCGGTGGCCGCCCTGGAGCGGGTCGGCCTCGCGAAGTGGACGACCCATCGCCCAGGCGAGTTGTCCGGTGGTCAGCGCCAGCGGGTCACCATCGCCCGGTCCCTCGTCAACAACCCGGCCCTGGTCTGGGCCGATGAGCCGACCGGTGCGCTCGATTCCAAAACCGCGGCCGAGATTATGGGGTTGCTCACCGACCTGAACAAGAGCGACGGCCTGAGCTGCGTGCTGGTCACCCATGATCCGGCCATCGGCCGGCAGTGCGATCGGATCGTCACGATGCGTGACGGCAGGGTGGTCGATCAGCCGGTTCCAGCGTGCACCGTCGAATTCGAAAGCAGGATCACATCGGGCCGGCAGGTGGCTGCCGCCGCGCTGGCCTAGCCCAGACGGCCGCGAGTGCATTTAAGACGAAAGGATTCAACGGAGATGAACGACATATTTGGGATTCCCACGGCCGGTCTGATGGTCGGTCTGCTCCTCCTTCTCGGTGGTTGTCTGCTATTAGTTGGGCTGGCGGCGTGGCGGCGACCCATCATGTTCAAGATGGGCGTGCGCAATATCCCACGGCGCAAGGCACAAACGGCGCTGATCGTTGTCGGGCTGATGCTCAGCACTCTGATCATCGCGGCCGCCCTCGGCACAGGCGATACGTTGCATTACTCCCTGACCAAGGACAGCTACGAGAACCTGGGTCAGGTCGATCAACTTGTCGTCGCCAGCAGCGCGTACGAGGCGCCAAACATCGACGCCAACGCCAAATTCGACGCCAATGTGCTTGCCACGGTCGACGGAGCGCTGGCCGATGATCCGGATGTTGATGGGATCATGCCGATCCTCGACGCCCGCGTCTCCGCAGTGAACGAGACGAAGCAGCAGGCAGACCCTGCAGTGAACCTCTTGGGTGCCGATCCGGCGCGGCTCTCTGCCTTTGGTGGAATCCGCAGCACGGATGGCAAGACGATCGATCTTGGCGCCATCGCCGCGAATGGGGTGGTGCTCTCCGCGACGGCGGCCGATGAGCTCGATGCTTCGATCGGCGACCAGGTGACCATTTACTACGAAAGCGTGCAGCACAATCTCACGGTTGCCGGCATTGCGGAGGACACCTACCTGAGCGGGTACCGCCGTGGGCGCGAGGACTTTCTCGAGTATCCCGGCATGGTCATGCCGCTGGCAGCGATCCAAGAGCTCACCGGGCAACCGCACCTGCTCAGCGCCATCGCCATCTCCGGCGCGGGCGGAACCCGCGCTGGCCTCAAGCAAACCGACCATGTGGTCGAGGCGCTCCGACCGACCCTCACCGGTACAGGGCTGGGCGTCGACGCGATCAAGCGGTACTCGGTCGACGACGGTGAGAAAATCGCCAGCAACTTCACCAGCATCTTCCTGATCCTCGGGCTGTTCTCGATTGCGGCCGGATTACTCCTGATCGTGCTGATCTTCACGATGCTGGCGGCCGAGCGACGGTCGGAAATGGGCATGGCGCGGGCCGTCGGCACGCATCGCAAGCAATTGATTCAGCAATTCGTCTCGGAAGGGGCCGGCTATGCCCTGCTTGCCGGGCTCGTCGGGTCCGCTCTCGGCGTCGGCGCCTCGGTCGGCATTGCCAACGCGATGAAGTTCCTCTTCGGTCAGTATGTGCCGATCGAGCCTCACGTCGAGCCGCGCAGCATGATCATCGCGTACTGCCTCGGCGTCGTGATCACCTTCGTCACGATCGTGGTCTCGTCCTGGAAAGTCAGCAAGCTGAACGTCGTCGCCGCGATTCGCGACATCCCGGACGTGGCGACAAGCAAGCGCAAGCTCGGGACATTGATCTGGGGTGTGGTCATGTTGACGGCCGGTGTGCTCATGGCACTGGCCGGGCTGAGCGGTGATAAGGCCTTCTTCTTCTATGCAGGGGCGAGTCTGATCCCGTTCGGAGCGGCGCAAATTCTTCGGTATCTCGGGGTTCCAAGCCGGCCAGTGCTCAGTGTAGTCGGCATCTACATTCTGGCCCTGTGGCTGCTTCCCGAGAACATTGCCGAGAAGATCTGGGGTGAGCTTGACGGCGGTATCGAGCTATTTTTCCTGTCCGGTATCTTCATGGTAGTGGGCGCAACCATCCTCACGATGCAGAACACCGATTACCTATTGGCCGGTGTGAGCAAGCTGGGTGGACTCTTCAAGGGAACGCTCCCTGCCGTCCGGACAGCCGTCGCGTATCCCTCCGCGGCCCGCGGGCGGACCAGCATGACGATCGCCATGTTCAGCCTGATCGTCTTCTCACTAGTGATGATGGCGACGATGAACGCCAACTTCGGCGGCGACAAGGATGCCAATGCGGGCTGGGATATCGTCGCCAATGCCCAGAGCGAAGAGGCGATGCCGAACCTGACGGCGGATCTCGAGGCCGCCGGGGTGGACACCTCTGGCTTCGATGCGACCGGGGTCACGACCAACCCCAGCCTCTTCAGCTCAGAGATCAAGCTCCCCGCGGGAGACGAGTGGAAGCTGTGGCCGGTCATCGGCATGGACAACGCCTTCATCGACAATAGCATTCTCAAGTTCCAGCAACGGGCTGAGGGGTACGGCAACGATGACGAAATCATCCAGGCACTCAAGACCCAGCCTAACGTCGCCGTAATCGACTCGTTCGCCATTCCTCAGGGTGGCTTGGGCGGCGGCTCTGACTCTGCCTTCGAGCTGACCGGCTTGACGAGCGACAACAACACCTTCGCCCCGATCACCGTCGACCTGGCCGCCCAGGATGGGTCGGTGAGCAAGGTCACGATCATCGGCATCATCGACGAGCAGATCTCCAGTCTGTACGGCATGTACGCGAGCCAAGCGACAATCGACTCGATCTACCCGACGCTGACCTCGACCTCGTTCCTTGTGTCCTTGACCGATCCGGACCGCTCGGACGCCACCTCGAAATCGATCGAGGCGGCACTCCTCCAGCGCGGCATCCAGGCCACTTCGATCCACGATCAACTGCAGGATGCCGAGAAGGAGCAAACCGGATTCCTTTACTTGATCGAGGGCTTCATGGGACTCGGCCTTCTGGTTGGGGTCGCGGCCGTCGGCGTGATCGCCTTCCGCTCGGTGGTGGAGCGGCGTCAGCAGATCGGCGTTCTCCGCGCCCTCGGCTTCCAGCGCTCACTTGTCTCGCTCGGATTCCTGATCGAGACGGGGTTCGTGGTCGGCATCGGCATGCTGACCGGCACCGTGCTCGGGGTGCTGCTCTCGCGCAACCTGCTGGCAGGCGACAGCATGGGCTCGCCGGTTGAGAACTTCACGGTGCCGTGGACGCTGATCACCGTGATCCTGTTCGCGACGGTGGCGGCCGCGATGAGCATGACGTGGCTCCCGTCGCGCCAGGCCAGCCGGATCGCTCCCGCAGAGGCGCTTCGATATGAGTAACCGCTAACACGAACGCGCGTCCTAGGAGTTGCCCGGGACGCGCATCACTTCTCGAATCGTCGCCAAGCATCCGAAGCCGTCACCCGGCTAAAGTGAGGACACGAACATGACGCTACGAACAAGGACCTCTAATGACATACCGGATGATGCTCAAGCGGGACTGCCATATGCGACCGCTTCTATCTCACGGCGTCAATTCGGGCGGCTGTTGGCCGCGGCTGTGATCGGCCTGCCGTTGATGGGTGTGACCCGAGTCCACGCCAGCGACAACGCGACGAATGACACGTTCGAGGAACGCCTCAGCGTCTACCCGAAGCTCAACATGACCTCGACGGACGCCGAATTGCTTCTCCCCGCAGAGATAGCCGCCGGACGGTATCTGGTGACCATCGAAAACCAGTCGACACAGGGCGAATCCGCTCCGATCTTCGTCTCGCTGAAAGATGGGCAGACGGCGGACGAGTTGCTGTCGGAACCAGGCGATCCCGCCGCCGGCCTGCCCGCCTGGTTCCTGACTGGAACGATCGTCGGCGCCCCGATCGCGCCGCTGGGCATGACCGCGCAGGCAATCATCGATTTCCCAGCCGGAAGTTACGCGGTATCGGGAGAGCCGTATCAGCCGACGGGGACATTACGCGTGACTGCCGGCCATCGCAAATCACGAGCGGGCGCGGATGTCGATGAGACAATCCTGATGGCGGACGACGGCTGGACCGGTATGCCAAAGACCGTCACCGCGGGTAAGCATCTTTGGAAGGTCACGTCGAGTGGCTCGATCCCTCATCGATTTCAACTCTACAGCTACCCAGAGCCGGTCACGATTGATGCGCTCGTGGCGGTGCTTTCGCTCGAGGAAGGGGCAGCTCCGCCTCCAGGCTCACCGGATGTCACGCTCGCGGTTCCGCTCGGTGGCTTAAGTCCGATGTCGCCGGGGCAAACCGGCTGGCCGGTCATCGACTTGGCGCCCGGGTTCTATATCGGCCTGTGCACGATACAGAACGGTGAAGCCGCTGTACCGCATTACCTGAGCAACGAGCTCACCGTCTTCTCAGTCGAAGATCCGGCCGGGTAACCCAGGCAGCGGCAGGAGGGCCGGTCGACTCATCTTGATGCTGTCGGCCCTCCACCCCTTGCTCGCCGCACTCGGCTCATCGCTTCCCACGGCCATAGCCGCACTTGACCAACGCCGGCGCAATCAGCACCTGGTTAGCGAGTTACTGTATCCATGTGCTGAAACATAGGGTATGATCCCGATTACACGCAAAAGTGATCGGGATCTTCCATGCCCATCGCCGCCGAGCCCCAACCGATTGAGTCGGCCCGTCCGAGCATCACGCCAATTCGCGGTCGGTTCGAAGCCCGCGAGTACACCTTACTGCCTGAGCCATCCACGCCGCTCATCGGTCGCGAATGTGAACTGCGAACGGCAACTGAGCTTGTCCGAGACGACACGGTCCGCCTCTTGACGGTCACAGGTCCCGGGGGGATCGGCAAGACGCGCTTTGCGAGCCGATTGGCCCATGATCTGGAAGCGGAGTTCGACGACGGCGCTGTCTTCGTTTCGTTGGCTCCGGTCTCCGATCCGGCGCTCCTGGCCAGTACAGTCGCGCAGGCGCTCAATCTCAGAGAGTCGAAGGAATACGGGGCGCAGGAGCGAATTCGCCTAGCGTTGGGCGGGAAACAACTGCTTCTGGTGCTGGACAATTTCGAGCAGATTCGGCCAGCCGCGACGGTTGTAGCGGAGATCCTGGCATGGTGCCCCCGGGTGAAGGCGCTCGTGACGAGCCGCGTGCCGCTGCGTCTGACGGGCGAGCAGGAATTCGCGCTTCCACCGCTGGCGTTCCCGCAAGACAACGAGGCATCGTGGACGGATCTTGCGAAGACTCCTGCCGTGATGCTCTTCGCCCAACGCGCTCGCTCCGTCAGAGCAGATTTTGAGCTCAAAGAAGCGAATGCAACGGTCGTCAGCGAGATCTGTCGCCAGCTGGATGGCGTGCCCCTTTCCATCGAGCTGGCCGCTGCTCGATCCAAGGTGCTGTCGCCATCGGCGCTGTTGGCGAGGCTCTCTCTCGGGTTGGACGTGCTGTCAGGAGGACCGCAGGATCAACCGGCCCGGTTGCAGACCCTCCGAGCGGCGATCGGCTGGAGCTATGAGCTGCTTTCCCGCGAGGAGCAAGCACTTTTTGAACGGGTGTCTGTATTTACCGGCGGTTTCTCGCTGGAAGCGGCTGAGGCGATCGCTCGGGCAGACGACGAACCAGGTGCGCAAATAGCGAGGTCAGTACCAGTCTTCGACTCGATTGCATCGCTCGTGGACAGCAGCCTGCTGCGGGCGCATGACGGCCCCGACGGCGAAACCAGATTCGCCATGCTTGAGACCGTACGGGAATTCGGCCTGGAACGATTACGGGCAAGCGGCGCGATGGAGCGGACGAAGGACCGCCACGCGTCTTACTTTCTGGAACTGGCCGTGCGGGCTGAACCCGAGATGTATGGAAGCGAGCGCCAGGCGCACTTGCTCGAACGCGCCGAAGCAAACCACGACAACTTTCGTGCCGCCCTTGCCTGGGCGGAGGAAACCGCCGATGCCGACACCGCGTTGGGGATGGCCGGGGCGCTGTTCTTCTTCTGGTACGTGCGTGGTCACATGAACGAAGGGCGACGCTGGCTGGCGCGCGCGCGCGCGCTGGACGATGGCGTCCCAAGCGCTGCTCGCGCTCGTGTCTTGATCGGATCCGGGTTTCTGGCGAACTGGCAGGGAGATTTTGAGACGGCGGTCCAGTTCCTTGAGGAGGGCCTCGAGATGGCCCGGCGTTTCGACAACCCCGGTCTCACTATCTATGCCCTCGGCATCCTCGGTATCGCTGCCGAAGATACCGGCGACTATGGCCGAGGGGCGGTTCTTCTCGAGGAGGCGCTGGAACTCGACCGCGTCTGCGGTGAAGAGGTGATGCACCCGACGCTCATCGGTCAAATACGCACCCACCATGGCGTTGTCACCTGGGGCTTAGGTGATACTGACCGCGCTGTTCAGATCTGGACGGAGGCGCTGGCGGAGCAGCAGGCTCGCCATGATCCGTGGGGCGCCGCAAACAGCTTGAGATATCTCGCCATGACGGCATGTGAGCACGGCGATCTTGACCGCGCCGCCCACCTGCAACGCGAAAGTTTCACGCTCTATTGGGACTCCAAGGCGATGGATGACATCGCTGATGGCTTCTCCATCATCGCCACCATCGCCAGTATGCGCGGGGAGTTCATCGCGGCGGCACGGCTGTTGGGCGCGGCCGAAACGTTGCGCGAAGAGATCGGCAGCCACCCGGCATATCCTGAGCGAACGATGTTCGACCGCACCGAGAGCGCTGTACGGTCGGCATTATCTGAGAAAGTTCGTGCTACTGCGTGGAGCGCGGGCCGGTCACTCACGACCGCTGAGGCGGTCGAGGAGGCCTTTAGCCTCCTCGCAGACCGCGCCCCAACGCCCGCTGCTTCGCTGCCGGAGGTCATTTTGAGCCCCCGCGAGCAGGATGTCTTGCAACTTCTGGTGATGGGGCGAACCGACCGGGAGATTGCCGACGCCCTCTTCATTAGCCCTCGCACCGCGCAAGGGCACGTCGCCCGACTGTTCGACAAACTCGGTGTGAGCACCCGAACAGCCGCCGTCGCGGCTGCGCTCCAGTCTGGTCTCCTCCCCACCTAACCAGTCCGCTGCTCTGTCCCTGCTCGGTCAATTAGGTAATCCGATCACGTAATCCAACCGGTGCTGAGGTCGCGGCAACCCGGCATGATTGCAACGTGCCCCAGATGTTGTTGGGAGCGCATCAAATGCTAATCATCAGGAAAGTAATCGTCATGACAGAAGCCTCAATGCGTCCAACAACGTTTGCCGCTCGCCCCCGCGCCCTGCTGCCGAGGACCGACGTCCTTCGACACGAAGTCGCCGCCTTCCGGATTGGCATCGCGGTCATCGCATTGCACGTCGTGGATGACAACTTTCTGCAGCCGGAGCCAGGCATAGCAGCTGGCGACCATCTGGTGAGCGGCCTCGTTCCGCTCGCCGTGCTTGGGATCGTGACCCTGTCCTACCCGCATCTTCGGGCACCGCTGCGGGCGACGCTCTCACTTTTCCTCGGTCTCTTGGCGGTGCTCGCCGCTGGCGCCGAAGCCGGGTACTACGCCTTGCAGGTGGGTCCTTCAGAGGACGATTACACGGGGCTGCTCATGATCCCGGCGGGACTGCTGCTCATTGCCGTAGGATCGCTCACCCTCTGGAGCCTGCGTCGGTCCGACGGCACCCGGCGTCGCCGCTATCTTCGGCGGCTTGGCTACAGTCTCATGGTGCCCCTGGCCGGGTTGCTGATCATCTTCCCTGGCATCCAAGCCTATATCGACACGCACGCCCAGAATCTGACTGTGCCGGATGCTGACCTTGGCGCGCCGTATGAAGACGTGTCGTTCAAAACCAGCGACGGTCTCACCCTCGCGGGCTGGTATGTCCCGTCGCGGAATGGCGCCGCGGTCATTGTCTATCCCGGCAGGAAAGGCACGCAGTCCCACGCCCGGATGCTCGTCCGCCACGGGTATGGCGTGCTGGTCTTCGACCGGCGAGGCGAGGGCGCGAGCGAAGGCGATCCAAGCCCGTGGGTCGGCAACCGAGATTTGAAAGCAGCACTCGCCTTCCTGGCCGCGAGACCCGACGTCGAACCCGAGCGAATCGGCGGCCTCGGCCTCTCGGTTGGTGGTGAGATGTTGCTCCAAACCGCTGCTGAAACTGATGCCCTCAAAGCCGTCGTCTCCGAGGGAGCCGGCATTCGCTCGTATCGCGAGTTCGTTGAGCTGCGGGACGATACCAAATGGGTGACCTTTCCAATCATGGCCGCCATGAGTGTCTCGATGGCTATCCTCTCAAATGAGGCACCGCCACCAGATCTGACCGATCTCGTCGGCAAGATCGCGCCGCGTCCAATCCTGCTGATCCACGCAACTAACGGCCAGGGCGGCGAAGAGCTGAATGCGACCTTCTATGATGCGGCGGGAGGGCCCAAATCACTCTGGGAGATCACCGTGGGCGGGCACACTGGCGGAATCAAGGCGCTTCCCGACGAGTACGAGCGGCGCGTCGTCGAGTTTCTGGACGGGGCGCTACTCGATGGCCAATGACGCCGCCTCCTGTGCGTTCCCGAGGATCAACTGATGATGCCTCGGACTCGCGTCGTCACCTCGGCACGCAGCGATAACCTGCGAGTCGTGCGCCGCCTGATGGAGGAGGTCTGGGGGATTGGCGACCTAAGCCTGCTTCCCGAACTGGTGGCGAACGACTACGTCGGGCATCTGCCGATCGGCGATCACTACGGGCCCGTCGGCGCCCGCATCGACATCGAGTCGTACCGCCGCGCGCTTCCCGATCTGGTGGTGATAGTGGACGATCTCTTCGCGGCTGGGGACAAGGTGGTCCGGCGGTTCACCCTCCGAGGCACACACCGTGAAGCGTTTCTCAGCATTCCCGCCAGTGGACAGCGCATTGTGCTCCGCGGCATCGCCGTCGACGACCTTGCGGCGGGAAAGTTGATGGAGAGTTGGGTCCAGATCGACAGCATGATGAAGCGACCCACGACCCCGCTTGAGGCGGATCGCGGCGCATGCCCCTTGAGCAATAGATGACCCTGGCCGTGCGGTCATTCACCCACGGCCATCACCGACCTGCCTGGTGCATTGACGTCCGTACCCGCACAGCAGCGCTCACTCACCCGGAGCCCGCAGCGACCGAGGATCTCAGGCGGGCACTCGCGCTCAAACGTAGCGCCAGATAAGCCAGACGGTGATCGCAACGAGTACGATCCAGCAGCAGACGATCAGCCCGGCGGCGATCCAGTTCGTCGGCTGTCCGGCGTTGGCGGCCGCGCGCGCTCGGCTCTCCGTCATCACCTCATCTGGAATCAGGTGCAGGACCAAGGCGATGCCGAGCGGGATCAAGATCAGATCATCGAGATAGCCGAGGACAGGGATTGGATCGGGGATGAGATCGATCGGACTGAACGCGTAGGCGACGACGCACGCCGCGAGCACCTTCGCGTACCACGGCGTCCGCGGGTCGCGGCTGGCGATAGTAAGAGCGTTCAGCTCGCGTTTGAGTGAGTGAGCGTGATCCTTCCAGCGGTCGACGGTACCCCCGCCGCTCACTGGGCCGACGCGAGCGACGCGGCTTGACGCTGTTCCTCTTCGATCCGGGCGGGGGATTTTTGGGTTTCCGGATCGAGGCGGCGGGTAACGAAGATGGTGGTCGCGGCGAAACAGGCGGCGATGAGAAACGGTATCTGATAGCCAACATAGTTGAGCGTGAAACCAACCGAGATCGGGACAATGATCGCGGCGGCGTGTTGTAGTGAGACCCCCATCGCCAGGGAAGGCGCGATCTCTTCAGTCACCGCGACTTTGCGCAGATAGGTCGAGGCCCCGATTGCGGAGAGCGGGCGGATGAACGAATAGATCAAATAGCAGGCCGCCGCGAAGTAGACGTTGCCGGCGAGGGCGTAGCCGACAAGCGAAATCACGTAACCGATGTTAACCAGCCCCAGCATCCGGCGCTCGCCATGGAGGTCGACCAGACGGCCAATTTTCCGGCTGGTCAAAATCGAAAGCACTGTGACCGCGATCAACAAACCGCTGACCTGAGAGGCGGTCATGGTGTAGTGGTCGACGAGCACCCAGAGACCGAAGGAAAAGAGCACTTGCTGGCGACCACCGTCAAGAATATTCAGCAGGTAGTAGTAAAGATAGGAACGGCGCAAAACGATCGGATCGCGCTTGGCGGCCTGCTTTTGCTCCTTGCCATCGAGCAGATGCGGGAAATCGAAAATCGCGACCGCGGCCACCAGTGCCAAGACGCCCGCGAGCATGAACGCTCCGGGAAACGAGACCCAGCCGAAATGGAAAAAGACTAAGACGAATGTCAGCGCCGCCAAGGTGCCGACGCTCCATATCGCGTTAACGGTGCCGAGGATACGACCACTGTGAGCTTCGATCGTCAGGTTCATGCCGAGCGCGGTTTGCGTCTGCAAAACGGTGTGGTAGCCCATCGAAACGATGACGACGAACGGCGCGACCGTCCAGAATGAGGTCGCCGAGGTAAAGAAGAACTGTCCGACCGCCATCAGCACAAGCGCCATCGCCGTCAGGCGCTGCAACGATACCTTGTAGAAAAGGGCGGTAATGAAGATCATCAGGAAGCCGGGCACTTCGCGGATAGCGGTGATGTAGCCGAACTGCGGACCGGACAACCCGAGCTGGTTCTCGAAGAAATTTGGCGCCAGCGAGTCTTGCATCGAGAGGGCGAATCCGAACGCGAAGGACATCACCGCCAACATGATGAATCCGCGTCCGACGGGCGTCCCCCACGCTCCCCTCACCTTATTCGGACTCTCTCGAACTGAGCCCAATGCGACCTGGACCGAGCTCACGCCGAAGTAACCCTTCCCCCAACGTCGCTTCTGTGACGCCACGCGTTCGACCATTTTGCCGCGCCAAATTGTGGCACGGATTTGCTGAATGTGGGGCTTCGCGGGACGAGGCAGTCGACATCCCCGGCTCGGCATCCCCGGCACCGGTCCTGCTGGACAGCCCTGAGGTCAAGCACCATAGCACCGGAGGTCAGCCCATGACAGCACCAAATGCGCAGTTTGCGCCGCTCGCGGAGCAGTGGTCGGTTCTTTTGACAACCTATAAGCGTGATGGCACGCCGGTTGGCACCGCGGTCAACATCGCGCTTGACGGTGACCGCGCGTTCGTCCGCTCCTTTGAGAAAGCGGGCAAGATCAAGCGCATTCACAACAATTCCGATGTGGAGATCGCGCCCTGCAAGCCCAACGGCAAACCGACCGGCCCCGCGATACGCGCACACGCGCGGGTTCTGAGCGAACGTGACGCCGCCGAAATAAAGCAGGCGCGTGAGCTCATCAACCGCAAGCATCCGATTGTGCAACGGGTAGGCGTCCAGCTCTTTCACCGCCTCGTGCGCCACAAGACGATGTACATCGAGCTGACGCCGAGGAGGTGAGCGGCGCCAACTCGCCTGGCTCACCGCGCCGGACTGCCGGGCCTGCGCAAATCTGCGCTGACCCGTTGAACGCCAGAGGGCGCGAATTGCGTAGTTCTGCCGATGCCGGACGGCTCCGTTTGCCATAGTGTAGCCATGGCCCAATCTTGTGGTCCACGGGCACTGGTCAAGACAGGGCCTCATTGAGGAGATGCCGAATGGCAACGGTCCAAGAACGAACGACGACGGCTGCACTTACCGACGAGCAGGTGGAGGCGCTGGCCTCCCGCGTGCGCGGCGCCACGATTCGACCCGGCGACGAGCAATACGACGCGGCCCGAGCGGTGTGGAACGGCATGGTCGACCAGCGACCGGCGGTGATCGCGCGCTGTCTCGACACAGCCGATGTCGTCGCCGCAGTGAAGTACGCCCGGGACGTTGGGCTCCCGATCGCGGTCCGCGGCGGAGGACACAACGCGGCCGGATTGGCGGTCGCCGACGGCGCGGTCGTGGTCGATTTGACTATGATGCGGCGCGTCGAAGTCGATCCGGCGCAGCGCACGGCGCGGGCGCAAGGCGGCGCCACCTGGGGTGATTTCGACCAGGCGACGCAAGCTCACGGCTTGGCGACGGCGGGCGGGGTGATTTCAACCACCGGCATTGCCGGGTTGACACTCGGCGGCGGTCTTGGGTATTTGATGCGGTCGTATGGTCTTGCCTCCGACAACCTGTTGTCCGCCGAAGTGGTCACGGCCGACGGTCAGACGCTGACCGCGAGCGCCGACGAGCATCAGGAGCTCTTTTGGGGATTACGCGGCGGCGGCGGAAACTTCGGGGTTGTGACCTCATTCGAGTACCGCCTGTATCCGGTCGGCCCCGTGCTTGGGGGCATGATCGTCTATCCCGCGGACCGTGCGATCGAAGTGCTTAAGCTGTATCGCGAGGTCACGAAATCCGCCCCCGACGAGTTGACAGTGTTCGCCGGCTTAATGACTTCGCCGGAAGGCATGCCGATCATCGGGCTCGTCATCTGTTACCACGGCCCGCTCGACGAAGGCGAGCGCGTGCTTCGTCCGCTCCGCGAGTTCGGTCCACCCCTTGCCGACCAAGTCGGACCGATGCCGTACATCGCGCTCCAGACCATGCTCGACGAGGCGTTTCCGTCCGGTCTGCCCGTCTACTGGCGGTCGCATTTCCTGACGGACATTAACGACGAGGCGATTGCGATCGTGGTCGATCGCTTTAGCCGCGTGCCATCGCCGCTGACCGCAGTCTTATTCGAGCAGTTCGGGGGCGCGGTCGCGCGGGTCGGTGGCGACGACACCGCATTCGCCCATCGCGATGCGAAGTACAACTTGGCTATCATCTCGCGCTGGCCTGACCCGGCGATGGCGGATGAGAACATCGCCTGGACCCGCGAGTTGTGGACGGAAATGCAACCGTTCGCCCGCGGCGTCTATGTCAACTATCTCGGAATCGGCGAACAGGAAGACCGCGTGCGCGCCGCTTATGGCGACGCCAAATACGCTCGGCTGGCGGCGCTGAAGAAGCAGTATGATCCGACCAACCAATTTCGCTTCAACCAAAACATCAAGCCGAGTTAGCGCCCGCAACGCGTTACCCACAAGTTGGTGACGCGACGGTACTCCAGGTTGCAAATCGCGCTTCCGGGTTTACCAGAGAAAGCCTCCCCGAGGCTGAGCCCGACGGTCGTCCATGGACGCCCCGAGCTCAACCCCGGAGGGGTTTTCTCATGTGAGCGGGGAAGGGTTATTTCTAACCCGGCTTCGCGGCGCTGCCGCGTAAGTTCCCAGCAGGAAATGATCAGTTCGAGGCGGAGTAAAAAAAGCCCCTCTCCCACGCGCGGGAGAGGGGATTGGGGACGAAAGAATCCGGCGGAGCTACGCCGTTTCCGCGTAGCGGATCTCTTGTTCGCCGACGGTCATCAGGAGCGGGCGGGAGCGGTTGTTGATCACATTCTCGTCTACGATGCACTTGCGGACGCTGTCTAACGAGGGAATTTCGTACATCACGTCGAGCAGGATTTCCTCGATTGTCGTGCGCAGACCGCGGGCGCCGGTCTTCCGTTCCTCGGCCTGACGCGCGGTCGCGTCGAGCGCCTCAGCGGTGAACGAGAGCTCAACATTGTCGAGTGCGAAGAATTTTTGATACTGCTTGACGACCGCGTTTCGGGGCTCGGTCAGGATGCGCTTCAACTCGTCGCGCGAGAGGGGATCGAGGGCGACCGAAACCGGAAGCCGGCCGACGAACTCGGGAATGAGCCCGTATTTCAACAGGTCGTCGTGATTGAGGTGATGCAGCGGGTTTTCGACTTCTGCTTGTTCGTCTTCGATTTGCCCGCCGAAGCCCATCAGCGACTGCTTGCCGATGCGCTTGGAAACGATCTCGTCCAATCCCTCGAACGCGCCACCACAAATAAAGAGGATGTTGCGCGTGTCGATCTGGATGTATTCCTGGTGCGGGTGCTTACGGCCGCTTTGGGGCGGCACGTTGGCGACAGTGCCCTCGATGATTTTGAGGAGCGCCTGTTGCACACCCTCGCCGGAAACGTCCCGGGTGATGCTCGGGTTGTCCGCCTTGCGGGCGATCTTGTCGATCTCGTCAATGTAGATGATGCCCGTCTGCGCCCGTTGCACATCGCCCGCCGCCTGGATCAGGCGGAGAAGAATGTTCTCGACATCCTCGCCGACATAGCCGGCCTCGGTCAGCGCGGTCGCGTCGGCGATGGAGAATGGCACGTCGAGCAACTTGGCGAGGGTCTGCGCCAGCAGCGTCTTCCCGCAGCCGGTGGGGCCGACGAGAAGGATGTTGCTCTTCTGGAGCTCGACGTCGTCGTCCTGCTCGATCCCGGCGTTGATGCGCTTGTAATGGTTGTAGACGGCAACGGATAGGATCTTCTTGGCCCGATCCTGACCGATGACATACTGATTGAGTTGCTCATAGAGCTTGCGCGGGGTAGGAATGCGAGTCAGAGACGGCTGCGCTCGTGCGGGTACCGGCTCCTCTTCTTCGATGATTTCGCGGCAGAGCTGGACGCACTCGTCACAGATGTAGACCTGGTTCGGTCCGGCGATGAGCCTGCGGACTTCTTCCTGGCCCTTATTACAGAACGAACAACGATAATGCACCCGCCCACCTCGCATTGGTTGTCATTCGCGCCCCGTGCTCCTGCCCGCGTTCCGGCTCCGGACGCTTGCGGGTTGGCGGGCTGGTTGCTCGGCGCTCGGCCACCAGCCCCACCAAATTATTTGTCTTTGCCGTTCGCACCGATCGCCGCGCCGGCCTTATGCACCGGATCGAGCACCTCGTCGACCAATCCGTATTCTTTGGCTTCGGGCGCGGTCATAAAGAAATCGCGCTCGGTGTCTCGCTTCACCCGATCAAACGGCTGTCCAGTATGCGAGGATAGGATCTCGGTCAGTTTCGTTGTGAGATTGAGTGTTTCCCGGGCCATCACCTCAATGTCGGGCACATTGCCGCGAAAACCAGCTGATCCCTGATGGATCATGACGCGGGCGTTGGGGAGGGCGTATCGCTTGCCGATCGCACCCGCTGCAAGGAGCACCGCCGCCATACTGGCATTCATGCCCATGCAGAACGTGGCGACATCAGGCTTAATCATCTGCATCGTATCATAGATAGCCAGCCCGGCATAGACTACGCCGCCTGGCGATTGGATGTAGAGCCGGATGTCCTGATCCGGGTCCTCATGGGCCAAGAAGAGCATCTGCGCAATGATATT
Source organism: Thermomicrobiales bacterium (assembly GCA_045804965.1). Taxonomy (GTDB): domain Bacteria; phylum Chloroflexota; class Chloroflexia; order Thermomicrobiales; family UBA6265; genus CAVTUU01. The sequence continues at coordinate 7,906 of JBJMMD010000021.1, read as the reverse complement.
GTTGGCGATCCGGTCATCGATCGGCTCGCCTAACATGATGATGCGATCTTTCAGGAGCCGGGAGTAGATATCGTACGAGCGCTCGCCCCGGTTGGTGGTCTCGACCACCATCGGGATCAGGTTCTCGATCTTGGGAATCTCCATCGGGTTCGTTCCTTTACGTAAAGCGTTTGCATTGGGGATTCCCGTTCCAGGAATCAACCCTGCTAAGAATAGGCCGGATCGCCCGCGATGGCGAGGGGTCGCGCCTAGGAAGAAAGGGCAGACTTGCGGTCTGCCCCTGCCATCGCTGCCTCGCCAGGATTACGCCTCCACGCTCGGCCCGTCGTTCGCCTCGTCGGATGCTGTGAGTGCCAGTTCTGCAGCATCCGACATCTCCGCCTCGGCGGATTGCTTCCCGCCGCCGTTCGCCTCGAGCTCGTCGCTGTCGACCTCGCCATCGCCTTCAGGTTCGGTCGTGGCGCTCTCCTCGCTCCAGCCGTTGAGCACCGCACCGCGGCCCTCAGTGGCAATCTCGATCAAACGACCGGTCAGCCGGCGATCGAACAAGTCGTTTTGCAACATTTTGCGGAAGTACCCGCCTTCGCGGTACAGCTCGCGCGCCTGCTGGACATCGGGTATGCCGGCGATCAGCGTCTCGATTTCGCCTTCGATTTCATCGTCGGAGATTTCGATCCCCTCGCGCGTAGCGATTTCGCGGAGGAGGAGCGAATTGCGGAGACGACGCTCGGCCCCCGGCCGCAACTCGTCCTTGATCTCGTCTTCACTCTTCTCGGTCAGCCGCTGATACTCCTCGAGGCTCTGTCCCTGCTGAGTGAGACGCATCCGGAGATTGTTGTATTCCTCATTGACCACGTCGTCGATCATCGGACTGGGCAGTTCGATCGTGGCCCCCTCCGCGATCTTGTTGATGATCTCGTTGACAACCTCGTTCCGTGCCTCGTTCGTCTTGGTCCGATGAAGGTCGGTCTCGATCTCTTTCTTGAGTTGCACCAGGGTTGATTCGTTCACCGTTTGCGCGAGGTCGTCATCGAGCGGCAAGAGATCACGTTCCTTCAGCCCCTTGAGCGTGATGGTGTACGTCAAGGTCTTGCCGCGCATGCGTTCGCTGACGCTTTCGTCATCCTCGGCAAACGTGACCTCGGTGGTCACCGATTCGGCGACGTGGAGCTTCTCGATTTCGGCCCGAAGTTGGTCGAAGAGATTGCTTTCGCCGAGCACGAACACCGCGTCTTCAGCCGGCTGCTCAAAGTCCTCGTCGCCTTCTTTGACCGCGAGGTCGATCGTGACCTGATCGCCTTCACGCGGCGTCCGCGGTTCCGCAGGATCAACCCACGGGCTCTGCATCTTTTGAATCCGCGCGAGGACCTCGTCGACCGCGTCGTCCGCAATCGCGGCGTCGACCGGCTCGACCCGTACCGCCGTGTAATCGCCGGGCTCGATGGTCGGGTAGACTGCAACGGTCACTTTGAAGTTGAGCGGCTCCATTTCGACCAGCTCGACATCGGGCGAGCCGACGGGCACCAGTTCTTCCTTCTGAAGTGCTTCACGGTAGAGCTTGTCCATGAGGTCCTGTTGTGCTTCGCTCAAGAAGACCTCGCGGCCATACATCTGTTCAATGATGTAGCGCGGCGCATGGCCCTTGCGAAACCCAGGAACGTTGATTTGGCGCGAGACCTTGCGAAAGGCGCGGTCCATCGCCTGGGCGAACTCATCGTCTTCGGCGGCGATGTCGAGGAGCACTTGGCTCTCGGGCATCCGCTCCATTGTCAGTTTCACGCTCGCTTGCGTCCCTTCTTACTGGAATCATGGAACAAGGCCGGCGAATCGAACCGGCCCCGCACTCGGGGGCGGTGCTGCTCATCCCCACGCGCAGCGGGCGCTCTCCGGCCGCTCCCAATAAGCGGGGAGTATAGCAGGCGGGCTAGGTCGAGCAGTTGGCGGAGATCGGCCGAATGTCTGGACTAGCCGCCCTTCACCCCACCCTCAACCCCTCGCCCTGCACGCCCGGAGAGGGAACGAAGAGTCTCCGCGGCTACGCCGCATGCCCGGAGCTGGAATCACCCTTCCCACGGACTGAACCTTGGAAGCCGGCAAAAGACCGACGAAGAACGGCCACGGTTCCTCCCATGGGTTCGCCGGGCTCAGCCCTGGCGGATGGCTTCGTAGTCTGAACGCTGGGCTTTCAGCCCGGCGTTCGCGGCACCGCCGCATAAGAAGACGTGAGGAAACAGCCCGCGTGGGTGGGGGCTATTTGAAATCTTCGCGCTGCTCTTGGTCCTACGACTCGTTGCGCACCATCGGGGGATTGTCCGGGCTGGTTATCGGGGGCAGGCTGGAAGTCGTTGTTGCCGATATGTGGCACGGAAGGGTCCCGGCGGCACGAAATCTGCGGGGGAGACCCAACTGTGCGACAAGAGACACGTTTGCGCGTGACACGACCGGAGTCATGGACTGACCGCTGGTGGGTAGCGCCGCGGTCACGTGGAAGCCAACTGTGTCCTGCCGGATCGACGACCGGCGCCCAGAACTCAACAACATGGCGGTCAAGTGTGCCATCCGAGAGGAAGTTCTTTGCGGAAAAAGTTAGCTAAACCTCGGCAAGGGACCGGCCGAACAGGCCGTACGTTCACGTTGTCAGGGCAGATATCCTTTGCTAAGGTGAGTTAAGTGCTCCTCGCTTTGTTCGTTGATGGCTTCAACTCCGGGTGGATGTCGGCCGGGTTTACACGCGAAAGTGACCGTTTCCAACGGCCTCGCTGTGAGCCAAATGCGCCGGCCGCGGGCGGACTTGAGCAGGCGCTGGGGCGAATCGCTCAGCGAACGACGCGCTCGCTTCGATCACCGTCACGCGTGTGGCTGGACACGCGGATCGGTGTGAACGGCTGGTCACGAAGCGAGCGCGAGGGCAATCAGACGGCAGCGTGGGGTTGTTGCTCGTCGGTCTGGCATATTGGCTGAGCCGGACGCCCATCTGATCGGTTTGGCGGCCCGTGAGCTCGGAGAGTCACGGTGTCAGGAGGGAAGGGGCGGTGCGAACCGCGCAACGGTTCTTAGCCCGAAAAGCGCGGGCGTTCTCCACGGCGATGGCGCTTGCGCTCATGCTCGGCTCAAATTTGGCCGGGTATGTGCCGGGAGTTGCCGCGGCCGAGATCGAGAAATACGACCACATCATCCTTGCCCAGGACACCCCTCTCTACGCTGAGATCGGCGGCGACGTCAAATGGGATCTCCCCGCCGGTGACGAAGTCGTCGTCCTCACCGGGCAGAAAGACGGTTTTTACCGGATTGCTTGGGGCAGGCAGCGCGGCTACGCCAGCGCCGAAGACCTGACGGGCGGAACCGACACCAATTCCAATGATCTCCCTGAAGACACGTTCAAAGCCGCCGACGGCAGCACCGCCAGCGTAACTGTTGCCCACAGCGGCGACGGCGTCCATTTCCGGGCCGAGGCGGGATACGACGGGAAGGTCATTGACAACCTTCCCGACGGCACGGTGGTGCAGCTGCGGCTCGACGAAGAAGACACCGTGACTGACGACACCGGCGCCACCTGGTGGCCGGTCAGCGTCGACGGTGAAGACGGCTGGATCGCGGGCTACTATCTGGCTGAAGACGGTAACGTAGCCGCGGACGACAACACTGACTCCGCGGCCGACCACAGTGCCGCCCGCTTTGTCGCCGGTGATTTCGTTGCGGTCGAAACGGACGATGGCACTGGCGTCAACATTCGGGCTGAGGCAAGCGCCGACGGCGACAACTTGGGCACGTTGGCGGAAGGTGAGGTCGTCGAAGTCCTCGACGGCCCGGCGACCGACGATTCCGGCGACGGCTGGTACAAGATCACCGATGGCGACATCACCGGGTACGTGACTGGCACCTGGCTTGTGGCCGCGCCACAGCCCGAAGCTCCGTCGAGCGGCGAAAAGGACGCGGTCAAGTTCGCGGCCGGAGATCACGTCGCGGCCCACAGCGGCGATGGAGTGAACCTGCGCAAGAACGCCTCGCCTAGCGCAAAGCGCATCGACACCCTGGTCGAGGGCGAAATCGTACTCGTCGTCGATGGCCCGACATATGACGACACCGGCAACGGCTGGTATCTCGTCGACGACGGCAACGTTCGAGGCTATGCCGACGGCGAACTCCTGGAAGTCGTGCCTGAGGACGAAGTTCCCGCGGCCGCCCCCAGCGTGCAACAGGATGCGATCAAGTTCGCGGCCGGAGATTACGTCGCGGCCCACACAAACGACGGGGGCGGTGTGAACCTGCGCAAGAACGCCGGCAAGAAGGCGGCGCGGATCGCGACCCTGTCTGAAGGTGAAGTCGTTCAGGTCGTAGACGCGAAGTACGACAAATCCGGCAATGATTGGTATCTGATCGACACCGGAGACGTGCGCGGTTATGCCGCCGGCGATCTGCTGACTGCGGCGAGCGCCCCGAAAACGACCGGGCCGACCGGGACGTTCATCTTCCCGCTGGCCAGCTACCAGTTCACCCAGCCCTACGGTTGCAGTCCCTACGCCTTCGAACCATATTTTCCTGAGCTCGGCTGCAATTTCCATAACGGCGTCGACTTGGCGGCGCCGATGTACACGCCGATCATGGCCTCCGACGGGGGCACGGTCATCTTCTCCGGCTGGTGCGATTGCGGTCTCGGCTGGTATGTCGAGATCGACCATGGCAACGGCTACTCGACGGTCTACGGGCACATGGCCGAGCAGCCGTGGGTGTCGGTCGGCCAAAGCGTAAACCAAGGCGATGTGATCGGTCCCATTGGCTCGAGTGGAGCCTCGACCGGCTCGCACACGCACTTCATGGTTAAGCTCAACGGCTCGACGATCGACCCGATGAGCGTCCTCAGCTAACTTCGCCCGCTCTTCGAACCCCGTCAGCGCGGCGCCCGATTGGGCGCCGCGCTGTTGTTGGTTTGTACCTCCAGGTCGCAGCGGCAATCCGGGGTGTTCAGGACCGGGGACCGCCGGACTAAATCCGGTTTTCCAATTGACATCAATTCGCGGGCCCGTAGACTGGCGAAGCTACGGAGTGGTCGTAGCGTGGTTGATTAATGGGTAAGGAGTGTTTGGGCGTATGAAGGTCGACGTGTTGTATCAGCCGGCGTATGCGGTGGCGCGAGTCACGCTCGCGAATGGGGAACCGATTCGTGCTGATTCCGGCGCGATGGTGGCGATGGATAGCCAAATACAGATTGAAACGAAGGCAACCGGTGGTTTTCTGAAGTCGATCAGCCGGTCGATGCTCGGCGGCGAATCGTTTTTCCAAAACACCTTTACTTCTTCGGCCGACGGCGGCCAAATTTTCTTCGCGCCCGATCTCCCGGGCGATATCATCACGCACGAGTTGACCGGTTCGGACCTGCTTGTCCAATCAGGCAGCTATCTGGTGAGTGACGTGAATGTTCAAGTCGACTCGAAATGGGGCGGTGCGAAGACCTTCTTCGGCGGCGAGGGGTTGTTCATGCTTCGCTGCTCCGGGCAGGGCACGCTGGTCATGGCGAGTTTCGGCGCCATTCACAAGGCGACCTTGGAAGCGGGACAGCGCTACACGGTCGATACCGGACACATCGTCGCCTTTCCGGGCGGGATGCAGTACGGCGTGCGCAAGGTCGGGAACTGGAAATCGACGATCTTCGGCGGCGAAGGTCTGGTCGTCGATTTCACGGGGCCTGGCGATGTCTTCTTGCAAACGCGCAGCCCGGAATCGTTCTTGGGTTGGTTGATTCCGAACTTGCCCAAGAACAGCAACAATTAAGCGCCAGCCCGGGCCTTTCAGCCCAGGGCACTGGGCGACGCCTTGAATGGTGGAAGCAAGCTGTAGACCTCACCTTTTGTGCAGGGTCTCCCCTCCCCCAGCGGGTGATGCCGCGCATCGATGGATTCCATTATCCTGGCGCTGATCCTGACAAGGGTCAGCGCCAGTTCGTTTATGTCAACTCTAGATTGTGATCTGCATGGACCGGTTTTATTGGGTGATCCCGGGAGTGCTTGCCGGGTGTTCGCGCCCCGGCGGCACGAATCAACGATGGCGCATCCCATCGGCAAAGGATGTCGGCGAAGACCTCGCTTGGCTGCAACGTCAAGGCGTGCGCGCGTTGGTCTCGCTGATCGAGCAGCCGCTGCCGGAGACGGCGCTGGCGCCATCGGAGATCGACGTGCTGCATATTCCCGTGGTCGATATGCAACCGCCGACTGCCCAGCAATTCACGGAGGCGTTGCGGTTCATTGACGACCATCGCGCGCGTGGCGAGCCGGTCGCGGTGCACTGCTTGATGGGGCAGGGCCGGACCGGCTCAATTCTCGCGGCCTACATGATTCGTGACGGTCAAACGCGTGATCAGGCGCTCGCCGAATTGCGTGTGCTTTGCCCAAACGCGGTTGAAAACAAGCTCCAAGAAGCGGCGCTCGACGAGTTCGCCATGCGCCGCGACTGGATCATCTAGCTACGAGCGAGCTGTCGACGCGCGTTGCCAGAGGACGGCAATCACGCCAAGCAGAATCGCTAGGCCGGCCACGGCGATGAGCACGGTGTTGCCCATCGGTCCGCCGCCACTGGTCGTGCCGGCGCCGGTCGTCGGCAACTGTGCTGGTGCCTGCGTTGGGGCCGCTGGCGCCTGCGTGGGCTGGGCACCGCCGGCCTCGGTCACGGTTATCGTTGCGGTCATATTCGGATGGATCGCGCAGTGATAGGTAAACGTGCCGGGGGTATCGAACGTGACGCTCGCACTCTGACCTTGCGCGATGTTGCCGGTATCAAATGAACCGTCGTCGGCGGTCGCGGTGTGGGTTGCGCTGTCCTGATTCGTCCAGGTGACGGTTGTGCCAGCCTCGATCGTGAGGGAGGAGGGACTGAAGGCGAAGCCCGCAATGGTCACCGCCTGGGTGCCCTGGGCGGCTACTTGTTGCCCACCGAATCCGATGTTGACGAGTGAAAGAAGCGCGAGTGCGATAGCGAACGGCGCCGTCAAGAGGAGCCGCTGGCGAAGCCTGAATCGAGTCATCAAATTTTCCTTTCTGCTCAAATGATTAAACAGCGTACACATCCCCTCGCCATCCCGCGGCGACGGCGAACTTTATTCCTACGATTGACCAGGGCGTCTGGATGTTGCTCCACCTGGAACCAACCCGGCTCAGTCTGGGGGCCGTCAACGTGAGGATGTCTGGGCTCCGACACGCCCGACCGGCTAGGCCAGCGGCGAAAGTAAGCCGCCTAGACGCATTGCGCCTTGAACTGCACACTCAAGGGGTGATCACTGCCACCAGTACATGAGTAACTCAACTGCACCACCATCACGTTTGATTTAGAGATCGGGCTGCCATCGGCGGCCTAAACTTGACAGGTCACACCCCGTGTCATTTGCAAGTCCGGGGTGCTGGAGAACGCGCTCCGGGATAGTGCGACGATTCGGTCGTTCACGACGAAGGTGCAAACGGGGGGTTCAGACGAAATTTGACAACCGGTCCTGCCGGCCGACGGAGACTCGGCATTGGCGATTGCGCTTGGCTTTCTGGTCAGCGGGTTGGCCATCGTCGCGATCACCGGCGCCCGTAAGACGCCGGGCGAAGCGGAATGACGCTCTGATGGACGTGTTCAGCAATTTCGGAATGAAAAGAGCAGCCGCATGGCTGCCCTTCAATGCGAGATACGCTCACTCAGGGGCCGCGATGTCGGCCCTCCACGCCGTCGATTCGAACGCCATCGTGGTCCTTTCCCTCAGTGCTTCAGTTTAACGGTCCAGGTTCGATAGCGGGGATGGTAGCAGCGCGCGCTAGGGTAAGGTGATGCCGAACGGCACGACGGGGCGGTGAAGCATTGCAAAGGCGTAGGGCAACAAAGGTCGGCCGGGGACGAGTCCCCGGCCGACCTTTCAACCTTCAGCTTGGGCTGGATA
>JBJMMD010000020.1:0-8112 GCA_045804965.1 Thermomicrobiales bacterium | reverse complement strand
CCCTCGAAATCCAGGTGCCGATCCTCGACCGGCCCCATCCGCATAACCTCGCCGCCGTCCTTCGCCATCTTCGGCACGGTGCGTCTCCTCCGATCGCGCCGGTGCACAGGCGGTCCGTCCGCCCGGCGTGCCGGCTCGTCTACCGCGTGGAGCGGCTGCATTGTAGGCATGCCTCGCCGTCTCCGCAATGAGCCAGGCGTGCCGTCTCGCATCGTTGGCGAAGAATTTGTTGGGGGCGCTCTCCTTCTCTAATCGCGCTCATGCCGAACGTCTTCACCAATCCCATCACCCTGGCGGTCCTGCCCGCTCCATATCGTGAAAAGCTATACGGTCTCCTGTTCGACGAGTAGATATTGGCAATTTTGCCAAATCGCAACGGCCTCGGGCTTCGGCTCGGGGCCGTTTGCTGTTGCGCAATTGCCACGCTGCCGGTAACGAACGCAACGCTACTGCCACGACCGCGGACCTACCATGGCGGCGATCATCGCTTCCAGGCTGGGGAGGGGGTGAGGCAGCCGGCCGCGGACTTCGGCTCGGGCCGTCTTTCTGGTAGGATGCTGACCTGGCTCAGCGCGCCAAGCGCCACAGGTGAAGGGGGAGCGTCGTGAACGATCGCGAGCAAGCGCTGCCGGTGCCGGCACCGAAGAACGAGGACGTTGTGCTCGATGAGGTGGTCTATTTTCGGGTGACCGGGCTGGCGTCTTCGCCGCTGCCCAGTGGCGATGAAGTCGCCCTGACGATGGAAACCCTGGACCACCGCGCGGAGCAGTTCGGCCTGACCAAGCAACAGTTGGCTCCGTTCCTCAAGGACGCGGAGGATGCGTTGATTTCCGGCGCGATCTATTGGGCGCAAACGCCCGCTCCGTCCGCGCCCCGTTCGCGGCCAGCAGCTGAGACGGAGTTGGATCGGCTCCTCGCCGCGATCCAGCACGCGCAGATAGCGTCATCCATGGCCGACGCCGAAACAGCGTGAGACCCCCGCGCTGTGGGTGGGGGCGTTGGCCCGTGCGACCACTATGCGGCGAGTACCTCGTTTGCTAAGATCTTCGCACCGAACTCAAATCCAGCCTCTCGGGCGATGCGACGTTCTGGGAAATTAACCGTCGCCTTGCATCGCTCACGGCGCACCATCCCGCGCCACGGCACTCGTCTGCCTGAACGACGATGGGACATGAGGATGGCGGCGGTCCCCATGGCATGCAATCTGCGTGCTTTCATTGGGACTTTCAGATGGCAAGTTCGAGAGGAGACCAGACATGGCCATGGTGAAGGATCCCGTCTGCGGCATGGAGATCGATTCCAGTCAAGCCGCAGCCCAAAGCCAGTATGAAGGGCAGACTTACTACTTTTGCTCGGTCGAGTGTAAGCAGCAATTCGACGCGAATCCGCGGGAATTCCTGAAGAACGCGTAGCCGGGCGAATGCGCCCGATCACCCGTAGTGGTGAGGATCGCCTCGAGACACTGACGCTCGAGCACGTCGTGACGGGACAGCGCGAGAAGGCTCCGGCTACCGCGGTCTTCGTGCTCATTGGCGCCGAACCGCGTACAGAGTGGCTTCGCGACATCGTTCAATGCGTCCGTCACGGATATGTTTTGACGGACCGCGATCTTCACCTTAACGACTGCCCATTGAAGCGTCCGCCGTTACCGTTCGAGACCAGTGTGCCGGGCGTCTTCGTAGTGGGCGAAGTGCGGCGCGGTTCCGTCATGCACGCTGCAGGAGCGGTCGGCGAAGGCTCGGTGGCAGTCGGCTCTGCCCACAAGTACCTGCGCGATGTAGCTCTGCGGTCTCGTCAGGCATCAGCGTGAGGCCCCAACCGGGACCTTCTGTTGACTGCCGATCGCCGCTTTCAAGTGTCGAACCACATACGCGGCATCAGCGCCCACACCAAACAACAGAGCTGAACCGCGCGTCCACTGCCAGCTCCGGCCGATGAATGCCAAGCCTGGAACCGGTGAAATACCGCGCTCTTCAACGAAGGCGCCGCGCGCATCCTTCGCCTCGGGAATTACTACCCACTCCGTCAAGTCTCGATACCCAGTTGCCCAGATCACGACATCGGTCTCAGCTGATTGTCCATCGACAAACGAGACCGACCGTCCATCTGCTTCAACCAGACGCCCGACGACGGTGACATCGTTCTTCCGTAGCTTGTCTAATTCCAAGTCCTTGCCGGGAAACGGGTCGGCCTTCATAAGGAAACGGGCAACGGCTGTGTTCCGAGATTTCCGAATCAAGCCCAGCTTGTCCATCCACCAGAAGATGTTCTTGCCGAGGATTCGATTCGGACTGACCCGGCGTGGACGACCGGTGGACAGATACACCCGGTGGGTCGCAGTCAGTTCGCGCGCAATCTGGCGACCTGTGGCGCCATCACCGACCACCAGCACCGTTCCGGACGGCGTTTGTTGGGGATCCGGTAGTTCTCGGGGGTCAACTGCACCACATCGCCCGCAAGCTGTTGGGCAATGGGCGGGATAGCTGGTTCTTGAAAGGCGCCGGTTGCCAGCACAACGGCACGGGCGGTGAAAACTCGGCCCGCGTCGGATGTTGCGATGAACGTCCCGTCCATCCGCTCAAGCCGGTCAATCCGCGTGCCCAAGACGACCGGGAGATCGAAATGCCGCGCGTATTGGGCGAGATAGTCGGCGATCTCGTCTTTGGTCGGATAGCCTTCGGGGTCGCCCGGCACGGGCAACCCAGGAAGGGCGCTGTAGGAGCGGGGTGTGAAGAGCTCGAGCGACGCGAAGCGCTTGCGCCAGCTGTCGCCGATGCGCGCATGCCCATCGACAAGGAGAAACTCCAGACCGCGTTGCTTGAGGTGATAACCGAGCGCCAAGCCCGCTTGCCCGGTCCCTACCACCAGAACGTCAAGTGTCGATTCCACTTCCTTCTCCACAGAGGTCTGCCCGCCCATTACGCATCGTTGTTCGCTACAGCCTGAAAGGCCCGTTACTCGACCACCCGGAAGGAGAACATCATGCCGCTCTCGTGGTGCTCGGCGATGTGGCAGTGCGCCATCCACACGCCGGGATTCGTGACGTCGAGGAGGATGTCCACTGTCTGCCCGGTCCGCAGCAATACGGTGTCTTTCCAGACGAAGTTCTCCTCGCGCGCGCCGTTCCGGGCCAGCACGACGAAGCGACCGGCTCCATGAAAATGGAACGGGTGATGCATCGGGTGATCGGACTCCATCTCGTTGATGAGCCGGATTTTGACCCGGTCGCCGACCCGAAACTCCCAGCCAATCGCATGGTCGCGGGCACCAGTCGCGCGGTCGATGATGTGCCAGCGGGTATTGGCGGGCGTGGTCATCCGGTTGACAGCGACCATGTCGTCTTCCCACTCGATGCCGCCGGCCTCCTCCATCTCGTGGCCGTGACTTGAGTGGAGATGATGATCCGCGCCATGTTGGACATCTCCGTGTTCGTGACCATGCCCTGATGGTCGCTCGACCATTTCTGCCGATACCAACTTCATGCCGCACTTCGGGCAGCTCCCGGACTCGTCACTCACGACCTCAGGGTGCATCGGACAGACGTACTTGGCTGGCGCGGCGGTCGGCATCAGTTTCATGCCGCACTTTGGACAACTTCCGGGCTCATTGCTGCCGACGTCCGGATGCATCGGACAGCTATAGACGACCGGCCCTTGCGGCTGGCCCATGTCCATCTCGGCGACCAGGGCGAGCGTCTTGGCAGGCGGCGCCTCGAAGTAGGGCGCGAGCCGCTCACGCTCGACCGCCCACTCGGGGTTGTGCCTGAGTTGCTCGAACTGCTCCGATAGCGCTGGAGTCACGCGTTCGGGACTGACCTCGATTGCCGCCAGCGCATACGTTCGCTTGGGCGTTCGATGCTCGAGTGTCAGGCGTCCCGGCTGGTCGAAGAGGACGTCAATGACGACGCGTTCGGACGGCGCGATGACCACCGAGTCGACAAATTCCTCTCGCTCGTAGCGGCCGCTATCACCTCCGACCAGCTTGATCCGCACTCCGGGCAGGCCGACGTTGAAGACCCGCGTGTTGGCCGTATTCGTCAGGCAGAAACGAACGGCCTCACCGACCCGGGCGGCGAGCGTCGGACCCGTCTCACCGCCGACCAAGAACACGTTCCCGAACCGGCCCATCGCCGCATACGTCGTTTCAGCCCGGCGAAACGGAGCGATATTCCCGTCCTCAATCAGGACGTCGTCGAGGGTCAGCACCACCTCGCGGTGCGCCGGCGGCCAGTAGTCGGGCGCGGCCGGAACAACGACGATGTTCCCGTACAGGCCCATCTCCTGGCCGTAATCCTCCCGGATGTGAGGGTGGTACCAGTAGATGCCGGGGTCAACGAACCGCACGCGATAGGTGAAGTGCCCACCTGGCGGGACCGACGCCTGCGTCTCGTGCGTTCCATCGAAGCGATTCTCGAGGCGCAACCCGTGCCAATGAATCGTGTTTTCTAGGTCGGTCTGGTTCGTAAAGTTCACGCTCACCGAGGAGCCTTGACGCACTCGGAGCGTCGGTCCCGGCACGGACCCGTTGTAGGCCAGCACGCGCACCTCAGAATCGCCGATCCGTTTGCGCACTGGCGCCGCAACGAGATCATAGGTACTGCCGTCGGCCAGGTCGACGGTCTGCGTTCCTGTTGCACGGGTAAGGCCTGTGATATCCCGGCTGAAGATATCGTCGCCAAAACTCTCAGCGGTATTGCCGGTAGTCATGACCAGTTCCTCCCTATCTCATTTTGGGACAATGCCAAGCCCTCAGGTGGCCCACTCGCTCGTACGTAGTCGTCCGATGGCCGAAGATCCATCTGGATGCAGCTTGGACGAAAGCGTGAGGCGGGACTGGCACATCGAGTCGACGCTCGACGAAGTAGTCTTACGCGATTGCGCGCATATTTTATATCAGGATCGCAAGGAGTCGATTGTTGGCTTCCGCGGACGCCCATCGAGCTGCCTCACGGATGGCCCTGCCGCCACACGATCCGGGTCAACCCTTTTTGTGAGCATGGTGTGCAAGGGCCGTTAGCACGCGGATCAGCGAGTGATGGCTGGATCTATGGTCATCGAGTATCGAGTACAATTGAAGCATCGTCCGGCACGCGTTATTCGCGGAGCCGGACGAACGCATTTCGGTCGAACGAGGGACACTTAGATGGCACTTTGGAGTTGGTGGCATGGTGATCCCATGCCGACTATTTCACTGCTCGGAGACTTCAGCGCCGAGTCCGAATGCGATGCGAGTGTCTTGGTTGGCCTCGCCGATGTCGAACAGTCCGAGATTGAGGCGCGTCTTGATGCAGGGCATCGAGCGTATGTCGCTCGCCTCGACGGGACACCGGTTTCGTACGGGTGGGTGGCGACGCTCGCGGCTTCAATCGGCGAACTGGACATCGCGTTCGCCTTGACGCCATGTGACCGCTATTTATGGGATTTCGGAACCCTGCCGGCGTGGCGTGGTCGCGGTCTGTATCCTCGCCTGCTCCAAGCGATCCTCAAGCAAGAAAGTGCTGACGCGCGGCGATTCTGGATCATCAACGCACCGGAGAACTTGGCCTCTGCGGCTGGGATCGCGAAGGCGGGTTTCGCACCGGTGAGCGATCTCGCGTTCGGTGCTGATCATGGGCCCGCGAGCCAGGCACCCGGGTCCGAGCGTGCTCGCTCAGGCGCCGCGCTCCTCGGGGTGCCGCTCTTTGAGGCTGTTCGCGATAGCCGCGTGGTGTCGCCGTGTTGGCGCTGCGTCATCGCCGCCAACCGGGCCGCAACGGCAAACGCGGCGTGCTGGCCTATCCAGGAAGGCACTGCCTGCACCTGCGCCTAACGTGCCAGAGTCGGCTTTCATCGCGAACGCCGCGACCAAGCTCTCACCGCGCGATATGGGTGACGCGGTATTGAGTGTTCATCTCCATGGTCGATGGGAAGAGTTGACGGCCTCGGGCTTCGGCGCGGGGCCGTGAGCCTCGCTCCACCGCTGCGGTCGTGGCGCTCACTGGGTAGGCTCCTTCGCGGCTAATGAACGGCGCCTAGTCTGCCGCGCCGCGGGCGTCGGGGCTCGGCGGTGCGCTCGTCGGAAAGCCGCGCCGGCGATACCGCGTGGGGAGCCGCGCCAGGCAGGCACGGGCAACGGTCCGCCCGGTGTCTTCCTCCACCAGGGCGAGCCATCCCACGGCCTGCCCTGCGAGATGGAGGGCGCTCGCAAACGGGGTCAGGGTCGCGTGGTGATGGGGAGCTTCGACGCGCTGGGCCAGTACGACGGGCACGCCGCCCGCGCGGTGCTCGACCCGGCAGGCCGCCCGGCGAATGGCTGGTTGTGCCAGGTCCGTGCTTGCTGTTCCGCCCGCCCGCCGGCCCTCCGGCGCCCGCAAGCGCGCCGGGTCGGGCGCGTCGGGCTCCGTGGCGATGGTCACCTCGTGACCCTTGCATTCCTCGTCGACTGCAGGGCCAACCACAACCGAGCGGTCGAGGACCAGGAGAGCGGCGGCGGCATCCGCGCTGAAGCCGAATCGCTTGTCGGCAGGGACGATCGGATTGCGGTCGCTGTCCATAAAGTGATTGCCCTCCTGCAGGCGTCGACGCGGCCGGCAGCATGAGACGCCACGCGGCGGATCGTGAGTGAGGCCGGTGTCAGTTCTGTTCCTGGGGATTTTCGGCGCATCCGATGGGTCGGAAACGCACCCAGTCGCACGATACGGGGTCAGTGACAGCTTGTCATGACGATTTCCTCATCCCGTCCGCAGGCGTGTCCAGCGACCGTCGACGGGGCCAAACGCAGGCGCATCCCGCGCCGGTCGGCGTGACGCCGAGGAGGGCGGTTCAGGCGTGCAGGGCGGACGACGGGTCGTCCGAATCGGTGGGCGCGAACCGGTAGCCTTTGCCTGGGATCGTGGCGATGTAGCGGGGCCGACGCCAATCGTTCTGCAGTTTCGCCCGCAAATTACGGATATGGCGGTCGACCACATTGCTCTCGGCGGCGTAGTCAACGCCCCAGAGGTGATCGAGGATCTCGTCGCGCGTCAGCAGGCGTCCGGCGTTGGCGGCCAGGAGATAGAGCAGGCTCTGCTCCAGCGAGGTGAGGTGCAGCTCATGGCCGCCGACCCGGACGCTCCGACTTAGGATGTCGATCTCAAGCTCGCCAAGTTGCAGAGCGGGGGTGAAGGGAACGGCGGTGTGATAAGTGCGGCGCATGATCGCCAGGACGCGGGCGACCAACTCCTCGGGGGAAAAGGGCACCGTGATGATATCGTCGACGCCGCGCTCGAACGCCGCCAACTTGGTCTTCAGGTCGCCCCGCCGCGTGAGCGCCATCACCGGGACGCGGTCTTCGACCGCCGTCGTGTCACCGAGCCGGTCCAGGAGCATTCCGTCGCCCACATCGGCATCAACAACGGCAAGGTGCGGCCGCCAGTCCGCGAGCATGGCCAGCGCATCCTCAGCCGTGCGCGCGATCTGCGCCGTGAAACGGCCATGGTTGAGCGCCAATCGGACGACCTCAGCGAGCACGGGCTGGTCGGCCACAATGAGCACGAGGGCGGGGCCGCGGATCGCGCGAACATCGGCGTCCATCCTGGCACGACTCCAATCAGCGACGAGCGGACGCAGCGGATGATCTCCTTGCATGATCCATGCCCTGCGGTCTCGGTGTCCCTTAAGAGAAAGCGATGAGCGCGTGACAAAACTTCATGACACCGCATCGTTGCGCTGCCAGACTGGCGGTGCGAGGACGCTACCAGCGTTCCACGGCGTGTGGCGCACGCGAATTGCGGGGAACCTATGGTTACGAATGAACGTAAAGACACCATGCAACGGGTCGTCGAAGAGATCTGGAACCAGGGCGCGCTTGATCTGGCCGACTCTCTGTTCGCGCCCGACTACATCAATCACGGCGGCCTCATCCCGGATCTGGTCCGCGGCCCGGAGGCGATCAAGGTAAGCGTCGCCTTGTACCGTCTCGCCTTTCCCGCGCTTCAGGTCGCCATAGACGACCTGGCCATCGACGGCGAGATGGCGACGCTGTGGTGGACGGCGCGGGGTGTGCCCACCGATGACAGCATCTCTAACGCCGCGGCGGAGGTCAAGCAGCCGCTCGTGGGGAGGACGATCAGCCGCTTTGCCGGATGCCAAATTG
>JBJMMD010000019.1:0-99635 GCA_045804965.1 Thermomicrobiales bacterium | reverse complement strand
CGGCGTAGAAGGTGTCCTCCAGGCCAAGGGGGTCAAGGATCCGGGCATGCAATCGCTCGGCGTACCCTTGGCCGGTCGCCTCTTCGATGATCAGGCCGAGCAGGATGTAGCCGGTGTTGGAGTAGTGGGCGCCCTTGCCCGGGGCGAAGTAGGGCGCGTGCTTGGCGCCGTCGGCGTAGGCGAGCACCTCCATCGACGTCCAGACCCGCGTCCAGTCCGCTCCTTCGCCGAGGTACGCGTCCTGCCAGAGCGGGCTGTCGTCGTCGAAGACGTCGTAGATCCCGCTGGTGTGGTTGAGGAGCTGGTGGAGCGTGACCTCATCGACGTGCGGGATGCGCGCGACGACGGGATTGCCGAGCCACTGACTGACGGAGTCGTCCAGGGTGAGGACGCCCGCGTCGACCAGTTGCAGGACGAGCGTGGCGGTAAAGGTCTTGGTGATGCTGCCAACGCCGAACCGATCCCCAGGCGCTACCGGGGTCTGCTGTTCGAGGCTGGTGAGCCCGGCGGCGCCGTCGAAGACGCCAACGCCGCCCCGCTCGACGCGGAGGGCGACGCCGGGTATCCCGCGGTCGAGACCAGCCTGGAGCACCGCGTCAAAGGTCGCGGGTGGCGCACTCGGCGATGGGGTAGCCGCTTGGGTGTTCAGGAGCGTGGCTTGTGCCCCTCCTGCGGCCTGTGCCAAGGATATCGCTGGTCTACTCAGGATTGGGGCGACTATGGCTGCGCTCGCAGCCGCGGCAGCGGTGGAGAGGAGGCAACGGCGTGAGAAGGTGTTCTGATGTGCATAAGGCATTGTGGTCTCCGTTTCATGGCATGGAAGGCACAATTCGATCGCAAGGCCGAGATAGTCTCTCGTGGGTACTCGGCCGCTCCTCGATGCGGGACCTGTCAAGCAGCGGATAAGCTTTCTCGAAACGGTGGTTACGTGATCGGGGTGATTGAGAAGCCTCGGACGTTGAACGTGTCTGGGCCAGCATCCAGTCGATATTTTGCTCGGGGATAGTGACAGAGGAAGACGAGATCTCCAGCGTATCGGGGAGGTCCCGACCTGTCATGAAGTTTTGTCATGGAGCCGCCGCGACGGCTGAGAGCTCCCCCAGGCGTGGCCCACGCACAACCACGTATTGAATATCCCCATCCACCATAGTCTCGACACAGTTGGCACTCATCGATTTACCTCCTTCGTAGTCAATCGTGATCATTAGTCGGTCCGCACGTCATTCACGGCGACGCCCACACCGTGATTGCGGTGACATCGATCTCCTCACTTTGTTGGCGACCGGGTGGCGACCTTGGGCTGCGGCGAAGCGGTGTCCGACGGCATCGGCTCGGCGGGTCGCCTCAATGTGGAACTGGCGCCGAGCTGGCGCAGCAAATCCAGTCCATCGAAGCTAACCCAACTCTCGGCCACCTTGGCGTCGGCGAGGCGGTCGATGGCGATGC
Source organism: Thermomicrobiales bacterium (assembly GCA_045804965.1). GTDB lineage: Bacteria > Chloroflexota > Chloroflexia > Thermomicrobiales > UBA6265 > CAVTUU01. Next base: position 98,189 of record JBJMMD010000019.1, on the reverse strand, counting down.
CGGTGACGGTCACGACCTGCCCAGTGGGAGGGATGCCCATGAACGGTCCGGCATGCGTGCCCCGGAGGGTGAATCGATGCACGACCCTGTCTCCATCGGCCACGAGATCTTCGACGGTCATCTGGAGGTCGGGGAAGGCTTCGCGGTACTCTGCCACGGCGATTCGCAAGCCCTCAGGCCCGTAGTGATCTCCAAAGGGATCGTGGCCGACGTGATCGGCCGCGATCAGCTCGGTCAGCAGGTCGGTGCGTCCCCCGTTGAACACTTCCTCCAGCAGCAGCCGCACGACGGCCTCGTTTCTCCTGGGCATTCCGGCTCCCTTGTCGCCTCGTGTTGAGCTTCGGATGCCCCGGGGAATTGCCGCAAGGCCACGGCGCCTGCCGCTCGTTCTACCCTAGGGAGCGCAAGGGGAAGACGTATTCGCCAGATGGCCTATTCGCATTGCCTAATTCGGGGTGCTGCCGGCAGTTGGGCTTCCGCCAAACGACGTACGCCCGCTTCCGGGGATTGATTTGGCGAAGGGGGAGCGGCCGGCGAGGAAGCCGGCTGCGGTATTCAGACTAGGCCGAGTTCGTAAGCGCGGGCGACGGCGGCGGCGCGAGTGTGGACATCGAGCTTGGCGAAAACGCTCGCCAGGTGGGCTTGAACAGTGCGTGGACTGATGAAGAGTTCCGCGGCGATCTCCCGGTTGGAAGCGCCTGCCACGAGGCGGCGCAATACTTCAACCTCTCGGGGCGAAAGGCCCGCCGTATGCTCGGATGCGCCGGCTCGGTCTTCGTCCGCGTGTTGGATCTCCGCTGGCCGCAAAGTGGCGGCTTCGGCCAAAGCTTGGTCGAGTGAAAGGTCACGCCCGGCGTTCCATGCATCGGCGAACGCCGCCTCCCCCATCGTCGCCTTGAGCGCGGCCATTGCCCGCTCGTGTGCCGCCCGCTCCGGGAACGCAAACTCGTAGCCGACGGAGTCGGCAAGGGCCGCCGAGGCTCCGAAGAGCCGGGCTGCCTGCTCCGGCTGACCTGAGGCGGCGACGGTGGCCAGGCCGACCAGGGCGTCGGCCATTCCCTCGCGGGTCCCGGTTCGGCGCCAGAGGTCGAGGCTGTCGGTCTGGAGGGCGGCCGCCCGCGCCAGGTCGCCCTGCTCCCCGACCACCACCCCCAGATCGTTGAGGGCCATGGCCACCCAAGCGGGCGACGTGCCGTCATCGCCGAGCCGGCGGTGCCTGGCCAAGGCTTCCTCGAGCATGATCTCTGCCCCGGCCAGGTCCCCAAGCCCAAGCGCCACCATCCCGCGATGGTGGTACACGAGGGCCCACCAGGCGTCGAGGCCGAGCCCGTCGAACAGCACGGCCGCTTCGTCGAGGAGAGGCGCCGCGTCGGCGAAGGCTCCGAGTCTCTTCAGTTTGATCCCCAGGAGGGTTAGCGTCTGAGCGGTGCCCTCGACGTCGCCCGACTCGCGCCAGAGGACCAGGCTTTCCCGCAGCGGTGGGATAGCCCGCTCGTCCGACCGCGCGCCGGTGGTGAGAATGCCCAACGCGTACAGGGCCTTGGCCCGGAGTTCGGGCGCGACTTCGCCGCCCGCGGCCAAGAACCGCTCGACCCACCGACCGCCTTCGGCCCGGTGGCTACGCCAGTACCAGAACCGAAGGAGAGCGTCCGCCAGTCGGAGCCCAGCCTCAGGGTCCCCACGGTGCTCGTACCAGGCGAAGGCCAATCGTAGGTTGTCGTGCTCAGGCGCGAGGCGAGCGAACCGAGCGTCGGCGTCCGGCCCCTCCGGTCGGGCGGCGGTCTGCTCGGCCAGCGCCAGGAAGTACGCGGCATGGCGGTCTCGTGTCGCCTCGGTCTCGCCGGCGGCCCCAAGCTGCTCTAGTCCAAACTGGCGGACCGTCTCCAGCATCCCGAAGCGCGGCTCGCCGTCCGGCCCCTCCCGTTGGGTTGCCAGGCTTTTCTCGACTAGCAATGCCGAGGTGTCCAGAACGTTGAGGGACGCATCGCCGGCCTCAATGCCCACTGCCTGAGCCGCCTCCAGCGTGCATCCGCCGGCGAAGACGGACATACGGCGAAAGAGCACTCGCTCGTCGACAGTGAGGAGGTCGTGGCTCCAGGCAAGTGCGTCGCGCATCGTCCGCAGCCGTGGCGGCTGGTCGAGGGCCCCGCCCGTAAGAAGGCCGAGCCGGTGTTCCAGGCGGGAGAGCACCGCCTGGGGGGAGAGGACGCGTGCCCGGGCGGCGGCCAATTCGATCGCCAGTGGCAGCCCATCGAGGCGGATGCAGACCTCCGCAACCGCTGCCGCATTCTCCGCCGAGAGGGTGAAGTCGGGACGGACGGCACGAGCGCGTTGGAGGAACAGCTCGACCGCCGGGTTGCGCTCCAAGTCCGCGACCGACCACGTTTGGTCAAGCGTGGGAATTGTCAGCGGCTCGAGCGGGAACTCCTGCTCTCCTTGCAGATGCAGAGGGGAGCGGCTCGTCGCGAGGACCGTCAGCCCGGGGCAGGCGCCGAGCAACTCCGCGATGAGTGGCGCCGCCGTTGCCACGTGCTCGAAGTTGTCCAGGACCACCAAGAGCCGGCGCGGGCCGAGCGCCTGAGCGAGTTGAACCGGAGAGGCCGCGTCGTTGAGTTCGGGGAACGAGAGCGAGTCGGCAATGGTCGGGAGCACCGCGGCTGGATCGGCAAGAGGAGCGAGGGCGACGAACGAGACGCCGTCAGCGAAATCCACTTGGAGGCGACCGGCCAGGTGGAGCGCAAGGCGGGTCTTACCGACCCCGCCCGGTCCCGTCAGGGTGAGCAGGCGAACATTCGGACGACGCAGCAGCTCGATGACCGCGGCGACCTCGCGCTCGCGCCCGACGAAGCCGGTCAGTGGGGCCGGCAACGGCGCGCCGAGCCGCTCTCGATCCCGGGGTGGGAGGGGAACAGGCCGCGGGAAGGTCGTGTTGGCGGGCGTCGTGTCGGCCACGTGCTGGCCTTTCATCGCGGATCGACGTGCGGGTCCATAATGCCCGCCTGCCCGCCACCGGTCAACGCCTGAACACCGTTCGGGAGGAGGGCGCTCTCGATCTGCTTGGCAACTGCATCGGCCTTGCCTGAGTTGGGCCCCAAGGTATCGTGCAGTCGAGGAAGTAGGGCGTCCAGTCCGGTGCGAAGAGCGTCTTAACGATCGAAGGTAAGCGGCTATGATTTCGTCGTACCGAACGACCAAGAAACTCTGCACGAGTTTTTGATTCCGCGGAGACTTTCCGCTCGAGATGCCTCTGTCGCCTTTGCAAGAGGAGCGAGGGAGAGCAATGCTTATTGACGGGGTGTGACGTGGACGCGGGAATGCTCGAAGTTCGCGACCTTCATGTCCACTATCACACGTTGGCTGGGTCCGTTCGCGCCGTCAATGGGGTGAGTTGAGAGCCAGCATTGTAATTGCGACGCAAGCTCTAGACGGGAACTGACAGTCGGCATTGATCAGGTCCTCACCATCTCGCTTCGGAGGGCATAGCTAATCGACATCCAAGGAGTCAAATTATGAGTGAATCCAAATATGCGGCTTTCTCAGCACTCGATCCATTTTTCGACATAGTTCTGCAGGGACTGGACGGCTTAGTAGACGGCGCCCATTATTTTGATACTATCGCTGACGATGCCGTGTTTGAGTTTAAATATATATTCCCCGGATGGCCGCAGAGCCTTGATAGTCGTGAAGCGCTCATGACCCTTTATGTGGGCTACGGTGAAAATATCATGCTGCACAGCGCGGACGCGCTGATTACGAACCGCTCACAGGACCCCGCGTCGTCATATTGGAATATGAGTGTCATGGCAAAATAGTCAGAACCGGCGCGTCGTACAACAACCGCTTCATCTCAGTTGTTACCATCGAAAATCGCAAGATCGTGCAATGGCGTGACTACATGGACTCCCTGGCGGCGATGACTGCTCTAAGTGGTCGAGATTAGAATCTTGGGAGCGTTGCCCATAATGCGCGGCGATGCCGGTCGTCAACGGCCTGTGACGAGGGCGAGGTGGCGCACTTCCCAGAGAGCACCGGCAGCGACGAGAGAATGGTGGCCCGGGCTGTAGCCAACTCGATCGCTAGCGGAATCCCGACGAGGCGGGTGCAAATCTCCGAAATCGCGACTGCATAGACATCAGGAGTGAGCACGGAGCCAGCGGCCTTGTGGAATAAACCGGGCCGCAGTTGAAAGTAGCGACTGCACAGGCGAGTTCGGCGGGTTGGCGATCACTCACATGAAGCTTTCGAGCGCGCCCGCGCTCGGCACGACCTGACCGCAGTCTCCGCTGAACTTCGTAACGAAGCTGACTTCCTGACAGACTGATGTCACGGCGGACAGGCAAGCTGGTCTCAGGTGTAGTCGAGGTGCAGAGCGGTCTGGGGCGGAGGAATCACGGTGCAAGACGCTGGGTTGGTCCGCTGTGAATGGGCAGTAGGCGACGAGCTCTACGAGCGATATCACGACGAGGAATGGGGCGTGCCGATCCACGACGACCGCGAGCTTTTCGAGCTGCTGATGCTTGAAGGGTTTCAAGCAGGGCTTTCCTGGCGGACCATCCTCTACAAGCGGGAGCACTTTTTCCGAGCGTTCGATGGCTGGCAACCAGACATCATCGCTGACTACGGTCCGGACAAGATCGCGGACTTGCTCAACGACCCCGGCATCGTCCGCAACCGGCTCAAAGTCAACGGCGCAGTTCGCAACGCCCAAGCATATCTTGACGTTGTCGCCGACGAGGGCTCCTTCGACCAATTCATCTGGAGTTTCGTCGGCGGCAAAACGCTGCCCTCAGCCCGCCCCCAAACGCTGGCCGACATCCCCGCCACCACGCCCGAGTCCGACGCCATGTCCAAAGAGCTCAAACGCCGCGGCTTCACCTTCGTCGGCTCGACCATCTGCTACGCCTTCATGCAAAGCGCGGGTCTCGTGAACGACCACGTCGTGGAGTGTTTCCGGGCTGAGGTGGCGAAGGCGGATTAGAACTAGCCAGCGTGCAATTGCGCCGTTAGTATCGCGGCGAACGGGACACGAACCCGATGATCGACGATCAACAAGAACAGACCCCGCCCTTTGGTGTCGGGCGGTACAAGATTCCTTTGTTCTATTTGCTCACTGTCCCCATCTGGGCGGCGGCGATGATCCGCGCCGCCAGCGATACGTCGTTTTTCGACGATACCGGGGACAAAGTCACCGCGGCGCTGCTGCTGATTTATCTCGCCGCTTTCCTCTCGGAGCGTACGCTCGCACGGCGCGCAGCGTGGTCCCTGCAACCGTATTTTGTCGCCCAGACCGGCTTGCTCCTCGCGATGATCTTGCTCAATCCAGGTCTCGATTACTTTGCGATCCTTTTCATTCCGCTGACGACGCAGGCGGTATCGATGCTCCCCCGGGACATCGCCTATCGCTGGGTCGCGGTGTTTGTCGTCGTCATGGCGGTCGGGATGTTGGCGACCTTGGACTGGTCCGAGGCGATTGCTCTCGCGATGTTATACGCGAGCGGATACCTCTTCGTCGCCTCGTACGCAGCGGTCACGAGGCGAGCCCAGGCCGCACGGGCGCAAAGTCAAGCGTTGTACACCGAAGTACAGGAGGCGTATCGCCGCTTGGAAGATTATGCGGCGCAGGTTGAGGCGTTGGCGGTCGTCGAAGAGCGCAACCGGTTAGCGCGCGATCTCCACGATTCGGTGACGCAGGCACTTTACGGGTTGACGCTTTCAGCCGAAGCGGCGGCGCGCCAGATCACGGCCGGTGAACTCGACGCGGCCGGTGCCCAGCTCCGCGAGGTACAAGCAATGGCAAAGCAAGCGCTGCGAGAGATGCGGCTCCTGATTTACGAGCTGCGGCCACCCGTGCTCGAGGAGGGAGGGCTCGCGGCCGCGTTGAAGGAGCGGCTGCAAGCAGTCGAAGGGCGGGTCGGACTTGCCACGTCGCTGGCAGTGGAGGGGAACGGCCGGTTGCCGCCGGCGGTCGAGGCTGAGCTGGATCGGATCACCCAGGAGGCGCTCAACAACGCCCTCAAGCATGCCCACGCCCACCAGATCGCGGTCCAATTGCGTCAAGACGAGAAGTCCGTCGCCCTGGAGATTGCGGACGACGGGATTGGATTCGACCCCGGCGCGACGCAGGATCACGGCGGGCTCGGCTTGCGTGGGATGGCGGAACGGGTAGCGCGGTTGGGCGGGTGGTTGGCGATCGAAAGCCGGCCCGGCGAAGGAACGCGGGTGCGTGTGGAGGTGCCGCGGTGACCACGCCGATTCGCGTCTTTCTGGCCGACGATCATGCGATCGTCCGGAAGGGCATCCACGCGCTCCTGGCGACCGAGCCCGATATCGAGGTGATTGGCGAAGCGGCCGATGGGCGCGTGGCTGTGGCTGACGTCCTACGCTTGCGTCCTGACGTGACGCTGATGGACCTCGTCTTGCCCAAGGTCGACGGAATCGAGGCGATCAGCCAGATTACGGCCTCCTGGCCAGACGCGAAAATTCTGGTCTTGACGAGTTTCGCCACCGACGACAAAGTCTTTCCAGCTGTCAAGGCTGGGGCACGGGGCTACTTGCTGAAAGACTCTGGTCCCGAAGAGCTGGTGCAGGCGATCCGGCAGGTGCACCGTGGGGAGGCGTGGCTCGATCCCAGCATCGCCCGTAAGGTGCTGCAGGAACTTGCGCGCGGTTCTGATCGACCGCCGACGCGCGATCCGCTGACGCCCCGGGAGGTTGACGTCTTGCGGCTCGTGGCGCGTGGACTCGGCAACCAGCAGATCGCCGATGAGCTTTCGCTGAGTGAGGCGACCGTGCGCACCCACGTCAGCACGATTCTCGGCAAGCTCCAGCTTGCCAGTCGCACGCAGGCAGCCCTCTATGCCCTGCGCGAGGGATTGGCCTCGCTTGACGACGCGCGTGACCGTCTCGAGTAACAACCCACAACATTTGTCGTAGACCAGCCCCGAAAAATGCGGAGGAGGACCGCCGAAAGGCGGTCTGTTTTGCGTGTGGGAAAGCCGCGCTTTCGCTGATGGAAGCGGGCGGGCGGGCCGCTATACCAGGAGTGAACGTGGATAGGTCGTAGTGGTCGAGAGGTGATACGGAATGAGGGAAATGCAATGGCATCGATGATTCCAACCGGCCGGCTGGCGCGATTTTGTGCGCACCGCCCCTGGTTTGTCGTGACTGCGTGGGTGATCGCGCTGGTCGTGATCTTCTCTGGCGCGCTGACACTCGGCGGGGGATTGACCGACGACGATACGTTTGTCGGCAAACCGGAATCGGTCCGCGGTGAAGAGCTACTGCGCCAGCGGATGCCGGGCGATCAAGCCGACTCGGAGATCGTGATCGTCCGATCCCCGGCGTCGACGGTCGACGACGCAGCATTTCGGCAGACGGTGGAGACCGTCGCGGTCAATCTGCGCGGGATGAGCGGTCTCGTGCGCGAGGCCACGACCTATTACGACGCCGTTGCCGCTGGCGAGCAGCGCGCGTCGTTGCTCGTCTCGCCTGACCGGCACACGACGATCATCCCCGTGACGCTCAATGATGATGATGAAGCCTTCCTGGATCGCGTGCACACGCTGGCCTCGCAGGCTACAGACTATGAGGTCTTGACGGTCGGCGACGTCAGCTTCGGGGCCGAAGAGAGTCGGTTGGTCCAGCAAGACCTGATTCGGTCCGATCTTATCGGGTTGCCGGCGGCGTTGGTGGTGCTGGTCGTCGTCTTCGGCGCGCTCGTCGCCGCGGGCGTGCCAATTGGTCTGGCCCTCGTCGCGATCGCCGGCGCCATCGGACTGACCCTCTTACTGAGCCGTATCTCGACGATGTCGATCTATGCGATCAACATGATTACCATGATTGGCCTCGCGGTTGGCGTCGATTACGCCCTCTTCGTCGTCGATCGCTATCGTGAGAACCGCCGCGGTGGACAATCGAAACTGGCTGCCATTGAACTGGCCGGCGATACGGCGAGCCGGGCGGTTCTCTTCTCCGGCGGCACCGTCGCGATCGCGCTGGTCGGCGTGGTCCTCCTGCCGACAACACTCTTCCGCAGTCTCGGTGCGGGTGCCATTCTTGCTGTCGGTGTCGCCGTTCTCGCCACGCTCACGCTCATCCCGGCGGTCTTGGGCATTGTCGGCGACCGCATCCATTGGCCAGGCCGCCGAGCCCGAGCAATGTCGGGGCGCACGCGCGCTGCAGCCGGCTTCTGGGAGCAGGCGACCAAACTCGTCATGGCGCGGCCATTGGTCAGCGCGCTGCTTGCCGTCGCCGTGCTGCTCGCTGCCGCGTTGCCTTATACGGCGATGGAACGGGGGACGGCAGGGGTCGAATCGTTGCCGGAGAGCGAGGTTACGCGGGCGTATCAAATCTTGCAGCAGGATTTTGCGGCCGGATTGGTAGAGCCACTTGAGATTGTCGTCAACGCGGAGCGCGGGTCGGAGGTCGACGCTGCGCTCGACCGGCTCATCGCCGAATTAGGGCAGGACATCGCATTCGGGACCGTGACGGGACGAGAATGGAACGACGCGGGCACGCTCGCCGTGGTCGAGGTGCCGCTGACGTTCGATGGGAACACGCCCGAAGCATATCAAGCGGTTGCGCGATTGCGGAAAGAACTAATTCCGCGCGCATTCGTGGGAGTCGAAGCGGCAACCTATGTCACCGGGGAGACAGCATCGAACGCCGATCTCAATCAACTCATCGACCGCTGGACGCCGCGCGTGTTCGCTTTCGTGCTCGGGTTGAGTTTCCTGCTCCTTCTCTTCGCGTTCCATTCGATCATCGTTCCGCTGAAGGCAATTGTCATGAACCTCCTCTCGGTCGGAGCGGCGTACGGGTTGCTGGTGCTCGTGTTTCAGAAGGGCTATCTGCATGGCCTGTTGGGATTTCAGCAGACGCCGACGATCGAAGCCTGGCTGCCCATCTTTCTCTTCTGCATTCTGTTCGGCCTGAGCATGGATTACCACGTCTTCTTGCTCAGCCGGATCCGCGAGCACTACGACCGAACCGGCAACAATCGGGCGGCGGTGACAGCCGGGCTCCAGTCGACGGCCCGGATCATCACCGGGGCGGCGGCAATCATGATCGTCGTCTTCGCGGCCTTTGCCAGTGGAGAGATCGTCTTCTTCCAGCAGCTCGGGTTTGGTCTGGCGGTCGCGATCTTCCTCGACGCCACGATCGTCCGCTTGATTTTGGTGCCAGCAAGCATGGTGCTGCTGGGCAATCGCAACTGGTATCTTCCGCGCTGGCTGCACTGGTTGCCGGAGATGCGGATCGAGGAAACAGGGGACAGTCCTGCGGCAGAAACGGTCGGGGACAGAGCAGTGGCTGTCCTTGCCATGCGCGATTAGACCCGTTGACCGCCATCATCATGCGACCGCGTCGGTTTGCGGTTGGGACGGGGCGATGCTCGCATGGCCCCGTCCGGCTGTCATCCAACCGGGAAGTTCAAGCGGTCGCCGTCACCCGCAGCACGTTCGTGCCGCGCAGGTCAAGGAAGTAACCGGACCGTACGTGCGTGACCCGGATCATCGCGGTGTCGCAGCCGGGACAGCGCAGAATCATGCCCATGGTGTGACCGTAGGTGGCCAGCGTACCGACCGGGAAGGTATTGCCGCAGCCGCTGCAGACGCCTTGGGCAGTGGTCATGTCGAATGTGAAGAGCTCCGTGAGCAGACCGGCAGCGGCATTCCCGTCAAGACGAAGATCGGCGTCTTCCATCGTTATCCTCCTGTCGGGCCGAATCGCTCCGTCTTGACCCGCGCCGGACCGTGACCCAGCCCGACGAGGGTCGAGGCGACCGACTCAACCAGTCGTGTTGGTCCGCAAACGTAGACGCGTGGATCTGCGCTCGTCGGCCAGGCAACCTCGGATAGCATCGCTTCGTCGATCCGGCGGTGATATCCGGTCCAGTCTGGCGGCTGCGACCGGGTTAGCGTGTGGATCACCTCAAGATTTCCGTCGGACGCCCCGAGCCGAGCGAGTTCTTCCCGGTAAATAATCTCGTCGTCGGATCGCGAGGAAAAGAGCAATCGAGTGGGGATATCGCTCCCCTTCGCCGCGCGGTGACGGATCATCGCCATCAGCGGAACGACACCCGATCCACCGGCGACGAGTAGCAGCGGCCCCCCGTTTGGGATGTCCCAGGTAAAGTAGCCACCGATCGGTCCGCGGATCTCGATTTTGTCGCCAATCCGCAATTCCTCGGTCAGATACGGCGAGACTTCGCCGTTGTCCAGACGCTCGACGGTCAGTTCCACTCGCTCGCCAGATGGCGCTGAGGCAATCGAGTAGCTCCGCTCCGCTTGGTAGCCGTCCTCGGCGGTCAAGCGAACGTCGACATGCTGTCCGGGGAGATGTCCGCTCCACTCGGGCACCGACAGCACCAAACTCTTGGTCTGAGGCGTTTCGACGATCGTCTCGACGACCTCAGCGAGACGCCAGCTCAGTCGCCCCAATACCGCTGTTCCTGCCATGGATCACCATAGTTGTGGTAGCCAAGTTCTTCCCAGAAGCCGGGCTTGTCCTCATCGCTGAGCTCGAGCTTGCGGATCCACTTGGCACTCTTCCAAAAGTAGAGGTGTGGCACCAGCAGTCGGGCTGGCCCACCATGTTCAGCCGCCAGCGGTTCGTCGTCGTATTGAAACGCGATCCAGGCCTTGCCATCGGTCACGTCTTCGAGCGGCAGGTTCGTCGTATATCCGCCGTCGCAGTGAGCGATCAGGAAGTTCGCATTGTGCTCGACCCCGTCGAGCAGCGTGTCGATCGAGACGCCTTCCCAGTCCGTATCCAGCTTCGACCACTTGGTGACGCAATGGATGTCGACGGTGAAGGTTTCCCGGGGGAGGGCGAGCAATTCCTCCCAGGTCCAACGCCGTGGCTGATCGACGTCGCCCACGAGTTGAAGGTCCCATTGTTCGAGCGCGGTGCGCGGCGTTGGACCCGCTGAGAGAACCGGAAAGTCACCGGTCAGGTACTGACCCGGCGGGATGCGCCCGGCCAACTCCGGATCCTGGCGGCGTCCGCGAAAGCCGCGCGAAATGAAATCACTCACCATCTTGCTAGCCTCCGAATCCGATCGGGATGATCCTGAAGTGCCGATTATTGTAGAGGCAATCGCAATGGTTGGCTCCCTACAACATAAATGATGCGCCCAGAACGGGCGTTGCGCTTCGTGAAGACTGCTTGATTGTGAAGGCCGCCACCCAGGTAGTTCTACGTGGATGCGAGCTCGGCTAATCGGTGGGATTCTTCGGATCGACGTCGAGACGAGCAATCCAGCCTTCTAGGCCGGTCCGGGCTGCCGGATAGCGTTCGAGGACCGCGGGATCGTGTCCAGGAATGATGTGACTGGGCGAGGTCGCCAGCATTTTGATCGTTTCAAAGCCTTCGAGAACGTCACCGACGTTGTAGATAATCGGGAACACGCGGCCTACCTCGAGGTGGGCGTAGAGGTGCGCCGCGTCGGACGCGAGGACCACATCGCCCCGCCGCGTCTTCACCTTGACGCTTTGCAGCCCTCGCGTATGGCCGCCAATGCGGTGCAGGCTGATGCCCGGGGCGAGTGAATCCTCTCCATCGTGAAAGACGACACGGCCCGAGAAGACGTTCCGAACCATCGCTACCACATCATCAACTTCGAACGGAGCCTGTAACAATTGGTGACACATGCAGCGCCCAGTGACGTACTCCATCTCGGTGTCTTGGAGGTGATAACGAGCGTGCGGAAAGAGGTCGAAATTGCCAGCATGATCGTAGTGCATGTGGGTGACGACGACATGTTCGACCAGGTTCGGATCGATGCCGATGGCCTTCAGGCCATCGGCAATTGGCTTGAGGATCGCCCTCAGGCGTTTCCGCCCCACGGATTCGCCAAAGCCGGTGTCCACGATGTACGTGCCGGACTCCCCTACGATCGCCCAGACGAAGTAGTCGATTGGCTGCAAGACGTCATGCGGATCACCGCCGAGGAAGTTTTCGGGGGAGCGCCGTTCGTGCGTCGCGTAGCGAATGGCGTAAATTTCGTGGTCATCCTCGCTCATCCCTTACTTCTACCTCCTCGGTTTTCGCTCGCGATTTGGGATTGCTCAGCACTGATTCGCCAATCTTATCGTGGCCAAGTCGAAGGCTGAAGCGGCCCTAACGCAGCGCTACTCGCACATCGGCTAATGGCCCGCCGAGGTGGCCGATCGCGTCATCGCCCGCGCCGCTGGCGCGGGCGGGTTGGACGATCTCGGCCGCGAGATCGGGGACCCAGGCGCGGAGGGTGACCATCGGCGAGGTCGCTTGGATCATTGCCGAGAGGCTGGCGGCGAGCAGGGCGGCGGTCTGACCGGCAGCCATCGTCGCTTCCATGCCGTCGGCGCTGAGGGTCAAACCTCCCTGGAGGCAGGTGAAGACCTGTGCGCTGCCATTGGTGGGAAGCGTCAATGATTCGCCCGCCGCCAGGGCGATCCGCTCAAGGGCAAAGTAGCGGCAGGCAGTCAGGAGTTGGGCACGCCCGGACGCTCGGTGGAGCTCGACCGGGGCGATGAACTCCGGGCGGTAGTCGGCGTTGGCGACGCGAACGCTCTGGTCGATGTGTAGGTTGCGCGATTTGCCCGCGGCGTCGACCCGGCCCCAATCGTCGAGCCGGTAGGTGATTGCCGATGGCTGTTGGATTTCGTAGACAAGTACCCCCGCGCCGAGGGCGTGAATCGTGCCGGCGGGAATGAGCACCGTTGCGTGCGGTTTCGCCTCGAGGCGGCGCAGGAGCCCTCCCGTGCGCTTTCCCGCCCGTGCGAACTCTTCAAGCTCGTCCATGCTCGCATCCGGCCGGAGTCCGAGGTAGAGCGCCCCGCCCGGCGCCGCGTCGAGCACGTGCCAGGCCTCGGTTTTGCCGAGGCTGTGCTCGGCCCGCGCGTCTTCATCGGTGGGATGGACCTGGATCGAGAGGTCCTCGTTGGCGTCGATCAGCTTGACCAGGAGGGGGAAGAGCGGCCGGTTGCCGGTCGCGGCGAGCCCACGTTCGCCGAGCGCGGCCGCGGGGTCGTCGTGCACAATCTGGCCAAGGGTGCGGCCGGCGTGCGGACCATTGCCGATGATCGCTTCCGGTGCGGTGATGACCGCTTCCCCGACCAGCTCATCGGGCGGAAGATCGAACCCGAATTCCGCGAGGCGGCGTCCGCCCCAAGGCTTCGGATCGAGCCGCGGCGTCAAGATCAACGGCCCGGTTGCCATGTTGCCCCTCCTTTGCGTCGCCGTTCCCCTGGCGGCGCAGCCAGTCCCGCCGTATCGTACTCTGTAGGGAGATGCGATTCAGGGAGGTGGCGCCAGATGATGAACAACGGCATGCGACGGGCAACGGGCGAACAAGGATTCTGGGCGGTTATTCCCGCCGGCGGCTCCGGCACGCGGCTGTGGCCGTTGAGCCGGGCGGCGCATCCAAAATTTCTCCTGCCCTTGCTCGGCGAGCGCTCGCTCTTGCAACAAACCCGCTACCGGATGGCCGATCTCTGCCCGCCGGAGCGAACGTTTGTTGTCTGCGGCCCGGCCCACGCCGCCTCGATCGCGCGCCAAGTGCCGGAGATGCCGGCGGAGAATTTGTTGGTCGAACCGGCGCCACGGGGGTCGAGTCCGGCCATCGGGCTCGCGGCCGCGTTGATCGCCCGCCGCGATCGCAACGCGATCATGGGCAGCTTTGCCGCCGATCATGAAGTGCGGGACGTTGCCGCGTTCGTGGGGGCCGTGCGCACGGCGATGCAAGCGGCGAATGACGGTTGGTTGGTGACGATTGGGTTGAACCCGACACGGCCCGAAACCGGGTACGGCTATATCGAACGCACCGATGAAGTTGTCGCCGAAGCCAAGGACGGGACGGCCTTCCGGACCGTGCGCTTCGTCGAAAAACCGGGTCTCGCGCGCGCGACCGAATACGTCGAGTCCGGCCGCTTCCTGTGGAACGCGAGCATGTTTATCTGGAAGGCGCAATCGCTGCTCGACGAGATGGCACGGCAACAACCGGCGCTGCTCGCCGGTATCATGCGCATCGCCGAAGCATGGGGAACGCCCGCCCAGGAGCGGATCACGGCCGAGGTGTGGTCCACTCTGCCCGAATCGACTATCGACCAGGGAATCATGGAACACGCAGAGCGAGTGGCAGTCGTGCCCGCAGAGATGGGGTGGTCGGATGTCGGGGATTGGCATGGGCTCGGTGAGCTGATCGAGCACGATTCGGTCGGTAATAGCGTCCGCGGCGACATCATCCAATTCGAGACCAGCAACAGCGTGATCTGGTCGGAAACCGATCGCTTGGTCGCCCTCGTCGGACTGACCAACACCGTGGTCGTCGACACCGATGACGCCCTGCTCGTCGTCGACCGCGCCCGCGCCCAAGACGTGCGCCGGATCGTGGAGCAGTTGAAGCAGCTCCGGCGACACGAGTTGCGCTAGTCAGGGTGTCTATTTCCCGAACCTACCACCCCGCGCCCGCGGCGCAGCCGCGCTACAACGCAGCGAGCGATAAGGTTGAGGAACAAGCCATGAATGCGGGACAAGCGAAGCAAATCGCGGCGGCCTGGGTTGGCGAAAACCTTGCGCAATGGCAGGGATTGATCGGCGCGCATTTGGTCGGCGGAATTACCACGATGCCGGATGACGCGCCGTTTCCCACCTACAAGGATGTCGATGTTCACCTGATCTTCGACATCGGCAGCCCGATGCTCGAACCGACCGGGCCGTTCATGACGATGCTTGAAGTTCCCTTCAACGGCATGTTGATCGAAGCCGGCGTCAAGCCGGTCACCGACTACGCGTCCGCCGAGGCGGTGCTTGCCAATCCCGAGATCGCGCACCACCTCACGGTCAACAGCGTCCTCTACGATCCCGGCGGCTGGCTGCAGGATCTCCAAGAGCTGGTGCGGCTCGACTACCCTCGCCGTCGCTGGGTGCAAGCCCGGCTCGACTTTGAGCGGAACGGACTCGAAGGGGCGTTGGCCCTGAAAGAGATGGCCAGAGGGATGTACGGCGCCTCGGGCGAGGTATCGGTGCTTGGCTACACGACGACGTACATTGGCGCCGCGCTCTGCGTGGCGCAACTCCTCGCGCCCAGCATCGGCGGGCGGCTATGGGTTCGCATGCGCGCAACTCTCACGCAATTTGACCGGCTCGATCTCTATGACGAACTGCTCGACCTCTTGGGCGTCAAAGACGTGGACCAAATTCGCGCCCAGCAAATCCTCAACGAAGGCGCCGAGGCCTTCGACCGTGCGGTCGAAATCCGGCGCACGCCGCATCCCTTCCAGCATAAGCTGCACCTCCATCTCCGCCCGTACTTCGTCGAGTCGTGCCAGCGCATGATCGACGAGGGCTATTACCGAGAAGCTCTCGGCTGGACGACGCCATTTTTGCTCGCCGCCACCGACGTGATCCTGGTCGACGGCGACGAAACAGAAAAACCAACCTACGCCGCGATGCAGCAAGGCGTCCTGGAAACCCTTGGCATGGCGGACGACGGCGCGCTGGATGCCAAATTCGCCCAAGCGGGGCAGCTCTACGCGCAGTTCTTCGCGCTTGCGGACGAAATCGTGGCGACCAATTCTTTAGTCATGGAGTGAACCGCAAGGAATTGGATCTGGGACAGCAGGCTCAGTTTGTGGATGCAGACCGGTTCCGGTCAACTGTCCATCCCCTCGGCTTCTGCGCGGCCTCTCTTCATCAATCGCAACTTCGACGTCGACCTGCTCGGCATCTACTTCGGCCCACTCAACACCATCTTCTTGGCCGTCGGCATCCTTTGCGTCATTGGCGGTCTCTACGCAACGACGCTGCACGTCCCCGCTCAAGCCGTGGGCGAGTTTGTGATGGAGAATCCCGAGGCGGTGGAGTACGGCGGATTGCGCGAAGAGTCACTCGCCCGACAGACCAGTCTGACCCGTGCGTGTGCCTACGGTACCCTCGCCTGCCTACGCGGCTGCGCCACGTGCCTGGGGCTTCCCGCAGGCTCAGCGTGATCGCCGGCTAAAGACCGGCTCACGAACCTTTACCGACTGCTGCAAGCTCAGCCTCGGAGAGGTTTCGTCGTCTTAGCGCTGGGCTTCGAGCCCAGCGTTCGCGGCGACGCCGCGTAGGTCTGGGCAAGGGCCGATTGAGGACTACTTTCAATGAAAAACGCCCCGACTCCTCTCACGAGAGGAGTCGGGGCGTGCGTAGGATCGTTGCGATTACTTCGGTGCGGGTTCGTGAACGCCGAAAACAGCGCCGAGGGAGTCGGTGGCCATCGCCACGCGGCCGATGTCGGGAACCGGGATGATCGGGCTGATGGTCTTTCCGCCGAGGTTGCCGATGTCGGCCAGTGCCTTGTCGAGACTGGGAACGTGGAACATGATAGTCCAGCCTGAGGGAGGCGCTTGGGGCGGCTTGGGAAAGACGCCGGCCTCATAGTCGTCATACGTGGATCCGCGTGCGAGGATAGTGTACGGACCCGTGCCCATATCCGCATCTTGGATGGTATAGCCAAAGAGCTTGGAGTAGAAGGACGCTTCAGCTGCGGCGTCCCCGGCCATCAGCTCGTTCCAAGTGATGCCGCCGGGCGTGCTCGCACCGGTGTAGGTCGATCCCTCTGGCTCGGGCTGACCCGTTGAATCGGAGAACGTTGCGAACTCGGCGCCTTCTGGATCGCGTAAGACCGAGAACCGCCCGACATTCGGAATATCCATCGGCTGCTCGACGATGGTGGCGCCGAGCGCGGCCGCTTTCGAGGTCGTTTCATCGACGTTGGGCGTCGAGATGTATGGCCGCCAATGCGGTCGCACATTGAGCCCCGCGTCGAGCGGACCGATCCCGCCGAAATCCGTTTCCCCGTTGCGTAGCATCCGATACACGCCGCCCGGTCCCATATCGATTGGATTGATCGTCCAGCCAAAGAGGCTGGTGTAGAACGACACCGACTTTTCCGGGTCGGGCGTCATCAAATCGCGCCAAACGAAACGCCCGGAATTCCCCATCTTCTATGTCTCCTTTTCCATAGTCGAGGCGACTGTACGTACTTATAGCACAGGCGTTCGATTGGTTGTCAAGAGGTCACAGATTCTTGACGAAGCGGCCGACTGTAACCGCCTCGTTCAATCGGTCGCAGGTCACGACTGCGCAGGGATCGACGCCCCGGAAGCACTAGTGCGCAGATCGACCACAACGTCTTCCGGCTTTGCCAGCTGCGCACTTGAACGTCTGCCCCTGCGTCTCACGCGCCTTCTACCCCATCATTCAACGCGCCACTACTTCCGTCATGTTGAGCCCCCGCCTCCGTCATTCTGAGCGAAGGCGAAGAATCTTCGACTGCCAACCACCCGGGCCCGCAGAGTCAGATGCTGCGAGTTCGCTCCGCATGACGAAATTGGGAAGTCGGCAGAGGGCGGAGTAAGAGCAAAATCAGCACAACCAGCAGAACCAAAAAACACGAGGTGAGGAACGTTTCGAGAGAGGTGGCGTTGGGCGGGGCGGGGCGCGCTGGCCGGAGGAGCGCTGCTCCGCTATGGATCGCGAGGAAGACCGCGGCCCAGGCGCCTGCGCCGTGCCAGGTTCTTGCCCGCAACGAGCGGCCGAGGGCGACGGCGAGAGGAATCGTGGCGAACACGAGACTTTGGACATGCGTGTGGTAGGCGGTGAGAAACATGCCGAGCATCAGCGCACTGATGGCGAGATCGGGCGAATGGTTCGCGGCGAGCGCACGGCCGGCCAAGATTGCGGTGAGCAGACCAAGGACGACTGAGGTGACAAGGACAAGCCAGAAGCGGGTGCTGTTGTCCGCGCCGAGACCGAGGCGGATCGCCATCCCGCGGAGGTTGTACATCCGCCATTCGACGACAAACGGGGCGCCGGTGAATTGTTGATAGCGACGGGCGAGGGAAACGTAGTCGCTCATCCCTTGCCGGCCGACCATCGCGACCGAGACACCCGCCAAGGTGAGACTGGTTACGATCATTCCGTATACAGCGCGTCGTCTTCCCCACGCGAGCGCGACGAGTGGTATCGGCACGAAGATCGGTTTCAGGGCCAGAGCGCCGAGCAGGAGCCCGGCCGCGAAATCACGACGCGGAGTTGGGCGCCTGATCAGGAGCACGCAGCCAGCGGCGACCGGCAGGAGGATGAAACTGTCAAGCTGGCCCCACCAGGCAACATCCCAGATCGGTTCGAAACCGAGTAGGATCACCGCCGCCGCGACCGCGATCGGTTGACAGAAGGTCGAGGCGAGCAACCAGACGGCGGTGATCGCAGCGGCGAGTCCGAGCGCCGTCCACACCCAGAACGCAGTGCGCAATGAGAGCGCCGCGAGCGGCGCATCGAGCAGACTGACGACCGGCGGGTGCGGCAACGAGTTGTACCAATTCCAACCAGTGGCCTCGCGCGCTTGAATTCGCGCCTGGGTTGCCCGTTGCACACTGATGTTCCCGACATCTCGGCCGTCGCCCTGCCAAACGATCGTCGCTCCTGAGTAAAACGCCCCGAAATCAACCGCTTTGTTCCTGGCAAAAGGTGCATCACCTCCCGGACCGAACACGAGGTGGGCGAAAAAGAGGGTGAGGGCAAACGCGACGAGCGCGTAGGCGTGCCAAAAGCGCCGGAGCGCCACGCCGAAAGCCGGCGCCGAGACTGAGCCTGCGGCTATCGATTTGCCGAGGAGCGAATGCGTACGCTACCCAACTGGCATTTGGCGGGTGCGCAGCCAGTCGACAACGGCCCCGCGGCTGATGCCGATGATGTGATGATCGACGATGACCGCTCTCAAGTGCCCAGGGAGGGCTTCGTGCTGGAGATAATGAAGATCCATGTCGAGGAGCTCTGCGAGCTCTTCGCACGTGTAGTGGTCGTGGTGCAGGAGTTCGATCATGTCCTCGCGATTTTGTCTCTGCCCAACCATCGCGGTCTCCTTCGAAGGGCGCATTTTCCAGAGGATATTGTGCAATACGTTTAGGTGAATCGCTACGGGGACCCGGCGTTAGCCAGCGCGTTCAAGCATCGATTTTGCGATCTCCGCCGCCTGCGCTTTGTCGTTCGGCGCGAGCTCGCCGTCGAGCACCATTTCTCGGAGTTGATCCTTGATCGTCGCGATCCAGCGGCCGGGCGGGCGGTCAAACAGACGCATCAATTCGTCGCCGTCGAGCGGACTCTTGAATTCGGCGAGCGCGCGTTCTTGTTCGAGGTGCTGAATGCGCGCCTTGAGCTCGGCGATGCGCTGCGCGGCCGCGTGTTGCTTGTCCTCGCGAGCGGAGGTGACGTCGGCCGCGACGAGATCGAGCAAGTCGTCGAGCACAGTGCCCGCTTCGAGCATGAGCCGGCGAACGGCGCTGTCGGTCCAGTCTGGATCGTAGGAGGCAGGCCGAAGGTGGAGCTCAACCAGGCGTTGGACGGTGTGGATCATCTGCCGGTCGGCATTCAACCGGCGTAGGAGTTTCCCGGCCAGGTCCGCCCCCACGCGCTCATGACCGATGAAATGCACTTCGCCCAATTCGTCGACCGTTCGGGTCTGCGGCTTGGCAGCGTCGTGGAGCACGGCGGCCCAGCGCACGGCCGGACGGGGCGGCGTTTGGGCGACGACGCGTTTGGTGTGTTCCCACAGGTTCTTTTCGCGGCGAATCCCGGGCCAGGTGTTTGCCGCGTCGACGAGCGATGCCAGCTCCGGCATCGCCGTTGCGAAAAGTTCGGTCTCGCGCAGCGTTTCCAGCCCGTGTTCGGGATGCGGGCCGGTGAGCAGCTTGGTGAGCTCGGCGTAGATGCGCTCGATGCTGATGCGGGCCAGCGACGGCGCTCCCTGCCGCATCGCCGCGAGCGTGTCCGGCTCGATCAGAAGTCCGAGCTGAGAGACAAATCGGGCTGCCCGCAGCAAGCGAAGCGGATCCTCGGCAAAGCGATCGTCGGGATTGCCGACCGCGCGCAGGATGCCTCGCGCCAGATCAGATTGTCCATCGAATGGGTCGACGAAGCGGCCGGTTTTGGCGTCGGTGGCAATCGCGTTGACGGTGAAATCGCGCCGCGAGAGGTCCTCGGCCAGGCTTGTCGTCAATTCCACCTGGGGATGGCGAGTGCCGTCGAGATACTCCTCGCGGCGATAGGTCGTGATCTCGGCCAGGATCGGCGAATCGGTTCCGAACACGAAGCCGACCGTGCCGAATTTCTCGCCGACGAGATAGACCGAGGTTGGTTTTGCGAGCGCGCCGATCTGTTGCGTATTTTCCGGCGGCGCGTTGGTCGCAAAATCGAGATCGTTCCCGATCTTGCGCCCGAGCAGCAGATCGCGCACTACCCCGCCGACCAGATACAGGTCCGCGCCCGCTTGGGCAAAGGCGTCGCCGAGGCGCGCGACGATCTCTGCCTGCGGTGGGGGCAGCAACTTCACGAGCAATTGGTTGGCGTCAGTCCGGGCCGTCATCAGTTCCCATCACGATCGGTGAGCGCAACGCGCGATGTCCTCACGCCAGCCAGTCTAAACCAGGATGTCACCGACTCCTACCGGCCCGCTTCGCCGCGGCCAGGATCGTTACAATGACGCGATCGAGCCTAGTTCGGGGGCTCGCCTGCCCGGGCAGGAAGGAAACGATTCGCGGATGACGCAGATTGCCCCTGAGCGAACTGAACTTGCGCGCACGATCGCGGCGCCCGGCGTCGCGCTCGATCATGTCCGCGCCTCGTATCGCGAAGGCGAGCGGTGGCTGCCGGTCCTCGACGATATTTCGCTGGCGGTCGCGGACGAAGAGTTTGTGGCTCTGATTGGCCCCTCGGGTTCGGGGAAGAGCACGTTGCTCGACATCGTGGCCGGGCTGTCTGCGCCGGACGAAGGGCTGATTCTGCTCAACGGCCGGCCCGCCTCGGAAGCTGCCCGGCTCGGACGCTCGGCGTACATGCGGCAACGGGATTTGCTCATGCCGTGGCGGAGGGCGCTCGACAACGCGGCGGTCGCGCTCGAAGTTGCGGGCATCTCCCGGAGCGAGGCGCGCAAGCGCGCGAAGGCGCGCTTCCTAGAGTTTGGGCTGGCGGGATTCGAGCATGCCTATCCTGCGCAACTCTCGGGCGGGATGCGGCAGCGCGTCGCCTTTTTGCGGACCATCCTGGCGGGGAGACCGCTGCTCTTACTCGATGAGCCGTTCGGGGCGCTCGATGCGCTCACCCGGGCGTCGATGCAAGATTTTCTGCTCGATCTGCTTGACCGGGAGGCGCGAACGGTCATGCTTGTCACGCACGATGTCGAAGAGGCGGTTTTCCTCGCCGACCGCGTAATCGCGATCTCACATCGGCCGGGACAGATCGTCCATGAAGAACGGATCGTCCTGCCCCGGCCGCGACGGCGGTCGATGGTCACCAGCGACGCGTTCGTCGCACACAAGGCCGCGATCCTGCGGGCAATTGGCCTGATCGGCGGTCCCGAGTGACCGCGCGGGTGCGGCGCTGGCTCGCGCCGGTTCTGCTGCTCGTGCTCGTGGCGATCTTCTGGGAACTTTGGGTGCGCGTGCGCGACACGCCGGCATGGCTCCTGCCGCCACCGAGCGACATCCTGAAAACGCTCTGGAAGGACCGCGATCTTCTTTGGCATAACGCTCGCGTGACCGCAGAAGAGATTGGGCTGGGATTCGCATTGGCGCTGATCGCGGGGGTGCTGTTGGCCATCGTGATCGACGCCTCGGTTATCGCCGAGCGCGCGATCTACCCGATCGTGATTGCCAGCCAAACGATCCCGATCTTCGCCCTCGCGCCGCTGGTCCTGATCTGGTTCGGCTACGGGCTGATGCCGAAAGTGCTGATCACCGCCCTGATCGGATTTTTTCCGATCGTGGTCACCATGGTCGACGGCCTGCGCGGCACCGATCGCGAGCTGCTCGATCTCCTCCGCGCGCTCGGCGCGGGCCGTTGGACACGGTTCCGACTGGCGAAGTGGCCCTCGTCATTGCCCTCTCTCTTTTCGGGAGCGCGGGTGGCGATCACCGTCTGTGTGATCGGGGCCGTGTTCGGCGAGCTCATTGCATCGAGCGCCGGTCTCGGCTATCTCATGCGCCGGGCATCGGCCCAACAGCTGACAGCCCGCGTGTTCGCCAGCATCGTCGTGCTCTCGTTGCTGGGCGTCGCGCTCTTTGCGCTCGTCAGCGCGCTTGAACGGATCGCCCTTCCCTGGCGGCGATACGTTGCCGCCGAGGAATGAGCCAGATGGCAGACGACCGGCCCTTGTTGATGCAGTCGACCGCGTGCGCCGTCTGCGGCGTCGAACTCCCCGAACCATTCGGCTGGTGCGGCAATTGCCGCGCCGCCTATTGCCTCGCCTGCGCGCGGGCGCACTTCTGCCTGCCCACGTGCCAAGCAGCCGGCTGCCTCGCTGGGCTATGCGTGCGCCTCGTCATCGATGGCGAACTCTCGATCGCGTGGGGCGTGCCGGACGGTACGGCGCCAATCGGTTGAACTGCGATCAGTGCTTATACCCGAAGATGAATTCAGTTCGTATGCGTTCGATAAACCGTCCGCTCGGCTCGAGGGCAAGAAGCGACTTCCGCAAATCGGCAGCGAACGCATCGGCCTTTTCGCCAAGCACCGCCCTGCTCGCGAACGAGGTTGAAAAGACCTCTCCGATGATCGTGTCGACATCGACCGCTCGCTGCCACCGGTGCTCACCGAGCTCGACGTCGACAAAGCGAGATGCGGCGATGGAGACCTTCTCGGCGCCGTCTCCGTTTGGGGTGATGCCCTGTCGCGCGCCACGCCACTGTGCCAGCCAGCGTTCGAGTACTTCTTGCACCACTCCCTCCCAGGGATCGTCGCCCGCCCAGAACCCGCCTGGATTGCCAAGAATCACCACGCCGCCCGTTGGCTCGATCAGCGCATAGACTCGTTTGAGGACCTCGGCTTGTTGCATCCAATGGAACGCGTTGCCCAAGGTCGCCAGCCGGAACGGGCCAAGGCATTCAGATAGTTCCTCGGCGGGCATGCGCATCCACGTGATATTGGTGATACCCGCGAGCGCGCTCCGCCGTTCGGCCTCGTCAATCATCTCTTGACTGATATCCAAACCAACGACGTCCTCAAAATCGGTATGCAGTGGCCGCGCGATTTCCCCTGTGCCGCACCCGAGGTCGAGCAGCCGCCCGTTGCCGTCGAGGCGAAATGCAGAGCGGACGCGATCGAAAACCGCGGACGGATAGCCGGGGCGGTACTTTGCATAGTATTCGGCGGTGCCCGCAAAACGGTCGATCATGAGGTGCGTCCTACGTGGAAGGTAACAGCTCCATGTTGTCGATCAGGCGGACAGGTCCGACTCTGGCCGCGATGAGCGCTCTCGACCCCGGACTTACGACCTCGACTGGTTCGAGGTTTTCGGGATCGACAATCGCCAGGTAGTCGCACGTCACGAGAAGCTCGTCGAACAAAACAAGGTTGCCAACCTGCAGAAGTTTGCTCGATCTGCGCTCGCCCGAAGCCGCGAGTTCTACCATCTGGGTGAGCACACGCGGGATGGTAGCCGCGGCTTTCCGCTCATCCGGACTGAGCCGGGCGTTACGAGAGCTGAGGGCGAGCCCGTCCTCATCGCGGACGGTCGGGCAGCCTACAATTTCACCGGGTAGAGCGAGATCTCGGTGCAATCGGCGGACGACGACGAGTTGCTGGAAGTCCTTTTCGCCGAAATAACTGCGCGCCGGGCGGACGCTGTTGAGCAGAATCGTGACAACCGTTGCCACGCCCTTGAAGTGCCCGGGCCGGGCCGTCCCATCCCACTTGTCGGTTAGGCCCGCGACTTCGACCGAGGTTGCAAAGCCGTCGGGATAGACCTCAGGCACGTCGGGCGCGTAGATGAGATCGGCCCCGGCCTCTGCCGCACGTGCGAGGTCGCGATCAAGATCGCGAGGATAGGCCGCGAGATCCGCGGGATTGTTGAACTGGGTCGGGTTGATGAAGAGGCTGACGACCGTGCGTTCGTTGTCGCTGACCGAACGGCGAATCAAGGCCAGATGCCCCTCGTGGAGCGCGCCCATCGTCGGCACCAAACCAACGTTCGCCGTCTCGAGCTCCTCGCGGAGTTCCGCCTGCCTGTGGACTACCCTTTTGTCCATACTTCGCTGTCTCGCTTAGGCGCGGACCTAACACTCACCCTAGCCCCGTCTTCCTACGCGCCACTCCCTTCGGCATGCTGAGCGTTTTTCTCCGTCATTCAGATTCCCTCACCTCCGTCATTCTGAGTAGTCCGTCCTCGCGTCGCTGTCCGGTTGCCGCGCCCGGAGCTGAAGGTCCGGGCGAGGACAGACGAAGCCCTTCCAGGGCTGACACAGACCTCGACGCCTGGCCGACACCGTGCCGGTGCATCAGAACATCGATGCCTGGCCAGAGTACTGCGCGAAGGTGAAGAATCTGGCTCTGCCAACCACCCTCATCATCCGAGTCAGCTGTCTTGGCAAGCACGGCATGACGCGGGAGCGCCTCTGATCAGTCTGGATTGTCAGACTTCAGCGAATCTTCGAGCGCCTGAAGTACTTCCGGTTTCATTGTAAAGCTCTGCTCTTGGGCCGGAAATGCGCCTGCTTGCACTTCTTGAACGTAGCTCGCGAAGGCTTGATCGATCACCGGTGCGAGCTCGACGTACCGCTTCGCAAATTTGAGCGACACCCGGTCGTCAAGACCGAGGAGATCCGCTGAAACCAGCACTTGCCCGTCACAATCCGCGCCCGCGCCAATGCCAATGGTCGGCACGTCGACCCGGGCAGTGATGATCCGCCCAAGTTCGGCGGGAATCGCTTCGACCACGATGCTGAACACACCCGCCGCGGCAACTGCCTCAGCGTCCTCGACAATCGCCCGCGCCGACGGCAGATCGCGCCCTTGCACCCGAAACCCAGCGGGACCGCCGGCTGTTTGCGGCGTGAGTCCGACGTGGCCCATCACCGGAATGCCGGCATTCACAATGGCCCGAACCCGGTCCGCGATTCGGCGGCCGCCTTCGAGTTTGACCGAATCTGCCCCGCCATGCTGGATCAAGCGCCCCGCGTTTTCAATCGCCTGGGCATCACTCACGTGATACGACAAGAAGGGCATGTCGGCGACGATGTGCGTATTCGGTGCGCCGCGGACGACCGCGCGTGTGTGGTGGATGATGTCCTCGACTGTCACCGGCACCGTTGATTCGTATCCGAGCACGACCATGCCTAGCGAATCGCCGACGAGGATCACATCGACGCCCGCCGCTTCGATCAGGCGCGCCGTTAGGAAGTCGTAGGCGGCGAGCATGGTCAGTTTCGGACCGCCCTTGCGTTCGGTGATGGCCTGCGCACCGAGTTTTTGGCGCTTTTCCTTTGACATTAGGGAACTCTCAAGTTCGCGGTGAGCGATCGTGGGCCGCTTCGGCGATTTCCTGCTCGCGCAAGCTGACCAGCGAGAGGGCAAGCTGATTGGCGGCGACGGATACGCCGAGGCGTCGGCCTTCTTGCACGACCGCGCCGTTGATCGCGTCGATTTCAGTTCGGATCCCCAGATCGAGATCGGCCAGCATCGACGAGCGATTCTCGCCAGTGGCGCGGGCGACATCGGCCACCGCGCGCGCGATGTCGCCGAGGTCGTGACCGCGGGCGGCCGCGACCGCCGCTGCTTCCCCGGCCAGCCCTTTGGCCGCGCTCCAAAGATATGGATCATCGGCAATCGCCGCGTTCGTTCGGCCCGTGAGCGCGGTGAGGGGGTTGATCGCGGCGTTGATCGCCAGTTTGCGCCAAATCCAGCGGTCGATATCGACGACCGCTTTCGATGGCCAGCCCGACTTCGTCAGATGACCGACGACTTTGCCGGTGCGAGGACTTGCGCCGCCGCCCTCGCGGCCGATCACAGTCTGGCCGCGTCCGGCGTGGATGATCACGCCCGGTTTTTCCCGAAACGCAGCCTCGGTGGTGACGCCGGTCAAGATCTCGCGGGCGCCGCGACCGCTGGGGTTCAGGATCGCCCGCAGCGCCGACGCGTTGCCCAGCCCGTTTTGCAAGGTCAGTACGACGGCGGCGTTACTCAAATGTGCTTTCAGCGAGCCAATCGCATCCGTGGTCGCATAGGTCTTGACGAGGACGACGATGAGATCTGCCGTCCGCGCCACATCCGGCTCCACCGCGAGCGGGATCTTCACGTTCTGGTGTGAGCCGTCGAGCTCCTCGACCGTCAATCCATGCGTGCGGATGGCATCGAGATGCGGCGATGGCCGGCCCAAGAGCGTGACCGGCTCGCCCGCGGCCACCATCCGCCCGGCTAGCAGCGACCCCATCGCTCCGGCCCCAACCACAACCGTTTGCACGTGCGCTCGCACTCCTTTGGCGCAGGTTACGATCTCATGACGCCGCCCAGCATTGTCGCACGGAGGCGGCGGAGGGTAGCCTAACCTTCGATTGGAACGTGAAATTGGCGCGGCGTCAATCAACGTGGACGCCGACATCTCACGAACGACGACCGGTCCGAGTTTCGTTTTTGGTGTCTCGACTCGCCTTCCATCGTTGGCTAGGAATCCGACGTGCTGTTGACAATATCGACAACACATCAACCAACAACCGACCTTGGCTATTTGTTGCACAAGCACCCTGGCCGTTGCCAATCGTTTCCGCTTTCGTTCGGCACAGCGCAGGTCTACTACCCGGAAACGAGCGATGCCCGATGCACGGCCGCGCTCCAGGTCGATGTCGATCCGATTCGGCTCGTCCGCCGCGGACGAGAAGCGGGCGGATTTGCGCTCGCCCAGTACGTGAACGACCGGCCCTATGTCGCCTCCTCGTTCTTGAGCGTTGCCATCGGCGAAGTCTTCGGCAGTGCCCTCGCCGGGCGTTGCCGAGATCGTCCGGACCTAGTCGACGAGGCGATTCCCCTCGAAGCCCGGCTAGACGTGCTCCGCTGTCGCGGTGGCGAGCCGATGCTTCGTCGCCTATTTCTCCCGCTCGGGTACGAACGGGTCGACGCGGACCGCTATCCGCTGGACGAGCGATTCCCGGACTGGGGCGAGGGTTTCTACTTCACGATTCACCTGGCGACGACCGCGCGGTTGCAGGATTTGTTGCGGCAACTCACTGTGCTCGTACCCGTGCTCGACGACGATAAACACTATTGGGTCGGCGAAGACGAATTGGAGAAGCTGCTCCGGCGGGGTGAAGGGTGGCTCGACCGGCACCCGGAACGGCAGTTGATCGTGGATCGCTACCTCCGCTACCGCAGGACGTTAGTGCGCGACGCCATCGACCGCCTCAGCGTTAATGAGGAAACGGAAAGTGAAACCGACGACGAACCGATCGACTTGAAGGAAGATCCCGTCGAGCGATCGATGAATCTCCACCGCGAACGCCTTGAAGCTGTGGCCGCGGTGCTTCGCGAACGGCATGCCCAGCGAGTGCTGGACCTTGGCTGCGGTGAAGGGAAGCTCATCGGCTTGCTGTTACAGGATCGGCAATTTAAGGAAATCGCCGGTGTCGATGTCTCGGTGCGCTCGCTGGAAATCGCCTTTCGCCGCCTCCATCTCGATAGCGCACCGGCCAAGGACCGGGTCACCCTGCTCCACGGCGCCCTGACATACCGGGATCGGCGCATGGCCGGTTTCGACGCGGCTGCCGTCGTCGAGGTCATCGAACATCTCGATCCGTCCCGGCTTGAAGCCTTTGCGCGCGTCGTGTTTGAGTCGGCCCATCCCACCACGGTGGTGATCACGACGCCGAACCGCGAGTACAACCAATTGTTTAAGGACTTCCCAGCCGGCGGTCTGCGCCACCCAGACCACCGGTTCGAATGGACCCGCGCCGAATTTCAGGAGTGGGCGACCGGCGTCGCCGCTCGCTTTGGTTACACCGTCTTCTTCGATGAGGTTGGCCCGGTGAGTCCGGAGTTTGGACCGCCGACGCAGATGGCAATGTTTGATCTTGTTCGAACGTGACCGGATTTTGACCTCGGACAGCAGCGGTGTGATGGAAGCTCAGGCAATGCGAAAACTCACGGTGCCAACCCCGTCGCTGGTCGCGCTCATTGGCGTCTCCGGGTCGGGGAAATCGACCTTTGCGCGGACGCATTTTCTTTCCACCGAGGTCGTCTCGTCTGATTTCTGCCGGGGGTTGGTGGCCGACGACGAAAACAGTTTGGAGGCGACACCCGACGCGTTCGACGTGCTGCACTTCATCGCCGCCAAGCGCCTCGAACGGGGACTGCTCACGGTCATTGACGCCACGAACGTGCAACGCGAGGCGCGCGCCTCACTCGTTCGGCTTGCCCGTGAACATCACCTGCTCGCCGTCGCTATCGTGCTCAATATGCCCGAGCGACTCTGCCGCGAACGCAACCAGGCACGGCCAGATCGCGATTTTGGCGCGCACGTCATTCGCCGGCAAGCGCAAGCGCTGCGCAGTTCGCTGCGGAATTTGGAGCGAGAGGGCTTTCGATACGTTCACATCCTGAGCTCGCCAGAGGAGGTCGAAGCGGCGGTCGTCAATCGGCAGCCGCTGTGGGTCGATCGCCGCGCGGAGCATGGTCCCTTCGACATCATTGGCGACATTCACGGCTGCTTTGAAGAAACGCGCGAACTCCTGACCAAACTCGGCTATGGCATGACCGAGGGGACAGCCGATGATGGCGGCACTCGCTACGAGGTGACGTCCCCGGCGGGACGAACGGCCATCTTTCTCGGCGATCTGACCGACCGTGGTCCGGATTCGGCGGGCGTGTTGCGTCTCGTGATGGACATGGTGAGCGCGGGCGTCGCCATCTGCCTTCCGGGTAACCATGACGACAAGCTCTTTCGCAAGCTCAAAGGCCGCGACGTTCGGATCGCGCATGGACTTGATTTGACCCTGCAACAGTTGGAGCGGGAACCGCCCGCCTTCGCCCGGCGCGTGATCGCATTCCTTGATGGCTTGCATAGCCATTACGTTCTTGACGACGGAAAGCTGGTCGTGGCCCACGCTGGGATGAAGGCGGAGTATCAGGGGCGCGCGTCGCGAACAGTTCGGGAGTTCGCGCTCTATGGTGATGTCACGGGCGAGGCCGACGACGAAGGGCTCCCCATTCGCGGCGATTGGCCCTCCCGTTATCGTGGTTCGGCTATGGTTGTTTATGGGCACACGGCGGTCGCCGAGCCAGAGTGGCTGAACAACACGATCGACATCGACACAGGCTGCGTGTTCGGGGGGCGGCTGACCTGCCTGCGCTATCCCGAGCGTGAACTCATGTCTGTGCCCGCGCGTGCGACATATTTTGAGCACGGCCTAAAACGTCGCGGGGCCGAACTGGACCGATCTGATCTTTCCGCCCAACAGCAAAGCGATGACTTGCTCGATCTCGCCGACGTGTCGGGCCGGCGGACGATCGCGGCCCAATTGATGCGATCGGTGACAATCCGTGATGATCAGGCGCACGCGGCATTAGAGGCGATGAGCCGGTTTGCGGTCGATCCGAAATGGCTCATCTATCTCCCACCGACGATGTCGCCGGTGGAAACGTCGAGCGAGCCGACGCTGTTGGAGCATCCCCGCGAAGCATTCGCGTTCTACCGCGGCAAAGACGTCCAACGCGTCATCATCGAAGAAAAGCACATGGGCTCCCGGGCGATCGTGGTCCTCTGCCAGGACGCTGCCGTCGCTCACCGCCGGTTCGGCGTCTCCGATGACGCAGACGGCATCATCTATACCCGCACCGGCCGTCGTTTCTTTAAGGAGCGCGAACACGAGACGGCGATCCTTGCCCGACTTCATTCGGCGACGCTGAAATCAGGAGTGTGGGGCGAGCTGGGCACAGACTGGATGTGCCTCGACGCCGAGCTGATGCCGTGGTCAGCAAAGGCGCAGGACCTCCTGCGGAACCAATATGCCGCGACCGGTTCTGCCGCGCTTGCCGCACTTGGCGCAACGGTTGATGCGCTCACAGTCGCGAAGCACAACGGCATTGTTGTCGACGATTTGCTTGAGCGGACCCGCTCGCGGTTGTCGTCGGTCGAAGCGTACGTTGCCTCTTATCGCCGCTACGCGTGGCCAGTGGAGACGGTCGCCGATTTCAAGCTGGCGCCGTTCCACCTGCTCGCGAGCGAGGGGCAAGTCCATGCCGACAAGGACCATGGTTGGCACATAGCGATGCTCGAGCGACTATGCCGCGAAGACCCTGAGCTTCTGCTGGCGACCGCGCACCGCGTTGTCGATGTCGGCGACGAAGAGAGCGAATCAGCTGCGATCTCATGGTGGCGGGAGTTAACGGATCGAGGCGGTGAAGGCATCGTCGTTAAGCCCTGGGAGTTCATTCGGCGGGGACCGCGTGGGCTTGTTCAACCCGCGCTCAAAGTTCGCGGGCACGAGTATCTACGCATCATCTACGGTCCGGAATACACGATGCCGGAGAATTTGGATCGACTTCGAGCGCGGGGGCTCGCGGCCAAGCGGTCATTGGCGCTTCGCGAATTTGCGCTCGGCATCGAGGCGTTGTCGCGGTTCGTGCAGTGCGAGCCGCTGCGTCGTGTTCACGAGTGTGTCTTCGGTGTCCTCGCCCTCGAAAGCGAACCGATCGATCCCCGATTGTAGGTGCGTGCAGAGAGATTCCGATCTGACCCGCACGTTCAGTCGCGCCAAAGGCGCGTCGCCGGGCTGGAAGTGACCCTTCCCCGCTAAGACGACGAAGCCTCTCCGAGGCTGAGTACGACGACCGCCCATGGATGCGCCGCGCCTAACCCCGGCGGGGTTTTCTCGAGAACCCGGTGGTGCGGCGGAGGCGCGTGGTCGAACGTGGTTGTGGATTTTGCTCTTCGTCGAGGGGCCGACCAAATCCGCCATGCTATACTCCGGCACCAACTCGCCGGAATGCATTCACCGCGCGGAGAAGCGCGGCGCCCTCCACTTGAGCTACGCCACCCGTGAGCGACGACAGGCGACAAGCGAACCCATCGACCTCGGCTCCACTCGAAGTGCGCCTGAATGTGCTGCTGACGGTGGAGACGGGAATCACTGTGGCCGCGGCGGAGTCGTGCACGGGAGGCAACGTCGCGCATCGGATCACGTCGATCGCTGGAAGCTCGGTGTACTTTCTTGGCAGCGTCGTGTCGTACGCCAATTCCGCGAAGATGGGTCTGCTCGGTGTTTCGAAGGAGATTCTCGAAACGTGGGGGGCCGTTAGCGAGGAATGCGCGCGGGCGATGGTGGCAGGGGCGTGCCGGGTGTTTGGCGCCGATGTGGCGGTAGCCACGACCGGGGTCGCCGGGCCGGGTGGAGGGACCGCGCGGAAACCGGTCGGCTTGGTCTATATCGCGTCGTCTGGACCAACCGGAGTTGTCTGTCGCGAATATCATTTCGGCGGCGACCGGTTGGCAGTGATCGAGGCGGCGACCGAAGCCGCACTCGAGATGTTATTGGTGGAGGCCGAACGAGCCGTTGCGCTGCGAAACGTGGTGACATAAGGAGTCCTGGGTGTCTGAAGAGTATGGCAAGTCGACGTTAGCGAATGGCGTGCGGGTCGTCACCGGACCGATGTCCGGCGTGCGCTCGGCCAGCCTAATCTTTTATTACGGTGTTGGTTCGCGTTATGAGCAACCGGAAATCGCCGGGGTTTCGCACTTTCTCGAGCACATGCTGTTTAAGGGAACGGAGAAGCGTCCCGATCCCATGACTATCTCGCAGGAGATCGAAGGGGTCGGCGGGATCTTGAACGCGGCGACCGGGCGAGAGTCGACGAATTACTGGTGCAAGGTGCCGAGCACGCACTTCGAGCTCTCGTTTGATGTGTTGGCCGACATTCTCTGCAACTCAGTCGTCGACCAAACCGAGTTGGAGAAAGAGCGATCGGTCATTTTTGAAGAGATTCGCTCGATCAACGACTCGCCCGAAGATCTCGTACACGAAGTGATCGACGAAGTTGTGTGGGGGGAACGGGCGGTTGGCCGCTCAATTGC
The DNA here is from genome assembly GCA_045804965.1 of Thermomicrobiales bacterium. GTDB lineage: Bacteria > Chloroflexota > Chloroflexia > Thermomicrobiales > UBA6265 > CAVTUU01. The sequence continues at coordinate 66,337 of JBJMMD010000019.1, read as the reverse complement.
CGGCAGCGAAGAAACCGTGGCCAACATCGACCGCGACAAGATGATCGATTTCTGGCGTCGAAACTACCGGCCGGACCGACTGGTGGTCGCTGCCGGCGGCGATATAGCACACGACCAGGTGGTCGAACTGTCGGAGCGCTTTTTCGGCGATCTCACCGCCGACGGCGAACCGGACGAGTTCGAGGTCACCGCGTCCGATCAAGCCGAGGCCCGGGTTCGCCTGTTGGAGCGGGAAACCGAGCAGGCGCACTTATGCGTGGCAATGCCGGCCCTACCCTACAGCACGGAGCGCCGGTATGTGCAGGGCACGATTGAGGCGGTTCTGTCGTCCGGGATGAGCTCTCGCCTCTTCCAGGAAATCCGCGAGAAGCGGGGCCTAGTGTATTCGGTCTATGGTTACTTCCGGCCGTACGCCGATTGCGGGCAAGGCGTGATCTACGCCGGCACCGATCTCGACCGGGTCCAGGAGACGATTGGCGCTATCGTTGAAGAATTGCGCAAGCTCAAGGACGAGCCGGTGCCGGCCGAGGAGCTGCAGCGGACAAAGGACTTGCGCAAGGGTCGGCTCTTAATGGGGCTCGAAGATAGCCGCTCGGTCGCGAGCTGGGTCGGCAGCCAGGAGCTGACGTACGGCGAGATCAAGACGCCGGAAGAGGTGATGGCGAAAATCGAAGAAGTTCAGATCGACGATGTGCACGAGCTCGCGCAAGAGATTTTCCGCGCCGACCGGTTGAGTCTGGCTCTGGTCGGTCCTTATACTGATCCGGTCCCATTCAGCGATCTTTTGCGTTTCCCATGAGCGACGGGGCGCCGCTTGTGCCGGAGCCACATTGTGTTGAGGCGCTCGACCCACGCCAAGACGAGGCGGTCGCCCGCGAGATTCTTGCGGCAGACGGCGGTTCCGTCGACGAGGCGCGAGCACACATCGCGTCGCTGCGGGCAGATCCATCTGCCACGCTGTCTGGCATCGAGATCGAGGGCTCGCTGGCTGCGGTGATCGCGGTGCGCAAGGCGGGCATGACGAACGAAATCGCCCTGCTCGCCGTGGCTCCGGATCATCGCCAGCAAGGCCTCGCCAAGCGATGTCTGCGCGACGCTTTGCGCCGATCCGGACGGCGCCCGCTGGCCGTCGAAGCCGACGAGGCGTGCGCCGAGTTTTACAAGGCGTGTGGTTTCAAGATTGTCGGCCGCCGCCCAACGCCGGACGGTGGTTTCCGCTATCGCCTCGGCTGGCACGCGCCCAGACCGAAGGCGACCGGGCCGCCGCAACTCACCCCATAACAAGGAGCGATGCGTGCCTCTCGCCAAGGACATGATTGCCGCGAGCCGTGAGGTGCGAACCGGTTGGGAGGCGATCGTCGATCTCGCCTTGGCCGAAGATGTGGGCACGGGCGATGTGACGACGCTCGTTACCGTCCCCGCGGGCGCCCACGCCGAAGGGGAGATCATCGCCAAAGGCAAAGGCATTGTCTCTGGCCTTGATGTCGCCGCCTTCACGTTTCACCGGGTCAACCCGATGATTGCATTCAGCGCGCACGTGCTCGACAGCGCGAAGGTTGAGCCGGGTACGACAATCGCCAAAGTGGCCGGCGACGCGAGAAGTCTGCTCATGGCCGAGCGCGTCGCGCTCAATCTCCTGCAGCGCCTCTCGGGGGTGGCGACGTTGACGGCATCTTACGTCGAAGCGGTCGGCGGCACGAAGGCGCGGATCGTCGACACCAGAAAGACCACCCCGGGGCTGCGCATTCTCGAAAAAGCGGCGGTCCGCGACGGCGGTGGTCACAATCACCGGGTCGGTCTGGCCGACGGCGTGCTGATCAAAGACAACCATCTCGCCGCGATCGGCGGTCCCGAGCGCATTGCCAAGGCGGTCGCCCAAGCCCGCGAACGTGCACCGCACACCCTTAAGATCGAAGTTGAGGTCACGAATCTCGATGAGGTGCGTGAAGCCGTTTCAGCCAAGGCCGACGTCATCCTGCTCGACAACATGGACCTCGAGTTGATGCGGAAAGCCGTCGGCATCGTTTCCGGCAAGGCGATAGTGGAGGCGTCCGGAAACGTCCGACTTGAGACGGTGCGCGCAATCGCGGAAACCGGCGTCGACCTGATTTCGGTTGGGGCGCTCACGCACTCTGCGCCCGCACTCGACATCAGCCTCAATTTCGCTCTGCGCTAATGATGTCGAAGCGGCAAGTGGTCTTGGTGCTGGCGACACTCTTTCTCGACTCGCTCGCTGCCACCTCTGGCATGGGATGAGCTGCATCCTCGCCTGACGATACTTAACTCTTGCCCCTTCCTGCCGAGTGCCCGCTCGGTGATGCTGACCACTTCACCCCGTCATGCTGAGCAGAGCGAAGCATCTGGCTTTTCCACTCGAAGGTGGTAGGCAAGCACAGATCCTTCGACTATCGCTCAGGATGACAGGCGGAGGGGGCGCTCAGGATGACGGGGAAGGGCGTGCAGGATGATGGGGTGAGGAAGTGTTCAGAATGAAGGTTTGCGGTGCCGACGGGCTAGAGAGAGTCAAGACGATGAGGAATCCTGAACAATGACGAAGACGAACGTGACTCCGGTCGGTTGGGCGAACGGGGCTGCGACATGTTGGCACACCTAGCGAAATGCCAGCGATGGTGGTATTGGTTTAGATGCAATACATGGTCTGAGTAGACGTCAATCGAGCAATTTGATGCGTGCCCTTGCCCTGCGTGAATCGCCGGGCGCATTCGACGTGCGCCAGTACCCAACGAAGCGGAACCAAACGGTTGGCGCGAGCGTAGAAATGATCAGAATTCGCGCGGTGGGACTGACAGAATCAACATGATGATCGGCCGCATGGAGTGGCTGGCGATCGCGATGGCGCGAGGCGAGCAGAAAGAGACGCAAACAGTGGGACGGTCGACGGCCGGGGGCCAAAGGCAGAGGTTCGCACCGCGGTTTGTTGCCGTCATTGCGCTTGTGGCATTGCTCGGGTTCTTGCTCAATCCATTTGGCTCGACCCAGGGCTTCGCCCAGGACAGCAATGACAACACCATCGTGCCCGTGAACGGCGACGCTTCCTCTGAGACGACCGACAGTGCAGCCCCGGCGTTGAGCGCGCCCGCTTCCAATTGGTCCCCGCCGAGCACCGTCTATATTCCCGAAACCGGTCACTCAATCGACGGCGTGTTCCTCGACTTCTGGCGAGCCAATGGCGGCGCGTCGATGTGGGGCAACCCGATTTCGTCGGAACTCACCGAAAACGATCACATCGTTCAGTATTATCAATATGCCCGGTTCGAATACTGGCCAGATGATTCGGACGGCTACGTAGTTCATCTCGGCAATATCGGCGAGGCGCTACGGCCATATGTCGTGGCCAGATTGCCAACGTTTGGCGACGCTCACGATAAAGCTGTCAGCCAGGCGGCGGACGTCGTGCGGGCGTGGTGGCCGGTCGATGCCAAGACTGCCGAGGAAGCGTCAACCGATTCGTGGGTGTATGTTCCGGAAACCGGCCACACGATTTCCAGCGGATTCAAGAGCCTGTGGGAAGCGACTGGGGGCGTTCAATATCTCGGCAATCCCATCAGCGAAGAATTCACGATTCACGGAACGACCTATCAAGTTTTCGAGCGGGGCGAGCTTGCCTGGCAGCAAGGGAGCGATCCCTGGCTCGTGGCACTCGGCCAAGTCCTCGCCAAGCGGTTCCACATCTCCACCGACCCGATCGGCCAAGGCAATCTCCCGGTCTATAGTGAAGCGCTCTTTACCCCGCCTCCGACGCCGACGCCGAGCGCGACCGGCGAGAAGTGGATCGACGTCAACCTGAGCACCCAATATCTGATCGTCTATCAGGGCGACACGGTCATCAGCGAAACCTATGTCAGCACGGGTCGGCCCGGGTTTGAAACGCCGACAGGAACGTTTCACATCCTTGTCAAACTCGAATCGCAGACCATGGAAGGGGTCATCGGCGGCGAGTATTACAACGTGCCGAACGTACCCTGGGTGATGTACTTCACCGACTTTGGCCACGCCCTCCATGGCACGTATTGGCACAACAACTTCGGCTATCAAATGAGCCACGGCTGCGTCAATTTGCCGATGGACTTCGCCGAATGGCTCTACGGCTGGGCCCCCATCGGCACCCGGGTGGAGATCCACAACTAGAGGAATTCACGCGACCAGACGTATGGCCTGATTGCGCGATCGGCGTTGACTCGCGGGGGCGCATGGCGTGCGCCTGGGATCGCATTCGAGCCGGTTTGCCATCGGCAACTGCCGTCTTCACCGCGAGCATGCCCTACATGTCCCGAAGAGTGGTCATCCGTTTCCGCAAACGTATTGCGACCAAGCGGAACCGGGCACGCCTTCCGCAAATCCATCCTTCATCTAAGGCATGCTGAAACGCCGTGCTACCATCCTCCCGGGTATTTGGCGTACCAGGGAGCCGCGCGCTGTGATGTGGAGCCGGCTGACATCTCTAGCGCATCAAACAGGCAGGCTGTTGACGCTGTTCGCCGCGTTGAGCCTGCTTAGCATGCCGGTCGATTACCGCGGCGGCGCGGAGTTGCCCCACGCTCATGCCCTCTTTCAATTCTGGATGTCGGGCGATGCGGACGCTTTCGACCACCATGGGCATCAGGCCCATCACGCGCGCCACGCGGAAGATGCAAAAGTGAGCGCGAACGCTGATTCTGCGCCGGATACGCCGTCCGTTTCTGAGATGGGATCTCCCGCGGAGCGGGGGGCGGGCATCGCGCTGACCATGCTGCTTGCGATGTTCATCGTCGCCGCGTGTGGCACACAAGCGATCGCGACGCGCGTGAGTTTGCTCATCGGACGCTTGCCCGCGCCTGAGCCGCCTCCGCCGCGCTCTGTACCTGTTTGACCTTCATCCCAGGAACGCCCGATCGACAGAAAGGACCAGCATATGCAGCGGTTGAACAGGCTCTGGGTAGCCGGATTGATGGTCGCGGCAGTCTTCGCGCTTGTCCCGGCGATGGCCTCCGCGCACGAGCATCGGGACGTCGCCGGTGGCAAGTACTCGATGGTTGTCGGGTTTCTCGACGAGCCCGCATTCACAACCGTGAAAAACGGTCTCGATCTACGGGTGAGTGCAACAACGGGAGGGACGCCGACTCCGACTTCGGATGAGGAAGTGGAAGGGACGCCGGTCGAAGGTCTGGAAAAGACGCTGAAGGCCGAGGTCATCTACGGCGATCAGAAGATGGATCTGACACTGGAGCCCGCCTTTGGCGCGCCGGGGGCGTACGAGGCGTGGTTCTTCCCGATGGCTGCCGGCGACTACTCGTTCCACATCTACGGCGATATCGAGGGTACGGCCATCGACGAGACGTTCACGTCGTCGCCGGAAGGATTCTCCTCTGTGATCGACCGCGCTCAATATGAATTCCCGAAAGCGTCCGGCTCGACTTCGACCGGCAACGCGATTGGTAGCGTGACCACAGGTGGCGGTGCTGACGGCGCCGGCATGCTGATCGGCGGTATGCTGCTCGCGGTAATCGCTGGAGCAAGCGGTCTGCTGGTGGTCCAGCGCGCACTATCCGCTCGTCGTCAAACGTCGCGACGGCCTGCCGTCGCCCGAGCTGACGCAAAGCTGTAGAAGCCAAGATAGGGGAACCAATGTGAAGCGTCCATCGATTCGGCTGGTATTCGCGCTCGTGGCGCTATTCTTTGTGGCGCCGCCGGCCCATTTGGTGTCCGCCCATGCGGAACCGGCTCGGGCAGATCCACCGATCAATGGTACCGTCGCCGCCGCGCCCCAAATTCTCGAGATCTGGTTCGCCGAAGAGGTCGAAAGCCAGGGGTTATCGATGGCGGTGTTCGGCACCGATTGCGCGAGGGTCGACCTTCGCGACACCGCCATCGACCTCAACGACCCGGAGCATAAGCATGTCACTGTCACGTTGAGACCGAATCTGCCGGACGGCGTCTACACCGTCCAGTGGACTACTACTTCAGCCGAAGACGGCGACGAAGCCTCCGGCAGTTACATGTTCTCCGTTGGAGCGGCGACGCCGGAAGCAACCGCCATGGCGAGCCCTTCTGCCAGCCCGGCCGCCAGTCCGACCCCGTGTCCATCAGCGACCCCGGCGGCTGTCGTCGGTCAAGTTACCCAGCCCTCGAAATTTGACTCGAGGGCGCTCGCGATCAGCGTCGGTGTCGGCATTCTCGCCGCGCTGTTCATCTATGCCTTCTGGGTGCTGGTCCGGCCAAAAAAATCGCCTAGACTAACGTGATGTGCCTGAGGCGCGCGGGAGACGAGCTCCCGCGCGCCTCTTCATGCCCGCTCCACCGCACAATTCTGAATCGGCAGAAAGCCGGTGATGAAGGGCAGGCATGGACCGCATGTTCATTTCGGGATTAGAACCAGAGGAGCCCGAAGACGACGCGTGGTGGTTCGTATTCCGTGTCGGCGAGGTGCTGATCGTCGAAAACGACTCTTCTCCGATCCCGCGTGCCTCCCGGCTCACTGCCTTGACCGATCAGATTTTGACGCAGCAATTCCTCGGCCTGCTGACCGGACAGACCGCGTACGCGGTGGAAGTGCCGGCCGAGATCGAACCGCCGCCCGGTCTCCGATTCGAGGGGCTGCGCGCGCTCTATGGGTTGGTGAGCGAGCCGGTCTTCGCCGTCGCCGGCCGGGCGAGCCAAATGCTCGAATGGGAACGGACGCATCGCTTCTGCGGCCGGTGCGGGACGCCGACGGAGCGCGCAACCGGAGAGCGGGCGATGCGTTGTCCCGCTTGCGGCTTGCTCAGCTTCCCGCGCCTGTCGCCCGCGGTGATCACGCTGGTCGAGCGCGGTGATGAGGTGCTGCTCGCGCGTGGCGTGAATTTTGCCGCCGGTGTCTACAGTACGCTCGCCGGATTCGTGGAGCCCGGCGAATCGTTGGAAGAGGCTGTCGAGCGAGAAATCTTTGAAGAGGTCAGCGTGCGCGTGAAGAACGTGACCTACTTCGGTAGCCAGCCCTGGCCATTTCCCCATTCGCTGATGATTGGTTTCCTCGCCGAGTACGACAGTGGCGAGATCAAGCTTGACGAGCGCGAGATCATCGACGCCGCCTGGTTCACTCCCACGACCCTGCCGAAACTTCCTGGCAAAATCAGCATCGCTCGCCGCCTGATCGATCGTTACCTCGAAAAGCATGGAGCGGAATACCTGGGGGAGTGAGGGGAGTTCTCGTCCGGCGATCGACCCTCTCCCTGATGCGTAGGGCGAGGGACGTAGGGCTGGGATTGCGCTCAATAGCGATCTTCGAAGACCTGCAAAACCATGCCGAGAGTCCCCCTTCTCCCGCGCAGTCTCTCGTCGGCGATCGGTTCGTTTATTTCCGGAGCGCTTCTCAATGTCACCACCTGCGGTTGGCCGCTCATCATTGGTGGATCCCTGAAGGCGATTTTTGACTTGCTGCCGCTCCATTTCTTCCAGAAAGAGACGCCGCCGGAGGAAGACCTTCAATCGCCTGGCCCTCGAAATTCGCTTCGGTAGCGGACCTTGTACTTAGACCGGCTGTGCGAAGGAGTGCCGATCAATGGCAAACTCGAGGTAATCGGGCGGCATAGGCGAAACCAGGCTTGCCATATTTGGACTGAACCCCAACCGCTAGCCGCCCACGACCGTCGCCTGTTGGCACAAGATGACCCCGCTTGATTCGCAAAACTCGACGATCGTCGCGGCTGTGCCGAGGGGAACCGTATCCCTCACCCAGAGCGAGCGCATACGTCCGCGGTACGACCTTTCAATGAAGATCGAGGTGGCGGGATCGTGCGGATCGATGCGGATGTCGATGGCCGGCCCGCAGAGGAAGGTGTCGTAGTCGTTGAGCGTGGCAACACAGTGCCGACCTACCCAGCCCACGGCGATAAACCGCAACCCCAGGTGCCTTTCTACTATCGCCTCCGGGTTCAGCCAGAGGTTGCGTAGGTAGTCATTCATGTCGGAGTCCAAGGGGGCCATCAGGTCGTCCCAGTCAATTTGGCGGTGCTCGGGTTCGGTGTTCGGGATGTTTGTGCGGATCGCGAAGCGCGCGCCATCACAGATGACCAGGAACGGCGGCTGCTCAAGGGCGTCAATGTGCTGAAGCAGGTGCTGGCAGGCGGCCTCCATGTCGGCGGGCTTGGCCCGGAACTTCCACACGAATTGGTCGCGGTACTGCCAGGCGAAATGATCGCGATACCAGACGTCCGCCCAGCCACCGCCACCTGGGTCGAAGCAATACGCGTCGCCCGCGAGGTCACTAGGTCGTGGGACACGGAGCGCATCACAGAGGTCGATGAAGTGTGCTCGGGCGACCCGGCGCTCGGAGACTTGGATGCCGCGCCACTTGGCGAAGAACGCGGCGATGTCAGTTATCGTCATCTTTCCCTTCCCAAGTGCCTGATCAGCTCAGTGAGATAGCACGCAAAGTGATGATCGCGGACAGCTCTATGCGCCAACCCGGGTCCAGTGTAGGCCTGCGCTAGGGATTGCACATGGCCCCTAGGTTGGAACCAACCGATGAAGAACGAGGATTTCGTACGTTGAGCCGACCTGGGATTGGATGATCCCCTGGCGCTTGGCGTAAATTGCAGAGGCGGTACAGGAGGGGACGTCTTTTTCTGCTACTGTCACCCTGGATGCAACTGGGAACGCGACAGGAAACCTATGATTGAAGCAGATGGATCAACGACCTCACGAGCGCGGCAGTCATGACCAGGCTTACATGGTTGGCAGGCAGCATTCACGTACTTCCCGAGGGAGCTACTCACGACGCCGCACTGCTGCTTCGTGCTCGCGCGGTGCGGGCGTTTGGGGACGGTTTTGTCAGCGTTTTACTCCCGGTTTATCTGACAACGCTTGGCTTCGGCGCCGTCAAGATTGGTGCAATCACAACCGCGACTCTTGCGGGTTCTGCTGTGCTTACGCTTCTTGTGGGGTTTGTGGCGTATCGCCTGCCGCGGCGGAAGCTTCTCCTTCGCGTGTCTGCGCTAATGGTCGTGACTGGTCTCGCCTTCGCATTCGTCCACGAGTTTTGGCCCCTGGTGGTTATCGCGTTTATTGGGACAATGAATCCCTCATCTGGCGACGTAAGCGTTTTTCTACCCACGGAACAAGCCCTCATGGCTCATACCGTGGTCGCTTCCCAACGAACCGCACTCTACGCTCGCTATAGCCTCGTCGGCGCTCTGGTCGCAGCTGTCGGATCACTCGCTGCTGGTCTCCCCGATTTTCTGGTTAACCACACAAGCTGGTCGTCGACAAACGCCCTCGGCGGCATGTTCGTCGTCTATGCGCTTCTCGGCCTCGTTGCCGCGCGTTACTATGGAGCCTTGTCGCCCTCGATCGAAACGGTCGCAGCGCCAACCGGCAAACCGCTTGAGGCATCGAGGGGAATTGTCTATCGTCTCGCCGCGCTGTTCAGCCTTGACTCGTTTGGGGGCGGCTTTGTCGTCCAGTCGCTGCTGGCGCTCTGGCTCTTTGAACGGTTCGATCTTTCGGTCGCGACGGCTGGCACAATTTTCTTCTGGACGGGAATTTGTAACGCGTTTTCGCAACTCGCCGCTCCCCGCCTTGCGGCACGGATCGGCCTTATTCAAACGATGGTCTACACGCATTTGCCTGCAAACTGCTTCCTCATCCTCGCCGCTCTTATGCCCTCTCTGCCACTAGCGGTTACGCTGCTGCTCGTCCGGAGCTTGCTGTCCTCAATGGACGTGCCGGCGCGGACATCGTACGTGATGGCAGTCGTCACGCCGGAGGAACGGCCGGCAGCGGCAAGCGTGACCAATGTGCCGCGCAGCCTCGCGGCGGCTGCCAGTCCGATGTTCTCCGGCTACCTCTTGGGCCTTTCAACGTTTGGCTGGCCGCTTGTCATTGGCGGAACACTCAAAGGCATCTACGACCTGCTCCTACTGTCAATGTTCCGGCGTGTTAAGCCTCCCGAGGAGCATGACGCTCTGCCCGGCACGTTGCACCACCTACCGAGCAATCAGGCGCGCAGTACGAGCCAAAGTACCCTCGGAGCATCGCTTCATTCGCAAGGTGACAACTAGGTCGGCTGCCTGGCTTGGCTGCGATCCCGGGGCAACGTGCGCTGGCCAGGAACCTCCCACTGGGGGCTGCCGGCACTAGCCTTGCTTCTCCACAATCGCCGTGAGTTCGCGCTGCGAAAGCAGGTGACGGTCGAGTTTTACCATCGTCGCGACTTGGAGACTTAACGCTTCGCGGACGCCGAGACTGTCTTCGAAAGAGTTTCGGTGATGCCGCGCTTATGACTAGATCCAATCGGGAAGAGGATGCGACTGCACGAGAACAAACAGTTGGCTCTTGGCGGCTATGACTCTGAGACGTCGGACCATGACGATTCGACACATCTCACATGGGAAGCCTTGGCAAGCGTCGAAAGGCAGCAGAGCGAAGGCGCTTTTTGGGGGTCCTAATTCCGAGGCGTAATCCACCCCACCGCGCCCCCCGATGAAATCCCAGTGAGATCCAGCCGAGACATATTCCCTCAGCACTTCTCAGGAGACGCCAATGAGGAGCCACCATCTGATTTTGTCGATGCCGCGCCAGCACATTACTCGCGTGAGCTGCTGCGAGCAGCACTTTCCTCGTCACGATCAATCGGAGGATCATCTCTCGGCTGGCCAGAAACTCGTCCAGGTTTTCCATTGCGACCTTCTCGACGGATCATGCTGCGGTGCGCGGGCCAACTCTTTACATCGAGCCTGTTGACGTCCTCGATGCAACGGCTTCGTCGGGCATCATTGTGTCGAATTCGAGCGGCACCCGGTCAAGCGATAGGTACCCTACGAGGCAATGGGCTACGCGAACGCTCTCGACATCAATCTGGGAAGCCACTCAAGCGGTGTTGACGTATGGATAGCCGGGCGCTTGCTGACGATTCTGGTAGCCACCCCCGTATGACGCGATGTCCGCCAGCATCGCCAATCCCAACCACAACCAATCGATTCCGCTAAGACCATGGGGGTGAACGATGACGTACATCAGCGTCGTCCACGGCACAATGACGAGACCGAGCAAGGGCCAGACGAAGGAGCTGAATGCCTTATCCCAACGGCCTGGTTCGGCCAGCCACCAGATCACGCCGCTCAGCCGAGGTCCGAGAAGCAGTAGTGCCATGAAGATACAGCACATCTGCACGTACTCCTTCCAGTATCCTGCGGATGTCGAGCGCGATGTCCTCGATGCTGGCCGAATGCGTGAAGCGACGTTCGCGGTCCTGGCTTTGCGGTGAGTTCAGTATTACGGAGACTCGTTGCTCACTGCGGCGACCTTGTTGATTTCTTGCTGGATCTCGGCGAGCTGTTTCTCGGACACGTCAGTCGAGCGGAGTATTCCGCCGTACCGGCCCAGATCGTGGATCACGCGATCGCGAGCATCCGTTTCGCAAAGCAACAGGAGTGCCGCTCCGCCAGGTTGGAGATCGGTGCTCACCTGTTCGCGGAATTTCGTGAAGTCGTCGCTGGCTCCGCTCTTTGTCCATCTGCCTATTAAGCCACCAAACGCCGCACCGGCCGCAATTCCGGCTACGGGTACGAAGAAAAGAAGTCCTGTAAACCCGCCAATGAGGGCACCAGCCACGGCCCCAGTCCGTACCGTGTGATGTTCGCCGACATGCTCGATCTTCCCCTTAGCATTCTTGGTGATGAGCGAGGAATCGAGAATGTCAAGGTAATGCGCCTCGGCCATTCCATGCGTCGTGACCGCAGCCTGTTCAGCGGTTGAGATGTCGGGATAAACGAGCGCGAAGAGAATTGCCATTTCGCTGTTCCTTCATTGGCACCTGCCGGGTAAGGCGGTCGGTGCTCGTGTCACAAAGAGGAAGATGGCACTCCGGTTTTCGTGTGGCACGTCAGCCTCGGCGATCCTCCGACCATTGGAGAAACCAGAAGAACGCCACAATCCCACCTACGCCTGCCCCGACAAGGGCGACAGCGCTGCCGATTAGCTCGAAGCCGAGCTTCCAGAGGATATATCCGGCGCTAAAACCGGCAATTCCGCCGAGGATGACGCAGGCGATCCAGACGCAAATGAGCTTCCAATTGCTCATGGTTTCCATGGTTGCCTCCGCTCGCCTCGTTCACGCCTGCTTGCTCTGAGAAGATCGACGCTTTTCGATCCACCGGAAGGAGGAGTCGATTCGAAAAGTCACCACGATGAACTTCGCCGATGGTGTCGCGCGAAGCCTATCCAGCCAGCAACTTCGCCTTCGCGGCTTGGAATTCCTGATCGGACAGCACGCCCGCCTGCTTCATCTGAGCCAATTGCTGCAGCTGGCTCATGACGTCACTGCCGGCGGTGGACGGACTGGCCGCGGGCGGCGCCATCATTGCGGCGCCCTGGACCTGCTGGGATTGCAAGGCTGAAACCTGTGCCTGTAGGTTCGCGATGTCCTGTTCCGATTGGTATGCGGCGTTTTGCGCCATCGCTTCCTGTTCCTGTTCCTGATACTTGTTGTCCTGCCGCCGAGCCACCCTACCGCTAACCGCGGTGGCCGTTCCGGCCACAACCGCCGTCGTGGCTGCCGCCCTTACCAGTCCACCTCTGCGCATTGGTCTCGCTCGGAACATTTGCGTCTCCTCCTGTCGCGCAGCGCTTCGACGTTGCGCACCTATGCCTATGCTGCGGCCGCCTCGGCCACCATTTCCGCGATCATTGCCCGTGGAATCCGTTCGCTCACGATCACCTCACCCTTTGCGTCGGCCACAGCTTCGACAAAGCGGGTAGCCCAGACGTTCTCGAACAGCAACAGGGCAGCCGAGGAGTTAGGCTCGAGTGCGCTCGCAATCTGCCGCGCGTCGTCGTGGCTCAGCATCCCAGAAACATCGGAGACGACTTCCTCGAAGGCCAGATAGTCGTCCTCCCCGAGATCGGCCAACTCAATCACGCGCACAGTCTCGTCTGCGGCCCTCTGCACGAACAAGAGATCAATGATGCGAATCGTGTCGGCCCCGACGAGGTCACCGAGTGCAGGGATAATCTCTCCCCGAAACTCGTTGCCAGGGAACTTGAGTGCGAGGAATTCAATGGGTCCTAGGGACACGTGCCACCTCCTTGGATCAATCCGATTCTGCCGGGAAACCCTTTACCTGTGCTGATATCTGGCGCAACGTTCGCGAAAGCGCGTGACCGCGCATAAGGTTCTAAGAATTCGCCGCCGCAGACAGATCCGATGTGGCGGCGACGTCGTCTAAGTGGTGTCTGTCGTTTTCACCGGTCCTCGTCTTCTGAGATTTGCTTTTGCTCGCCATGGTGCTTTCCTCGCCGTGGTGGCCGGTGCGGGACCGGCTGCTGCCCTCGGCTGTGTCACTCAATCGGCGCCACCCACCGGGAGGGGTCTCTCACGAGCGCTCAGCGTGCTCAGGAAGGCGTGCTGCACTGAACCTGCTGAACGACGGAAAGAGCTCTCCCGGTCAGCGCCAGGGGGGGAGGGCCGTCAGATCCCGCGGGAGGCGGTTTCGTGAGACGTTGTGACCCGGCACCCAGGCGGGCAACCTCCTGACCACCGCGCCGTAGCCGTAGGTTGCACGATCATCCTCGCCAATCACGAGTCGTAGCGCCAAGCGACCAAAGGAGTATTTGCCTGACAGCAGCAGTGAAAAGTCCTGGCCGGTTCAAATGAAGAACGTCGCGCGATGGGCGAGAAGGGCGTGATGTCGAATAGCGTCGCCGACCCGGGACCACGACGACAGGGCGCCACCTCATCGGTCCACGGCGGGGTGACTTGAAAGGCTTTCCGTTGCCTGGCCGGATCCCAGTACGATGAGGTCGCGCGGAATCTTTCTGGTGCGGTCGAGCAGAATGGCGCAACACGCAAGGATCCATGTGGGGAAGACGATGACGAGCCAGGTGCTGAGCGACAGCGACAGCAGCAGACCCAGAGCCACTGCAAGGCTGAGGTAGGCGAACCACCTCGGAAGGATTCCTGTAGTTCGTCCGATGTTTGACGTCGCCAGGACGAACATCGACGCCATGCGCATCGCGAAGACGAGGAGGATGATAGATCCGTACTGGGGGAACTGCCGGGCGACCACAGGATCGATTGACTCGTCTGAGAGTTCAATGGTGGCGGCGATGACGGACATCGATGCCCCGCCGATAAAGAAGAGGGTGGTGAAGATGATGCCACTCACCAATTGGATGTTGGAGAAGATCACGTTCTCTCGAGGGGAACTAGCCGTCACCCACATTCGCAACGCGACAATGAACCAGATGAAGGCAATTCCGGTGAAGGGGACGAGGTAGAGACCCGTGGCAATGAGGATACGCCGATTGGTCGGATCGCCGTAGAAAGCGATCAACTCCTGGTCCGTCGCGCCGAGGGGAGGCAAGCGCGATTTGATGATGAAGAAGGTGACTAGGTAAAGAACTGAGAAGATCACACCGATCATCGCGGTTCTTACAGCTGCTTTGCGTACCGCTAACGGCTGGATAGTCGTTGGCCCCTGTTGGATCGCGTCGAATACCGGAGATTTCGATTCTCTGCTCAATTGGGTCTTCACCTCGATACCGCCTACGATCGATGAAGACAGGGCGGCGTAAAGCGGCGGTTCTTCGAACCGTCGTCAGACCGCCGGAAAGACGGCGAACGAGGTTGTGATCGGTCACTAGAACGTGAGCGCCGGATTTCCCTTGTTCGCCAAGAGCGCGACTACGAAGTTGCCGCGATCGGGGCTGCCGCCGGTTGTGGCGGGGCTCGCGAACTGAAAAGCGGAGGAGAAGTTCTCGCGACTGGATTTCAATGCCAGAAGGTTTGCATCGATGAGCCAAAGAATGGGGAGGAAGGTTTCAGTGATTCCCGGCACCCAGCTGCCCTTATCGAAGATGAGGATGCAGACAGTGAAAATGCAGAAGTTGTACAGGGTGAAGGACGTGGCTCCGACCATCCACTCGACTCACGTCATGGAGTCTCCTCCTTGATTGAACCGAACTCATCTCTCGTCGAAGCATCCGTCTCTCCAGGTGGTGCTGTCGTCACCCAATGCGAGCGCCTACTCCTGCCTCTTCCGCCATCTTTTCGCCCATGGCAACGAGTGTGGTCGGAGTGATCCATCCCTGAGCGATAACTTGACCGTCTGCGTTACGGACGGCTTCCTTCAACCCGATCGCCCAGAGATGCTCCAGCAGGATGAACGTCGCCGCCGTGCCGCGCGGAATCCGATCGGCGATTTCGTCGATGTCGTCCGTGGAGAGTCCAAAGAGCCCGTCCTCTGAGGATAGGCTGCCGATCTCGGCACCGAGTTCGATGCCCGTTTGCCCGACAGCGCCGTAGCCGACAAGCGCGCCAACGATTGTGCCGAGGAGTACTGACTCCTCCTTGCTGATATCGGACTGCTTGACTGCAGTTAATTCGTCGTGCTCGTCCTTCGCCACGAAGACCGCGTCGACCAAGCGCACAACGCCTGCCTCACGCAACTTGCGCAACTGATTGACGAAATCCAAAGGAAGCGCGGCGTGTCCGAAGCCGATAACAATCAGCTGCATAGGTCCATACGTCATGTCACGAGTCCCTCATGCGCAGGGGGCGATCACATGCTCGCGCCCGCGCAATGTGCCCACCCGCTGCCCGTCCGGCGAGCGCTACCCCACGTCACTCGTCATCTGGTCAATGCAGACAGTCGTGGCCAGTATCAGGAGATCATTTTGCCCAGGTCGGATTTCCACACCGTAGGAGTCGCGAACCCGGAACCACTTTTTCGAGACGGTGGCCACATTGCCGATTCGATACTCGTGGGAAAGGATGTTCCCTTGCACCTCGAGATCGGGGCCGTCGCCAACTTTGACGACAAAGCGATCGCGTAATGGAGTAATGGCGGCTTTCTTGACCATGGCCATCCGCTGACCGCCCGGTCCTTCGACCTCCATCGTTTCGCGAATTCGGCCGAGCCGCTTTTGGATCTTGCAGACTTCGTTTCCATGTGGATCGCGGAAAACCAACGTGTCGCGTATGCGTAGCGCTTTGCCATCAACCTTATAGGCCCGCTGTCCCTGGTCGTCTTGAATCCAGAAGTCGTCGCCGATGGAGACTAGCTTCTCGACCATGCGGTAGCGATTACCAGTGCCGGCCGCAGGGGCCGGTGGTTCCGCCCCCCCGCCCACGTGTCTATCCCGCAACATCAGCGCCTCTCTTTCGGGAATTCAAGCGGCCGACCACGATCTTCCCGAGGCCGTCATCCCCGCCTTGGTGGCTGGATACCAAAGCGGAGGATGTCGTTGCCACGAGAAGCGGTCTCTGCTTTGCTATGCGGCCTTCGCCGACAACGCGTCTTCAAGGGCGGCCTGCTGGTCAGCAGACAACGATGTTTTGATCACATTGCCCCCGAACTTGGCCATCTCAGGGAGGACTCGCTCGTTCTGGGAGTTCCGGGCAAGGACAAAGAGCGCCGAACCGCCGGGTGGAATCGAGCTGGCGACCTCTTTGATCCATTTGTCGTCAATGCCGATGTCGCTGAAGTGCCCAACCAGAGCGCCACTCGCGGCGCCGATGGCCATTCCGGCGATAGGTGCGAGGAAGAGGAGACCGAAAACGAAACCCCACAGTGCCCCACCCGAAGCGGCGACTCCGGTGAGACTGGTTGCCTGGTGTAACTTCATCTTCCCGTCGATTGCTTTCGTGACCCAGGCGACGTCTTCGAGCTCGATCAGATATTCCTTTTGCATCCGAGACAGCGTCGCCGCCGCCTGACCCGCCGTATCCTGCTGGGGATAGGCGATCACCGCGAGCGTGCTCATAGCAACAAAGCTCCTTCCGATAATCGACGAGTCGATTCCGCGTTCCCGTGGCCCCAAGGCACCGCCTGCGTGCCGATACTTCAGTCCACCGGCCGTGTTCTCGTCTGATCGGCGCACATCCGAGCCCGTGATTGGACACCGACAGATTGACCTTGTAACCCAGCTTCCCAACACCGGTGAAAAACCTCACGACGAATATATGAAGTGTCAAGTTGTAACGGCATCGGTCCAAGGGCGTATTCGGTGGCGAGAACCGGCAAATTGCGCGAAGTGGGCGCTTCGTCCATCAAGGCGCGGCTTTGGGGGCGCCACGCTGACCAGATTTTAGAAGTGGGATGGAACATGAGGAAACCGGTCGCACGTTGAGACAACGCCGCCGTAAACGCGTGGATGGAACTCGCTGTGGGATTTGGAACTAGGGGATGACCCGCGGGGCTCGGCAGGTCAGATGCTTACCTTGTCTCGGCGCCCGGGACCCACGGCGGTGGAAAGCCATAGTGCTCGTAGACATCACTCAAATACGGTTCCGTTTGGACGACGTGTGGGTTGTAGATCGGCGCCGCAGCGACGTGCTCACGTGACTGGTCTACGACGACGTGATCCTCGTCGACCTGACTTACGACCTCGATGGGAATCAAAGACTTGCGCTCACCGAGGCCAAGAAAACCCCCGGTGCCAACCTCGAGAAAGCGGACCTTCTGATCCTCTCTGTCGATCAGCAGATCGTCGACGCTTCCGATCCGGTCGCCATCGGTTGTGAGCACCGTGCGCCCGCGCACATCCTCCTCCGCGTATTCGATGAGGAAGTCAGAATGACTCAGTTTGACGAATCGGGAGCTACGATTACCTACCATGACAGGCTCCTTTACCAGGACGACGACCGGCGGACGGGAGGACGGCGAATGCCGAATGAGGAGTTGAACTCGGCCCCGACACATTGACACCAAACCAGTCGACGTTGCCGTGCGTCTGCGGCAACCTCCCGGGCGTCCGATTGGCAAGGATGAGCGCGCTCAGACGCTGGGGTCCGGCCCTGACGCATGGGCCGCGGACTCGGCCGTGACATTTAGGCGCACGTGCGCGTGACTGATCCCGGCGACGGACGACATCGGGATGCGCACGTCGTGAGTGAACACGTGACCTGCTTTGATGACGAAGCCGGCGATCCGCTGATCGGAGTCGACGACGATATCGTCGACGTGGCCGATCTTCCGGCCATCCGAGCCGACGACCTCGGTTCCTTTACTGAGCAGAACGCTATTTTCCGGCAGGTCGTCGAGGTTCTGCGCTTCCACCATGCCGATCGGCGCCGGTGCGAACAACGAATTGGAGTTAATGGTCGAAAAATCTCCGCCTGGAGACCGCATGACCGAGTGTTCTCCCGATCCCTCAACGGTGGCTTGCATTCCCCACCTGCCTGAATAGGTCAGATTGCCGGGAGATCTCAGGAGTTGCTCCTGGATGAAAACCGGCAACAGTTCGGCCGCGTGGGCGTCGAGTTTCAACATGACGCTGTCAGCGTTGGCCGATTCCACTTGGGCGACAGCGACAATCATGTTCGAGGAGAGATGCCCTCTACCCAGTAAGAATCCATCCACCCGCCTCGTGTCCGGGTGAACGATCAGCCGCTGAATCGAGCCAAGCTTCTTCCCGTCCTTGCTCTTGACGTGGGCGCCGATGTGGAGATCATACTGAACCACAATCGCTATCCTCTCTCCGTGCCGTAGCCGTCATCGACACAAGCGCTGTCAGTCCAGCCCGGCTTCGAACACGGCCGCTTTGTTGATCTCGATCATGGTGGCCTCGTCGATGGCGGCGATGATGAGTTCCCCTTCGAAACCTTTTAGGGCTGACTGCACCTTCGCCACCGACTTGTCCTCGGCCAACGCGACAACGATCGCCTTTCCTTGCTCGAGGTGATCGGCGAGTTCGCGTTGTTGCTTGCTCTTGATCCCAGAATCGTGCAGCTTCCCGCTAATAGCGCCGATGACTCCACCGGCGAGCGCGGATGCGACAATCGTGGGCGGGAAAAGAATCGCCATCGAGCCGATAATGACGGCGCCGCGTCGTGCACCTTTGCGTGCCGTCAGTTCCTTTGTCTCTTGGATCTGGACCTTGCCTTGATCATCCTTCGTCACGAGAGCGGCGTCGACCAAGCTGATCGTACCCGCATGGTGCATGCGCTCCAACATGTCCAGGATAACCTCGGCGTGTTCCTCATCTGGATAGACGGCCGCCAGCATCTGCGCCGACTTGCTCATCGCTTAGAACCTCTTTCCTCAAACCGGATTGCCGCCGTCAGAGTCGGTGCGACAGAAGCCGCGACGCGCGGGCAGATCGCGCTGCGACCTCTTAATATGTAGTTTCTCCGCTTGCTTATTGACTGGTTGGCGAGGGTCGCTCGCGCCCTTGCGCTCTTAAATGTTGCTCGGCGACAGTGGCTTCCTGCCCGCACTGTGCTTGCCGATTCCTGCTCCCTGTCGCTGCCTTGCCAATCGCGAGACCGCGAAGGATGCTCCTGACACGACGAACACTCTTCGGTCACGACTAGTGCGTTCGCTTAGCCGGCCGGCACCGATGGCGCTTCGACCGTGATGTTGTACGTGACGACGAGCGAGCCTCCGGTGGGGAAGGTGCCGCCGAAGCTGATTGTGTGGCTGCCGACCGACATCGGTTCGATGAGGACGTAGACGCCGTCGGCCACGACTGATGCGGAACCCGCCGGCGCGTTGAGCCAGTTACCCTCCGGGAGGATGACGCTAAAGACCGGAGTCTGGACACGATAGGATTCCAGAAGTGTGATGTCCGTCCCGTCGACGTTGAGCATGGCTGCAGTGATCTGGTCCACTAAGGCTTTCGCGCAGGCGCTCAGCGAGGCCGCATCGCTTCCATGATTCGGATCAGCCTCGGCGGTTGAGCAGTCTGCACCGATGACGGGGACGAGGATCGCCATCCCCTCTGGGATCATGCAGGTGCGGATCAGACCAGCATTGGCGAAGGTCGACGCGGCGAGGAAGAAGACGTCGCCGTGCTGGCCGAGACCGCAGGCGGCGCCCGTTTCATCGACGCCGGGGTTGACGACGGTCGGGAACGATAAAGACCACTCCCACCAATTCTTCGCCCAATCCGAATAGGAGGCGCCCATCGCCTCGGTGCCGGGGGGGACAACTTGCGCCGCGGGAGGTGTTGCATTTTGCATCGGGCTCGGTGTCGCATCTTGGGCAGTCGCGCTCAGAACGCCGGTCGTCATCAGAACCAACGTGAGCAAGAGCGCCGGAATGACCCGAATTCGTGACATGGGGTTCTCCGTTTGGCTTTTTGGATGTTGTCGATTTTCAGGACATCGGAACGAGCGAGTGATCGATCGAATCAGATCCGGCCTGTCGTCGGCATCATGCAGCTGCTCAGCGGATCACGCCGGCGGTTCCACGTGCGCCGCTCCTTGCGGGAATGCGACGCACGTGGAGCACACGATTAGGAGGTTGGAGTGCTCGTAGCTTCCGAAGTGCCGCCGGATAGAGGCTGGGTGCTGTCCTCGAGCACCTTGAGCTCAAGCGGATGGCCGCTGTCGTTAGCGTTGCCGATGAGGACCAGTTCGTAGACTTTGTCGCCGCTTAGGGAGACGTTCGGGACCGAGAGTACCTTCTGGCCAGAGTCGGCAAGGGAGAATTCCAGGTTATAGGTGCCTGCCGGTACCGAGGAATACTCTGACGTACGAGGGTATTCGAGCCGGGTGGCGAAATCGACATTCGCTCCCGTCGCCACAACATTGACGGCTGGAAGACTGACCGAGCCCTGGACGACTTGGACGCGCGCACCGCCGTCGGGGATTGGACTCCGATCGAACGCCCCCGCGAGGACGAGTTGCTCGGTAATGACGGCGTAGTAGTCGTTCCCGGCTGGGGCGGGATAGACCATATCGTAGACGAGGTAGTTGAAACCGCGTCGTTCGGCGTTCATGCTCACTTCGACAGCGCCCGGTGGAATATCAATCCAGTCGCTTGCGTCACCGTAGCCGAACTCTTCGAGTTTCGTTTCCCAGTTGATGCTGACTTCGATATTGCCGAGCGACGGCGAGCCATGTAAGAACATCGCCCGCGTTTGGACTTCGACGGTGGTCGAAGTGTCTTGAGCTGCGGCGGGATGGATTGCGGTCGGCGCCATCAGCCCTGCGATTGCTGTGATGATCAGCAGCGTGACGATGCCACGACCAAGACTCCTGATTCCGCGTCTCTTGCGTATCATCCTGTCCTCTCCTTCTTGATCACTGGACATGTGAAACCGAAACCGTCATCGTTCGAGGTCATGACCGCGCCTAACGTCCTCCTTTGCTCCTCCTTCACATGACGGCGGTTGAAGGGCTCTACCGCGAGTCCCACATTGACGCTAGTGGTGAGATGGTCTTAGCCGCATGAGTCGAAGGGAGTATTCGGCTCGATACGGCTCTAACCGCCGTTCATCAGCGAGGCTACGCAAGCTTGTGCGACGAAGCGCCTGCGTTGGCATGCCCACAAATGGGCAATGGTCGTAGCGTTGATAGAGCCGTCACGGGTCTAGGCGACTCAGAAGGAGGATGCGAAAAACTGCGGAAAACGAATGAGAACGGAGAAGAACGAATTGCCAAAGGCGACCATATCCCGCGAGGGAGCACGAACGCCCCCGCGGCATACGGTCAGGCGTCCGTCGAGGCAGATTGGTGGTGACTCGACGGGACGTCGAAGGAGGCAAGCTCGGCGGCCGCCGGTTCCGGCGAATGGGGGGCCGGTCACAGCGGCGCCTCCGCGGAGGCAGACGCAGGGTCGGTAACCTCCGGCGTGACCGTCCGAGCTTTGTAGAGAGCAAATGCATATCCGCACACCAGTACACCGGCTGCGAGCGCCGCGTAGCCAAACCAGCGCATATCGAGCGTTTCCTTGCGAACGTTATAGAAAAGCAGGATGGCAAAGAGCACGCTCAACGCGCCGAAGATGATGGGACCACGGCGCATTCCGCCGGCCGCCCGCGTTGCGTATGCGCCGGCTAGACCAATGGCCCCGTACAGCAGGAGCCCGAGAGCAAGGATCACCCGAGCGGCATTGTCGGTAATGTTTACGGTCCACGGCTGGAGAACGACGATGATCCCGACTGTGAGGCCAGCCCCAGCGGCCAGCATGCGATATGGCGTAATGGGATTCGACAGGGCCGATGGTCGGAGGCCGGCCAAAATAGACCCGATGCTGTTTGCCAGTACGAAGGCGCCGATGATGACGCGAACCGCGTCTTTCGCGTTGTCCGGTGCCGCCACGACGTAGATGCCGGCAGCCAGGAGAAGAGCGCCCTCGAGTCCGACAACCCACCAGGCGAGACCGCGCCGCCATGGGATGCCCTTCTGCAATGTGGCCTTCGCTTGCTCTGCCATCATCCCCTCCGTACCCCGGTCCATTGTGCTGACCAGAGGTCAGCTACGCAGGTCGGCTTGCGCTCGTTATCTGCCTGCACTGACCTAGGACAAGCCAAACGCCGCTGACCTCGTTGCACTGAGGTTGGTCGTTGTGGCGCGCTTTAGACGAACGGTTCATGACCGGGTTCAACAGCTATCCGTCCGTCGCAACGTATCCCATCATTTAGACGTGCGGCCGTAACCGTCAAAAAAGCGTTTACGCATGCGGTGTTTTCCTTCGCATGCCTAGGAGAAACCGCTTCGCTCGGACCTATGTAGATGTGGTGATACACGTTCCCAGCCTAGCGGAGGACAGACGTAGCGTCATCCGACCAAAGGCGTATTCGCGATCAGCAGGGCGGGTTTGGCGGGGCGGCGACCCGTCTGGAACTGGTTCGATTGGGCACACGAGCGGGGTGGATTGACACATTTTTGCACCTTTGCCGCTGTTCATGTTGGGCCAATATGACGTGGCGGGGCTTAGGGTAAGCCTGATACAAGGATGATTCTGGCGCGGCCGATTTTGGTCACTGGTTCCATGCGATTTGGCACGCGTTCGATCGGGGCCTCGTGAATCTCACGGCGCTGCGTCACGTCCTGGTCATGAACGCGGACCAGTCCGACCTTCTCGTGGTGAAGACCCTCACAACCAGCCTATGCGACGGGCCTGGTCTACCGCTTGCGTGCGGTTCGTCGATTGCAGCTTCCCGAGGATGTTGCTGAGGTGTTTCTTGACGGTCTTCTCCGTGATGAACAGGTGGTGTCCGATGTCTCGGTTGGGCAACCCTGCCGCAACGAGTCTCAACACCTCGACTTCTCGATCGCTGAGCGCCTCGATCGTGTCCCCTTGGGCCGCAAGCGCTGCTTCCGGAGCTCCCTCAATCGCCGTGAGCAACCGTTGGGCGTAATCTCGAAAGGCACCACGCGTGGTGGCATGTCGCAGCAGCGGGACGACTGACGAGCCCTCGTCCGCGAAGGCGCGCACGAAACCGCCCGGCTCGCCGATAGCGAGTGCTTGGTGAAAAGCGACGATTGTCCCGGTGTGATCGCCCATGCATTTCTGTGCCAGGGCGCGAAGCAGCGAGATCTCGAGACGGTCGGCGGTCCGCCCCTGGGCTGCCGCCAATTCATCAGTCGCATCGAGGATCGTCAACGCGAGGTTGGGCAGTTCGTCGGCGATCAGGAGTCGCGCGTAGGTCAAATACTCACTGTTCCGGTCGTAGGCTGGAGGTAGGTACGGATCCAGATCGTTGCTGTCCGCCCAGCGGTGGGCCAAAGCGACTCGCCCCTGGGCCAACCAGAATCGAGCCTGGCGGGCGCGGGCGTCTCGCGCCGCTTGCATGCATCCCATCTGGGTCGCAAATTCTACGGCTCGCTCGACTTCGTCGAACGCGGCCTCAACATCACCCCAGGCCCAATAGGCGCGCGCAAGCGCGAGACAGACCAGAGGCTGGGTTGTCATCGATTTTGTGCGCTCGGCCAGCGCGTCCGCGTAACGAAGGTGCCGCACCCCGTCGTCGAGCATGTTCCACTCGACGCAGACCCATCCAAGCGCACCATGCGCTCTCTGCCCTTGTATCGCATGTCGTTCGTCGGTGAGCTTGATGACGCGTCGATGCAACACCGCCGCTTCCAGCAACTTCCCTTGCTGGGTGAGGACGTCCGCAGACCCTGTCATCTCAGCAAATTGGATCCAGCCGCGCTGTTCGCTGTCGACAGTACTCCGCACGATGGCATAGGTTCGTTCGGCCTCGGCGACATCACCAGCGTGGAGGTACGCCCGGGCGAGGACAAGCCCCGCGACCGCCAAATCTCCAGACTTGTCGTCGGCGAGAAGTTCGCGTGCTTCCTTGGCATAATCGATCGCATCTGCTGGGTTCTGGGCTGTACTCCGAAGCGCTTGCACGATCCGCAGTTCACCAATCTGTGCGCGATCGCCGCCTCGGACCCAGGCCTGCTCGGCGATTCGCAGCGGTTGAGCAGCTAGTTGGAAACGACCCATCCGGCTGAATGCGTAGGCCAACCAGAACGCGAGCTTCGGATGGAGCTCCAGGATTGCAAGAGGTACCCCTTGCAGCCAGGTGCATAGGGTCGCCGTGCGGTCTTGTTCATACAGGTCGCCGCAGATCTGTTCCAACAATCCCGCCGCCCGATCCCAATCCCGGCCAGCGATGGCGTGCCTAGCTGCCTGCTCGAAGAATTCGTGCTCCTCCAGCCATATTGCCGCGCGCCGGTGCAGCTCGTTCAGCTCTTCCCCGGACAGCACCTGCGCGAGGCGATCTCGGAGCACGTCGGTGAACAGATGGTGATAGCGATACCAGTGACCGAGATGATCCAACGGCGTGATAAACAGACTGGACCGTTCTAAATGTCGGATCGCCGCATCACTGTCCTCAATCCCGGTAATCGCGGCGCAGAGGGGCGCGGTGAAGCGTTCTAGGATCGAGGTACGCAGCAAAAAATCTTGGATCGCCGTTGATTGTCGTCCGATGACCTCTTCCCACAGATAATTCTCGATTGAGCGTACGCTTCCGCAGAACTCCGCGACGAATTGGCGGATGCCCTCCTTCGACTGCGCATGCAACATGTAGGCAACGAGTTGAAGACCCGCAACCCAGCCCTCGGCGTGGTCGTTGAGCGAGTCGACGTCCCCTGGAGTCACCTCGAGACCGTTCGTCTTTTGCAGAAGTTCGAGCGCCTCATCACCGGTGAACCGCAGAGCGTCCTGCCCCAATTCAAGAACCTGATGCCGACCACGCAATCTGGCGAGTTGAAACGGTGGCTCGGTCCGACTAACCACGAAGACACGCATGGTAGGCGGCAAATGCAGCAGAAGATCCCTCATGACATCGTGAATCGCGGGTGAGTTGATGACCTGATAGTCGTCTAGCACTAGAGCAAACTGACGAGTCGTTGCCGAGAGGCTTTCCATGAGCGATCCGAGGATTTCATGACTTGAGCCGTCTGGTGGGGACTCTTCAAGTAGCTCGCGGGTGCTCGAGGTGACCTCCGGATCGATGGATTCGATCGCGGAGGCAATGAGCTGAAAAAAGTCCCAGGGATCGTTGTCATGTGCGTCCAGTTGCGCCCACGCCGTCGGCGTGCCGGACGTGACCATCCACTGAGTCACAAGCGTCGACTTGCCGTAGCCGGCCGGTCCGCAGATTACCGTCAGCGGAGCGTCCGCGTAGGAAATTGCGTCAATCAGCCGTGTTCGGAACACGAGGTCGGGGCGCAGCCGGGGAGCGATGATCTTCGTCGTGTACGGCCGATGGCCGGACCGTGAAGGTGCCGGGTCCACATGAGAAAGTGGCGACGATGCAATCAGTGCATTCATGGCGCATTCTCCTAAACCGTGTCCGGTGGGCGAGCAGCGCCGATGTCTGCCTCGTGCAGCACTGAACGCACTGTGCGACACGAGAGGTCGAGGACAAACTCACATGAGCGGGAATGCCGGACGTTCGAGTCGCGACCGTAATGATGTTCCCGCACCACATGCGAAGGGCTACCAAACGACGAATCCCGCGAGTCAGGAATCGCCCTTCTTACTGCCTGCTAAGTCATGAATTTCGCACTTATACATAGTATCGGTATTGCGGTACTGGGAGTATCGGGGAAACTCTGTAGCTGGCCCATTACTTTTGTACCGACCGGTTCTAGTACTATTCTCCTGGGCGCGCCCTAATCTGCCGTTGCATGAAGCGCGTGTTCGAATATCAGTCGATGATGCTGTACTGTGCGCTTCATTGCCGCATTTGTTACGTGGAGACGTGGGCCTTCGCTCATTCCTAGAGGCGGGAGCGGCGGCAGGAATCAGAGATAAGTCATGCCATTGCGCATCGCGTAGCGAACAAGTTCGGCGATAGACTTGAGGCCCAGCTTACGCATGATCGCGCTGCGGTGGGTTTCGACCGTCTTGGTGCTGATCGAGAGCGTGTCCGCGATCTCCCTGTTTGTCATACCCTCTGCCAGTAATTGGACAATCTCTCGTTCTCGGGACGTCAATACCGGATACGAAGCAACCAGGTCGACTTGTTCATCGTGATGGCGCACCAGGTTCCAAACCGTCGCGGCGACCGCCGATGAAAAGTAGGGCTTTTGGTCGAGAATCGACTCAATGGCCTCCGTCAGATTCCTCGCGGCATCGGTTTTTAAGACATATCCTTTTGCGCCCGCCGCGATTGCTTCGCGGACAAGGAATTCCGTCTCATACATCGAGAAGACGATCACCTCAGACGCCGGCGACTCCTGGCGAATTCTGCGGATTGCCTCTAACCCGTGCAGCTCCGGTAGGCCGAGATCAGTCACGACCACCTGAGGCAAGTACCGGCTGACGAGCGAGACTGCTTCCCGACCGTTAGTCGCCTCGCAGCTAACCCTCCAGTTTGGGTGGGATTCGATCATGCTACGC
Source organism: Thermomicrobiales bacterium (assembly GCA_045804965.1). Classification (GTDB taxonomy): domain Bacteria; phylum Chloroflexota; class Chloroflexia; order Thermomicrobiales; family UBA6265; genus CAVTUU01. The sequence goes on along the minus strand of JBJMMD010000019.1, from coordinate 39,767 downwards.
AGACCACGTCGTACGATGTCATGGTCGTCGACAAGCATAACGGAGATGCGAGCATCACCAGCCGCGGTGACAGTCCTCCTACCCTGTGGAACTATAGGGAGATTATTGTCTGCCCAATCGATGCTCGTCATCGCTTCCCGTCGATTTCGGTAGCGTTCGGTACTGGTTCTTCCACTCTAGTTTGATCAGATCATTTGTCAAGACTGTTCGGACGGACAATCCAATACACGCGGCCAATGATCTTCGAAGCACCAGAAGGAGGACGGATCCATGTCGGTTTGGTTCGGCTCGCGTGGAGAAGTGGCGACCGCGACGAGGCGTTCGCCCATCTTGAGCGCGGCTTCGGCTTCGCGACGCAACTGGGCAATAAGCAGGAAGTGAGAACCATCGGGGCCTGGCAAGCTAGGCTCGGGATGGCGGCCGATCAGCTCGATCTTGGTCGAATGTGGGCCGGTGGCTTCGGATGGGATTTGTCCCGCTCACCGAATTCGAGCGCCAAGTCGAGGCGCTCACGTATGTTCGGTTCCTGATCCACGACGGGCGAGCCGACCTCGCCCTGGCAATCATCGAGTCCATCATCCGGCAGTCCGAGGCGGTCGAACGTCACGGCGAACTCGTCGAGCTATCGATTCTTGCAATCCTGGGGCACATGGCTCGCCATGAGAGCGAGAAGACCGTCAAGAAGCATATGAACGCGATCCTCCACAAATGAGCGGCCGCGAACCGAACGCACGCGGTCGAGCGTGCTCGCCGACTGGGACTGATCTGACGGACGGCTGTCGTCACGGATCGATCGCCGTGGTCTCGGAGCGCACGCCTGCTTCGATGGCGTGCGAAAGCCAGCGGCTCTCGGGGAAGGCGTCGAGCACGAGCAGTTTGATGCCCAGCGTGAGTGGCAAGGCCAGCATGCCACCGACGGCACCCAACAACGCCCCCCAAAAGAGGACGGAGATGATGGTCAGCGCCGGCGAGAGGTTGAGGCGATTGCCCTGAAAGCGGGGGCCGATAACGCTGTCAAAAAATCCATTGATCAGCCAGTAGCCGAAGAAGACGGCAACCGCCCCCTCAACGCCTTGCGTCGCCAGCGCGACCAGCAGTGGCGGGATCATCGCCACCCAATATCCGATATAAGGGACGAAGCTGCAGACGAAGGAGACGACAACCCACAGCCCGACGTGCGGCACCCCAACCAGTTTGAGCAAGATCCCATCGCCAAATGCTGTGCAAAGACCGAGGACCGCCCGCAAGAGGATCGCCCTGGCGACGAGATCCACATACTCGCGCAGCCGCGCCAAATGCGGACTGGACGCGCCCAACGCACCCTCAAGGCGCTGCTTTGCGTCGTCGGCCTCGATCAGCGAGAAGACGAAGAGGAGGAAGGCCATGCCCAGCCCGGAAATCACCGCGAGCGTGCTCGGCACAATCGCCTTCACGAGCGAAACAATCGCGTTGGCGCTGACCTGCTCGTCAACATGGTCTTCAGGGACCGAAATGCCGTGGTCATTCAGCCACGCGTTCAGGTTGGTCCGTTGCTCCGAGATCCGGGCCTGGTAGGTTGGTAACTGATCGTCGAGGTCGGCGATCCAGGCGACGACGAAGTAGACGACGACCACCGAGGTCAGGAATAGGACCGCGGTCGGAATCGTAATCGCGGCCCAGCGGGGTAGGCCGCGGCGGCGCAACCAGGCTGTGAGCGGGAGACACAAAATCGTGATCCAAAGGCCGATCAGAATTGGGACGAGGAAGCCGGCGGCGAGCCGGATCGCTAGCGCGATCAAGCAACTCGCGCTGATGATCACCACTGTCCGAAGGAGAGAGAGCCGGCTAGCTGGATCAGCGAATCCATCCATTGGTAGCGGTGGTTGAGGTTCGGTTAACACGTCCCACCTCCCCAGACCCGTACAGCGGACTGAGCACCTTCTCCCGCCAGACATGCGCGACCTGCCGCACGGACAGCGAGGTCCCGGCGTCCCTGAATCCTCGCTCGCTGCCGCGGCGGACTAATGGCACTTGCCGACACTGTAGCTACCAAGTCACTGCCTGACAACTAGGAAGTAGGCCCGGACTCCGCATTGGCTCGGGAACGATTTTTCGTTGCCTATGACAGCCCACTGCCGACCCTCATCTGCGAATACGCCCTTGGACTGCTGACGATACGACCAGATTGTGTCCAACCTAGGTTCATGGTGGTCCCCTGTCGGCACGTACTGAAGGCCTCGCTGCGTCTCGAGACGGCAGACCTTTCCAGGAAGGCCCTGTTCGGCGCGTGCACTAAGGGGATTTCAAGATGCCAGCTGGCAAGCTGGTAAGGCAATCGCATAGCGCGAGGTCTGAAGACGCAATGACAGCAACGGTCACCACGCCCGAACATCAACCGCTTGTTTCCCCATGGGGTGCTCCGACGCCTGGGCAAGACCCTGCGATGGTCTGGATCCCGGGAGGAACGTTCTGGATGGGATCAAATCACTTCTACCTTGAGGAGCAGCCCGTCCACCAGGTGACAGTTAATGGGTTCTGGATCGATCCCACCCCGGTCACGAACGAACAGTTCGCGCGGTTTGTGACCGCCACTGGTTACGTCACCCTCGCCGAACGACCACGAAGGCGGGACGATTATCCGGGCGCAACCGCGGAACTGCTGGAGCCGGGCGGCTGGGTCTTCATGCAGCCGTCCAGTCCCATACAACCGGATTGTTACACCACCTGGTGGGATTACGTGGCAGGCGCCTATTGGCGGCTTCCGCGCTTTCCCGGCAGCTCCGTCGACGAGCGTCCGGACCATCCTGTTGTTCAGATCGCGTTCGAGGACGCGCAGGAATACGCTGCCTGGGCCGGCAAAACATTGCCGACCGAAGCGGAGTGGGAGTACGCCGCCCGCGGGGGACTCGAACAGGCCGTCTTTTCCTGGGGCAACGCCGACTTCCCCAACGGCCAAGCGTTGGCCAATACGTGGCAAGGATACTTTCCATTGCGGAACCTGCTTCACGACGGGTTCGTGGAAACGTCTCCGGTCACCTCGTTTCCGCCGAACCGCTACGGCTTATACGACATGACCGGCAACGTTTGGGAATGGACGGACGACTGGTACCGTCGACAGCATCGAGACGGCCTCGCCGAGACCCGGCTCGCGACGATTCACCCGCGGGGTGGCACCCGGGCTGAGAGCTTTGATCCGCATCAGCCGTGGCAGACATTTCCACGAAGGGTCGTCAAGGGCGGATCATACCTATGTGCCCCGAACTACAGCTTCCGCTATCGACCTGCCGCGCGGCAACCAGCATCAATCGACACCGCCGTCTGCGATCTCGGGTTTCGGTGCGTGGTTCGAACACGAGATGGTTAGCACACCGCGAAAGCAGAGAGCCGTGGGGCAGTGGATGAGCAACGTTCGAGCCATTGCCCAATGACCGCTAAACCGACCGGCGCGTCCACGCGGACGCCAACATGACCGGCGCCTGAAATCAGGGCAGAGGGAGTCAGCATGGCAGACGCAATGAAGAACGGCGCACAGAATGAGGCCTGGTATCGCATGGCCCCGGTCGCCATCGCCGAGAAGTTGGGCGTCGATCCGACCAAGGGATTGAGCGCCGCCGAAGTGCAAACGCGACTAAGCAGCTACGGCCCGAACCAGATGGAAACCGCCCCGAAGGAACCGGGCTGGCAAGCGTTCCTGCGCCAATACCAGGACATGATGCAGATCGTGTTGCTGGGCGCGGGCATCATCAACCAACTCGTCACCCACGATCTTGGCACCACGCTCGTGCTGATCGGTCTCACCGTGGTGAATGCCGTCATGGGGTTGCACCAGGAGGCAAAAGCCGAGGCGAGCTTGGCGGCGCTCCAAGGGATGATGAAGACGATCGCGCGCGTTCGCCGCGATGGGCAGCCTGTAGAGATCGATGCCACCGGTATCGTGCCCGGCGACATCGCACTGATGGAGGCAGGCAATCTCGTGCCCGCCGATGGCCGGCTGTTCGTAGCGGCAACCGTCGAGATCGAGGAAGGCGCGCTGACGGGTGAGAGCGTTCCGGTTTCGAAAGACATTGCGACCATTGATAAACCGGATGTCCCGCTCGGAGACCGCGCCTGCATGGCCTACATGAACACGTCTGTCACGCGCGGTCGGGGTGAGATGATCGTCACCGGCACCGGTATGAACACCGAGATTGGTCATATCGGCGCCATGCTCAACGAAACCAAGACGGATAAGACTCCGCTCCAAAAGAAGCTCGACGAGCTGACGAAGGTCATCACCGGCATCGCCGCGCTTGCGCTGGTCGTGATCGTGGCGGTGGGGGTGGTGCGCGGTCAGTCGCTCGACGAACTCTTTATCACCGGCGTCGCCCTGGCAGTCGCGGCCATTCCTACCGGTCTGCCGGCCGTAGTCACCACCCTTCTCTCGCTCGGGACGCGGGCGCTCGCCGAGCGCAACGCGATCATGAAGCGCCTTCCCGCGGTAGAAACCCTCGGTTCGACTTCAGCGATTTGCTCAGACAAGACCGGTACGCTGACGCTCAATAAGATGACCGCGCGCGAATTGGTCGTGCCTGGACAGGGGAATCGCTTCAAGATCACCGGCGAGGGATATAGCACTCAGGGACAAATTACGCGGCCAGGCGGGGCCGATCATGATTTGGATCCCTACTTGCTGCCGATGGCGCTCTGCGCCGATGCAACGCTGGACGGTGAGCAGTTAATCGGCGATCCCACCGAGGGGGCGTTGATCGTGCTCGCGGCTAAGGGCGGACTCGACCTCGATGAGACACGGCGGACGTATCCGCGCATCGCCGAAGTCCCATTCGACGCTGCCTACAAATTCATGGCGACCTTCCACCAGATGACGGACGATGCCGGCAAACCAGTCGTGCGCGCCTTCGTTAAGGGCGCACCAGATGTGCTCATCTCCCGCGGCGGTACATTCCGAGGGCCGGGCGGCGACACCGTCGCTATCACCGATGAGAATCGGCACCTCGCCCTCACCGAGAACGACCGCCTAGCCGCCGCTGGTCAGCGAGTCATGGTGATGGCGCAGCGCGACTTTGACCCCGCAACCTTCAACGCCAACGGCAATTTGATCGATCTGATTCAGAACCTCACGTTGCTGGCGATGATCGGCATCGTCGATCCGCCTCGCTCCGAGGCCAAAACTGCCATTGCCGAGTGCAAGAGCGCTGGGATTCGGGTTCGCATGATCACCGGCGATCACGCCACGACCGCCGCCGCAATTGGCGCTGAGCTCGGCATCGAGGGTAGGGCGATCACCGGCGCTGAGTTCGCAGCCATGAGTGACGATGAGTTGATGAATCAGATTCCCGAAATTGGCGTCATCGCCCGCGTTGCCCCTGAGGACAAATTGCGCCTGGTTACGCTCCTCGAGCAGTCAGGTGAAGTCGTGGCGATGACGGGCGACGGGGTGAACGACGCGCCGGCGCTGAAGAAAGCCGACATTGGCGTCGCTATGGGCATCACCGGCACCGAGGTCTCCAAGGGTGCGGCAGTGATGATCCTGACCGATGACAACTTCTCAACGATTGTGAAAGCAGTCGAGTTCGGCCGATCGCTCTACGACAACCTGATGAAGTACCTGCGGTTCCAAATGGCATCCCTGGTGGCCTTCATTGCCATCTTCCTCGGCGCGACCATTTTCAACATCGCCAACGGGACGCCCCTCGATCCGCTGCAAATTCTGTGGTTGAACTTCGCAATCGACGTCCCCTTGGCCATCGCGCTGGGGTTCGACATTCCAACGCCTGGCTTGATGGAACGTAAACCCCGCGCCCTCGACGCGCCGGTGTTCACGAGATCGCAGTGGATTCGGATCACCGTGCAAGGTTTGATCATGACCGTCACCGCACTCGGCGTTTACACGGTCGTCGATGGTGACAAAGGCGTCGTAGTGGCCGCCACGATGCTCATGACCACGCTCTCCTTGAGCCACATCGTGTTGGCGCTGTGTGTGCGCGATGAACGGGGCACCATTTTCAGCCAGGCCGCGATGCCGCATGGGCGTCAACTGCGCTTGATTGGAATCACGTTCCTGCTCACGCTTCTGGCGACGGAACTCGGTCTCCTGCAACGCATTTTCAGCACGACTTCGCTCACCCTCCGCGAATGGTTGGTTTGTCTGGCACTCGCGTTGTGCTTGCTGGTGATTGAAGAGGCGCTCAAGTTCTACCTTGGTCGCCGGGCCGTGCAGCCGCAACCTCAGACAGGCGTGCAACCGGCACCGCAGACCAGCCCGCAGGCCGCTTAAATCGACAAATAGGAGCGATACGAAGAGGAGTGGAGTCATGTCAACTGTCACGATAAAGAAAGAGAAAAAAGGGAAGAAGGCCAAGCACGCTGTGTCTGAGGGCTCAGGACTTCACTCCAACGGAAGTCAGCCTCGAATGACGGCTCAGGAGTTTGAGCATCAGCTCGAACTGCTCCAAATTCAACTCGTCACGCTCCAGGAGTGGGTCAAAGCCACCGGCGCCAAGATCTGCGTTATCTTCGAGGGCCGAGATGCCGCGGGCAAGGGTGGAACCATCAAGCGCATCGCCGAACGGGTGAGCCCCCGCGTGTTCCGTGTGATTGCCTTACCAGCGCCGACGGAGCGCGAGAAATCTCAAATGTACATCCAACGTTACCTACCGCATCTCCCAGCGGCGGGTGAAGTCGTGATTTTCGATCGCAGTTGGTACAACCGGGCGGGCGTCGAGCGGGTGATGGGCTATGCCAGTAAAACGCAGGTGAATGACTTCCTCCGCCAAGTCGTGCCCGTCGAGCGCACGATGATCGCTTCCGGCATCATCCTGATCAAGTTCTGGCTTGAAGTAAGCCAGGAAGAGCAAACACGCCGGTTCGAAGATCGCATCGCCGATGGCCGCAAGATCTGGAAACTGAGTCCGATGGATTTGGAGTCTCATAGCCGATGGTACGACTACTCACGAGCGCGCGACGAGATGTTTGCGGCCACCGACACGCCGGAGACCCCTTGGCACGTGGTCGATTCCAATGAGAAGCGTCGTGGCCGGCTTAATTGCATCGCCCACTTCCTGAGTCTCATACCGTACCAGGAAGTGCCTCGAGAGAAGATCGTCCTGCCCAAACGCCAGCCCGCGAACGGCTATGTGGAGCCGGACTACCCCTACCGCTTCGTTGCGAAAAGGTACTAAGCGATCATCGCGCATCAATGAGGCGTCGCTCGGCGACCAATGTCGTAAGTCAGGCACGAGACCTCCGTTGAGCCCCACACAGAAGTGGTTTGACGAGGGATGCGATGTCTGTGACGGAGAAAGGACCGGGAGCATGGAGATGAGCGAGTGCCAGTTGGACCGAATCTTGGTTCCGCTCGACGGCTCTCAGTTTTCTGAGGACGCGCTCTCCTTCGCCATGACGTTGGTACGGCCCACGACTCAACTTACGCTCCTCCACGTCATCCCCAAACCTCGCCCTGTGCACGACTTGCATGGTCGCCATGTCGCGGTCATTGACGAAGGTCGAGACCGGCTCCATCGACACGCCCTCGACGAACTCCACCGAGCGGTAGACCACTACCGATTGGCGGCCAAAGGAGCGGATGTGCAGGTGAGCGTGGCGGATGGTGATCCCGCTAATGAAATCTTGCGCACCGCCGCCCACCTCAGGAGTGGACTGATCGTCATTGCCGCTGAGGGGTGTGGAGCGAATGGTCAGTTTGGTCTTGGCAGCGTTGCTGATCGCGTGGCGAGGGCCTCGACGGTTCCCGTACTCGTCGTTCGCAATCGCAGCTTGGGGACAAGGGGTGATCCCTCTGTGATCCGCCGGATTGTCGTCCCACTTGATGGGTCCGATCGCGCAATGGCGGGGGTGGCGGTCGCCGAAGATCTGGCGAAGCGTCTGGATGCCCCTATCCTGCTCCTTTCTGTGGTCGATGAAGCCGGATTCGAATTACCGATGCAGGTTCCCGGGGTGGGGCATGACGATGGACTCTATCGCGAGATCTCTGCCCTCGCCGATTTGGATGCGCAGTGCACGCTCGATCGGGCAGGGGCGCGTTTGATGAGACATAAGATCGTCTTGCACTCGATGCTGCTGATCGGCCCGGCCGCCTCCACAATCATGCACGCGACTGTTCCGGGTGACGTTATCATCATGACCAGCCGGGGGCGCGGTAGCGATTATCGGTGGCCGATTGGGAGCGTCGCCGAGAAACTGATCGCGTCTGGTCCCATCCCGGTCGTGCTCGTTCCAACCGGGCGCGAACCGGAGATTCTTGCTCCCAGCGTCGCCGAATTCTTCCAATGGGACCCTATCGACGCGAGATGACGAACCCAAAACTCATCGCAGCCGGATTTCGGCGGCAACGATGTCGTCCGTCATGGCCGGACCATGTTTCTTGACGCGAACTCTTGGAATCGGGAGGCATCAGCGCGACGTTCTGAGGAAGCCAAGTCTCGTCGCGGCGATGATCCCTTCGTTGGAGGATGGACCGGCTTTGAAACTCCTCATTCGCTGGTTGATCGTGGCGGTCGCCCTCGTCGTCGCGGTCTGGATTGTGCCGGGGATCGATGCGAGCGGAAGCGGATGGTTTGGGGTCGCGGTTATGGCGGCAGTCCTGGGACTGGTCAACGCGATCATTCGACCGATTATCAGGCTGCTGACGCTCCCCATCACGGCGATGACGCTTGGACTCTTTCTCCTCGTCATCAACGGGTTCACCCTTTGGTTGGCTGCATGGCTGGCCGATCATGTCTTTGATCAAGACTTCGTTGTCGACGGGTTCTTCGATGCGATTTTGGGAGGAATCATCGTCAGCGTGGTTTCGTTTGTCTTGAACAAAATCCTTATCGATGAGGAATCGGCGTAGATTGGACCGGCCGTCGACGGTCGATGTTCGATGCTGAATGCGCTCTGTCAGGATCTGGGAGTTGGCCAGTGGATGATGCGCGACGAACGAGGTACGAGCGCGGGCACGATCCGGCCCGGGTACTGGCCCTCAGCGACGGGGTTTTCGCCATCATTCTCACGCTGCTCGTTCTGGAAATCCACGTACCCGACCTTGGTCAGGGGGAGTCGCTCAAGGACGCGATACGGGAGGTTCGGCCTTCCTTCATCGCCTTTCTGATTAGCTTCGTCGTCGTCGCGATCTCATGGGCCGGACACCGCGACCTGTTTGCGCTGATCCGCCGGACCGACCGCGTCTTGGTCTGGCTGAACATCCTCTATCTTCTCCCACTCTCAATTCTTCCGTTTGGTGCGTCGCTCCTTGCCCGCTACGACAGGGATCCCGTCGCCCTCCGCATGTACGGGATCCTTCTGGTTGCAATCGCCGTTACGAGGCTAGGCATCTGGGTGTACGCGACCGAGCGGACCCATCTCCTCTTCGCCCCCCTAGACGCGGCATCGCGGCGGACGGCGTTCGCAATCTCGACAGCGCCCGCTATCGCCTATGGATTTGCCATCCTGATCGCTAAATCGGATCCGACCGCTAGCCTGGTGATCTACGCCGCCGTTCCCATACTCTATTTCATCGTCATCAGCGTCGTGCGCTCAGCCGCACCGCCCGATTCGGCGGAGCGGGACTTCACGTGAGCATTCGCGAAACTGACCTAACCGGCGTCGTCGCCCCTTCACACGGCTGGACCGAGATGAGATGATGCAGTCTTCTGCACGAGCCATCTCGGAGGTGGTCCATGGCGACTCTAGCGCCGGACTTAGCGGCTGTTCTCGATCTCATTGCCAATAGCGTCACCGTCCTAGACGAAAGCGGCCGGGTCGTCTATGTGAACGCCGTCGCCGCTCAGCACCTTGGCTTTGCCACGCCTGAAGAGATGGTCGGGTTGGACCTGTCACGCTTCGCCGCGCGTTACCCTATGTACGATGAACATGGCGCACCATTCCCGTGGGATCGACTCCCCGGCCGGCTCGTGCTCGCGGGGCACGAAGCACCGGATGATGTTCTTATCCGGTACCACGAGGCGGACACCGGCAAGGATCGATGGGCCATCATCCATGCGGCTCCGCTTGCCGCCGCAGACGGCACGCGCCTTGCCGTCAATGTCGTCAATGATGTCACCGAGCGAATCCGTGCGGAGATGGCAGTTCGCGAACGAGAGTCCCGGCTGCAAGCCATCTTGGCTGCATTACCTGACCTTATGTTCGTGCAAGCACACGACGGCACCTATCTCGAATTCCACGCCGACGATGACCGCCGACTCTTTGTGCCGCCGCCCTCGTTTCTCGGCAAGCGCCCAGCCGACGTCCTGACGCCTGACGTTGCCGAACCCGTGATGACGGCGTTGGAGCACACCGCCCTGACCGGGGAACTTACAGCGCTCGAGTACGCGCTGCCCTTGGCCGGCGAGGAACGGCACTTTGAGGCGAGGATCGTGCGTCTCGACGATAGCCGTCTGCTCAGCATCGTGCGTGACCTCACCGATAGGGTCAATGCCGAGGCGGCGCTGGAGGACCTACGGCGCTTTGAGGAGCGCGTTGCGGCGGCAAGCCCGGCTATTCTCTACGTTTACGATTGGGTCGATCAGCGCACCGTCTACGCGAACCAGGCCGTAACGCGGCTCCTTGGCTACAGCTCCGAAGCGACTGAGGTGACGGCCGAGCCGCCGTTTACCGCGTTGCTGCACCCGGAGGATCAAGCGCGCTTACCCGAACTGGCGTCAGAGCTCACGTCGGCTGCAGACGGAGAGATCGTCGAGCAGGCGTTTCGGATTCGACACGCGAACGGGCAATGGTGCTGGTTAGCGTCTCGGTTGACGGTTTTGACGCGCGCACCCGATGGACGGCCGCACCTCGTGGTCGGCGCTGCGCTCGATGTCACCGCGCAAAGAGAAGCCGCGGATGCGCTACGGCAAAGTGAAGCGCGCTACCGAGCAGTGGTTGAAAACCAGACCGAGTTGGTCGCTCGCTACCTGCCCGACGATACCACCCTGACCTTCGTCAATGACGCCTATTGCCGGTTCTACGGCCGGACGAGGGATGAGCTGATCGGCCTGCCGTTCCTTGAACTGGACCCGCCCTGGACGCGCGAATCCACCTTCGCGCACGTCACGTCAATTGGACGAAGTTCGGAGCCGGTGATAGTCGAGCACGAGGAATTCCTTCCCGACGGAAGTCTTGGTTCGGTGCAATGGGTCAATCGCGCCATTCGCGATATCAATGGGAATCTCGTGGAGATGCAGGCCGTCGGCCGTGACGTGACCGAGCTGAGGCGTGCCGAGACGGCACTGCGGGCCAGCGAGACGCGGTACCGAGCGGTGGTTGAAAGCCAGACCGAGTTGGTCGCTCGTTACCTGCCAGACTTGACGTTGACCTTCGTCAACGACGCCTATTGCCGGTTCTTTGGTCGGACGAGGGATGAGCTGATCGGCTCATGTTTTCTCGAACTCATTCCACCTTCAACGCACGAAGATGTGCGCAGGCACAACGAGCTCGCCGTGTCCAGCCTGCTGCCCGTGACGTACGAACACGAGATGTTCTTGGTCGATGGAAGCATTGGGTACATGCAGTGGATTGATCGTGCGATTCGCGACGCCAACGGCGTCGTGATCGAGTTACAAAGCGTCGGCCGCGACATCACCGAGCTCAGACGGGTCGAGGAAGCCTTGCGAGAACGGGAAGCACAACTGCGACTTGCTCTCGAAAACGCTGCGATGGGTACCTGGGATTGGAAAGTCGATTCTGAATGGATTGCTTGGTCGGAGGGATCGGGGCCGCTGTGTGGTCTGCCCGCCGGCACTCCGGGCGTCACCCAAGAGGATTTTTACGGTCGCGTCCATCCCGACGACAGGGAGCGGGTCCGGGTCGAAATAGAACAGCGCGTGGCCGACGCGGCAGATCTGCAAGTGGAATTCAGAGTTTTTCGGCCCGATGGGACGATCCGTTGGCTAGAGCGGAAGGGGAAGGCGATAGCGCGTGACGCGAATGGGCGGGCGGCTCGGTTCCTCGGCGTGACGGTGGACGTTACAGCACGAAGGCACTCCGAAGCGACGCTCCGAAGTTTGAGTCACCAGCTCCTGACACTGCAGGACGACGAGCGGCGCCGGCTCGCCCGTGAACTGCACGACGGTGTTGCTCAGGATGTGTTTGCGATCACGATCGACCTTGCCTCGATTGAGAAGGACGGAGGGCACCTCAGCGAGGAGTCGCGGGGGTTACTTGCGGAGGCACAGAGTCTCGCGGAGCATGTCCTCCGGGTGCTCAGAACCCACGCTTACCTCCTCCATCCACCGATCCTCGACATGGCCGGACTCGCGCCAGCACTGCGCGAGTACGCGATTGGCCTGGCCCGCCGCAGTGAGTTCGAGGTCGACGCGTCTGCGGTCGAAGATGTCGGGAGGCTCGCGTCCGAGGTAGAAACAGCGCTCTTCCGTGTCGCGCAGGAGGCGCTCACGAACGTCGTCCGCCACGCGGGGACAGACAGGGCAACGCTGACGCTAAGGTCTGAGGGGAACATGGTCGAACTTCGCGTGGCCGACCAGGGTAAGGGAAGGGTCGCGGACGAACCATCGCCCGGAGCGCTTTCGATCGGCGTCGGGATCCCGGGGATGCGGGAGCGCCTCCGGAAGATCGGTGGCAGGCTCGAAATCGCCTCCGGACCGGGTTGGACAGTCATTACCGCTCGGACGCCGGTCGAGCCCCGCCCCTGCTAGCCGACTTCTATTCCCCTCCTCAGACAGTGTCGCCAAGATGCGCGGATCGCCCATCCGCATCCCGTCCGATCTCCTGGAAATGAGCGAACGGTCATCTGGTGACGGTTGTTCGTGACTTCAAAGAATCGCGTTCACAGGCCTTTAAATCCAAATGCACCCTTTGGACCATGACGGTACTACTCTTCCCTCGATAGGCTCGGATAAAGGAAAGAGACCGTGACTGTACTGGTGGGCGCTGCTCACTCGTCACCCGGAAGAGGTTGGCTGCGGTCGCCGCGGGTGCCATATCAGTGAGGAATGGCGACTGGTTGGAACTTAGACGCCGGGCACGACATCGGAGCGATGCGTAAGGAACCGTCGAGTGCGCGATGCCTCCTCGGCCCCGCCGTAACGCCGACGATCGGCCCGGTTCGTCAGATGGAGTGAGACGAGATGTCCGCATTCGGCGTTCATTCCGAGGTTGGAAAACTCCGCAAGGTCATGGTCCATCGTCCGGATCTCAGTCTCCAACGATTGACCCCTTCAAACCACGACGAACTGCTCTTCGACGACGTCCTGTGGGTGGAGCAAGCCCAGCGGGAACATGACGCGTTCGTCACCGTGCTGCGCGAACGCGGCGTTGAAGTCTGCTATGCCCAGGACATGCTCGCGGAGACCTTGACTGCGAGCAAGGAGGCTCGCTGCAAGCTGATTGATGCCGTCGCCTCCCCCTACACAGTTGGCTGGTCGACGGCCGATGAAGTGCGCGAGTTCCTCTCCGGCCTGTCCGCGGATGACCTCGCCAAACACTTGATCGGCGGTCTGACGGTCGCGGAAGCAGGTCTTGATTGGAAGGCGCTCCGCAAGGTTTCGCTCATCGGCGCCGCGCTCGATGATCCATCAACGTTTGTCCTGCCTCCACTGCCGAACTCGCTCTTCATGCGGGATTCCTCCTGCTGGATCTTCGGCGGCGTGACGGTCAATCCGATGTTCTGGCCGGCGCGACGCCGCGAGTCGCTCAATCTCCTGACGATTTACCGCTACCACCCAACATTCCGCCAAGCCGATTTCGCGTGGTGGTATCCCGAGATTGGGGATGACGGCCTGTTTGACTTGAAGGACTTCGGCCGGGCGACCCTCGAAGGCGGCGACGTTCAGCCAATCGGCAACGGGACCGTCCTGATCGGCATGAGCGAGCGAACTCAGGGTCGGATGATTGAGCAGGTCGCGAAAGCCCTGTTCGCCGGCGGAGGCGCCGAGCGCGTAATTGCCTGCGTGATGGGCAAGGACCGCGCCCACATGCACCTCGACACCGTCTTCACGATGCTTGATCGCGACAAGGTCACCGCCTTCCCCAAAGTCGTGAGCCAGATCCGCGCTATTAGTCTCCGTCCCGGCAAGAAGGACGGCGATTTTCACGTGACCGTCGAGAAGGACTTCCTGGGTGCGGTGCAGGACGCAATGGGTGTCCCCAAGTTGACTGTCGTGGAGACGGGAGGCGACCAGTACCAGCAAGAGCGGGAGCAGTGGGACGACGCCAACAACACGGTGGCAATCGAGCCAGGGGTGGTGGTCACCTACGAGCGAAACACCTATACGATCGCCGCCATGCGTAACGCCGGTGTTGAAGTCCTCCCGATTCAGGGGTTCGAACTTGGCAAAGGGCGTGGCGGCGGTCACTGCATGACCTGCCCGTTGCTTCGGGATCCGATCTAGCAGGGAGAGCGAGTGATGAAGCTCTGGTCCTGGATTTTCGTGGTTATTGCCGCCGTTGGGATCGTCGTCCTCATCGTCTATGGCGACGATTCACGGCGGACAGCAGGGCGCGAACGAGAAGGGGTTGACGAACGAGCGGCGCAGGAATTGGCAGCGATGCCAGAACTCCTCGGCCCGGATACGGCGATCTCGGTGGTCCTGCAGCAGCCGAACGTCCCTCAGGACATCGCGGGACCGCTCGATCAAGCCCGCCAACTTCTGGCGGCAGCGGCGTCGCAGTCACCCGACCAGGCGAAAACAACGTACGGGCAGGCTCGGGACCAAGTTCACTCTGCGATCGATTCGCTCGAGAAGTCTGCCGACGATGAATCCAATGACGTCACCAGAATTCGTCTTTTGAGGTTTGCTGCTTCGTTGAAAGCTATCGACGCAGTGATCGAAAGAAGGCAAGAAAGCCTTTAGCCCTCGGTTCGTACCTACCGCCCAGGAAGACGAGAGGAGGTCGCGAGTGTCGGAAGCAGTGTCGCAACCAGTTCCGGATGCAATACCACCGGCAGAGACCGAAGGCGGGCACAAGCGCTCCTTCAAGTTGCCGAGTGCGTACACGATCCTGTTCATTCTGATCATCCTCACCGCGGTTGCGACTTGGATCGTCCCTTCTGGCACCTATGACTACAACGAAGAGGGCGAGCCTGTCCCGGGCACGTACCACGAGGTCGATCACGAGCCGCAGAAGATCGTGCTCGATTCCCTCACGGCACCGATAAACGGCCTGTATGGTATCGAGGACGACACCGGGAATATCAGCTACTGGAACACCGGAGAACTTTTCGGGGCTATTGATGTTGCACTCTTCATCATCGTGATTGGTGGATTCCTCGGCGTCACGATGAAGACTGGCGCTATCAACGCCGGAATCGCACGAGTCGTCGTCGCTTTGAAGGGCCGAGAAAAGTGGATGATCCCCGCGTTGATGGCGATCTTCGCCCTCGGCGGAACTTCATATGGTATGGCTGAAGAAACTCTCGCCTTCTATCCACTGATCATCGCGGTCATGATCGCGGCCGGATACGACGCACTGACAGGTGCTGCTGTCATCATGCTCGGCGCCGGGATTGGTGTACTTGGTTCGACCGTCAATCCGTTCGCAACCGGCATCGCTTCGGGTTTTGCGGATGTCTCCATCAGTGACGGAATTTTGATTCGCATTCTTGTGCTCATTCTCGGCCTTGCCATGGGCATCTTTTTTGTCATGCGCTATGGCGAGCGAGTGCGCATCGACCCGTCCAAGTCACTCGTCTATGCGCAAAAAGAGGACAACGAACGACGTTTCTCGACGGCAAGCGGTTCGTCTGAGGACTTCGGCACATTTACGACCAAGCGGAAGATATGTCTTGCCCTCTTCTTTGTCGCCTTCCTCGTCATGGTCTACGGAGTCATTCCGTGGGAAGACCTAGGAGTTCCATTTCCAACGCTCTGGTGGTGGTTCCCAGAGATGACCGCGTCGTTCCTTCTGTTCAGCATCATCATCGGACTGGTCGGCGGATTGTCCGAAGAGGGCCTCACCGGTTCATTCATCGATGGCTCCCGCGACCTGCTCGGCGTAGCGCTCATTATCGGCATCGCTCGCGGCATCACCGTCATCATGAATAACGGGCTAATTACGGATACCGTGCTGCACTGGGCAGAAACAGCAGTCGCCGACCTGGGCGGGACCCAGTTCATCCTCCTGCTGTTCCTCCTCTTCATCCCGCTCTCGTTTTTGATCCCATCGAGCTCCGGATTAGCAACAGTAGCAATGCCAATCATGGCTCCGCTCGCGTTGTTCGCAGGAGTTGCGGGCGAGTTGGTTGTTAGCGCGTACCAGTTTGGAAGCGGACTGGTAGCAATCGTAACTCCAACATCTGCAGTGGTAATGGGCGGATTAGCCATCGCCAGAGTGGGCTATGGCACCTGGTGGAAATTCGTCTGGCCTCTGCTTCTTGGTTTGACAATCCTCTGTGGCGTGTTGCTCGCAGTAGCCGCAGCGATCGACTAGCTCGTCGATTTCAAGAGTGCCGCGCATGCGGCGATGGTTCGAAAGGAGAACTAGAAAAATGGTTACGAAATCCCCAATCTCGCTTAAGGGAGGCGATTTGCTCGATGTTGGACTGCTTTCGAAGGAGCAATTCATTGGCCTCCTTGATCTCGCCAGCGAACTGAAAGCCGCAAAGCGAAACGGAACAGAGCAACAGCGACTCACTCAGAAAGAGATCGTTCTTATCTTCGAGAAGACCTCGACCCGCACGCGGTGCGCGTTTGAAGTAGCTGCCTACGATCAGGGAGCGCACGTGACCTATCTCGGTCCCGAGGGATCGCAGATTGGGCACAAAGAATCGATGAAGGACACCGCTCGGGTGCTGGGACGAATGTACGACGCGATCGAATATCGCGGCTTCTCGCAGGAGCTCGTCGAAATTCTTGCGCAGAACTCAGGCGTGCCGGTCTACAACGGTCTGACCGACGAATTCCATCCGACGCAGATGCTGGCCGACGTGCTGACCATGCGGGAGCATTCAGACAAGCCGCTCGAGCAGATCGCCTACGCCTTTCTCGGCGATGCCCGCAACAACATGGGCCGCTCGCTGCTCGAAACGGGAGCCATGCTCGGCATGGACGTGCGCATCGTTGCTCCGAAAGAACTCTGGCCGGACCCTGAATTCATCGAAAAACATAAGACAAAGGCGGCGGAAACAGGCGCCCGCATCACCGTCACTGACGATGTCGATCAAGGTGTCAAGGGCGCTGACTTTCTCCATACAGACGTTTGGGTGTCGATGGGTGAAGCCCACGAGGTTTGGCGGGAGCGGATTCGATTGCTCCAGCCATTCCAAATCAACGCGGATGTCTTCAAGCGCACCGGCAATCCAAACGTCAAGTTCATGCATTGCCTGCCGGCGTTTCACAACCGCGAAACGAAAGTAGGTGCGGAGATCTACGAACATTTTGGAATCGACTGTATGGAGGTGACCGACGAAGTCTTCGAGTCACCTGCCTCGATCGTGTTCGACCAGGCCGAGAACCGGATGCACACGATCAAAGCCATCCTCGTCGCGACGTTGGGTTCCTGAGAAGTAGTAGGTCGACTCGGAGATTAGCGAGGGACGCGCCCCATGTCTGATCAGCAGCCAAACGACCAATCATTAGACGCAAGCACGCCGCGTCCGCCGAGTATGCTCGACGCGCTGATTCCGGTTGTGTCGTTGATCGGTCTCATTGCGCTTTCCGTCTATTTGTTCGGGCTCGACTCCACCAACGGGGCCCTCCAGGTCGCCATTTTCACGGCGATGTCGATCGCTGGGTTGATCGCCCACAAGAACGGGTACTCCTACCCCGAGATCGGCAACGCCGTGATCGGCGGCATCTCCTCCGCCATGGGCGCCATTTTCATTTTGCTGGCGGTCGGCGCTCTCATCGGTACGTGGAACATGGCTGGCACGATCCCGACGATCGTTGACTATGGTCTCCGCATTCTCAATCCGAGCTGGTTCTACCTTGCAGTCGTGGTGATCTGCGCTGTCACTGGCTCCATCACTGGGAGCTCCTGGACGACCTCCGGCACGTTAGGCGTGGCGTTCGTTGGCATTGGCAAAGTCATGGGCCTCTCGCCGGAGATTACTGCCGGGGCTGTCATCTCGGGCGGATACTTCGGAGACAAAATATCGCCACTTTCCGAAACGACAATTTTGGTGCCAAGCTTGGTCGGTGGGCACACCACGGGCAAACACATCCGAACAATGTTGTGGACGGTTGGGCCCTCGATCGTGATCGCCTCGGCAATCTTCCTCGTTATCAGTCTGACCGCGGATGCGGATGCCTCAACCGCAGACGTCGATGCAGCGAGAGCATCACTGGGACAGGCATTCAACATCTCTCCGTTCTGTCTTCTGCCGCTGGTCCTGTTGGTGGTGCTCAGCCTCATCAAATTTCCGGCATTTCTCTCCATCTTCTTGACGGCCATCTTCTCGGGCATCTTGGCCATCTTTACTCAACACGACCTTGTTATCAGCTTTGCCAACGACCCGGGCCTGAGCGATCCCATGGCGCTCATCAAGGGGATTTACGCATCAATGGCAACGGGGTATGTCTCGAACTCCGGGGTCGAGGCCATAGACTCACTCTTTTCCCGTGGTGGGATGAGCGGGATGCTGACTACAGTCTGGTTAATCCTTGGCGCGCTCGGTTTCGGCGCGATTATGGAACGCGCGGGGTTCCTCGACCGGCTCATTCAAGGGGTACTGGGCAAAGCCCGATCGGGAGGGAAGCTAGTTGCCACGGTCATCTTTACTGCGTTGGGACTCAACATCATCGCCGGCGATCAGTACATCGCCATCGTCTTGCCCTCGCGGATGTTTCGCCTCGAGTTCGAGCGTCGCGGATACAAGCCCTGGGTACTGTCCCGTGTCGTCGAAGATGGAGGCACCGTTACGTCGGTATTGATCCCATGGAATACCTGTGGCGCCTACCACACAGGCGTCCTCGGCGTCTCGACATTTGAATATTTGCCGTACTGTTTCTTCAACATCATCAATCCCATCATTTCCCTCATCTACGGCTTCACCGGCTTCCAGATGGAGAAATTCGAGCCGGGCGAGCCGCCGACCGAGGACACGCTCCTTCCCCCAGCGAAAGAGGAGACGGCGACGCTCCAGCCGATGGAATCCGCCACTTGAGGCCGCTATCCCCATCACTCATGGCGATTGATTGAATTAATCACGTGGAGGATCGCACGATGCGAGTGGTCGTTGCCCTCGGTGGAAACGCACTTCTCAGGCGGGGAGAACCGATGACCGCGGAGGTGCAGCGCGCCAATTGCCAGGTTGCCGCACAGGCGCTTGCGCCGGTCGCTCGTCACCATGAACTGGTGCTGTCGCACGGGAACGGCCCGCAGGTTGGTCTCCTTGCCCTGCAGGCGCAGGCATACTCGGCGGTGGAGCCTTTTCCTCTCGACGTTCTGGGAGCCCAGACCGAGGGCATGATCGGCTACATGCTCGAACAAGAGTTGGGCAACTTGCTTCCGTTTGAGGTGCCATTGGCGACGATCCTCACGATGGTTGAGGTCGATCCGGCCGATGCCGCCTTTACCGACCCGACGAAGTTCGTCGGTCCGGTGTACGACCGAACCGAAGCGGATCGGTTGGCGGGGGCCAAGGGATGGACGTTCAAGCAGGACGGCGCAAAATGGCGCCGCGTCGTGCCATCCCCGCTGCCACGTCGGATCTTCGAGCTCCGGCCGATCAAGTGGATGATCGAGAGGGGCACCATCGTCATCTGCGCGGGAGGCGGCGGTATTCCAACTTCTTATGCGCCGGACGGTACCCGCACGCTCCGTGGAATCGAAGCGGTGATCGACAAGGATTTGGCATCGGAGCTGCTCGCGCGTGAACTGGACGCCGACGTTTTCGTGATGGCAACGGATGTCGACGGCGTTTATCTCGATTACGGGACGCCTGACCAATGCCGGCTCGATCGAGTCACCGTCGCCGAACTCCGGAAGCACGGATTTGCCGCCGGTTCGATGGGCCCCAAGGTAGAGGCAGCATTGCAGTTTGTGGAACGGACAGGCAAACGGGCGGGGATCGGGGCGCTGCAAGACATTGAAGGGATCGTTGCTGGTGAAAAGGGGACGAACGTCGTTCTGAATTGACCGTACTGTCGGGACATTGACGCGCACTTGACGATTGAGCCGAGCACGAGGAGGTATGGACGGCTCTCTGAGGGAGGATCTCCATCATGCCGTGGAGCAGTTCGTTTCGATCGGCTTGGGCCTGGTCGAAGCAGTCGTCGTGCTTGTTTGCGCAGCAGTCGTCGCACGCGCGCTACGGCACCGGGTTGGGCGCCGGCTAGAGGCCACCCTTGCCCCCGAAAACGCTAAGCAGATCGTCGAGAACGCGGTTACGCTCGGAGTCTTTGGCACCGCGGTCACACTGCTTCTGACATTCTGGGGCGTATCCTGGACGGCGCTCTTGACGGCAGTCGGGTTGAGCACGCTCTTCGTCGCGCTTGGATTGCAAGGTGTCCTCCAAAGTCTCGTGGCCGGAGTATTCATTCTGTTCGAGCGCCCGTTCAACGTCGGGGACCACATCAAATTTTCGAATCACGATATCGATGGCACGGTCGAGGAGATCGCGCTTCGCACCACGATCATCCGGTCACCAGAGGGCACACGGGTTGTCGCACCGAATTCGTTCGTCTTCACGCAAGCTGTTCTCAATTACAGCCCCGATCGTGCGGTCCTAACAATCGTCACCGTTCACGGCGCGGGCAGAACCGGTCGGACATTCGACGACACTCGCGCAGAGGTCGACGAGGCACTTGCCGACGTGCCCGGGTTCACGGCCCGCCCCGTGGTGTCGGTTCGCTCGCGGTTGACTCGGTTGCAGGTGCCGAGACCGGTTGCCCGATTCCCGCGCCTCGGCAACCAGGCCGAGCGTCTGGTGCAAGCGACAGTCAACGAGGGAACCCAGGTACGTGTGACTTGGTCCGGCCTCAATGACCAAGCCGTGCGGGAAGAAGTCCTGAAACGTCTCCGGCAGCTCTTCCCAGATTCGAGGATTAGCCTCCGCCGCTGGTAGAGCCGCAGATGAATGGGCGCACGAGCGTCCTCACGAAACGTCCTCTGTCCACACATTGGTTGTCACATTGTTCGGAATTCCGGCCAGTCTCCACGCGTACGGCAGCCAGGGCCGACTAATACGCCTTTGGTCTGATGACAGTACCACCGCCTCCGAGCTATTCCGATAAGTAGGGTCGTTTCGTGTGGAGTCGATCGTGCCCGAATCGACGCCCCGAACGTTGCGACCGCCTGTCTCTTGAGGGCCCTTTACAAGTGCAGAGGGAGAACAGCACATGGCAACCACGATTCCGGCACATGCGGTGATCGCGAGTTTTCGCTTTGAAGAGGGCGCGAGCAATGCGCTCACCAAGTTGAAGGACATCAGTAAGGCGCAAGGACTCGGGGTGCAAAACGCGGCTGTCCTCAAGGTGGGCACCGATGGCAAGCTGCGCATCAAAGAAAGCGCCGACATGAGTGGCCGCAAAGGCATGGCCGTCGGCGGCGTTGTCGGCGGCGTCATCGGGCTTTTAGGGAGTACCGTCCTTTTGCCGGTCGGGATCGGTGCTGCGGTTGGCGGCTTGGCGTCCAAGCTTCGCGACTCCGGGTTCCCGAATCAGCGGCTGAATGAGGTCGGCGCCCGGCTGCAACCGGGCGACTCACTTTTGATCGTCGCCGTCGACGATGCGGCCGCCGACGCGGTTTCGGCGATCCTCAAAGATGCCGGCGCCGACCTGATTCGCGAGGCAATCGACGGCAAAGTCGTCGACGAGCTCGAGGCGACGCCTGTGGACATTCCGGCCGATGACGCTTCAGCAGAGGCGCCTTCCGCGACCTAAGACCAGAAGCTGACTCAGCGTCAATGCCGTTCCCTATTCGAGCGCTGCATTCCGCTTCGTCCCATCGTATCGCGCCGTCCGAGTGCTCGCTGGACCGTGGTGTCTTGCGGTCTCTACGCCAGGATAAGCCTCGCATTTCGACATGCTCGGGCGCGTCGTGTCGGCATCCGTCTCGCCCCCGCTCGCTTCGACGAGCCGCGGCCGGAGACGAGACAAGGATGGAGACGGAGGTAGCTACCCATGGACCAGGCAAACGGTCGCGGTCAGATCGGGATGTTTGGCGCAGCATTCATGGGGATCGGCGCAATGGTCGGTGCCGGCATCTTCGCGCTGCTTGGAGAAGCCGGCGCGATTGCCGGCACCGCCGTGTGGTTGTCGTTCCTGATCGCCGGTGCGATCGCGCTGCTTCAGGGCTATTCCTTCGTGAAGCTTGGCTCGCGCCATCCCTCACAGGGAGGCCGAATCGAGCTTCTCCTCGAAGGGCTTGGCATCGGGCACCTCGGGCGAACGGAGCCGCTACTGCTCGTGGCTCGCAAGACCTGTGGCGTCCATTCAGCCGAATACGCCCTTCGCCTGACGACGTTACAACCACCCCCCTCCCATCATTGACGAGCGTTAAATAGGAACGGGCCATCTCCGGGAGCCCTGGCGCTCTAGGTCCGGACCTCTGCCGCGCCGACACCCTATCTCCTCACGGGGACCGGGACGTCTTCGCGTGTGGTGACAGACGAAGAGAAGTTCTTGACCCCAGGGCTTCTCATCACCGACCCATCACTCCGGCAGTTGTTTGGAGTCGTAGGTTGGGACCGGAACCGCTCGCATCGTCGACGGGAGACCTCATGGCGACCAAGCGCGAATCAGTTCGCCCGACTAGCCAAGAACCGACTGCCAACGGCAAGCAAGGCCCGACTCTCCATGGTCGTGGCACCCTCGCCGCCGTCATATCTTCCATTGTCTTCCCGTTGGCCCTGACCCAGTTCATCGCGAGCTACGCCGGCTCCAACATGAACGTGGCTATCAGCAGCATTGCCGAAGATCTCGGAACGACAACCCACGGAGTCCAGACGGCGATCACGCTCTTCACGCTGACAATGGCTGCCCTGATGATCCCCGGCAGTAAGTTGACGGACATCTGGGGGCGCAAGCGCTGCTTCATGCTGGGACTCTTGATTTATGGTATAGGCGCGCTCCTGGCATCGCTCGCCCAAGGGCTCGGAACGCTGATCGTCGGTTATTCGGTGATGGAGGGCATCGGCTCCGCCCTGATGATTCCGCCCATCTACATTCTGCTCACCGTCGTATTCAACGATCTCGAATCTCGGGCCAAGGCTTTCGGTATCGTCAGTGCTGCTGCCGGAATGGGTTCTGCGGCCGGCCCGTTGATCGGTGGTTTGATTACGAGCGCCATCAGTTGGCGAGCCTCATTCATCGTCCAAGTCTTGGTGGTCGCGGCCATCATGGTTATGGGTCGGCAGTACAAGGGGGCCGCGGGCACCAAGAGCGTCTTCGATGTCATGGGCGCAGTCCTGTCCGCAGCGGGCTTGGTGTTCGTTGTGATGGGAATCCTGCAATCTGGGGAATACGGGTGGGTGACGGCCAAAAAGGATTTCACAATCGGCGACACCGTGATCATCGAAGAAGGCGGGATCTCCCCCGTCTGGCCATTAGTCGTCATTGGTGCGCTCTTCCTGGCCTGGTTCTTCTTTCATATCCGATCGCGCGAGCGAGCCGGTAAAGAGCCGCTGCTCTCCACCCGGTTGTTCCGCAATCGCGTGTCTAATCTAGGTTTGGTTACTCAGAACGTGCAGTGGTTAACATTGCAGGGCAGCTTCTTCGTGATCTCGGTCTTTCTTCAAACCGTCCGTGGTTATAGCGCGATCGAGACTGGCCTGGTTCTAACCGCGTCGACGGTGGGCATCATTTTATCGTCTGGGATCGCCGGCAGACTGGCCCGCCGTCGTCCTCAAGTCTTCCTGATCCGGGGGGGCTTCATCTGCTTTGTTGTCGGCATTCTGTGCCTCCTGGCGATTGCCGATGCAACGTCCAGGATCTGGACGTTCCTCCCAGGTCTGTTCCTGGCGGGTTTTGGGATCGGGGTGATGTTGACCTCGTCGGTCAACGTCGTCCAGTCGAGTTGGTCCGAGAAGGACCAAGGCGAGATTTCCGGCCTATCGCGCAGTGCTTCGAACCTCGGCTCCTCCCTCGGCACGGCACTGGTTGGTTCGGTGCTCGTGTCGACGGCGTTCACGGGTAATGGGGAGTACCGAGCTGCTCTCATCCTCATGGCCATCATCGGCAGCATCGGACTCGTGGCGGCCCTTTTGATCCCACGCGACGTCATGCCAGCTCAAGGCCAGCCGCAAGGAGTCGATGTCGCAACAAGCTAGAGCCGCGCGGCAGAAGGCGATCCGGTACCGGTACGGAGTGGTCCGTTGGGTCGCCAGGATGGAATAGAAAACAATGCGCCTGTTGACGGTCAACGTTGGCTCGTCGAGTCTCAAGTCGGTACTTTACCGCCTGACGCCGACAGAGATTGTGGAGGTGCGGGCAGCCGCGGAGCGGATCGGCGTTCACGGCAGTAGCCTGCGGATCGCCGATGCTCACGGCGCCGTGCTTCTCCTTCAGTCGGACGCCCTCCCTGACCACGACGCCGCGCTCGAGGCGCTGTTCAGCTGGCTTCGGACCCAGGGCCTGGCCGCGGGGTTATGCGCCATTGGGCAGCGAGTGGTGCACGGTGGCAGTCACTACAGCGCTCCAACACTGATCACCGATGCGGTGCTCGCAGAGCTGCGATCGCTCGAATCCCTCGACACGGAGCATATGCCGAACACCCTCCGCGTCATCGAGCGCATTCGGCACGACTTTCCGACTGTTCCGCAGGTGGCGTGCTTCGACACCGCCTTCCACCGCCAGATGCCCCGTGTCGCGCAGATGTATCCCCTTCCCGGGGACCTTTGGGAAGCCGGAGTGAGACGCTACGGATTCCACGGTCTGTCCTACGAGTACATCCTGCAGGAGTTGCGCACAATCGACGATCACGCGGCCATCGGCCGCGTGATCGTCGCTCATCTTGGCAACGGGGCAAGCATGGCCGCCGTCCACCACGGCATTGGTGTCGACACGACCATGGGGTTCACCCCGACCGGCGGTCTGGTGATGAGTACGCGGAGTGGCGACCTCGACCCGGGGGTACTGCTCTACCTCCTTGAGTCACGCGGGCTGGATGCCACCGCCCTGAACCGCTTCGTCAACAAAGAGGCCGGTTTGCTCGGCGTCTCGGGCAGCAGTGCCGACATGCGGGACCTGCTGGCGCGCGAGGCGGAGGATCCACGGGCCGCCGAGGCGGTCGCCTTGTTCTGCTACCAGGCCCGGAAGTTCATCGGCGCTTTGGTGGCCGCGCTGGGAGGACTGGACACGCTGGTCTTCACCGCGGGTATCGGGGAACGCGCTGCGCCTATTCGCGCGCGCATTTGCGCCGGGCTAGAGTACCTGGACCTGCAGATAGATGAGGCGCGCAATGCCACCCCCGCGCCGATCATCTCCAGCGAGGGAAGCCGGGTTGTAGTTCGCGTGATCCCGACCGACGAAGACTTGATGATCGCTCGACACACGCACCGCTTGATCGCGGAAGGAGGAGCCGACTGTGTTTGAGTTCGACGTGAGAATCTCCAGCGCGGTGAGCACGATCGATGGACGGGAAGCAGCGGCCGGACCGCTATCCCGAACGCTGTTGGACCAGATGCAGCGATACTGGTGCGCCGCCAACTATCTGACTGTCGCGCAGATTTACCTGAGGGAGAATCCCCTGCTGCGCGAAACATTGCGGCCGGAGCACATCAAGCCGCGGCTGCTCGGCCACTGGGGCACCTCCCCCGGCCTCAGCCTCATCTACGTCCACCTGAACCGGCTGATCAAGGAGCACGATACCGACGTAATCTATCTGACCGGACCGGGTCATGGCGGCCCGGCCCTGGTGGCCAACGCGTACCTCGAAGGGACGTATTCGGAGATCTACCCTGAGGTTTCGGAGGATTTCGCTGGCCTGCGGCTCCTGTGCCGCCGCTTCTCGGCTCCTGGTGGGATCCCCAGCCATGTCAGCGTGCAGACCCCGGGCTCGATTCACGAAGGAGGCGAGCTGGGCTACGTGCTGTCGCACGCCTTCGGCGCCGCCTTCGACAATCCGGACCTGATCGTCGTCGCGGTGGTCGGGGACGGCGAGGCGGAGTCGGGGCCGTTGGCCGGCGCCTGGAAAGGCACGAGTTTCCTCAATCCCGCCCGCGACGGCGCCGTTTTGCCAATCCTGCACCTCAACGGCTACAAGATCAGCGGCCCCACCGTGCTGGGTCGCGACAGCGACGACGACATCCGGGACCTCTTGCAAGGCAACGGCTACGAAGTCTTTTTCGTGGAGGGCGATGAGCCCCCCCTCGTGCACCAGGCGTTCGCCGCGACGCTCGACCGTTGCTATGAGCGCATTCGCGCGATCCAGCAAGAAGCCCGGCAGAACGGCGTCTTTGAGCGGCCACGCTGGCCGGCCATCGTGCTGCGCACGCCAAAAGGCTGGACGGGTCCGAAGGTAGCCCGCGGCCAACCCGTCGAAGGCACCTTCCGCGCCCACCAGGTGCCGCTGTCCGGCATGCGCGACGACCCTGAGCAGTTAACCCAACTCGAGGCCTGGATGCGCACCT
Source organism: Thermomicrobiales bacterium (assembly GCA_045804965.1). Lineage (GTDB taxonomy): Bacteria > Chloroflexota > Chloroflexia > Thermomicrobiales > UBA6265 > CAVTUU01. The sequence continues at coordinate 13,324 of JBJMMD010000019.1, read as the reverse complement.
ACGACCCGGACGCGCTGTTCGACGCCCACGGCAAGCTCGTCCCCGACTTGGCCGACCTCGCGCCGCGGGGTGACCGCCGCATGAGCGCGAACCCGCATGCGAACGGCGGCAAGGTTCTGAAGGATCTCGACATCCCCAACTTCCGCGACTACGCGGTCGAAGTCGAGCGGCCTGCCACGACCTGGCAGGAGTCGACCCGCCAGTTCGGCAAGATGCTGCGCGACGTGTACGTTCGGAACGCCGAAGCAGCGAACTTTCGCCTCTTCTGCCCCGACGAGACGAATTCCAACCGCCTCGGCAACGTCTTCGAGGTCGAAAACCGCTGCTTCGTGGGCCGAACGCTCGACATCGACGATCACCTGACGCCGGATGGCCGCGTCATGGAGGTGCTCAGCGAGCACCTCTGCGAAGGCTGGCTCGAGGGCTATCTTCTGACCGGTCGGCACGGACTATTTGCATCCTACGAGGCGTTTGCGATGGTCTCCGCGTCGATGACGGTGCAGCACTCGAAGTGGCTCCAGGAAGCTGTGAATTTGCCTTGGCGGGCGCCGGTCGCGTCGCTCAACATCCTGCTCACTTCGACGTGCTGGCGGAACGACCATAACGGTTTCAGCCACCAGGGCCCCGGCTTGATCGACGTGATGCTCTCCAAGCGGGGGTCTGTGGCGCGCATCTATATGCCGCCCGATGCCAATTGCCTGCTGTCGGTCGCGGACCATTGCCTCCGCAGCCGCAACTACGTGAACCTGATCGTGATCGACAAGCAGCCGCAGCTCCAGTGGCTGGACATGGAGACCGCGATCGAGCACTGCACGCGCGGCGCGTCGATCTGGCGACAGGCAAGCAATGACGATGGAGGCGAGCCGGACGTGGTTCTGGGCGCCGCGGGCGACATCCCGACCCTTGAGACGGTGGCAGCGGCATGGTGGCTGAGGCAGCTCGCCCCGGACCTTCGCGTGCGCGTGGTCAATGTGGTCGACCTGATGAGGCTGTTCCCGGTTGCCTATCACCCGCACGGCATGACCGAGTCGCAGTTCGTCGAGCTTTTCACCGCGGATAAGCCGGTCGTCTTTGCGTTCCACGGCTACCAGCGGGCCATCCACGAGATCGTGCATGGGCACCCCGACGTCGATCGCATTCATGTGCGCGGCTTCAACGAACAGGGCACGACCACCACACCATTCCAAATGTGTGTCCTGAACTCGATGAGCCGCTTTCATCTAGCGGCGGAAGCGATTCGCCGCGTACCGCGCCTGAGCCACCGCGCGCCGGAGCTGATCGCGCGGTGTGAAGCGCGGATTGCCGAGTCAACGGCGTATGCGTACGAGCACTTTGAGGACGAGCCGGAAATCCGCGACTGGGTGTGGACCGACTGAGCACAGGCGGCCGGCCCGACAGACCGATGCGGATGCGATGGCAGGCGTTGTCTTCTCAGGGAGTTCGGGTGGAAGCCGGTGACCCGAGCAATTTCGCAGGCAATGGCGGTTGGCGGGGACCGTGTTCGAGATGAACGTGAGGCAAGAGATGGCAGACAGCGCTGATCAGCCGAGTCAAGTGATTGCCGCGGTATTGGCGGACGTGGACGGCACCCTTGTCACGCAGAAGAAGGAGCTAACGCCGCGAGCGATTCGAGCAGTGAAGCAGTTACAGGAACGCGGGGTTCTCTTCGCCGTTACGAGCGGACGTCCACCACGCGGCATGAGGATGCTGGTTGAACCAATTGGCATTACGGGACCGATGGCTGCCTTCAACGGCGGGATCATCGTCCTCCCCGACATGACGGTCGTCGACGAACGGGCGATCCCCGCCGATGTCGCGCCTGCCGTGATCGAGACGATTCGCGCCCACGGACTTTATGTTTGGATCTACCGCTCGACCGATTGGTACATCACGGATCCCCACGCTCCGCACGCGGAGCGGGAAGCATCGACTGTTCAATTTCCGCCCACGGTGGTGCCCGCGTACGACGGTCTCCTCGACCGGGTCGTCAAGATCGTCGGCGTCAGCGATGACCACGGTCTGGTCGAGCGGTGCGAGGTAGCGGTTCAGCAGCAGTTCGCGGAGCAGGTCTCGGCCGCCCGGTCGCAGCCGTACTATCTGGACGTGACGCACCCGACGGCCAACAAGGGTGTCGTCATCGAGCGCCTGTCGACCTACTACAAAATCCCGCTGGAACAGGTCGCCACGCTCGGCGACCAACCGAACGACGTGCTGATGTTCAAGCGGAGCGGTCTGAGCATCGCCATGGGCAACGCCAGCGAGGAGGTGCAGCGGCAGGCCACCTACGTGACAGCCTCGCACGAGGACGAGGGCTTCGCCAAGGCCATCGAGCGGTTCGTCCTGCCGCGCGTGGTCGCTGCCCCCGCGTTGGTCCGGGCCGAATAGCCAGGGAGACAGAATTATGAGCGTGGACTACAACCAGCCACTCTATATCTTGCCGTTCGACCACCGTGGCTCCTTCCAGACCGGGCTGTTCGGTTGGAAGGGTACGCTGGACGCGGAGCAGACCGCTCGCGTGGCAGCCTCCAAGCAGGTGGTCTACGAAGGCTTCAAGGCCGCGTTGGCTGACGGAGTTCCGAAGGACCGGGCCGGCATCCTCGTCGACGAGCAGTTCGGGGCGGCCATCCTGGCCGACGCCGCGAAGACTGGGATTGTCACCTCCGCTCCCGCGGAAAAGAGCGGCCAGGCAGAATTCGACTTCGAATACGGCGCCGATTTTGGTCGCCACATCGAAGCCATGAATCCCACCTTCTGCAAGGTGCTGGTTCGCTACAACCCCGGCGGCGATGCCGCCATGAACGCGCGCCAGGCCGCGCGCCTGCGCCAGCTCTCCGAGTACTTGCACGCACATAACCGGCTCTACATGTTCGAGTTGCTCGTACCGGCTGAGCCAGCTCAACTCGAACGCGTCGCTGGCGACTCGCACGCCTACGACCGCGAGCTACGCCCAGGACTCATGGTAGACGCCATTCGTGCGCTGCAGGATGCGGGGGTCGAGCCGGACGTCTGGAAGATCGAGGGGCTCGACCGACGGGCGGATTGTGAGGCGATCGTCGCCGCCGCGCGGCGCGACGGGCGTGCTGACGTCGGCTGCATCATCCTGGGCCGTGGCGAGAACGAGGAGAAAGTCGTCGAGTGGCTGAGCACGGCGGCGGCCGTGCCCGGCTTCATCGGCTTCGCCGTGGGTCGGACGAGTTTCTGGGAGCCGCTCGTGGCCTGGCGCGACGGACGGCTATCGGTCAAGGAAGCGGCCACCCAGATCGCGAACCGGTACTGCACGTGGGTCACCACTTTCGAGCGGGCCCGGGGCTGAAACAGCGCCAGCTTGGAGGACGACGCGATGACCGCGACAACACCTTCCCGCGAGGCCGAGCGGATCGCGGGCCAGAAGCAGGAGGCAGCCGCGCGAGCGGTGGGGTTCGTCGAGTCGGGGATGGTGGTGGGACTCGGAGGGGGCAGCACGGTCGTGTTCGCGGTGCGGACGACGATATCGAACACTGCACTCGGTCGCGGCTGAGGGACGTGTGAGGGTGCATGGCGGCAACCTCAGGGATCAAACGAAGCACAGACTCTTCGATGACATTTGCCTCGGACATGAGGCCGGCCAGCCACAACCTTAAGGAGTTACGAGATGGGACTGCGCATTGAAGACTACGCGATCATCGGCGATACGGGTTCCGTTGCGCTTGTCGGGAACAACGGCTCTATCGATTGGCTCTGCCTGCCTCGCTTCGACTCCGCTGCCTGCTTCGCGGCTCTCCTTGGAGACGAGAACAATGGACGATGGCAGATTGCCCCCGCCGCAGACAGTCTCCGAGTGGATCGCCGGTATCGACCCGGCACCCTGGTCCTCGAAACCGAGTTCGAGACCACGGACGGTGCAGTTCGCATCATCGACTGCATGCCACCTCGAAACGGATCCCCCGAGGTGATTCGTCGCGTGGAAGGTCTACGCGGGCGTGTGCCGATGCGACTTCAGCTGAATGGGCGGTTCGATTACGGCCGACGCATACCGCTTGTCCGGCGCGTGCCGAGTGGCGTGGTCTCCCTGGCCGGACCAGAGGCTCTCTGTCTCGAGTCGTCCGTCAATCTCGATATTGCTGACGCCTCGGTTACCGCGGCGTTCACAATCGAGGCGGGTGAGCAGGCCAAGTTCCGGTTGGTTTGGTTTCCCTCGCATGAAGGTGTGCCTGCCGAGGCAAAGGATGTGGAGGCGATAGGCAAGACTGAGGATTGGTGGCGAGCCTGGTCGGGACGCTGTGCCTACGAAGGACCCCTTCGCGAGACCGTCCTGCGGTCCTTGATCACGCTGAAGGCGCTGATCTATGCGCCAACTGGGGGGATCGTGGCGGCTGCCACCACCTCGTTGCCGGAGGAGATCGGCGGCGTTCGCAATTGGGACTACCGCTTTTGCTGGCTGCGTGACAGCGCGTTCACGGTCGCGGCACTCGCGCGACTTGGCTACACGGAAGAAGCAATCGCGTTGGGCGCCTGGCTACGGCGAGCGGTGGCGGGGGACCCATCACAGCTGCAGATCATGTACGGCATCGGCGGCGAGCACCGACTGACGGAATTCGAGCTGCCCTGGCTGGCCGGTTATGAAGGATCGCATCCGGTCCGGGTCGGCAACGCCGCCAGTGACCAGTTTCAGCTCGATGTCTTCGGAGAGGTGATCGCCGGGGTGTACCACGCGGCGGAGGCAGGGGTCCGTCCCCAAGATAGCGCGGCCAGGTCGCCCGTGGTGAACCTTGAGGCGATCATCGATACGGTCGAACGTCAATGGCGCGATCCCGATGAGGGAATTTGGGAAGTCCGTGGCCAGCGCCAGCATTTCACTTACTCGAAATTCTCAGCTTGGTATGCCGTCGATCGGGCGTTGAAGGTCGTGGCCTTGGTAGGGGGAGAGGCACCCATCGAGCGCTGGCAGCAACTCAGAGATGAGATCCACGCGGACATCTGCGCACACGGCTACGACGCCGAGCGAAATACGTTTGTCCAGTACTACGGCGGCAAGGTGCTTGATGCAAGCCTCCTCTTAATCCCGGGCAGTGGTTTCCTTGCAAGCGACGACCCACGCATAACCGGCACGGTGGACGCCGTGATGCGCGAACTTGCATCGGGCCCATTTGTGTCGCGTTACTCGACGGACGAGGGAGTGGATGGACTGGCAGGTACGGAAGGGGCGTTCCTCATCTGTTCATTCTGGCTCGTCAACGCGCTCGCCGCGGTGGGGCGCATGGAGGAGGCGCACCGACATCTCGATGCACTGCTCGCACTGCAGAACGACGTGGGGCTTTTGAGCGAGGAATACGATCCGACCACAAAGCGGTCGCTTGGCAACTTCCCTCAAGCTTTTTCGCACATTGGGCTCCTTTCGTCTCTTCTCGCACTGCACGAAGGATTTCCGGCATTCAAGCAACGTTAGCAATACAGAACGGGATGCTCGCCGATCGCGATCGCTGAAGGCCAAGATGGACTTCGAGTCAGTCACCGCGACGACGGTTCTGGACATCTTCCTGCTGCTCCTGATCGGGATCGGTCCCAAGCTGGCGCTGGTCCCGTTCCTCCGCGCGACCGCTGGGATGCCGGTGGCTACCAAACGTCTCGTCCTCCAGAAGATGCTGACGACCGCGGCGGCGGTGGCGGCCATCCTCTTGCTGCTTGGCGGGCTCCTCACGCGGCTGCTGCACTTCTCCACCGGCGCCCTCTCGATTGCGAGCGGGATCATCCTCTTCCTCACCGCGATCAGAATGGTGTTCGGGCGGGATGATCTGGAGGCGGGCAGCCTCGCCGTTGACGGCAAGGATCCGCTGCAACTGGCGATCGTGCCCCTGGGCGTGCCGTACCTCTTGAACCCGGCGGGGATCGTGGTCTTAGTGACCACGTCGGCCGAAGCCGCGTCACTCGCCTATGTCGCCACCGTCGTCGTCATGCTGGTCGCGGTGCTGGTGCTCGACATCGTGGTGTTCCGCTGGGCCAACCGGGTGAGTGAGCACCTGGTCGCGAATCGCCTGCTCGTCACCGAGATGGTGTTCGGCTTCCTGCTCGCCGCCCTGGCGGTCCAACTCGCGCTCAACGGGCTCTCCGACGTCGGCGTCATCCACTTCACGGGTGACTGAGAACGCGATCCGAGGGGGAATACACCCTTCGATGGATGCTGCTACGACCGCACCGCCGATAGCGTAGACCCGATGATCCATGCCCGGATTCTCCGCAAGATCCCGGACAGAGCTACTAGTTCACTCGAAACTCGCGGCAGGGTTCAATGTTGATTGTGCTTTGAAGGTCGTCGAATTGTCCGTGTGACGGACCCTTTTCGAGCGCTGGCAGCGAGTCAGAGCTGAGTTCCACCTGGATCCTCAGTCTCGCTGAGACCGGGAGTCATTCGCCGTCATTGAGCGTGAGCCGTGATTCCCGTTCTCAACACGTTGCAACGGATCGTGCCGGAAGCGGGGTTCATCTTGTGGTACATCGAACATGGACCGCGCCCGCGTCCACGGCGCCGACGAGAACGTCGAGCGAGCCGAGCTTGCCAGGTGCATCGTCGCGCAGGCCCGATTCTACGAACTCTACGGAGCGGCCGCGTCGTGACGGCCAGAGACGAGGCGAGAACTTGAACAGGTGCATAGGGCGTCCTGGGCAGGTGAGCCCGACCACGCGAAGCCCAAACCGTGATCTCGTGCGGGCAGCAAGACCGAGGAGGTAGATCATGAGCAGCAGGCAGGGAGCATGGACGACCCTGACGCGACGTACGGCACTTACGCAGGTGGCGGCCGGCGGAATCGCGGCGATCGGATTGGGCATCGGAAGCGCGGCCGCGCAAGACGCCACATCGGAACCAGGGGACGAGCGGCGCGGCGCGCGTCGGCTGTCTCGTGTCGCCGGAGAGTTGCGCTCCGAGCTCGTGCCCGCGATTGTCGCCGTCCACACGCAATCAGATGAAGAACTCGTTGCTTCCGTGAAGGACTATTTGGACCAACTCAAAGAGGACCGGAGCATCACCGAGGAGGAAGCAAGCTCGCTTCAGCAGATCGTCGATATCGCCAGAAGCGACGCCGATGCTCGGACGAAGATCGATCAAATTAAGGAAATTTCCGACAAGATGGCCGAGGAAGAGGACAAAGCCAGTCCTATCGCGGTGGCGATCGCCGGAATCGCGGTGGCGATCGTACGTCGAGCTGAGCCATCGACATCCGATGAAACGGCAACGCCCGGAGCCGAAGCAGAGGACGCCGGATTTTGGGACCGGGTCAAAGAAGGGCTCGTTGGAGCTCTCGCCGGAGCCGTGATTGGGAAGGCCGTGGCTGGAGAGGAGGGCGCGGTTATTGGTGCGATCGCCGGCGGCTTGGCGGGGTCCACGTAGAAGCCGACGAAGATCGAGAAAAGGTGTTCACCGTCCAGCGAAGGGCGAGGAGGGGATACGGCCCCGGAAGCATGCTGTTACGACTGCTCCACCGAGCTGAGGGAGAAGAGCGACGGTGAATACGGGTGACGTGTTTCTCTTTGTGATGTTGGGCTTCATCTACCTTGCGGTCGTCCTCACCATCGGTCTCGCCACCTATAGGAAAGGACGCATGGTGCTCTTCATCGTCGGGTTTCTGATGCCGCTGCTTTGGCTGATTGGCGCGATCCTGCCGGCGAAGAAGGGATCGAAGTTCGAGCACCAACAGGACGACTACTGGCGAGACCAATCGAAATCCTCCCAGAGCAGCCACCATCACTCAGGATGAGCCAATCACCCCAATTTTGCGGTGATCTTGCTCTGCATCTGTCATTACCCGGATCAAGAAGGAGCGCACGATCATGATTCAGCAGGTAGAACTCCTTGCGGCGTCGTTTTCAGATCAGCGCACCGCGAATCGATGCCTGGATCAGTTGAAGCGAATAGACAAGCAAGGCGCCATCGACCTTATCGATGCAGCCGTGCTCGTCAAGCAAGCCGATGGCAAGCTCAAGATCAACGAGGTTGAGGAACTCACCCCCAAGAAGGGACGACGTCGCGGTGCGGTGATCGGCGGCATTTTCGGCGCGATTTTCCCACCGTCGCTCCTCGTCTCTGCCGTTGTCGGAGCAGTGGCCGGCGGCGCCATGGGCCGGTTCACCGATCAGGGTTTCAAGAACGACGATCTCAAGGCCATCGGCGATGAACTGGAGCCTGGCCACTCGGCGATCATCGCGATCGTCGAAGATAAGTGGGTTGAGCAGTTTACGGCGGCGGTCGACGGATACGAACGACTCTCGAGGATAAGCATGGACGCGGAGGAAGCCGGCGTCATCATTCTCGCGAACGACCCAGAATCGGGTGAGACGCGCGGCATCGCGGCAACGAAGTCGGCCCAAGCGCCAGCATCGGAGCAGGCAGGTTCAATGACTGCCTCCGACACGCCGGAACTCGACACCAGGACGTAGCGTAATCCGATCGGGGTTTCTCGCTTCGATATCGCCTTGTAAGCGGTGCGACCGAAGCCGGTCATAGTTCGGATCGCACCGCGCGATAATGCCGAGCCAACCGACGCGGCGCCTTTACCCGCATCCTCGCCTCTGAAGGCGCCTCAATGCATCCGGATGACTGGAGAACAGTCCATCGGAAGTCGACATTCAGTCGCCGATGAATTCGACACCCTCGTCGTCCCGGCAAAGTCGGGACGACATCGTCCGCTCGACCCAGGTCAGGGACCAGGCATCGCCGTTGATGATCCGGTTCCGTGAGAACGCGCCTGCGAGACGTCCCAAGAGTTCGAGATCGGCTGTCGATAGGTTGTGCGTGATGTCGATAAGCTTTGCCCTGGCCGCCTCGGAGGATGAAGACCGGCCATTGTCACCTGTTCGAATGACGCTATCTCTGGCTTCAGCCGACTCCTTAACTGCACCTTCAGACGGGTTGATGGCGGGAGGAGGTGCGGAGTGGACAGGCTTAGCGGAGCGGGACGCGAGCCAAATGAGAGCGAGCCCAATGGCGGCTGCCAGCGAGATCGCTCGGGCCCACGTCTGCGAGATGCGATCTGGTCCGATGACGCAGATTGAGAAAATGGCCAGGAGCACTTCCGTCAGTGCCACGCGATTTCGTTCAGCCCAGGCGCGATAGATCCCAAGTGAGCTGACTTCGTGTCTACCCTCGGTCGGCGGTTGTTTGTGCCCGGCAATGGATCGGCGCACCCAGCCGTCTGGCCGAGTGGCATGCGCCGCCCCTGCGACCGCGAGACCTAGAACAGCCAAAAGCCGGATGCTCGTTCGGAGGTACCGCCCAATCACATCGAAGAACGCCTGAGCAGCGTTTCGGTTTACATCCGAGTCGAGCCGGTCGAGATACTGCCAGCGAGCCACCGAAAGGAGCACCAAGAGCAGTGCCATGGCTGTCGCTACACCCAATCCGGCCCAGAGTACGCCCCGGCGCCGGTTCGGCGAGAGCCACACATAACCGGCGAGGAAAAGGATCACCACGATCGGAAAGACCACGGCGAGCTTATACAACCGGTTGATTGTTCCCTGCACGCTCGCCAGTTCGGGGGAATCGACGACGACAATAGTGGTATCGACGGTGACCCGCGGGAGTCTCGCGAAGATGTCGACGCCTTGTTCCTCGAGTCGCTGCGAAACAGCGGTCACGAGCGGGGCGAGATCAATTGTGACCTTTCCGTCCGCTGTCGACATGTTCTGTGTGCTGTCTCCAGTTAGTATCGCGGACAGACGAGGATGGATCGCGCGTCTCGCGTCGACCCAGAAAACTTGGAATTGTTCAGACGTGACGATCGAGCGAGCAGTCTGCTCGACGTAGTTAGTGAGCACCGCATTGAGGGGGGCAGCGAGATATCGATCTCGGTCCCCGAGCGTATCCCGTGTCTGCGCCACACTCAAGCGTGCAGAGAAGCGGTCGGTGATCGAGGCCACAACAGCTTCCTGAATCGCCGCGTTTGACGCGAGGGGGTTGACTGTGCGGACGTACCGGTCTGTATTGTCGATCTGAATGCGCAGCCAGAGCGTAATCACCGCGAGTGCGAGGCAAACACAGGAGACGACGAGCAGCACTCGGCGAAGCCAGCGCTTCCATCGGACGTCGGAGGAAATGGCGTCCCCCAAATCGGGGCCGCTGCTCTGGTATGGCGTCATAGCGTTGTCTCCTGGCGATGCGGTGAACTTCGAGGACTCGCGTCACTATCCGGCAACGGATTCGAGATCGACACCATGGGCCGAAGGCGTTCGATCAGTTCATCTAGTTGGCGCAACCTGCTGTCGAGGGCATCCTGACGCATGGCCTCGTCCTTCGCCGCGGTCCGCCGTGGCGAAAGAAACGCGTTGGCGAGAAATCCAGTGATCACGGCGAATAAGCCGACGCCGGTCGACAACAGGAGGACGCCCACGAGCCGCCCCCAATCTGTGACAGGGTAGTTGTCGCCATATCCAACGGTCGTGATCGTGACGTAGGCCCACCATGCCGCATCCGACGCCGTCCGGATGTTCGCGTTGGCGTTTTCTGACTCTGCCCATAACATTGCCATGCTCGCGTACTGGAGCTCGAGAATCGTCAAGAACACGGCTGCGAGCAGCAGGCTTCCCGCGCGGTCGGCAACCATCCGTCTCAGCACGGCCCGCCCACCGTCGTGCCTCAACCGACGATAGGTGCGGAACATGCGGAAGATCCGAGCTAGGCGAAGAACCGGGAACGGGAAACTACCCACCAGGTCGAGCCATCCCTGCTGCCCGAAGAAGTAGGACGATTTGCTGGGAGCACGGCGTAGCCTCAGGAAGAAATCTGTCAGAAAGACAACTGTGCAAATCCCGTCGATGATGAGTACCACGCGAAAGATCTGCTCAGGCAACGGCACGAAGAGCCAAACGATGTTGACCAACGAAAACACCGAGAGCGCGAGGACAAACAGATCGAAATTCGTCGGTTTCGACGTTTGGTCCATAGCCGTGGCACCGCCGCTTCCGTTCAGGCGCCAAGCATCCGCAATACGCGCAGAACTTCGGCAACACCCCAGGCCTGTGCGACGCAACCTCTGGGCAGGTGAGGTGGATCGCCTTCGAAGATCTCGGACACTGAGCCGAGCCCGGCGTCACGCAGGTGGTCACCGATCGGGCGCATGATCGCGAGCGCCGCGGCGACGTCGCCATCGAGCCGGTAGCAAGCCTCTGCATACGCGCCTAACAGCCAGCTCCAGACGGGCCCCTGGTGGTAGGCCCCATCACGTTGGACCTGGTTGCCACCGTAGGTGCCGCGGTAAGCAGGGTCGTTCGTCGTGAGGGAGCGCAAGCCGAAACTGGTCAAAAGGGAACGACCTACCGCGTCGAGGGCGATCCGGGCATCTTCGCCGTCCAGAAGTGGATAGGGGAGTGACAGCGCGAAGATCTGGTTCGGCCGGAGTGACCAATCGTCGCCATCCGGGCCGTCCACGACATCGGCGAGATAGTCGAGGTCGGTCCGCAGGAACCGTGTATGAAACGCGTTGCGGGTGCGGTAGGCCATGGCATCGTAGCGGTCAGCCGCGTTGGCCTGGCCGCTGTCGTGAAGGAACGACGCCACCGTCCTCAAGACGTTGTACCAGAGGGCGTTGATCTCGACCGGTTTGCCGATGCGGGGCGTGACGACCCAGTCGCCGACCTTCGCATCCATCCAAGTCAGTTGCACCCCTGGCTCCCCAGCGCGCAGCAGGCCGTCCGTTGGGTCGACCCCTATGCCGTAGCGCGTGCCTTCACAATGCCGCTCGATAACCTCCTGCATAACCGGCAGCAAGTCCGAAACGAGTTGATTATCACCGGTTGCCTCAAGATAGGCACGGATCGCGAGGACATACCAAAGCGTGGCATCAGCAGTGTTGTATCCAGGGATGACGCCGGCGTGGTCAGGGAAGTTGTTGGGCAAGAGCCCGTCAGCGAGGAACTTGGCGAACGTGCGGAGAATCGAGGCCGCCTCGCGGTCACGGCCGGTCGAAAGTGTGAGGCCGGGCAGCGAGATCATCGTGTCCCGGCCCCAATCGTTGAACCAGTGATAGCCGGCGATAACCGATCGCCCTTCGGGATTGTCTGGAAGCGGTCTGGAGACCAGGAACTGGTCGGCGGCGAGAACAAGTTGTTGGACAACGGGCGCCGCTTCGGCAGCGCCAGCCCAGACGAGGAGCGTTTCCTGGCGCTTCTGGGCCTCTGCCAATGACGCGTGGGCGTCTAGGTTTGGTTGTTCCTCGGTTGTATAAATCAGGGCGACCGTTTGGCCGGGTTCGAGGCGAGCAACGAAGACGCCGGGTGCAAACAGGTCGCCGTGGTCACCTAGGCCCCGGTCAGACTCAGCCCGGTGCCGAAAATCCCACCACCACCCACCATCGGAGCGGAAATCCGCCCGATCTGAGCGCACCGCAAATTGCTGTGCTCCGTCGAAAGCACGGATCACCGCACCTCTATCCTCAGGTGCGACCCCGATTGACCAGTCGTGTCCGGACGCTAGGCCATGGAAGCCGCGATACGTGACGAGCGGTGTGACCTCCAAGTCGAGCGGCCGGCTGCCCCGCGCGAGGTGATAAGTGACGTAAGTGGTGTTTGCGCCGTAGGTCATCCAGAGCCGTCGTTCGACCAATGCGTCAGCGATGGCGAAGGTCCAAACGGGTAGCGCCCCTTCCAATCGAAACGATTCAAGAAATCGGTATCCGTCCGGTGCAAAACCACCATCACCGAACTCGTGCGTCGAGAGCGGGAAGCGCTTGCCGTCGTACGTGAGCCATTCGACCGCCCCCCCGACGAGAACCGTTCGCTCCACCGGCGGTTCAAGCGCGGCGACGAGCAGGCCGTGGTAGGACCTGCTCAACACACCGGACAGTGTGGCCGACGCGAAACCGCCTATCCCGTTCGTGACGATCCACTCACGCCTCAAACCCGCCTCGAGGTCGCCGCAAATCTCCCGTCCAAAGGCCACGTGCGGCCGCTCGAAGATCGAAGACGTTGGTTCCGAGATAGACATGCGAGGTGTCAGTACTTCGGCGGTGGCGGCCATGATTGGCGTCCTTCCTAGTTTAGGAGCAGCGTCTCGTCATCCGAATCTGAGGCGCGATTGCCCGTGGATGCTCCGATGGTGGACGAGGATGGTCGTTAGCTACCCTGAGGAATAGGCTCAAGCCCGTCTATTACTTTCTGTTTGGTTTGGCGTGAGGTTGCAACTGGCTCCTTTTCGAGCGACGCGGGTTGGGTCAACTGATCGAGCAGGTTGGCGACGATGGCCGTCCAGCCGGTCTGGTGGCTGGCGCCGATGCCGGCGCCGTTGTCGCCATGGAAGTACTCGTAGAAGAGGATGTGGTCGCGCCAGTGGGGATCGGACTGCATCACCTCGGTTCCGCCA
>JBJMMD010000018.1:0-21334 GCA_045804965.1 Thermomicrobiales bacterium | reverse complement strand
TTTCGCCCGAGCCGTTCGATCAGGTCCTTGTCCGCGTGCACGATACGCAGTCCGCGCTTGACTTGGGTTTCCGATGGGAAACCCTTGCGACGCTTGCTTGTCGGTTCAAAAGCGGTCGAGGAGCTAGGTATCGATTGGCTGGCCTATTTGGCACCTCCCTCACGAGAAACAAACCGACAACTTTACCGGCTCCAACAGCGAATCACGAGGCGACCAACATGGCGGTCCTCGACCTGCCTCGAAATTGTCACCTCCACACTGGAGTTTCCGCGTCGTGGAATGCACCCTTTGAGGCTGAAAGAGTTGGCCGGGCGATTGCCTTCGCTCCGGACCCACGACGAATGGAGCCGGTTCAGGCCCTCGCTAAGCACTGGTGCGAAAAAGATTGATGCACGGATTGCGTTCGAGCGACTTCGCGGAGTTATGGAACGCGTCGAGCAACCGCTGTCGCGGGATATCAAGTGGTCGATCCCGACAACGCTGGTGCTGCGAGGCTCGGTCTCGCGGCGGACTGGCGAGACGGAAGTTATCCGATGCGATCGTTGATTCCCCATTTCGGCGGATAGAAGAGGTCGATCGGGTGCGGACCTGCGCGGAAGCGCGTTTTGATCCGGATGCGGTCGCTTGCTAGGTCCGGGAACGCGACCCGCGCGTATTTGTCGAGCTCGCAGAAAAGATTCTGGCAGTCGATCGCGTGCAGCGAACGGCCGAAAAGCGACTCGAAGCGAAGGCCGAGGCGCGCAAACTCGATCTCTTGGCAGGCAACCATTTCCTTGATGATTTCCGACATCGTTCGGTTCCCGAGATCGGCAAAGCATTTCTTGATACCACGGATCGCGCCCGGTCCAGGCATCGTGAATTCGTTCTCGTCGAAGTCGATGAGCTCGCTGTAATTGAGATCGATTGCCAGTTGGTAAGCCATAAACGGGCCGATCAGCGGGTAGGCGAGAAGAAGATCGTAAACCTCTTGCAATCGTTTCGCGCGGGCGATCCGCGCGGCCAGACCGTCGCGCAGCATCGCCTCGACCAGGGCGAGGTGATTTCGGTGCTTTCGCGCGTGGCCGTACGCGTTATGAGCGCAGAGAATGAAGGCGTTCGTGTAGATCGCCTCGCCGCGCCAGAGCGCCCGGTCGAGCGTTTCGGCGAAGGCATTGGGATCGAACGTGGCCACGTTTATCGGTCCGTGTGCCGCTTCCAGCAAGCGCCAGGTGTCGACCTTGCTAAACAAGCGGAAGAGCACGATCCGAAACAGCGTATCCGCGCCGTCGAATCTCAACTGAGAGATCACGTCCCGAATGAGGAATTGCGAGACGCGGTCGCTCGCCCGGTAAGCGTTGCAGAACTTGTAGTCGGAAAGAATGGCATCGTCGCTCCACAGCGGATCCTCGCCGCGAAACCGGCGAAAGAAGATCGCTTGCCGTTCCGCGGCGAAGCGCCAGTAAGTGTCGTAGACCTGCGGTCGCGGCGTGGGGTTCATGGCACGATCATAGCAGTGGCGAATATGGAGTTCGTCCGAACAATACTTTTTGACGCGTGACACGTGCGTGTCGCGCGTCTTCGAGGAGGATGAGCGTGATCACAAATCGACGTTTTCGGTTTGGCGTCGTTGCCGCGCAGGCCCAATCCGCCGCCGGGTGGATCGCCAAAGCGCGCCAGATCGAGACCTTAGGCTATTCGACACTGCTCATCCCAGACACGCTCGGGCTGACATTCGCGCCGTTTCCGGCGCTCACCGCGGCCGCGGTCGCGACGCAAACGCTTCGCGTCGGAACGTTCGTCCTTGCCAACGACTACCGGAATCCGGTTTTCGTGGCGCGGGAATCGGCGACGGTCGATCTCCTCTCGAATGGGCGATTCGAGCTCGGACTTGGGGCGGGCCGCCCGAACGCCGAATCTGACTACCGCAAGCTGGGGATCCCGTTTGAGTCAGGTGGCGTGCGCGTGGCGCGATTGGCCGAATCGCTTGGCATCATCAAGGCTCTGCTGAGTGGTGAACACGTGAGCAGCACGAGCGCGACCTCTACGATCGCTGACGCTGATGTCTTTCCGCGACCCGTCCAGCAGCCGAGACCGCCAATCATGATCGCCGCCTCCGGCCATCGTCTCCTCGGTCTCGCGGCCCGTGAAGCGGACATCGTTACGCTGGGCGTGCCGCCGCGTGAAACAGCGGACGACTTCGCGGCGAGAATCGACGTCATTCGCCGCGAAGCCGGAGAGCGCTTCGACGAACTCGAGCTCGGCATCAATCTGATCGCCGCCGGGCGCCAAGTGCCTCGATTCATTGAGCAATTCGGCCTCGACCTGGAGCAGATGAAGCAGTCCGGATCGCCCGTGGCGCTCATCGGCTCGGTCGAAGAAATGTGCGATCAACTCCTCGACCGCCGCGAACGCTTTGGCATTTCCTACATCTCTGTCGCCGACGAACTCATGGAGTCGTTCGCGCCCGTCGTTGAGCGAATGGCTGGTCGTTGAGCGAGCGCCCGAATCAATCTTGACGAAGGTTCACGACTTGAGGTTTGTATTCCAATGTAATACATTGTGCTCCATATGATCGAGATAGACCGCTTGGGCCGGGATGACTGGAATATCGAGCATATTAGTCATCACGGAGTCACCGAAGAGGATGTGGAGCATGCTTGTCACAGTGATTCTTTGCTGTTCAAACAAAGCTATAAAGACCGCCTCGTGATTCTTGGCCCAGACGTTGGCGGCCGAATCCTCGCTGTCGTGATCGGACAGGTTCCGTTCGAGTCCGCGGGCGTATTCTATGTCTTCACAGCACGGCCTGCCGATCGTTCCGAACGTGTCCTCTACCATCAACAAAGAGGAGGGCAGGCTGAATGAGTGAACAACAGCATCCATTAAGTCCCGGCCGGCGCATCCCGGACTTCGCGAGCCGGGAAGAAGAAGCCGCGTGGTGGGATACACACAGCATTACCGACTACCTTGATGAACTCGAACCGGTTCAGGCGCGTTTTGCCAAGAGTCTCTCCAACCCGATTGCGGTACGCTTCACTGCTCAAGACCGCGCCGAGCTTGCTCGTCGAGCTCAAGAATTGGGAATCGGCCCCTCGACGCTCATCCGCATGTGGGTCAGAGAACGGTTGAAGCACGGAGCATAAGATCTCCTCGCTGGAAAGAAACGCGCCGGCCCGAGTGAGGGCCGGCGCAATTCTCTAAAACCGCCGAGCAAATCCTTCGCAGATATCACCGCACCGTTTTGAGCATGATCGTTGGTTTGCGGGGCTTGTTGACGGCCTCGACGGAGAGGCGAGCGGCAACGCGTTCGGCGGCGTGTTGGAAGGCCTTGCCGGTCGTCGAGTCCGGCGCGGTGGCAACGACGGGAAGGCCGGTATCGCCGCCGGTAACGACGCTCGGCTCGAGCGGGATTTGGCCGAGGAGTTCGACGCTGTTCTGCTCGGCAACTCGCTTGCCGCCGCCGCTGCTGAAGATCTCGGTCAGCGTATTGCAGCATGGGCAGACGAACCCACTCATGTTTTCGACAATGCCCAGAATCGGTGTTTTCACCTCCTGGAACATCTTGAGGCCCTTGATCGCATCGGCGAGGGCGACATCTTGCGGCGTCGTCACGATCACGGCGCCGGAAATCGGGATCCTCTGCGCGAGCGTGAGCTGTACATCGCCGGTGCCGGGCGGAAGATCGATCACAAGGTAATCGAGTTCACCCCAATCGACATCGTTGAGGAACTGCGTAATCAACTGGGCGACAAGCGGGCCGCGCCAGATCAGCGCTTTCTCGGCGTCGAGCAGGAAGCCGATGCTCATCAACTTCACGCCATGCGCTTCCAATGGCACGATCTTGTTGTTGCGCATGCCAGGCGCGCCTTTTGCGCCCATCATCAATGGGATGCTCGGGCCGTAGACGTCGGTGTCGAGCAAACCCACCGCGGCTCCGGCCTTGGCGAGGGCGACGGCGATGTTGACGGCGACCGTCGATTTCCCGACGCCGCCCTTGCCGGAGGCGACGGCGACTGTGTTCTTGACGCCCTTGATCGGTTCAGCGTCGGATTTGCCGGTGCCGCTGGCACGCACGCGCGAAGTCCAGGCGAAGGTGACTTCGCCAAGATCAAGAACGGTTGTCAGCGCCTGGCGGACATCTTCTTCGATCTTGCCGCGCAGTGGACAGGCGGGCGTCGTCAATTCAATATGCACGCGAACGTTCCGGCCATCGATCTCGACGTTGGGAACCATGCCGAGATCGACCAATCCCCGGCCGATTTCCGGGTCGTTGACTGGTCTGATCGCATCGATGATCTGTTCTTTGGTCAGGTCTGTCTGACCATTCGGGGCGATTGTCATCGCTGTCTTTCTAGAGTCGAGGACAAATGCAATGGCGGTCAAGCACTATCGCTTCGATAGCATCGGACTCAGTCACAATTGTACCCATGATGTCCGCGTTGACGAGGAACACGAAGATGATTCGGCAGCTATGCTGATTCGTCAGGCTCGTTTTGCGGCTCGCCAGCAGTCCGCGAAAGGCGGGCGGAGGGGATCCAGATCCGCTCGACAACCGGAATCGCGGCCGCGATCGGTAGCGCCATGAGCGCACCGATGATGCCGAGTAGTTCGCTGCCGATGATGACTGCAACCAGAACCGCAAAGGACGAGATTTGCAGAGTGCCGCGGTAGACACGGGGAACGATGACATAGTTTTCGACTTGCTGATAAAGCACATAGGCGACGACGACAATGACCGCGACTGGGATCGAGACGGTCAACGCAAGCAGCACCGCGGGAATGGTGGCGATAAAGACGCCGACGATCGGGACCGCGTCGAGGATCCCGGCAAGTAAGGCGAGAAAAAGGGGTTGCGGGACGCCCGCGAGCGACAATACGACAAACGCGTAAATGCCGAACAGCAATGACGTCAACACTTGGCCGACGACATAACCGCTGACGACTGAGCTGATCTCGGGCATGGCCTGCCGAACCTTACGCTCTTGGTTGTCAGGGAGATAGCGCACAGACCATTTGTAGATGCGCTGGCCGTCGAGCAAAAGGTAGGCGGTGATCACGAACACCACGACCGTGTCGCTGATGACCTGAAAAACGCCGGCGCCGGCGGCGAGGATGCGGGGCACGGGAAGGTTGACGGGAATCTCGCCGTTCGCCGATTTCTGGTCTGCATAGTTTATAAGACGCTGATAGAGGGACGGATATCGGTCTTGCAGCACGCCTTTCGTGTGCGCGACATAGTCTGGCGAGTTCTTAATGAAAATACTGGTTTCGGAAACAATCGGCGGGATCAAGATCAGCAACGTCAGAACGAAGCCGATGAGGAGCGCCAAGAGCACGCAGCTGACCGCGGTTCCCCGGCGCAGCCCGCGCCGTTGAAACCAGTCAACCGCGGGGCTGAGCGCGGCCGTCAAGAGCAAGCCGATAATGAACAAGAGGAGGATCGACCAGAGGCGGACGATGAGCAAGATGATGGTAAGTGCAATGACCATCCTGGCGATCGTGCGCCAAGGAAGTTCGAGGCGAGCAATGACCCGCTCCGGGGCTGCATGATCGTGGCCCGGTTCCAACGTCGCTGTCGTTTGCTCATCGAGACGAGCGATGGCTGATGCTCCTTGCCGATGATGAATCATAGCAAGCGGGATGGTATCGATGTACAGCGAGGAGCGATGATGACCGGAACCGCTCCGACGGCGGAAGAACTTGCCTGGACCGGCGTTGGAGGCTTTCAGTTGCGGGGGATGCGGTTCCTGCCTGCCAAACCTCTGAGAGCTGTCGTCGTGCTCGCCCACGGTATCAACGACCACGGCGGCCGGTACCTGCATGTCATCGACGCCCTCGTCGCGCGAGATCTTGCCGTCTACGTGATCGATCATCGCGGTCATGGCCGCAGCGACGGACCGCGCTCGCGAGTTGGCCGATTTGATGATCTGGTCGATGACTTTGAACTCGTGGCAAATCAAGCGGCAAGCGAACAGCCGGACACGCCGCTGTATGTACTCGGCCACTCGATGGGCGGTCTGATCGCGACGCGCTATGCGCTGAGGCGGCAGAGCGACCTCGCGGGTTTGATCTTGAGCGCCCCGGCGATCGTGATCGACGAGAGCACATCGCCAATCTTGAAGCGGCTGCTCCTTGGGCTGGCGCGGATCGGACCAAACTTGGCTCTCCTTCCCGAGCGTCAAGGGCTCTTGAGCCGCGATCCGGAGGTTGAACGCCGGAAGCAAGACGACCCGATTTGCGGCAATCAGCGCACGACGCTTGGCACGGCGCGGGCGTTGCTCCGCGCGAGCGAGGACACCCAAAATCATCTTGATGAGCTCACCTTGCCGCTGCTTGTGATGCATGGCGGGGATGACACTTTGACCTTCCCGAGCGGTTCGCGGCTCGTGATCGAACGGGCCGCGAGCCGGGACAAGACGTTAAAGATTTGGCCCGGGTTGCGGCACGAAATCTTCAACGAACCGGTGGGCCCCGAAGTCATCACCTATTTAGTCGAGTGGCTTGAGCAGCGGATCAACTGCTGACTGGGTCGGGCCTGCCATCTGGACATGCCGATGATCTCACCCCTTCACGGGGAGCGGAGTCGAGGCGACTGGCTGTGCCGATGACGGTGGTGGGCGGGCAGAGATTCTTCGCTACGCTCAGAATGACGAGGGGGTGGCGGGCGAGGATTGGATGATTAAGGTTGGTGGGCGCAGTGGTTGGGATCACGTATGATCGGGGCTTCGGACTGCGACGGGATTGGGAGCCGTGGATGGAGGAGTGGGGATGGGGACTGGATTAGAGGATCTGGCCAAACACAATGCTTGGGCGACCGCACAAGTCTTGGCCTATTGCGGAGGGCTCGACGAATCGACGCTTAATGCGACGGCGCCGGGCACCCTCGGCACGATCATCGAGACGCTGCGCCACGTGATTAATTCCGAGGCGTCGTATCTGTTCCGGCTCACCGGCGCGTGGGACGAGTATCCGTGGGATCGTGACGAGGAGGTCGGACTTGACGTGCTTGCGGAGCGCGCACCCATGCTCGCGGCCACGCTCGAGCAGTTCCTCGCGCGAGAGTGGGACACAGAGCGGCTGGGCGAGGCGCGCGGCGACGAGGATGAAGTGTTCGCCGTCCGGGCCGGAGTGTTCCTCACCCAGTTGTTCCACCACGCCAACGAGCACCGCGCGCACGTCTGCACGATCCTCGGCGCGCTCGGACTCGAAGCGCCTGACGTCTCGGGCTGGGGCTACGCCTACGATACGGGGCGTTCGTGGTTGAAGACAACGCCGGTAGGTGCGTGACGGTTATCTCGCCGAAACCGACTTCGCTCGGCGTTTCTGCCTGATCCGTGACGACGAAGTTGTACTCCGACTCCAGATTGAAAATGGGCCTTCCCCTGCTCACAGGAGAAAACCTCTTCGAGGTTAAGCGCGAGGAACACGTCACCAATCCTTCGATTTGAGCCTCGGAGATGCTCTTTCCTGTGGGCCGGGAAGGGCGATTTGCAACCGAGGGATTTGGAGCGAAGCGAACGCTGAGAACCGATCGCCCTAGCACACCCACTCGCCGCGGCGGCCGACCGACCACATCCAGGCGGCTGCGTTTGCGCTCGCCCAGGGGTCGAAAATGTTGTCACCGGCGAACGGCGTGCTCGCCCACGTACTTGGCAGGAATTGGAAGAGACCACTAGCTCCGCTATACGGATTGAACGCGTTTGGATCGAGGACAGATTCGCACTGCGCGACTTGCAGCATGGCGGCGCGATCTTGGCCGTAAGCATCGGCAGCCGCATAGATGATATCGACGATGCCGCCGCCACTCGCCGGCGGATCGCTTGCGCTGCCGCCGATGCTGAGGTAATCACCGTAGGACCAACCAGTTTGGTTCTGGTAGGCGACAGGATAGAAGCCGTTTTGCGGATCGCCGAGTAGATCGACTTGGGCTCCAGCAGGCATCACGAGCAACACCACGTGCCCAGTGGAGGCTCCTGCGCGAAGGTTGAGCTCGCTCGTGGTCACAGCTGAGCTAATCACCGATCCGCCGGCTGGCAAATCACCGGATTCCAGGTTACCGGCTAAGTCGGCGCTGCTGATGTATTCACCGAAACCCCAACCGCCGGTCCCGTTGTAGGTCAGCTCAAAAAAGCCGTTCCTGCTGTTTCCAGTCAAGCTCACCGACGCGCCGGTCGGCATGACGGCGAGAATGAACTCAGCGGTGCTTGGACCAGAGCGAAGGTTGAGATCGGAGGTAATCGTGGCCGCGCCGTTCCAAGATCCGCCGAAATCGAGGTAGTCGCCGTGCGACCAACCGTCTGTGCCCTGGTAGACAACGGGATAGAAACCACCGCTAGATGAGCCGGAAACGTCGACCGCCGCTCCTTCGGGAATGACGAGCAGGATCTCGTGGTCGAGGCTTGGACCGGTTCGCAAATTGAGCGCGGCCGTCGTCACGGCCGAGGACGCGGATTTGGCGCGGCTCGGATGGTTGACATACTCGACCAGCCCGGATACGAGCACGACGGCGACGAGCGTGAGGTTGAGTACTCGGCGAGCAGAACGTCGGCGATTGGCCTTCGGCACGGTGGGTCGCTTCCTTTCCCAGATCCGGGCTTCGGCGCCTTCGCGCGTGCGACGAGCATTCCGATATCCGGCAGGTTGGCGGCGATCGCGGTGATCGCGATGCGCGAATCGATTGAGGGTATGTGATGTGTCAGCGGCTAACCCAGCGATCAGCGCCTTCGAGCCCGGATCTGGTCCCTCACCAGCTTCCGAACATCCGGAGGCACGTGAAGGTCGATTCCTGCAAGAATCAAACCAACGTCCTCGTCACCGGAGAGCGCGGGTTATCCCACAAGCGGACTCGGGCTGTCAACTGCCGCGCCTAACTTGACGAGGGAAGCACGAAGGTGACGCTCCCGGGTCGAAAACGGACGTCGATGTGGTCTTCCGCAATTAGGTAGGGCGTGGCGAGCGTAGATCCCTCTTCCACAGCGACCGCGTCGGCGACTCGAATCTGCTCCTTGGTCTCCATGACGACAACTCGGAGTTGATCGGAAATCGCCGCGACCGCACGTGCGAAGTTGTACGCCCAGGTGGCGGGCAGGTTGGTCGGGACTTCGTAATCCGCTGGGCCAGGGATTGGCGCGGAGGTCGCCTGCGAGTCGTCTTGTGGAACCGGCCGGGCGTGACCGGCGGCGAGCGCGGCGATTGCTTGCACGAGCAAGGTGCCGCCGAGTTCGGCGAGTTGACGCTCAAATTCGGGCAGACGTATTCCTGGTGGCACGGTAATGGTTTCCTGGAGCACGACGGGACCGGCGTCGAAGTGCTTGTCCATGAGATGGATCGTCACGCCAGTCTCAAGCTCACCGCGACGGAAGGTCCAGAAGAGCGGTTCGGGGCCACGTCCACGGGGAAGGAGTGAGGGATGGACATTGAGACAACCGAGTGACGGGAGCTGGAGGACCTCCGGCGGGAGCAAGGCCGGGAAGCAGGCGGTTGCAATCAGGTCGGGCTCAAGATCGACAAGCGCGGCGATTGCCTGGGGATGGCGAAGATCGCTGACATTGAGCACTGCCGCGCCCGCGCGAGCCGCCTCTGCTTCGATGTCTTCCCCAGCTTGACGCGCACCCAGCAGCGGAAGCGTGAGCGTCGCTTGTTTGGGCAGGATCGGCGGTCCGAAGGGCGGTCCCGGAAGAAGGACCGCGGCGATTTGGTGGCCGGCGCCAATGAGCGCGGAAAGTGGCGGGACGGAGAACGCGCAGCGCATGCCGAAGAAGGCGACCCGGAGCAGTGGTCTCTCGGCAGATGATCTGCTCATCCCGCGATCATACGCAGTTGACACTGCCTAGGACTCTCAACTAGGGTTCGTTCGGCTACTCGCTCGGCCGCATCGCGAATCTCGTCCAGTCGAAGGAACGTGCAAATGCCACGGATGGTCCAGTGCGTCAAGTTAGGCCGGGAGCTGCCAGGATTGGACGAGCCGCCGTTTCCGGGCGAGCTCGGGCAGCGTATCTACGAGCAAGTCTCGGCTGAGGCTTACGAACTGTGGCAGCCGCACATGACGATTCTGATCAACCACTATGGTCTGAATCCCGCCGATCCGGAAACGCGCAAGATCTTGCGCGAGCAAATGGAAGAGTTCTTCTTCGGCGAAAACGCCCGTATGCCGGAAGGCTGGGTGCCACCGGAAGCGGGCGCAGGCGCCAAAGGCGGAGCCGCCCCGGCCCGCAAAAAGTAGCTCGACCCTCAAGGGTTGGCCGGGTTCGGCCACACCCGCCGCCAAATACCCGGATAGTCGATGACCAGCCCGTCCGCGTCGACCGGCAGCTCGTTGACATAGCCGCTATCGCGCGATTCATAGCGAAAGATTCCCTCGCCGTTCACGGTCTGGACGCAGGTATAGCGTTGCCGCGCGGCAACGACTTCGAGCGTGGGCAGCTTCACATAGGCGACGGTTAGATCCGCCGATGTTCCGTTCGTCCAGGAGAGCCGGCGAATCGGTAGGGTGTTGGTGAAGGGCGTCGCCATGATATCGACGTCGATGCAGCCATCGAGATCGGGCCGCAATTTGCCCTCTTCGTCAGTCCAATGACCTTCGGCATCCGATTGCAGAATGACCGCGACCAGCTCGCCAACGTCCGCGGACGCGCGTAATTCGCGCACCCGCCACTGCGCATCGCATCGAATCCAATAATCGGTCCGGATTGGCCGGTCTTCGAACAAGGTCGTGATGAGCTCGGCGTCGGCGATGATCTCGTCCTCGCCAATCGTCAAGCGCAAGTGCTCGAGTCCCGGCTTATCCCAAACCGACCAGAGAACTTCACGCTGCATTCGTTGCTCTCCTTATGAGCGTGGCGCCATCACTGCGCTCCATGATTGAAACGCACGTGACTGCAGTTCGTTGCTTATGAGGTGGTTGTGAGCGGAATAAGCGGATCGATTTTGATCGTGAGGCGAGCGTGCGCCTCTCGGAGCGCCTGCTCGACGTCCGCAGGAATTTCGCCGCGCGAAAAGATAAACCCGAGGTAGCTGGCCCCTTCCGGGAGTGGCACGAGTGGGTAGTTGAGCTTGGAGGAGATTTCGATCCCGGTGACGCCGGGAACAGCAAGCGCCTCGTCCTGGCCCTCAACCGCTCGCAGCACGCCACCGCGCGGGATTGGAATCATCATCACGCCGGCGGCGCCGCCGCTGCGTTCGGTGGAAGGAATGGCGAGTCCCAGGGCGTGGCGGAGAATGATTTCTTCCAGCGACATCCCTGAGCCGAACTCGAGGATCGTTGAACAGAGACCGCCAATGGAACGCCCAGCGAGCTCAATGGGCCAGATACCTTCGTCGTTGATCCGCAACTCAGCGTGAACCGGACCTTCACGCAAGCCCAGGGCCGCCGCAGCGGCGGCCGTCGTTTCCGCGATTGCATCCTGGACTGATTGAGGATGGCGGGATGGCGTCACGTAGATAGTTTCTTCAAAAAAAGGTCCAACCAGGGGATCGGGTTTATCGAAGAGCGCGAGCACGCGCAGTCGCCCACGAGTGAGCAGACCTTCGAGGGCGACTTCCTCTCCCGGCAGATAGTGCTCGACGAGCACGCTCGTCTCGCCCGCCGCATGACCGTCGCTGACGAGCAGGCGCTTCGTACGCGCGAACGCGGCGACGAACTCCACACGGTTATTGGCGCGGATGACGCCCCGGCTGCCCGAGAGTTGCAGTGGCTTGACGACGACGGGAAAGGTCAAATGCGCCGCAATCTTCGCCGGATCGCTGGCTAGCGAGTAGCGCTCATACTTTGGCACGCGCACGCTGCCCGCGCGGAGAGCCTCGCGCATCACGAATTTGTCACGCGCAGCGAGGGCGGAGTTGGGATCGTTGTGTGGCAGTCCGACGGCCGCGCTAGCGGCGGCGGCGAGCAACGTGGCGCTGTCGTCAATGGCAATGATGGCGTCCACCGGGTTCGTTGCCACGAATGCCGCCAGTTCTTCGGCGGCGTGATAGGGGCGGGTGAAATCGAGACCGAGCGTCATCTGCCAGTGCTCGGCGAGGCTGCTTGGCATATCGATCGCGTGGAGAACGTCGATCTCGAGCGCAGATGCTGCGTCCATAAACGATGACCCGCGGTAGCTGGCAGGGGTGGAAAGCAGAATGATGCGGCGGCGAGCGGTCTGACCAACGTTCGGGGCCGCCGTTTCGCTACACGCGGTGGCGAGAAGATCCGGCTGCCCCTTCGTCGTCATTTCTGGAACCGCCTAGATCGCCGGACCGTCATTGTCCAACTGCGTGGCGACCGGCTGCTGCATGCGGCCAAGGCTGCACACAATGGTCGTGAAAACGCCGCCCTGGCCGTCGGCCGTGACAGTGATGTCGCGCACCCTGAGGTTGGCGTACTGCGTCGTCGACCGGTCCTTGCCCAGCCAAGCATTGACCTTGTCCATCGCCGCGCCCGGATCGCTCGCCGCGCCCGGACTGTGAAACAGAAAAATCCGCGTATCCCCAGTTGGAAGTTCGAGCATCCTGCGTGCTCCTACTCTCGTAGCCGGCCACGTACACCGTGGACGCGACCTTTTGCCGCGGCACTGCCTCGTCCGCGTTGAATGCCCCGCGCGCTCATGCCGCTGGTTTGGAGTATAGTCCCGCGCCCAGGCAAAATCCTAGACCGTCGCGGGCTCATCGTCCGAAATGACAAAGACACGATCACCGACGTTGATTTCTGACTCAGTTCCGGCGTACGACGCATAGTAGCCTCGCATCCCGTCGTTGAGGAACTGGAGAGTCGCGGTGACCGTCTCGTCGGGCCGGGCATCCTCGGGGAAACGCATGGCGTAGCGGCTGAATTCGATGCAAGGTGTGGCGACGATCACGTTGTCGAGCCGGACAAGCGAGCCATTCGCGGTCTCGATGGCAATACCATGCCGGAGGTCGTCCTCACCGATCAACTGGTCCTGCTCAATCAGGATATTCTCGCCCGCGATGCCCTCTGTGACGTGGTCGCCGTACGCCCGCCGCATCTCTTCGTAATGTGAGACGAACCCGATCGATATCGCATTGTCGCCCCGATGCTTCGTCGCCGGATGATCTCGATGATGGACATCGTCAATTCGTTCTCCCCGTTCATCCCAACCGATGACGCCGCCCTCGGTGATGGTCAATCGCGGCACGTCGGAGATACCGGCGGGATCGTACGAGCGGCGGGAACCGTCGCCGACTTTCAAGCTTGTTCGTTGGACTTGCAGGCGACAGATGTTGCCAAGGGCGTACATTCGGGGATCTCCTAACAGGGCATCAATCGGCGACGCCGCACCAATCAAGGATGAAGGCGCCAAGCGCTTTCGCCGTCGGCGCCATTGAGGTGATGTCGAGCCACTCGTCCGCCGCGTGCGCGTTTGCGCCACAGGCGCCGAAGGTGACGGCAGGAACACCGTTGAACACGTAGTACCGCATATCGTTCACTGCGGTCGCAACTGACGGCTTCAAGTCGTTGCCAGTTGTGCGACGGTAGGCCGCCGTCAGTTTTTGCACGACCAATTCGTTCTCGTCGACGATCACGACATCGGTACGAAATCCATCGTAGGTCACGACCGGAGGGTTCTCGCGCAGCCAATCATCTTCAAAGCACGCGCTGGCAACTGCTTTCTCGATTCGCGCAGACATCGTCTCAACTGGTGTTCCAGGGAAGAAGCTGGTCCGGCAATGCAACTCACAAGCACCCGGGACAGTGCTCGGCCAATCACCACCGATGATCACTCCGACATTGAGGTTGATCGGATGCTTGATCCCTTCCCACATAGGGTGCACTTCCTTGTTGAGATCATCATTGAGTTGCTCGAGCGCGCGAATAACCGGCACCATTTTGACGATAGCGTTGACCCCCTGCCAGGCGTGGGAGACGTGCGTTGAGCGGCCGGTCACCGCGACGCGAAACCAGATCACGCCCAAATGCGCTCTCGTGTATTCGTCGCAACCTGATTCGGTCACGATTGCCGCGTCCGCTTTGTGGCGAAGACTTGCGGCAAGGGCGCCATTGCCTGTGCATTCCTCTTCGATCACACTATGGACACTGAAATCGCCAGCCAGCGTGATGTCTAGATCTCGCAACAAGCGGGGTATGAAGATGTTGAGCGCGACGCCGCACTTCATGTCATACGCGCCCCGGCCAAACATGCGGTCGCCCTCGATCTCCGCGGCCCACGGATCGTGCGTCCAGGCGCTGATAGGCTCCGGGCTGACGACATCGATGTGACCATTGAGGATCAAGGAGCGCCCGTTACCGGAACCCTTGCGGGTCGCGGTGACATTGGGGCGGCCAGCAAAGGGCACGCCGCTCTCGCCCGCATTCGGTCGCGTCTTGATCGAATCGTCGAGATCCCAGGACTCAGTCTGCAGACCGGAGTCTGATAGGTGCTTAGCCACGAACGCCTGCGCTTCTGCTTCGTGGGCGAGCAGACTTGGCCGGCGCACGAGATCGGCAACCGTGGCGATCAGCTCGTCCAGGCGCTCGTCGATTGCGGACCACAGGAGTTGCCGTCCATTGTCAATTGCTCGACTCGCCATTCTCATTCCCAGGTGATTGGTCTTGTGATCGACATTAACGACTCAAAACGTGGGATCAAACTGATGTGTCCGTACCATTGACATTATGTCATTGGCGTGTAGCCTGAACCGTGCCCGGCGTCTCCAGGTGGGCGCCGGCTTGCCGCTTCGTGGCCCGCTGTTCGCGGGTCGGTCGTGCATCGAGGGAGGCGTGCTATGTCTCGTCATGTGCTGCGTATTGCCACCATCGTGCTGCTTT
This sequence comes from Thermomicrobiales bacterium, assembly GCA_045804965.1. Classification (GTDB taxonomy): domain Bacteria; phylum Chloroflexota; class Chloroflexia; order Thermomicrobiales; family UBA6265; genus CAVTUU01. The sequence continues at coordinate 6,591 of JBJMMD010000018.1, read as the reverse complement.
CGTTGGCATTGGCTGTACCGTCTGTCTCCGCCCAGAATGCTACCCCATCGGCTGCCGAGTCGCTGTTGACTTCGTTGGGCTACCCCGAGCTCCACGTCAAAGTAACCGATAACGCGATCGAAGCGCCTGCGGAAGTACCGGCCGGACTGACGCTCCTGACTGTGGAGAACACTACCAAGGAGGATACCGGCGTCTTTCTGATTGCGCCGCCGGAGGGCATGTCCATTGAAGAGTTCAGTGCAACCGCAGAGGCCTCGCCTCCACCTGGCGCAACCCCCGGAGCGGAAGAAGGGTTTCCATCTTGGCTCTATGATGCCGTCCTTTCGGGCGGACCTAGCGTCGCTGCCGGCGGACGAGGCCAGGTAGTCATCAATCTCCAGCCCGGAGACTGGGCCGTGTCCAGCGAGGGCAATCAGCCGCCGTCAATGCTCAAGGTAACCGGAGGGGCAACCCCAGCTGCCGCCGCGGAGCCAACGACTAACCTGGAAGTGAATCTCCAGGAGTACGCCATCACGATACCGCAACACGTCGACCCGGGTCCGCAGATTTGGAAATTGTCGAACACCGGCCAGCAACCGCACGTCATGTACGTGGTGAAAACGCCCAGGCTTCTCACGATGGACGAAGTGATGGAGCTGGCGCAACTCCCCGAGAACGCGACTCCTTCTCCGGGCCTGCCAAATCCCGCTGAGATTGAAGATATAGGCGGCATGACGATCTTATCGGCGGGGCGCACGGCCTGGATGGCGTTCGACCTGCAGCCAGGCTATTACGTCGCGATCTGCTACATTCCCGACAAAGTGTCGCACCAGCCGCACGAGGCGTTAGGGATGATCAGCATCTTCACCGTTGGAACGCCGGCGGGTGGGACGCCCGCCGCAGCTACTCCGGCCAGCGCCTCGCAGACCGCAGTTGAGATCAAGGGTTTCGCGTTCAACCCGGCGACGATCACGGTTCCAGCAGGCACCACCGTGACCTGGACCAACCAGGATGCGGCGCCACACTCCGCCACGGCCGATGACGGCTCGTTTGACACGGACCGCCTGGACCAGGGACAAAGCGGCACCGTTACCTTCGATAAGCCAGGCACTTACACCTATGTTTGTAAATTCCACCCGAACATGAAGGGTACCGTTGTAGTGACGTAACGAGCTCGCCGCCGAAGACAACCAAGAGACCGTCGAAGGGTGTTCCAGTAGCCGTGCCGCTGAAGATGAACAGCGGCGCGGTTGCCGAATCGCCACCGCTGGTGACGCATAGCACAAAAGGCTCCGGCGAAGAGATCTGTCGGTTTGCCGGTAAAGGTCGACTGAGGCATTACGCTTTCCTGCCTCTGCCCACCGGTCGACCGATGAGAGGAGCCAGCGATGTCCCTCGTATGCCGCAGTCTCGCCCTGGTTCTAGTCTTCGCTGTCGCTCTCTCGCTCAGCGCCACCGCCCCAGCCAGCGCGCAGAACGCCGCGCCTGGCTCGATGGCCGGCACACCAAGCACGGCCGAAATCCCATCCACGCCGGTCGGGGAGCAGCTTGGCTGGGTGCTCGCTCAACTCAATGGTGGCGCGGCGACGCTCGGCGAGGCCGACATTGCCTCCCACTTTTCGCCCTCCTTCCTGTCGACATTTCCCGCGCCGGCGATTCTCGACCTGCTGCGGCAAACCGGAGCAGAGTACGCTCCGATCAACTTCGCTGGGTTCGCCTATCCGCCCACCGCGACCGGTGCGATCGCTTTGGTCGAGGCTAAATCCGGACAACGAGCAGCGCTGACCCTGACGATAGCGCCCAATCCTCCTCACCTCATCACGCGGTTGGCATTGGACGACCCGCCGGCACCTCCTTCACCCACGGGACACCGAGTCGATATTGGGAGGCGTTCGCTCTATCTCGACTGCACGGGCAGCGGTGGCCCGGCAGTGGTGCTGGAAGGTGGCATCTCAACGGACTGGACGTCCGTGCAGCCAGCGGTGTCAGCGCAGACTCGCGTCTGCAGTTACGACCGCCCCGATTCGCCGGGCAGTCACAGCGATCCGACCGCGGAGCGGACGGCGCAACAGGTTGTCGATGATCTCCACGCCCTGCTCTCCGCTGCGGGGGAACCTGGACCTTACGTGCTCGTCGGGCATTCGATGGGCGGCCTCTATGTGCAGCTCTATGCCTATAACTATCCCGATGAAGTCGCGGGGCTGGTGCTGGTCGATCCCACTCCTGAAGAGTTCAGTGCCCGCTTGACAGACTTGCTCATTTCTCTAGGCACGCCGATACCGACGCCGACAGGCGAGCCGACCGCGGAGCAGATCAGCTTCCAGCAGATGAGGGAGGCGCGCGCGTCAGGGATGCTGCGGCCGATGCCGCTCGTGGTGATTTCGCACGGCAAGATGCCCACCGCGGACGAGCGGCCACCAGGCTGGCCGATTGCGGCGGAGGAGCAATTACTTCGGGAACTGCACGAGGAGATCGCCCGCCTAGTGCCGAACGGCCGGCATGTCGTCGCCGAGGAGAGCGGGCACGACATCCACAAGGAGCAGCCAGCGCTGGTCGTGGAGGCAATCAAATCGGTGATTGAGGCTGTTCGGGACCCGACCACCTGGGCGACGCCGACCGGGGCTGTCGTCTCGATATGATTCACGATCGATACGTCAATGTGTGGCCCTCTGCCTCCTCGCGAAGCTTCCTCGCCGCTGCCGAGCCACGTGCCCGAGAGCGCTTGACAGTGCTGCGGGCGGGTGTAGCCTAGGCCCATCCGAACGACCCAAGCGGGAACAAGGTCGGCCAGTTCCTCTCACGTGAATACTGATACGTGCTCTTTTGGGCGGGTGGTATGAGTTAAGGGCTCACGCGGCGATCGGCACCAGCCCCAGCAATCACTTTGCGCATGCCCAGGCGGTTCTCATGACTTCGCGAGAGGCTTTCCTACCATGGACATCGTTAATCCGGTTATCAAGCGCTGGCAGCAAGATGCAGCGGCTGACCCAGATGCATTTTGGGCCCGGGCCGCCGAGCAGCTGCACTGGTTCCGACCGTGGGACCAGATTCTTGAGTGGGAGCCGCCAACGTTTCGCTGGTTCGATGGCGGCCTGACCAACATGAGCTACAACTGTCTCGATCTCCACGTCGCGCGCGGCTGGGGAGGCCACGCTGCGCTCATTGCCCAGAATGAGCGGGGCGAGCGGCGCGTCTTCACGTATGCCCAGCTTCTGGCCGGCGTGGAAGCGATCGCTGCGGCTTTGCGCGGCCTCGGCGTGGGACGGGGCGACCGGGTCGGCATCTATATGCCGACCATGCCAGAAGCGATTATGGCGATGCTCGCCTGTGCCCGGATCGGGGCCATTCACCTCGTCGTCTTTGCCGGGTTCGGAAGTGGGGCGCTAGCCGAGCGGCTCCGTCTGGCCGGAGCTCGCGTGCTACTTGGAACGGACATCACCTGGCGTAAGGGAAAAGAGGTGCAGCTGTGGGAGATCATTGCCGGTGCGCTGAGCGATGAGGAATCGCCGATCGAACGCGTCGTTCTGTTGCCGCGTGGTGACCACCTCCCAGAGTTGCAACCGGGTCGAGACTTGACCTGGGAAGAATTCATCGCTGGAGGCCGCGGTCAGCCGACCGGACACGAGGCGATGGAGGCGAATGAGCCAGCGTTTGTGCTGGCGACGTCCGGGACGACGGCGAAACCGAAATTGGCCGTGCATACCCACGGAGCCTATCAGGTCGGCATTCGGAGTACCGGGGCCTGGTGTTTCGGGCTGAAACCCACGGACATCTGGTGGTCGACTTCCGACATCGGGTGGATCGTCGGCCATAGCTACATCGTCTATGCGCCTTTGCTGACCGGTTGCACAACAATCGCCTACGAGGGTGCACTCGATTGGCCTGGGCCAGACGCGTTCTATGAGCTCATTGCCGAAAACGGCGTCACGGGAATCTTTACGGCGCCGACGGCGGTCAGGATGCTCATGGCCCACGGATCGGAACCGGCACGGCGCCACAGCTTGGATTCGGTCGAGCGGGTCGTCTGTGCCGGCGAAGTCCTGAACGCTCCCGCCTGGAAATGGATGCAACAGGAGGTCTTCCGCGACCGGGTCCCGGTGATCGACCACATGTGGCAAACGGAGACGGGCGGCCCCGTCTTCGGCAACCCCTACGGCATAAGCCTGCTGCCGATCAAGCCCGGTTCGGCGGGCATCCCCTTGCCGGGGATGTTTGCGGAAGTGCGGACGCCGGACGGCAAGCATTGTGCGCCGGGTGAGAAGGGCATTGTCGTTCTTACTCGTCCGTTTCCGGGTCTGACGCCGACGATCTGGGGCGATCCTGAGCGCTATGATCGCGAGTATTGGCAGCGCATCCCTGGCGTTTACTTCACCGGCGATGCCGCAGCGATGGACGAGGACGGATACTTCTGGTTCAGCGGGCGGGCCGACGAACTTATCAAGATTGCCGGGCACCGCATTGGCACCATTGAAGTGGAAACAGCCTTCCTGTGCCATGCTGCGGTGGCTGAAGCCGGCGTCACCGGGCGGCCGGACGAACTCCGGGGAGAGGTCGTTGCAGCGTTTGTCGTGCTCAAGCCGGAGTACGAGCCCTCGCCTGAACTCCGCCGCGAACTCGTTGAGAGCGTGCGCCGAGAGCTCGGACCGGTCGCCGTCATTGGTGAGGTCAACTTCGTCTCGCGGCTGCCGAAGACGCGCAGTGGCAAGATCATGCGCCGGGTCTTCAAGGCCGTTGTTCTCGACCGTGATCCGGGTGACATCTCGACAATCGAAGATGCCGGATCGGTTGAGGATGCGCGAGTAGCATGGCAACAGTTACGGTCCGATGTCGAGCGTAGCGCGTGATGAGTGCGACCGGTTGGTCTCCGGGCCATTCATGCCAAATCATGCTCAAGGAGTTACCCCTTCATCACTTTGCATAGGCTTGTGGAACGAGGTGGCACGACCTATGCGTTCGTCACACTGGGTTGCTATGAGGCAGCCTGGAATGAAGGGAGTGTTCCATGTATATCGGACTCGGAACCGTCGTGCTCATCTTGCTCATCGTTATGGTCGTTCTCCTTCTCCGGCGACGGACCTACTAGGCGACACGCCGGCTGGTTATCGACGGGACGGCTGAACTTGGCCCGGCCTCGGGACCAGGGCAGCCGTCCCCATTCCTCTCCTAACTGCACTCCCAAAGCTCACAACCGACGTCGTGACGCGTTCCATTGACATCAGCACGTACCGTTGTCCGTGTTCGCCTTGGCCGGGCGAGCTTGCACGTGGCGCGTCCCGCTTTTGGGGGAAGACGATGGACGACATTGCGTGACGCGCAGAGTCAGGTTGCGACTGCGGAGTTGGCCCGGAACGAGCCAGCCGGACGCCGCCTGATTGCGGCAATCGGTCCAGAACTAGCGCTGCTGGCTGTGGTTTCGCTTTGGGCATCAACGTTCATCGTCACCAAAGACGCGTTCGACGAGCTCACACCGCTGGCGTTCATCTTCGTGCGCTTCTTGCTGATGACGATACTTGCCTTCGGAGTGCTGCTGTTCACCGCCCGCGGTGACCGCAGCCAGCTTCGCATTCAACGGTCCGATTTGCCGCGTTTCCTGCTCGTCGGCGTGACCGGCTACACGCTCTATCAACTCGGCTTTGTCTTTGGCGTCGAGAAGACGTCGGCCTTTTCCGCCGCATTACTGATTTCGATGCAGCCACTCTTTACGATGATCATTCTTGCGCGGCGAGGGGAGCCGACACCGCACTACGGGTGGATCGGACTCGGCATCGCGGCAGCGGGTGTTGGCATTTTCATGCTCGACAAACGGGGCGGCGACAGCTCGATGCTCGGCAATCTGCTCAGTCTCGGCGCCGGCTTGTCGTTCGCGTTTTACGGCATCCTCAACCGCCCGCTCGCGCAGCGGTACGAGCGCGCGACTTATTCGGCCTATACGGTGCTGATCGGATCGATTCCGTTGCTCTTGCTCTCGATCCCGGACGCGGTTCGGCAGCATTGGACGGATCTTCCGGCGAAGAGCTGGATCGCGATCATCTACATGGTGATCTTTCCGGTCTATGTCGCATACCAGTTCTGGAATTGTCCTGCACGATCACGTAGTGGGATGCGTGCCTGCCACTCGATGCGAAAGCGATGCTTTCGCCCGAGCTTAATGCCGTTCGGGTCAAGGTGAACCGTCCCGCGCACGTCGAACAGTTCGATCAGGTGCCTGCGCTCTTCGCTCGTCGCCTGGTCGAGCCCGGCGCGAATCTCATCGGCGATCGTCGTGATTGCGGTCGCTTCCTCGACGCTGAGCCCGTCGCTGCGGACGGCGGCGAGTTCGGCCCGTTGCGCGGTCAACTGCGTGATGAGCGCCTCAATGTCATCGGCCCGGCGCCGAATCGTGGCGGCAAACTCGCCATCGCCCGCCTGCACGAATTTGTCGACGTGCGCCTCGAGCCGGCGCCGTTGTTGGGTCAATTGCGTCTCAATGGCCGCCATCCGTTCGCTGCGAATGCGGTCGGCCTCCTGATGCTGCGCGAGCCCGGCCTGGAGCCCGCCGCTGAGATAGTCGGGGTCGAGCAACGTCGCGTGCATGATGCGCCAGAGTTCAGCCTCACAATCGACCGCATGCAC
>JBJMMD010000017.1:0-112262 GCA_045804965.1 Thermomicrobiales bacterium | reverse complement strand
GGCTGATGATCGAAGTCCATCCCAGCCCGGACCATGCCCTGAGCGACGGCGCCCAATCGCTGAACTTCTCGGAGTTTGCGGAACTGATGCCGAAGATCAAGGCGGTCGCCGACGCCGTCGGACGATCGCTGCCGGTCGCCGACGAAGCGGTGCTTGCCTAGGGCGAGCCGTTCCCTTCTTGGGCGGCGGCCAAGATCTGCCCCGGGCCAAAGGATCAGGCTACGACCGACCAGCCGTTCCATAGCTCAAACATGCAGCCGAGTGTCGTCTCGTGAAACGATCGCCAATCCCGGGCACGGGCTTCGTCGTCTGAGCAGGGTACCCGCTGGGTCACTTTGAGTCCGGCGTCGCAGCAATGCCGCCTAGGACTGGGTCACGGCCAGTCCGGGGCAGGGGATGGGTTCCCACAGCTTGACAATTGCTCCCCTCACCCCGAAACGACAACTATCACGCGCCGTCGGGTTGGTTTTAGGAATCTGTGAGCGGATAGTTACGATCGCGCCTGGGTGCCTGATCGGCAGGATGGACGATGTCAGCTAGGGTGAGGGGAGCTGGCTCCAAGGGCTGCCACCAGCATCCAAGGAGCGACTGGCATGCCAAATCGCGTGCGGCGACATGACGAAACGTAGTCGAGACAAGCAGATTCGTGCACAGGCCAGTGGTGCCATTGGGGGATGCGACGAAACAGCGGCAGTTACCGCACTGGCGTACTTGCTGCGGCGGTAATGGCGCTTGCCCCATGAGCGAGAGGGCGATATCGTCCGCGATCCGAAACGGTCGCGCGTGGTCGATGGCGGCGAGCGCGGAATCATCGATGATGATTTCAAGGGGAATTTGCGTTTCAGCTGCGGCGCGTTGAGTACGAATCGTCGCCGAGTGGTGAGTCGCCGGAGAAAAAGGGGGCGGTGAGGCGCTCGCAATCCTGACATGGATCACCCGATCGACTGGTTCGAAGTGCTTCGGGAGCCAGTTATGATGATCCCACGAATCTCGACAGCGGAGCTCGCGAGCGCGGACGAGCGGCTGCGGACCTATCGGAAGTTGTTGAGCAGGGTGCAGACAGCGGCCGGCGAAGGGAGTATCCCCTTCCCGAAAAAAGAAGCAACTTGCACATGTCGGTTGTTCCACGTCCCCACCCCTCTCCTAGCCGCGGCGTGGACGGGCAGGCACACCCTGAAGACGCACACGGGAAAACGACGCGAAATGAATCGCAAAGGTAGATATAGCTCGAAGGCTGATGAAACCTCTAAATTGACACAGTTCGTGGGCTAATTTGCGTTTAATATGCTACTGGATAGATTATGCCTCGTCAAGCTGTGCCTAAAAAAATATAGGATTTTCCTGAAAGTAGGCAACCGAGCAAAGGGATTCAGCCGATTTGTTTTAGCATATTCGTTCTTCTTGTAGAACACGACAACACGCTCCTCATGGTCATGTTCGGGAGCACGTGATGAACAATAGCGGCGGTGCTGAAGTAGCTGTATACATCGTCGTTGCCGATAAAACATGTGCGACACATGCCAAAATGTCAATCTTCACTCCCGCTACGCTGTTTGCAGCAGCAACTTCGGCAGCAAGTAAAATTCCTTTGAGATCGTGGTTGCGAGGAGTTGGCAATGACTGAACAAACATGGTCCGTACGCTTCCGGGTTGAGGTCGACAGCATGGGCGAAATGCACGTACCAGCTGATGCACTGTATGGCGCGACGACTGCCCGGGCGGTTGAAAACTTCCCGATCAGTGGCTTGCGCTTTTCCCGGTCGTTCTTGCGGGCGCTCGGTTTAATCAAGCTTGCGGCAGCCGAGGTGAACGCCGATCTCGGCCTGCTCGATGTCACCAAGGCCAAATTGATCGCCGCCGCTGCCCAAGAGGTCGCCGATGGCCGCTGGGACGCCGAGTTTCCGATCGACATCTTTCAGACAGGATCGGGCACCTCGACCAACATGAACGCCAACGAGGTGATCGCGAACCGCGCGGCGCAGCTTGCCAGCGGTGGCAAACCGGTTCATCCCAACGACCACGTCAACATGAGCCAGAGCAGCAATGACGTCATCCCTTCCGCGATCCATGTGGCGGCATATCTCGAAGTGGTCGAACGTTTGTTGCCCGCGATAACACGGTTGCAAGAAACGTTGGAACGGCGAGCCGCAGAGACTGCAGGCATCGTCAAGACTGGACGTACACATCTCATGGACGCGACGCCGGTTCGGCTGGGCCAGGAGATCGGGGGATGGGCGGCGCAAGTCAGACAATCACGCGAGCGATTGGAGTCGATGCTGCCGAGATTGGCACAACTCGCGTTGGGCGGCACGGGGGTCGGCACCGGTCTCAACGCTCACTCCGAATTCGGCGCTCGGGTCGCGGCCGCGTTAGCATCGCGAACCGGTCAGCCGTTCGCGGAAGCTGAGAATCACTTCGCAGCCCAAGGTGGGCAGGACACGTCAGTTGAGCTGAGCGGGCAGTTAAAGGCGTATGCCGTCGCGCTCATCAAGATCGCGAACGATCTGCGTCTGATGAACAGCGGTCCCCAAGCCGGACTCGCCGAGATCGCGCTGCCTGCCCTGCAGCCGGGTTCATCAATCTTTCCAGGCAAGGTGAATCCGGTCATCGCAGAAGCGACGATGATGGTTTGTGCCCACGTCATCGGCAATGACGCCGCGGTCACGGTCGGCGCCCAACTGGGGAATTTCGAGTTGAACGTGATGTTGCCGGTGATCGCGCACAACTTGCTTGAATCAATCGCCTTCCTAGCGTGCGTCTCGCGCGTGTTCGCGGATAAGGCAATCGCGGGGTTTACCGTCAATGAGGCGCACATTGCCGATCTCGTCGAGAAGAATCCGATTCTAGTGACCGCGCTGAACCCGATTATTGGCTACGACCTCGCCGCGAAGATCGCGAAACGCGCCTATGCCGAAGGCCGCCGGGTGAAGGATGTCGCGCGCGAGATGACCGATCTCTCGAGCGACGAGCTCGACCGGCTGCTCGATCCGGCCGCATTGACCGAAGGCGGCATTTCTTCCGGCGGCGGCTCGTAACCGGGGTCTGGCTGGACCAGCTCGTCGCCGCGGCTGAATCCGCGCGATCGGGCCTAGCGTACCTGAGAACGGATGCGTCTGTTCATTCGTGATCGGAACGCTCGAAGGGGAAGCAGCATGAAGTCCGACACATTCTTCGGGGCAAGAATCAATCGCCGCTCGTTCGCGCTCGGCGGCACCGCGGCCGTCGCCGCCAGAACGCTCGGATTTGCCGGCGTTGTCGCCAAACAGGCGACCCCGGAAGCGGGAACCGGCGAGCGCCCGAGGAGGCCAGATCTCAAAGCGTTCACCTATTTTTGGTCTGCGACCTCGCCCGCGACCCATAAGGGCGACACGTACACCTTAATCGTCAAGAACGCGGGCTCGACCGCGCAAAAGCTCTTCGTCCGGACCGTGATCATGGATCACCGCACGATGACGAACACCCCGGTGGTCAGCGAGGCGTTCACGCTCGACCCGGGCGCGGACAAGACGTTGACGGCGACGAACGACTATGGTGACGCGAACCACTTCGCAACTCGCTTACTCAGCGAAACGAATGCCGGACTCGAGTTGAAGGTCACCCTGACCGATGCCACAGGTCACAACACGGCAACGTTCACCCAGGGCGCGTTCTTGGTCCAAAGCCGTCAGGATCTCCGAGATCAGCTGAAATCACGGCAAGGCGAGCGCCGCAAACTCCGCCGCATGCGCCGGCACGGACGGGCCTAGCGGCGCAGGCGCTTCACCAGAGAGGATTTCCTAAACCCGGCCCTCAAGTCCACCGCACCGGCTACCCTTTGGGTGTGCTACCCGCGCGCGGAAGAGGGATGGTTCATACGGCCTCGCCAAACGCTAGCTTCGTCTTGTTCGAACCGCTGTGAATGTTCTCCATCTCCCCTGTGCGAGAGATGGGGTCAGGGGTTGAGGGACCTCCCTCTACGCAATCACCACCGGCGTCGGCGTTGACGCAAAGATGATGGCCATGGGGAGGCGCGGGATCACACCGATTGGCGCCAGCGTCGGTGTGACGGTCGGGGTCGGGGTGTCAGTCGGCGCCGTCGTGGCCGTTTCAGTCGCGGTTTCGGTTGGCGCGGTCGTCTCGGTCGGCAGCAACGGCGTGTCGGTCGGGGCTTGCACGACCGGGATTTCAGTCGGCACCGGCGGAATCGACGCCCGCGTCGGCGTTTCGGTGACGAGCGGCGGTATCTCCACCCCGATCACCCCGGCGACAAAGGCAGCGCGCGGCGCCGCCGAATCCTGGTTCAGTTTCTCGGTCATCACGGCCAACAGCGGCTTGTCGGCGTTTGCCGAGGCTGCGGCGGGGCGGACCCGCAGCTCGCCTTCGAAGATCCCCGCCTCGCCAGCCTGCAGCGTGCGCATCCGGCCGCCGGACGGCACGATGTCGATTGCGCCTTCCGAGGCGAGAATGACGGTCGCGTGGCCCGAATCGGGGATGATCGTTTCTTCCGCTTGCGTGAGCATATCACGCACGAGATCAAGATCGCGGTCTCCGGTCGGAGCCGTGAACGGTGCGGACTTGAACAGCAGTTTGCCGCCGCCAATCTGGTTCGCATCAGCGGCCGTCACAAGCTCGAGCGAGAGGTACTTGACCGAGTGATCAGTCATGCTCGCCCGCATCTGACGGATGCCGGCGGTAACCAGAAACGCCTCGCCCGGCGCCACCCGCGCGACTTCCACGAGTCCGGCGTCGGTCGCGTTCGTCAGCAGCACTGGTTCTTCGCTGGCGAGGACGAAACCGAGCCCGCGCTCGCCAAATTTCGCCCGTTCGCGAGTGTCGGCGGAGCGCTCAACCAATCTCCAGACAACGTTCTGACCGTTGAGCTGGGCGATGCCCTGCGTGATGACCTGAGCGTGACGGGTCGCGGGCGATGCGGCGTCGGGCGCGAGCTGGCGTGCGGCGACGAGGCCGATTGGAGTGATCAACGCCAAAAAGAGCATCGGGATCAGCCACCGACGCGGTCCGCCGGCACGAAACGCCGTACGGGAGCCATGGGGAGATAAAGAGTCTGCCTGCGGGTCCATTACTTACTCCTGATCGCATTTTTGGCGGATCCCATTATGAGGCTCACGCCGCGCAGCCTAGCATGGGTCACATGTGCGCACGATCGTCAGACTTGCGACCGTTCGCGGCCGCCGTTCCCCGCATTAAGGGGACATGCTTACTGTAGGCGGGCGAAGGATCTCGCCCATCCGTGATATCACCGAGTCAGACCACGTAATCGCGATCGTGGCGAGGTAGCGAGCGGCCAGGGTACAGTAATCGGAGCACTACGCGGAGGGAGCACGACACGTGTTTTTGGGGAGCCGCGAAGACGTGGCCCACCTGGGGTATGTGCTCGGAACGTGTCCGAAGTGCAAAACTCAGGGAGTTTTCACCGTCTACTTAGCGAAGCGCAAAATCACCCTCTATGTGATCGCCGCGGTGCCGGTGCGAGAGCAACATGTGCTCCAATGCCGCGCCTGCGAGACGCGCTTCGCGTTGCCGCCGAACATGAAAGACGAGTTGAAGGAGCGCCTGATCAGCGCCGACGATCTCGCCGACTATGTCACCCGCATGCCGCCGCCAGGAGCGCTAGGCGCGAAGAGCGGCAAGCCGGCCACGCCAGCACGCACGCTTTACCAGATGCTGCACGTCGATCCCTACGCCGATCCCGACGTGATCGAAGCGGCGTTCAAGCGCCTTGCTCTGAAATACCACCCCGACCGCTCGAAGGCGCTCGACGCGCCCGAAAAGATGCGAGAGATCCTTCGCGCCAAAGAGATTCTGGGCGACCCCGCCCGCCGCCGCGCTTATGACGACAGCATCGGCATTGTCCATCTCCCCAAACTGCCCGACGCGATGCGCGCGGACGACGTTTAAGAGAAGCAGCTTTCATCCTGAATTCAACCGATATCGTCTCTAAATGGACTGGGCGCGGGTACGACGAGCCCTCGCTGCGGCGCCGGGACCGACCGCCTAACACCCAGAGGATACCCGGTCGCTCATCCTGACGAAGCTACACTCCGGGACTGAACCCGGAGCAGTCAGTGCAGGTTCGGGAGCCGGTCCTTAGCCGGCTTTGCACGTACAGCCAGCGGGAAGGGTGATTCTAGGCTCGGGCACGCGGCGTAGCCGCGTAAGAAGGTGTGAGTAATAGGCCCATGCTCGGGAGAGAGCAGCCGTGCAGAGGCGAATGAGGGCTGCTCTCCGGGTCGCTACTAGGTTTAGGTTTTACGCCCGCAAGATGAATCGGGGGAGACCGTGAGACGGGTCGCGGAGGAGATCGAGGTCCGCGCCGTGCTCGGCGATGGTTTCGGCGACGGCGGTGGAAACCGTGGCGAATGCGCTGTTGACGTTGTCGGCCCAGTCGGCGCTGATGCGACGTGAATCGATTTCGGCGTCGTATTCATCGCGATCGAGCTCGGTCGCGGTGCCGTCAGGATCGAGCCAGAGATCAAGCTCGAGATCGAGATCGCGGTAGTAGTTCTCGCGCAGTACGGCAAGGGGATGCGAGAAATTGACGTAATAGCCGACGGTCGCGTTCGACTTCGTGGTGAAGCGAATCAGCGAGTACCACCGGTCCTCAAAGAACCATTGCTCGGCCCCAGTGCGCTCGAGAACGCAGAGCCCCGTCGGGGTGCGGACTTCGACTTCGCGTGGCCGGTAGAAGGTGAAGCGGTGATGCAGCACGCGGCGCACGCCTGAGCCGTTGGGCACCTCGAGCCACCCACCCTCGATCTGGTATTCCCAGCAGGCTCCGCGAAGTTTTTCTTTTCGATAGAACATCCGCTCGTTCATGGAAGGACCCTTCCCAACGGTTCCCGAGCGGGAACACCGGCGCGGCGGGGGTATTGAGGTGGAGTTTGGTGCAGTTTAGCCGCTATGACGAGCCGCGTCACCTGTTCCCCTTCGACTGCCGGCACCAAATCGGCGCTGAGCACGCGTACCCCGAGCGGCTCGGCGGCTCGTCGCCCCTCCTGCAATTCCTGGTCCAGCCCTTCGGATTTGGGGAAAAAGGCGCGGCCGCCAACCTGCAGAAAGGGAGTGCAAAGCTCGATCAGAGCTGGCAATGTCGCGACCGCGCGGGCGGTCGCGAGATCGTATTGCTCGCGATGAGCCAGGTCGTGTCCAAGATCCTCGGCACGGCCGTGGATCGCTGCCACGCCGGACAAGCCGAGCGTTTCGATCACCTGCTGGAGGAACGTGACCTTCTTGGCGGTGGCCTCCAGTAGCGTAATCTCGAGCGCCGGCCGCGCGATCTTGATGGCCAACCCAGGAAAGCCAGCGCCGGTTCCGACGTCGATCAGGCGCGCGGGCTCGCCCGCCGTGACCTCATCAATTGCCGGCAGCATGCGCCAGGCGTCGCCAAAGAGCCGCCGCTCAACGAGCTCGGGGTCTGTGATCGCGGTGAGATTGAACCGCTGATTCCATGCGAGGAGGAGGTTGCGGTAAACGCCGACCTGAGCGACTTCGGAGGGCGAGAGCGGGTGAATCGTCGTTGGCGCGGCATCTCTACTTGAAGGGTTGAGCTGCTGGTTGCACACGATCTACGCGGCTTTCGCCGCGTGCCCGGGGCTAGAAGACCCCGGGCTCAACCAACGAAGCCGGCTAAAGACCTGCTGAGAAGGAGGGAGCGAAATCGGAACCCGTTGCCATAAGCAGTCGCCGGGACCTCTAGGAGGGCGCACGCCGCGAGAACTTACGACGCGTCGCGTTACTTGTGAACGCACATTCAGCCCCCGGAGGCTGGCTTCGGCCACGTTAGCGATCAGGTGCCCTCTGGTTGTTAGGCCGCCGGCGCGGTTGATGGGCAAAAACTTTGCAGTCACTTCCTCAGATACCTATGCGAACGTACGCGCCTTTTCCGCAATTGTGACAACAGGGTGAAGGGACTCGGGCTTCTCGCCAATGACGGTGTGGGCGGCGGCGGCGATGGCCTCGGCGGTGAGCCCCGCGAGCTGACGCAAGCGCGCTTGCGGCGCTTGCTCGAAGACGCGATCGGGTACGGCTAGCGTCCGCACGGGAACGTCGATGCCGTGGTTGGCGAGGGTTTCGAGCACGGCGGCTCCGAATCCACCCCGGATGGAGTTCTCTTCGACGGTGACTATGGCGCCACATTGCACAGCCAAGCGGAGAGTCAAATCGTCGTCGAGCGGTTTGATGAACCGCGCGTTGACTACGGTCGCGGCAACGTGCGCATCGGCGAGCAACTCGGCGGCGCGTTCGGCGGGCTGGACCATCGTCCCCACGGCGAGCACTGCGACGTCGGCGCCGTCGCGCAGAACCTCGGCGAGCCCGATCGGCAATGTGTGCACCGGCTCGTCGGTGGCGACGCCGACGCTCGCCCCGCGCGGGTAGCGGACCGCAATCGGTCCTTCCGTATGCTCGACGGCGGTTTTCAACATGTGGCGCAACTCGTTCTCGTCCTTCGGCGCCATGATCACCATATTTGGCAGGCAGCGGAGATAGGTCAGATCGTAAATCCCGTGGTGGGTGCGGCCATCATCGCCGGCGAATCCGGCGCGGTCGAGCGCGAAAACGACCGGAAGACGTTGTAAGCAGACATCGTGGACGATCTGGTCGTACGCGCGTTGGAGGAAGGTCGAATAGATTGCGGCGACCGGTCGCATGCCTTGCGTCGCTAGACCCGCGGCGAAGGTGACCGCGTGCTGCTCGGCGATGCCGACATCGTAGAAACGGTCCGGATGCTTCGCCGCGAATTTGTTCAACGACGTGCCGGTCGGCATCGCCGCGGTGATGGCGATGATCCGGTCATCGTCGTCGGCCAACTCAATCATCGTTTGCGCGAAGACATCTTGATACTTTGGTGCCGGGGGCGGGGCGCCTACGGGCCGGGGCGCGACGGGCGCCGAAACGGCGTGACCGCGCTCATAGTCGGTTTCGCAGGCTGGATAGCCTTTACCCTTTTCCGTGACGACGTGGATGAAAACCGGACCTTCGACATTGGTGCCCTGACGCAAGGCGTCGATGACGGCGCGGATGTCGTGTCCCGGCACGGGCCCGACGTACGTAAAACCAAGCTCTTCCCAGATCATCGAGTGGTAGACGAACTCTTTGAAGGAGTCCTTCCACCGCTTGCCGAACTCGACGAGCAGCTCGCCCTGCGGCAGCTTTTCGACCATACCGGCGATCTCGTCCTTCGCCCGGTTATAACGGCGATCGGTGCGAACGCGGTCGAGATACTTGCTCATCGCGCCGACGTTGGGCGCAATCGACATCTCGTTGTCGTTGAGGACGACGATAAATGGAATGTTGAGATTGCCGGCGTTATTCAATCCCTCGTAAGACATGCCGCCGGTGAGCGCGCCATCGCCGACGATGGCGGCGACGCGGCCACGGTCGGCGGCAGGTTTGTATTGCATGGCCACAGCCATCCCGAGGGCGGCGGAAATAGCGGTTGAGGCGTGGCCCGCGCCGAAGGCATCGTGCGGACTTTCGTCCCGGGACAGAAACCCGGAAATGCCGCCTTCCTGCCGAATCGTCGGGAAGCGATCGCGGCGTCCGGTGAGCAGTTTGTGGACGTAGGCCTGGTGCCCGACATCCCAGACAAGCTTGTCCCGTGGCGATTGGAAGACGTAGTGAAGGGCGATCGTGAGCTCGACCGTGCCGAGGCTTGCGCCGAGGTGACCGCCACTCTGGGTGACAACGGTGATTAGTTCTTCCCGGATATCGGCGGCAAGTTGTTCGAGGTCTTTGAGCGTGCGGCCATGGAGGTCGGCCGGTGATGCGATTTGGTCGAGGATGGACATGATGGACGATCTCTCCTGGTCGCGCGCACGCGGGCGTACAAGCCGGTATCGGCGCGCCGCGCGGTGCGCGGGGAGACATTAGCAATCTCCCTGCCTTCGCGTCAAACCGCACGAGGCGGCCGCATGTCGTTAGAGACAGTTTTGGGGGCGAAGTGTAACGGTTGGTTGATGCCCGAGTGATTGCGGATGGTAGGCACAACGAAGACCCGGCGGTATGCCGCCGGGCCTTCGTCGTTGTTGCGGAGCCTACGGGTAGACGCGTACCTCGCTCAGAAATCCGAGCTTGGCGTCGTTATTGGGATTGCGGAAGAGGAAGCGTGTGTATCGCGCCGACGTCTTGCGCGTCAACGTTTGCCACGTGTTCGACGCTACGTTCGTGCCGTGGCCGATCGTGGTCCAACTCTGACGGTCGTTGGAGACCTGGATCTCGAAGTAATCGGCGTAGCCGGTGCGGTTGAACTTCCACTTCACCGAGCTGAATGCCTTGACTGAGCCGAAGTCGAACCAGACGTAGGCATAGCGCGGGACATCGGTGCTTGTCGTATACCAGGAAGTATCCTGCTGCCCATCAAGGCAATACAAACCGCTGCGCGAGTTCGACGTGTAACCGGTGCGGTAGACCTTCAGCGGGCCGTCGCTGCCGCCGATCCCGCCACTGTCACTTGTCCCGCATATTTGGGCGGTGCCATCTTTGTAGCCGCCGAAGTCGGTCGTCCAGTAGTAACCGTACGTCGACTTAGCGCCGTAGACGAGACCGATGCCGATCGCGGTGTAATTCGCGTTCAGCATGTTCGCGTTGTGACCGGGCGAGTTCTTCCACTGGTCAAACGTGGCGGCCGCGGAGGAATTTCCACCGGCGATGTTTTCACCCTTCCAGGTGCTGAAGTTGTAGCCGTAGTTCGCCATGTTGGTCGACCAGCTGATGCCCTCGGGAACAAGGAAATGGTCGAAGTAGTTGTAGGTTGCCATGCTGCTCGAGTGATGTTCGGAAGCGGCGCTAAGCGTTTGACTCAGTGCGAGCGCGCCGATCCCTTTTGACTTGCGGTAATCATTGATGAGTTTGAGAAATGCAAGTTCTTCGGCGGAGGCGCAATAGCCCGATGCACTAGCATTGCGCGCGGTGAAATGCGTGCTGTGCACGCCAGGCGCGGCGAGGGCCGCTCCAACCATCGAAAAGAAGAAACCAACCCCAATGAGGGCACTCAACAGAACCGCCGGTTTCCGCGTCATCGTGCCTTCCTCGGCGGTGCGGGCGCGTCTGGGACGGAGACGCCACGTCGCACCGGTGATCGCGCCAGTCATCTGTCAATAGCTTGGCTGTCAGGGGTGGCGAAAGGTATCGGCCTGAGGTAACCGACCGTTCAATACAGATGTCCCGACCGACCTAGCCATTCCGGCAGAGGTGGTCGACGAAGCAGCCTGGGCCTCGTGGTCATCAAACGACGAGGGCCTGGCGGCACGCCGCCAGGCCCCCGTCACGGACGCGGAGTCTAGGGATAAACGCGCACCTCGCTCAGAAAACCGAGCTTCGGGTCGTTGTTCGGGTTGCGGAACAGGAAGCGTACATAACGCCCCGAGGCTTTGTGGTTGAATGCTTGCCAGGTATCCGACGGCGCGTTCGTGCCGTCGGCGATCGTCGTCCAGCTCTGCCGATCGTTGGAGACCTGGATTTCGAAATGATCGGCATAGCCGGTGCGGTTGAACTTCCACTTCACCGAGCTGAATGCCTTGACCTGACCGAGATCGAACCAGGCGTAGGCGTACCGAGGAATGTCGAGCGAGATGGTGTACCAGGAGGTGTTTTGCCGACCGTCATAACAATAGACCGAACTGCGCGAGTTCGAACTCCGGCCGCTGGCCGTGTAGTGATACGCGCCGATCGTGCTCGTGATGCCGCCGCTCGTTTCGGACTGGCTGCAAAGCTGTGGGGCGCTGTCTCGGTAACCGCCGAAATCGGTGGTCCAGTAGTAGCCGTACGGGGACTTCGGGTTGTAGATCCGGCCCACGCCGATCGTGGTGTAGTGAGCGTTGAGCATATTTGCGTTGTGTCCGGGCGACGCTTTCCAGGCGTTGAACACCAGCTGAGCGGTCGCAACCACGCCGGCGATGTTCTCGCCGCGATAGGTGTTGTAGGTGTACCCGTAGTTCGTCATGTTCTGTGACCAACCGATGCCTTCGGGGATGAGGAAGTGATCGAAATATTCAAAATCAGCCATGCTATTGGAATGGTGCTCGGCGGAGGCGCCGAGGGTTTGGCTGAGCGTCAGCGTCCCCAACCCATTCGCCTTGCGATAGTCGTTGATCAGGTGGAGAAAGGCGACCTCTTCGGGCGAGGCGCAATATCCCGTCGCGCTTGCCGCGCTGGAATAGAGCCCGGGAGTGTGTTGTGCCGGAGCGGCCCCCGCCGCGGTCACGGTCGAAAGAAAGACGCTCAGTCCCACCAAGGCGCTGAACAGCGCCACGAATCTTCGCTGCATTTCGACAACCTCACGGCGCAGACGCGTCAGAGACAGCGACGCGTTAGTGACATCGGCATTCGGACCAATTCCGTGATCCTAGCCTGACTTGTGGGGGGTGCCGAGGATATCGGTAGGAAGTAACTGAACGTTCAAGACGGACGGCCCGCCGGCGATGACCCGATACGACCGCCGCCGATAGGCCTGATGGGTTGAGGGATGGAGCCGATACGGCCTCGCTCGCCGGTACGTTTTGGTGAGCTAGAACACACGAGACGACGGCCGGGCGGTATGCCGCCCGGCCGTCGTCGCTATGCGGCGAATTAATGGAACCTATTTATAGGCACGCGCCTCGCTTACATAGCCGAGGCGGGCGTCGTGGTAGGGGTTACGGAAGAGGAAGCGCACGTAACGGGCAGAGACATTCCGGTTGAGCGCCTGCCAGGTGTTCGACGGCGCGTTCCCTCGTGTCGCGATCGTCGTCCAATTTTGGCGATCATTCGAAATCTGGATTTCGAGGTGGTCCGAATATCCGGTGCGGTTGAACTTCCATTTAATCGAGCTGATCGACCTGACTGCCCCGAGGTCGTACCACAGGTAGGCATAGCTGGGAATGGAGGACGTGGTCGTGTACCACGACGTGTCCTGGCGACCGTCGTAGCAATAGACCGAACTCCGGGAATTCGACGTGCGACCGCTCGCATAGATATGGTACGAGCCGTCACTGCCGGTCACGTTACCGCTGCTTACGGTTCCGGTGCACGTTTTCGCCGCGCCGTCTGCATAGCCGCCGAAATCGGTCGACCAGTAGTAGTCGTACGTTGACGATGAGTTGTAGGCGAGCCCAATGCCGATCGCCTTGTAGTGGCTATTGAGCATATTCGCGTTATGGGCGGATGACGCCTTCCAAAGGTCGAAGACGCCCTGAGCGCTTGATCGGCCCGCGGCAATGTTTTCGCCGCGATACGTGTTGTAGGTATAGCCATGGTTGGTCATGTTTTGGGAAAAGCCGATGCCCTCCGGGATGAGGTCGTGGCTGAAGTAGTTGTAGTTGGCCATGCTCCGGGAATGATGCTCGGCGGAGGCGCCGAGGGTTTGGGTCATTTTCAGCGTGCCCAAGCCGTGCGCTCGCCGGTACGTATTAATCAAGGAGAGGAACGCGACCTCTTGAGTGGAGGCGCAGTAGTCGGAAACGCTTATGGTGCTTGATAAGAGCTGCGTGGATGGCGATCCGGGCGCGGCGATCATCGGTCCCGCCATCGACAAAAAAAAGCCTAGGCCGAGCGTGGCGCTCAGCAGTAGTGCCAGCTTCCGCATTGAATTCCCCTCCCTCAAGGCGTAGGTGTGCCTGGAACTCTCCGCTGCAACGGTGGAAATCGCCAGCCCGATTTCTTGTCCAGACTTACGTGCAAGATGGTAACCAACTCACGCGTTTTAGTCGAGAGAAGAATGGGCTAGACGGCGTAGGCCATTTGGGAGAGGTCGCACGACAGGTATTGCCTCCGAAGGAAAGCACTCCTCGTCGTAATGGTTTACATAAGTAGGTAGCGTATCAAAAGAATTGGATTGCCGATCGGAGATCGACAGCGCGCGTTCCTTGATTTCCCTGGATGAGAGCGTGACAAGACGTGATGTTCGTCTGTGGAGAACGGTATTCCGGGGTCGGAAACGGCTCGTCCCTAAGCCGCCAACTCCTTCAGGTAGGCAGCAAGGGTGCGCCGGGCGATGTGGTACTCGTTCAGACCGTACCACTCGTTGGGAGCGTGGGTCCGGCTGTCCGGCATGTTCCAGCCAAGCGAGACGGTTTCCCGGCCAAGCTCCTGTTGGAACACGGCCATGATCGGCACGGTGCCACCCGAGCGGACAAAAATGGGCTCCTTGCCATAGATGGCGGCGAGGACGTTCCGCGCCTTTTGCAACGCCGGATCGGACCGGTCGAGCAGGAACGGCGCGGCCGAACCGGGGTGGCGGTGGACCCTGGCCACGGCGCCGGGCGGACCATAGCGTTCGACGTGGCGCTCGATTAGATCGAGGATGTGGTTGGGGTCCTGGTCGGCGACGAGCCGGATCGTAATCTTGAGATGCGCTTCACATGGGGTCACGGTTTTCGAGCCGTCGCCCATGAATCCACCAAAGATGCCGTTGAAATCGATTGTCGGGCGCGCGCCCTGTCGCTCCAAAGCGGTAAACCCGGGTTCGCCCCACAGCCCGTTCGCGCCGGACACGCGGAGCAGGTCGTCATCCGAGAGGCCGCTGGCGGTCAGCTCATCGCGCTCCTCCGCCGAGAGCGGACGGACTTGGTCATAGAAACCTTCGACGGCGACCTTGCCGTCGGGCGTGTGGAAGGTCGCGGCGAGTTGGCTGAGGGCCTGGACCGCATTTGGGACGAAAGCGCCGAAGCCGCCGGAATGGAGATCGGTGGTCCCGGTCTTGAGATCAATCTGGCAACTGGCAATACCTTTGAGAGCGATGGTCAGCGACGGCTTGTCTTGCGCTTTCATCCCGCCGTCGGCGGAGAGCGCATAATCGCAGGCGAGGCGATCATGCTCGGCGGCGACCACTGGCTGCAAGTTCGGGCTGCCGACCTCTTCTTCACCCTCGAACAGAAAGGTTACGTTCAACGGAGGCTGACCGTTTTCCTTCGCCAGCGCTTCGACCGCGTGAATCGTCGCCAGCAGGTTGCCTTTCATATCGGCCGCGCCTCGGGCGAAGATCTTGTTGCCGCGCACAGTCGGTTCGAACGGAGGTGTTTCCCAGAGCTCTAGTGGTTCGGGCGGCTGCACGTCGTAGTGCCCGTAGATCAGCACCGTCGGCGCATTCGGTGCGGCACGCCAATGGCCGCAGATGATCGGATGCCCCTTGCTCGGCAGGTAGTCAACGTCCGGCACACCGGCTCGCCGCAAGCGGTTGACCACCCATTCGGCGGCCCTGGCGACATCGGCCGCACTCGCCTGATCGGTACTGACACTTGGAATGCGCAGGAATTCGAACAGCTCATCGACCGCTGCTTCCCGCTGATCCTCCAGATACTTCTCCGCAACTGATAGTGGTTCCTCTGCCACCAGGCGCTCCTCTTCGCGATCGGTTTCGAGCCGACGTTTGCACAATGGCCAGGATGGTAACACCGCCCTTGCGGGACGCAAGATCGCAGGCGCGGTCCATTTGCCCGGGGCTGAAATCACCCAAAGGGTACCCGGGGCTACGAAAGACGAAGCCCTTCCAGGGCTGAGCGAGGCTGGGTAAGTTGTCATAGCAACTCCCGGTGAGCCTGGGAGAGGTCTTCAAGAGCGGCCTTAAATCGCGAGCAGGGGGCGCGGGCCGTTTGCAACCTGGGGTCGTTCGTTTACGGGCGCTCGAAAAGGCGGTGGATGAGCTGCGTGCGGGAGAGGGCGACCGGATCGGCGTCGGGTTGGAGGATGAGGACGATGTGCTGGTTGGCATCGTCGAGGGCGTCGACCGCGTCGAAGACGGTCATCTCGGCGGGGAGCTTCGGGAGGTTGGTGACCGGGGTCATGATCTCGGAGACGGGCTGGATTGCCCAGTCGCCGCGTCGGGTTCCCCGCAGGTTCGAGAGGTGGACCACGCCGGCTAGATGCCCCGCTTGGTCGGAAATGACCACGACTGGGTCATTGCCCGTGCCGACGAAGTGTTCGATCACGTCGTCTATGGGCGTGGAGGCAGGAACGAAACGGATGTGCTTGGGCGCGACATCGCCTAGCGTCAAGGAGCGGCTCAATGATTGCCAGGCGGATCGGTGGGCGGAGCCGCGGGTCGCGCTCAGCAGCTGAAGACCGGCAATGATGAGCCCGGCGCCCCAAAACGAACGCGCTTCCCGTTCGCCGAGGAGCAAGAGCCCGCTGCCGACGAACGCGATCGCGATCACCCGAGCATACGCGCCGGCGGCCCAGGTTCCAGCCTGCGCGCTGTCGGCCAGATACCACCCGATCGCGCGGAACATCCGTCCCCCATCGAGCGGGAGCCCTGGCATTGCCTGGATGATCGTGATCCCGATCACGCCAATGGCGACCACTTTTGCCGGCAGCGAGGTCGCCTCGTCGCTGTTGCGCACAGCGTAGGCAACGGTAGCGCTGATGCCGGAGAGCACGAGCAAACTACCGAGGGCGATGAGCGCTGTGATCGTCTCCGAGCGCGGAGTTGTCGTGTCGTCGACCACCTCGTGCGCGCCGCCAAAGAGGTAGAGATCGATGCGGCGGACGATGACGCCCTGGCGGCGGGAAACCTGGACACGAATGATTTCGTGGACCGCGATGGCGAGGAGGAGCGCCAGGAGGGCGAGAGCCGTCGCCAGCACCCAGTCGCCGCGCCTAGTGGTGGGATCGAGACCTCCGTCCAGACGCGACAACACCCCGGCGATGACGACCACGAAGCCGGCGAGGCAACTCACCCGGATGCCGACGAGCATTCCGAGCACGCGCAATCTCAGCAGCGGATCGACGGGAAAAAGCACTGGTTCCTCGCGCGATGCATTACTTTGGTTTGTCGTTATTCCAAGCGCTGTCGAGAAATCTGTCCTGTCCTACCATTGCGTCTCGGAAAAGCCAGGTCTTTCGACTTCGCTCAGGAAGACGAGGTGAGAGCTACAAGCGCTGATACTCTTCGAGATCAAGGACGAAAACGGTGGCCGCGGCGGGTGGAGTGGCGTCGCCTTCTTCCGGCACCGAGCCCGAGCGCGCGTTTTGGCGGATGAGGTCGAGAATGCGATCGACCTGGTTTTCATCCGCGCCGATCATGAGCGTGGTGTTACCCCTGCGTAGGAAGCCGCCCGTGCTGGCAAGTCGCGTGGCCCGGAACTCGTCTTCCAGCAGCGCATCGACGACGCTGTCGGCGTCCTCGTTCTGGACGACCGCGATGATCAGCTTTTTCACGTGCCTGCCACCTCAACGTACCTCCGGACGAGGGGATCAACTTCCTCAGGAACCCGGCCCGAGTATACCATCGACCAATTCCGATCCCGCTTACCGCGGCCGTTTGGAGTCGAGGTAGCTTTGGAGGATGAGGGCGGCGGCAACGGCGTCGATGCGTTCACGGCGACGCTCGCGGCGGAAGCCGGATTCAATCAGCGCGCGTTCGGCCATGGACGAAGTCAGGCGCTCGTCCCAGTAGGCGAGATCGAGGCCGAGATCGGCGGCGAGGGCGTCGGCATACGCGCGGACTTCGGCCGCCTGCGGCCCTTCCCGGCCGGAGAGGCTCGTCGGCAGACCAACGACGAGCCCGGCGACGGACCAGCGCCGCACGAGGTCGCGAAACTCGGCGCGGTCATGCGCGCCACGAAGCACGAAACCGACGGGCGAGGCGAGCACGCCGAGCTCGTCGCTAATCGCGACGCCGGTGCGTTTGCCGCCGACATCGAGACCCAAGAGCCGACCCTGCATCTGGGAGCGGGCAGCGCTCATGGCCCGTTGTCGATCTCGAATTTGATGCGCTTCGCGTTGGACGGCATTCGATCGGGCAAGATGCCGGGTCGGTAATCGATAGTGAAGCTGTCGATTTGACCGACGCCGCGGAGGAGACTCGTAGCCGCGGCGTCGCTTTGGCGGGCAAGTTCGTCCGCCAACTGCTTCTGATCGTCAGCGGTGAAGTTAGCAATCGCATTTGCGGTGGCGGCGACGCGATATTGCGCCCCGTGGGGCAGCGTTTTTACGAGGCTCGGTTCTTCGATCTTGATGGAATTCGGCGCGAACGTGAAGCCATTCGGAGCCTCTCCTTCGAATTTCGGCGTGAGCGCGGTGGTCAGATGGTCCATTAATTCCGTCTCGTCGTAGTCGAGCGCCGTGACGTGGGTCCGCGCCGAGACGTTGACGTCGGTCGCCTCGTCGCCCTCGTTGTGATCGAAGGAGTAATCGGAGGTGCCTGCGGCAATCGAGGACTCGACGATCTTGTGGCCGCCAGTCAGCTTCTTGGAGAGGGCAGTCTTCGCGGCCTCTTGGAGCTGTGCGTCGGCGGCTTTGCGCGCGTTGTCGAGGTCGCCAGCACTGACGACCGTGACGGCGCGGTCGGTGCCGCCCTGCATTGCCTCGTTCCGATTGCTGAAGTAGACGCCGGAATCGAGTTTGCCGCTGAATTCGCCCCGGTCGAGGTTCCCGCCCGTTCCCGCCACCGCCGAGGTCACCTTGGCTTCGACGAGCGCCGGCGCCCCTTGTTTGCCCGCGGGTACTTTCAGTTGATCGTCCAGCACAAAGGCCGCGCCGGTGTCGCCGGTGAGCTTCGTTCCCTTGTCGAGCACGACCTGTTTCGACGTCGGGTTGGAGAAGACGACCTTCCCGGTTGCAGTTTTGTCGGGCACTTGTTTTTGCCCAGTCGCCGGAACTGAGCTGTCGACGGCGACATCGGCTTCGGCCGTGCCGCCGGTGATCGTCAATTCGGAACCAGTTTGAGGAGAGGTGTCGGTCGAGATGCCGTAAATGATGGACGAGGTCAGGGGGGCCTCTTTGAGATGGACCGCGATCGTCGCCCGGGGAACAAAGAATAGGGCCGCCGCCAACCCGATCACGATCGCCGCGGCGACAACCGCGCCGGCGATCGCGAACGCTTTCCGGTGGCCGCTGAAGCGGCTGCCGGAGGTGGCGGTGACAGCCGCCGCCGCGGTCGGCGGTTCAGGCGCGGTCTCCGCCGCGACCGCTGGTTGCGCGTCGTCTGACGCGGCTGTGCCTGTCCAGCTCGGCCGTGGGCTTGGTGCGGGCTCGGGTTGCGCTTCCGGGACAGCGACGGGCTCGGCGGAATCTGCCGGCGCGGGCTCAGCCTCGAGCCCCTCGCTCTCGCCGACAACCGGCAGGTCGAACATCGAGGCCAGATGCTGGCGGAGCGGATCGTCGGTGGCGACGGTGACGGTGCGGCCGCGCATTTCGGCGACACTCTTCAGGGCTTGGAACTCGTTGGCGGTGAAGAAGAGCGAGCTGCCGAGCGGGATCACGAGGCGGATTCCGTCGCCGTCGGCGGTAATCCGGTTCAAAAGCGAGGGCAAAGTATCGCTGACCGCAACCTCAATCGTGGTGGTGCGGTCGGTCATCATGGTTCCCTCGGCCCTCTGGTCCTCGCCTGAGTCGTCGTGGCAATGACGCTCGACGGCGGCATCAGGCCAGAACGCGGACAAATGGCCGCGCCGCGCTCCGTGATCGCAAAGTCGCCCGCTGTCCCGTCGATTTTACCCGGATAGACCCCGTCTGACGATTTCGGCGACCGCGGCAATCGCGTCGTCCAACCGCTCCGGCGTTTTGCCGCCCCCTTCCGCCAGCTCGGCCCGCCCGCCGCCGCGGCCGTCGATGATCACGGCCGCTTCGCGCACGACGTCGCCCGCGCGCACGCCTCGTTGCACGATGTCCGGCGTCACCATCGAAAGCAGGCTCGGTTGACCGTCGATCACCGTGCCGAGCACGATCACGCCCGAATTGAGGCGGTCGCGCAGGCGGTCGCCAATTTGGCGGAGCGCATCCTTGTTGTCGACCTCGACCCGCGCGGCGAGGACGCGCGTGCCGTCGACGGCGATGGCGTGATCGAGGAGCTCGCCGACGCGGGCGCCGGCGAGCTGGCCGCGCAGCCGCTCGAGCTCGCGCTCGACGGCGCGGTTGCGCTCCTGGATCGCCTCGATCTGGGTCGGGACCTCGCTCCAGGGTACGCGTAACTCGCGCGCCAGGCCGTCGAGGAGGCGCTGCTGCGTCAGCATACGCTCGATCGCCGCTTCGCCGGTGATCGCTTCGATGCGGCGGATACCGGCGGCGACGCTGCCTTCGGCGGTGATCAGGAACGGGCCGATTTCGCCAGTCTGGCGAACGTGGGTGCCGCCGCAGAGCTCTTGGGAGAAACCGGGCACGGAAACGACGCGCACGACATCCCCGTACTTCTCGCCGAAGAGCGCCATCGCCCCGGCGGAGACCGCCTCGGCGTACGGTTTGACATCGGTCATCACCGCATGAGCGGCGATGACCTCGTGGTTGACGATTTCCGCCACCCGGTGCAATTGCTCGGGACGCATCGGATCGAGGCTCGTGAAGTCGAAGCGCAGGCGATCCGGCGCGACGAGCGATCCCGCCTGGTGAGTCTCCTCGCCGAGGACGATGCGCAAGGCGCGATGCAGCAAATGCGTGGCGGTGTGATTGCGCCGGATCGCCTGGCGGCGGCCGGCATCGATCTTGGCGTGGGCGGTTTCGCCGGTGCGGACGAACCCTTCGCCCACGGTGCCGCGATGGACGAAGAGATCGGGCGTCGGTTTGAACGTGTCGTCGATGTCGACCAGCCCCGTTTCGGTACGAATCGTGCCCGTGTCGCCGACCTGACCGCCCGCCTCGCCGTAGAAGGGCGTGCGATCGAGGATGATCTCGACCGGCTGGCCCGCCTCCGCTTCTTCTTGGGCGCCGTCGGGCCCGATCACTGCCAGGATCTTGGCCTCGGTCTCGACATCGTCATAGCCGAGGAACTCGGTTTTCTGCCCGGCCAGGGAGACGTACAGCTCGGCCCGCGAGCGCGCGTTGTCCCGGAACGCGGCGCCGCTGCGGCTGGCGGCGCGTTGCGCCTCCATCGCCGCATCAAACCCAGTTTGGTCTACCGAGAGCCCCTGCTCGCGGGCAAGCTCGACCGTGAGATCGTAGGGGAAACCAAACGTGTCGTAGAGCCGGAAGACCTCGTCGCCGGGGAGGGCGGCGAGCCCCTTTTCGGCAAGACCAGTGGCCAGCGCCTGGAACCGGCTCATCCCGGTCGTCAAGGTGCGGCCGAAGCTCTCCTCTTCGTGCGTGAGCACGCGTTCGATCTGGCGTTGGCGTTCACGCAGGTTCGGGTAGTGCTCCGCGAACTGGTCGATCACCACGCCGGCCATCTCCGCTAGGAATGGCTTTTCCAAGCCCAACTTGCGACCGTGACGGCTCGCCCGGCGGAGGATGCGGCGCAGGACATAACTGCGCCCCTCGTTGCCCGGCAGGACGCCGTCGGCGATCAGGAACGTGCCGCCGCGGACGTGATCGGCAATCACCCGCAGCGCCGCATCGGTTTCCGCGTCGACGCCGTAGGTCACATTCGCGAGCTTGGCCGCGTGCTGAATGATCGTTTGGTAAATGTCCGTGTCGTAGACCGACTCGGCGGCCTGCATCACCATCGTCAGCCGTTCGAGCCCCATGCCCGTGTCGACGTTCTTGCGTGGGAGGGGCGTGCGCGTGCCGTCGGGCGCCTGAAAAAACTCCATGAAGACGTTGTTCCAGGTTTCGAGATAGCGGGCGCAATCGCACCCAGGCGCGCATTCGGGGCGACCACAGCCGTACTCCTCGCCACGATCGAAATAGATTTCGGAGTCGGGTCCGTTCGGACCAGAGGCGCCGACGGGTCCCCACCAGTTGTCAGCGAGCTCGCCGATCCGCTCCTCGGGCACGCCGATCTGATCGCGCCAGATCGCATAAGCGTCCGTGTCCGTCGGGTGCACGGTCGGGTAGAGCCGCTCTTCCGGCAGCCCCATCACCTGCGTCAGGAACTCCCACGACCAGGCGAGCGATTCCTGTTTGAAGTAGTCGCCGACCGAGAAATTGCCGAGCATGAAGAAGAACGTGCAATGGTGCTCGTCGCCGACCTCGTCGATGTCGTCGGTGCGGAAGCACTTCTGGACCGAAACCAGGCGATTCGCCGGTGGCGCTTCCAGGCCCAAAAAGTAGGGCGTCATCTGCTGCATGCCGGCGGTGGTGAGAAGGACGGTCGGATCGTTGATCGGGACCAGCGACGAGCTCGGGAGCTCGCGATGCCCGCGCTCGACGAAGAAGCGCACGAAGGCTTGCCGGATCTCGTTCCCGGTCATGTAGCGATGGCCGTAGCTCGGCCGATTCGATTGCGCTGAAGAAGATGAACTGCTCATTCCGGCGACGACCTCTATCCCGATCTATGTTTGCTGTCTGGATTTGTGCGTGTACAACGCGAGCCATCATTGTGCCAGAGGGAGCCGGTGAGGGACAACTTGAGACGGGAGTGACCGGGCACAAGCTCGGTCGTGCTGCCGTCCGAGTCTAACGCGGCTGCCGCCTAAGATAGTCAAGTCCTCCGCGGAACCAGTCGCCATACTGGACATTTTCCGCCAGTTCGGGCAGGACTTCGAGGAATTGCGTCCGCACCTGTTCCGAGAAGAGTTCCCACTTTGTAAATAGCTCGTCATAGTCAACGACTGCCTGGATCGCGTCGAGGCTATAATTCTCTGGAGACTCATACCAAGCGCGAAAACTGACTTCAACCAACTGACCTTGAACGCGAAACACGATCGCACCTTGATCAGCCATCATGAATCCACTTTCACCTTCGTGCAATGCGTTTCGAAGTGCAAACCAACCCACCTTCGCTGCTACGATTACCGGCAACCGATCCCAAGGGCACAGGTCATGTCCCTGCTCAAACCGGGGAGCGCCAGGGCCGTGCACCGCCTCGATGCGACGATGCGGACCTCCCCCACAATGAAAAAGATCAGTCCCATCAAGTCGCAATCGCATCGGCATCCAGAGGGAATCATCAAACCACAGATAGAGATTAAGAAGCTTCTCTCTCCTCGATCGAGAAACTCCCCATCGTTTTCCCGTTGCGGCTGATGGATTCCATGACGGATCGTAGGTTTGAGCGATTTTCTCCGGATCAAGGTAGAACTGAAGCAGAATGCCATTTTGGGCAACCAACGACTTGGTCCTTTCCCTGCCTGCAGGCATTAGCAGGGCAGGGATATGACGTAACACGTTCTCAAACCGGCCTATTTCCTACGACGATCAGAATACAAGTCGTAGGGTTGCCACCCCCGACGAAAGCGGCCCTTCATCCCTTCGCCCCCGGTCGGCGGAGGAGCTACAGTCGGCATCACGGTCAGACATTGCACAATGTAGAGCATGGGCGAAGACGATCGAAGGTAACAAGAGAGGACGAATGATTTAGGTAAATGGGCCAAACTTTTCTTCGGTCCGCCGCAGGATTTCCGCTTGCCAGTCCTCTTTGGTCGGCTTGTCTGGGCGTATAAACCTCTCGCGCCAGTCGTCGAAAACTGCCCACGCAAGCGCATCAAGTGCCGCTTCCGCTTTCAACGCCTGGTGTTCTGCTGCGTTGACGGCTGCCCCTTCGGCGCCGAATAGCTCGATGTCCGACTCGGTCACCGCCTGCCGCGGTCCGCGGCCGTTTGCCATCCCCCACAACCGGCGCAGCAAATCATCGTCCTGATGCGTGCGTAAGTATTGCCCGGCAAATAACATTGCCACTAGCCGGACATCGCCGTCCACATCCCACGGCACCCCATTCAGGAAGCGGCGAAGCTCTTCCACATACTTCTCAGACATGTGCCAGTCGCCGCACAGAACTTGCAGCGCTTTCCGGCTCAGCCAGGGATCGCTGGGGCATTCAAGGAAGCTCGCGACCAGCTCCTCATACTGCGTGCCGAACCCACTGCCAACGATCTCAAGCAGACCGGAGCGGTTATAGCCACCGCCTCCTTGCCGGAGCATGTCAGCCGCCCAGGCTACTTCGTCGGCCGCAATGGTGCCCGTGTGCGCCTTACGCACGAGGTCGTGGATCGTTTGGTCACGCATAAGCTCTACCTAGGGGTATTCTCTGGCACGTACTGGTACGAATTCTGAAGTGCCTTCTCAGCTCAAACCGATGCCGAAAGATGTAATCCGAATTGTCTGGACGAACTAGACTGAAATCTGAGGATACTCGACCACCTTCGCGGCCCAATATGGCCGCGGCAAATTCGAGTTGCGCGTTGGTTCCCAGGCAAACAAGCCCTGCGTTAGCTTCCGCACGCCATTTGAGAGATGGAACTCCACCCATCTGGAGAGTGGTTCGAATATAGGTTCTGACAATGGCTTCGGACTCAAAAGGCGGATCGGGTTCGCTCGCGGGTCCCAGGCGATCAAGCCAATCAAGCCCACCGGCAACACTAGCCCACCGATTCGCGGATTCAATGGAATTGGGAATATATGCAATTTCACGGTTCTGGTTTCCCGACTCGAAAAGCCATTGCCAGCGCTCCTCCCACTTTAAGGGTGCCCAAGCGACTCTTGATATCCACGACCGGTCGTCTGTCGCGTGCTTACTCTCAGTCGTCGCTATCACTTCAATTGTCTCCGGCCAGTGTTGATTAATGCTGGGGCCGAGTGAGCCACTAGGGCCGAAAGGCGAAGTAACCCACCGAAAGGCTCGCTGCCAAGTTATCGCCCGCAAATCGGGGAAAGCAGCATCTAGATCAAATCGAGCCGCTAGATCACCCCAGTTCCGACCGGGTTCGATCCAAAGCAGCATCTCGGAAAGGCTAGAGATTCCGGGCAACAACTCTTCAAATGTCGGCGAAGCCGAAACAAGAAGATACCCATGTTCTTCACCGTTCATTGAGAAGGTCGGTACACTGTCTTATAGACACAGTGCAGCTTATTAGGAGCGTTATAGTGCGATCCAATGCGACTCCCATCTCCAGAGGCGCGAACTGCTGCTTCGCGGGCTTCTTCTTCAGTTTCAAAGACCTCCGGGTACTTGGGACCCTTTCCTCCCTCACAATCGTCTGAATTGCCCTTCTTACAGCCGTAGTAGGTAAGCAGCGCATCTGCGCCGTCTTTGATGGCCGAGAAATAGGCCCCGTATAGCCCGGCCATGCCGCCATCGGAGACCATGTCCGCGGCCGTGGCAGCGGCATAATTGGCGCCTGCTTCAAACCTGCAGGATCGCCCCGTGAAGCTCAGGAAAGACGATACCGTATTAGTGACCGCTGTGGTCGGATTCGGTCGCGGGTGTTTCGGCGCGGGTGGAGGCGCTGGGCGAGGTGGAGGTGGTGTGGGCGCCGATGAAGAGGAGGGCGGCGGCGAGGAGGGCGCAGGCGGCGAGACCGGCGACCTCGAGGCGAAGGCGGGAACGGGCGGAGAAAAAGGCGACGACGAGGGCGGCGACGGCGAGGACGACGAGCACGAGGGCGATCAGGCCGCTGAGGCCGAAGCGCCAGGCGGGGCGGGGTTGGGCCGCGCGGGCGGGTTGAGCGGGGACCGCCGTCTGGGTCGAGGCTTGCCACTGGAACGCGCCGATCTTGCGGACGATCGCGTCGACGCGCCAATCGCCGGCGATGCCGACTTCGCTGCTGCTGCCGGTGTAGGTATCGCCGGAACCAGTCAGTTTGACCTCCTTTTCGCCGATGTCCTGCGAGATGTAGGTCAGCCGCAACAGCGCCTCGGAGCCGTCCGGCGGGGACCAACCGGCGAGCGCGAGCGTGTAATCGTTCGGTCCGGCGGCGCCGGGGGTGATGGTCAGCTTCGCGCTCTTGCCGTCGGCGGTGAGGGCGAGCTCGATGGGCGTGGTCTGTAAGGCTAGGACCCCGCGGGCGGGCGGCAAGCTGGTGAGGCGGCCGACGACGAGCAGCACCAGGATGACCAGGATCACCTCGCCGCCGACCGCGTACGTGAATCGCCGAGTCCAAGCCAGCGTGCTGTCCGCGTCTGTGCTGCCGCGGATCTTTCGAGTGACGAGGATGAGGTTGAAGGCAGCGAGCGCGAGCAACGGCACGAGGAGGATCACTTTGATGCCCAGCGTGCGGCCGTAAGAGGTGTGCAGCAGCCCGTCGAGATTGCCGACTTCGAGCCACGCTTGGTAGGCCCCGGTCAGGATCAACACGCCCCAGGCGGTGAGCGCCATCGTCGAGAACCGCGGGAGCACGTGGGAGAGGACAACGCGGCGGCCGGCCGGGGTGAGATCGCGCAGCGAGGCCACGAGCGCGCCGACCAGGAGGAAAAGACCGCCGATCCAGACCGACGCGGCGAGCAGATGGACGTAATCGGTGGCGATGGCCGTTGCCCGGCCACTGGCTTCCGCCGAGGCGTGGGCGTCCAGGCTGAACGGGAGAGGGAGCGCCAGCGCGATCAGCAAGGTGACGACGGTTCGTCCCGGACGATGGCGCGGCCACCACCAGGCGGCGATCAGCAGCGCGATCGAATAAGCGGCAAGCAGGACGATTCTCAGGATCCAGAGCTTGCCGTAGCGGGTATCGGTCAACACCGTTTGCACACGTTCGAGGTAAGTGCCGGTCGAGAGATCGCCGGCCTGGGCGAGGAGGGCATAGAAATCCCCGGCGAAGGCGAGCAGGAACGCCGCCCCGGCCAGGCGTTGGGCGCGATGGACGAGGCGAGGCCCCGCTTGCCAGACGGGCGCATAACTCGGGCGGAGGACAAGGAGCCAGACCGGCCAGACCGCGACGGCGGCCGCGAGTCCAAGCAACGCTGCCCAGCGGGAGGAGGAGCGTATCCACTGCGGCGTGCCGTGCGCGGAGGAAACGGTCGGCGTCGAGACAGATTGCACGTCGGCTTCAGTGCCGATGGTAAAGGTGAAGTAGCCTTGGGCGGGGTGGCCATCATCCGCCGAGAGGGTGCTCCAGACCACGGAATAGGTGCCGTTGGCGAGGCCGCTGGGCAGGGTGAGGATGAGCTCTTTGGGATCGCCGCCCATGTGGCTGCTGGCGGGGGTCGGTTGACCGTCCTTATTGAAGAGCTGGGCTGACGATCCGGCCGGCTCGAGCCGTTCGGTGAACCAGATATCGACCTCGGATGGGGCGGTGGCCACGATCGCGTTGGCCGCGGGATTACTGTGGTCGTATTCAGCGTGGGCGGAGACGGATGTGGGAGTGAGGATGCTGTAAAAGACGGCGCACAGGGCGAGTGGTATGGCGAAGCGCAGTGTGAGTCGCCTCACCCGGCGCGCAGCCCTGACCCGGCCCTCCGCGCCACCGCGCCAGGTATCCTTTGACTGTGGTTCCCGCCTGCGGGGGAGACGGGACGAAGCGCTCCCCTCGCAAGGGCGAGGGGTTGGGGGTGAGGGAACTCCTCTCAGTCGAAGACTGTTTCGTCGCACGGTGAAATCTCCGAGCCAGTTGCGAGAGGTTCCGCGTATGAACCGCGCGGGAACGCATCGCGCGTTACTTTAGCGTTACGCGTGCCAGCGAGCTTCGGACGTGCTTAAGGCACAATGCCAAGCTCAGGGATTTTGATCGGGAACCGTGAAGGTGAAAACATACGGCACCGCGGGCTTGCCGGGAACGCCCAAGCGCACAGTGAGGCGCCAATTGCCGGCCGCGGCGAACGGAACGGTCGCCGTGTATTTGCCGGGAGTGCTTTCCGTCGCCGGAACGACGAAGGAACCGACCGGCGATCCGGCGGGATCGACCGCGATCGAAACGATGGCGCCGGTCACCGGCTGGCCCTTGGCATCGGTGATGTCCGCGGTGATCTGATTGTCATCGAGCTTTGCGGTGAACGGCTCGATTTGAACCGTCTCGGCGCTCTTGGTCACCGGGGTGGTGATCGCGGCATCGGGCGTCGCCAGGGGAGCGGGTGTCGCTGCGGGCGACGCCGTGCCTGGGTCGGCATGGATTTCGTCGATCAGCCATTGATCGCCTGACTGCGCGAAGACGAGCACCGCGTAGGTGACATGCGGGTGGTTAACGGGATCGTCGATGATGACCCGTGCGCCGACCCGCCCATCCGGCAAGGCGCGCATGTCGCTGATCTCCTGAATCCAGCCGCGTTGGCCCTCTGGCATGGGGTTGGCCGGCGCGGCCGCGGCGGCGAGGATGCCCTGTTTCGCTTGGTCGTCCATTGAGGCGAGGAAGGGTCGTAGGTAATGATCCGAGTAGAGCGCGGTGCGCCGGCTGAAATCCTGCGCGCTCGCGCAGGCGACAAATTGACGAATGGTCTTGGTGACGCCGTCGGTTTGCGCTTGGGTCGCGGGGTCGCCCCTCGGCCAGACGAAATCAGGGCCGACCGGCGGTGGCGGAGTCGGCTGGATGGCCGATGGGGTCACGTTTGCGATCAGCGCGGGCACATTGGCTGGCGCGATCGTGCATTCGGCCGGATCGGGGATGTCGACCTGTTGGGTCTGCGTGTTGCCGAGCTCGCGAACGTAGGCGAGCACATCGGAGATCTGTTCGTCGGTGAGCTGGTCGCCGAACGCGGGCATCGCGCTGCCGCCGATGCCCTCCTTGACCCAAAACAGGAGGTCCTGCTGCTGGTGGGCTTTGTGCAAGGGACTGGTGAAATCGACTGGGGCCGGGTTCAGACCCGCGGCGCCGGGGCCGTCACCCCGGCCGGTCGCCCCGTGACAGCTCGCGCAATTCATGTCGTAGATCGCTTTGCCGCGTGTGATCGCGGCTTGATCGGCGGTGGAGAGGGAGGTCTGGGCCTGGGCCTGCGCAGACGCGTCCGCGGTCGGCGCCGTGCGGGCTTGGACGAGGAGCAAAGCGCCCGCGAGTAGCGAGCAGGCGGCGAGCCCGCCGACCTCGAACCGTAGTCTGGTCCGGCCCGCCACACACGCGAAGACAACGCCGAAGACACCAAGCAAAAGCAGGAGCAGGCCGAGCAACCCGACCGGGCCGAAATGCCAGGCCGCCCGCACCGGTTCCGGCTTCGTCGCTTGCCCGGCGATTGTGGTCTGAGTCGATGCCTGCCACTGGAATGCGCCGATCTTGCGCACGATCATGTCGACCTTCCAGTCGCCCGCGATCCCGAATTCGCTGCCATGCCCTTCAAAGGCGTTGCCCGTGGCCCTGATCAAGGTGACTTCTTTTTCTCCGATGTTCTGACTCGTTAGAGTCAGACGGAGCAGGGCCTCGGTCCCATTAAGCAGGCTTTCGCCGTCGAGTTCGAACCGGTAGTGATTGGGTCCGGCGGCGCCCGGCGTGACTGTCAGTCGCCCGGTCCGGCCATCGGCGGAGAGCTTCAGCGCAAGCGCGGTGGACGTCGTTGCGAGCTCGTCCCGCGCTGGTTGCAGGCTGGTCAGCCGGCCGACGGCGAGCAACAGGAGCACGACCAGCACGACTTCGGTTCCAACCGCGCGGCGGAAATGGCGAGACCACAGCATCGCCTGGTCGGAATCCCTCGCCGTCCGTAGCCTCGGCGTGACGACGAGGAGATTGAAGGCGCCGAGGGCAAGGAGCGGCAGCAGCACGAGGAGCTTGATGATCAGCGCGTGGCCATAGGCGGTGTGTAAGAGACCTTCGAGATTCCCGACCTGCAGCCAACTGGCATAGAGGCCGGTGACGCCGAGCATGCCCCACGAGGTCAACGCGAGGATCGAGAAGCGGGGGAGCATCCGCGTGAACGCGGCGCGCCTGCCGGCGGGAGAGAGGAACCGGTAGAACGGCAGGAACTGCGCGCAGAGCAGGAACAGCCCGCCGATCCAGAGCGAAGCGGCGAGCAGGTGGATGCAGTCGCTCGCGATCGCGACCGTGCGGCCGGTCGTTTCGGCCGAGGCATGGGCGTTCAAGCTGAAGGGGAGCGGCAAGGCAAGGGCGAGAGCGAACGCGACGGCAGCGCGCAGCGGTTTCTGGCGCGGCCACCACCAATCGGCAATGAAGAGCGCGACGGCATAAGCGACGAGCAACCCGAGGCGGAGCAACCAGAGCCGGCCAAAGCGGGTGTCGGTGAGGACCGTGTGTAGGCGATCGAAATACGCCAACGAGGGAAGATCGGCAGCTTGGACCAGCAACGCGTAAAGATCGCCCGCGAAAGCGACCAGCAGCGCGATAGCGGCATAACGACGCGCGGCATGCACGAATTGGAGCGACGATTTCCACGTCGAGGTGTAGCTCGAGCGGACGATCAGCAGCCAGACCGGCCAAACCGCAACTGCCGCCGCCAGCCCGAGCAGCGCCGCCCACCGGGCTGAGGCGCGCAACCACTGTGGCGCGCCGTGCGCGGCCGGCGCGGCAGGCGCCGTGACAGCTTGGACATCGGTCGCGGAGCCGATCGTGAAGACGAAGTAGCCTTGGGCGGGGTGACCGTCGTCGGCCGAAAGCGTGTTCCAGACAACCGAATAGGTCCCGTTCGCGAGTCCGGAGGGAAGGGAAAGAACGAGCTGCTTGGGCTCCGTGCCCAGACTGCTCGTCGTGCCTGATATCGGCTGGCCGTCCTTGTCGAACAACTGAGCCGACGAACCGGATGGTTCCAGATGCTCCGTGAACCAGATCGTGACCTGGATCGGGGCGATCGCCACGATCGCGTTCGCGGCGGGATCACTGTGGTCGTATTGGGCGTGGGCGGAGACGGTTACCGGGTGAAATGCGCTCCAGACGCAGGCGAGGAAGGCGAACGCCAGCCAGCGGCGCCTCCATCCTCCTATTAGATGCTTCCCGGTGAGCATGAACATAGCTTGGAGGATACCCCGGCGGGGCTGAGAACAAATCGGTGCGTGCAACTCTAATGCATTGGGTGGACTGAATGCGGAGCTCACTCACCCGGAGCAGCCTTCCCCCGAGAAATTCCCTCACCCTCAACCCGCCATCCAAAGGGTACGCGGCCCGTGCGCGGGAGAAGGGATCGAGAGAGGGGGTTGCTGGTCGGCAGGGAGGAGGGAATCCTAGAGTTGGACTCCTATTTATGCATAAACCGCGGCTGAGATCGCGCAGGCGAGATCGATGCGGCGTAGTCTCCAGACGACGGCGGTCCGTCCAAATACGTCATCTCATCTAGTTGAAATCACGGATGCGCGGAGCTACGGCCGCAAGCATGATTGGACTGTGCCCAGTGGCGCCGCCGGGTGCGCAAGACCGTCGGATGCAGTTTGGAACCAGTTAAGTTGATTGCACATGTTCAATAAGCGGACAACGTAGGAGACAAGCAAAGAGTCTTAAGGAGGCAACCCCTATCTATCAGATTTTGGCACGCAAGCGAACGCGCGCCCGCGCCGCCGCTCTCAAGCATCGTTCGATGGATCATTCTCAGCCGGTCGCCGACCGCAGCCAGGGCGTGAACCTGTCCCCGGCCCGGCCCAGATACCACCTGGACTATGCGAAGTGGTACGCCGCTCTTTCCGGCCACAACGATGGCTGCGGGACCGGCGCGTCGCCGTCGTTTGATCTCCGCGATTTGTTCCTCGCAGAGGCTGAGGCGGCGTAGCGCCTTATCACAAACGCGGTTTTCAGGCGCAGTGGTATCAGGGATGAATTCCGTATTTGTAAAGAAAGGGATCAATCGCTAATGTTTCAAAGATTATTCGCAACGGATCAGGCCAAGGTCGGGGGCGCACCTGATGGTGTGGTGGTGCGGGATGTCGCCCGTCGTGGAGCGTATCCCACCATCGCCTTGGCCGTCATCGTAACCTGCCAATTGATGCTGGTATTGGATGCAACAATCGTCAATATCGCCCTTCCCAACATCCAGCAGAGTCTGCACTTCTCTGACACCGGACTCTCCTGGGTGATCAACGCCTATACGCTGGCGTTTGGCAGTCTGTTGTTGCTTGGAGGGCGCGCAGGCGACATCCTCGGCCGTCGAAAGCTGTTCATGGTCGGCATTTCGATCTTTAGCCTCGCCTCGCTGATAGGCGGATTCGCGACCTCGGCCGAATGGCTGATGGCGTCTCGGGCCGTGCAGGGCGTCGGGGCGGCTATCGCGGCACCGAGTGCGCTCTCCCTCATCGCGACCACCTTTGCCGAAGGTCCGGCGCGCACGCGGGCTCTGGCTATTTTCTCTTCGGTCTCGGCCGCAGGGGCATCGCTCGGGTTGATCGCGGGCGGCATGCTCACCTCGTGGGTCTCGTGGCGGTGGGTGCTGTTCGTCAACGTGCCGATTGGCGTTGTCATCGTGCTGTTGGCGCCGGTCTTCATTCAAGAAACACAACGGAGGACGGGGCATTTCGATATCACCGGCGCGATAACGTCCACGGTCGGCATGGTCTCGCTCGTCTACGGCTTCATTCACGCCGGTTCGAATGGCTGGGGCGACGATGTCACCCTCGTTTCTTTCGGGGCCGCGTTCATCCTGCTTTCCCTCTTTCTGATCCTCGAGATGAGGAAGACCCAACCGATCTTGCCGTTGAAGCTCTTTGCAAACCGCAACCGGTCGAGCGCCTATCTCAGCATGCTCCTCTTTCCAGCGACTATGTACGGCGTCTTCTTCTTCCTCACCCAATTTGTGCAGGAGGTGCTTGGGTTCAGCCCGGTCAAGGCAGGCTTCGCGTTTCTCCCCATATCGGGCACGATCTTCGCCGTGACGCGGGTGGTAACCCGCCTGATCCCGCGGTTTGGTCCGAAACCGCTCTTAGTGACCGGCGCCACCCTGCTCATGAGTGGCATTCTCTGGCTGACGTCCATTTCTGCCTCGACGGAATATGTTTCCGGCCTGCTCGGTCCGATGGTGCTGCTTGGTCTCGGTGTTGGTCTCTCCATACCGACTTTGAGCGTGGTCATCTTGTCGGGTGTTCAACGCGAGGATTCCGGTGCCGCCTCTGGTCTGCTGCAAACCATGCAGCAGGTCGGCGCTACGCTGGGTATCGTCATTCTTGTCACACGGTTCGGAACCGCCAGCCGGAATGCGACCCAGGATGTTCTTGCCGGTGCCAGTCCCGAAGTTCAGGCCCACCATGTCATGGCGCACGCTATGGGCAGCACGTTTATGGCGGGCACGATCTTCGCGGCGCTGGCGCTCATCGTTGCTTTGTTCGGCGTCTCCTCAGGCGCATTGAAGCAGCCGGCGCGAGCGGAAACCAAACGCCGGATTCGAGCGATTGGAGGGCACCCGTCTCAGTCTGAAGCGCCAGTTACAGTGCTCATGAGGCGCGCTCGAGACGAAAGCGAAGTCATCCGCATTCAGCGGGTAGGATGAGCCGAGCTCGCGACATGAACATCGACAGTCGCTTGCGCCCACCCACCCCAGGCGGCCCGGGCTACGACTTGACGAAGCCCTTCGAGGCTGACGAAGCGATATCAGTCGGCTCAAGCCGACTTCCAACCCTGAGCCCGGGACTCAATTCCCGGGCTCAGGGTCGGCGACGATTCGTTTTCGTATTTCAAAGGCTCAGGCAGACTGCCGCCGGGCCTCTGGATGAAGGCTCATCTACGCATAAACCGCGGCCGGAATGGCGCAGGCGAGATCGGTGTACTCGATGTCGTCGAGCGACGTTGGCGCGTCAGGACCGCACATCGGGCATTCGGGGTCGCGGCGGAGGCGCAGCTCGCGGAAGGTCGTCGACAGCGCGTCGTAGGTGAGGAGACGGCCGCTCAGCGGCTCGCCGATGCCGAGGATGAGCTTGATCACTTCGGTCGCCTGGATCAGCCCAACGATGCCGGGGAGGACGCCGAGCACGCCTGCCTCGGCGCAGTTCGGCGCGAGCTCGGGCGGGGGCGGATCGGGGAAGAGGCAGCGATAGCACGGTCCGAGATGGGGCAAGAAGGTCGTCGCCTGGCCCTCGAAGCGAAAGATGCTGCCGTGAATATTAGGCTTGTCGAGCAGGACTGTGGCGTCGTTGATCAGGTAACGCGTGGCGAAATTGTCAGTGCCGTCGAGGATGATGTCGTACTGCCCGAAGATGTCGAGGATGTTCGATTTCGACAAGCGCTCCTCGTGGCCGATGACGGTGACGTCGGGATTGAGGGCTTGGATCGTTTGCCGAGCCGATTCGACTTTCGAGATGCCAATCCGATCAGTGTTGTGGATGACCTGGCGCTGCAGATTACTGTCGTCGACAACGTCGTCGTCGACGATGCCGAGCGTGCCGACGCCCGCCGCCGCGAGATAGAGCGCGGCCGGGGAGCCGAGTCCGCCCGCGCCGACGAGCAGAACTTTGGCGTCGAGCAGTTTCTGCTGTCCGCTCTCGCCGACTTCAGGAATCAGGATGTGGCGGCTGTACCGGCGGCGCTGCTCGGCCGAGAACGCGCGCGGCATCGACCAAGGGAACCCGGACGACTTCCAGGCACCGAAACCGCCGGCCAGGGAGGTGACATCGGTGTAGCCGAGCTCCGTCAATGTCTTCGCGGCGAAAGCAGAGCGGACGCCACCGGCGCAGTAGATGATGATCGGCTCGTTTTTGTCGGGGAAGGCTTGCTCGACCCGCTGTTCGAGGTAGCCGCGGGGAATATGGACGGCGCTGGGCAGGATGCCCTGGTCGACTTCGTCTTGCTCACGCACGTCGAGGGCATGTGCGCCCGCGCGATTGATCAAATGTTGCGCTTCGACGGCGTCGACCTCGCGAACTTCGGCTTTAGTGCGTTCCAGTAAATCTCGATACGATATGGACATCGTTGGTTCTCCTCGAGGCGCGAGCGATTCGCGCCTGACAAACTTGAGTTGTATGTAAACAATACGTCAGCCTCTGGCCTCAAGCAAGCAGGAGAGCCCATGACAGACTGATCGTCGCTTTCCCCGATCAAGATGCCGACGTTCACCTCGCGCTCGCCACCGTCGACAGCACGGCCGCCATCTCTGCCTATGCTGGGGTTGGATCGCACCTATCGTGAGTCCGAAAGGCAAGGTCCTAAGTGACTAGAGGTACGCTCGCTCTTTTCCTTGACAGCATTCGGCCCGAGCGCGAAGAGTTGTTGACAGGCGTCGGCTCTCTGGGGGATCACCTGTTGTGGGTCTGCCCAGGTGAACAATGGGCTGTCCTGGAACGTCGACAGTAATTCCGCCTATTGCTTCAAGAAGATTGACACTGGAACACGTGTCGGCTGGGTCAAGCCTCCTTCAATCGGCGGGGCACCTACGGGACTGTCACATCATCTTCATTCTTAACAGAACCACGGGCCCGTTCGTAAAGTCATTTCCTGTACCCTGCTAGCGAGATCTAGTAGAGGGATGAAGGGAAGGAATCGCCACTCTCGATGCAAGAAGTTCTCGTGGCATTTGTGCTCGAATCGCAGACGATAGAACGAGCTTTGGCACCCACAAGGAGAATCAAGGCGGGACCAAGGCGAAGGGCTGAACCCAAACGCAATCGGATTCGAAAGCTAAATCTCATTTGGGACGATTCGTTGTGGATGCCCGTTCGACTACGACTTGCCGATGTCGACCTTTTTCAGTGCCAGGGTCATACACATCGCCGCGATCCGAAAATCCACGGACCAGGACCGGATCTGCTACCCGAGGACCACCAACGATGTCCATGGCAAACGGTCAATGTGCTTGAGCTTGCCAGGCGAGGTCCAATCGCGTTGTTTCACGCCGCTCGAACAGGTGAAGGACGAGTGAGAGTTCCTTACGAAGGAGAACTATCGTTTCGCATGATGGGAGACAATGTCGAGGTCGAATTTCTAGTCGGGGTCGGACCTACCAAGCGATCTGCGGTTGTGCTTTATGAAGATTTACTGCAGAACTGGCTAGCGTTCTCAGAAGATGTGCGAAAGCAATTTCTAGAGGCGCTTCCAGACCTTGCAGATCACGAAGAGTTCGGCCCCTGGTTCCGGGAAGGTCTTCCCTATCTCAGGCGGCAGCTACTCTAGACCGCTTGGGAGCCAGCAAGGTATCCGCAGCAATGATCTTTTCTGTTGAGTGGTTGATCGGTAGGGCTGAGTGGACGCAAGCCAAGGAGATTGGAGAGCGTTGGTCCCGTGGTTCAGACTACGATCGACACTTGCTTGCTATGCAGGAGCTCCTGCCGGGTGTCGTTCGCTTTAGGCGAGGAGGCGAACCGTTGGAGCTGACTGCAGTCGAGAAGGATGAGTGGCCTCGGTACTACGGTATTCCGATGAGGTCTTCATTTGAGTCATCTGATCCTGCGGATACCGAACTTGTCCAAGGATGGGGTGTGTGGATTACAGACTTCGCCAACGCGCTCGCCTATTTTTTTGGCGCGGACCAAAGCGTTCGTCCCTCTCTTGGCGATTCGCGTATCGAGGTCGCGCAGGATGGTGAATTCTTCGTCTTCAATGACGCGTTAAGCCCGCTCCAAATTGTTTTTCGCAAAGCAAGCGGATCAATAGAGATCGCCAGCCCTGAAAAAGCTAGTCGAGGTTGGAGAGCGCTAGTTCCGGAAGAAGAGTTCTATGCTGGTTGCCGGCGATTCCTGCGGGAAATTGCAGCCGCGCTTGAAGAAAACGCACCAGGATTGCTGACGTGGGAGTCTTTCGAGCCTCTACTGGCGCTCGCCTGAGATGACGCTGGAAGCTATTTTTCAGCTGGCCGACTATCACCGGCTCGTAGAAGGAGGCATATCGATGCGTCGAACGTCGGAAACTCCGCAACCCCGAGCCCAGCGGTGGAATCCCTCCGCCGGGCTCGGGCTCGCTAACTCCACCAATGACGTAACCCTCGCGTCGGCGCTCGCGGCTCGTCCGGGGGAGAGTCTCAGTTGCGATAGTGACACCATCGAACGTGCCGCAACACCAAAGACGGAGTATCGTTGGCGTTAGCACTCGCACTCCTGCGAAGAGGCCGGCCAGAAAGCGATCAAGTCCGTAGCTACCCGCGCGCCGACATCGATTGCTGGAAGGAAATAGGCGCTGACCAGGTCGTTGACAGCGGCCCGTCTTCCGGCCGAAGGTGTCCTTGATTCTTTGCTAGCGGGAGGCGCCAGTGGCGGCGGTGATCGGGTCGGTGGCGTCGGCCGCGTCGGGGAGAAGCGGCGCGGCGCGCGGTCCGATTATGAGCGTGGGGGTGGTTCCGCAAACGACGGGAGCAGGACGTGGAAGGTCGAGCCGGCGCCGGGGGTGCTTTCGGCCCAGATCCGGCCGTGGTGGAGCTCGACGATCTGGCGCGCGATCGGGAGTCCGAGACCCGTCCCTTTAATCACGTGGTGATCGGCCGTTTCGATCCGGGCATAGCGCTCGAAGATGCGATCGAGTGCGGAGGCGGGGATGCCGACGCCGTGATCGCTGACGCGCACGTGGGCGTAGTCGTTTTCGAGTTTGCTGGCGATCCGAATCTCGCCGCCGGCCGGGGAATACTTGATCGCGTTCGTGATCAGATTGCTCATCACTTGGTAAAGCTTGTCCGCGTCGCCGGCGACAGGGGGCACATCGCGCCCGAGATCGAGCGCGAACTTGTGCGCCGCGGAGGTCGGTTTGGCGAGTTGCACGGCGGCAAGGATCACGGCATTCAATTCAACCGATTTGGGCTCGATATCCGCAAAGCCCGACTGCATTCGTTCGAGGTCGAGAATGTTGTCGATCATGCGTTCGAGGCGCTGGGCGTCGGCATTGATGTCGTTGGCGTACTCGCGAATCTCGGCCGGGGCGAGGCTTTGGTCGCGAATCAGCTCGCTGAAGCCGCGGATGCCGGTCAATGGCGTGCGGAACTCATGACTGACGATCGCGACAAAATCGCTCTTGGCCTGGTTGACGGTGGCGAGCTGCGCGTTTGCCTGTTGCAGCACCTCGGCGGCTTCCCGGCGCTCAGTAATGTCGCGGACATTGACGATGATTCCGGCGACGGCGGGATCGGCAATGAGTGAGTGCATGATCACTTCGAGCCAGCGCCACCCTCCCGTCTTATGCAAGCAGCGGATTTCCGTCGTTTGGCGCTTAGAGGAGTCCCGCAGGGAGGTGAGAAAGCAACGACCCAACTGGCGGCGATCGTCTGGGTGGATGCGTTGGATGTTGGTGCGGGCGAGTAATTCATGCGGTTCATACCCAAGCACACGCTCGACGGCGGGGCTGATGTCGATGAATATCCCCTCCTGGTCGAGGACAGCCAAAATATCGGACGAGTCGCGGACGAGGGCGCGGAATCGTTCTTCGCTTCGCCGCAGATTTTCTTCAACCGCCCGCCGCGCCGCTTCGGCGCGAGACCGGCCGATGGCGACTGTGAGGTAGTTCGCGACAT
Source organism: Thermomicrobiales bacterium (assembly GCA_045804965.1). GTDB lineage: Bacteria > Chloroflexota > Chloroflexia > Thermomicrobiales > UBA6265 > CAVTUU01. The sequence goes on along the minus strand of JBJMMD010000017.1, from coordinate 74,498 downwards.
CGGTCATCATCCGGACCTCTTGCTCGCTCCACTGGTGTGGCGACGGTCCACTCACCGCCAAGAATCCCGCGAGCCGACCAAGATGGCAGACAGGAACTTTCAGCATCGATTGACAACCAAGCCGAGCGAGTTCCGGATCGGCCCCGTCAAGCCGGGAATCGGTGGACGTATCGTCGATGACCATCACTCGTCCCGCGCGGAGCGCGTCGATATATTCACCATCAGCGGAGAGATCGGTGGTGACCTGAGGAATGTCAGGCATGCCTTCGGGAATGATCGCGTGCACGGTTCGAGCAAGGCCCGCGGTGTTGACCGAAGCGTATGAGGTTCGGAAGCCAGGAAACTCGCGCGCGAGTCGTCGCACCGCAAATTGGATAATTTGGTCTTCAGACATCCCGGCGGTGATTTCCTGAGATATGGTGTGGAGCAGTTCCAACCGCCGCTCGCGGAAGGCGGCGGCGAGTTCCCCTTGCTTGCGCGGGGTGATGTCGATAAAGGAGGCGACCACGGCGTACGGCAGCGTCTCCCCATCGTGAAACAGCGGCCGGGAGTTGATCGAGAGCCAGGCGCGATCGCCGGAGGACCGGAGGATGGACAGCTCGACATCGGTGAGGGGCTGTCCAGTGAGCAGCGTGTAATAACCCGGAACGTCGTTCACGTGGATTGGTCGCCCATCGTCCCACGAGGGCGCGAGCGGAGAGCTCCCCGGATGAATCTTCATCAGCTCGTCCATCGACAGGCCGAGCAACGCGGCCGCGCTGGCATTAGCGGCGCCGACATGGCCATCGGCCAGCAAGAGCAGAATGCCCGCAGGGGCAGAATCGATGATGGTGCGAAGTCGCTCGCTGGTTGCCTTGAGGACGGCGATTTCCGCATCGCGAATGCCGGTGCGCCCGTTTGGCGACGCCGAGGCGCTCACTGCGGCATCGACCGCGGCGTCCGTCAGGCCGCTCAGCCGCGGCTCTGCTCCTGAATGCGAGGGGGGCGAGTAGTGGGCCACGATGAATACCTCAGGAAATGCCGGATCGGCGCGGGTTGACGGCCACGCGATGCGTTACTTCAGGTCGATACTTGTTACGATGGTAGCACGCATCGACGGAAATGCTCGGGAGCAACACGATGGCGATTGATCGAGAGGCGCTGAGCCACACCGGACGCCACGTCCGGGCGTTGATCATCGAAGATACATGCACGATCGCGAAGCTCGTGCAGCGCGGACTCGTGCTCGAAGGCATTCACGCCGAAATGGCGACCGACGGTCGCCATGGGCTGGATGTGATTCGACGGGAACCACCTGATCTCATCGTGCTCGATCTCGGTTTGCCCGACATTGATGGTCTCGAACTGTGCAAGCGCGTCCGCCGGCTCGACCGCTCGCTCGAGCGTTTGCCAACCGCGATTCTCATGCTCACCGCGCGCGACTCGGTGCCCGACCGGGTCGCTGGTCTCGACGCAGGGGCGGATGATTACCTGGCGAAACCATTTGCGATCGACGAGTTGCTTGCCAGGGTGCGCGCGCTGTTGCGCCGGCGGAGTGCCGTCGCCTCCTCCGCGGCCGCGGCCCGGATGCTGAAGTACGACGATGTCTCGGTTGACCTTGGTTCGCGCATCGCTCGCCGCGGCGAACGGATTATGGAGTTGACGGCGCGCGAATACGATCTGCTCTGTTTTTTCCTCCGCCACCCCGATCAGGTTCTCGAACACGAACGCATTCGCGAGCTGGTTTGGGGGAGTGAGTACTTTGGCGTGTCGAACGTGATCGCGGTGACCGTCGCGAGTCTGCGCCGGGCGATGGAAGAGCAGGGCGAACCGCGCCTGATCCAAACGATTCACGGCGTCGGCTATGTGCTCCGCCCCCGGCCCGATGGGAAGGCAGAATCGTGACAACAGAAGCGCAGGGCGAACGCGAAGCGTTGATCCCGGTCGGACAGCTCATGAATGTCCGCGACGATCATCACTGTTTCGGTTGCGGGCGACAGAATCCGCATGGATTGCAATTGACCTTCTATCGGGATGACGACGGCGAGCTTTGGGCGCCGTGGACGCCCGATCAGCGGCACGAAGGGTACACCGGCATCGCCCACGGTGGGGTCATCGCTGCCGTGCTCGATGAAGTGATGGCCTGGACCGTCTACAGTCGGCAGATTTGGGCCGTAACTGGCAGGATCAACATCACATATCGAAAACCGGTGGAAATGGGCGTGCCGGCACGCGCAACCGGTCGCATCGTCGCCGACCATGGGCGGGTGCTCGAAATGGCGGCGGAGCTGCGTCGCGAGCACGAGAATGATGTGCTGGCCGCGGCGACCGCGACGTTCATCCGGGTCCCGGAAGCACAGGCAATCGCCTGGCGCGAGCGGTATCTCGAATCCTAGTCGGTTCGATGCCCGCCCCAGCTCCAGAACGACCCTCACCTGCCGCTGCTTGGCTGCCCTCTCCCTTCTGTTGAAGGGAGAGGGGCGTCGGGCTTTGTCGTTCCCTCGCCCTGATGCGCAGGGCGAGGGGGGCGCGTGCGCGCGGGGTGCGGGGTGGTTCCTATTGCACCGTCAAGGTCCCGACCATGCCGGCTTCCTTGTGGCCGGGGACATTGCAATAGAACTGATAGGTGCCGGCTGGGGCATTAATCGTGACCGAGCCGGTCTGACCCGGTTGGACGTCGACGCTGATGTTGAGCTCATCGATGCTGAAGTTGTGGAGGGACGCCCCGTTATTCGGCAGATCGACGGTGACGTCGGTGTTCGCCGGAATCGTGAGATCTTTCGGCTGGAATGCGATGTCGACCATGGTCACTGTCTGGGCGCTACCGCCTGCTGATGCCGCGGGCGTCGCTGCGCCGGTTTCGGGTGTCGAGGCGGCCGGAGTTGCTTCCTCCTCGGTCGCGGCGGCCGGGGTTGCTGCGCCTTCCGGCGGCGGTGTGGCCGCGCCTGCCGGCACCTTGTCGGACTGGACGACGCGCCAGACCCCGCCCTGCGGGTTCGCGAAGGGATCGTAGCTGCGGTCGAAGACGCAGTTGCAGGAGGTGAAGAAGACGGCGCCGTCTTCGCCAATGCCGCCGCCGGTGACAAGGAGTTCGGTGTCGAGCAACTCCTGGAACTGCCAGGTTCCGCTGTCGTCCTGCTTCAGACCCCAGACGCGGCCTGAGCAGAAGTCGGAGGCGAAGTAGACGCCGTCGAGCGTTGGCGATTCGCCGGTGCGCGAGACGCCGGCGCCGGAGATCGAGCAGTCGCCCTTGCTGTGGTTATACTCCGCGACCGGGAGCACGCCGATCTGGGAGCGCGGGCAATCGCTGACATACTCGGGATAGCAGTGTGAGCCTTCGAGCCAGTCCCACCCGTAGTTCTGGCCGCCCTTGGCGCCCGCCTCCTGGAAATTGATCTCTTCCCAGGCGTTTTGGCCGACATCGGCGATATAGAGATCGCCCGTCTTCGAGTCGAAGTTGAACTGCCAGGGGTTGCGCAGACCGTACGCCCAGATCGTGGGATCGGCGCCGGGATGGTAGTTGGCGGGGTCCTCGATCGCGAAGCCAGCCGGGTTGACCGCGGACGAGCGCGCGAACGGGTTGTCGTCTGGGATCTTGTAGGACTCGGTGCCCGATGCCCCGCTGACGTCGATCCGGTGGATCTTGCCGAACTCGTTGCGGATGTTCTGGGCGTTGTCATAGGGATCGCCCGCGAGTCCACCATCGCCGGTCGTCCAATAGAGCATGCCGTCCGGTCCGAAGCGGACGGTGCCGCCGTTGTGGTTGACATACGGGTCGCCCGGGTTCGGGTATTTCGGCAGGGAATAGATCAGCTTGGCGCTGTCGGGATCGGCCTTGTTCGGATCGTTGGCCGAGACGTGGTACTGGACGAGGAATTCGTTGCCATTGGTCGTGTAGTCAGCATAGAGAACGTAGAAGAGCCCGCTGCTTGAGTAGTCGGGCGCGAACGCGGCCCCGAGGAGTCCTTGCTCCAGGAAGTCGGTCTTGACGTTGTCCCGGATATCGAGGAATGGATCATCCAGGAGGTTGCCGTTCCCATCGACGATCCGGATCCGACCGACTCGCTCAATCACGAAGAGGCGGCCGCTGCCATCACCGGCGTTCGTGATGTTGATGGGGTCGACCAATCCGCTCGCGACCTGGACGAGTTGGATTTTCGGATTCCCCGGCAGTGTCCCGCCCGGTGTCACCGCGGGTGGCGGCTGCGGCGTGGCTAAGGGGGTCGCCTGTTGCGCACTGGGCGTGGCACGGCCGACTCCACCCAGGAAAAACGACACGACGGCGAGCAGCACGACAAGGAAGCCGACGCCAAACGACCGGTAGCGGGCCATGAAGATCTCCTTTTCCCCGGTACTTTATTGAATTGTGCCTCGTTGGCACCACTAATCCGAGCCGTCGCATTCGGTATGCCAAGACTGGACACTGGTGTTACCTGGGATACCGGCCGCCGCGGGACCGGAGAGCGCGGTTTGGCAGGGGCGCCTAGCCGCACACCGCTCCAAACCGCGCTCCGCGTTGTGCTTCTCAGCCTCGGAGCGGTGTCGTCTCGCTCAGCCCGGAGTTGATGGCGTTCATCACGTCACTGGGCAGACTCATCTTTGGACCGGGTTCCAGTCGGTTTTCACCGACATCCGAGTGGGAGCGAGGTGCCGTCCGGGCCGTGTTGATGCCCGGGGCGGAGCTACGGGCTGGCGTCACTCCTCTTTCACGGCTTGAATCTCGATCAGGATGTCGAGTTTGTCGCCGACGAGCATGCCCCCGGTCTCGAGGGCGACGTTCCACTTCAGGCCGAAGTCTTTGCGGTTGATCGTGGTTTCGGCGGTGAAGCCGGCGACTTCCTTGCCGAACGGATTCTTGCCGCGGCCGTTGTAGGTCATCTCGAGCCCGACTTCGCGCGTGACGTCGCGAATCGTGAGGTCGCCGGTCATCCGGAACTCGTCCGCGCCGCGGCGTTCGACCCGTTTGCTCTTGAACGTGATCGCCGGGAACTGCTCGGCGTCGAGGAAATCGGGCGACCGCAAGTGGGCGTCGCGGTTGGCTTCGCTGGTGTCGATGGTGGCCGTCTCGATGGTGGCTTCAACTCTGGCTGTGGTGGGATCGTCTTCATCCTCGCAATGAATCACGCCGGTGATGCCCGTGAAGCGGCCCTTCACCGTCGTGAACATCATGTGTTTGACGCCGAATTCGACGAAGCTGTGGTGAGGATCGATCATCCAATGCGTGTGCTTGCCGGCAACCTCCGGCGCTTCCGTGGTCAGCCGCGTGCCGGTCGACATATCCGTGGACATGAGCTTCTCTCCTTCGTTGACGGCTTTGAGATCGCCATACAGTCACCTGTGAGCAGAACGCGTTCCATCGAAATGGTGGACAACGGTGGTATGGGCTCTGCGGTCTCTCCATAGGTCCAACTTGGCATCCGGCCCAAACAGCCGATGACGCGCTCCTCTTGGCCGGTTCTCTCGGCCGAGAAGGGCGGCCGAAAACCGAACGCCTCGTCAACCCCAGTTGGTCGGTGCGACGAGATAGACTAGCACTGGCCAAGTGGCCGTCTTTCCATGTGGTGACCGCTGGCCCGAGCCTCTGGGGAGAGCAAAGAGACCTTTTCTATAAGGAGAGAACGATGGCTCACGACGAGCATAATGATGGAACTTATCGGCACACGGCATCGCCGGCACCTGCGCGCATGTCGTCCGCCTTGCCTGCCGGTACGGAGGGGCCCGATTTCACCCTCTACTCCACCCCGGATCAGATGCTGTCGCTGAGCGACTTCCGCGGGCAGCCGGTGATCCTCGCCTTCTACCCTGCCGATTGGAGTCCGGTCTGCGGCGATCAGATGGCGCTCTACAACGAAATCCTGCCGGAATTCCACCGCTACAACGCGCAGTTGTTGGGGATCTCGGTCGATGGCAAGTGGTGTCACAACGCGTTCGCCGCGGCCCGCAACTTGAAGTTCCCGCTGCTGGCCGATTTCGAGCCGAAAGGCGACGTGGCCAAGGCCTACGGCGTGTATCGAAGCCATGACGGGACGACCGAGCGGGCGCTGTTCGTCTTAGACGAGGCAGGCGTCATAAGCTGGAGCTATGTCTCGCCGGTCGGCATCAATCCTGGCGCGGACGGGATCCTCCGCGCGCTTGAGCACTTGTCCGAAGCGCCGGTAGGCGCCCGGTAACTGAGGAGTCAGGTGAGGGATGCAGAGCTTTGAAGCCGCGGTCCTGACCTTGCCGGTCAGTGACGAGGATCACACCAGAGGATCGGCCACCGCGCCGGTGACGCTCGTCGAGTATGGCGATTTCGAGTGCCCCTACTGTGGGCAGGCGTATCCGATTGTGGAGGCGATTCAGCAGCGGTTTGGCGACCAGCTCCGGTTCGTCTTCCGCAACTTCCCGTTGACGCAAGCTCATCCGCACGCCGAGCACGCCGCGGAAGCCGCGGAGGCGGCCAGTGCCCAGGGCGCATTTTGGCCCATGCACGAGCAGTTGTTCACCCACCAGAAGACCCTCGACGACAGTCACTTGGTCGGCTACGCCTCCGATCTCGGTCTCGATTCCGAGCGCGTCGATCGTGAGCTCGCGGAGGGGGTCCACACGGAAAAAGTGCGCGCGCATTTCATGAGCGGCATACGGAGTGGCGTCAACGGCACGCCGACCTTCTTTATTAATGGCGTCCGCCACGATGACTCCTATGATTTCGACACGCTTGTCGACGCGATCGAGCGCGCCGCGCTCGCTGACGTGCGGTGACTCGATCTTGCCGGCGAGCCTGACGAGGAGGTTCGAGGATGGCAGCAACCGATCCCGTCGAACGCATTCACACCATGGAGCACGAGACCCCGCTCGCGCGCGACTTGAGGCAGACCCTCAAGCACCTCGCGGCGCTGCCACCGTCACGCGAAGCGCCGTACTTGACCGTCTGTCTCGATTGGCGGCCGCAAGGCGAAGAGCCGGGACGGACGCCCGCACCCGCGCCGAAGCGCTCGCAACGGCATGCGGCCCGTGATCGCGAAGGGGTCAGCCGCCGGCCCGCGCGCCTTGAGATCGAACCGCACTTCGAAGGGCTGCGCGCGCGATATACGGCACACGACCCGGCGTTAGCCAGCATCGACGCGGACATCAAGCGAATCAACAGCTATCTCGACGAGCTCGACCCGGCCGCGCACGGGGTCGTCATCGTCGCCTGTCATCAGCACGACGTCTTCGTGCCGGTCCCCCTCGCCGTACCGGTGTCCACAAGCGTCGTCGCCGGACCCATTCCCTCGTTGCGCCAGCTCGTGCGTGTCGCCGAGGACTTCCCGCCCTACGCCGTGCTCGTCGCCGACCAGCGCCAGGCCATTCTGTGGATGATTGAGCGACTGACCTGGGACCGGGCCGTCGAGGTTGAAGCGTCCGACTACCCACGTAAGCAGATGCAAGGCGGCTGGTCGCAGCGCCGCTATCAAGCTCGCGCCGACGAACGGGTCGAGCATGTGGCGAAGGCCGTGGCGGAGGAGACGCGGCGCGCATTCGCGGACGCGAAGGACGGGCTGGAGTATCTCGTGATCGCCGCGGACGAGCCGATCTACAGTGCGCTCGAAAGTGGGTTCCACGAAACGGTCAAATCGCGCATTATCGGCCGCGTGCATCTCGAACCGGATGCCATCCTCGACGACGTCATCGCGGCGGCGGAGCCGGTTGTCGCCGAGGCTGAGCGGCAGCGGGAGATGGAGGCCGTGCAGGCGGTCCTGGACGGCGCCGGCGCCGGGGACAAGGGCGCCGCCGGAGCGGACGACACGATCTTGGCGCTCGAAGAAGGCGAAGTGATGCGCCTGGTGATGAACGAGGACTTTACACAGGCCGGCTGGGCCGACTATACCCTGCCCCTCGTGGGCGCCGGCGAACCTCCCAAGGAACATCCGGCGGGAGGAGCAGTCGCTAACATCGTGCCGACCGCACTAGAAGACGAGCTTATCCGCCTCGCCTTGCAGACCGACGCCGAGATCGAATTGATTGCGGCGAAGATGCCAATCACCGCCGAAGAACTTGAGGACGTCCCCGACGCGGACGAGCCCATGCCCCGAACCGAGGCCGCGCAAGCGCTCGACCAGGTGGGCGGTGTCGGCGCGGTCTTCCGCTTCGCCGTTGACGCCGACTTCGCGCCGAACGAGACCGCCTAAGCGGAAAGGACGTGGTCACGATGGGTTGGTCGTTCAGGATTGCGCGCGTCAGAGGCATCGATATCCGCGTCCACGCGACCTTTGCCCTCATCCTGGTGTGGGCGGCCTACTTCTGGGGCTTCAGCATCGACGCGGGGTGGCGCGGGGCGACCTTCGGCGTCGTGGCCACGGTACTGCTCTTTGTCTGTGTCACGCTCCATGAGCTCGGACACAGTTTTGTCGCCCTCCGCTACGGCATCCCCGTGCGCGATATCACCCTCCTCCCGATCGGCGGCGTGGCGTCGCTCGAAGGGACGCCCGAGGATCCCGGGCAGGAATTCCGCATCGCCATCGCCGGACCGTTGGTCAACGTCGCGATCGCGGCGGTGCTCATCGTGGCTGGCGCGATTCTGCAGGCCACGTCGCTCCTCTCGCCCTCCCATCTCGACACGTCGATGCGCGATGCCGACTGGAGCAGCATCCTTGCCTACCTGACGCTGGCGAATATCTGGTTGGTGCTGTTCAACATCATCCCCGCCTTCCCCATGGACGGCGGCCGGATCTTCCGCTCCGCCCTGGCGACGCGCGTGGGCTTCCGGCGCGCGACCGAGGTCGCGGTCAACTTGGGACAGGGCATTGCCCTCCTGTTCGGGCTGCTCGGGTTTCTGACCGGCAACTTCTTCTTGATCTTCATCGCCGTCTTTGTCTGGATCGGCGCCGAAGCCGAAGGCCGGCAGACCGTGGCGCGGAGTGTGTTGGGCGGTATCACGGTCGGCGACGCGATGACCTGGCATCCCCAGGTCCTGGCGCCCATCGACCCGGCGACCCGCGCGATCGAGCTCACGCTGAGTTCGGCCCAGTCCGATTTTCCGGTCGTCGACACCACCGGCCGCGCGGTGGGCCTGTTGACGCTGGACGACCTCGTTCGCGGCTTGCAGCGTCAGCCAACGGCAACCGTTGACGCACTCATGCAGCGGGAAGTGCCCCTGGCCATGCCGGCCGAGCCGCTGATCGACGCCCAGGAGCGGTTGAACGCCAAGGGCATCCGCGCTCTGCCCGTGGTCGACAACAATGGCCACGTGGTCGGCCTCCTCTCACTCGCCGATGTCGGCGAAGCCTTCCGCCTGCTCTCCATCCGCCCCGACTTGCTCAGCACCCGGCGCGCCGCCGCGTGAGCGCGGCCCGAAGTGGCATCGACACAAGGCAGTGTGCCCGTCGCCAAGACCGGCTGAGCGAGTTGATCGCAAAGTTCCGCGCGCGGCGGCTCCAGACATAGGTCGGCGTATGCGAGGCGCGTTGCGTTCGCTATGCTAATGACAGGTGAGAAAGGGAGCCAATCTCGCGGCTACATCGACGGGCAGAAATCCGATGAGGGGCGCGCCGAGCAAACCGAGCCGATGCTCTTTTCCGCCGATGAGACAGGCGACGATGGCGCGGAATTCGGCTTACCGGTGAGTGAGGACTACAGATCGCGCGGCAAAGAATTCAGCGGTGAGGTGAACTGGGTGGAAATCGATCTCGGGGATGACGCTGTCGACGCCGATCGCTTCATCAACCACGAAGAACGCTTGAGTCTCCCCATGGCTCTGCAATAATCAGCTCGCTCAACACGTCGTTTAGCGGCTGCCTTCCTTTGGAGAGGCAGCCGGGAAAGCTGAACGATTGTCGCCCGGGATTCATCAGCATCACACCAAGGAGCATCACAATGAGCGATTACCAAGAACCATCCTCGTCATCGATGAATCGGAGCGTTGTCCTTGCTGCCGTACTGGTGGTTATCGCTGGGGCTTTTCACGCGATCATCGGACTGGCCGCGGTTGGCGACAAGGAATTTTTCACCGCGCCCGACCACTACTATTACAATTGGAATCCGGAATTCTGGGGCTGGGTCAACATCGTCGGTGGGCTCGCGCTGATCGCCTCGGGCGTCTTTCTTTTCCTGCGCCGGGCCTGGGCGATTTGGCTCGCGATTAGTCTCGCCGGGTTGAATGCAATCTGGACGTTCTTCCTCGTCTTCCTCTTCCCCGCCTGGGCGATCATCGTAATCGCTCTTGATGTGTTCGTGATCTGGGCTTGCCTTCGCGAGGACGTGGTCGACGAATTGGACTGACACGTCCTCGGTCGCGATGGCGTGACAGTAGAGCGGTAACAACTCAATCAGATCGGACGTCACGGCACTCCCAGTTGATGGGTAGTGCCGTGACCGCTTTTCAGATCCAAGGACAAACCACGGTGCCCTCGTCATTAAGCAACGGGCGGAGCGTCCCGCGCCTGACGCCCACTGATGGGTGATGGTGGGGTTGGGCACGGGTCAATATCGTGAAACGGGGAGGGAGAGCCGACCGCGGGGACGCGGTGAAGAAAGGCGAAAACGTCGATGGCGAGCACGGCAGGCCAACACGCGTCCGATGCGTGGGCCTATGAGCAGTACATTCGCGACAACTGGGACCGGTTGACACCGTATCAACAGGAAGAGGCGCGCGCCTACCTCAACTCCAAGTTCCAGGCCCCGGCCACGCATGCGCAACCCGCCGCGAAGGGATGGCCCGTGCAGGTGGGCTACATCTGCGCGGTGATGGCGGTCCTCATCCTCCCGATTATCTTCGCACCGGCCGCGGTCGGCTGCGGCATCTACAACGTAAAAAAAGGTCGCTCCAACCACGGCACTGCCCAAATCGCGCTCGGCATCGCCTGCGGCATCCTCGGCATGGTTATCGGGGCGCTCTACTTTATGAATTCATGAATTGAGCGCCAACCCGGGCGCGAGACGGTTGTCTGCCCTCTCCCATTGCCCAACAGCCAAAAAGCGAGGATTCGGGAGGTGCACTCGCCGGCTAAGGTCTGCCAAGAACCGATAGCGAAGGCGCCTGCTGGCACCTCGTATCCACCGGCGTTCTGCCCGGCCCAACCGCCTTTACTAGCCCGAGTCACCGCCTGTTCGCGCACGTGGACAGGTAAACGAGTGCGCGCCCAGGCGCGCGGAATGTAGGCGTGCAATCCAGACACACTTCGCCGATATCGCACCTTATCCCCCGGGATAGGTTGCAGCGCGCCTATTGCTGCCCACGCAGCGCATTGCCAACCAGCGCCAAGTGGAGCGGTCCCGGACATCCAGCGCGCGATGATCAGCCGAACTGCCATGATCGTTCTAGACGGTGCGCAGGTGATCAAAGCAAAGGCAGCGAGCTGCCTCCGCGACCGCCAGCCATCCGACCGCGCCACCGGCCAGGTCATCGGTGGGGCGAAAGATGCCTCTAGAATGCGGACATTACTTCCTCGGCGGGGGCTTGCACGGGTGTAGTACTATGGTCATGAACCATTAGGGCTAAACCTACCCGTACCTATTGGCTAGGCTGTTGTAATTAGTATGTATGACGTGATTGGACAACCGTCTGTAGCATCGATCGTGCACAGAGCCCGATCTCTCTGCATGCTCTAGTTGCTGGGTCCAGGTCCACTCGTAACCTCCGGCGACGTCAGCCGGTAGGAAGGGCGATCCGTGCAACAAGGGCGTGGCCGCGATCCGCCGACCGCAATCAGCAATTGACAAAGCGAGACGAGTGGGGTCTTCGTGTTCAGGAAAGCCCCCACCCGCCTCTGACCAGCCAGCCATTCCTAAAAGGCGGCCCGCTGCTGTTTCAAAAATAATCCGTGTCTGGCCCAGGGTGCAAGCCCAAATCGTCCGGAAAACAGCGAACCAGCCAGCAGCAGCCGCTCACAAACCTCCGACCATAGCAAGACGCTCGCGCCCGCTGCGCGGGCGTTCCCCGCGGTCGGTACATCGCAAAACGATGACCATGGCGGTCATCTTCTTGGAGGAGAGGATTATGTGTAGCGGAGAGAACGACGATTTCTGTCCCGAAGAGCCCGAGAAGGCGGTAGAGTCACCTCGGGCACTCATGGATGACGGCGTCACCGAGACGCCACTGCATCGCCGCAAATTCCTGAAGGCGGCCGCGATTGGGACGGCGGTGGCCGCCTTCGCGGGCAAAGGCATCAACTTCGGCCCCCTCAGCGCCTACGCCGACGTCCTCACGAACGTCAACTGTACCGCCAATGACGTGCGGATTAGCGGCCCGGGCATCATCATCAACGAGCCGTGCTCCTGCCCCACCGGCAAGTTCGACGCCCAGGTCAAGTTCAGGATCATCAACAACACCGGCACCAGCCGCTACTGCGTGACGAGCCACCTCTGCCCCGGGCGCGATGCCGCCGGCAACATCGTGGTCCCCGCGCAAGACATCATCTTCGGCACTATCGGGCCGAACTTCAACGACTTCGTCACCGTGGCGATCAAGGACTATCCGTGCGGTGCGGGCTCCGTCTGCTTCGGCGCGGCGGGGTCGGGCGTGGACGGCGGCTTCGCCAAGGGCGAGACCTGCCCGGCGGGCCAGTGCTGCACCATCATCAGTTGGAACGTGGTGGCGAACGATGCCTGCCCGCAGCCGCACTCGGACATCATCAAGTCGAAGTGCCGGGCGCAGCAGGTCTGCATCATCGGTCGTGGCAAGGCCAAGCTGGACTGCGACCCGACGACGGCGACCGATGAGGCCTTCTGCACGGTGGGATGCGGCAAGTCGACCATAGTGCGCCTGAGCACGTCGAGTGCGACCAGCTTCGGCCCGTTCAAGTTCGCGCTGAGCGACGGGCAAACTTACCAGGGTGTGGCGGGCGAGACCTTCCACGACTTCACGGTCGGCCCGTTGACCGCCCTCAGCACGACGCTCACCGGCACGGTGACGGATAACACCGGCTGCCCGAGCTCGGACTCAACTGAGCTGCGGACCAGTCCCACCGTCAAACCGGCTATTGAAAATCCGCCGAAGCTCGATTGTGACGGCACCGCGTCATACAAGATCACGAACTTCGACTCGAGCCTCTCCTACAATTGGTACGTGTCCGTCAACAATGCGCCGACTGGTTCCTCGCTCGGAACTGGGCAAACGTTGACGCACCAGTGGCCGCAAGACGACGCATCGCACTGCGTCATTGTCACGGTCACCAACTCGGCAGGGGCGTGCGCCCAAAACTCGGATGAAATCTGCGTCACCGTTCCGAAGGCGATCATCCTCACGCTGGCTGACCCCACGGGTGGTTGCGACGGCAAACTCACCTACAAGGCGTCGGCGACCGGCGGCGTTCCGGGGTACACCTTCACCTGGCTAGTGGATGACGCCATTCAGGACGGAATAACCGGAGACACGCTTTCCTACGGTCCGGTCTTGGATGGCGCATGCCACAAGATCCAAGTGAAGGTCAAAGACAGCAAGGGTTGCGATGGCAACGGCGCACGCACCAAGGGCATCAGCCAGTGCGTCACGTCCACGACTACCCAAGGTGGTTGTCCCGCGTAGTAGACAGCGTGGTGACCACTGACTGCTCGAAGTCCGTGGTGACCTAGCTCACGCCGGTCCGGCAGGTGCGCTAAGCACCTGCCGGACCCACCCGAACAAGGAGTAGGTCATGTCGGTCACGCTTGAGCGCCCTGTCACATCGGAACCGGTTGTCACGGCGGAGCTCGTCAGCGCCGATCAACCCCGCCGCCGCTGAGGGGATCCCACCCCGGCCGGTCCGGCCGAGCTGCACGAATCGGTTGCTGCCCAACATGCGCCCGCGGAGAACCTGCCGTGCGCCGACAACGCGTTCCTCGGGCCGCTCAAAGCCTCACCCGAGTTCGCGGCGATCAACGCCCGGCTGGTCAGCGATCACCATCTCGATTCCTGGCAAGAGGACGGATTCCATTTCTTTGTCTTCCAATTGAACGCGGTGAATGGTCCGTGGAACGGCCACCCGACGGCCCCCGAGCCGCCGGTCGCGGTCTTCGTCATGCACACCGACCAGCGGGAGCCCGTCTCCGCCGTTGTGGTCACACCACTCACCGACGATGAGGACGCGGAGATTCAGGACTTGCGCTCGCCCGACACGATTTACCAAGCGCCGTATGAGAGTTAGGCGTTGCTCCGCCCCCACTGCAACCAGCCCACCAGCATCGCCGCGATGATTGACCCCGCCAACCCTAGCGCTAGGTCGCCCAGGGTGTCGGTGTAGGCCGTTTGCAGCTCGGGCGAGTTGCGGACGAAGGTGATGTACTCGGCGAACTCCCAGAGCATCGCGGTGACCGCGCCGAAGCCGACGCAATGGCCGATCAGCGAGAGCCGGCCAACCGGGAGGCGGAGCAGCAGCTGGCCAAACCCTGCGGTGAGGATGCCCCAGTTCAGCAGGTGGTTGAAATCGTCCCACCACGTCACGGTGTCGTAGAGATTCGCGGCATTGCCGGCGGTGTCGATCAGAAACGGCAGCACGAGCAGGATGTCGAGCGTGTAGGGGTAGGCGACCGGCGTTCTCCGGCGGCGGCTGAGCAGCCACCAACCGAGCGGGACGATCACCGCGGACAGCGGATAGGTGAGCGCGCGCCCGGTCATCGCCTTGCCGTGGAAGCGGGGGATGTCCTGATTCAGCGCGGCAAAGAGCAGCAGGCCGACGAGCGCGACCTTGACCGCCACATCGAGCCAGAACACCACCGGCCGATCCGCCAACACCCGGCGCGCGTTGCCTGATTGCTTCGCAGAATCAACCTGCTCGATCATCGACGTCTCCGGGTGAATGGGTCGGCGTCGGCTACGTAGGGGCGAGCGCCACACGCCCCTACGAATGTTAAAGCATGGACAATCTTAGCCGGTTTTCAGGGCGGCGTAGCGCGCTGGAGTCATGCCAAACGCTGCGGTGAACGCCCGGGTGAAATGCGCCTGGTCCGCGAACCCAGCCGCCAATGCGATATCGGCAAGCGAACGACGCGGAGACATCTGCGTACGAGCAAAGGCAAGGCGGCGCATGAGCAGATAGCGGTACGGACTGGTGCCAAGGATCGCGCGGAACTGACGGGAAAGGTCGAAGCGCGTCAAACCTGTCACTTCTTCGACTTCCCAGGAACGGACAACGCGGGTTTTCTCGGCGTCGAGAAACTCCCGTGCGCGCTCGACTGCGACGGTGTCGAGGCGACGCGGAATCGCCGCATTCGCGCAGCACGGGTCCGCCTCAATCATCCCGTCGGCTAATTGCGCGATGAGATCTTCAATCGCCAGTGGCTCACGATCGTCCTGAAATGCGATCTGGATTGCAGTCGCCAGCTTCTCGCTGGTGACAATCGGATTGCGCAGGAACGGCAAGGAACAAGCTCGACCGCAGCGCTGGCGGACCGCCTCGAAAATCAGCGCCGGCTCGACATACACCTGGCAATACCCGAAACCCCCGTCAGCGCCCGCATAGCCATCGTGAACCTCGTCCGGATGCAGCACGACGACCATGCCCGGTGTGCTGACGTGGACCGCGCCGCGATAGGCAAATGCTTGCACGCCGGTTCGCGTCAGGCTGATGGCGTAGGTGTCGTGACGGTGCTTGTGGTACGCCGCCCCTTGAAACCAGGCTTCAAGGAACTCCACGCCGCCGACTTCATCCGTCGTGCGAACCCAATCGGGCGACTGCTCGCCGCACGATCGTTCAAGACCTTTGCCGCCTGATCTGCTAGGTATCTCACCCATGGGAATCTCACTCAGGTGCTTGCGGAGGCGCTGAACGTATGACAACCGGCCAAGCTGTTGCCTTTCTGCTGTTTGCGTTTGTTGCCGCAGTCACGCCCGGTCCCAGCAACATTGTACTGACCTCGACCGGCGCAAATGGCGGCGTGCTTCGTGGACTTCCCTGCCTGTTTGGCGTTGCAATCGGCATGGGGTTCATGATGTTCGTGGTGGCTTACGGGCTCGGGAGGCTCGTGCTCGAGAGCCCGACTGTCATGCACCTGCTGAAATGGAGTGGAATCGCTTTTCTTCTCTGGCTTGCGTGGAAGATTGCCACAGCCGGCCACGGCGGAGAGACAGCAACAACGGAGATCGTCGGCTTTTGGCGGGCGGCCGCGTTTCAATGGGTCAATCCGAAGTCGTGGCTTGTCTGTGCGAGCGCAGTTGGAACGTATCTCCATGGAGGCAGCGCGCTTGCGCAGTCCTTGTCGTTCGGTCTGTTGTTCATCTGCGCCGCCTTGCCGAGCTGTGCGCTCTGGCTCGCCTTTGGCGCCTCCGTTCAGCGCTTTCTGCGCACAGAGCGCGCCCTGAGAACATTCAACGTTGTCATGGGAACCATGCTCGCCGGATCTACTTTGTTCTTCGTCTGGTAAGTGGCAGAGTTTGCGGCTAATTCGACCTGATAGAGTAGCTCTCTGTCTCGCGCGAAGCGATGCCGGTGGCAGCCAATGAACCTAGCCGCTCGACACATGCGCCCCGGATCGACGGCTTAGCAAGAATCGGCAGCTACGAGGACATCCATGCCTATCGGCTACTTCATTCCCGTGGTGCTCATAGCCTGGTGTACGTATTTCGTCTTGGCGCCGCAAAGCTGGCCGAGAGTGTTCGGCTCCTTGGGCTTCTACTTCGGGGTGGTCAACGAGTGTCCGTTTCTGGCCCTCTTCTGGATCCTCGGGTCGACCGGCTTAGCCTTGGCCCAAGGCGACGTTAACTCGCCTCTAGGTTGGGTGGCCTTCGGACTCACCGTTGCAACAGTAGTGGGGCTTATGGTGATCATTTGGCGAGGGATACAGACGGCCTCGGTCGTCGGTCGCGCGTTGGACAGCGGCCTCGGGTCGGGGTGGCGCGCCGCAATCGACCCAAAAGTGGCTCCACGGCTCCGGTCGAAATTTACATTCAGAGCGCTGCTCGGGCCGCTCTTTGTCCGACGTCCCAGTGTCGAACGCCTGGCCAACCTCCGCTATGGCGACGCGGGCGCAAGCAACCTGCTGGATCTCTACCGTCATAAATCCCGGCCCGTCGACTGCCCGGTGCTCATCCATATTCACAGTGGGGCGTTGACGGGCGGCAAGAAGAATCGTGAGGCTCTTCCGCTCATCTATCGTCTCGTCAGTCAGGGCTGGGTTTGCATCAGCGCGAACTATCGTTTGAGTCCGGCTGCAACGTTCCCCGACCACCTTGTCGATGTCAAGCAAGTGATTGCCTGGGTACGAACACATGGCCGTGAATACGGTGCCGATCCCGAACTCGTGTTCGTGGCAGGGGGATCCTCGGGCGCCCAGCTCGCGGCATTGGCTGCCCTCACGCCCAATAACGCGAAACTTCAGCCCGGCTTCGAGACTGCGAACACATCGGTCTGTGCGGCAATCACCTTGTACGGAGATTACGACTGGCTTGACACCCGCGGTGCGTGGTCTGCCTTGGGCATTGACCGAACTGGATCCCAACAGCCAATCATGAAAAGCTCGCCGGTCGAGAACCGTGAAGCCTGGCTCCAGGCATCCCCACTCGCACAAATCCGTGAAGACGCGCCGCCATTCTTCGTGGTACATGGCGACAGGGATACGGCGCTCCCTGTGGTGGCTGCGCGTTCCTTTGCCGATCAGTTGCGCGGTGTCTCCCAATGTCCGGTTGTGTATGCCGAGTTGCCAGGCGCGCTGCACAACTTCGATCAGTTCCAATCACTGCGTGCGGAAGCAGTCATTGACGGGATCGAAGCCTTTGCCGGCTGGGTGCGGACCAATTCGAAACTACACTTCTCCCTTAAATCGTCTCTTTCCCGAGCAAATTAGCACGATTTTTGCTATGAATACGCAAATAGGATGTCGCCACGGGAGGGGACTCATGCCCGTCGCAACCGCTGCTGCCGCACCCGCGCAAGAGCCGCAGGCATTGCCGCATCGCGAGGTGCTCATCATCCACGCCTTCACACAGTCGCTGAACACGGTCTTCCTGGTGGCGGCGATTGTCTGCGTCACGGCGTTCGTCTTCGCGATTCTGCTCCCGGAGCGGCCGCTGCGGGCAACACTGGCCTCGACCGACGTCGGCGAGGCGTTCGCGATGCCGACCAACGATGATCCGATCACGCAGATCGCGCGCGGCCTGCCGTTGCTTTCCCATCGCGATGTGCAGCGCCAATTGGCGCAGGAGAGCATCGCGCGGGCCGGGGTTGATCTGCGCCCCATCGATTGGTGGATTCTCGCCCGCACCAACGAGGCGCCGACGATCACCATCGAAGAGCTCGCCCGCCCATTCAACCTCGACCCTACCTACATCGATCAGGCCCGCACCGCCCTCGAAGAGCGCGATCTGCTCAGCGCGGCCGTCCCAATCGAGCATGGCCAAACCGAACGCACCCTGACTCCCGAGGGCCGAGATCTGCTCAACCGTCTCGTCGCCGCCCGCAGCCTGCGTCTGGCGGAACTCCTCAAGGACTGGTCCCCCGACCAACACCGCGAGCTCGCGACCCTAATCAGCCGGTTGGCCACCGAAGCGACCGCAGTGGGGTGCGGCGTGAGGGTTCGTTTTCAGGGTCAGGTTGGGGCCGATTCTCGACTATGTGATGGTTCTTATGGGGGTGGTCTTCTGTTTCGGACGATCGTGGTCGGCAGCTCCGCCTGGGAATCAATAAGACCCTTCCCCGCTCAAGTGCGGAAGTCGGATAAATCCGACTGGCGACGGGAAACCGCCCCGATCTCCGTAGGGGCGCAAGGCTTGCGCCCGCGCGGTGACAGATGCCTGCTTGCTATGGCAACGGGTTTGCAGGCGAGACCGGGCGGAAGCCTTCCGCCCCTACAGAACGACAGGCTGCACTTTTCCTAGCGGCTTGAGCCGACTTCCGTTGTTCAGCCCGGGAATTCATTCTCGGGCGGACCGGCCATGACGATGGTCGGAGTCAAGAATCCCCTTTCATCAAGAAGCCGGTCGCTTTCCCGGTGGGGTCAGTGCTGGAATCCTTCGACCAGTAGCCGAGTCGGCGATCAGGGTGGTGAGGCGTTTTTGGCGGGTTTCTTCCTTTTTCGCGCTCATCACCCACCAGATGGCGGGTTTGCGATAGGACGGGGGTTGGGCTTGAAAGAAATCCCAGGCCTGGGGTTGGGCCCGGAACTGCGCTTCGTACGTGGGGCCGAGTTGAATTTCTGCCTGTTCGTTTGAGTAGCGCCCCGTCCGCTCGGGGTCTCGTTCGTTGAACGCTTGCAGCCCCGCCGGCTGCATCCGGCCGGCCTCGGTCAGTTCGCCCACGCGTTTAATGTTGATCGCGCTCCAGATGCTGCGCGGCTTCCGCGGGGTGAACCGGATCGTGTAGCTCTCGTCGCCGAGGCTCCTGCGCACGCCGTCGATCCAGCCGAAGCTGAGTGCCTCGTCGAGCGCCTCCTGGTAGGTGATGCTCGGTTTGGCCGTTTTCGTCTTCCAAAACCCGACGAGGAGTTCTTTTGCGTCGTCGTGATGCTGCGCAAACCAGTCGTGGAGATCAGACTGCGAGACGAAAAACATTGGGTCCATTCGTCGGCGCCTCTTCGTTCAAACGTCGCAAATACCTCGGCAATAAGCTTGTCCAGGAAAGGTACGAGACGTAAACTGGCGTACCGCTCCATCCAATTGAAGTTTGAGATGGACAATGTCTACGTCTCCTCGACAAGTAAGCGCTCCTTTATACACACGCCGCGCCATTCTCGCTGCAACTGGGGCGTCTCTGGGTGCCTCATGTTCCTTACAACAGGCGTTCGCTTGGCCCAAGTCTCGATCACGGCCGTTGCACGTAACGGTTGTGCCGAACCCTGTCGCTGCTGACGCGCCCTTCGCTGTCCGCATTTCTGGCCTGGCGCCGAATCAGCTTGTGACCGTCACCGCGCGGGTGATCGACGATGCAAATCTCACGTGGACAGCGAAGGCGCTTTTCGAGGCGGTCATCGACGGCACGGTTGATCTGGCGACGCAAGCTCCCCGAACAGGCACGTACACGGTTCTGGATCCGATGGGTCTCGTTTGGTCGCTCATGCCGACCGGCGTTCCGACGAATACCTGGAACTATGCGTCGGTTTTGCAGCTACCACCGCTTAAGATCACCGCCGAGGGCGGAGGCAACATCAGTGCCAGTATCGACGTGGTGCGGCAACTCGCAACCCCCGCAATCACCAGTGTTGATGTGGTCGAGGATGGGATTCGGGGGCGGTTCTTCCGTCCGTCCAATGACGAACCGTGTCCGGCAGTGCTGGTCCTCGGTGGGTCCGAAGGTGGACTGTCTCCCTACATCCTTCGAGAAGGGGCATTGCTTGCGACGCACGGGTTTGCTGCGCTGGCTCTGGCGTATTTCAGTTACGATTCATTGCCACCTCTCTTAGAACGCATCCCCCTAGAGTATTTTGGCGATGCCATGTCTTGGTTACTCGCCAGACCTGGTATCCACGGAGATCGCCTGGGCGTCATCGGCCACTCGCGTGGAGCAGAACTAGCATTGCTGCTTGGAACGTATTACTCGCAAATAACCGCGGTCGTCAGCTATGCCGGAGGCGGGCTCGTCTATCCCTCACCGAGTGATCACACAATTCCGGCCTGGACCTGGCACGGCGCTCCTGTTCCCGATTTTCTTGACAAGAGCAACTGGAATGATTCCGAAATCCCTGTCGAGCGGATCAACGGTCCGATCTTGCTGTTTTCCGGCGATGCCGACATAGTTTGGCCATCAACATTGCTCTCGGAACTGGCGCTCGACCGGTTAATCGCTCGGCGACATCCGTTTGCGGACGAGCATTACTCCTACTCAGGTGCGGGACATGACATTCTCGCTCCGTACATTCCGACGGGAATTGGTCGAAACTTATTCGGCGGTGACGCCGCGAGCACTGCGGCCGCAGATGCCGACTCCTGGCCCAGGGTTCTGAAGCTCCTCAACCAACACCTACGACGGTAGAAATCGGTCACCCGGTACAATCTGCACATCTGCCTTCTAACCCCGGAAGAGGAGTTGATGCCCGATGACCGGAACGTCCGATGTGATCACCCTGCGCGATGCCGCGAGCGGGGCGACCGCGGCGATCCGGCCTGGGTATGGGTTCAATTGTTACACCTTCCAGGCGGTCGTCGACGGTGAGTCGATTGAGGCGTTGTGGGCGGAACCCGGTTTCGGGCCGGGCAGCAATCCGATGGGGAGCGGCATTCCGCTGCTCTTTCCGTTCGTCGGCCGGCTCAGCAGGCCGGAGCAGACGTTCCAGGGGCAACGCTTCGTCGTGCACGACGCGCCGGTGCTCGACGGCAAGCCGATCCACGGGTACGTCATCGAGCGCCCGTGGCGGGTGGTGGAGCAGTCGGAACGCCGGGCGGTGGGAACCTTCCGCGCGGCGATCGATGCGCCGGCGCTGATCGAGCAATGGCCGGCCGATTTCGAGCTCACGGTCTCTTACGAGGTTGATGGCAACGCGCTGATTAGCGAGATCACCGTGGCCAACCCCGATTCGCGGCCGCTGCCTTTTGCCTTCGGCACCCATGCCTATTTCCGGCTGCAGATTGGCGGCGGGGACGCGGCGGCCTGCCGGATCACCGTTCCCGCGCGGGCTTACTGGGAACTCGCTGCGGGTATTCCCATCGGGCCGAAGGCGCCGGCGATCGGTCCCTATGCCCTCGGCGACGGCATTGCCTTCGGGGACCTGGCTGTCGACGCAGTCTTCACCGATCTAGCCTTGGAAGGCGGCGCGATTCAGACCACGATCGCGGACCCGAGCTCAGGCCGCCGGGTGATCCAGCGCGTCGACCCGGTGTTTCGCGAGTGTGTCATCTATTGCCCGCCGCACCGCCAAGCCATCGCCATCGAACCCTGGACCGCCGTTCCCGATCCCTTCGCGCTCGCCGCGCGGGGCGTCGACACCGGCTTGCAGGTGCTCTCCCCGGGCGAATCGGTCTCGATGGAAATCGAGATCCGGGTGGAGTAATGCACGATCGTGTTGGCTCGCGCCACGCGCCTGCACGGGCTCGGGCCGCGCGCGCTTCGTCCGTCGTCGCCCGGTCCTTCGCGCCCGGGGAACCTCGGTTCCGGATGGTTTGAAAACCAAGGAGATCCTTCATGCAATTTGATCGGTTCACCGTCACGTTGCTGGTCCTGCGCCCTGACGCGCCGAAGCACACGGAGGAAGAAGCGAACGCGCTGCAAGATGCGCACATGGCGCACTTGGCCGAGCTCCACGAGGCTGGGTATTTGCTGGCGGCGGGACCGCTCTTTGACGAGCAGTTCCGCGGGCTGAGCATCTACAACGTCGATCCGGAAAAGGCGCGCGAGTTGACCGAGCAGGACCCGGCGGTGCGCGCCGGACGTTTCTCGGTGGAGGTTCTGCCGTGGATCGTTCCCGGCGGCGCGATGACTTTCGCGCCGACCATCTTCCCCCGCTCGATGGCCGACACATCAGGGGATTGAACAGTTCTTACGGCAAATCGGGATGTTTCCGACAGAGGTCAATACAATGGAAGCGCGGGACGTTAACCTGGCGGTTCCCGATCAGCGGAACGAAGGGCGATGTGATGGACTATTCCTTGATCGTCGCCGGCATGGCGCTCACCGTTTGCGGGCTCGCGTTCATCTACAAACCGCCGCGCCGCCTGTTTTGGGCAATCGCCTGCTTCCTGATCGCGGCAATGGTTTTCATGGTTGGGTTCTGGTCCGAGAGCACGACTGGCGACGACAGCAGCACGCAGTCCAGCAACAGACCGACGCCAACGGTTGAACTCGTGATTGATGGAAGCTAGCGCTCAGCGGATCTTATTTTTGGGTGCCGTCTTTCGACTTCATTGGTTCGCCTTGGCCTTCATGATCCGGTCTGGATGCCGATAACTCCGAGAGTGAGTGAAAGGATGATCGCCAATTCCGGGGATTTCTCGTCCTCACCGCCGGCCCTTCGCACGTGACAAAGCCATCCATCTCGATCTGGTAATGGCTTTTCATTTGCCGATGGTTCCCATGGCACGTCTCGAGGAGGTGGTTCTTGTAGATCGGGAAACACCCGTGCGTAGTGGTCCGCGAGGCTGGAAATGTCGGGCGAAACAAAGACCCCAGATCGCTCGTCTGGAACTGGTGAGTCACCATCCAGGGTTATCAACGTCGCGTCGACCAACTCGAAGCCTGGCAGCACTTCCGCAAGCCTCCCTTCGATCCGTTCTCGTTCTCTTGACGAAGGATCTGTACGATCGGAAGGCTCGCTCATCTCGTCTCCTTCGCGGGATACGGCCAAGCCGGCGGCGTTCTGCCCCGGTTGACGTTACCAGCCTAGGCCCAGGCAAGTCGCTGACCAAAGAGTCTTCAATTCGAGATCGTACGCGGCATCCTGCAACCAGGTGCGTTTAGGGTCGGCCGGTGGCGCCATGTGCCGTCCCTTGATGAACAGACTGTATTCGGCCTTCGCCCTAAAGAGCGCCCGGGCTGGGGGCATATTCAGATGATTTACATTCACCCAGAACATGCCATGGAGCGGCGACCCGAAATACTCGTACGGCGCTTGGTCGGGCACCCAATGATGGGCGGTAAAGCCCACGAAGGCGCGTGCGCCATTGGCGATGAACGTCAGCGCAATTGACTGATCCTTTGGATGAGTTGCAAACGATTTCGGTAACGAATGGGTTAGGCCCGGTTTCTCTGCCGGCGTATTCGCGGTCAGAGCTCCCCAACAGCAGGCGGCAAAGACGACCGCGCCGTCGATCACACCGTCCGCGCTAGGAATGTCGCGCTGAAGAAACACCCGCACATCATCATTCAAATCATCATTCATAAATACCGAGGGTTGGGCGGAATCCCCATGTAATGCGATGTAAATACGGTCCGCGGTCATATTGTCAGGCGTAAATGTGCCATGTGGAGGGGATGCCAAAGCCGAACCCCGCCCAGGCACTTCACTATGGATAACTTCTGGGAAGAGAAATCCACTGGCTCGGATCTTTCGCCAATCGGCACGGCGGCCGACCGCCGACATCCGTCTGGCCCGGAGCGCTCGCCGAAGATCATCACCATTGACTAGATCGTCAACTTTGACTAATGGAATGCGCGAGACCGGCAGTTCCGGCAGGCCGGCCCCGTCCTTGTCTCCATACACGTCGTCGTTCCACACAAACAGCCTGTCGGGATCGTGGTCCATGAATGTCTTGGATTTGCCCGCAAATACAACTTGAGACGGGACGTGCTCGTAACCACCGATCAGCACGACACCTGCGAACTTGCTCCGCTCGGGCTCTCTAGGCGCTCTTTCCCAGAACTCCTTCGCGGCATCCTCAGGTTTATCTGTATCTGTAAATCGGACGAGCTCATGTGGTTTTCGTATGCTCAGTTCGAGGGCCAGCCCGCTGTCCTCGATAAGATTGTGGGTTTTTTCGCTCGTGACGAAAAGAAGCGGATCGATATCGCGGCCACCGGCCAGAATCAAGTCGCTCATCGGTCGCCTCCCAAAAACTTCGCGCAGTTGAAGTCAAAGCTAAATCTCACGCGATGATCGTTTGTTTGGGACCCTGCTCCAGTATACTGAAATGGTTAGCCGTCTCTCATTGCATCATTTTCAGGTCAGGAGGAGATTCATGCGAACCTCAGCCATGGCGGCCATCCTCGTTATCTTCATCGCGGGAGCTGTGATCTTCACCGGCCAGGGTCTGACTCGCGGAACTCAAGCGAACGCCCCCATTGCAACACCTGAGTCAGTCAGGGTCGGGGTCGCTACGGTCATGGGAGCAACCGATCAGTTCGAAATGCTTGTCCGTATCACGCTCCCACCCGGAAGCATCATCCCTGATACCACCGATCACAAGGGGCCAAGTGTTTTGTACGTCGAGACTGGCGCAATTTGCTACAGCCTGCTTAGCACGGGCACAGGTGTGGTTACGGTCGAGAGAGCACCGGCGGGAGCATCTGCCACTCCGACAGCGTCCGAAACTGAAACAGCCAGCGAATGCGTAACAACTCCTCTCGGCGGCGCGGATCACGATATCGTTGCTGATAACGGCACTGTGCTTCTGAATGAGGGTGATTCGGTAAATCAATCCATCGCGGTTGCGGACTCCGTAAGCCGAGGATACGCAACTGTCGGAGATGACGAGGCGATCGTGCTCATAGCCACACTGGCCCTCAAGGATACTGTGGAGGCGGGCTGCGGTGGCGACTGTTACTAGTGAAATAGTCGCCCTCGTAGAGGTGTGCGTTTCGCCGCAACGAAGAGGGTAAGTAACCTCTGCTGGACCCTAGTTGTCAGATAGGGAAGCGGCAAACTCCGCGGCTTGCCCAGGTGTCATGTGCTGTCCTTGATCCCAGGCTCGGGCGAAGAGAATCTCTCCCAGATGGACGCGGGCTATATCCAGTGTGTGGTCGTACTGGTTGCGCAATACGGGGATGGCGGGCACGCCGCGGGTTTCGCGCCATGCTGCTGCCGTCGCGAAAAGAGAAACGCACTCCTGCTCCTGTGCGCGCGAGCACGCGACGAGCGCTGTACCTTCCAAGCAATCGATGATGCCGTGGACATCGCCAGCCTGCGTTCGCAGTTCGAGGGCTTCTCGATAGTGATCAAGGGCGCTCTTGGCGTTTCCTTGATCGTAGGCGACGCGTCCCAGTTCGTGGCATGCGAATGCGACGCCTAAGAGATCGCCGAACTCCTCAAAGGTCACCATGCTCTGGTCTATCTGCGATTTTGCTTCGGTTGTGCGTCCTTCAATTCGGGCAAGGTGTCCAAGCCAATAGCGTGAGTACGCAACGCGCAACTGGTCGCCCATCTCGTTGCGGAGATCCAGAGACGCTTCATGCAACTCTCGAGCGTCGTCGAATTTGCCCTCGGCGAGGGCGGTGTTTCCCAGATTCTGCAACGTTACCGCGATGCCGCGTTTGTCGTTCAGCTCTTGCCAAATCGTGAGAGCGTTCTCAAGGACCGAACGGGCTTCTCTGTATTCGCCCTGACTCCAGGCGACAAATCCGAGACTACCTAGAGCGGACGCGATCCCAAGCTCATTGCCAGTTTGTCGCCGGATCGCCAGACTCGCTTCGTACCATCTCCGTGCCTCACCGTAGTTGGCGAGTTCCACGGCCATATTTCCCAATCGCAGCAGCGCCTTTGCCCGGGCGTCGGATGCGGACTCAGAATCTATGTCGAGTGCGCGTCGCAACCAGCCACTTGCCTCGTTCAGCCGGCCACTGGCCGCCCAAAACTGCCAGAGCGCAGAACCCAATCTCAAAGCGGTTTCGGCATCTTCCTGATCTACCGACCAACTAAGTGCGCTCCGCAGATTGGGATACTCGCTCTCGAGACGCGCCATCCAGGTCACTTGATCCGGCCCCGTCAGCTCCTTCTCGCCGCGCTCGGCGAGGTCGAGGAAATAGGCGGCGTGGCGAGTGCGGATCTCATGTTCATCGTCGTCGGTTGACAGGCGATGAAGGGCGTATTCGCGGATGGTTTCGAGCATCGCGAACCGGCGGTGGCCATTTGCCCCCCCCGTGACAACCACCAGGCTATGATCCAGGAGCCCTTGTAAACCGTTCAATGTAGCGATCTCATCGCCAGTCGCGGCAATTGCCATAGCCGCCTCGAAAGGGCAGCCTCCGGCAAAGACGGACAGGCGGCGGAGAAGCGCTTGTTCGCTGGGATCGAGCAGATCGTAGCTTCCGGCAATTGCCGCTTCGAGCGTTTGGTGCCGCGCCGGGGAGTCGATAGGTCCGCCGACCAGCAGCCGCAGTCGCTCATTGAGGAGCGCCAGGAGTGCCGATGGCGACAAGAGCCGTAGTCGTGCCGCTGCTAATTCGATTGCTAGCGGCAACCCGTCCAACCGACGGCAAATCTCGGCGACGACGGCCGCGTTGTCGTCTGAAAGAACGAAATCGGGCTGTACGGATCGCGCGCGCTGGACAAAGAGGGCGACTGCTTCGGTCAGTGCAAGTTCTTCGAGCGATGGCAATTGCGCGGCGTCGGGCAGCGCAAGCGACGGAACGGGAAACAATTGTTCGCTGCGAAGGCGCAATGGGGCCCGGCTCGTCGCCAGGATCTTGATATTAGGGCAACTGCTCAGAAGCATCGTGCCGAGTGGTTGCACTTCCATCACGACATGCTCACAGTTGTCGAGCACAAGCAAGAGGTGTTGATCGCGAAGGTGTTCGCGAAGAGTTTCAATCAGCGGTTGGCCTGGGTCTTCGCGGATCGACAGCACTTGGGCGACGGCGGGAAGCACGAACGCCTCGTCGGCGACTGGGGCGAGTTGGACAAAGGCCACTCCATCTGTGAACTCTGCGCGCAGGTCATTTGCCAGTTGTAGGGCGAGGCGGGTCTTACCCACCCCGCCGGTTCCAATTAATGTGATCAGGCGAATGTCATCCTGAATGAGCCTGTCGATCTCGGAAATCTCACGTTCACGACCGACAAACGGTGTCAGTTGCAGCGGCAGATCACCGGTGGGAACGCGCTGGGCGACCGGGGCGACAGTGACCTCAGGAGACCGGGCGGCGCGAATGAACGCCTCGCGAGTGGCGGGATCCAGATTGAGCGCGTCAGCCAGCATACGCACGGTATCGAAGTGCGGCTGGGTTCTAGCGCCACGCTCCAGATCGCTGATGCCGCGCACGCTCAAGTTTGCGCGTTCGGCAAGGTCGGGCTGCGTCAACCCCGCGGCCGAGCGCAATGTTCGTAGCATTTGCCCGAAACTGGGCTCTGGGCTCAGCTCGTTGGCCGCTGTTGCCATCGCCTGTCTCCGTCCTCGACGTCTTGGCAGTGGCCGTGTCGTTGCAGCAAACATCGTACGCCGTGGTCATACCATGCACAATCGACGCGTTATTGTCTAGTTTCGACTAGTCAGAGCGCGATTACGGATGCTTTGAGCGCCGGTGCTGCGCGTGGTGCTGTATGTTGAGGGGGCAATTTTCTTCTCTTGACCGAATAGGTCGCTCGGTCCCGGCCGCACTTATCGAACGAGCTTCCAATGATGACGATGCCGCGAAGAATCTGCGTCAAAGGAACTTCATGCGCCGGTAAGTCGACCTTCGCCGCGGAGTTGGCGCGCCGTCTCGATGTCACGTTCGTCGAGCTCGACGCGCTTTTCCACGGCCCGAATTGGAGCGAACCGACCGCTGAGGCGTTTCGCGCTTCTGTGCGTGCGGCAATGGCAGCAGCGACCGGCGGATGGGTGATAGACGGCAACTACGACTCAAAGCTCGGCGACACCGTTGTCGACGCGGCCGACACGATCGTCTGGCTCGATTTGCCGCTTTCAGTCAAACTGGGCCGGCTCTGCGGTCGAACCTTGCACCGGATTCGCGGCGAGGTCGAGCTCTGGCACGGCAACCGGGAAACCTGGCGTGGCGCGGTCTTCGGCCGCGATTCGCTCTTCTTTTGGACGATCCAAAGACATTTCCGGCACCGCCGCCAGTGGCCGGACAAATTTGGCAATGACCCTCGTTTTGTCCGGCTGCGTTCGGAGGAGGAAGCCTCCGCGTGGCTGAACGAGCAAGCGAGCGCGATTTCGCTCGCTGGTCGATAGTTGATCTTCCTCGACGGGACGCTTTCTATTTGAACGGGCTGCCAACCATGACCACGCCACGAAGGATCGTGCTCAAAGGAACATCGGGCGCGGGCAAGTCGACTGTTGGTGCGGAATTGGCGCGCCGGCTCAATCTCACCTTTGTCGAGCTCGATGCGCTTCACCACGGTCCGAACTGGAGTGCGCCACCTGCGGAAGTGTTCCGCGCGACGCTGCGCGACGTCATGGCGGCCGCGCCCGACGGCTGGGTGATCGACGGCAACTACGATTCGAAGTTGGACGACACTGTTATCGGCGTGGCCGATACGATCGTTTGGCTCGATCTGCCGCTCCAGATCAAATTGCGCCGGGTTTGGAAGCGGTCGATGCACCGGATTCGCAACAACGTCGAGCTATGGGGCGGCAATCGCGAAACATGGCGCGAGGCAGTCTTTGGCCGCGAATCGATCTTCTTCTGGACGACTCGCGTTCACTTCCAGCAGCGCCGCGAGTGGCCGGAACGGTTCGGCACAGATCCCCGCTTCGTCCGGCTTCGCTCCGAAGCAGAAATCCGCAAGTGGTTGGACGACGTGACGAACGGGCAGGGCATTCCCTAGGTTAAAAACCGCCCTTCCCGGCTGACCAGAGAAAGCCTCTCCGAGGCAGGCACGGTGGTCGCGGGGCATGGTTCCATGCTCAGTCCTGGAGGGACTGCGTCGTCTTAACCTGGGGTTTTCAACCCCGGGGACTCTCCGCGGGGATTCAATCTGACGGGAGTTCCCTCACCCGGCCTTCGGCCACCCTCTCCCGCGCGCGGGAGAGGGAGCGATTTGCAGATTAGCGCACATTTTGATTTGCCCTGACGAACCCTGCCAGGACTTCCCCTTCTCCCGCGCAAGGGAGAAGGGCTCAGGGGATGAGGGAACTCCAAGGGATTCACGCATTTCCATCCAACGAAATGGCGACCGGGAGCGACTCCCGGCCCCAGTTGTTGATCGGTCGGCCTTCGCGCCAGCCGTAGTATTTCGTCGCCAGCGCTTCACGGGCGATGCGGTCATCGGGCTCCTCCGCGCCGACGATGCGGCCGGTGCCGGTGTAGACCTGGTTGTCGAACCGGACGCGGACATTCGGGGTTTTGGCGATGTTTTTGACCCAATCGGCGCGGTCGCGGCCGCCGGAGAGGATATAGATGGTATCGCCGCGGGCCGCGAACCAGATTTCGATTTCGTGCGAGTTGCCGGTGATCCGGCCGGTCGTGGTGAGGTAGCAGACGTTTCGCCGCGCCAGTTCGTCCGGCAGCGTTTCGTTCGATTGCGTCTGGGTTACGTCGGGCATTGATTCCTCCACGTCACTTCTACTATAAGGAGTTGGATCGGCCGTCCCAGTGGGTGCGCCATTCCGCGAACTCGACGACGTTGTCGTCGGGGTCGTCGATATAGATCGAGCGGTTGCCATTCTCAAAGTCGAAATGCTCGACCTCGTAGCCCAACGCCCTGAGACGCTCCGCCATCGCGTCCAGGGCGCCCCGGCGAAGGAACATGGCGTAGTGGACGTGCGCACCGCCACGGCCGTGGTGGATCGCCTTTTCGCCGCCGGCTTCGACCGACCACAGCCCGAGAACGGAATCGCCGCCAAGACTAAGCCATACGGCGGGGCGGTCATCGCCCCAGCGCTCAACGACGTCAAAACCCAGCACGTCATGGTAGAAGTGCTCGGCGGCGGCGAGATCGGCCACTTCGAGGACCAGTTCAAACAGCCCCGCTGGGGAAGGTGCCGGCGCCACCGGCTCGTTCTTCGCGATGACCGAGACAGGATTCGGGAAGTCTACCGAGGGCATGAGGTATCCTCCTTTGGCAATTGGTCATTCCCAAGTTGTCCTTTTCGTCATTCCGAGTTTGTCGAGGAATCTGTCTCTTCCGAGGGACGTCCTTGATGAAAGCCAGATCCCTCGACTTCGCTCAGGGTAACGATGCGGCGAGCGCTGCCGCGTCTTCTTCGGCAAAGAGATCTTCGCCGCGCTGCAGGCGGCGGGCAATGCGCGCAGTTTGCAACATCGAGCGGCTGGTTGGAGCGTGAGCCGCGAGATAGCGAGCGACGGCGATCAAGGCTCGATTGGCGACGGCGGGATCGACCGGCGCGAACTCGTCGAAGAGGGCGATGCCCGCTTCGAGCATTTGGTAGGAATGGAATTCGCCGTCTTCGCGCAGGAGCAAGTGTCCGAGTGTGGCGATCAGCGGCGAGGGATCATGACCGAGTGCGAGATAGCGATAGACGGTGTCAGCCGCGGGTTGCACCTGTTGCTCGCGGTCGAACAGATCGCGCAGGCTCGCCAGCAACACCTCCGGATCATCGGGGAGAACTGATATATCAGCCGGGCGGTCTTCCGGCAGTCGGGCGGCCGGCATATTCAGGAAGCGGTCGAGATAGAGCCGCAGTGCGCCGTGGAACAGTCCCCTGGCCAACTCCGGCGAGGGAGACTTCTCCCCACTGGCGAGAAGGTGGCGCGCAGTGCCGGATGAGAGCATGCGGCGCATCGATTGATGGAGCGCGTTGGCGGCAGTGAAGGTGTGGAGCACGGTGATCCAGTCGCCGAACTCGTTCGCGGTGTGGAACCGGGCGATGCGGAGCGCGGCCGAAGAACTCAGGCCGAGACTGAGCGCGTCGAGCGGGGCGCCGGCGGCGAGGGCACCAGTGAGGGCGGCCACGATCGCCTCCGGATCCTCGCCGAGCATCGTCGCGGTGAGTTCGGTGGACCAGCGCCAGTCGGGCGCTTTCCCCGCGTTCTGCACGAGGTCGGGCAACGCGGCGAAGACTGGGTCGAGCAAGGAAACGAGATCGACGGGATGCCGCCAATTGTTGAGTTCTTCCGCGCGGCGGCTGGCGGCGATCACCGGCACCACGCTCGGCAAGATCGCGCTCGCTTTCTCCGGTTCCCAACCGATGAGATCGAGCAGTTCGCACGCTTTGTTGATGAAGTCGAGTGTGTGGCCGCCATCGAGGAAGTAGTGATCGGTCGCGGCCACCAGCATCACGTCGGCCAGCTCGACCGGGGAGAGTCCGGCGGCGATCGCCGTCAGCAGCGCGCGTTCGGCCCCTTCACTGTCGCGGACTTCGATGAATTGGCGGAACCACGTCTTGAGGCGATCTTTCGGGATGTCCTGCCCTGGCAAGGGATCGAGGGCGAAGCGAGGCGGCTGCCCGGCGCAATCGGCCGCGACGTGGACGAGACCGTGAAACAGGGCGAGCGTCTGATCGTCCGGCTCGAGATGGGGCAGCGCGTTCCCCATTGCGGTCATGATCGTCAGCCCGGCTTGCCAACCGCGGGCGCGGTACGTTGTGCCGAAACGGCCGCCAATTTCGAGCATCTCGCTCGCCGGCACGCCAGCTTCTTGGAGGTTGAGCACGTTCTTGACGGCGACGAGGCTGAGCTGTTTCTCCAGTCCATCGCGAAGCCGCGCCTTGGCGTGGGTGACGCGGTCATCGCGGCGAGGTCGGGGATCGACGTAGACGACGTCGTCGATCAGGTGGGTTTCGTAGGTCTGGACATCGTCGGCAAAGGGATCGAAGGTGCCACCGCTTTCGAGGTCGAAGCGGGCGTGATGCCAATGGCAGGTGAGAATACCGTCGCAGACGCTCCCGCGATGTAAGGGAAAGCCCATGTGCGGGCAGCGGTTGTCGACGGCGTAGATGCCCTCGGCGGTGGCAAAGACCGCGATGCCGTGGCGGCCGCCCGAAACCACGGTCACCTCTTTCAGTTCGGCGCGCGGTCCCACACGCACGAGGTTGGCGTCCGGCGTTGCGGTCGACTTTTCCTGGATCGATTGCGCCATGACCTTGCTCCTTTCCTCTCGCGATTACGTCGAAACGTGGATCGGGCTATCGACTAGGCGAAGACGCCTAGCGAGATCGATTACCTCGCCGACCATGGTCGCGAGGCGCTCCTGCGCCGGTGCGGGGATGGACCCAGTTGCGGGGTCGATGGCGGCACTAGGGATCCCAGCAAACGTGGGCACGACGAGTCCGTTGAGGTCGTGCACGGCGTGATCGAGGGCGGTGACGACGTTGCCGACGGCGACGCCGGTCGCCATCAGCCCAACCGGCTTGCCGCCAAGATAGCCCTGGTCCTCAAGGAAATTGAACGTGTCGAGCACATTCTTGACCGCGCCGGAAACGGTGAAGTGGTAGTCGGGTGAGCAGATGATAAAGGCGTCGGCAAAACGCGCTTGGGCGAGCAGCCAACCGAGGCTTTCTGGGTACTGCGCCAGCGGCCAGTCGCTGTTGTAGAGGGGAAGATTGAGGTCTCGGATGTCGGCAAGCACGCTGGTCGCGCCCGCTTGCTCCGCGATCCGGAGGGCGTTTTGGAGCGCGGAGCGGCTCAATGACCGCTCGCTCATGTCGCCGCCAATGCCGAGGATCCGCACGGGTGTATGGTCTAGCTCGAAGCTCATGACAGGTTCCTCCGAGGACGGGATGTGCATCAGGCGGTCCGTCGTTCGAGTCGGATCACCGGGATGGTGCGATTGAGCTTGCTCGCGTACTCAGCGAAGATTGGAAATCGGGATGCCTGTCGCGCGAAGACCTCCGCTCGTTCCTCGCCATGGAGTTCGCGCGCGTGCACGGGAATCGTTTCGATTCCCATTTCAATCGTGATATCGGGATGGGCGACGAGGTTGTAATACCAGTCGGGATTGCGCTCGCTGCCGTGAGCGGAAGCAAAGATAGAGAGCGAGTCGCCATCAGGCAGGCAGCGCATCGGGACAAGGTGTTCCTTACCGCTCTTCGCGCCAATGGTGTGAAGCAGCAGCATCGGCGGCGGGTTGTCATAAGGCGCCGGGACCTCGCCGTGATTGGCGCGAAACGTGGCGATGATCGCCGCGTTTACGTCTTGTTGGTCAGGCATAAACCTTTCCTCTTTGCCGCCGGCCAATCTTCACTGCGACCCAACAACCAACCCTCACCCCCGACCCGTCTCCCTTATCACGAAGGGCGAGGGGCGTCGGGCTTTATCGTCCCCTCGCCCTGCGCATCAGCGAGAGGGCAGCCGCGGAGCGGCGGGTGAGGGTTGCTCTATCCCTACTGCGCGCAGCCCTCACAGGGGTCAAGGTTCATCGGCGTCAGCGCGTCGTCCGGCAGATGGCAACCGGCGATCATTTCGAGTCGCGTACCGGCGCGGATGCGCAGATGCCCGAATCCAGCCGCCACGGCGGCGGCGCGCCGGACCGCGAGACCGGTGGCGTTACCTGCACAAGCATGCGCGCGGCGGCGCGCCAGCGTTCCCGCAACTCGAAATCTGTGAGGTACTCGGCAAGGCGCAAGTCCATGGCAACGTTCTCCGGAGAGCGGACCCGAGTTACACGTGCCGCCACGATACACCCGCATCGGTAATAAAGCAAGTACTTTCTGTTTTTATTTCTTTTCTGCAGTGATTCGACTATACTCAAGCCGTCCACAGACGACTGGGCGGGAAGGTGTTCGACCCGGCGGATAAGGACGGTGGGGCGCATGACGACCGAAACGCTTACCTCGGCCCTGGCCAGCTTGCCGGAAACCCGGCGGGAGATCCTCGAGCTCCTGAAGCGGGCCGGTGAAGCCGACACGGAGACGATCGGCGGCAAGCTCGGGATCACCCCGAGCGGCACCCGCCAGCACATGGTCGCACTCCAGGGCGACGGGCTGGTCACGCACAAGAACGACCGCGATGGCCGTGGCCGTCCGAAGCACATCTACATGCTCACCCCCGCTGGCGACGCCCTCTTCCCGCGCAACTACGTCGATCTCGCCAACGAGCTCCTGCAATATGTCGAAGACGAGGACCCGGAGCTGTTGCAGCGGATTTTCGACCGCCGTGGACAGCGCCGGCTCGAACGCGCCCGCGTCCGTACCGCCGGGCGCTCGTTCCCCGACACCGTCAAGATCGTCGCCCAAATCCTCGACGAAGACGGCTATCTCGCCGATTTCGAGCAGCAGCCCGACGGCTCGTTCCTGATTACCGAGCACAACTGCGCGGTCCTCGCCATCGCCCAGCGCTACCGCCACGCCTGCAGCACCGAGCTCGCCTTCCTCCAGGCGATCCTTCCCCACGCCACCGTCACCCGCATCGCCCACCGCCTCAACGGCGCCCACGTCTGCTCGTATGAGGTCAAACCAAAGTAGTTCCGACTGACTCTGAAGCGGCGGCAAGAGAAGCGCCACCTGTGCGGGATTCACCGCATTGACATCGGTCGGCGAATCCCTATGATCGGCCCGCTTGTGCAGAAGACTCCGGAGGAAGTGTGATGAGCGGTACGCATGCACGCCTGGTCGACATCGCCGTCATAGGCGGCGGAGTCATGGGCTGCGCCGCTGCCTACCACCTCGCCCGCGACGGCCATCGCGTCCTCCTGTTCGAGCGGTTTGCCGTCGGGCATGACCGAGGCAGCTCCCATGGTCCTTCGCGCATCATCCGCTTGGCCTACGACGGCGCGGACTACGTGCGTTTGGCCGAAACCTCCTACGCGCTTTGGCGCGAGCTCGAAGCCGAGTCCGGCGAATCGCTTCTGCACCCGATGGGCGGCCTCGATTTCGGCTCGCCGGACAGCCATTTGCTCGCCGGCATACGCGCTACCTACGACGCGCTTGGCGTGCCGTACGACTCGCTCAACCGCGCCGAAATCGTTCGCCGCTTTCCTCAATTCAATCCGCCCGAAGACGCCGTCGGTTACTTCCAGCCCGACTACGCCATCCTCGCCGCCGACCGCTGCGTGGCAACGCTCGCCACCCAGGCACGTCAGCGCGGCGCAACCATCCGCGAGCACGAGCCCGTGCAGGCGATCACACCAACGGCGTCGGGCGTCAGGCTTCAGACCGCGCAGGGCGTCTACAGCGCCGACCGCGTCATCCTGACCGCGGGTTCGTGGACCCGGCCGCTGCTGCGCCAACTCGGGCTCGATCTACCGCTGTCGGTTACAAACGAGGTGATCGCTTTCTATCGGCCGTCCGATCCGGCGGCGTACGCGCCCGGCCGCTTTCCCCTCTTCGTCCAGCACTTCCCCGGCACGACCTCGATCGGGAGCGGGTTTCCGCTGTTCAATCACGAGGGCGTCAAGCTGATGCTCGACCGCACCGGCCCGGTCGTTGACCCAGACGATCCAGACCGGGGTGTCGATACCGGGGGGCTCGACCTCCTGCGCGCCTACGTTGCCGAGATCCTGCCGGCCCTCGGCGATGACATCATCGAGACGGTGACCTGCCGCTACACGATGACCCCGGACGAGGATTTCATCCTCGACCGCCACCCCTCCTACCCGCAGGTGCTGATCGCCTCCCCGTGCTCCGGCCATGGTTTCAAATTCGCCGTCGCGATCGGCCGGATCGTCGCTGGCCTTGCGATCGACGGCGCGACTGAATACGACATCTCGCGCTTTCGCCTCGACCGCCCCGCGCTCGCGACCGGGCAGCCGTGGTCCGGTCCCTTGTTGGCCGGACACGGCGCAAAGGTAGAGGCAGAATCGCTTGGTTGACGCCCTATCGTTTGCCTGCCATGATCGCGACTGTCCGCTGGTCGCTCGCGAGCAAGATCGGTGTGCGCGATGGCCGCGCCGCAATCCGAACTAACAACTAGCATCGCGGTTCCGGCGCAGCTCACGAGCTTTGTGGGGCGGGAACGCGAAGCCGCGCGGGTCTGTGCCCTGCTCCGTCGTCATGATGTGCGTCTGCTCACCCTGACCGGACCCGGCGGGGTAGGCAAAACTCGTCTTGCCTTGGCGGCGTCAGCAACCGTTGCTGCCGATTTTGCCGACGGTGCGCGCTTCGTTCCGCTCGCGGCGGTGCGGGATCATCGGTTGGTTGCCGCGGTCCTCGCTCGCGCGGTCGGCGTGCCCGAATTGAGCGCGTTGCCATTCGCCGATCAGGTGCGGGCCGCCGCGCGCGATACCGAGGCCCTTCTCCTCATTGATAACTTCGAACACGTCTTGTCGGCGGCGCCGTTGCTCACGGAGCTGTTGGCGGTCTGCCCTCGCCTGACACTGCTGGTCACGAGCCGCGAGCGGTTGCGCGTGTCTGGCGAGCGAGACGCGCCTGTCCTCCCGCTGTCCTATCCGGATCCCGAGCATCTGCCTCCCTTGCCCGAGGTCGCTGCGATGCCGGCCGTGCGCCTATTCACCGAGCGGGCACAGGCGATCGACCCTGATTTCACCCTCACGGCCGACACCGCGGCCGCGGTGGCCGCGATCTGCCATCGCCTCGACGGCTTGCCGCTGGCACTTGAGTTGGCGGCGGCGCGCAGCCCGCATTTGACACCGGCGGCGCTGCTCGTCCGCCTGGCGCGTCGACTCCCGTTGCTCACCGGCGGGCCGCGGGACGTGCCGGCTCGGCTGCAGACGATGCGGGATGCCATTCGCTGGAGCTACGACCTCCTGACGACTGAGGAGCAGGTCCTCTTCCGCCGCCTGGCTGTCTTTGCCGGTGGATTCACCTTGGATGCGGCCGAAGCCATCGCGGTGGGTGGGAGCGAGCCATGCTCCGGTCCCTGCCATCCCGCTCCGGCTCCTTCGGTGTTGGACGGGATTGCGTCGCTCGTTGACAAGAGCTTGGTTCGCCGGATCAACCCCCAAGATGTCGGTTCGGGCGAGCGGAGCGGAGACTCCCTACCACGGTTCGAGATGCTGGAGACGATCCGCGAATTCGGCTTGGAGCAACTGGCGAGCGCGGGCGAGGAGGAAGCGATCCGGGCCGCGCATGCCGCCTTCTGTCTTGAGATGGTTGCATCCGCGACGGCGCCTGACGCGGAAGAGACGGCTGGATTCGACGTGCTGGAGCGTGAGCTTGCGAACATCCGCGCCGCGCTCGCTTGGCCCGGCACGGTTGGCGAGCGCGGCGTTGCCCTGCCGCTGTCGGCTCGGCTCGGGCGCTTCTGGCTCCGCCGTGGCCATCAACTCGAAGGGCGCGACTGGCTTCAGCGCGCGCTCGCGGGCGCTCCGGAGGACGATCCGGCCATGCGCTCAGCCGCCCTGAGCGCCCTTGGCGATCTCGACCGGGATCTCGGCAACCGGACTGAAG
This sequence comes from Thermomicrobiales bacterium, assembly GCA_045804965.1. Classification (GTDB taxonomy): domain Bacteria; phylum Chloroflexota; class Chloroflexia; order Thermomicrobiales; family UBA6265; genus CAVTUU01. The sequence continues at coordinate 37,108 of JBJMMD010000017.1, read as the reverse complement.
CGACCCGCTCGTTCGAGCGCGCCCTCGATCTCGCGCGTCAGGCCGGCGACCGCGCCGCCGAGGCGACGGCCCTTGACGGCCTGGCGGCTCTTGCCGATGATGTGACCGATATTCCGACAAGCAAGGCCCTGTGCGAAGCCAGCGCCGCGATCTGGCGCGAGCTGGGCAACCGCCGTGGTCTGGCGCGCGCACTTCACACCCTGGGCTGGGCCGAGGCAGGACAGAGCAACCTGGAGGCGGCGTCCGCGCTCTTCGATGAGAGCCTCATACACGCGCGCGCCTGCGGGGATCATCGTGGGATTGCGCATACACTCAACAGCCTGGGGAACCTGCGCGTCTTGCAAGGCGCGCTCGCTGATGCTCACGTGTTCCTTGAGGATAGTTTGACGGCGGCGCGGGCAGCGAGTGATTTGCCCGAAATCGCGGAAGCGCTAGCCGACCTTGGCTGGCTGGCGCTGGAGATGAACGACACCGCGCCGGCTCGCGCGTATCTGGCGGAATGCCTCGAGTTGCTCCGCGGAAACGAGCGCGGGCGTACCGCCGTCATCGCGCTCGAAGAGTGTGCGTTGCTGGCGGACGCCGAGGATCAGCATGATTTGGCCGGGCGCTTCGTGGCTGCCACGGCGGCACTGCGGGCGGAGATGGGGATTCCCGTTGAGCGCGATCCCCGCCTGATCGTGACCACTCCCACCTCCGCTCGCCAGCGGTTGAGGAAGATCATTGCCGCCACTGCCGGCCGCAAGGCGTGGTCGATGGACGAGGCGATCCGCGAAGCCAGAGCGTTGGTCGCAACGTCCCCGGCTAGCTCGGCGGCCGACGAAAGGGCAGGACCGTGCGGCTTGAGCCCGCGCGAGTTAGACGTCTTGCGGCTGCTCGTGCGCGGCCAATCCGACCGCGCCATCGCCGATACCCTCTTCATCAGCCGCCGCACTGCCTCCAAGCACGTGTCATCGATCCTCGCCAAGCTCGGCGTGCGTTCGCGGACCGAGGCCGCCGCCCGCGCCGTGCGCGACGGACTCGCGTGACCGAAGAGCTCCCGGACTAAAAGTCCGGGGCTACGACGAAGTCCTTTCAGGACTGACCACGGGGCGGTTCGGAAGCCCACACGGTCGTCATCCCCGCGGGGACCTCGTCGTATCCGCGCTGGACGTCAATTCAGCCAACAACCTCGCCCACCCACACCTCCGCCGCCCGCCGCCTATCGCCTATCGCCTATCGCCTGAAATGCGTATCGCGAATGGGTACGTCTCCCCATGCGCCCGATCATCCGCATGTCCACAATCGAGGTGACGCCAACTCCTGACCGGCGGACGCCCGCTTCGTTGGCCTGGCGGCGCGCGGTACCCTCGCCAACGGGAGCGCGGCGATGCAACCACTCACGTACGCCTTGCGGTTCCGGGGGAGCGTTCAGCGGGTTGGGATCGACGGCAACGTCCTGAAGACCACAACCGCCGCGGCCGGTTGTGCGATCCAGACGCGGATCGGGGTTGACGGGGTACGGGGCGTGCTGCGCACCGTGGTTGGACAGGAAGCTTCGTGTGAGGCGGACTTGGTGTTCACGGGAACGACGACGTTTCAACAAACAGGAACGATCGTCTTCGGCACGGGCGGGCATCAGCTTCGGTTCAGCTCAATCGGGAGCGGTCACCTCGGGCCGACACAAGAATCCAACCATCGGCATGGCGCCGCGATTTGGCGGGTCGACGGCGGAGAGGGGCAATTCGCGAACGCGACCGGGTTGATCGTGTCGAACTTCGTTGTCAGCGATGCGGGTGAGATCACGGACCACCAGCTTGGCGTGGTCTTCATGCGGTAGGCAATCGCTTCGTTGCCGCCATTGGCGGGTAAGAGGAAGGCAGGATTCATGAACATCCGATCACTTTTGACCATCTGCGCACTGATCGCCACGCTCGGATTGGCGGCTGGACATGCTCCGGTCGCCGCCCAACATGCAACGCCATCGTCAGCAGGGGAAGTACTCCCTCCTGATGGCAAGGTTGGCGGATTGGGCCTCGGCGAGTGGAGCGCGCGCTCGTGGCAGTGGTTCTTCAGTCTCCCGCCCGATGTCAACCCGTTTTACGACGAAACCGGCGATCGCTGCGGCTATGGACAATCCGGTCCGGTTTTCTTCCTCGCCGGCGCGGATCACAGCGTCGCGCGCTCGTGTGTTGTCCCGGTGGGCGTCCACATCTTCGTGCCGCTCCTAGTATCAGAGTGCTCAACCGTCGAGTCTCCGCCCTTCTTCGGGCGCGATGAGCCTGAACTTCGGCAATGCGCCGCCGATGCAGTCGACATGGCGGAGAGCGCTCTCGACATGACGGCAATGCAACTCACCATCGACGATCAGGCGATCGATCACCTGTCGGCTTATCGGGCCGCGAGTCCGCTTGTTACCTTGTGGCTTCCCAAAAGCAACGACCTGGGATCAGACAAGGCGGTTGCCGATTCCATGGCCGATAGTTACCAGGTCATGCTCAACCCGCTCACTGAAGGCGACCATGTGGTCGTGATTGCCCTGCCTGGCCCACAGGCCGGCGAGACCGTGACGATCACCTACCGGCTCTCGGCCGTCTCCGGCGCCTATGCGGGTTCATAAGCGTTGAGGCAAACGAAGCTTGGCGGCCCCCAGCAGGCAATCCTGCCGGGGGCCGCCGTTACTCCTGCGAGTGCTCGGGCGGCAGGGCGCCGTAGGCGGGCCGCATCCCGGGAGGCACGATCATGTCGTGCTTTTCCATCAGCGCCGCTGCCGCGTCGAGGGAATCCTCCCCGCCCGCCGCGAGCACCTGGGTCACCTCCTCAAAGTACGCCTCGATGCCGGCAGGGGTGAAGATAGTCAGTTGCTTGGCTGGCGCGGAAGTTTCATTCCAGAAGGTGTGGAGGATACCGCGCGGAATGAAGATGAACGATCCGGCAGGCGCGACCGTCGTGTGCCCGTCGATGAGGAAGGTCATCTCCCCATCCAGGACGTAGAACGCCTCGTCCCAGGCGCGATGAAGGTGGAGCGGGGGTCCGGCAGTGGCCGGCGGGGCAACAAACTCGTAGACGGAAAGCGTGCCCCCGGTCTCGCCGCGCACGGCTTTGAGGATCACGTTTCCCGCGTCGCCGAGCGAGATGACACGCCCCTCGCCGGGAGCCCGGACCACGCGTTGGGCTTGCTGGCCCGCGGGTTCATCGATGCGAGTCATGAGCTCCTCCCGGTCGCGCCGCACAACGTACCCGGCCATCATTCCATGTTCCAGGCAAGAGTCAATGGTCTCTGAAACGCTCCGAGCAACGAGCCGCGCGTCTCTCTTGCCCTCCGCACGGACGGTTCGCCGTCTGTCGTGCAATACGGCCGCAGCCGGTGCCCCAACCACGACGGTCTCGCACAGGCGGCGTCATGACCGACCGGTTGCGCGACAAGGTCGCCTTGGTCACGGTCGGGAGATCGCCCGTCCGAAAATCGGTGCAACGATAGGCGACCGTTCTGCTCCCTCCACGCACACCTACTTGAAGCAATTTGGCGTATTCCGCCGTTTTTGCCGGCGGTGGGCATTGACTCCAAGTCGAAATGTTTATAAGGTGGCATCGCCACCAGTTGGAACGTCGGACGAACAAGCGGGGAGAGGATTCGATGCGTCACGCGACGAGGCGTTGGATCGTGTTGGCATCGTTGCTGATGGTGATGACTATGGTCATGCCATTTGCAACCGCCGGCGTGCGGGCTCAGAACAGCGGCGAGAAGGTCCTGCGCATTCATCAACCGATTTATCCCGATGTGATCGATCCTCAGGTCGGTTCGGCCCTCGCCGAAATCAGTATTTGGGCGCTCAATTACGAAGGACTCACCCGGCTCGACGACAAGCTCCAGACTGTGCCGGCCGCGGCCGAGAGCTGGGATTTCAACGACGATCTGACCAAGATTACGTTCCACCTACGAGCCGGTCTGAAATACAGTGATGGCTCGCCGTTGACCGCGGAACGCTTCCGCTACGCGGCAGAGCGCACTTGCGACCCCTATGTCGCGGGCGGCTATCAGTACATACTCGGCGATATCCTTGTCGGCTGCAATGAGCTGGCCACCCTCAACAGCGCCGGCGCGGGCACGCCAGTCGTGGTCGACGAGGCTGCCTATGAGCAGGCGAAAAAGAACCTCGGGGTCAAGGTCATCGACGACCAGACGATCGAGTTCGATCTCCTCGCCCCAGCGCCCTACTTCCCGACCGTCGCCGGTCTGTGGGTGCTCTTTCCGGCCAAGCAAGAGCTGATCGAAGCAGGCGGAGCCGATTGGTGGAAGGATCCGACCAAGCAGATCGGCAACGGCCCGTTCCAAATCACGAAGATAGACGAGGGGCAACTCGTCAGCTTCGCGCCGAACGCGAACTATTGGGGCGGCACGCCGAAGCTCGACACGATTGAGTATGTCTACATCAACGATTCGGACACCGCGCTGGAAGCCTACAAGAGCGGCGATATCGACATTCTCAATCCCGATCCGGCGCAGTTGCCGGCGATCAAAGATGACCCGGACCTCGGCAGTCAGCTCACCGTCTACGCCAGCGCGAATACCTGGTATCTCAACCTCAATCTCACCCAGAAGCCGTTCGAGGATCTGAAGGTGCGCCAGGCGTTTGCCTACGCCTTCGATCGCGAGACATATTGCACCGAGATCCTGCAGGGCACCTGTGTCCCCGCCTATAGCTGGGTGCCGGACGACGTGGCGGGCTCGATCAAGACCGAGGAGTACACATTCGATCCGGCAAAGGCGAAGCAGGCGCTGGCCGACTCGACCTACGGCAGCCCGGACAAACTGCCGGAGATCAAGTACTTCTATAGCAGCGACGATCCGCTGAACACGACTCGCGCGGAATGGATCGCCGGTCAGTACCGCGACATCCTCGGCGTCGAGTTAACACTGGAGCCCACGGACGGCACGACGCTCTCCGCGCTCCGGCGCGATCCCAAAACCTATCCTCAGTTCAGCATCTACAACTGGTACCAGGACTATCCAGATGCGCAGGACTGGCTCAGCGTCTACTGGACCTGCGGTGCCCGATTTGCGCAGCGGGTCGGCTACTGCAACAAGCAGTTCGACGAGTTGGCGGGCAAAGGCGATACCCAGGCCAAGCTCGACGATCGCGTGCCCTACTACCAGCAAGCCGGTCAGATTCTGCTCGACGATCTGCCGGGGCCGCCGATCTTCCACGCAGCGAACTACTTCCTCGTCAAGCCGAACGTCACCGGTTGGACCGGCGTCTCGATTGACGGCTACTGGCCCGGCGAGCGCGTCTCCGCGCTGACCATCGACAAGACGCCGGAATAGCGAGGCTCATTCCGAGCCACCCTCACCCGGCCGAACCGGCGCCCCTCTCCCTCCGCACGAGGGAGAGGGTTTGGGCTAAGGCTGGTTAGTGGCCGTTACAATCCCTAGGTTGAAACCTAGGGCTGACAGGAGAAAGCCTCTCCGAGGCTACGTTCGACGGGTCGTGGAACTCGTGCTCGCGCTCAGTCCTGCAAGGACTTCGTTGTCTTAGCCCGGGGGTTTAACCCCGGGTCTGGATGAGGCGCCGGGTTGAAATCCCGGCGTACAGGCCAGGCTCAAGTTGCCATGGCGGCATTCCTTATCAGACGAATCCTGTGGATTATCCCCGTCATCTTTTCGGTGGCGTTAGTGACGTTTTTCTTGATGTACCGCGCCCCCGGCGGGCCGTGGGACCGGGAGAAGCCGATCCCGGAATCAGCCCGCAAAACGCTTAATGCCCGCTTCCACCTCGACGAGCCGCTCTGGATCAACGGCGCCAAGGTCGCCCGGGAATGGGATGCGGGCACGCGGAATCCGCTGACCCTCACTGGAGCCGCGCTCGAGAGCCAGTTCTTCAGCTACCTCAGCGGCTTGGCCCATTTCGATCTCGGGCCCTCCTACCAATCGAAGGGCACCGAGTCGGTACAAAGCGTACTGATCGAGAAGTTCCCAACCTCGGCCAAACTTGGTTTGGTCGCGCTGACCTTCGCCATGATCGTGGGAATTCCGCTCGGCATTGCCAGCGCCCTGCGCCAAAACACCTGGCTCGACTATCTCTGCCTCTCGATCTCGACCGTCGGCATCTCGGTGCCGACCTTCGTCAGCGGCATTCTGCTCCTCATTTTTCTGAGCTCGAACTTTGACGTCTCCCCGGTCCGCCGGCCGGAGGAATGGCACGGCATCGGCCGCGCCTACATCCTCCCCGGAATCGTGCTCGGACTGGGCACGATGGCCTACCTCGCCCGCCTGACGCGCTCGACCCTGCTCGAAGTGAAGCGCCAGGACTATGTGCGCACGGCCAGAGCCAAGGGGTTGAGCGAGTATCGCGTGGTCGGCCGGCACATGATGCGCAACGCTCTGATCCCGGTCATCACCGTGCTCGGCCCGGCCGCGGCCGATCTCATCACCGGCTCCTTTATCATCGAGCGCATCTTCAACGTGCCGGGTCTCGGCCGCGAGTTCGTGACCTCGATCTCGAAGCGCGATTACTCGATGATCATGGGCACCACCCTCTTCTACGCCGTGTTGATCGCACTGGCGAATGTGCTGGTCGACTTGAGCTACGGGCTACTCGATCCGCGCATCCGCGTCCGGCGTTAGGGCGAGGCCCGCATGAGCTTGGACCCCTCCCCGACCGTCGCCGCCCCAACCGCTCTCCCGCACGCGACCGGCGTCGACACGTTGACGCAGACCCGGCCCAGCCGCGGGCTGTGGCTCGACGCCTGGCGGCGATTGCGTCGCAATAAGATGGCGATCGCGGGTATGTGCTATCTCGTCTTCCTCTTTTTCGTGGCGATTTTGGCCCCCGTCATCGCGCCCCACAATCCGGTCAAGAGCGATGTGAAGACGGCGGGCGTCTACCGGCAAGCGGCCTGGATCAGCGATACCAACCCGAAAAAGGATGGGACCTGGAGCTACCCCCTGGGCACCGATTCGATCGGCCGCGATGTCTTCAGCCGGCTCGTGTTTGGCACGCGCGTCTCGCTCGTCGTGGGGTTCATCCCGATGTTCGTGATCATGGCGATCGGGATCCCGATGGGACTGATCGCCGGCTATGCCGGCGGCCGGCTGGACAATCTACTCATGCGCTTTACCGATGTCATCTATGCCTTCCCCGCGCTTCTCTTCTTCATCATCATGCAGGTCTCATTCCGCGATACCGGCTTCGGCGAGTTGCTTGGCGGTCTCGTCCTCCTCTTCGTCACCCTCTCGATCGTGAACTGGACGGGCGTCGCCCGGCTAGTACGTGGAGAAACGCTCGCGCTCAAAGAGAAGGAATTCGCCGAAGCGGCGAGAGCGAACGGAGCGACGACCTTTCGGGTGATAACGCGCCACGTCCTGCCGAATGCGCTCGGCCCGATCATCGTCTCCGGCGCCTTCATCATCCCCGGCGCGATCATCGCCGAGGCGGTGTTGAGCTACCTCGGCGTGGGCGTCCGCCCGAGCGTGAACCTGAACGCCCCCTTTCCCACGAGCTGGGGCCAGATGATCCTCGATGGCAGCAAATCGTGGCAATCCCAGCCCTGGATGCTGATCGCGCCCAGCCTCGCCATTGCCCTGATTACCCTCGCCTTCACCTTTGTCGGCGACGGACTGCGGGATGCGCTCGACCCCCGGGAAACGCGGTAAGCGATGTCTACGCAGCTGCCCGGGCCTTTGAGGCCCGGGCTACAACAACCGAAGCCCTTCCAGGGCTGACGGAGAATTTTGATCGAGCGGATTGGGTAGGTCGATCGTGATGAGTTGTGATCAGAATTGATTTCGAGGGGAGGAAGAAGGTGCCGTATTGGCAGCATTATGGCCATTTAGTTTGGGGGACGAAGAATCGCGAACTGCTCATCGATGAGCAAATCGCAGAAGTCATCGCGCGATCGGTACGGTCAACGTGCTCAGACCACCGGGCGATCCTCCATGCGACCGGCATCATGCCCGATCACATCCACCTCGCGGAGTCCATTGCTTCGAGTCTCGCGATATCCGAATTTGTGCGATATGCCAAGGGCTCTAGCAGTTTCGATCTCAATAAGATCAATCGCATCGGCCGTCACGCGAGATTTGGTTGGCAAGCGGAATACGGCCTGATCTCGTTTGGAGAGCGTTCGCTTGCTGCAGTCATTGCCTACGTGACGAACCAGGCAGAGCACCACGCGACGAACCGGGTCTGGCCCAATTTCGAAACGTTAGAATCGCAATCACCCAGCGCCGACAGACGCTAATCTCTCGTCAGCCCTGGAAGGGCTTCGTCACACGTAGCCCGGGCCTTCTAGCCCCGGCCGAATCAACGCCACGAAATCCTCTCCCTCAACGCTACAATCCCCTCCCATGAACCGGCTTGATCGGCTGTTTGCTATCACGACGATGTTGCAGCGGAAGGGGACGGTGCGGGCGGTCGATCTCGCGGCGGCGTTCGAGGTCAGCACGCGCACGATCTATCGGGATATTGGCGCGCTGAGCGAGTCTGGCGTGCCGGTTATCTCCCTTCCCGGGAAGGGCTACGCGCTCAGCGAGGGGTTCTTTTTGCCGCCGCTTGTCTTCACCCCGGGCGAGGCGGCCGCGGTCGCGCTTGGCATTCGAATGCTGGCCACCCAGGCGAGCGGACGCCACGTCGGCGAGGCAGAACGGGCGCTGGAGAAAATCGCGTCGGTGTTGCCAGCCCCGGTACGCGAGGAAGTCGATCGCTTAAATAGCATCATTACGATCTCGCATCCACCCGGCCGGTTCAATCTCGACGATCCCCATCTGGTGAAGCTGCAGCTCGCAATTTTCGACCATCGCGTCATCGCCATTCGCTATCACAGCCGGACGGGGGAGGAAGTCACCGAACGCGAAGTCGAGCCACTGGAGCTCGCTTATGTCGACCACACCTGGTACCTCGGCGGCTATTGCCGCCTGCGGCGGAGCATGCGCTCGTTTCGTTTAAATCGGATCACCGAGCTGACGGTCGGAGAGGAGCGTTTTATTCCCAAACCAGTTTCGCGCGGAGAGCGCCACGCTATTGAGGTCAAGATTCGCTTTTCGGAATCCGTTCTCCCCTGGGTGCGGGAGCGGCCGCATTGGTCCTTCGACCACGAAGAGCCGGACGGTGACGGTGCCGTGATGTTCTTCCTTCCGGACCATCTTGGCGAGATCTCGTCGTGGATCTTAGGTTGGGGTGCCAACGCCGAACCGCTCACGCCGCCCGAACTGCGGGAACTGATTAAGAACGAAGCCGAAGGGATCGCCGAGCGACTGACATAACGCTGTCACAGCCGTAGGTCATGATCGAAACCTGCTCGCGGACAGCAGCGAACAGAAATGATCATTAAGGAGGACAGCGATGCAAGCCGAGACAGTGACGACCATCATCAACTGAGCCCGCCCCGAAGTCTTCGCGTTCATCAACGAGATCGGGAACCTCCCGAAATGGGCGACCGGGTTCGCTCGCGAAGTAAAGGTTGTCGACGGCGATTACAAAGTGATCACGTCGGACGAAGAACTCTTCATCTCCTTTGATTCGGACGCTGAATGGGGTGTGATCGATATGCGGGTGGGTCCCACCCGCGAAGAACTGGGCATTTTCCCTGTCCGAGTCTTCTCTCTCCCCAATGGCGCCACCGCCACCACGATGACGCTCGTTCAGACGCCAGATATCGACGATGCCGTCTTTGCCCAACAAGTTGAGCAGCTGAAAGGGGAGACGGAAAATTTGCGACGATTGCTGAAGGGTTGACCGATTCCGGCCGAGCGGGACCAGCGAGCAGCCCTCACCCCCAGCCGCCGCTCGGCGGTCGCGAAGCTCTCGCGCGCTGTGCCGCTCCTGCGCAATTTGCCGAATCCTTCCCACGATCCTGTCATTTCGAGCGCGGTCGAGAAATCTGAGCAGCCCTCACCCTTACTCCCTCGCCCAGCGTCACTGGGCGAGGATGGCCCGCAGGGCCGGGTGAGGGCTGTTATGGATGAGGACTTTCCCGGTTTCTACGCGTCTTACCAGCCGACTATGGGCATTTCTCCAGGTTCTCTCAAGGTGCGACCGGTAGCGTTGCATCACGCGCGCAATGGCCCGGTCGGGCTTCGTTATGGTGCGCGATAGCGCCGGGTCGGCGTGACCCATGCGGCGGCCCGGCAACGTCAGGAGAGAACCATGAATCGACGGATGAGAATTGCGGCCTTCTCCGTGGCCGCTTTTGCCCTGCTCGGCGTGGGGGGCCTGGCCGGAGGCGGCGTTTTCGCCCAGGACCAAAGCGGAACGCCCGCCGCGGGCGAAAGCACGCCCGCGGCTGGTGGAGAGACATCGGCGTATCAGGACTTCGTGAATGCGCTCGCGGCCAACCTCGGGATCAGCGATCCGGCAACGGTCGACGCCGCAATCAAGACGACACTGAAGCAGCAGGTGGATGCCGAATTGGCCGCAGGCAACATCTCGGCGAACGAAGCGACCGCGCTCAAGCAGCGGATCGATGCCGGAGATTTTGGACCGTTCCTCTTTGGCCACGGTCGTGGTGACGGCCACGGCGGTCCGCAGGGCCACAACCACCAGGACAACGGCGACAAGAACGAGCAACCGGATGATGATTCAGGCGCGAACCCGACTGGAACCCCGACAAGCGGGTTGTAGTTCAGACATGCACACGGACGCCGGCGATGCATCGCTGGCGTCCGCACCCTATTTCGATCTAGCTGCGGTGCTGCTCGAGTTTGCCGTAATCGATACTCGACCAGCGATCGGGTCGGATGGTGAAGTGCACGAGTTTGGAATTCGGGCTTTCCAATTCTCGTTTGGCGAACGCCTGCGCCTGATCCTCCGGCAAATACCGCCGCACGATCGCGAGCACCTGTTCGGCGGACGGCGGCTGATCCTTCTCGATGACGGTCCCTTCCACCGAGACGTACTTGTAGGGCCATTCCTCGCGCTGGACGACAAAACTCATGACGCCTGCCTTGTCGAGCAACCCGATCTTCCGTGCCTTCCGTCCTTGCGTTCCCGTGAAGAAGGTGATGTTGCCGCCCGGCTGGTAGGCGTACCAGACCGGCACCGTCAACGGCGGCCGCCCATCATCACTGGCGACGCTCAACACACCAATATGCTTTCCCGCCAAAAACTCCTCGCGCTCTTGCTCCGTTAACCTGAGATCTGGCTCTGCCATGTGTCCTCCTTGGACGAAAACTCCGTCGAATCGTCGCTGAGCAGGCAGTGTGCCAGGAGGCGCGGCTGCTACTACGCGGCGTAGCCGCGTAGTCTTCTCCTAAGTTGTCGGCTCACGAGACAACTAGCCCTCGCCAGCCTGCGCCTTTGCGATCGCGCGTTCGACGGCGCTGGGGAGGCGGGTTTCGAAGTCGAGGATGCCGACCCATTCGGGACGAATGAAGATGCGCGTCATTTGGGGATAGATGTGTGTTGCCCCAGCCAGCGTGGCGTTTCCGGCTTCTTCGCCCATCGTCCGGATGAGCATCGCAGCATACTCCGGCGCGACGCCATCGACGATGTCGGAGCGCACGGTTCCGCGAATGATGAGCACCTTCGGTGTTGTCGCGGCGTCGGTGTCGATGGTCAACGCGACTTTGGCGCCATCCTTGAGCACCTTCATCTTCGGCGCATCAGGGGTTGTGCCTAATACGATCTCTTCGCCGTTCCAGTGGAAACCGATTGGCACGACGCGGGGCGTGCCATCGCGCCAGGTGTAGGCCAGATGCCCGGGGGTCTTCGCCTGCAGCAATTGCTGGGCAACCGGGTCTTGAAGGAGGGCTACGTCTCCTTGCTTCGGGATTGACTGTTCGGCTTGGTAGGTTTGATCAGTCATTCGTCACGACTCCTTTTATTCGTGCACCCTTTGCACGTCTACAACAAGTAAGAGTCTTCAGGGGCACGAAACTCATCGCTCCGGATGATGGTTCCATTCGGCGGGTAGCTCGCGGGGTAGCCCGAAAAACGTGTGAACCTCGGGATCGAGGAAACCGATGATCTCGGCGATCCGCCCGTTCCGCAGTCCAATGACGTTGATCGCGCCGAGACGGAAGGGCGAACCTTCTGTACTCCCTTGATAGCAGGCGAAGGCCAATTGCCCGTTTGCCATGATCGGGACCAATCGCCAGGGTGTTTCGAACAATCGCTCGGCTATGAAGCGGCCGATGGCGACCCGGCCATCGAACCAGGCCGGGAGCGGTGGCATGGTGAACCGAGCATCTTCGACGAGCATGTCGAGAATTGCGGGGACGTCGGCGCGTTCCCAGGCGCTCACATACGCGTCGACCAGTTCGCGGCGTCCCTTTTCGCCGAGCGCGTGCAGGGCCGCTTGCTGACGTTCGGTTGGCAGTCGCTGGTCGAGAGATTTGCGGGCACGTTGCAATGCGCTGTTGACCGAGGCGACCGTGGTGTCGAGCGATCGCGCGACCTCGGCCGCCGTGAACGCCAACACCTCGCTTAGGATCAAGACAGCGCGTTGCGTCGGCGGCAAATATTGCAGCGCCGCAACGAACGCCAACTCGACGCTCTCCCGCAATTCATAGCGAGCGGCGGGATCAGACCGAGTATCCGCGAGGTTCAGCAAGTGCTCCGGATAGGGCTCGAGAAAGACCGGTTCAGGCACGAATTCACCGAGCTCATTCGGCGAAGAGGTCGGAGGCCCAAAATCTATTGAGAGGAGTCGCTTGGGACGCCGTCGTGCGAGTTTCAAGCAAGCATTCGTCGTGATCCGGTAGATCCAGGATCGCAGCGAGCTCCGCTCCTCAAACCCCGACAAATCGCGCCATGCGCCGAGCAGGGCGTCTTGCAGCGCATCCTCCGCATCCTGCACCGACCCAAGCATCCGATAACAATGCGCGTGCAACTCGCCCCGATAGGGTGCCACCAGTTGCTCGAACGCGGCCGCATCCCCCTGCCTCGCCGACTCGAGCAGCTCGTCTTGCGCTATAGGCGCTGCATCTAGGACATCCGCTGAACTTGCCATACCCAACCTTCTGCGACCGAACTCCAAGACCCGTCACCGCGAATTCGAGGCCAGGACGGCGAAAGGTTTCCCATTAGGGCATTGAGTGTCCGGGACGGCTCCGCGACCAAATCGTGAAATCGAACAACGACATGTACCCGATTCGCTCATAGACCGGAACGCCCTCGTCAGTGGCGATCAGCAGCGCTGGCAGCTCCGGATCGGCGAGGCTCGCGCGCCCCGTCAGGGCCGCGCCGTAGCCTCGCCGCCGCGCCTCCGGCACTGTTGCGACCAACGTGACATTGTTAATGCCTGCCTCAATGAAGGTGGCCGAAATTGCCACCGGCCGGTCATCCTCCCAACCAAGCCACATGTGCGTGCGGCTGTCGTTCAGAATCTCCGGACTGAACGCTGCCCCTGGTGCTTGGCCCTCGAGTTCGGTCAGCGGGAAACCGCGAATCGTCGTTTCCTCGAAGGCGAGCAGCGATGCCTCATCCCGGACTTCTTCGATCCGCAAGCCCGGTGGCAGCGCCGGCAGTTCACCGCCAACCGGCCGCAGCATCAGCGGCCCAGTTCCGGCGTCTTCCCAACCGTAAGGTCGAAGATCGGGCGTCGGCCAGGCGCTAAAGAGGTGAACCGTGCCCAAGGTCGCGCCAGTTGAAAAGCCGTAGAAGTCATCTAACGCATCTGTGACCCTCTCTGCGTTCTCCGAGAAAAGTGGCTCAAGTAGCGTGGCAACATTGGCGATCTCGGCCGGCCGGCCGAGATCGACCGCCGCGAGATCACCACGCCGCAGCATACGCCCGCCGAGCGGAATCCCATGTGCCTCCTGTGACAGCGTCCAATTGGTAATGAACCGGCGTAACAGTGACTCAGTCATGTGATCATACGCTCCCGGCAAATATGGACCAAGCAGGCTAACAGGCATCATGACGCTTCTTCGGCCGACGTATGAGACAACCACGCTTCGCCGATGAGTGTCCGTAATAGAACTCATGTTCGGGATCATTGTCAGATAACGCAGGCGCCAAGCGGCAACGTCAGAATTCCTCCGAAGCGTTGCGAGATTCCTGAGATGGAGCAGGAATAGCCTCCGAACGGCGGCTTCGACAAGGTTAGCGCCGGGTACCCTCTGGGTGGCCTTAGGCCGTCGATTCAGCCGCATGATCGGAAACTTGGACGCACTGTGCATTGCACGATGATCCCCGGCGAGTTACAAGAGCACCGTTTAGGAAGCAGGTCACGCACTAATATCCCCTCGAAGGTTTCTGGGCATGAGCCCGCTATGGAGTTTCTTATCGCTAACATGATTGAGAAAACTCCTAAAACTGTCTCAGTCTATCCTGAGCAAATAGCAATCTATCAAACAGATCATCTGCTCAGTGCGTACGTCTGCGCATTTTCCCCACAACGAGCAGTCGAGAAGATGCAAGAACCCACTGAGGTCCTTGCGCTAGATATTGGGGGAGACAAACTCCGCAGGGCCCAGTACCGCATTGAGCATGGTTCGCTTGCCAAGATAGATGAACAGGTATTTCCTTCAGGGAAAGGCAAAGGGTATTTAGCGATTCTTGAAAAGATCGCTGAGGAAGTGACGACGCAGCAGATGGCTGTCGGTATCTCGTCGGCCACGAAAATGGAAGGGAGTGTGATCAGCAGAACAACGAATTTGGACGAATTTTTTGCTGAGTTTCTGGATAAATATGGAGCAGACTACGCTGTTCTCTTTCCTGAACGCTCGTTCGTCGCAAATGACACGATTACCGGACTCTGTGGGTCAAGCACGCTTTTAACGTCACAAGGAAGAGCTATACCGGAGAGCGTCTTTGTGATCAGTGCGAGTGGCTTGGGAGCGGCGGTCCTCAAAGATCATCAAGCTACCCATGTCGAAATTGCGCATGTTCCTGTCATCTCAGCATTAAATCCTCTTGGCCAAACGAGACACTGTCACATCGAAGCAAAAAACTATGTCTGCGTCGAGCGGGTTGCAGCGGCGCGTGCCGGGATCGAGGATATCTATGTTCAGCAGACGGGTGAAAAGAAAGACGGAGTGGCAATCAGTGCGCTCTATGAACACGGAGATCGTTTAGCGACGACGCTCTATGAGACGTCAGCTCTTCTTGTCGCCCACGCGACTGAAGGATTACGGCAGCGCTATCAATTCACTGATTCGGGCGTCGTGATCTTTCACGGTGGTAACTTCCAAATCAGTAAATATCGACAAGAAGTGCTCCGCGATTTGAGCGCATTTTCTGTTTCTCCGGAGCAGATTATTTTCTCACGGGATCTTTCCCAAAATGTCTGCCTCGATGGCGCTGCGATATTGGCGACGTACTTTCGAAGGTAAGAACATTCGTCGTCCAGCGATTGGGATAGGATCGTCGGGATTTGGTCACGTGCATTTTCCCTGAGAAGCCTCGTGGTGTGCTTGAGATTGCTCCAAGTCAGATTGAAGGAGACCGAATCATTCCAATCCCATTCCCCGCGTAAACCATTCTGGGGGATAGCCCTACTCTGGAATTTCTGGTCCGCCGCGATTTCATTTGAATAGACGGTTCCTATAATCGGTCCTAGTCGAAGAGCGTTTGTCGCGACGGGGTTGTCGCGGGCGCTCGGGTCAAAGGAACCGATTTGATGGCTGTCCAGTCTGCTGTTACGGAATCTACCAAGCCAAAAGAGGCCGGGTTCAACCCGTTTCGTTTGCTTAAATCGTGGGAGCCGTATGTTTCCGCGATCTTCCTGCTCCTCAATTTCGCGCTCGGGCTCTTCTGGTTCATCTTGTTGGTGACCCTCATCCCGCTCGGGGTTGGGCTCGCGATCACGCTGATTGGCATCCCGATCCTCGTGCTGACGATGATCATCTGGCGCGGCGGGGCGATGGCCGAACGCTGGCGATTCCGCTTTATGTTCGACGACGACATTCCCGAACCGTACAAGGACGTGCCGGAGGGCTCGTTCTGGACGCGTATCAAAACGCATCTGAGCGATGGGGCGACCTGGCTCGACCTCGCCTATCTGCTTCTCCTCTTTCCGATCGGAACGGCCGAGTTCGTGATCCTGACGGTTGCGGCCGCGGCGCCGCTCTGGCTGATCTCGATTCCCACCCACTATTGGGCGTCGAAGCCCGAGATTATCTCGAATTGGAGAATCGATACCCTGCCAGAGGCGCTGGCCGCCTGTGCCGCCGGGCTCGTGCTCCTCCCGATCGGGGTCTTGCTCATCGTCGCGATGACCCGCGGCCACCGGGCGCTGGCGAAATGGATGCTCGGCGGTATGGGCCGGCTCGAGCTGACTGAGCGGGTCGAGACATTGACCAAGACGCGCAGCGACGTGATCGAGGCGCAGCTCGACGAGCGGCAGCGAATCGAGCGCGACCTCCACGACGGCGTGCAGCCGCGGCTGGTGACGTTGGCGATGGACCTGGGCATGGCCAAGGAGAAGATGGAGAACGATCCCGTGGCCGCGCAGAAGCTCCTGGCGGAATCGCACGAAGAGGCGAAGCAGGTGCTGAGCGAGCTGCGAGGAGTGATTCGCGGGATTCACCCGGCGGTGCTGACCGACCGTGGGCTCGACGCCGCGATCTCGGGACTCGCCAGTCGCGCTCCGGTGCCGGTGGATGTCGATATCGACCTGCCCGGGCGGCTTCCGGAAGCGGTGGAATCGACCGCGTACTTCATCGTGGCCGAATCGTTGACGAATGTCGCCAAGCACAGCCAGGCGACCGAGGCGCGGGTGTGGGTGCGAGTGATGCGGGGCCTGCTCCTGCTTGAAATTGTCGACAACGGTGTTGGTGGCGCCACGGCGGAGACCGGTGGCGGATTGGCGGGACTGGGGTCGCGGGTGGCGGCCCTCGATGGCCGGCTCCTCTTGGAGAGTCCGGCGGGAGGTCCAACGATAGTGCGAGCGGAGATCCCGTGCGGGTCGTGATCGCGGAAGACTCGGTGCTCCTGCGCGAAGGGATCGCGCGGTTGCTGATCGACGCCGGTTGGGAGGTTGTCGGCCGGGTCGACAACGGCCCCGACTTGGTCAAGGCGATCGTGGAGTACCGGCCCGATGTTTCGATTGTCGATGTGCGGATGCCGCCGAGTTTCAGTGACGAAGGTTTGCGGGCGGCCCTGGAAGCGCGGCGACAGGTGCCAGGAACTGCAGTCCTTGTCTTGTCGCAGTACGTGGAGGAGCAGTATGCAGGAGAGTTACTCGCGTCGAGTCCCGAAGGTATCGGTTATCTGTTGAAGGATCGCGTGGCCGATGTCGCCGATTTCGTTGCAGCCGTGCGGCAGGTCGCCCAAGGTGGAACGGTGCTCGATCCGGAAGTTGTCGCCCAACTCCTTACCCGTCGCCGGCGCGGCGACTTACTCGAAACGCTCACCGCGAGGGAGCAGGAGGTCCTCACATTGATGGCGGAAGGACGATCCAACACCGCGATTGCCGAGCGGTTGTATGTCGGCGAAGGAACGGTTGAGAAGCATGTCAGCAGCATCTTCGCGAAACTCGGTCTCCCGGCCACGGAATCTGATCACCGGCGCGTCCTCGCCGTGCTCGCGTACTTGCGGAGCTAGAACAGCCCTCACCCGGCTCTAACGGGCCACCCTCGCAAGGGAGAGGGGGTAGGGGTGAGGGCTGTTTGGCCGCAGACACAAAACTATGCAGCGTCGCACTAACGATTCGTAGCTCTTAGTTCAGCCCAATTCGACGTTATTCGAGCTGCCACATGAGAGCAGCCTAGCGACCGCTTTGTGCCTTGAAACTCGGAAATCTGGGCCTTATAGAGGAAAGGAATGAGAACAATGCGACTTTCGACGTCAGGCGTAGCCCGGGCCAGCGCCCGCCATCCGTGGCGCATCCTCGGTTTTTGGGTCTTGATGATTGCCCTGGCCGGGGTGCTGCAAGGCGCCGTGGGCAGTGGGTTCAACGGCGACGACGATTTCACCAGCAATCCCGATTCGAAGGTAGCGGATCAGCTCCGCCACGACCGGATGAGTAGCGATCCGATGAACGAAACCGTCGTCATTCGATCGAACTCGACAACAGTAGATGACGTGGCCTATCGCCAGGTTGTCGACCAGACCGTCGCCGATTTGCGCGCGTTGCCGAACATCGTCGCCTCCGCTAATAGCTACTACGACGCGGCTGCGGCGGGCGATCCGGAAGCCGAGAAGATGGTCTCGCCGGACCGTCATTCAACGGTAGTCGCCGTTACCCTGACTGACAACGTCGAGGACGATAACGCCCAGCAGGCGGAAACGTACCTGGCGGCCGCGCAAGGGCATCGCGGAAATGGGTTCGAGATCTATTCCGTCGGCGATCTCAGCGGCGAGCATACGTATGGCAAGGTCTCCGATGAGGACCTGGCCAAGGCGGAGCAGGCCGGTTTGCCGGTGGCGCTGCTCGTACTGATCGTCGTTTTCGGGGCGCTGGTGGCGGCGATCCTGCCGATCATCCTCGGTCTCGTCGCGATCTTCGTCGCCGTCGGCTTGACCGCGATCCTCTCGCAATTCATGGCCATCACCGACGAAGTGACGATCATGATTTCGATGATCGGGCTCGCGGTCGGGATCGACTACGCCCTCTTCGTGATCGAGCGCTATCGCGAGGAGCGGCGGCACGGCGTGCAGAAGCATGACGCGATCGGCGTCGCCGGTGGCACCGCGGGTAAGGCCGTTTTCTTCTCAGGCGGCACGGTCATGCTGGCGCTGCTCGGCATGTTCTTCATCCCGGTGACCGTCTTCCATAGCCTTGCCGCGGGCGCGATCCTGGCGGTGGTCGTCGCTGTCTTTGCAACCCAGACGCTCATCCCCGCGTTGTTGAGCCTCCTCGGCGACCGGGTCGACTGGCCGCGCCGCCGGCGGTACGACGCGATGGCCGTCGCCAAGCAGCGGCAGCTCGATCAGGAAACGATCCACAAGGGTTTCTGGGGCCGGCTCACCCGCTCGGTCATGGGCCACCCGGTCGCGTTCCTAGTGGTCTCGGTCGTCCTCTTGATCGGTCTCGCCCTGCCCGCGTTCGGCATTCAAACCGGGCAGACAAGCCTCGACGCGCTCCCTGAGAGCGACGTCAAAACCGGGTACGAGATTTTGGCCAGCCAGTTCTACGCTGGTGAGATCTCGCCGGTCTCGTTCGTGGTCGATGGCAACGTGAACGACGCCGCGATCCAAACCGGTATCGCGAATCTGACGAGCGCTCTGGCCTCGGACAGCTTTTATGGGCAACCGGAAATCGATCAGGCGCCGGGCGGTGACCTGACCGTGATCTCCGTGCCGATGGCGTCCGATCCCGGCGACAAGGCGTCGTATGACGCGATCCACGATTTGCGGAATACGATCGTGCCCCGGGCGTTCGGGTCAAACGCTTCACATGTCTACATCGGCGGCGACACGGCATCGACGGTCGACTTCAACAGCGCTCTGACCGACTACGCGCCGCTGATCTACGCCTTCGTGCTCGGGCTCAGCTTCCTATTGCTGATGCTCGCCTTCCGCTCGGTTGTTGTCCCGCTCAAGGCGATCATCATGAACTTGCTCTCGGTCGGCGCCGCCTATGGCTTGCTAGTGCTCGTCTTTCAGCACGGTGTCGGTGACAGTTTCTTCGGCTTTCATCAGACGGACGTGATCGTCGCCTGGCTCCCGATCTTTCTGTTCTGCGTGCTCTTCGGTCTGAGCATGGATTACCACGTCTTCCTGCTCAGCCGGATCCGCGAGCACTACGACCTGACGCAGCGGAACGAGGAATCGGTCGCGGTCGGCCTGCAATCGACCGGCCGGATCATCACCGGCGCGGCGCTGATCATGGTCGCGGTCTTCGGCTCCTTCGCCTCCGGCCGCCTGGTCGACATCCAGCAGATGGGTTTCGGGCTGGGCGCGGCAGTCCTGATCGACGCCACGATCGTGCGCAGTATCCTCGTCCCCGCGGCGATGAAGCTGCTGGGCGACAAGAACTGGTACATGCCGCGCTGGCTCGGCTGGCTCCCCGACCTCCGCATCGAAGGCGAACCCCGCCCCCAACCGCACCCCATCGTGATTTCGCCCCGCACCAGCTCGGCAGCGGACTAGCAGCCCTCACTCCAACCCCTCTCCCGCCCGGGAGAGGGGTTTCCTTACCTTCTTCGATTTTGGTATGGCGGAAATTGCCCGTGCGTTATCTTATTTTCACTCACCAAAATAAGATAAGGATGCCTCGGCTCGCATTCTTGTCGGAATTGGGATGCCTTGTTCGGAACAGGAACGATAGACTGATCCTGACAGCTCGTTGCAATACAGGGAACGGCAACGGCGGGAGGACGACGCGGCATGTCGCGGCTGACTGAGCTGCTTCGTAGAGTTGGGCAACACCATCCGGACCTAGCCAGAGACTTGGAGCGCGAATTCAAGGTGCTCTCAGGCCGAAGGCAATTTGGGCTGAACTTTGAGCGCCATATTCCGGAGAGTGTCGAGCTGCCGGGCCGCAAAATCCGACGTGGCGACAAAGTTCGGTTCCGCGCACCTCGGGGCGAGTCGGATAACGGTTTAGACGAGCGCATCTGGATCGTCACGCGGATCGAAGGTCATGGCGATGAGCGCGTTGCGCATCTGATTGAGCATCGCGGCAATGGGAACCCGGCGACGGTGCAACGGTCGCTCACCGACCTCGTCGTTGTCGCCGAATTCCGCGATCCGATTTATCCCGGCTTGAAGTCCACCGGCAAAGTCGAGCGCGGCGGCAACAAGCCGTTCCATACTGTCATCAACGCCGAGAATTTCCACGCGCTGGAAGCGCTGCTGTTCGCCTACGAGGGCAAGATCGATTGCATCTACATAGACCCTCCATACAATTCGAGAGCTAGAGACTGGAAGTACAACAACGACTACGTGGATGCCGACGACGCGTATAGGCATAGCAAGTGGCTGGCGATGATGGAGCGTCGCTTTAAACTCGCCAAGAGATTGCTCAATCCCGAGAATTCAGTGCTGATCGTGACTATCGATGAGAACGAATACCTTCGCCTTGGCTTGCTCTTGGAACAGATCTTCAGTGGGTGCAACATCCAGATGGTGACTAGCGTAATAAATCCAAAGGGCACCGCTCGAAGTAACGAGTTCTCGAGGGTCGACGAGTATTTGTTTTTCGTTTTTGTCGGTGACGTCCAGATGTCCTATGGCACTTCAGATATGTTGTCAGGCCGGGACTACTCAATTGAAACCGATGTTCGGTGGAGAGGATTGGCGCGGACGGGTCGAAAAGGCTTCGCTCGAACAACCCGGGATCCTGGTACCCAATCTTCCTTAACAATGAATGCTATAGGATTCATTCGATTGGTGAATCAGTTCCATTGTGGCAACGAGACTCGGATGTCCCGGTCCCAGAGGGGACAATTGCGGTGTGGCCACCATCCAGTAGCGGTCAGCAATACAGTTGGTCGACGATTCCGGCAACTCTCAGAGACATTCACGCCCGAGGAGGCCTGAAAACCGGGCGTGTTGACCCGAAGAGGGGATCCTTCCCTTTCTACTATCTGTAGTCAAACGCCTTCGAGAAGATAGACCGTGGCGAGATAGTCGTGGTAGGTAGAGGGCCGCAAGGCGAGCTTGAAATCCAATATGCCGAGGGGGAACGATCCGTCGCTCCCCGATCAGTGTGGAACCGAGTTTCGCACGACGCAGGAAGTCATGGGACAGGACTTCTAAACAGGTTGCTTCCAGGGCGACGCTTTCCATTCCCAGAGTCCCTGTATGCCGTCGAAGATTCTCTCCGATTTTTCATCCAGAACAAGCCCGAAGCTATTGTTCTCGACTTTTTCGCGGGTTCCGGAACAACGGCGCACGCCGTCATGCGCCTCAATCGGCAAGATGGTGGCTGGCGGCGATCAATATCGCTGACCAATAACGAGGTGTCAGAGGAGGAAGCTAAGGCCTTTACAGAGCAAGGTCTCCGACAAGGCGATCTGGAGTGGGAACAGTTCGGCATCTGCGAATACATCGCCAAACCGCGCATTCAGGCTGCGATCACCGGCAGAACCCCGGATGGCGACCCGATCAAGGGCGAGTACAAATTCATCGATGAATTCCAAATGTCCGAAGGCTTCGAGGAAAACGCGGAGTTCTTCGAGTTGACTTACGAAGATCCTGAGCGGGTGCGCCACGAGCTTGCCTTTGCGGCCATCGCACCGCTCTTGTGGATGAAAGCCGGTAGTGAAGGTCGACGCATCGACAAACCATCCTCTACCTTCGCCATCGCAGAGACGTACGGGATCCTGTTCAAGATCGACGCGGCGGCTGAATTCCTGGGAGCGGTGAATGACGCTACGGGGCTGCGCATTGCCTACATCGTGACCGACGACGAGAAGCAATATCAGATCATCGCGGATGAGCTTCCGCACAATATTCAGTCCGTCAGACTGTATGAAGCGTATTTGCGGACATTCCAAATTAGCGGCGGGGAGGGCTAAGCGTGCGCTTTATTTTGAAGGACTATCAGGCCGACGCTGTCGGACAAATCCTCAAGCGGCTCGAACGCGCCAAAGAGGACTACCACAACCGGCAAGACCTCGTCGCATTTGCCCTGTCGGCTACCACCGGCGCGGGCAAAACCGTAATGGCGACGGCCGTGATCGAAGCGCTCTTCCTGGGATCGGAGGATTACGATGTTGAGGCCGATCCAAGCGCGGTGATTCTCTGGGTAACCGACGATCCCAGCCTGAACGAGCAAACGCGCTATCGCATCATCGAATGTGGCGACCGGCTCGAGATGAGCCGTCTGAAGATTATCGGCGACGGCGGCTTCGATCAGGAGAGGTTGGAGCCGGGCAATGTCTACTTTCTCAACATTCAAAAGCTCGGCTCGGCGACGACCTGGGTCGAACGTAGCGACAAGCGTACCTACACCCTTTGGGAGACCATCCAGAACACCATCGAGGACGACAATCTGACGCTTTATCTGGTTCTCGATGAAGCGCACCGAGGTATGCGGAGCGTCACGCGCAGGACTGAGGACACTGCAAATCGCGCGACCATCGTCCAGCGTCTCATCAATGGCCACAATGGCATCCCGCCCGCTCCTATCGTTTGGGGCATCTCGGCCACGGTACAGCGCTTCATTGACGCGATGACCGCCGCTCACTACGAAGGCCGAACGCTCTACGCCTCAGTCCAGGTGGACTCAAAGACCGTGCAAGAGTCCGGCCTGTTGAAGGACACGATCCTGCTCGATTTTCCCGACGAAACGGGCGACTTCAAGACCGTGCTGCTGCGCAGTGCGCTCCGTGACATGCGTCAGGCATCCGAGCTTTGGGCTGAATACGCGACGAAGGAGCAATTGCGGGACCCCGTGTTGCCGCTCATGGTGCTGCAAGTGCCGAACAGGCCTTCGGAGACCGATCTCAGCAGCCTGCTCGACCTCATCCATGAGGAGTGGCCTGAGCTGAATGGAGACGGGGTCGCGAATGTGTTTGGCGAACACGAAGACCGGAAGCTAGGCGGCTACACCGTGCCCTATATTGCGCCACAGCATGTTCAGGAGGCTGCCCATGTGCGCGTGCTGCTGGCCAAGGACGCGATCTCGACTGGATGGGATTGTCCGCGCGCGGAGGTCCTGTTTTCGCTCCGGCCGGCCACGGATCGCACACACATCACCCAGCTACTCGGTCGCATGGTGCGCACGCCGCTCGCGCGCCGGGTTGATTCCGACGAGCGGTTGAACTCTGTGGCTTGTGTTCTCCCACTCTTTAATCAGGCAACGGCCACCGATGTTGCGAAGGTGCTGGTTGGAGAGAAGGTTGACAGAGACGACCCGGACAGCGCCGCAAGCGCAGGATCAGGCCGCAAAGCGCTGACCTCGCCAGTCACGATGCTTTGGAACCCGCATGTACCAAAGGAGATCGGTGAGTTTCTCGCCTCGCTGCCGAGCGAGGCGATTCCCGAAGGGAATGTCAAACCAATCAAGCGGTTGCTCAATCTCTCTGCGGCGATCGCCGTCGATGGATTGATGGACAAACCCAACGAAAAGGCGATGAACGCGTTGTTTGCCGTGCTCGATGGTCAGATGGCTCAGCATAAGGACGCGGTAGAGCAAGGCGTCCAGGAAATCTATACAGCCGAGATTCGGCGCATCACAAGCTCGGTCGCGAACCGGTCCGTTACTGAAACCATTCGTGAGGAAGTAGCGGACGAACGGACAGTCGATGACGCCTACCGAGGTGCGGTTCGGGCGCTCGGAGCCGCTGTGGCAAACGCCTACGCCAAGCGGCTCGCTCTGGCGGAGAGCGATGATGAGGACTTCGACATCCATGCGGCAAAGGCGAAGCTCGCCGCGCTCATGGAGGTAGAGGGCGTCATCGGGGCCGTTGAGAACGAAGCGGATGGGCTGGCCCGGTTGTGGCTGAATCAATTGCGCCGTCAGATCAAGAGTTTGAACGACGAACGGCAAGCAATCTTCAATGAAATCCGGCGGCAAGATCGCAACCCGCAAATTATGGAGATCGTGACACCAATTTCTCGAATCGAGAATACGAAGGATGTAGACGACAACCTCCTGCCAACCCGGGACCGGCACTTGCTTGCGGACGAACGCGGCAATTTTCCCGTGGCGACACTGAACAACTGGGAAATGACGGTCGTTGATGCCGAGTTAAGCAGCGACGAGGTCGTCGCCTGGTATCGCAACCCATCGACGCCGGCGAATGATGCGCTTCAGGTACCGTATCTGATCGGCGAGAAATGGAAACCAATGCAGCCTGATTTCATCTTCTTCTCTCGGAGGGAGGATGGTAGCTTGGGCGCGTCTATTGTCGACCCGCATGGAGACCATCTGGCCGACGCTCTTCCCAAGCTTCAAGGTCTCGCTGAGTTCGCGGTCACGTATGGAAATCACTTCCAGCGAATTGAAGCGATCTCCCAAATCGACAAGAAGGAGCTACGGATGCTCAATCTGCTCGACCCAAGTGTCTGTAAGGCTGTCCAAGAGGAAAGAACGAACGCCACGAATCTCTACCGAAGTGATCACGCTGAAACCTACATGTAAGGCGAAGTGGGGCCGGAACCCGTCGTCATTTCGCCCTTGAGTTCAACGGCGGATGAATTCCACGAATCAGATGAATGAAGCGGCGCTCCCATCAAGGAGCGCCGTCTGGCATAAGGACCGGATGAGCGCCTTTGGCTTGTGACTGCGATCGAAGGGCGGAGGTGAACATTGCGCAAACGACTCGCGGCTCAAGGGCCGAGGTTTTGCGCTCGCCTGACGGCTGAGGATGTATTGGATATCTTTTCCTAATGACGAAGGTGCTTGTTTCGCTCAACGACACGCTGCTGCGCCGCATCGACCGGATCGCGAAGGCCCGGGGCCTATCGCGAAGCGCATATCTCGCGGAGCTTGCTGAGCGTGACGCGATGCGGTGGGAGGGCCCTGGCACGACGCGAGCGGCACGCCGTGCACTCTCGCGTCTCGACGAACTCTTCGCGGCTGGACATGCTGAGGACTCGACCGTCGCGATCCGGGCAGAGCGCGATGCCAAGTGAGCGAGGCCGTCCTCGATGGTGCCGTCGTCATCAAGTGGTTTCGCGCGCACGAAGAGCGCCATGTTGATGCCGCGCCAGCGCTCCGCGCGGCCTTCGCGGCCAGAGAACTGATCGTCTTCGCCCCACCGCTGACACTGGAGCGAGTCCGCCTTCCTCGAACTCATGGCCGCCCTATTCGGCGTCTACGTCCTGGCTTTCCGCGTTCCGTACAATGTTCAGGTCGGGATGAGCGATCTACGCCTCATCGCTCGCTGGGTGTGCCGCCGGGCTGTCGGCGGCGCTCCGGACCAGGTCGAGTCTGGGCAAGACCTGGCTGCCAACTGGAACAGTTCGTGCAGTGAGGGCCCTGTCCCGCTCGGGCGCAGGGTTGCAGCGCGGGCTGTCGATGGTTCGACGAAGACGCTGCCGTTCACTGGGCACCGCTTGCACAGACTAGGGATGCAGGCGGGATGGGTGCAGCGATGGCCACATCTGCCTTCATGAGGATTGGCAACGCGCTCGTCGCCGGCGTGCTGTGCTCACCTCTGCACGCGCTGCTCGACCGGCGAACGGCATTACTAACCATCACCGGGCGCCGGACCGGGCGCCGCTTCCGCTTCCCGGTCGAGTACAGCCGCGACGGCCATGTCGTTCATGTCGTCAGCCGCGCTGACCACCGGTGGTGGCGGAACCTCGTCGGCGGTGGCCACCTCACGATCCGGCTCGGCGGCGTCGATTACCACGCGTTCGGCGAAGTGCGCGAACTGGCGGAAGCCGACCGCATCCGCTTCTTGCAGGGGTTCTGGCGCGATGCCTACGGCCGCCGCCTTGACACCGACGACGCGGCCGAGCGCGCCCGCACGGCGGTGATCGTCCGCATTCTGCTCGCTGATGACTAGCGCCTCGTCTGGCGCGCCATCCTCAATACGGGCTTGCCAGACGAGGCGCTCCGAATCGGGAGCGCCTCGGGTTGCGCGAGTCGGGAAGACGGCACGGTTATCCTGCGCGAAGTAATATCCAGGCATTGGCGGTTCCCGTCGCGCTGGCGGGCGTCAGGGGACCGGTGTCGACTGGCGCGAATTCGACGGTCACGGGAAGCATGCTGTCTCTGGCCGGGCAGTAGACGGAAACGAGCGCCGGAACCTGGCCGTTGACGACCTGCAACGCCGAGGACGAGAGGAAGCGCACGTCATACCCCTTGCCGAAATCGGCGAGGACGTCGACGATCTTGCCCCTGATCCCGGACGGCGGGGTGACTGTGAGCCGGATTTTGTCCGTGGCGGCGTTCAGCATCGCGATGGAACTGGTGATGTAGACATGAACGTCTTGACCGGCGATGCGCAAGAGCGGGTCGGCCCGGCACCAACTGCGGGCGGCGGAGGCATCCCCGGCGAGGCGGAAGACCGGTACGGCGGCGAGGGCGGCGCCCCCAAGCAGGCGGAGCGCGCGGCGGCGGGAAAGCAGCTGGGCGGACATGGCCGAGATCCTTCTGGCGAGGACGAGTGAATCCTGACTCGAGCGTATCGGTGGCTGGCCGATCGGGCCATGACCTAAGGGTGCATATTCTCCGGGGACTATCCTCCCGGCCTAGCCCGGCCGGGGGGTCGTTGCTCGCCGAAATTGCGGCAATTGATTCGTTGTCACGGCATTGCTGCTTTCTCTCGGGACTTGATGGGCGCCGGCACGTGAAAACAGCTAGGATGCAGGGATATGACCGACGCATGGAACCCTACGCAGTACGAGCGCTTCGCTCGCGAGCGCAGCCAACCGTTCTTCGATCTCGTCGCGCTCCTCACCCCGGTCGCGGGTGGGCGCGTGGCTGACCTCGGGTGCGGCACAGGCAATCTCACAGCGCAATTGCCCGGCCTCCTCGGGGCCAAGGAGGTCGTCGGCCTCGACAACTCGCCCACGATGTTGGCCTCGACACCTCCATTCGCGTCCGAGGCGGTCCGGTTCGAAGAGGCCGACATCGAGCCTTTTCATCAACCTACGGCATGGGACGTCATCATCTCCAACGCCGCGCTGCACTGGATACCTGACCATCCTGCGGTGCTAGCGCGATGGGCCGACTCGTTGCGACCGAATGGTCAGCTTGCCGTTCAGGTGCCGGCCAACGCGGACCATCCCTCCCACATCTGCGCGCGGGAAGCGGCCGACTCGATGGCCGGCGCGTTTCAGGGACCGGCGCCGACCGATCCAGTCGCTGTCAACGTGTTGCCGCCGGAGCGGTACGCCGAGATGCTCGATGGCCTCGAGCTGCTCGATGTCCACGTGCGCCTGCAGGTATATGGCCACCATTTGCCGTCCACCGCGGACGTCGTCGAGTGGACAAAAGGCACCTCGCTCACCCGCTTCCAGGGCGTGCTCTCAGCCGCCGACTACGGCGAGCTGGTCCGCCGCTACCGTGCGCGCCTGCTTGCAATCATCGGCGATCACTCGCCGTACTTCTATACCTTCAAGCGCATCCTGATGGCAGCTCGTCGCTGACCGCAGCCGCTCGGCAGTGCCGCGAGGCATAGCTTTGAACGCTGTGATCGTCACCCGCCGGCGCCCGACGCAAAGAGCTATAGGATCGCGGCTGGCCCACGCGGAACCGCGCCTCAGACCGGAGTGACAATCCCCGGCGATTGATCTCTCGTCGTAGGGGCGCACGGTGTGTGCGCGCCCGTGGGGACACGGCGGTTGGCAATAGCAAACCAGATTGAATTCAGTCCTGGGCGCACGGCTGTGCGTCCTTACAACCCGACGCCGGCCTCGCGTTCGAGGCCATCCCAGAACTGGGTTATCTCGGGGCTCGGTATGGCGTCCGCCTGGGCGCTGAGGTCGCGGGTGATGGTCTCGGCTAAAGCAACGGCGCGGGCTGTGGTGGAGGCGACGAGGGTTTGGAGGACGCTGACCGCGGCGTCGGTTTCGCCGCGGTCGAGATGACAGGATGCGGTCGCTTCCGCTTCGGCCGCCTCGTGGATGAACGTCTGCTCGAGCGCAGTGAAGGCGATGCGGACCTGCGGAGCGAGACTGGGCGTGCGCGCGACCATCCGCTGCATACGTTCGAAGACCCACCAGGGTGACGCTGGATTGAATGCGTCGGTTCCGACGTCGAGGTGGGCAGGCAAACCGACCGCGTGCGGATAGACCGGCCGGAAGACGCTCAGACAGGGCGAGCCGAAGGCAGTCCAGCACGTCGTCGCCAGCAATTGTGGGCGATTTGGCCGTATGTGCACGACCATGCTTGCCGCCGTTTCGGCCAAGAGCGCGGGGTTCGCATGCATGCAGAGGGTCGGTACAGGCTCCGCTCCGGTCGGCAGTGAGTTTTCGCTGTGATCACGCAATAAGGCCATCATCTCAGCGATTGTTACGGGATTTCCGTACCCTCGCAGCACAGTCTGTGCCCGTTCAAGCCGGCACGCGCCGGGCAACGGATCGTTGGTTGTGTCCTGGTAGGCGCGCGCGAAATTCGCCTCGCCGTCCACCAACCCTTGCTGCTGGGCGTGCGCGATGACGCCGCTGGAACCGGCATCCCACTCGTCGCCAATGGTCAGCAGATTGGAAATGGACGCGCGATTCTCAACGCGACGCGCGACCCAGTGGCGCCCCGCCGTCTCCAGCACCCAGGCTCGGGCTGGGTCGGCAATGATGAAGCTGTTGTGATAGGAGCTGTCGCCCGTGGCGTAGCACGATCCACCCTGGCCATACCGCTCGACGAGCTCGCCGATGATCCGAACCGCCGCATCGGCATCTTGGGCGCGCTCGAGGCCCAGGCGGAGGAGGTCCATACCGATCAGCGCGCGCTCCTCGAACGGTTCGAGGGTAAAAACCGCCTCGTTACCAATCGTCACACCCCACTCGTTGACGCCGATTTCGAAGCCCCACAACCAGTACGGGCGCGAGCCGATCACTTCCCACGTTTCCGCGACTTGGGGAATCTCGAGGTATTGACACTTCACGGTTGCGCCGACCGGATGCTGCCGGCGGGAACTGTGGTGGAGCGGTTGGCACTCGTTCGGGGGCCGGTCACTGTTCTTGGCGAAGATGACCGATCCGTCGAACGTCAACGAACCGAGGACGACCGAGGTGTCGCAAGAAAGTGGCTTGTCCATCAGCGTGTCTCCTTCCCGGTCGCGAGCGGCACCTTCGTGCTCAGCCCTTATCTCTACCGACGTAATTCTACGCGGCTTGTGCCGCGTGCCCGGGGTTTTGAACCCCGGGCTACGAAACACGAAGCCCATCCAGGGCTGACGGGAGACGGCACGCCCCGAATCCGCCTCGTCCTCAGCCTCGCAGAGGCTTCGTCGACTTCGCGGGGAAGGGTCACTTTGAGCCCGACGTCGCGGCATAGCCGCGAAGGAATAGGAAAAGATGAGGACTGCCAGCCCGGGCATGGAATGCCTCCCGACAACCAACCTTTCCCTCGATACCGTAGGATACGTGTCAACCATTTTTGCAAACTACCGAAACAGGCGATGGGGCAGCGGGGCCGTTGGATCGAGGAGTATTGATTCGTGGCAATTGGAATGCGGCGGCGCGCGATACTTTGGCAACGATTTTGGCATCTCGGCCCGATCGTACTGCTCCTGGTGAGCACGTTTGCGGCCATCTGGGGACCCGCCGCGGCGCAGGATTCGGGAGGCGTCGACACGGTCACGGGCAATATCGTCGTCACCAATCCGTTCACTTTATCGAGCTTTTCCGATACCTACATGATGCTGGTCGATATGACCGCGTACATCAAGCGCGACCGCTCGCTCGCCCCGCCAATCGAAAGCCAGATCATTGCGCCCGTCGTGGGTAATGCCGCTACCGGGGCAACCTTCGCCCTGCATCTCCCGCGCACGCCTCAAGGCACGATCAACGACGTCGGCCACGGCCAGGGCGATGGCAAGGGCGTGCAAATCTACTCGGTCGAGTTCACGGTCAACTTCGTCGGCGATGCGTTCGTAGGACCACAAGAGGGCGGCGGTTGGGGCACGGCCGACTCCTCGCTCGAGGTGACGGTCGGCGACAACGATGTCGTCGGCGGCTCAGTCGTTGTCTGGGCTCCCGATGATAAGCAGCTCTTCTCGACTGGGCTTGGCTCTGATGGCGTCTTCCTCACCGCCGACGATCCGGTGGGGCCGATCCCGGCCGGCTGGACCGTGGTCGACCTCAACAAGGCAACCTTTCGACAACTCCGCGCTCCCGAAACCGAGGTTAAGATCATCGAAGGCGACGACGGGTTCACCGATTACGGCGGCAAGTCGTTTACCGCGGCGTTCGACGCCTTGCTCGCCGAGCTGCGATTGCGCTACCCGTTCACCGCTTTGAAGGGGATCGATTGGAACGCACTCGCGGCGACGTATCGACCCCGCGTGCAACAGGCCGAGGCGGCGAACGACGTGCTCGCCTTCAATCTGGCAATGAACGATTTCGCCCTCGAATTTCATGATGGCCATGTCGCCGCGATTCCTAACCAAAAAATCGCCGCGACCGTCGGCGGACGGCTCGGCATGCGACTCGCCGAAACTGACGACGGCAAGGTGTTGGTAATTTCAGTGACCAAGGGATTGCCGGCCGCCCTGGCTGGGATCAAGCTGGGCGCTGTCGTCTCGACCTGGGACGGGCAACCGGTGACCGCGGACGTTGCCAAAGAGCCCCTCCTCTTCGGCGTCTCGACCGAGCACGCGAAGCGATTGCAACAATACGAGTTCTTGACTCGTGGCGCGCTCGGCGACACCGTGAACGTCGAGTACCAGAACCCGGGCGGGACGAAGCAGATCGCCGAGATGACCTTCTCTCGGGACATTGACGGCCGGGACATGGCCGCGAACAAAGCCCTCAACGCCGCCGAGGTGAACGCCGGCGAGCTTCCGATCAACGCCAAACAGCTCGATACCGGCATCGGCTACATCCAGATCAGCTCCTTCGCGGCGGACCCGGTCTTGATGACAACTGCTTGGAAGAGCGCCCTCGACAACTTCAAGGCGATCGGCGCACCGGCATTGATTCTCGACCTGCGCGACAACAGCGGCGGTTGGGGCGGGACGCCCACGATCCTCGCGGGCAGTTTCTACGACCATCCATTCGATCTGGACAGATCTGAGCTGATCAACGCGAATGGCGAAACGGTCGAGGTCGGGGCCGACGAAGTCGAGCCATCGCCGACGCAGTGGGACAAGCCCGTCGCGGTTTTGGTCGACGCCGATTGCGTCAGCGCCTGCGAGATCTTCGCCGCGGCGACGGCGGAGAATCCGCACCACCTGATCGTCGGTTACACCCCGACCGGCGGTGTCGAAGCCGGCGTCTACGTCTGGAATCTGCCCGGCGGCATCTACTTTCAGGCCTCGATCGAACGTCTCGTGCGCAACGGGAAGGTCTTCATCGAAGGCACAGGCGTCGCGCCCAATGTCACGGTACTCGCCACGGCCGAGCATCTCCTCAATCCTGGCGACGAAGTCTTGCAGGCGGCCGAGGACGCCCTGGGTTCAGTCAAACCCGGAGTGACGGCGACCCCGACGCCGTAGCGAGTTGGTACGACCGACGTCACCGGCTAAACACCGGCCAAACCCAAGCGCCCCTACGGTGAACACGGTGCGTGCTCAGCTTCCGCAGCGTGGCTTCGTTGGCGTAGCGGGGAAGAGTCACTTCCAGCCCGGCGTCGCGGCATCGTCGCGTGGGCAACAATCTCCCACCCCACTCCGAAGATCGCGCCGGCGCCGACCGCGACGGCGAGTAGGACGGGCATGAGGTAGCGCGCGTACTCGACGCCCATCGCGAGCACGATGAAGAGCGCCTGGCCGCCGATAACGGCCGCGATCAAGATCGGAGGGTTGGCGGTGCCGCGCCGGATGGCGATGGCGGCGATCACGATCCAACCGGCGCTGGCGAGCAGGAGATCGAGATCGTGGAGCCACGTCCAATCACCGGTGCCGAGGTGGTGCGCGAGGTTTTTGGCGATCAGACCGCCGGCGCTGAAGCGATCGCCGAGTTCACGACCAACCCGGCGGAAAGCATCGGTGCGACTGGAGACCTTTGCCGGTGGGAAGCTTAGCGCTTGCAGGCGGAAGCTCTCGGTGCGGAAGTCGAGCATCCACCGCGTGTGCGCAATTGGATCTTTCCAGAGATACGGATAGACCGCCACGAAAACGAGGGAAGCGATGGGGGGGACCGCGACGAGCCGGACGCCGAGTCGCCGGAGATGCCCGGCAGATGCGCCGGGCCCGAGGAATGACCAAGCGACCATGGCGATTCCAAGCCCGCCCAGCCCACCGGCGATTGCCAGGGGACTGAGCTTCGTCGCCCCGCCCAAGCCGAGGAAGAGGCCGGCCAGCGCGGCGCTGGCCCAGGTCGGACGCGCTGCCAGGCGGCCAGCGGCGAGCGCCGCGAGCGCGATGCAGAAGACGAGCAAGGGATCAGACCAGGCTCGGGTGGACACGTCGAGGACGAGTGGATGCACGGCGTAGATCAGCGCCGTCGCGACGCCGCCTACCCGGTTGGTGAGGCCTGAACCAATGAGGAAGAGGGCGATAACGGTCAGACCGGCGGCGAAGATGCTCGTGCGGCGAGCGGCGCGGACATCGCCGGACGCGGGCATGTTGCCGTGCGCGGTGTTCCACTTCGGCCCTTTGTCCATGATCCAGTAGCCGGTACCCGGGAGATCGTGGCCTTGGAGCAGCAGGCCGGCCCCGATGTAGTACATCGCCAGCGGCGGCTGGGAGCGCCGGCGGTTGCGCTCGTCAAGGGTACCGTAGAGATCGGGGTAGCCCTCGTCCTGCCATCTGATCCCGAGGGGATGACGCCACTCGCGGAGCAGCGCCGAGTTGCCGATCCAGCGCGCTTCGTCCCGGTGAAATGGGGTCGAGTCGACCGCCGGAAGCAGGCGCCAGAGGGTGATCGCAAAGAGCCCCAGCACGAGGCAAAGATCAATCACAAACGTGCGGCTCACAGCAAGATGAGCGACCATCGGTCTGTCGATTGTCGCCGCTTCGGAGCTCCTCACATCTGCTCCCCGCCCCGGTCCCGCAGCCGGTTACCTGATCAACAGCGTGTTCCTCCTCCGAGGAGGTGATCATTGTAGCCGCGAGTTCTGAGCGGAAAGCTACTTCAAGCCCGTTTGTTCTAGGGCACGGAGGATGATCATCGCCCCGGCGAAGTGACTCGCCGCACGCCCGCTGGAAACCGGCGGCGTGCCATGGGGCCAGCCTTCAGCGGGTGCGCTGTTCCCGCCGCCTTCTGCGGTTCGGCCCTGTACCCAAGTCGACGGCAACGAGCACAACCACGAGAACGAGGACGACAAACCAGGCATCCATCGGTCGTTTCCTAGCAAGAGTGGGACCGGCCTGCGCCCGCGACGGGAACGAGGCGCCCTGCTTCCACCGCTGCTTCGAGTTCGGCAGCCAGGGTCACAAGCACCCTGCCGGCCGGGCAGCGGTGAACGATGTGTTGAACGCCGTCAGGGTCACGGCACACCTGGAGGACCGTGACTTGAGGTTGCAGACGCCAGGTCGGCGTGCCAGGAGGTGCATAGCGCTGACCGGGGGCAAGAAAGGTCGATCCAGGGACCATGGCGGGATTCTCCTTGAACTGACTGGCCAGCGCCGTCGCTGCCACGTTCTCAGTCTGCGCGGCCGGAGAACCGTTCACCACGCGCAGTCGCCACGCGGAACCTGCACATTTGCCACGCAATTGGGTTTCGGGATCGTCTCGCCTCAGGATTGGGGATTGTACCTGCCCAGGACGCGAAGAAGGGCGGCCATACTGCCGCCCTTCTTGCATGCTCTGCCTCAATGGGCTCGAGATCGACGAACTGATGATTTCCGCCTCTAGTCGGCGGTAGTTGCCTCCGGTGAGGACACAGGCTGCAGCGAAGGAACACCTTCGACCCGAAGATCGGGGAGCCACGTCAGCCACTTCGGCATGTACCAGTTGCGGTCGCCGAGCAGGGCCATGCTGGCCGGCACCAGGACCGAGCGCACGATCGTGGCGTCGAGGAAGACCGCCACCGCGAGGCCGAACCCCATCTGCTGAAACATCACGAGTTTGCCACTGGCGAAGCCGGCAAAAACGGCAACCATGATCAGCGCCGCGCCGGTGATGATGCGTGCTGTTGATTGCAGCCCGACCGCCACCGACTCGCGGTTGTCATGGGTGGCGTCGTAGTGCTCGCGGATGCGGCTGAGCAGGAAGACGTGGTAATCCATGCTCAGACCGAAGAGCACGCAGAACAGAAAGATTGGAATCCAATTCTCGATCGTCGGGGTCTGCTGGAAGCCGAAGAAATCGGCGCCATGCCCCTTCTGGAAGACCAGCACGAGCAGCCCGTACGCCGCGCCCACCGAGAGCAAGTTCATGATGATCGCCTTGAGTGGGACAACAACCGAGCGGAAGGCAAGCATCAGCAACACGAAGCTCAAGCCGAGGACGAAGGCAAAGACAATCGGCGTGTAGTCGCGGACTACCGCTTCGAAGTCCGCGTTGAAGGCGGGCGCGCCAGTGACCAGCACCTCGGTCGGCGTCTCCGCGAAGGCCGCGGGGAGTTCTTTGTCTCGCAGAAGGTTGACCGCTGCCAGCGCTTGCGGGGAACTCGCGTCCACCGTGAGCGGAATCCGCAGGAGCGCGAGGTCGACCGCAGAATTCCATTGCACTGGCTCCGCGGGGCCAAACCGCGTGTCCTGACCTAGCGCCGTGATGAGCCGGTCGATTCCAGCCTCGACCTCTGGAGTCTTTGGACCATCGATGACTACGCCGACCGGCGCCAGCCGTCCCTGCGGGAAGTCCCGGCTCAGCAGCAGGAAGGCTGTCTTCACGTCGCTCGGCGGCAGCGTCTCGACGCCTCCCTGGCCGCGCTTCAGATCGATGTACGGCAGGGCGAGTGCGACCAGCAGTCCGGCCGCAAGCACGACGCTGACCACGGGGCGGGCCATGACGGTCCGGGTGACGCCGCCCCAGAACCCGCTGTGGATGGTCTCCTGGTCGTACTTTGCCTGCGCCGCCGCAGTAGCGGCATCGTAGTGGCGACGGCGGGGCCAGTCGATTTTGTCGCCGAGCAGACTTAGCAGCGCCGGCACGAGCGTCAGGGTGGCGATTACCGCGACAATCACGACCAGAATCGCCCCGGCGCCGAGGCTGCGAAAGATCACGGTCGGGATCAAGAACATGCCCAAGAGCGCCAGCACCACAGTCGTGCCCGAGAAGAAGACGGCCTTACTGGCGGTGCCGCCGGCGACCTCGATCGCTTCGTGCTTGGGGCGGCCCCGCCGGCGCTCCTCGCGGTAGCGGGAGACGATGAAGAGCGCGTAGTCGATGCCGACCGCCAAGCCAATCATCGTGATCATGTTGACGATGAAGAAGGAAAGTGGCATCACCCGGCCGAGCAAAGCGGTGAGCCCGACGGCGACGAAAATGGACACGAGCGCGAGCACGATGGGGACGCCCGCGGCGACGAGGGCACCGAAGACGATCACAAGAATGATGAGCGCGGCAAGCAGGCCGAGCCCTTCGCCTTTCAACAGGTCTTGCTCGGCGAGCCGGTTGAACTCGTCACCGACGGATACATCGCCGACCGTCAGGACCTGAATGCCGTCCGCGCCCTGGCGATCAATCACGCTCATGTAGTCATCGAGGTTGTCGGCCGCCTGGTCAATATCACCGACGAAGGTGACCGGGACGATCGTTGAGTGCCGATCCGCCGAAACCAGCCCTGTGGCATCGGCGGCGCCTGCCTCGACGGCGCCGTAGTAGGTGGTGACGTCGGCAACGACCTCGGGCAGCTCACGCAACTCGGCCGCTGTCCGCTCGACGACCTGCCTGAACGCCGCGTCGTCAACGGTGATGCTGTCGGAGTGGATAATGACCGTCTCGGTCACCGCCTCGTCCGCTCCTCCACGCATCCGATCTTTGAGCAAGTCGTCGGCTCTCACCGATTCCGGATTGTTCGTGAAGTCACCCTCGTTCGTGAATGCGTCACCGAGGCCGGTGCCGGCGATTCCGGCGAGGATGAGGAGAACGAGCCAGATGCCGAGAACACGCCACGGTCGACGGGCACAAACCCGTGCGAGATCTGCTGTTGATGGCATGATGTGAGACTCCCTTCGTTCCGTAATGAAAGCGTTCGTCACTGGTTGCCCGCCGGAAGCGGGGATCAAGCGCGGCGACGCACCCAGCTGGCGGTCGCGCCCAGGGCGGCTAGCCGGTTGCCAGGTCCGTTTCGAGCGCCACCCGAACCGCCTCGGTGAAGACGGCATCGACAGTCTCGGCGTCGCTGGTGTTCGCGAGCAGCACCAGGGTGAGGTCCGTGTCGGCGAGCTGGTACATGCGGCCGGCGGACCCGATGCCGTCCCCGGAGTTACCCACGAGCGCGCCGCTGGGCATTTGCCACCGGAAGACGCCCAAGCCCACCTCCAAGTTCGGCCGCCCCGACGGGATGAACGTGACCATCTCCGCCAGGGTCGCCGGCCGGAGCAGCTCCCCGCCGATCAGAGCCTCAGCAAACCGGGCCAGGTCCCGCGTTGTCGACACCATGGCCCCGGCCGCCCCCGGCGATGAGAGGTCGATGGCGCTGACGTTAACGAGCTTGCCCTCGATCTGTTGATAGGCGTCGACCTTCTCACCGGGTACCGGCTCCGTTGCGGCGTAGAAGGTGTCCTCCAGGCCAAGGGGGTCAAGGATCCGGGCATGCAATCGCTCGGCGTACCCTTGGCCGGTCGCCTCTTCGATGATCAGGCCGAGCAGGATGTAGCCGGTGTTGGAGTAGTGGGCGCCCTTGCCCG
>JBJMMD010000016.1:0-361721 GCA_045804965.1 Thermomicrobiales bacterium | reverse complement strand
CCGTGACCTGGCCGCTCCGCGGTGAATTAGTAGGTGCTGTATGTATCCCAGCCAGCGGGGACCTTAGCCCAGTCCGCCCGCTTGATTTCGTCTTTGGTCATGTTGAGGACAACGCGGTCAGCCGTGACACTCTCGATATTGCTCTCCGGCAAGTAGAGCTTGTCAAAGCCACCGAACCAGTCCTTGAGCAGACCGGGGTCCATCAAGAAATAATGCTGGCCGCGTGAAGCTGGGAAATCAGCCTCCGGATGCCAAACCTCCTTGATCGACCCGACCTTCTCGTCGTCCCGGCTATAGACGTCCTTGCCGGGGATCAGCCCGTAATCCTGATCCGACATTGGATTCCAAGTAACCCTGCTTGTTGTGGCCATAACGGCACACCTCCATATGAACAGCGGGGCGGGTTCCCCACCTCTAAGGTGGCAAATTGCGTGCCACGTCGAAGCCCTGTGGGGCAGTTTGCCTGCGTGGCGGCAACATGCTGAGAGGCGGTTGATACGACGGGTTATGCGAGGGGACGGAGGCAGATCGAGCGTTATCCGCGCTCGATCTTCGTTGTCACGATCCACTTTCCCGGGCATGAACGAGCCGAAGGCTGGATGCCCTTCGCCGCTAAACTATTTGATGCGCCCAGCGCATTGATCGAGCCGGGCGCCCGCCCAAATTCGGGATCAAATCCTCGCGTTGTGGGATTGGCTACGCCTGCTCTGAGGTGGATTCTCGGCGATCATGCCGCTCGCTACTGACCCGTCCAGGCGTTCACGCGGATCGTGACCTTATATCGTTCCTCACCGGGAAAACCGTGGGTGTAGTCAGCGCCGGTGTATTTGCGGGCGAGCAGGTTGACGAAATCGAGGGTCGTAAAGAGCTCCCAATCGACGATTTCGCCGCGAATCTCGACGTAGTGATAGGGATTGGCGAGGTCGAGAAACGACATGGCCAGGTGCGGGTTGGCACGGAGGTTCTTGTACTTTTTCGTCACCGGCCGCACGCTCAGCAGCACGTGTTCGCCATCCCACAGAAACCAGACCGGGTTGACGTTGGGCAGCCCGTGCTCGTCAATCGTCGCCAGATGCCCTAACGCTGTGCTCCCGAGGACATCATGGAACTGAGCAGGAACCGGACCCGGTGGCATCGAGAGTAGCCTCCTCAGGTTGTCAAGCAAAGAGCCCTACAGCTCATGCGCCAGGATGATGATCGCGCTCGGTATGGTGAGGGCGAGGGCCCCAATGAGGGCGGCCCAAAAGAGTTGGCGTTGCTGACGCGTGCCCATCGCCCAGAAATCGATGAGAATGATGCGGACGCCGTTGAGGCTGTGATAGATCAATGCGCCGACGAGCGCGATTTCCATCGGCAGCAGGAAGGCGTTCCCATAGAAATCGACCGACTTGTCATAAACCTCGCGCCCGAGCCCGATCAACATGATGTCGAGGATATGGACCAGTAAGAAAAAGAGGACGCCGAGCCCGGTTGCGCGGTGGAGCGCCCAGGCATATTGTCCGGTGTCGCCCGCGTAGATGGGCGGACCGCCCGCACGCAAACTGCGCACGACCCAGACGATGAGCGCAATCGCCCCGACATAGGTTCCAACCGCGAAGACGAAGAGCGAGTACCCGAGCGCATCGGCGATCCAATGCGCGTCGGCAAGCGGCCCAGTGTTGTTCCGCGCCTGCGCCTCGTTGAACGTCAAGATCGTGATCGAACCGACGACAGTGAAGACGATGCCGATCACCCACACAACCGAGTTCCCCAGCACGCGCCAGCCGGCGGGCCGCACGTAGTCGGTGACTGAGAGGCGGAGTCCGAGCAATCCATGCCAGAGTGCCATCAA
This sequence comes from Thermomicrobiales bacterium, assembly GCA_045804965.1. Classification (GTDB taxonomy): domain Bacteria; phylum Chloroflexota; class Chloroflexia; order Thermomicrobiales; family UBA6265; genus CAVTUU01. The sequence continues at coordinate 359,890 of JBJMMD010000016.1, read as the reverse complement.
CAGCAGCAACCAATCAAAGGACCGCCAGAGCGGATTGGCCCAGCGCTTTGAGACGAAATCAAACGTGGTGTCGGAGGGGACGTTGAGGTAGTGCGTGATGAGGATATGCCCGAGGGCTAGAATGACAAGCATGATGCCGGAAACGCGGAAGAAGTACCACGAGAGCTGATCTCCGCCGGGAACGTTCGCGCCATAACCAAGGCGAGTCCGCTCCGGCGTGCGTGCTGACATGTTTCGTCCGCCTCCCTGCTCCCTGGTCACGCGCAGGTGCACCGCGCCGTCGCCCTCGCGGTCGCGATTCAGCTCCCCGCGTTTTCGCTCCCCAATGTTGCGGCGCATTGTACGCGCTCAAGCGCAACCATGGAACGACAGCTGCTGTGCTACGCGTGACGCTAGCAAATGCCGGTCGATATCGTCGCTACCACCCGTTCGAGGTCGTGCGGAGTCCTCACCGTCGCCACAAGATCGCAGTGAGTTGCATAGCGTGGAAGATCGCAGCCCGCCAGGCTCCAAGTGCCGCGTTGTTCGGGGGTGAGCCAAATGACGTGCCGGCAGCGATGCCGCAGCTCGGCAAGCGCGGGCAGATTTGGGTCGTTGCCGTTGTTGCGCGCGTCGCCGAGAATCAGCAACGTGGTCTTTGCGGTCAGCAGTTCAACCTGATGCTTGAGCAGTTCGCCAAGGGCATGTCCTCCGTCGCTGGCTTCGGAGGTGTCGATCAGCTTGCCGCCGAAGATATTGCTGATTGCGTCGTCGAAATTGCTTTGTGCAAGCGTCAAGGTCACGTCCCTGAGTTGCCGCACGAAGACGAACGTACGCACCCGTCCGGTTTGTCGTTGCGCGGCTTGGCTAACGGCGAGCAGCCATCTGGCCGCCCCGCGCACGGAGAGACTGACGTCGCAGAGCACGATCAGGCGCGGCCGATCCTCGCGGCGGGCACGGAAGACCGGCGTGAACGGGACGCCGCCGGTGGCAGCGGCGCGGCGAAAGGTGCGGCGGGCGTCGAGCCGGCCTCGCCGCGACACCTTCCGACTTCCCGGCGCGCCGCCGAGCTGCTTCCCCAGGCGGTGAACGGTGCGTTCGAGGCGAGTGAGGTCCTCAATCGAGAGCGCATCCCAGCGCAGATCGGGTAGCGCAGATTGAGCCGCGTCTTCGTCGATGACCGGCCACAAATCAGAGGTCATTGCTCGCTGCTCGCGCCGGATGCCGGATGCGTGCTTCTCGAGCCAAGCAAGAAATTGTTCGTCCGGGTTGCTCGCATCGAACAGCTCGCGGAGCCCGTTCATGACGACAGAGCGAGGAATCTCGACCGTGGACGGTGGCCGCAACGCGCCCGGGCGTCCGCTCGTGGCGACCCGGCGCAGGCCGAAGCTGCCGGCGAATCCTGCCTCCAGCGGCGGAGCGCCGGCCGACTGATCGTATTCGAGTTCGCTGCCGAGCCAGGTCAGCCGCAAGCGATCGCCGGCGTGATGGTCGTGCTCGGGCCGCGAAACGCCTTCGCCGAAGAACTGCCGCAGATTCACGCGGGTCCCGTGCTCGTGCCGCGCTTGGCCCGCATCGATCGCCGCGCCTGGCCGGGGCAGCAGATCGACGCCAGCAAGTTCAGCGGTCCCAACTTGCTGTTGAACATGGGAATGGGAGTCGTTCAGCGGTCGCTCGATCTCGAACCAGAACGCAAACAGCTTGCGGAACGCCGGGAGGTCAGATGAGCGCTTTACCAGCGTCGCGGCAAGCGTCGCCGCAAGTCCTGCGCGCGTCCGTATGGCCTCCGGCATGGTCTCGATGGCACGGAGGGCATCAGCAATTTCGGCTTGCGAGACGGGAACGCCGTTGGCTCGTAGCAGGCGGCCGAACCCGACGATCCGATTCACCGGCGCGGTTGGCGACGACTTGCGGCCCTTAGTCGCCGGCGAGGGCATGGCGAATCTGTTCCGCGTCGGTCGCGTATTTCGCGATGACGCCCGTCGTCGCGAGGATGCTCGGCTTGTCGAGGGAGTCGACGCCGAGCGCTATCAAGGCCCGCGCCCAATCGAGCGTTTCGCCCACGCTGGGGCGCTTGCGCAAGTCGAGCAAGCGAATCTGGCCGATCGCTTCGACGAGGGCGGCGGCTAAGCGCTCGTCGATGCCGGGCACGGCGAGGCGGACAATGTCGCGCTCCGTTTCCGCGCTGGGATAGTCGAGCGCGATGTGCAGGCATCTTCGCTTCAAGGCGTCACTGAGGTCACGAGTGGCATTGCTGGTGAGGATCACAACCGGCACATGGGTCGCGCGCAAGGGACCGAGTTCGGGCACCGAGACCTGATAATCGCTGAGCGTTTCCAGCAGAAGCGCTTCGAACGCTTCGTCCGCGCGGTCGACCTCGTCGATCAGAAGCAGCACGGGCGTGGGCGAGCGGATCGCTTGCAAGAGCGGCCGGGGAACGAGAAAGCGCTCGGAGAAGAACGCGTCGACCGCGCCGCCTTCTTCGAGATGAGCGAGCGCGTCGGTCAGCGACACGGCTTCCGCAAGGTCCTTGCTTAAGCGTTCGCGCACGAGTTGGGTTGCCAGCAACTGCTTGCCGTAGGACCACTCATACAGTGCTCGGGCTTCGTCCAGTCCGTCATAGCATTGGAGCCGAATCAAGTCGCGAGCCGTCGCCTGCGCCCATGAGGTCGCGAGCGCGGTTTTGCCAACACCGGCCGGGCCTTCGACGAGCAATGGCTTGTCGAGCTTCAGACCAAGGAGAACGACGGTCGCGGTTGCGAGATCAGCGAGATACCCCTGCGCCAGCAGGGCATGTTGGACGTCTTCCGGGCGATCGAATTGGGTCGTCATCCGAGCACGTGCCTCTAGAGCGTTTCGGTCATCGTCTCGGTCACCATCGCGCGGATCCGTTCCGGCGTCATCGGGCGAGCGCTGAATTGAAATGGGCCCTCCTCGATGATGTGCCTCGTCACGCGCTCGATGTCCGTCGCATCGCCCGTGATCTGCTCGCCCCCCCAGTCGACATACGGGCCCATGCCCATGCGCGAATTCGTGTACTTGCGGATCGATGTGAAATTCTGCGGCGTTTCGAGATCGGTCAGTAATCTGGCCATCGCCTCGACCGCCTTATCGGCTGCGCGCGACGGCGAAAGCCCGGTCGTTTCCTCGCCCATGCAGCGCGCGATTTCCGCAACCGCCCGCGGCGCCACTGCCGCCGCATCCGCCAACGCACGCGGCAAGATGATGCCGCAGTTCAGCCCGTGGTGCGTGTCATAGTAGGCGCTGACAGCGTGCGAGATACCGTGGACGATTCCGAGTTTGCCACTCATGAAGCTCATCGCTGCCATCCACTGCGCCCACATCACGTTCGTCCGCGCCTCGTAGTTGTTCGGATTGGCAACGGATTCGCGCAAGTTGGTCGCGACGAGCCGCAGCGATTCCGTGGCCAGAGCGCGCGAATGAGGATTTGCGTGTGGCGAGAAGAAGGTTTCGCTGGCATGCGCGATCACGTCGTAGCCACAGAACGCGGTGAGATCTTCTGGCATGGTCATGTGCAGCACGGGGTCGTTGATTCCGATGGTGGGCACGGTTGCATCCGAGCGTATGACCCACTTGCGCGGCGCATCGTCGGAGGTTGTATCAGTCAGAACTGACATCTTGGTCGTCTCGGAGCCGGTGCCGGACGTGGTGTTGATCGCGATATGGGGCGGGGTTGGCGCGCGCTGGGCATGCGGGGCGCCGCGGAACTCGTTGATTGCCCGGCCGTCGTGCGCGCCGACGAAGCGCGCACCCTTCGTCGCATCGTGCGCGCTGCCCCCGCCGATCGAAACGTAGCCATCGCAGCGCTCGCTGGTGTAGAGCTGGTACAGGTCCATCACGTTCGTGTCTTTAGGGTTCGACTCAATCTGGTCGTAGATAATTGGCTCGACACCTTCGGTCTTGAGCAGCGCCGCGATTTCCTCGACGATGCCCGTGCCGCGCAGCCCCGTTGTCGCGATCAACGCCCGCTTGAAGCCCATCTCTTTTGCTTCGATGCCGGCGCGTTGATAAAGCCCGGCGCCGATCAAAGCGCGCGGCATGGGCGGAATGTCGAGCAAGAGATCGCGGGAGACCAAATTGAGGAGAGTTTCCGTCATGCGCCGCTCCGTCTCTGTCTAAGCCCGGCCGCATCGAGACACTGGCAGAATTGGCCGATTCTAGCATTCGGAGCGGAACGGTCTAGCTTGCGTCTGCGTCGCACTTTTCGCCGGAGTGCACCGAGGCGTTCGCGGAGGGCGGGCATGCGTGACGCCAATGTTTCTCAACCAACGATGACGAGCGGGCGCTGATGGCGCGGGTGCTGGGTATGACAGGGCTTACGTCGCTTGATTATTCCGCGGTCGCGTGTTGGCCGAGACCGGCGGGCGGCCGTGAATGGCGGACGAGCCCGGTGATGGCAACGAGGGTCAAGACGTACGGCAGCACCACTAGCAGGTCCTTCGAGATCGGCAACCCGGCCGCTTGCGCCTGAACCTGGAACGCCTGCGAAGCGCCGAAGAGAAACGACGCGCCTAACGTGCCGATGGGGGTCCAGTTGCCAAAAATCACCGCCGCCAGGGCGATAAAGCCGCGGCCCTGGGTCATCCCGGTTGTGTAGATCGGGACATCTCCGATCGAGAGAAACGCGCCGCCGGCGCCGGCGAGCACACCGCTCGCGATCACGCAGGTGTAGCGGAAGATGGTCACGTTGATGCCGACCGCTTCGGCCGCCTGGGGGTGCTCGCCCGAGGCCATGATTCGGAGACCAGGTTTGGTCGAGAAGAGCAGGTAGTGAATGACCGGGACAAGGATGAAGGCCACGGGCACGAGCACGTTGACGCCATTTGCGAAGTTCGGCAGCTTCTCGACTTGCGGTGAGCGCCCGGAGACGCCAAACAGGCGCTGCAAGAGAAAAGCCGGAACGCCCGCGCCGAGGAGATTGATGGCAGTGCCCGCCACGATCTGATCGGCCCGCAGCGTAATGCACCAAAAGGCATGGATCCCGGCGGAGGCGCCTGCGGCGAGCAGTCCGCACACTAATCCGAGCCAGGGGCTATGCAGGTAATACGTGCCAATGACTGACGAGAACGCGCCGACGAGCATGAAGCCTTCGAGCGCGATATTCATCACGCCCGAGCGTTCGGAGAGCAACCCGCCCATCGCCGCGAAGAGCAGCGGCGTCGTGAACCGCAACGTCGCGGTGAGCAGAGCTACAGTAAAGAAATCCCCCAACGTCGACTCCCGTTCATCCGCTCGCGAGCGCTAGATCGCCGGATTTTCATATCCAGGCTCGACGCCGACGGTCGTCGTGACCGCGGGTTCGGCCCGCCGCCGCGTCGTTCGTCTTCGCATCAAGTACCCGATCGACGAGAATCCCGACACGGACAAAATCACCAGTCCTTGTAGGATTTGAACGAGCTCTTTCGAAGTTCCGGCGGTGTTTTGCATCTCAGTCGCGCCCGATCGCAATGCGCCAAAGAGCAACGCGGCGAGCACGATCCCAAGGGGATGATTGCGGCCGACGAGACCGACGGCAATCGCGGTGAATCCATAGCCGGGTGAAATGTTGTAGACGCGCCCTTGCAAGCCGAGGTTTTCGGCGGCCCCGCCGAGACCGGCCATCAGCCCGCCGGTGAACATCGCGACGATGATCGTGCGCTTCCAGGAGAAACCGGCGTAGTCGGCGGCTCCTCGGCTAGAGCCGACGGTGCGAATCCGATAACCAAATATTGTCCGGAAGAGCAGATACCAGAGCACCGCGGCCGCGGCGAGCGCAAGCAAGAAGCCGGCGTGCAAACGCGTGCCGTGCAAGATAATCGGCAACTTGGCGGACTTTTCGACGGGATCGGACGCTTGCAACATCGGGTTGACCGGCAACCAGCTATCTGCCTCATTCAACGTGTACGCGACCACGCGGAACGCGATGTAATTGAGCATGATCGTGGTGATGACTTCGTGCGCGCCGGACCAGGCCTTCAAGGCGCCAGGAATCGCCCCCCAAAGTCCGCCCGCCACGGCAGCCGCGAGCAACGCCAGCGGTAGGTGGAGATATATGGGTAGGCCAAGATCGACCGCGCCCACGAGTCCCGCGGCCAGGCCGCCAATCACAAGCTGTCCTTCCGCGCCGATGTTGAACATCCCGGCGCGGAACGGGATCGCGAAGGCAAGTCCCGCCAAGAGCAGAGGCGTCGAGAGCACGAGCGTTTCGCCAATACCCCGCTTGTCGCCGACGGCGCCGTGGAAGAGCGCGCGATAGGCCTCGACCGGATCGTCGCCGGAAATGAGAATGATGAGAAAGCCGATCAGGAGGGCGACGACTACTGCCGCCAACGAGCTGAGGATCGCGCCGAGCGCGGTCCCGCGGAGGAAATGACCGAAACTAGACCTCGACGGCCGCATGCTCATCGCTGCTCCGGCCTCCCATCCGCAGGCCTAGCTCGGTGCGCGAGACGCCGCCGCTGACGAAATCGCCCACGATCTTCCCCTGGAAGAGCACCAACAGACGGTCGCTCAGATCCAAGATTTCATCCAGATCGAACGAAATGAGCAACACGCCGCGGCCCTTATCGCGTTCGCTGACTAGCTGCTTGTGGACAAATTCGATCGCGCCGACATCGAGACCGCGCGTTGGTTGCACGGCCAGCAACACGTCCGGTTCGCGATGAAGCTCGCGGGCAATAATCAGTTTCTGTTGATTCCCGCCTGAAAGCGTCGCTGCCGTGACCTTGGCCGACGGCGCGCGGACGTCGTACTCGGACATCAATTGAGTCGTAATCTTCTCACTCGTGTTGTAGTCGATACGCCCACCCTTGCTGAACGGCTCGTCTTCGGCGTTGCCGAGGAGCACGTTTTCGGTCAGCGAAAACGGCAACACCAGACCGCGATGATGCCGGTCCTCCGGGATGTACGCGAGTCCAGCAAGGCGCAACTCGTGGGGTCCCAAGCCGGTAACGTCGACTCCGTTGAGGTGGACCATGCCGGAATCCGGACGGCGGAGACCAGCGAGGGTTTCCACAAGTTCGGTTTGCCCATTCCCCTCGACGCCGCAGATGCCGACGATCTCGCGGCGGCGAACCTCGAGGCTGAGCCCATCGAGCGCATTCACTCCGCCATCCCGGCGCAGCGTCAGCTCGCGGGCGACCAAGATCGGCTCGCCCGGCACGGCAGGAGGACGTGAGACGCGAAGCAAAACTTCGCGCCCGACCATCATCTCGGCGAGTTCGGGCGCGGTCGTGTCGCGTGTGATGCGGGTACCGACGGTTTTGCCGCGGCGAATTACCGTGACCCGATCGCTGATCGCGGCGACTTCGCGGAGTTTATGAGTAATGAAAATGATCGTCCCACCACCCTCACGCAAGCGACCGAGGATTCCATAGAGCTCGTCGACCTCCTGGGGCGTGAGCAGGGCGGTGGGCTCGTCGAGGATGAGTGTGCGCGCGCCCTGATAGAGCGTGCGCAGGATTTCAACTCGCTGCTGCATCCCAACCGGCAAATCGCCCAAGACCGCATCGGGATCGACGCGGAGGCCATAATCCTCCGCGATGCGGTTGACTCGTGTTGCGGCCGCGTCGCGATCGAGGCGGACCGCGTCGCCTTCCGAGCCGAGGATGACGTTTTCGGTCACCGTAAAGCGCGGGATGAGCATGAAGTGCTGATGGACCATGCCGAGACCGGCATTGACCGCGTCACGCGGTCCATGAAATCTGACCGGACGGCCATCGATGAAGATCTCGCCTTCATCGGGGTGATACAGGCCGAAGAGGATGTTCATCAGCGTCGATTTGCCGGCGCCATTTTCGCCAAGTAGCGCGTGAATTTCGCCCTTGCTGATGCTCAGCTCAACGCCGTCATTGGCAACGACGCCGGGGAAGCGCTTGACGATTCCCCGCATCTCGACGGCTGGCGGCGACGTTGGCGCCTGGCTCATACCACAACCTCAAACAAACGCGTAGAGGCGAGAAGATTGGTCACGGGCGCAGTCTCAAGATACTACGCTCATGGTTCGCTTCCCGCCTCCTCGCATTGATTAAGCGATCAGGATGTTGGCGTGCCTTCTGGTGAGGCGACCGGCACCGGAGACGGCTGCGGAGGCACCTGGAACGAAGCCAGCTCGTCTTCAGTCGTCGGCACGACGATCGTTCCTTCGACGATCGCCTTTTGATAGCCACCGGCGAGCGCGAGCGTCTCGGAATCGACTCGATTGCCCGGTGTCTGCAGCGAAATGTATCCCTCCTTGATGCCGAGGTTCGCCGGGCCACCCGCGAACTCGTCGTCCACCACCGATTTGATCGTGTCATAGACCGCGGTATCGACGCCCTTCCGAGAAACGCAGAGTTGGAATCCGGGCGCGAGGTGATCCTGATCGACATCGGCGCCGATCACCCAGAAGCCCTGACCCTTCTCCTTGACCGCTTCATATCCCCCGATGCCACTCCTGCCCGCGACTGGGAAGACGATGTCCGCGCCTTGATTGAATTGCGCAAGCGCAAGTTCCTTCCCGAGCTGTACATCGTCGAAGGAGTTCACGTAGCTGACGGTGACCTCAGCGTCTTCATTGATCGACTTCACGCCAGCCTGGAAGCCGACTTGATACCGAATGACTGGCGGAATCTTCTCACCGCCGACGACGCCAAGCTTGTTGGTCTTGGTGGTAAGTGCGGCGGCGACCCCGGCAAGGAAGGCGCCTTCTTGCTCTTTGAAGGTTACGGAGCGGACGTTTGTCGGCTCTACTACTGAATCAATGAGCAGGAATTTGTTGTCGGAGAACTGCGTAGCGACGGCAGCTATCGCGTCGGTCAGCAGGTAACCGACCCCGATCGACAGCCCACTTTGCTCAGCGGCAGCGGTCAGATTAGGTACATAATCCGCTGCATTCTGCGACTCAATGACTTTCCAGGTGATGCCGAAGTCAGCGGCTGCCTTCTTGCCGGCTGAGTCCGCGAGGTCGTTGAAGTTCTGGTCGCCGAGACCCGCGGTGTCGGTGACCATCGTCACGGAAATCTTGTCTTGCGCAAGTGCGCGGCGAACGCTGAGCGGAAGCACCGCCAGCGCCGGAATGGCAAGTGAGGTGCCGACGAGCCGGCGACGATTCATCCGCGCTCGCGCAATCTGATCCATGTCCATTCGCTCCCTCCCTTGTTCAGGTCAAACGGCCGCGTTGGTGCCGCCGGCCATCGGCGGCCATGATTCGGATCCAGAGGACAAACGGATGGTACCAAGGTTTGCGCGCGTTCGCCCACGAGAAGCAAGCCCGATTCTCGCAGCCTCGAAGTCGAATGCTCGGCTGAGATTGCAAGCCCTCGCCGCATCATCCAGGTTATGATCGCCGACGATGAACGACTCGCAGGCTAATGGGCGCCTTCCCGTGTACTGGATCGGCGGATCGCCGTGCTCGGGAAAGAGTACGGTCGCCGAGACAATTGCGGCGAAGTACGCGTTCACGCTCTACAACTGCGATGAAGCCTATTTTCGCCACCTTGAGGTAGCTTCTCCCGACCAATTTCCACGCCTTTATCGCGCCGGCCGCGCGACGCCCGAAGAGGTGTGGCTGCTCCGGAGCGTCGAGCAACAAGTTGCGGATGAGCTGACACTCTACCGGGAGGAATTCCCGCTCATCGTCAACGACGTGCAATCCCTGCCCGCAGCTCCGGCGGTCATCGCTGAGGGCGCGGCGCTCCTGCCAGCCTCGCTCGCCAAAGCTGGAACCCCGAGAGATCGCGCTGTTTGGATCGTGCCGACTGAGGCGTTTCAGCGCGAGCAGTACGCAAAGCGTCCGTGGCGCCATGACGTGGTCAAAGACTGTTCTGATCCTGAACAAGCCTGGGAAAACTGGATGGCACGAGACGCGGCGTTTGCGAAGGCAGTTGTGGCGGAAGCGACGGCCTTAGGATTGAAGGTCATGACGACTGACGGAATGCGATCGATTGACGACACGGTCGGGTTAGTCGAGAGACATTTCGGTTTACCCCGCGGATAATTCCGACCGCGCGACCCTACAGAAACCGCGGTGCGCAACAGACCTCACATCCCAGAAGGTGCTCCGTCGAAGTGAGCGCGAGAAGGGTTCTTCAGGATGACGGTCCGTTCTCTCCTCGCTCCCAATTCCCGCTCTTGCCGCCAGATTTATGTTCGAGGCGAATCGATTCGATCGTCATACCGCGGTCGATGGCTTTGACCATGTCGTAGATCGTGAGGGCGGCGGCGGAAACGGCGGTGAGCGCTTCCATTTCGACGCCGGTTTGGCCGCGGGTCTCGACTTGAGCGGTGATATTCACGCCGATGTCGTCGAGTTCGAAGTTGACCGCGATCTTGGTCAACAGCAACGGGTGGCACATGGGGATGATGTCATGGGTTTTCTTAGCGGCCATGATCGCGGCCACCTGGGCGACGGCAAGGACATCGCCCTTGGCCGCGCGGCCCTCGCGAATCACGGTGATTGTATCGGGCTGCATGACGATGCGGCCGCTGGCGACGGCAACACGCTGGGTCGAGGGTTTGGCGCCGACGTCGACCATGCGGGCGCGGCCGGATTCGTCGAAATGGGTGAGTAAAGGACGGTGCTGGTCGTCCTGCGATGCTGCATTGTTCGACTTGGCCATCGCCGATCCTCCACTGGCGTCAAAGTCTGGAGAGCGATAGTACCACCGAGCGCCGAGCGCCGCGGAAAATAACGGCGTGGAATGGCGCTAGCCGTGGCGCTGAAACACTATGGGCAAATCGAGGAGGGTGGCAAGTCCCAAAGAGATCGACAGAAATCCCGAGCTTCCGTGGCGGCTGCCGTTCTAGTCGTCGCTGTCTTCATCATCCGGGGCGGGAGCGCCTTCGTCTGGCGCATCTTGCCCTGCCCCGCTTCCGGTTTCCTCGACTTCAGGCTCAAGAATTTCTGGCCGATCGAATGCGATCATCGCTCGCTCCTCGTCGTCCACGCGCGTCTTTCGCCTGGGCGCTGGCGCGGCGGCGAACCACGACTGGACGGGCAGAATTCGCCAGGTCCAGCGCGACGATCGCCATGAGCGCCATCAGCATTTCAATCCACAACATCGCAGGCTCCTTATCGCCGCTCGCAATTCAGGTCTGCGGCCGACCCAGTCTGCTCGAAAACCAAAACTCCACTTAGTTGAGTCCGAAACCTGCGTACTTGTAAGCATTTGCTTTGGCTGTTTCCAGCGCTCGATTTGCCGAGTGCGCCGGCATCGCTTCCAATTCCTTGTCCGTCGCGCCCTCAGCCGCTAGGCGAAACCAACTCGATGCCGCGAAATTCGGCAATCGCAGCGATTTCATCCGAATCACGAGACCGCTCATTCGATCCAGCAGGCGGGTCTCATGTCCCGCGATCGCGGTCGGACTGCCAAATACGCGCGTATCCACAACGTTGCTCTCCACCGTTTCTCTGCTCCTTATCGCGCCATCGCTATCCCCGGCGCCGAGGTTCCACTTACGAGCCCGGAACCATTACCGAGCACAATGCCATGATGCCCGGTCGCTGATGGTCGGGCATCCTCCAAATTACTGATTTCAAAAAACGGGCCGTACGTAGGCCCGATAGGCAATTTCACGTAGCCGTGTACGCAAAAAGGAGGAGGCGCCGTTAAGCGAGCCCGTGGCGGAGGGCAAAGGCGGCGGCGGCAGTGCGAGAACTAACTTCAAGCTTGCCGAGGATGTTGGCCACGTGCTGCATTGCGGTGCGGTGGCTAATGAATAGGCGGTCGGCGACTTCGCGGTCGGTGCTGCCCTCTGCCAGCAGTTTCAAGACCTCGCGTTCGCGCGGGGTCAAGCGCCCGGCGGCATCGGGAACGCGAACCGGCATGGGAGGCGGAGCGACGTCGACCTGCATCGGGGAAGTGCTGTCGATTTCGGCTGCTTCAAGCATGCCTTCTGAGACCGCGCGTTCGAGCGACATCAGTCTCCCGGCGGACATGGCCGCCGCGAAGGCGTTCGCCCCAAGCGCCTCGCGCGCGGCCGATAAAGTTTGTTCGAGCGCGTCGCGATGCGGCTCCGCGACCGGCGATCCGATCTCGTCGCGAATTGCGGTGGCGATGGCGATCAGCTCGGCGGCCCGGGTGGCGCGGCCCTTCGTCACGGCAATCGCGGCCAGCCCTTCGAGATCCTCGGCAATGCCACGACGGTCGCCGATGTCCCACCGGTAGCCGAGCGCTTCGCCATGGTAGGCAGCGGAGCGGCGGGGATCGGACGAACCCGCGATGCGGCCGAGGCTGCTGCACACCACGCCCATGCCGCGCTTGTCGCCCAAGCGCCGCATCTGGGCCAGGGCTTGCTCGAATTGGGCAATCGCGCTCGGGAGGTTTCCAGTGTCGCGCGCAACTTCCGCGAGATGGAGCAGGGAATACGCCTCGCCGAGATGATCGCCACGCACGCGTTGAATCTCGATCGCTTCGTTCAGGCGGGCGATCGCTTCCTCATACTTACCGTTGCTGTTGAGTGTCGCGCCGTAGTTGCAGAGACCGTTCGAAAGCTTGTCCGGGCTCTGAGCGGTACGGTAGATGCTGACTGCTTCGCTCATCAAAGCACATTCGCGCTTGAAGTCGCCCTGGCAAGCGGCAAGAATGCCGAGGTTGTTGAGGCAATCTGCCGCGCCGCCGTCGTCGCCAATCTCGCGGCGAATCGCGAGCGCTTGCTCGTACAAATCTCGCGCCGCCGGGAAATCGCTCATGTCAAGGGCGAAATTGGCGCGATTGTTGTAGGTCCGAGCGCGGACTATGGGCTCGACCTTGTCCGCGCCGGGGATACTCTGGGCACGATCGAGCCAATCCCGCCCTTGCCGCTGATACCCTCGAATGTACCAGTAGCGCCAGAGCGCGTTGGCAAGCCCCATGCAGATTTCGGCGTTTTGCTGCTCGTGTGCCCAGCGTAACGCGTCAGTCATGTTTTCGAGTTCGTCGTCGAGCTGATCGAGAAAGAGCGATTGGTTCGGACCGATGAACACGGCATCGATTTGCTCCGCGAGCGCAAGCGCCCACATGGCGTGCCGTTGCCTCGCCTCGTCCTGTTCCCCCGATTCCGCAAGCTGTTCGATGCCGTATTCGCGGATCGTTTCGAGGAATGCAAACCGCGGTTCTTCGCTTCGTTGCAGCGTGCTGTCGACCGGCCGCAAGAGGTTCTTGTCGACCAATGATTCGACCCCGTTGAGAACATCGCAGGCGCCGGTCTTGCCATCGATTGGCCAATCGCCACACACGGCCTCGGCCGCGGAAAGCGAAAAGCCGCCCGCGAAGACGGTGAGGCGATGAAAGAGGGTGCGCTCCTCCGGACGGAGGAGATCATGAGTCCAGGCGATGGCATCGCGCATCGTTTGCTGGCGCACCGGCAGATCGCGCGCGCCTCCGGTGAGGAGCGGCAACCGCCGTTCGATGCGAGAGAGCATCGAAGTCGGGGTGAGGAGTTTCGAGCGGGCGGCGGCGAGCTCGATGGCGAGCGGCAGGCCGTCGAGTCGGCGGCAGATTTCGGCAATTGCGGCGATATTCGCCTCGGTGACGTTCAGATTTGGGTAGACCTCAGTCGAGCGCTTCAGAAACAGCGCTAAGGCGGGGTAGTCTTTGAGTGCTTCCGCAGTTAACCGCACATTCGCGGCGGGCAGGGGCAAGGGATTGATCGGCACTTCCTGCTCGCCGCGGACGTGCAAGCGGGCGCGGCTGGTGACAAGAAACTTCAGACTCGCGCAGGCGGCGAGCAGCGACGTGATCAGCGGCGCCGCGGGCGTGATCTGTTCGAAATTGTCGAGCACGAGAAGCACGTTGCGATCGTGCAGCTCATCGATGAGACGGTCGAGTGGCGTACGGCCGCCGGCGTCTGGCAATTCGAGCGCCTGAATAAGAACGGCGCCAACGAGCTCCGGCTCGCGCAACAACGCCAAGGAGATGAAGCCAACGCCGTCGTTGAAGTCGGGCGCCAGCCCATTCGCGACCTCGATGGCCAAGCGAGTCTTGCCGACACCACCGGGACCGGTGATGGTGACGAGGCGCACGTCTTGCTTCCGCAGCAGTTCGATGACCGAGATGACTTCGTGCTCGCGGCCGATGAGTTGGGTGAGGGGAACGGGAAGCTCGGGCAAGGCGCGGCGGTCGTGCCGCGGCCGCGAAAACGGCACGATTGGCGTGCGTTCCACATCTGGACGAGCGGCGGTCGCCACCCTTGACATCCTGTCCCAAAACTTTCTAGCTTCTTCGAGAAGCCGTGGCGCCCCCATCATAGCGGGTTATGGCAGGTGGTGGGAAATAGTATGTACAGACCCGCCAAGAGTTTCTTCACCCGGCGGTCCGCACCGTCCCTTCCCGTGCGCGGGAAAAGCGGTCAGGGATTCAGGGAATGCTTGGCTTCAGAGGCTGAGGCGCGCTTATTCCGCCTCAACCTCAGCCAACGCGCGATCGAGGACATCTATCGCACGATCGAGGTCCGCATCGGCGATGACGAGGGGCGGTTGGACACGGACGACGTTTCCAGCTTGACCGCCGACGCCGACGAGGACGCCTGCTTCGCGACAAAGGCGGCGAACCTGGCCTGCTTGTTTTGTCGCGGGTTGCTTGGTGGCGCGGTCAGTGACCAATTCGACGCCGATCATGAGGCCCAGACCGCGGACCTCGCCGATCAAGGCGTGGCGTGATTGCAACTCGCTGAGCCGTTCCATCGCTCGCGCGCCCTTGCGCGCGGATTCCTCGGGCAGGCGTTCGTCGCGCACGACGTCGATGTTGGCGATAGCGGCGGCGCAAGAGATTGGGTTCCCGCCGAAGGTTGAGAGGTGTTCGCCCGGTTTCAGCGAATCGGCGATTTCGGGCCGGGAAACGGTCGCGCTGAGCGGGAAGCCGTCCGCGATACCCTTCGCCATGACCATGATGTCCGGTTCTACCCCGAAATGCTCGATCGCGAACATCTTGCCGGTGCGACCGAAGCCGCTCTGAACCTCGTCGGCGATAAAGAGGATGTCATGGCGGTCAAGGATCTCCTTCACGCGGCGGAAGTACTTGGCAGGCGGGACGAGAATGCCACCTTCGCCCATGACTGGTTCGGCAATGAAGGCGGCGATGTCGCCGCTTGATTGATAATTGATCGCCCATTCGACCATCTCCGCGCAACGTTCGGCCACGGTTTCGGGATCGTCCGTGCCGAATGGGTTGCGGTAGATATACGGCGCGGGCGCGAAGGCGACGCCGGGGAGATAGGGTCCACCCCGCGTTTTGCGGGCCTTATTACCGGTGATGGAGAGCGTTGCGTTGGTCCGGCCGTGGAAGGAATGGGTGAGGGTGATGAACTCGCTGCGACCGGTGTAGGCCTTGGCGAGGCGCAGCGCGGTTTCGATGCCTTCCGCGCCGGAATTGCCGAAAAAGGTCTTGCTGAGACTGCCGGGCGCGATCTCGGCGATCTTCTCCGCGTATTCCGCGACGATGGGGAGGTAATAGATGTAGGTCGCGGCGTGAATGACCTTGTCGAGTTGTTCGCGCACCGCGGCGACGACGCGCGGATGGCGATGGCCGGCGTTGACGACCGCGATCCCCGCGAAACAGTCGATGTATTCCGTGCCGTCCGCATCCCAGACCTTCGCGCCCTCCGCCCGGTCGACGACAACCGGCTCGATCGACGCCACGAAACTCGTAGTGACGAATTCCTTGTACTTGGCGATGGTCTGGTCATGCGTGGCAGTGATGACGGCCTCGCTGGGCATCGCGAACTCCCTTCACATTGCGCCCTTGCCGTGCCACATTGCGCAAGGCTGGCGAGGAATTGGCACTACACATGATCGCAGAAGGTGCGTTCCGCGGCGAGATGGACCTCGGCTCAAGCCCCAAGCCGGTCCCTGATTTCGTTCATGTGCTCCCAGTGATGTTCGACCATGAAACGGAAATACTGGCGCGGCGTGTTGTTGTAGCTCTTGTGGATGATGGGTTCGGAACGCTTCGCGTCGCTCAGCGAACGCAGGTGGACGATCTCTTTTTCCTGCACGTAGTCCATCAAGTCCAAGAGCTCAGGCAGGGCAAGGTCTTCGACGTTGCCCGGTCCTGCCACGCCGTCGATCTTTCCGAATCGGCGCACATAGTTGTACTCGGCGCCATAGATATGTTCGAGGATGCGGCGGATCGACCGTCCAGGCTCCGGTTTTTCAGTGAGCTGGCGCTCGCTGAGGCCCTCGATCAGGTCGAGCGTGTCCGATCGCATCCAGATCAGACGTTCGATGTAGATCTCGACGTCGGCTTTGCTGACCGGTTCGCGATCCGGTTCGAATATCAGCGCGGGATTCATTAGACCTTCGGTGTTGTGAAGGGCGACTTCCGTTTCGATCGTCTGATTGACATCGACCGCTTCGCCGTGGCGCTCCAGAAAACGGAGGTAATCGCGAATCGCTTCGGGCGTCATGGCGAGCGCCTCTTCGGTCGTCGGCCCGTTGGTGGTGCAGCCGAGGAGTTCGAGCACCCGCACTTCCGTTTTCATGAACTTGGGGCCGGATTGCAGATAGAGCTTGTACAGCGTCATATGACCCTAACCTATCTCATAATCGAGGGTAAACGCCGCGCTCTCATGGCTTGCTTCGAAATCACCTTCCCCGCGTAATCCAGTCAGCTCCTCGGTTCCAGTGCCGGGCACGACGAACCATTCGCCTTTGGCAACGCCGTTTTCGTAGGTCCCGCTCTGCTGCAAGACGAAACTGCCAGACTTGTCGCCGATGCGTCCGACAACGCGTTCGATGCCGACGAAGCTGGCCGCGTCATCATGTTGATAGGCGAGGAGGTATTCCAACTTGCCTTCACCTTCAAGGTCGCCTGAGTAGGCGTTGGTCACGGAGGCGCGGGAGAGCTTCGGCCGGCCCTCTGCTTCATCGTACGTCTCTTCATCCCAGCTCTTGCCAGCGAACGTACCAGTCGCGTGTGATCTCATCGCGCGTGCTCCTTCAAGGAAATTTCAAATTCCGAGCCGCAGGTCGCATCGACATCCCGCACTCGGTCCATGCTGACAGCTATTCCTGACAGAAATTGACAAGAAATGTGAGACACTACCTTTATGCGAGCAAGCCGGCTACTTTCGATGCTTCTCCTGCTCCAAACCCGCGGACGGATGACCGCGCAAGAACTCGCGGATGAGCTCGAAGTTTCGCTGCGAACGGTTTACCGCGACGTCGATTCGCTCAGCGCCGCGGGCATCCCGCTTTACGGCGATCGGGGGCCCGCCGGCGGCTACCAGTTAATCGACGGTTACCGCACGCGGTTGACCGGTCTAACCGCTGACGAGGCGGATACCCTGTTTCTGGCCGGCGTGCCTGGTCCGGCAGCCGAGCTTGGTCTGGGCGAAGTGCTTGCGGCGGCGCAGTTGAAGCTGCTTGCCGCGCTCCCGCCGGAATTGCGTACGCGCGCCGGTCGAATCCGCGAGCGTTTTCACCTCGATGCTCCGGGCTGGTTCCACGAACAAGAGCGTCCTGAATACCTCGCTGAGATCGCGGACGCGGTCTGGAACCAGCGGTCGTTAGCAATCGGTTACGAACGATGGGGCCGGCAGCATGTCACGCGGACGCTCAATCCACTCGGGTTAGTGCTCAAGGCCGGCGTCTGGTACCTCGTGGCTGCCGCCAATGACCAGCCCCGAACCTACCGCATTTCCCGCGTGTTTGACATTAAGGTGCTTGGCGAGCACTTTGAACGGCCCAAAGATTTCGACCTCGGAACCTACTGGCAGTCGTGGCTCGGACATTTCCAATCGCGGTTATTTAACCGGGAAGCGATCGTGCGTCTTTCGCCGCACGGTCTCGAGTTGTTGCCGATTTTCTTCGAGCCATTCGTCTCAGAGGCCGCGCTGGCCAGCGCCCGTGCCGCAGACAAAACAGGCTGGACTGAAGTAACGATCCCGATCGAGTCGATCCACGTCAGCGAACACGCGTTGTTCAAATTCGGGAAGGAAGCGGAAGTAATTGCTCCGCGCGAGCTTCGGCAACGGATGGCCGAGTCAGTGCGTTTGCTGACCGAGATGTACCGGGATAAGCCGTAAATCGGTAGGGAGTTCCCTCACCCGGCGCTTCGCGTCACCCTCTCCCATGCGTGAGAGAAGGAAGGATGGATGCACAAACTCAGACGAGCGTCTCCCCTCGCCCTCGCAAGGGCGAGGGGCTGGGGGTGAGGGAACTCTTACGGTGACACCGTTGAGGTCTCCGTTGGCACCTCGGTCGGGGTGTCGATCGGCGTTGAAGTCGGCGCCAAGGATTGAGTTTCCGTGGGAGCAGCGGTCGAAGTTCCGGTTGGCGTGTCAGTCGGTCCTTCCGTTGCGGTCGCAACCGGAATGACGGGTCCCGTCGCTCCGGGGGACGCGACTTCGGTTGGCGTGGCTGTGGTCGTCAAGGTCGCGGTGAGCGTTGGCGACGGCGCATTGGCCCCGCTCTTCGCGAGGACGGTAAGCGTTCGGAAGGCGTTGACGTTGCTCGTTTGGCCCATGGCCGTGACTTGGTAATCTCCGCCGCCATATGACGCTGGGATCTTGAACGACGTCGCCGAGCTCGCGACGGCGCTGCCGGTTGACGAGACCGTGATCA
The DNA here is from genome assembly GCA_045804965.1 of Thermomicrobiales bacterium. GTDB lineage: Bacteria > Chloroflexota > Chloroflexia > Thermomicrobiales > UBA6265 > CAVTUU01. Next base: position 341,391 of record JBJMMD010000016.1, on the reverse strand, counting down.
TCTTCACCGGGGTGCTGCGGCCTTCGAGCTTGATCGCGACCACTTCCCCGGCTTGGAATCCTCGCAGTGACAATTCGATGGCCGCGCCCGGAACGCCCGCAGATGGGAAGAGCTGGACGCTCGGTTGCACGGTATACGTGCGCGCTGAGGACAGGCCGCTGCTCGCGCCCTTGACGGCAATGAGGTGGCTGCCGAGTTGGCTGGCAGGCACCGTGAAGGACACCTCGGCCCGGCCATATTTGTCGGCCGGTGCGGTCGCCATCAGCGTTGACACTCCCGGCACTTTGCAGAAGCTGAAGCGGACCGTTTCGCCCGAGGCGTAACCATGAGCGGAGACGGTCAGGGTCGATCCGACTTTGCCGAGCGTTGGCGTAATGGAGATGCGCGGGATCACTTGCATCGCGCCATAGGCCGCTGAGTGGCTGGTCTGACCAGTGGCGATGACGTAATGAATCCCGGAGCCTGCTTCGGGTATTTTGAACGAACCGGTCACGGCGCCGGTCGAGGTTGCCGTCACGATTTGCTTTGGCGTTGTGTTCACGCTGCCCCAGTAGAGATTCACTTGCTCACCATTGGCGAACCCGCTGCAATTGAGCACGAGCGTTTGATCGACCGTGGCAATTGCCGGCGTCACTATGCAGGTCGGCGGGGCGGTGGTGATGGTGATGTGGCCGCTGGCGACCGTAAAAAAGGTTTCATTCGCGTTGTTCTGATCGTTTGACTCTCGCAGGTGATTCATGGGATCGGCGACGGTGAGGATCGCGTACTGACCGTTGGCGAGCGATGTCGAGCCGAGATCGATCCATTGGTCGGGAAGCACCGCCGTGTAGACGTCCGCCCATCCGGCCGACAGGCCTTGCATGTGAGCGTCGCAGAAGTCGTAGCTGCCGTGAAAACCGCTGTAGCTCGAACCAAGAAAGGAAACGGGAATCGAGTCGATGATACAAAAACTCGTCTTGTTGCCCTTCTTCACGGTTGGTCGATAGGCGCCCTTGGAATCTCGGATGAGGAGGTCGTAACTGGCAAAATCGGTGAAGTGGAAATGATTGTGGGTTGGGTGGTAGATGAAGTCTGCGTTTACCTTTATGTGTGTGACCAGGTTGCCGCCGGTTGGCGCATCGTAGACATTTTGATAGATCGTTTTCGAGTTGTCGGAGTTCGCGATCGCTTCGAGCTCGAGGCGCCCACTGCCCCAATTCCCGATCGTATTGTCGAAGCGGAGCACCCAATGCGGATGTTCGGCGTTGGGTGCCTGGATGTAGAGACCCGATGGTTTTGCGGTTCTGATATCGGGGTAAAGCGGCGCTCCGGCTGCATCTTGGCCTTTGACTGAAAGACTGCCGGCGCTGACGAAGATAGCGAAAACCATGAACAACCGAATCGGCTTGGCCAACCGAAACCGCCCCGATGACATGCGCGCATGCTCCTATGCCGCTCGCGGGAAGCCAACGGACTCCATGGCCAGCCGGCGGGGCCAGATGATCTTCTCTACCGATCTATTGTAACTGATGCCTAAGTGTCAATAAGCAGGCGGAACCGGTCACGATGACCGGCGCGGTACACTCAACGGCGCGAGGAGCAGTAGTGGTTTTACGACGTGATGAAGCCAGTGGGGGAGCAGCGATGGCGGAGCGCGGCAGTCAAGTCGACGTCGAGGCGCTGAAGCGGTTTGTCCGCGATATTCCAGACTTTCCCACTCCCGGCATTCTTTTTCGCGACATCACGCCCCTGTTGGCGGACCATGAGGCTTTTCGGCAATCGGTCGATGCGATGGCGGCTCCATTTCGTGGAGTCAACGAGGTGGTGGCGATTGAAAGCCGCGGTTTCATCCTCGGCGCTCCCGTCGCCTATGTACTGAAGGCTGGGCTCACCCCGGTGCGGAAGATTGGCCGGTTGCCGTTCACCACGCTTCGCGAAGAGTACGCGCTCGAATACGGCGCCAACGCGGTGGAGATTCACAGCGATGCGATCGTCCCTGGAGAGCGCGTGTTGATCGTCGACGATCTGCTCGCGACCGGCGGCACGGTTCGGGCCGCGGTGAATCTCGTCGAACGCCTCGGCGCAACGGTCGCGGGTATCAGTGTGCTTGCGGAACTGGCCGATCTCGGCGGCCGCACCCGCCTCGCCGAATACGACGTGCGAAGTTTGATCGTGTATTGAAGGCACGACTCTCCGCGGCGCAGCCGCGGGCCCGGTTCTCAAGCCAGCCCTCCGACGGGCGCTAGTTACGATGGCGAAGCGATCTCGGCTTCCTCGATGGTTTCCACGGCGCCGGAAGATTCGATCATGCCTGCGGCGAACTGCTCGCGGAAGAGGCGAGCGTAGAGGCCGTTCAGCGCCAGCAATTGGCGGTGGGTGCCGCGTTCGACGATGTGCCCGCGTTCGATGACTAAGATTTGGTCGGCGGCGAGGATCGTGCTCAGCCGGTGGGCAATCGCGATCGTCGTCCTGCCAGCCATCAAGGGCTCTAACGCCGACTGGATCAAGCGCTCGGAGTGGGTATCGAGCGCGCTCGTTGCTTCATCCAAGATCAGGATGCGCGGGTCCTTGAGGATGACGCGGGCGATGGCGATCCGCTGCTTTTCCCCGCCCGAGAGACGGTATCCGCGCTCGCCGACGACCGTGTCGTACCCATCTGGAAGCTGCATGATTCGATCATGGAGCGCGGCGGCTTTGGTCGCGGCGATGATGTCCTCCTCCGAGGCGCCGAGCCGGCCATACGCGATATTTTCGCGAATCGTGGCGTGGAAGAGATACGTCTCCTGCGTGACCATGCCGATGATTTCGCCGAGGCTGGCCAGGGAGATGTCGCGGACATCGATATCGTCGATGCTGACGACGCCTGAGGTCACGTCGTAGAGCCGGGGCACGAGGAGCGAGATAGTCGTTTTGCCCGATCCGCTCGGCCCCACCAGCGCCGCCAGTTGACCAGGTTGGAGCTCGAAGTCGATGCCGTTCAGCGTGAACGGCTTGACCTCGATTGGGTTGATCGCTTGCGTCTCGCTACTTTCGAGCCCGTCAAGAACATCGGGCGATTTGTCGCGCCCGTTGGCCGAAGGCACGGCGGCGAGCGCCACTGGGGCCAGCTCGTCATAGTGGAACGAGACGTCGTCGAACCGGATCTTGCCGCGAACCGTGGCGGGATCGAGGGTCAGGGCGTTGGGCCGATCGCTGATTTCGGTCGGAAGATCGAGGTACTCAAAAATGCGGTCAAAGAGCGCGAGCGCGCCTTGAATTTCGACTTGCACGCCAAGCAATTGCCCGACTGGGAAGAAGAGGCGGCTTTGTAGGGTCGTGAACGCGACGATATCGCCGATGGTCAGCCCGTTGTCGCCATGAATAATCTTGGAGCCGGCGAGGAGATAGACAAAGGCAGGGGTGATCGAAAAGAACGTGCCGATGATCATGAAAAACCATCGTCCCACCATCTGCTGGCGGACCTGAAGTCCGGCAAGCCTCGTGTTTTCGTCTTGGAAGCGGGCGGCCTGGTAGTCCTGGCGCCCAAATACCTTGGTGAGCAGCACGCCGCTGACGGAGAGCGTCTCTTCGATGAGCGCGGTCATATCGGCAATCGTGCGCTGCGTCGTGCCCGCGAGTTCCCGGCGGACGGCGCCGACCTTGTAGGTCAGAATGAGAAAAAACGGGAGCAAGCCCAGCGACAGCAGTGCGAGCTGCCAGTTCAACAACCACATTGCCACGATCGTCGAGAGCGCAACCGCGACGTTGTTGACGATGCTCGTGGCGGTGTCGGTGACGACCTGTTGCACACCGCCGACGTCATTGGAAAGACGAGATTGAATTTCGCCGGTTCGAGTCGCCGTGAAAAAACGGAGCGGAAGACGTTGCAGATGCCGATAGAGCGCGTCGCGCAGGTCGCGCATCACGCGCTGGCCGATCACCGTGTTCAAGTACGTCTGGCCGACCCCGATCAGACCGGTGACGATCGGGATCGCGATCATCAACCCGACGTAGAGATAGAGCTTGTCGAGATCGCGATTGGGGATGGCGTCGTCGATGAGGAGCTTGAGCAGATAAGGATTGATCAGACCCAAGACCGCCGTGACCAGGATCGCGAAAACCGTGATCCCGACTTGGCGTCGATACGGTTTGAAGAATCCTGCGACACGGCGCAGTGTTTTCGGATTGATCGGCTGGTCGTCACCCGGCCGAGGTGTTAACTGCCGGCCGTGGAACCCGCCGCCGCGAGCCATCATCGGCTTACTCCGGCTGGAAAATCGTTGGATAGTCGAGAGCGAGGCGACGTGGAATGGCGTTGTTGGTCAGTGGCTGTCAGCGTGGCGATGAAACCCCGATCGATTATCCTAATGCTCGTACCATACGAGGAAAGTATAGCCAAGCCGAACGACTGCGTGTCCCCCAATCCGGGCAGATTTTGGGCGCGAGTTTCCTGCCCGACCAGGTAGGTGGACATCCCAAGCGGAATTGGGCAATGAGGGCCGGGCGCGTGCTCGGAGCTAGAGTATGAGCGGCACTTCTAAATTCAGGCAGGGTAAACAGCGAGCGACATGCCGTCGCTGGTAGACCACATGCTGATGAAGGTGCCCCAATCGTAGAAGACGTAGCCGCCGGTCGCCGGGTCCGAGAGAGAGACCCCGTTGTTGTCATAGCCGTAGGCGGTCATCACGTGTTCGCCGGCGAAGACCCGATATGTTCCTTCGTCGGCATACACGACGCCGGTGTCGCCCCAGAGCGCCAGCCAAACGATGACCGGGTGACCGGCATCGAGCTCGGCGGTGAGTTGAGACGTATCGCCTTCGCTGTAGAAGACATCGCCGTTGAAGCCGTAGTTGTTGAGGATCGGGACGAGCGGTTCGGGGTAAATGCCGTAGTCGTCATAGTTGCCCCACCAGCCGTCGATGTTGCCTCGGTAGCCATAGTGGGGGTTCAGCGTCTCGGGAATGCTATCCCAGAACGCCCACTCGGGGATGCCGTCGCCGAACGCCGCGGTCGCGATATAGGTTGAGGCGTACTCGCAGCTCAGGTTCCGCTGCTGGACGTATGCCGGCACCCAGATGTTCGCCCCATTTTCAACGGCCGCCGCCGAATCGTCGGCAACCGTCGAATTCGTGGTGGATTCGCTGGCGGCTGTATCGTCGGCAAGCGTTGAATTGGTGGCAGATTCGCCGCCTGCTGCGTCGTTAGTGATGTCCTCGCCACTGACCGCTTCCCGTGACGCCGGAATCAGGATCCGCTGCCCGACCTCGAGTTCTGACGCCCAGGTCAGATTGTTGATGCTCAGGAGGGCATCGGGATCGACGCCGTAGGCGTTGGCGACTGCCTCGATTGAGTCGCCCGCTTCTACGTAGTAAGCCTCGCTGACCCACGGGCTTGTTCCTTCGAGTTGGGCCGCTTCATCGGCCGCGTCGCTCGGCGATTGCTCGGGATCAGGGATGACGAGAACATCGCCGGCCGCGGGATTGGGCGGATTCGCCATCCAGCTCGAACGTAGGATTGCATCTGGATCGACGTTGAACTCAGCCGCGATACTGGCAAGCGTGTCCCCGTCGCGTACGCGATAACGTTGTTGCGCGAGCGACTGCCCGAAAGCGCCGCCGAGCAGCAGCGTGGCGATGAACGCGGCGGTGACCAGCCGATAGACCCGGGCCGGAAACCGAAACTGCCGATGGCGACGAGGTAGGATGTACGCCGGTGTCGAGGCGGCGACCGGCGCCAGCGCCTCCGGTTCAACGGCGGGGCGCGCACGTTCTGCGCTTGTCTTGCCGAATTGCACGGGCTCGATTGTCGTCCACTTGGTGAGGACTCGCGCTTGATAGCGAAGTTGACTTTGCGGATCCTGACTAGTCGACAGCAGCGCCAGCCGGCGAGCGTAGAGCGCGACGAGGTCGCGGTGGCCTACTCGCGCCCCATCTGCCCATTCGCTTTCACGATTCGGTTCGGTTGTCGCGAACGACTGCGCAATAAGCAGCGTCCGCCGCCCGTTCGATGCGACAGCAGGAGCTTTCGGCGAGTGTTGTTCGGTCATGTGCTCTTCGCCAGCGCGGGGCGAAAGGACACGGCAGTCAACGGCGGTGTACGTACACTCAACGCTAGCATAGCAACTGTGACTCTGCGTCGCAAGTGGCTTTGACTGAAATTCTCTAAATTGGGCATGAAGAAGGCTTGGTTTGACGGGCGATTCGCACCCTTCTATCATCGCTGCCCAAGCGGACGAGTATGGAAGCGGGCCGATCGGCGCGGCGGGTCTGCCGTCGTGTCGAAGGAGCCATGGCGGTGATGACTGAGTTGCTTTTCCAGCGCGATGCATACGTGCGCGAGTTCGAGGCGGTCGTGACCGCTGTCGCCGACGCGACGGGCGAAATCACACTCGATCGCACAGCCTTTTACCCGGGCGGCGGTGGTCAGCCCCATGACGTAGGCACGCTGACTCGGACTATGGACGGTCAGACCTGGGCGCTGACCGCGGTCCGCAAGGACGGCGGAACGGTCGTGCACGCAGTCGAATCACGCGACCGGCTCCCTATGCCTGGTGATGTAGTGCGGGGTGAAATCGATTGGGAGCACAGGTACCGGCTCATGCGCACGCACACCGCGCTGCACGTGCTGTGTGGTGTTGTCTTCCGCGACTACGGGGCACTCGTCACCGGCGGCAACATGGGGCCGGACAAGGCGCGGATGGATTTCGAGATGGAGGAGTTCACGCCGGAGCGGGTCGCCGAAATCGAACGTCGCGCGAACGACGAGATCGCGAAGGGACGAGATGTGCGCGTGCAAATCCTGCCGCGGGCCGAGGCGTTTCAGATTCCCGATCTGATCCGGACCAAGATCAACTTACTGCCGGCAGGCATCACAAAAGTGCGGACCGTTGAGATCGTCGGGCTTGATTTGCAGGCCGACGGTGGGACGCACGTGGCGAACACGCGCGAAGTCGGCGGGTTGCGGGTCGTGGGCACACGGTCCAAGGGGAAGAGCAACAAGCGCCTGGAAATCGTGTTGACAGGTGGTGAAGGGGATCCGGCGCTGCCAGATGTGTTCGCTCGCTAGTCCGTTCAGGTTTTGTTGTCTCGGTCTAAGGCGAGAGCGCATGTTGTCCTGCCGAGCCCGCTAGCCCGGTCAAGCCGAGCTGAGTCGAGGCATCTAGTTTAGACGAAGACGGTGGTGGGCAGGGCGAGATTCTTCGCTTTCGCGCAGAATGACGGAGGGGGAGAGCGCTCGGCATGATGGGATGGGGCGCGCGCAGAAAAGATGGGGTGCGGCCGCGTAGGATAGCTGCGTAGGATGACGGAATATTGAAGTTAGCGGGAATGATCTTGAGCAGATGACAACAGGGAAGACTGCCGGTGAGATGAAGTCGAGGCGGTTTGCGAAGCGGGCCGCTGTCTACAAACCATTCTTTTGGGACGAGGTGGCCGCGATCCTCGATGCCCATCCGGATGCCATTTATTTTGGAGGCGGGGCTCCAAATCGAGAAATGATGCCGTACGAGCGGCTGCAAGAAGCGTCCCAGATCGCCTGGGCGAACGCGCGCGATGCCCTCGATTACGGTGAACTTGCCGGATACGCGCCGCTCCGCGAACTGATCAGCGCGCGCATGGCCGCCATGGGGATGGTTGTGCCGGCGGATGAGATCGTGATCACGAACGGGAGCCAGCAGGGGATCGACATCATCTCCCGGCTCTTCCTTCAACCGGGCGACACGGTGGTAGTCGAAGGCCCAACCTACCTCGGCGCCTTGCAAGCGATCAATCCCTTTGAGGTGAACTATCTGGCGATTCCGGTTGATGACGAGGGGATGCGAGTTGAGGCGCTGAAATCGGCTGTCGCGGAGATAGCACGTCCGCCCAAGGTGATCTACACGATTCCGACCTTTCAGAATCCGACTGGGTACACGATGACGCGCGCTCGCCGGGAAGCGCTTCTCGAGTTCGCGCGCGAGTACGACATGCTCGTGCTCGAGGACGATCCATACGGCGAAATCTTCTTTGACGAGACGCTGCCGGAGCCGCCGTTGCGCGCGCTCGATCCGGGCGTGGTTTACCTCGGCACCTTTTCGAAGACGATCGCGCCTGGATTGCGCGTCGGCTGGATGGCCGCGCCTAGAGACATCGTCGCCTTATCACTCATGGCGCGGGAAGCGTCGGACATTCACGGGGACCGGATTCTGACGCGGACCGTCTATCACGCGGCCAAGGATTTCCTCGACGAACATCTCGTCGCCGTCCGCGCGTTCTACCGCCGGCGCCGCGATCTGATGTTGGGGCAACTCGAGGAGCACATGCCGCCCAGCGTGACCTGGTCCGTTCCCCGCGGCGGTTTTTTCGTTTGGGTGACGCTGCCCGATTGCCTGGCGGCGGAACACATGCTCGAATTGGCGGCCGATCACGGGGTTGTCTATTTGCCCGGAGCGTGGTTCTACCCAAACCAGGAAGAGCATTCATCGTTGCGCTTGAGCTATTCCTGCCTGAGAGACGACGAATTAGTTGAAGGCGTCCGCCGGTTAGGACGGGCGGTTTCGGCATTCCTGCGCGGTCAGGAACGGACGGTCTAGACCCCCACCGCTCACTCTGCGCACCACCCCGTCATTCTGAGCGAAGTCGAAGAATCTGTCCTTGCCCACTGCCGTTTTCAGCTGCGCCGGATGCGTCGACACGGTCGGCTTGGACATACGATAGCTCATCTCGTGAGAAATCGATCCTAGACCAGCTCTTCCGAGGGTTGATTGAGTTTTGGTTCGTCAAGTTCGGCCAATGCCGGTTGGAATCCGAGCCAGACTCCAGCAGCGAAGATCAAGGCGCCGATCAGCACGATCACTTTCGTCACGCCGAAGGCGTCGACCGCAACTCCGCCGAGGAGCGCGCCCAGCGGGGCGGCGATCAACGCGGCGGCAATGACGCTGCCAAAGACGCGAGCGAGCATCTCTGCCGGTGTCCGCTCTTGGATCGCCGTAATCGCCAGCGGATTGATGCCGCCCGTGGCGAGTCCGACGAGCGCCATCGCGCCAACCGAAACGAGCAGCGGCGGCGAGAAAGCGAGGATGAAGAGCGGGAGTCCGAACAGAACGAAAAAGGCAATCAACTGCGGCCGTTTCGGAAACCGCGCGCCCACGGAGCCGAAGAGGAGCGCGCCGGCGACGGAACCGGCTCCCATGCCGGCCAACATCAACCCGAGATCGCTGGCGTGGCCGTATTGCTCATTCGCAAAGACAGGAAGCACGACCGAAAAGAGGGGCGTGTCGAGAAAGTTTGTGCAAGCCGCGGCGATCAAGATCGTCCGCATCAACCGGTCGTTTTTCAAGAATCGGAGACCGGCGAGCACATCCTCGAAATAGTTACCGTGCTCGCTCGCGACCGTCTTTGTGCTCGGCACGAGGGCCGCCACCATGACGGCGGAGAACGCGAACGAGGCAGCATCGACCCAGAGCACTTTGCTTGGGCCGATGAGTGCGATCAGTCCACCGGCGATCGCCGGTCCCACGAGCAATGACGAACTGGTGATTGCTTGGGACGCGCTGTTGAGGCGTTCAAGCGGCCAGCCAGCAAGCTCAGCGAGATTGGGACCCAGCGCCATTCGCGCGGTACTGCCCGGCGAATCGAGAATCCCCCGAGGAAGGCCAGGACAAACAGCTCCCAGAATTCGAGACCAATCGTCAGATAGAGCAGTGGCACGACCGCGACGGTAATCCCGCTCATGACATCGGCGATCACGCTCATCCGCTTGTTGCCGACGCGATCGACGAGGGCACCGCCAAGGATCGCGGAAATGATGACCGGAACGAGACCGGCGAAGGCGATGACGCCGGTTTTCACGGCGCTCCCGGTCGTCACGAAGACGAACCAGGGGATCGCCAAGGCGGTGATCCGGTTTCCAATGTCGGAGATTGCCTGCGCCGTCAGGAGCCCGACGACGGGAAGTCGTTGTCGCGATGCGGAAGCGCTCTGTGCCGTCGGAAACGTGCTTTCGGTCACGTTGAGTTCCATCGTCCTTATGCCGAGATCGCGGGCGACGTTTGGTCCCGGGCCTGTGCCCGGTCGACGAGGGAGCTGTCGCCGGCGATGTGGTCGCCGATGACGATCAACGCCACGCCGATCAAATGCCGGGCCCGCCCGAGGATACCGCCATCATTCGGCCCTGGCGAGTGCTTCTGTGACTGTCGAAACATCCACTCGACTTCCTGTCTGCGCGCATCGGCGAAGATCTCGATTTCCAAGGGAAGACGGAACATAGCTTTCCCCTCCTGCCAGGCATATCGCCGGGCGGCTAGTCCACGATCGAATCAGCTGTCTCGGATACTCAGTCGGCAGGCGGCCCTTCGAGGGCGTCGAGCCTGGTCATGGCCTCGTCGATATCGATCTCTCCGCGCTCGAGCGCTTGCAGCACATTCAAGCGTTCAGCATCAGTCGCCGGGTCGGATTCTTCGATCACGCGGTCGGTTGGCGCCTCGGCGTTCGCGGCCTCGCCGACAGGCTGCATGAATGGCGTCGGCGGTGTCGGCGGTGTCGACGGCGTCGGGGGGGTGGGCGGCGTCGGCGGTGTAGCCGGCTGCGATGTCCATGTCGAACGCTCGTCTTGGCTCTCGGCGACGATCTCGGTAACCGTCCCAGTGACTTCGAGATCCCCGCTGACGGTTTTGACGTTGAACGTTGGCGAGGACGCTCCGGCCGGACCCAACCGCCACTCGCCGCGCCCTTCTCGCTCAAACGGCGATTTGACTTTGGCGTCACCGGAAACGGTCTTCAGTGTCAAGCGCGCCGCCGGCAACGCCAAGCGCAAGCGCACATCGCCACTCGCGGTGTTGATACTTGAGGTCTCGCTACCAGTTACTGCCGACTCGACATTGACATCGCCGCTGGCGGTATTGACGGAGATGCGGCTCAATCGTCCGCCATGAACATCGGTGTCACCGCTCGCGCTTCGCACCGTCACCCGGCCTTCGGCGTCCTTGATGTCGACTTGGCCGCTGGCGGTGTTGACGGTGAGGTCTACCGCCCCGTTTGCCATGCTGACATCGCCTGAGGCGGAGTTGACATCCACTTTTCCGCTCAGCCCCACCACGTCGATGTTGCCGCTGGCCGAGTTCAGTTTTGCCTTGTTGGTCGTTTGCGCGGCGAGATCACGCGGTAGCTCGACCTCGACGTCAATCGCGACATCGCCGAAATCGTCGAACGATCCTTGCCCTTTGACGAGATCGACAATCGAGCGGCCGAGATCGCCGATGTTCGTCCAATGAACGTTTTCGACGCCGACCGTCAGCGAATTGCCGTGTTGATCGATCCAAGCAAAAGACTCTTGGAAAGGTCGCCCGGATCCGGAACCTTGCTTGGTCGTGCGCACGACGGCGTTCGCGCGATCGCTGGCGAAGACGCGCAAGTCGCCGTTCGAATTCGATACTATCAGCGACACCGGCGCGCCGGACTGGAGTTGGAACTCGGTTTCGTCCTGCTCGCCCGCGTGTCGGATCTTCTGATGCTGATACTCGTTTGCCATTTGAACTCGCTCCCTCCAACGACCCGTTATTCGGCGATGATTTCGACCCGCTCATCGTCTTGAGCCACGTCAACGAGCGGACCGCGTATCCCAGACAAGAGCGCGTCACGCACGGCGCCCATGTTGTTTTCCGCGTTTGGCACGAAGCGACGAACGACACTCAGCCCCGCATCGACCAGCCCGATCGGGACGACGACATTGACTCGCGGTCGGCCGGATTTGGCATCACTGACGCGAATCCGTACATGGCTGACCGCCGAGGTCGTGCGGTGCGCAGGCTCGGCCGGGCCGAACGAGCGCTCCGCCTGGTCGAGCGCATCGAGCAGTGTCGATGCCTCGTTTGCGGTGATCGTGCCCGCTTCGACCATCTTCAGAATCTCGATCCGATCGTCCTCAACGGAGGAGCCGCGCCGGATGGGACGGGTTGGTTGTTCGTTCATTACGATTCAAGCTCCCTCGCGCTGCCGGCCATGCGGCGAGCCGCCTCATCGGCGGAAATCCGCTTCTCCCGCAAATCTTCCAGGATCTGCCGGCGCTCTTCCCGCGCGATCTCGCGAACCTGGCGCGGGCGCAGACTGTCGTCACCGGCGGGATAGCCGAGCGCGCGGAGCAGATCGTCGAGCCGGGAAACGACGGTTCGGTACGAGATACCGAGCTCGGCCTCGACGTCTTTGATGATGCCGCGGTTGCGGACGAAGGTATCGAGAAAGGCGAGCTGCTCATTGGGGAGGCTGGCATAGCGCCCAAGCAGAAAGTGCCCTTCAATCGTCGTGTCGCATGCTGGGCAGTGGAGACGAGTAATCGTTAATTCATTTGCGCAAACCGGACACCGGCCAATTACATTCGGGAGTGCCACACTGAGTCTCCTTACCACCCGGGACTGGTCATCACCGGCCCTGACGGCAAGGAGATTACACCTAAATGCAATTAATGTCAACTCTTGTGCAATAAAATTGTATCTCAGTGCAATGGCGTGCGATTCTCGCAAGCCTACGCGCTGGGGCCGGGGAGTCCAGCGCTCCGCTATACTTCAAACGTACTAAACGGACGGTAATTGGCCACAAGTGAGCCGGACGAGACGAGGACCGAACATGGCGCAGTTCCAAGTGGGCGACGTCGTACGGGTGGCAATGCCCAAGGGATTCAGCAAACGTGGCGTACCCGGCATCAGTGTGATGTACACCACCTGGCCGGAGGCGCGCTTTGATGGCGCGATCGGCAAAATCAGCGATATCAACCCCCGCGGACCAAACGCCATCCCGCAGTTCCTCGTCGATTTCCGCGGTCAAGACAATCGCGTTGCCATCCCCTGGCAAGCCCAATGGTTCCGTGAAGAGTGGCTGACGACCTCAGACAGACCGACCGGCGCCGAGAAACCAGCTCGTGGCGAACGCGAGGCCCCATCTGGGCAAGCCGCCACATCAACCGGCGTCTCCTCCTAAATCGACTTCAGACGACCTTAGGCGAAAACAACGGCCTCGCCAAGTTTCAACTTGGCGAGGCCGTTGTTTTCAGGTTGCTTCGTTCAGGCAGACTCGAGCGTCTCGGCAAAGTCGGGCTGACCTCATTCGCCTGTCTTGCGCCGATCGCCGTCCAGCTCACACCGCAAGGTCGTAGAAGACATAGGCCGTCACCTCCCTGAAGCCGCAGGACCGGTAGAGCGCCAGCGCCCCCTTGTTGTCGGTCGCCACCTCGATCAAGACGCGCGCCCATCCGTCGGCCAACAGCGCATCGACCGCGTCGACCAGCATCTGACGCCCGATCCCGCGCCCGCGGTACTCGGGTAGCACAACGAACGCGTTGATGCCAGCGGCTCCCTCTCCTTCCCACTCGCCGGCCTGCAGCATACCAACCGGCTCCCCGCCCACAGTGGCCAGGTAACAGCGCCGTTTCGGCTTGTCGAGCCCCCGGCCCACCTGCTCCCGCGCTTCTTCCTCCGACAACCCGAATGAAGCTGCCTGGATGCGGGCCAAGGTCGCCGCGTTGTCCACGCGGGCAGGTCGCAGCGCCACCGCTTGACGCGGTCGGGAGCGGTCGATGGCTTCGGGATCGAGCTCCAGCCGGTACTCCGAAGAGAGGTAACGACCTCCGACCGCTGTGGCGAATATCGGGCCCGATCGGGCGGAATCGTCGCAGACGAGCAAGCAGCCGGGCAGGCCGCGCCGCTGGCACTCGATCCGTACGGCGGCCACGAGGGCCCGCCCGATCCCCTGGCGGCGGTGGCCGGGGTCAACCATGAGGCACGCCTCGGGCTCCGGGTCGTCCGGGAGCCAGGCGAACCCGACCAGGGCTCCGTTGTCGTAGAAGCAAAACTCGGTGACGGCATCTCCCAGCCCGGCCGTCAGGCCGAGAAAGATCGGAAGGTCAAGCCCCTCGTACCGATTGCACGTTTCGAGGAGCCGCTCGGCGTCGGCGTGGTCGCCGGCCAACAAAGCTGCGACGATGCCCTGCCGCTGACCACGATCCATCCAGCTCTCCTTGGCAAGTACTCACGTGGGTCGTTGCCGTGCACCGCGCCATGGCCGATGATCGGCGTTCCTGCCCGCGCTCCGTCGATGCGGGCAGGATCGTCTGCTCGTGCCGCTCGCCGCTGGTCAGCACCACGACCGCCGTTATGCCGACGCGCCTCCTTAGTTCCGGCCGCGCGTTGGCGCGTTCGTCAACTCGCGGAGGTCCAAGCTGGAGAGGTTAGCGCTAACCGACATGCCTAGACCTGCGCTAGCGCCTGCTCCAAATCCGCGATCAGATCGGCAACCGTTTCCAATCCAACCGACAAGCGGACGAAATCGGGCGTGACGCCGGTGGCTTTTTGTTCCTCTTCGGAAAGCTGCGAGTGCGTCGTGCTCGCTGGGTGAATGACGAGCGACTTGGCATCGCCAATGTTCGCCAGATGCGAGAAGATCTTGAGCGAGTCGATCAACTTCTTGCCCGCGTCGTGCCCGCCCTTGATCCCGAATCCGAGAATCGCGCCGTAGAGCCCGTTGCGGTGGTACTTGCTCGCGCGGTCGTAGGCGGGATGGCTTGGGAAGCCGGGGTAATTGACCCACGAGATCTTCGGATGCTCATTCAGGAACCGGGCGACGGCCATCGCGTTTTGGCTGTGGCGTTCCATCCGCAACGGCAGCGTTTCCAATCCTTGCAGGAACAGAAACGCGTTGAACGGACTCATCGACGCTCCAATGTCGCGCAGGAGCTGCACGCGCAGCTTGATGATGAAGGCGATGTTTGCCCCAAAATTGGCCGCGGTGAAGACATCGGAAAAGACCAACCCATGATAGCTGGGATCCGGTTCGGTGAACCCGGGGAAGCGGCCGGAGGCTTTCCAATCGAACGTGCCGCCGTCGACGACGAGGCCGCCGATTGAAGTGCCGTGGCCGCCGATGAACTTGGTCGCTGAATGGATGACGATGTCGCAGCCGTGGTCGATTGGGCGGACCAGATAGGGCGTCGGCATCGTGTTATCGAGAATCAGCGGCACCCCAGCCGCATGAGCGACCTCGGCGACACCTTCGATGTCGAGCGTGAGGAGATCGGGGTTGCCGATCGTTTCCGAATACACCGCCTTAGTCTTATCGGTAATCGCGGCTTTCACGGCTTCTGCATAGGGCTCGACGAACCGAACCGTAATCCCCAGCTTCGGCAGCGTGTAATGGAAGAGGTTATACGTGCCGCCGTAGAGACTGGTCGTGGACACGATCTCGTCACCGGCGCCGGCAATGTTGAGAATCGTGAGCGTTTCGGCAGCTTGCCCGGACGCAAACGCGAGCGCGCCGACACCGCCTTCAAGTTGGGTGATGCGCTTTTCGAGCACGTCTTGGGTCGGGTTCATAATCCGTGTATAGATATTGCCAAATTCCTGGAGACCAAAGAGGCGCGCCGCGTGATCGGAATCATTGAAGACGTAGGATGTCGTCTGATAGATCGGCACGGCCCGCGCGTTGGTCGCCGGATCCGGCTCCTGACCGCCGTGCAGCGCGATCGTTTCAAACCCTAACGGTCGTTCGTCGCTCATCGGATGTCATCCTCTCTCTCGTGTCGACAATGCAATTGGTGACGAAAGATTACGATTTGTAGCTCATGCGTTTGCACATGGCGACCGGCTCGCGGTCGCCTTAGGTGTGCCGTCCTTCGGTCCCCGGGGAGGCCGCAGCTCGTACCCGGAAATCACCACCCGCGCTGCCCGGCAGTCGCCCGTGCGAGGAACGGTCCGATAATGGCCTCGAGTTGATCCCATTCTTTGAGGAACGCGTCGTGTCCGTGCGGAGAGTCGAGTTCGGCGTAGCTTGCATCCTTGCCCATGGTTGTCAAACGCTTGGCAAGGTCACGAACCTCGTTCGGTGGAAAGAGCCAGTCACTGCGAATCCCGATGAAGAGCAGCGGGGAAGAGATGTTATCCAGCCAGTAATCCTCGCCGCCGTCGCGACCGACATCGTAGAGGTCCATTGCCCGCGTCAAATAGAGGTAGGAGTTGGCGTCGAAGCGGCGCACGAGCTTGGCGCCCTGGTAATGAAGATAGCCCTCGATATCGAACGTGCCGCCGAAGCTTGGGAAGAGACCGGGACGGGTCGCGGGATTGCGCCCAAATCGCATCGCCATGCTCTCCCGGCTCTGGTACGCGGTCATCGCCGCCATCCGCGCGATCGAGAGCCCGTTGGCGGGAAAAACGCCCTCGCTCGCATATTCGCCGCCGCGCCATTCGGGATCGGCCATGATCGCGCGCCGCCCGAGCTCGCTATGAATCGCGATGCCTTGAGCACCGAGCGCGCCCGTCGCCGCGATCGGCACGGCAGCCGACACGAGATCAGGGTGGCGCGTTGCCCAATCGAGCGCTTGGAAGCCGCCGATCGAACCGCCGATGACGACGGTCTTTGTGACGCCGAGGCGCTCGACCACTCGGCGTTGGGCGGCGACCATATCGCCAATGGTGATGAGCGGGAAGCGCATCGCATAGGACCGACCGGTAAGCGGATCAATTGAGGACGGCCCTGTCGTTCCTTGGCAGCCGCCGACAATATTCGAGCAAATGATGAACTGGGTATCGCTATTGAGCGCGCGGCCAGAACCGATCAGTGGCTCCCACCAGCCATCGGGACCACCGGCTAGCGAATCGCCGGTCAAGGCGTGGACGACGAGCACGGCGTTGTCACCGGCTTCGTTGAGCTTGCCCCAGGTGCGGAAGGCCACGGTCACGGTCTCGAGCCGGCCGCCGAGCTCGAGATCGAGACCTCCGATGGCGAACGAGCGCAGAGCGCCGTCCTCGATCTCGTCCGCGGACGGGACCACACGGAGGCGTTTTCCTTTTCCCTCCTGTTCAGCGGGGGAAGGAACGAAATGTTCCATCTGGCGCGCGGTGTGCTTTTTCACTCGTTCTATCCTCGACTCGGGCATTGCAGCTAGGATGGTGACGTGGAGGACGAGCACTGTGAGTTACGGCGAACCGTGGCACAAGAACTCAATGAAAAACCCCCTGCCTGAGCAGGGGGCGCCGGGGTAGCAACGCCTAACCCTTATCTCGCAGATCACTCTGCCGGAATTGGCACCTTGCGCTCGTCGCGCAGGCTGCCGGGCTTCACAGGGCCGTTTCCCTCCACCTCTCGTGATAAGGCAGTTCATTTCAGTTGTTGACCAAGAATCTACAGAACACGTGGCTAGGATGTCAAGAACCTGGAAAGCGACGCATCATTACGGCATTTAACTCGACCGCTGCTCGCACTTCTGAAGGGAGACGTTGATGGAACTGGAGATGACCCGGGCGATCCTGGCAACGACACCGCAACGATGGACGAGTTTGATCGAGACCGTGCCGGAGGGTTTGCTGCAGCGGCCGTCGACATCCGGCGAATGGTCTGCGGTTGATTGCCTGCTGCATCTTCTCACGGTTGAGCGAGACTTGTTCAGTGTACGGCTCCGTCACATCCTCGAAGGCCGATCCGAGTTGGTCCCGTTTGCCGACGATGCGTTCGCGAATCCGAGATCCGATCGCTCGTCGAAAGAGTTGCTGGCGGAGTTTGTGAAACTCCGCGGGGAGAACGGAGCGGTTCTTGCTGGTTTCAAGCCTGAGGATTTGGACCGCTCGAGCGTTCATCCTCAGTATGGCGTGGAGATCACGCTCGATAACTTGCTTAACCTGTGGGCCGCGCATGACCTTCAGCATACGATGCAGGCGGAAGAGGCGTTGATGCAGGCCTTCATTCCCGGTACGAGCGTGTGGCGGCCCGAGTTCGCTGCCCATGACGTGGAGGCTAGGAGCTAACGCCGACCGTCAAGCCTGTACGGAGCGGCGCCAGCGTATGAACGTCCACGAACGATTTCGCGAACTGATCGGCCGCCAGCAGGGCCGCCTTCGCATGAGCGTTCCGCCCGCCCGGGAGGCGGCCATCCTTGCCCTGCTCCGCGCCCGGGAGCGACAGACGTCCGCCTCCGAAAACAAGTCGCCGCCCGACCTCGTGACCGGTCGTCGCGTCGCCGACCTGGGCGGGAACATGGCGCTTCAGCTCTGCTTCGAAGCATCCGCCGCGTCAGACTCGGCTTCGACTGCTGTTGCGTGGAACCGGTGGGCGGAGCAGTTTCTCGAAGACTGCGGACATCTGACCGAGGCTGAGTTGGTCTTGGCTCACTGTGAGACCGGCTTCATGCGGATGGTCGAAGGCGACGAAGGCACGTTCGAGGTCTGGATCGCGACGAAGCGGACGCCAACGAGCTGGCGAGAGCGCGCGGACATAAGTTGGTGGGCCGCCACGCTGGCCAAGCAACACGAGCCTGAACTACGTACCTTGCGCTCTGAGCACGGCGAGCCACACCGCCCGGCAGATTACTTCCGGGAAGCCGGTGTCTACCTGACGATGATGGCGTATCAACTCGGCTATCCGCCCCAGGCAATGCTCGACGGCTGCACGATCCAGACCTACTGCAAGGTCCTGCGGCAACTCATCGCGCGGGCACTTGAAGCACGCGACCGCGGTGAGGTTGAGGAACCG
Source organism: Thermomicrobiales bacterium (assembly GCA_045804965.1). Classification (GTDB taxonomy): domain Bacteria; phylum Chloroflexota; class Chloroflexia; order Thermomicrobiales; family UBA6265; genus CAVTUU01. The sequence goes on along the minus strand of JBJMMD010000016.1, from coordinate 322,951 downwards.
CAATCTGAGCAAGCACTCGTTACCGCGATCGCCTCCGCCCTCGCCGCCGATCCAGCGAGGATCGGCCGGGCCGTCGCCGCCTTCACCCTCGATTTTGAGAATGCGTCCTATCATGCGGCCGTGCCCGGCGTCGCGGCCGCGCCCGTTGTTCGAATCGACCCAACCCGGCTCGTGTGGTCGGTCCGCGGGCTGACATCGGAGCCGCTATTCTTCTTGACGCGCGAGCTCAGGCGACGCGCCGGGCCGGAGTATCACAACACGGGCTATCTCCGTGAGGATGTCTTCCGCCAAGATCTCTACGGGCTCTTTGCAGATAAGCGGTTCGTGACCAGCGCCGGCAGGATCGCGCTGCGGCGAGCTGATGGTGACGTTCGTACGGACATTGACGCGGTCGTCTTCGATCGCAAGACGGGCACCCTCGGTGTGTTCGAGCTGAAATCGCAGGACCCGTTTGCCCGATCACCTATCGAACTCGCGCGCCAGCGCGACAACGTCCTCTACGCCAACCGCCAGGTCTCCGGAGTGCTTGATTGGCTGAATCGTCATGGCGCTGACGATCTCCTCAATCGCGTCGACACCCGGACCGCCAAGAATTTTCGGGTGCAGAAAGTCTTCCCCTTCGTGCTTGGTCGCTACCTCGTCCACTTCAACGATGGCCCCGAGCCAGACCGTCGCGCCGCCTGGGGAACCTGGCCGCAGGTTTTGCGTCTGCTCGATGGGCAGGCGTTCCGGTCCACCGACGCCAACCCGCTTGCCTCGCTGTTTAGCCGCTTGACGACCGACGCTCTGCAGATCCGCCCGCCGGCCGATGGCCTCCCGCGTGAGATCGCCATCGGCGGCGCGCGTCTTATCGTCTATCCGTCCTACGCCGCCTTCCAGGCGACCACAGCCAAACGTCGGCCTTAGGGTTGAGTCGAAACTGGCGCGGGCTCGAACTCGGTTCCGACGTTGACGGCCTGTCGGCTGTCGATCGATTCGACGATGCCGAGAACGGCGGCAAGACTGCGGATGTTGTCGCGGGCGGTAGTCTCCGGTTCGGTTCCCGAGGCGATGGATTGCCGGAAATGGTCGAGCGAACCGGCACGGTCCACGAGGTCTAGTTCGATCGGTTCGAGCCTGACCGGTTCTTCGCCCCATCTGGTCAGCACGAGATCGACCACCGCGCCTTCGGAGGCGCCGCCGGTCCAGGTGAGACGACCGTCCTCGCCGATGAATTCCCAGTCGCCGTTCCACGAGGTCTCAGGGCCGAACGACGCCCAAGTGCCTTCGTAGACAACGGAGATGCTCGACTCGAGCTCGATCAGCGCGACCGCGGCCGGATCGTGGAGATAGTTGCTGGCGGGGATGCGCCAGCTGCGGGCGTCAATATGAGCGACGTCTTGTCCGGTGAACGCCCTGAGCAGGTCCATGTGATGGATCGACATGTCGAGCACAAGCGGGTGCCGCATCGTATAGCGGAAGTTGCCGTCGCCGAAAAGCATGCGTGTGTCGCGTTGGAAGGCAATCCGGACGCTGATAAGATCGCCCAGTCGACCTTCGGCGATCAGCTGCTGGATCGTCCGCGCATAGCGCCGGAAGCGGTAGTTCTGGCTAACCATTAGGGTCCGCCTTGTGGCGTCGGCGGTTGCGATCAGGTCGGCTGCATCGGCAATGGTCGTCGCCAAGGGTTTCTCGACGAGCACGTGTTTGCCCGCCCGCAATGCGTTCGTGACGACGGCGTGGTGAGAATCAGGCGGCGTGATCACGAGAACTGCGTCGGCGTCCACCTGGCCGAGCGCTTCGTCGAGTGAAGCGACGAGCGGACCGCTCCAGCCATTCAGCGCGGCGCGGACCTGGTCGCGTGCCGGGGCGAACGGTTCCACGATCGCGACCAGTGCGATGCCCGGCGCCGCGGCAACGATTCCGGCCCAACTTCGGCCAAAAGACCCCGCGCCGACTTGGATTACCTTCAACGTTTGTCCCATGGGATGCAGTCCTCTTGGGCAACGCGCGGATCGGTTGACGCGCTACTCTTTGGTTGCCCCGGTAATCAAGCCGCCGACGATGTACCGCTGGAGCGCGAGGAAGACGATTACGATCGGGATGGCGACCGCGGTCGAGACCGCCATCAGGTTGTTCCACTGCGTGCCGTATTGACCGATGAATTGGTTGATCGCGACCGTAATCGGTTCGATCTTCGTGTTCAGATTGAGGGAAAGGGCGAAAATGAATTCGCCCCAAGCGATCAAGAACGAGAAGGCCGCGACCGTGACCAGCCCCGGCCGGATGAGAGGCAGAACAATCTTGAAATAGGCGCCAAATTGAGTGCTGCCGTCGACGAGCGAGGCTGATTCAAGCTCTCGCGGAATTCCCAAGAAGTAGGGCCGGAGGATGATGACGGCGAAGGGCAAAGTGCTCGTAACGTCGGCCACAATCATCGCCTGATACGAGTTGATGAGATGGATGCGACTGAACATCACGAACAATGGGCCAGCGACGACCACCGCCGGCAACAATTGACTGATCAGGAGGGCGAGCAAGAATATGCCCGCTCCGGGCAAGCGAAGCCGAGCGAGCGCATAGGCTGCGGGCGGGGCTAGGATCAGCGTCAGTAGCATGGTTCCGAGGGCGATAATCACGCTGTTGCCGATGGACCGCAAGGCCACATGGTTGTTGAGGACCGCGTCGCGATATGCCTGCAAGGTCGGGTGGGTGGGGACGAATTGCGGCGGTTTGGCGAAAATATCGGTCTGTGTCTTCAAGGAAGAAGCGACCATCCAATAAACGGGAAAGAGGTAGATGATGACGATGACCGCGGCAATGACGGTTCGCCCATAACCTCGGCGCTGGAGACTGCGTACTCGGTTCATCCACCTACCTCCTCGCGCCGGCTCAGCCAGAGATACGCAAGCGCGACCCCAAGCAAGCCAATCAGCAGCAGGGTTGCCCCGGCCGCGCCCTGCCCGAACCGGAAGAATTGGAACGTGAGCTGATAGGTGAAGATCGGGAGCACGGTCGTGGCGTCGACCGGTCCGCCCTTGGTCATCACATAGATCAGGTCAAACACGCGGAAGGTGTAGATGAAGCCGAGCACGATGATGCTCAGCGAAACTGGGCGCATCAGCGGCAGCGTGATCGACCAAAATCGCCGCCATGCGCCGGCGCCGTCGATTGCGGCCGCCTCGTAGAGGGTGGGATCGATATGCTGCAAACCGGCGAGGATCAGCAACATGTTGAACGGGATGCCCACCCAGATATTGGCGATGATGGTGCCTGTAAGCGCGGTGGCAGGGTCGATCAACCAATAGCGCGTTTCGTCGATGACGCCGGCCTTGAGTAACATCCAATTGAGCACGCCGTAATCGCCATCGAGCAACCAGCGAAAGATGCTGCCGCTGACGACGGTTGGAATCATCCAGCCGAGGAGGAAGAGCGAACGAAAGACGTTGGCGCCTGGAAACGGCTGGTTAAACAATTGCGCCAGCAAAAAGCCAATCGTGAACTGAAACACGATCGAACCGGCGGTAAATTCGAGGGAGAGGCGCGCCGCTTTCCAGAACGCGGGATCATTGAACAAGGTCCGATAGTTGTCGAGACCGCTCCACGGCGCGTTGTTCGCCAAGAACGTCCCGACCGTCACATCGTGCAGGCTCATCCGGATATTGGAATAGACCGGATAGAGCATGGTCACTGACATGTACGCGATCGCGGGCAAGAGGAAGAGATAGGGAACAAGCCGACGGCGCACCCGCGTGCCGGCACGCGTCTTAGCGTAAACCTGCTCGGTTCCAGTGGCGGTGATTGCCATCGCTGTGCTCCGAACCCTGCCGGCCGGCGGCTGTCAGGCCGGATCGTGACTAATCCGGCCTGATGCTGTCCCGCTGCCTCGCCTTCCTAGCTCTGCGGAAGGAGGGGTGTTATGGTCAATTGTGCTTTCTTCAGGGCAGATGCGGCATCGCTCTGTCCGCTCACCGCGGCCTGGATCGCCTCTTGAATCGCGGTCGAGATCTCGGGGTACTTGTCGCCGTAAGCGCGCGCCTTGGCGACCTTGAGCTGTTCAACAAAGACCTTGATCACTGGGTCGCTCGTAAAGGCCGAATCGTCCGCTAAGTCCTGCCGGCTCGGCAATTTGCCAGCCGCCGTGAGGTATGGCAGCAGGTTGTCCGGCTCTTGGGTCCACGTCAAGTAGTCCCAGCAGGTGTCGACGTTCTTGCCGCCCTTGATGATGCTGTAGTTCTCGCCGCCGAGAATCGAGGCGGCCTGCTTGTCCTTCGGCAGCGTGACTACGTCCCACTTCAAGTCGGGATTGTTTTGCTTGATGACCGGGATTTGCCACGGGCCGTTGATCATCATTGCCGCTTGCTTGTTGACAAATTGATCCTTCGCGTCACCTTGCGTCCAGTTGAGGATGCCTTTCGACATATTGCCTTCATTCACCAGGTCGACCCACAACTGTAGCGCGCGGTGACCGCCGTCGCTGTCGATGGTCGGGATATCTTCGCCCGTTTCCCACAGGAAGGGAAGCCACTGGAATGTGCCTTCCTCGCTCTTGACGCCCGAGACGGCGAGGCCAAAGGTATTGCCGGAGGTGAGCGACGCGGCGGCCGCTTTCAATTCGTCCCAATTCGTCGGCGGTTTCACATTCGCAGCGGTCGCGAGATCGGTGTTGTACCAGAGCACGAGGCAGTTGCTGTTGTCAGGGATGCCGTAGTTTTTACCCTGGAAAACGGTTGATGACCAGGGACCTTCGAAGTAACTTTTTGCCTGGCCCCAAGTAGTTACACGGTCGGTCAAGTCTTCGAGTACGCCGAGGGCGGCAAAGGCTTGATGATCGGGATTGTCGATGACCGCGATGTCAGGTAATTGCCCGGCCGCCGCGCCCTGGAGCAGCTTCTGCTTGAGATCGGCGAACGGGATCGGCGTACGTTCGATGGTGACGTTTGGATGGGCCGCCATATATTTCTTATGGTTCGCGTCGGTGGCCTTGCCGTTGGCATCATCGACGTTGTAGTAGTCCCACCATGTGATTTTGACCGGCGCGTCTTGCTTGGCGAACGAGCGGCGCGCCATGGTTGATGTCAGCGCGACCCCTGCGGCCCCAGCAGCGGTGGTTTTCAAAACGTCTCGGCGCGTGATTTTGGCCTGCATAGTTTCGTCTCCTCGCATCCTTGCTCAGAAGAACGAACGATCAGCGTCCTTCCGGCACGCAATGTCGTGTTCGGGCCGGTCCCGAACTGCGACGGATCGAAAGCGGTGCCTGCAACAAGTGTTGCGTCGGCTCGAAGTCACCTCCCTTCTCGAGCTGATCAATAAGCATGCGGGTGCCAACCCGGCCCATTTCCGCGGCCGGGAAGTCGAGAGATGTCAGTGGCGGGGTGAGGAACTCCGCGGTGCGGGACGAGGTAATGGCCACGAGCGACACATCTTCGGGAATGCGCAGACCGTGGTCTTGGACTGCGCGGGAAATCGCGCCCAGCGCTTCCGAATTGACGGTGACGATCGCCGTCACCTCAGGATCTGCTCTGAGCAGCGCGTCGACGACGTCATAGCCTCCCTCCGGCGAGGGGTCGCAGGACAAAATATCACCCTCAATTCCACGGTCCGCGATCGCCGCTTCAAAGCCCCACGCGGTGCGAATCGATGGACCGTAATCGACGTCCGCCATTAATTGCCGGCGTGTGAGACAGGCGATGCGTCGATGCCCGAGGTCATAGAGGTGATGGACGGCGGTGGCCGCAGCCTGCTCGAAGTCGACGTCGACGAAGCTCAGGCCATCGTTGTGGTCACAGTGCCCCATCATCGTGAATGGAAACTTGCGCGCGCGGAGGAGCCCAACACGGGCGTCGCGCAGCCGAACCTCCATCAGAACGAGCCCGTCGATGAGCCCGTTGCGGATGAGGCGAAGCACCTCGACTTCCTCCGGCGGGGAAGTCGAAATCAGCGTCGAATACCCGCGGCTGGACGCCTCGTCGACGGCGGCGAGGATGATTTCGAGGGTTGTCTCGGCGAGCCCATAGGAGCCGGTCGGGTAGAGCAAGGCGATCGTGTTGCTGCGCTTACGGGCGAGGGCGCGGCCGATTTCGTGCGGGTGGAAGTCGAGCTCCGCGATCGCGGAGCGAACGCGTTGCTTGGTTGCTTCGGAGATGGGTCGTTTGCCGCTGAGCACATAGGAGACGGTGCTCAAGGAGACGCCTGCGCGCCTGGCGATGTCGTCCATCGTCGCCACAGCATGTCCTCACAAGCGCGAGTAACGAAGGGGCGCGAGCGAATTGTCGAAGCGTTTCGATGACCGGCAGTCTAGCGGTGCGTTCTGCCCATGTCAATGGGCCAGCGTTAGTGCGAGATGGTGGATTTGAGAGAGACCCAACGTTCTCCGTACCCCCGCGGCGACACCGCGACTCTATAGAGTCCGGTGCGTTGCCCGCACGTACGGAGTTGCGCCGCGACGCCGGGCTGAAAGTGACCCGGAGAGTACCCCGCTGAAACGACGAAGCCTCTCCGAGGCTAAGGACGGAAACGACTATTGCACGTGATTCTACGCAGCCTGAAAGCGGCGGCAGCGCGATGACTTCGAAATTGAAAACCTAGGCACTGTGGCAACGCTCGGTCTTACTCGGCCGAGTCCCGGCGTGGGGGAACGAGGGGGAGGATCACCTTGAACGTGCTGCCGGCGCCTTCACTACTCTCGACCGTGATCGAGCCGCCGTGTTCTTCGACGATTTCGAGCGAACCCGCGAGACCGACGCCGCTGCCGGCGATGAGACCGGCCACATTGCCGCCCCGGCGATAACGCTCGAAAATCTCGGGCAAGTCCGCTTCGGGAATGCCAATCCCTTCGTCGGTCACAGCAATTGACGCCCAATGACTACCCGGACGCTCGTCCCGCCCCAGCGCAATCGTGACTCTGATCGTCCCGCCGCGCGGACTGTACTTGATCGCGTTCGAGAGCAGATTTGCAAGGACGCGGTGCAGTCGAATCGGGTCCCAATATCCGACCAGGGTGCTCACCGGACTCGCAATTCGAATCAGATGGAGGTCGCTCGTCTGCTGGGCCTCTTCTACGGCCTGGCGCGTCAGCATCACGAGATCGACCGCTTGCCGCTGCAAGTCGAGATCTTTTCCCGCTTGCAAGCGCGTTTGGTCGAGCAGCTCGTCGATTTGCGCCGTCATCCGCGTCGCCGTGGCGTCGATCTGTTCGAGACCACCGAGCAATCGTTCGGTGTCAGGTGGGTTTGCGCGTTGTACATGACGGTGCAAGAGCTGAGCCTGAGCCTTGATCGCGCCGAGCGGGTTCTTGAGGTCGTGCGACACGGTCGCGATAAAGTCCTGGCCCTCGGTGACGCCAGCTTCCGCCAGTTCCCGATCGGCCTTAACTGCTTCGAGTTGGCGCGCCGCGCGAATCGCGACGGCTGCCTGGTCGACCGCGGCCTGCACCAGGGTCGATTCGAAGTCAGTTGGGAAATCAGGGCGAGTGCAACCCACGATGACGAGCGACCGTTCGCCGACCAACGCCGGATAACAGGTCATCATGCGAGCTTGCTGGTCTGGTGGCGCCACTGGCATCGATCGCGTCGCCAGCGCGAGCGTTGGATCGTGATTCGCGGTAAACAGTACGGAGACTGCGACGGGCATCGTATCGCTGGCCGGCCTCCAGGCTTCGAATGCGTTTTGACCGCCTGGATCTTCGAACCGCGCGAAGGTGATATCGAGACGGAGGATATCAAGCAACGCGCTGAGCAGTCCCTCGCCGATCTCGCGTGGGGACATCCCACTCCACCGCGCGGGCAACGCGAGCACGGCCGAGAGATCTCGGATATAGCGCCGAAAATCGCCGACTGCAATCGCTTCGCCCTGGGAACCAAACTCATCCGCGGTCTTCAACTCAACCGCCTGGCCCTGAAACAACGTGCCCACGATGCCTGTTGAACGCGACCGAAAGCTTCTGCCCTTGCCCGGCGGCGGACCGACGAGATAGGCGGTTGCACCGGCCGGACGATGCCGTTGTCAAGATCGCCGAGCGGACTCACGGATGCCAGACGTGGGAGCAGACCGCCGCATTCGCGGCCGCACGCCGCCAGTCACAATCGATGCGGCGTGCAGCGCCGATCGACGCCGCCAAGGAAGTCGCCATGGTGCAACTATACGCCACTCGGCATGGCCTGACACCGGCGCGGCGACCAGCGGCGGAGACCGCCGGCGAGCGGGTTTATCCTTTCAGGCCGGTTCTCGAGACGCCTTGAATGAAGAATCGCTGGGCAACAAAGAAGAGGGCGACCATCGGCAGTGTGAAGATGACAGAAGCGGCCATCCAGAGCGCCCATTGGGTTTCATAATCAGATTTGAAGAGGCCGAGACCGAGTGACATGGTGTACATCGATGGCTTGTTCAAATAAATCAGCGGGGTCATGAAGTCGTTCCATTTGGCTTGGAACTCGAAGATCGCCACCGCGATCAGCGCGGGCCGAATCAACGGCAAGGTGATCGACCAAAAGATGCGCAGATAGCTGGCGCCGTCGACCCGGGCTGCGTCGACGAGGTCCTGCGGGATACCCATCAGGAACTGGCGAAGGAGAAAGATGTAGAAGGCGGAGCCAAAGATGTTGGTGGCCCACAACGGATAAAAGGTGCCGACGAGGTGAAAGTGGTTCCAAATCAGGAACGTCGGCACCATCGTCGCGGCCGACGGCACCATGTACGTGGCAATCACGAAGGCAAAGAGCTGATTGCGCCCGCGGAAGCGCAACCGGGCGAAGCCGTAGGCTATGAGGGCGCTCGAAAACACGACCGTGATCACCGACAGCGCGGCGACAAACAGGCTGTTCCGGAGCCACGTCCAGACCGGGGCGTAGCGGAAAACATCAGTGTAGTTTTTGGTGTGGATATCAGAGCCGATCCAACCGTTGGAAAAGACTTCGTCCGGCGGTTTGAGCGATGTCGCGACGAGCCAGAGGAAGGGAATGCAGAAAAGGATCGAAAGCCCGATCAAGGCAAGGTAAACGGCGATCCGGCCGACGTCGAGTCGATGTTTCTTCTGTTGTGGACGTGTGAGCGGGCGGGAAAGCGCAATTGAGCGCGCGGTCAACGCCATGATCTCCCCCCTTATGTTCCGGACTCATAGTAGACCCAGCGCCGTGAAAGCCGGAATTGAATGACGGTCACAATCACGATGCAGAGGAACAAGAGCCAGGCAATAGCCGAGGCGTAGCCCATGCGGAAATACTCGAATGCCTGCTTGAAGAGGTACATCATGACGAAGAGCGCGGAATTGCTCGGCCCGCCGTCACGATCGTACATGACATAACCTTGAGTGAAGACTTGGAGGGCGTTGATCAGGGCGACCGTGGCGACAAAAAAGAGCACGCTCGACAACATTGGCAGCGTCACGTTGAGCAGCCGATTCCAGGCATTCGCGCCGTCGAGCCGTGCCGCGTCGTACAAATCCTCGGGGACATCCTTCAGACCGGCAAGGAGGATGATCATGGCGCCGCCAAGGAGCCAGAGTTGGGAGATCACGATGGTCGGTTTGGTCCAGAAGGGATCGACGGTCCAGGCCGGGGCGGGCAAATTCAGCGCCCGCAACGTGCGGTTCACCAAACCGTCGTTGGGGTTCATGATCGAAATCCAGAGGTAGGCCGTGGCAACAAGGGGCGTGATCGACGGGAGATAAAAAAGCGTGCGGAACACGCCGGTAAATTTTCTGGCCTCGTTCAGCAGCAACGCGATCCCGAGCGCCGTTACCACGTGCAGCGGCACATACAGCATCGTATAGACAAATGAGTTCCATAACGACTTCGGGAAGAGGTCGTCGTTCGTGAACAGCCGGCGGTAGTTTTCGAACCCAACCCATCGCGCCGGCGTCAGCACGTCGTAATCGGTAAAACTGAAATAGACCGAGGCGGCGATCGGACCGGCCGTAAAGATGAAGAAGCCGATGATCCATGGACTAATGCAGAGCCAGCCCGCGACCGTTTCTTCCGAAAATCGACGGCGCCGAATGGTCTGCGTGGAACCTGCTGAAAGGGTTGCCTGCGCCATCGCTAAACCTTTCATCGACGCGGCGCCAAAATTGCGCGGGCCGGCGCAGTGCCGGCCCGCGCGCCGCTACAGCTACGGCTGAAAATCGTTGATCGCTTGCTGTCCTTTGTTGTTGGCGTCGTCCATCGCGTCTTTGGCCGACTTCTCTCCACGCAGCGCCGATTTCACACTGGCGTCGAGGATGTCGTCGAGTTCTTGACCGACCGGTGACACCGATATCGGGCGGTTGTAGCTGTAGTTCAGCAACTGCGGGAAGAGCTTCACCGCCTTGTCAAACTTCGGATCGATCGACTCGTAGACCTGATCGATCTGCATTTGATCGGCCTGCTTGTTGCCGGTGAGCGATGGGATATATGGCTGATTGGCTTGCTTCCGCGCTTCCTTGACGGCATTTGCGCCGATCATCCAGGTGTTTGGATGGTTCATGAACTGGATGAAGACCCAGGCGGCGTCCGGGTTCTTGGCCTTCGCTGGAATTGCCCAGGCCGGTCCACCAGTGAAACTGACGTCGTCCTTTCCGCCTTTGACCTTCACTGGTACGACCGAAAAATTCAGATCGGGAGCGACTCGCGCAACGATCCCGAGCATCCAACTTTCGTAGATCGTCATCGCGACCTGTCCACGAGCGAATTGCTCGTCGCCTTGCCAGGTCGTCGCCACCGCCTCAAGCAGTTTCATTCCGCCCTGCGCGTCATATGCCTTCGCGCCCCAGTCGAGGACTTCAACTACTTTCGGATCGTTGTACGACAACGTTTTGCCGTCATCGCTAATGAACTTGCCGCCGTCGCCGAAGCCCCACATCCAGATGTTGCGGGCTTCCATCTTGTGGTCGAATCCCCAGACATCAACCTTGTCGCCGTTCTTCTTCACGAGCTTGCCGCCGAACTGGCTGAGCTGATCCCAATTGCTGGTATCGAGTGATTCCGGATCGATTCCAGCTGCGCTGAGCGCATCGTTGTTCACGTAGAGCGCGCGGACGTCCATGAACTGGGGCACGGCATACAGTTTGCCGTTGTATTTGGCTTCAGTGACTGCGGCGTCATAAAACTGGCTGAAGTCGATCGCGCCGTTCGCGTTCAAATCGTCGATCGATGTAAGCACTCCTCGCGCCGCCCAACTGGCCACTGAAAACCGGTCCAGCCAGAGCACATCCGGGACATTGCCGGATGCGGCGCCGGTGAGCAGTTTCTGCGAATCGAACTGGGGAACGATTTCGATTTCGATGTTTGGATATTGCTTTTTGAAGGCATCGACCCGGGAAAAGGCCATGGGATTCGTTTCCTCGACGCCGAATCCCCAGGAGGTGATCTTGGCATTGCCACTGAATGAAGGGAGGGGTGGAGCACTCGGCGACGGCGTTGCGTTTTGGGCGAACGCCCTGCTCGTTCCTCGCCCGGCGAGAGCGATTGCGCCCGCAGTCCCGGCGCCCCGCAGCAGTTCGCGCCGGGAAATCCTGGCGCCAAGCGACGTCGATTCGGCGTTGAATGACTTGGTCATCGCTGGATCCTTTCTTGGGACGTCAAAGAACGCAACGCAACACTCGGCCCCGGGCCGCCCCGAGCGGTCTAACGCACGCCGGTTACAGATGCCGACATAGGGATTGGCCCCAACGCATGCGCGAAGCGCGATCCAGTCCGATCGATTCGGACTGGATCGACAGTTTGCAAAAGGCGTGCCAACTTCTCTTCAGAAAGTGATAACGCCTACCGCACCGTCAATTCCGGATTGCGGACCTGTCGCATCCTCAGGCAATGTCGGATTGGATCGCCCGAACGCCCGGGAACCAAGCGCATTCGCGAATTGCATGGTTCGTTACGCTGGAGGACATCCGCCCTCGTACTGACAAGGGCCGTTCCAACGTGTGTACCGGGTTTGCTTTCGACCCAGGGCGGACGCCGTTCACGCCTACAACGAACAGGGGTCGGGTCCCAACCTCAATCGCTCGCTTGGGCTGCGGCTTCGGCGGGAACAGTCGCTTGTTCCTCATTTGAAATTAGAGGCGGGGTGAATTGGCTGTTGTAGATCGCAGCGTAGAAACCGCCTTGGGCGAGCAGATTGTCGTGCGTGCTTTGCTCGACGATGTTGCCGTCACACATCACCAGGATGAGATCGGCGTTCCGGATTGTCGATAGGCGGTGCGCGATCACAAAACTTGTCCTGCCCATCATTAGGCGGTCCATCGCCTGCTGGATCACCGCTTCCGTTCGCGTGTCGACCGAGCTCGTCGCCTCGTCGAGGATCAACATCGGTGCGTTGCCGAGCATGGCGCGGGCAATCGTCAGTAACTGCTTTTCACCCGCCGAGACGTTGTCCGCCTCCTCATTCAGCTCCATCTGGTAGCCGCCTGGGAGCGCGCGGATGAAGTGGTCGGCGTGCGCCGCTTCGGCGGCTGCACGGACCGCTTCTGGCGTCGCGGTGTCACTTCCATAAGCGATGTTGTCTTCGATCGTTCCGGTGAAGAGCCAGGTGTCCTGGAGCACCATGCCGAAGAGCCGGCGCACGTCGGCGCGCGTCATCTCCTTTGTCGACGTCCTATCGATCCGGATTTCCCCCTGATCGGGATCATAGAAGCGCATCAGCAGGTTCACCATTGTGGTCTTGCCCGCGCCGGTCGGACCGACGATTGCAACTCGCTGTCCGGGTTGGACATGGGCGGAGAAATCTTTGATGATCGTCCGCTCGAGGTCGTAACCGAAGACGACGTGGTCAAACGCGACCTCGCCCTGGACGTCGGTCAGCCGCACCGGTGCTACCGGATCCGCGCGTTCTTCTGGTTCGTCGAGGAATTCGAAGACGCGCTCCGCTGCCGCCGCAGTCGACTGCATCACGTTCGCCACGTTAGCGGTTTGCGTGATCGACTGAGTGAACTGGTTCATGTACTGGATGAATGCCTGAATATCGCCAATGCGCACCTTGCCTTGGATGGCGGGCCAACCGCCGAAGACCGCTACCGCGACATAGCCGAGGTTGTTGACGAAGTCGTAGAGGCTCGCGTTGAGACCTCGGAATGTGTCGATGGACTGCTTCTCGCCGCCGAACGCTTTTATGATCGTGTGACCGGAGAATATCTCCTCGACATGGCCATGAATCTGGCCGAGAGAAACCTGTTGCTGAACAAAGTAGCCCTGTGACCGTCCAATGATCAGGCGCATAAAGAAGAAACTGAGCGATAGCACGAGCAACGCGACAATCGTCAGTTGCCAGCTGATCGAGATCATCAGAATGAGAACGCCGATTATCGTAGTCACCGACGTCACAATCTGCGCGAGCGACTGATTCAGCGTTTGGTTGATGGTCTCAACATCATTGGTGACCCGGCTCAGTACTTCGCCATGAGTTCGGGTGTCGAAGTAGCGCAGGGGCAAGCGGTCGATCTTCTCCGAGATTCCTCGACGGAGATCGAATGTCACTCGTTGCGAGACGCCTGTCATCAGCCACGCTTGAACGTAGTTGAAGAGCGCGCTGAGCAAGAAGAGACCGATCAGGAGCTCGATCGACATGCGGATGGCTGCGAAATCGATACCGGGACGGTGCGAAAGATCCATCGTCGCGATATCAGCTTGCTCCGATTCTGGAATCTGCTTGAGAACTTCTGGCGGCAGATTGGCCAGGAAATCGGCGCCGGTCGTTCCTGGAGGGATCTGAGTGCCGGGGGGTAGTCTTGCCTTGACCTGGTCGTAGACTCATTCCTGGGTATAGCCGCTGACAATCGTGTTGGTGATATTGCCGAGTATGCGAGGGCTGAGAATGGCAAAGACCGTGCTCGCGATTGCGAAAATCAGCACCACTATGAGCGTGAACCAGAAGGGTCGCAGGTAGGAAACGAGACGCTGGATCGTTCGTCCGAAGTTCATTGGTTTTTCCGCCGGACCTCCCATCATCGCGACAGGACCGCGTCCGAAGAACGTCGGCCGGGCAGGTCCATTCGACTGCGCTGAAGGCCGTTGGGAACTCAAGTAATTCCCTCCCCATGACCGTCAGACTCGATCGCCGAACCGCCGTTCTTGCTGACCCCAGAAACTGCAAGTTCGGCTTCAGAGAGCTGAGAAGCGGCGATCTCGCGGTAGATCGGACTAGTCCGCAGCAATCCCTCGTGCGTTCCTTCCCCGACGACCTTTCCGGCGTCGAGAACGATGATCTTTTCCGCACGCATGACTGTGCTGATGCGCTGTGCCACGATCAGCACTGTACGATGCTTTGTCTCGTTAGCGAGCTCCGCGCGCAGGATCGAGTCGGTCCGGAAGTCGAGAGCGGAGAAGCTGTCGTCAAAGATGTAGATCTCGGGCTGGCGTGCGACTGCACGGGCGATCGCCAAGCGTTGCTTTTGCCCACCTGACACGTTAGCGCCACCCTGAGCAATCGCGTGTCCATACCGCTGCTCGAGCTTTTCAACAAACTCGGTGGCCTGCGAGATCTCTGCTGAACGTTCGATTTGCTCGACAGGCGAGGTCCCACCTCCGTAGCGGATGTTGCTTTCGATCGTGCCGGAGAAGAGCACGGCTCGCTGAGAGAGATAGCCGATTCTTGCGCGCAGTTCTTGTTGCTGCATCTTACGGACATCGACGCCGTCAACGAGAACCTGCCCTTCTGTTACGTCATAGAAGCGCTCGATGAGACCGATCAGCGTGGATTTACCACTTCCGGTCGGACCAACGATCGCTGTCGTTTGGCCTGGCAGGGCAGCAAAGGAGACGTTGTGCAGGACAGGCTCTTCGGCGCCGGGATAGGCAAATGAGACGTCACGAAACTCGACGATCCCGCCATGGTTCGGAACTGTCTGCGGCCGGTCGGGATCGCGGATGCTTGATAGCGTATCAAGCACTTCGCCAGCGCGTTTCGTGGAAACCGCGGCGCGCGGAACCATGATGAAAATCATCGAAATCATGAGAAACGAGAAGATCGCCTGCGTCGCGTATTGCAAGAAAGCGATCATATCGCCGATCTGGAGCGTGCCTTCCTCAATCTTGTGCGCGCTGACCCATATCACCGTGATCGAGGTGAAGTTGAGTACCAGTAACATCACCGGTTGCATCACCGCCGTCAGTCGATTGACAACGAGATTGAGGTGAGTCAGGTCCTCATTTGCGCGCTCAAACTTCGCTTCTTCGTAATTCTCCCGATTGAAGGCGCGGATCACTCGCACGCCGCTGAGGGTTTCGCGAGTCACGAGGCTCAAGTTGTCGACAAGGAGTTGCAGTCGCGTGAACCTTGGGATCGTGATTGTAAAGAGCGTGACGATGATGATGAAGAGAATACCGATTGCGATCGCCATGATCCACGTCATTGACGGCGCGAGTTGATACGCCTTGAACACCGCGCCTATGCCCATGAACGGCGCCAACAGCCCAAGACGGAGAAGCAACACCAGCACCATCTGGATCTGTTGCATGTCGTTTGTGCAGCGAGTGATCAACGATGCCGTCGAGAACTGACTCGAGCAACGAAAAATTTTCAACTGTTGAGAAGAGATCATCTCGGAGGTTGCGGATGGCCCCAGTTGCAACGCGGGACGCCATGAACCCGACACCGATTGCGCATGATCCGCCGATCAGCGTCACGAGGAGCATCTTGAGTCCGGTGTGCCAGACCACACTCGTGTCCCGTTTCGCAATCCCGTCGTTCACGATTTTTGCCATGTAGTCGGGTAGTGCGAGGTTGGCCGTTGTCTGGCCAAACAACAGAACCAACATCGCGAGAAGCGGGATCCAATAGGGCTTAAGGTAACGAACAAGCCGGAGCATTTGGGTGTGGCCCTCGCAAAGCATTGCGAAATCGCGCGGTAGTTTGCCACAGGAATTACTTAGATACGAGAGCAGCGCTGTTGGAGTTGGGAATTCTGGCCTCTTGTGGGAGGTCGTGACTCATTTTGCGCGCGATGTTGGCAGTGGCATCCCGGACTAGAAGTCCAGGCTAACACGACGAAGTCTCTTCGACACTGAACCCCAAGCGCGCTCCCCTAGTCTGGGAAGGACTTCGTCGTATCACTGGCGGACATCTGGTTCGGCAGCGGTCCGCATTCGACGCTTCCTCTTGACAATCCTCGGCAAGAACCTCTACCCTCTCAGCAGATTGTGACGTCGGTCACGTGTTTTGTTGTGCATTTCTTGGACTGATCCATGGCGCCGCTTCCGAAGCGAATCAGCCGTACACGTACCAGCCGGACGGGCGAACCCCGTTCGGCATGATCGGATCCGCCCGCTCTGCGGGCGCCTCGTTTCGTGTTTGGTTGAACCGCACCTCGGGAGGTCCACGTGAGCGCGCCGGTCGCTTTTTCCACTGATAAACAAACACTCGGTAAAGTCGTTCTCGCCTATTCCGGCGGGCTCGATACGTCCTGCATCATTCCCTGGTTGAAAGAACACTTCGACTGCGAAGTGATCGCGACCGCGGTCAACGTTGGCCAGCCGGACGATCTCTCTAGCATCGAGGCGAAGGCGCTCGCGAGTGGCGCATCGAAGGCCTACGTTGTCGACGCGCGCGAGGAGTTCCTCAAGGAATACGCCTTCCCGACGCTGCGGGCGGGCGCGATCTACGAGCGCAAGTACCTGCTCGGGACCTCGATGGCGCGGCCGCTGATTGCGAAGCATCAGGTCGAGATCGCCATGCTCGAAGGCGCGGACGCCGTCGCTCACGGCTGCACCGGCAAGGGGAACGATCAGGTTCGCTTCGAGCTGACGTATCAGGCGCTCGCCCCGCAGCTGAAGGTCATCGCCCCTTGGCGGCACTGGGAAATCAAATCGCGAGAAGACGCGATCGCCTATGCGGAAGCGCACGGCGTGCCGGTTTCGGCGACGAAGGCAAAGATCTATTCAATCGACGGCAATCTCTGGCACCTCTCACATGAAGGGGGCGCAATCGAGGACCCGTGGAACGAGCCGCCGGGCGATGCCTACGAACTGACCGTGGCGCCCGAAGCCGCGCCGGATGAGGCCGAATACGTCACCGTGGCGTTCGACCAAGGTTGGCCGGTGGCGGTTAATGGGCAGCCGCTGCAACCGCTGGAACTGCTCGCGCTGCTGAACGAGCTCGGCGGCAAGCACGGTGTCGGCCGGGTCGATCTGCTCGAGAACAGACTTGTCGGCATGAAGAGCCGGGGCATCTACGAAACGCCGGGTGGGACGATCTTGGCGACCGCCCATCGCGAGCTTGAGCACTTGACGCTCGACAAGCTCACCATGCGACAAAAAGATCAGCTTGCAATTAACTATGCCGATCTGGTTTACAATGGCCTCTGGTTCACGCCGATCAAAGCCGCGCTTGATGCCTTCGTGGAGAAGACGCAAGAACCAGTTAGCGGTGATGTTCGGCTGAAACTCTACAAAGGCACGTGCGTCGCGGTCGGGCGAAAATCGCCATTCGGCCTCTACGAAGAGGACCTGGCGACGTTCGGAGCCGATGACGTCTACCGGCAGGCGGACGCGGAGGGCTTTATCCGGCTCTTCGGACTCGGACAGAAGGTCGCCGCGCAGCGGGACCGGCGGTTGCATCAGGACGCGGAGGTCATGCGATGAGGCTGACAACACACCCGGAGAGCCTCTCCCGCTCTCCGCTCGGGCGACCGACGCGACGGTTCCGTACCGCGCGCTGACGGTCGCCCGCCAGCGCTCACCCACAGCCTGACAGTTGAATTTTTAGGTATTCACGGACGGGCGGCAGTGTTGTCGCTCATCCAGCCCGCATTGACGGGGAGGAGTACGGGGCTCGCGCGCCGAAGCGACCTGGAGACGGTGGAAGTCCAGGAACTGCGCCCGAACCCGGAACGCGCCCCTGAGCGGCCGGCCGAAGAAAGCGTCCTGCACGTCGGTGATGGATGGCAAGTAGGTCCGGTTGGGTGGTTCCCAAGCGAGCAACAACCGAGAGATGCGCAGGGTTTTGCCGCTCAGACCGATCTTCGGTCAACCCAGCGCAAGAAGGGTGGTACCGCGGGAGTTGACGCCTCTCGCCCCTTCGGCCCGCGACGAATGGACGTTGCAGGCGCGAAGCGTCTCGTCTCGGACGAGAGCCGGAGGGAAACCACCATGGAAGACTTCTCGACTGCCAAACAGCCCCCTATTGTTGATAGTCCTGCCCTGCATACGATGCCGACCGCGCCGGTGGTCACGCCGGATATGCCGGCGGCCGCGCGCACCGTGTCCCTCGGCGGTCAGACCACGTCCAAGATCGCGACGTTTAGTCTCTCGACCCGCCTCCGCGGGCGAAGTGTGCTGGTCGACACCGATCTGACGCCCGACGAGATTCACGAGCTGCTGGAAACCGCGGCCCGGCTGAAGCGATTGCACAAAAAGAGCGAGCCGCACCCGTACTTGCCGGGTAAAACGCTCGGCATGCTCTTCCAACATCCCAGCACGCGAACGCGGGTTGCCTTGGAAGCCGGCATGGCCCAGCTTGGCGGTCAGGCGATCTTTCTCGGCGTCAACGACCTGCAAATGAAGCGGGGCGAAACGATTGGCGACACGGCGCAGATCTTGAGCCGGTACGTTGATGCGATTGTCGCCCGCGTAGCCGACCACAACGATCTGAAGACGTTGCATGCATCGGCCTCGATTCCAGTGCTGAACGGGCTCTCCGACACGAGCCACCCGTTGCAGGCGCTGGCCGATCTGCTGACCCTGCAAGAGCAGTTCGGCACGCTGGCAGGGCTGAAGCTCGCCTATCTCGGCGACGGCAACAACGTCGTGTGTTCGTTGCTGCTGTCGTGTGCGGCGATGGGGATCAGCGTCTCGGTGGCGGCGCCTGAGAAATTCCAGCCCGCTCCGGACGTGGTGAAGCACGCGACGTGGCTCGGCAGCGCCTCGGGCGCGAAGATCGCCGTTTCTGACGATCCCTACGTCGCGGCGAAGGATGCGGACGCAGTCTATACCGACGTTCACGTCAGCATGGGCCAAACCGATGGCGCAGCCCGCGCGGTCGCGCTCGCTCCGTACAAAGTGACCCAAGAGATCATGGCGACGGCGCAGCCAAGTGCGATCTTCATGCACTGCCTGCCGATGCACCGGGAAGAAGAAGTCACGGCGGAGGTTGCCGACGGCTCGCAATCGATCATTTGGGAGCAAGCTGAAAACCGGCTGCATCTGTCGAAGGCGCTCCTGCTCCACACGATGTGTTAGGGACCGATGTGGTAGACGCGACGACACAACACGATAGTCAAGGGTGGGATGGCGAGGCATTGCCGGACGATCGCTTCACGCGGGGCGAGTACGGTCCGACGGGGATCAGCCTGCGTCTGCGCGGCCGCAGCGTCCTCTTCGACACCGACCTGGCGCCGGACGAGATCGACGAGCTGCTCGGCACCGCGGCTCGGCTGAAAGGGATGCGGCGGAGTGGTCTGCCGCACACTTTTCTGACCGGCAAGACGCTCGGCCTCGTTTTCCAGCACCCGAGCACGCGCACCCGGACGGCGTTCCAGGTCGGAATGGAGCAACTCGGCGGGCACACGATCTTCCTCGGTACCGACGATTTGCAACTGCGCCGGGGCGAGACGATCGAGGATACCGCCGAGATCATGAGCTTGTATCTCGATGCCGTTGCCTGCCGCATCGCGAGGCACCAGGACCTGCTCGATTTTGCGGCGGGCGCATCGGTGCCCGTGTTCAACGGTCTGACCGAGAAGTCTCACCCGATCGAAGCGCTGGGCGATCTGTTTACGCTCCAAGAACGGTTCGGCGATCTCAAGGGCCAGACCTTTGCCTACCTCGGCGATGGCAACAACATGTGCAACTCGTTGCTCCTCGCCTGCTCGGCGATGGGCGTGAACGTCAACGTGGCCGCCCCCGCTGACTACCATCCCGTGGAAGAAATTGTCCGCATCGCTCAGGGACTGGCCGCGACGAGCGGGGCGAAGATTACCGTCACTGAGCGCCTCGAGGAGGCCGTGACCGGAGCCGACGCCGTCTACACCGATGTCCACCAGAGCATGGGCCAGAACGAGAGCACGCAGAAGGCGACCAGGCTGGCAGCCTACCGGGTGACGACCGGCGTGATGGCAATGGCGAAACCGACCGCGGTCTTCATGCACTGTCTGCCGATGCGACGGGGAGAAGAAGTCGAGGCCGAGGTCGCAGACGGCCCGCAGTCGATCATTTTCGACCAGGCGGAAAACCGCCTACATGTCCATAAAGCGTTGCTGCTGCATACGTTGTGCTGAGGGGTCGATTCGATCTAAACGAGCGGAGAGGAACGAGTAAATGGCGGCATGTCCTGAATGCGGGGCGGAAATCGAATTGAGCGGGGTCGAGCAGGGCGAAATCGTGCCCTGCCCAGACTGCGGCGCGGAGCTGGAAGTCATCGGGACGAGTCCGTTAACGCTCGGATTGGCGCCGGAAGAAGGCGAGGACTGGGGTGAGTAACCGTTATTCCGAGCGAAGTCGAGGAATCTTGTTCGTTCTACAGTAGTAGGAGCACGAGATTCCTCGGCAGGCTCGGAATGACGATTTCAGTCCCGAATGGGACTTCGTCGTTTCAGCGCCGGACTTCAGTCCGGCGGAATCGATCGAACGCGAACGAATGAGGATGAACGTTAGGATTGAGGAGACAACGGTGATAGCGAAGGTAGGCGTGCTCTGCACGCGCGTGCGAGTCGAAGAGAAGCAGCTGATCAAGACGCTGGCGGACGCCGGCGTTCCGGCGCTTCCGCTCGCCCCTACTAGCTTGCCACTCCCCATTTGTCCGGGCCCGCCGAAGCCGTTCTTCGCCCCGGCGAACGACGGCACTGTGGCCGAGGTGATGATCGATCGTTGCCAGAACCGCGCTGTCGCAGCGGCCCTGCTCCCGGTCTGGCGGGCGAAAGGCGTCCGCGTAATCGACGCCGGCGTGGCGGCGATATCTGACCGCCTCGCGACCGCGATGGCGCTTGCCGCCGCCGGCATCCCTCGGCCCTTGACCGATTTGGTCTGCGCCGAAGATGCGGCCTTGCTCGCGCTCGACCGCTGTGGCTATCCGGCGACGTTCTTGCCGCTGGCACCCGGATCGAAAGAGATCGTGCTGATCGATGAAGACACAGCTGAGGCCGTGTTCGAGCACCGCCACGTGCTCGGCGCCAAGGCGGATCTGATTGGGCTCGTGCAGACCGGGATCGCGCTCGGTTCGGACCGGGTCACCGTTATCGTCGTCGATGGAGTCGCCGTGGCTGTCGACAGCCATGACCATGATGTACCCAAGGCGGCCTACGGTTTAGCCGAGCTGGCCGCGAAGGCGCTCGGCGCGTCGCTGATCGGGATCGAGGTGGCGCACATGGCCGCCGGAGCCGTCGTTTGGAACGTCAATCCGATTCCCGATTTCCGGGACGCCATCGCACTCGGTGAGACGACGGTCGCCGAGGCGATTGCGAAATTGGCCGTCGAATGGGCAGGCTCATTGCGACCTGACGCGATTGCGGTCGAACTGCTCGACGACGGGCAGGGCGGAGCCCTCGGGCGGGAGGTGCCAGATGACGTCGCTCTCTCCGCTTGAAGTCGCCGGCGCCACGTTGACCGACCAAGACCATGTCGATCTCTTGCGCGGTATGGTTGCCATTCCGAGCCTGAGCGGCGGCGAGGCCGAAGCGGTCTCGTACCTCTGCCGGCACATGGACGCGCGCGGATTCCGCGCTTACCGGGACGAAGCCGGCAACGCTGTTGGCGTAATCGGCGAAGGGCCGAAATCGGTCGTGCTCCTCGGGCATATCGACACCGTGCCGGGCAACATCCCCGTCCGGATCGAAAACGGCGTGCTTCACGGTCGCGGCGCGGTCGATGCCAAGGGTCCGCTGGCCACCTTCGTCGCGGCCGCGGCGATGGCGGCCGAACGATTGAACGCGACGGTCACGGTCGTCGGTGCGGTCGGCGAGGAATCGTTGAATTCGCCCGGGGCGTCCGCGGTCGCGACCTGGCCCGCGCCTGACTTCTGCATCATCGGCGAGCCGAGTGGCTGGGACGCCGTTTGCCTCGGCTACCGCGGCTCCATGCCGATCGCCTACAGGTTACGCCAGGCATGCCGCCACGCGGCTGGTCCCGGCGCATCGGTCGGCGAGCGGGCGATAGCATTTTGGAACGCCTTCGCCGCTGCCTGCGCCGCCAGAAACGAAGGCGTGAGCGGTCTGTTCAACGCCGTCACGCCGTCGGTTCGCGGCATGTGGACCGAGAGCGATGGGCTCTACGACGAAGCGCGAATGGCGATTGGTTTGCGACTGCCGCCCGATGTGGACACTCGGGAATTGCAATCCGAAATATTAGAGCTGGCGGGTGACGCTGTGCTCACCTTTGACGGTGTGCAAGAAGGTTACCGCTCCGACAAGCGTTCGCGGCTTGTCCCGCCGTTCCTGCGTGCAATTCGCGCCGCCGGCGGCGAGCCGCGATTCACCGTCAAGCTCGGCACGTCCGACATGACGGTCGTGGGTCCGGTATGGCGCTGCCCTATCGTCGCCTATGGTCCGGGCGATGCGACGCTCGACCATACGCCCGACGAGCACATCGTGCTCGACGAATACCTGAGGGGCGTACGGGTGTTGACGGAGGTACTGGCGGCGCTATGAGCACCCACGCCTCCAACGGCCGGGCAAGTGTCCGCCTCGGGGTTCTTGTCTCCCATTTGCGGGACGAAGAAAAACTGATTTTGAACGCGGCGCGCCACCGCGGCATCGAAGTGAAGCCGCTCTTCGACCGCGAGCTCGTGCTCGATCTCTCGGCTCGGTCCGCCGATTCCGCTGGGCTGGGCGTCGACGTCGTCCTCGACCGCTGTGTCGTCCACAGCCGCGCGGAGTACACCTTGCGCACGATCGAGCGCTGGGGCGTGCCCACGCTCAATCACTCGGCCGCGACCACGACGTGCGACGACAAGGCGGCCTGCTCGCTCGCCCTCGAAGCCGCCGGCATCGCCACGCCGCGCACTTTGCTTGCGTTCTCGGTCGAATCGGCGATGAAGGCGTGTGGGCAACTCGGATATCCAGTCGTGCTCAAGCCGGTGACTGGGTCCTGGGGCAGGTTGCTGGCAAAGGCGAACGGGCCCGAGCAGGCCAAAGCGATTCTCGACCAAAAGGCGGAGCTCGGTTCGTTTCATCACCATATCTATTACGTTCAAGAGTTCATCCAGAAACCGGATCGCGACATCCGCGCCTATGTCGTCGGCGATCGCGTGCTCGCGGCGTCGTACCGAACCTCCGAGCATTGGATCACCAACGCCGCCCGCGGGGCGATCTCGGTCGCCTGCGAAATCACGCCTGAGATCGAAGAGATCGCGCTCAGGGCGTGCGCCGCGGTCGGCGCTCGATTGGCCGGAGTCGACATCGTCGAAACACAGGAAGGACTGGAAATCGTCGAAGTCAACACGGGCGGCGAGTTCAAAGGACTGATGTCGACGACTGAGATCGATATCGCTGCGGAGATCGTGAGCGAGGCACTGCACATCGCGGAAGTGAACCATCTGCAACCAGCCGCACCTTGCGTCTGAGCGGCTCGGTAGCGATAAT
Source organism: Thermomicrobiales bacterium (assembly GCA_045804965.1). Classification (GTDB taxonomy): domain Bacteria; phylum Chloroflexota; class Chloroflexia; order Thermomicrobiales; family UBA6265; genus CAVTUU01. The sequence continues at coordinate 299,496 of JBJMMD010000016.1, read as the reverse complement.
CGAACCAACGAGGCAATGACGGGGACAGACTAGGAACGGGGAAGCGCCCCAGCGAGCGGACGATTGGTGCAAGGTCCGCGGAGAGATCCGATTCTGAAGAAGACCCCCGAGCCGCCGGAAGAAACGATGAGCTAGTAGCTCACCGGATTAGAACCGGCCGGGTGCTCCCGTTACCGAGCCAGGGCGTGTTGGCGCCCGGTGAGGCCGTTCCCGCGAGGGCCGGCGAACAAAGGTGGTACCACGGAGCGAAGCCCTCCGTCCTTTGGACGGGGGCTTTGTGCATTGTTGCAAGCGCGTCGAACAGACGAATCAGGCTCACCAGCCACTCGGCGCAACGTGGAGGCATCCGTGGACGATCAGGTAACTGTCGGCATCCTGCTCTCGCGGGTCCGGGTCGAAGAAAAGCTGCTCCTGACCGAGTTCGAGCGCAGGGGTGTGCACGTCGTCCGCTTCGACGACCGTGCATTGAAGCTCGATCTGCTCCGGCCATCGATCGCCTGCGACGTCGTGATCGAACGTTGCATCAACCATTTGCGCGCGCTCTATTCACTGAAAGTGTTGAACGACTGGGGTGTGCCGACGGTCAACACCTACGACGTCGCCAACACCTGCGGCGACAAGCTGCTGACGACAACCGCGCTTGTCCGCGGCGGTGTGCCTAGCCCGCGCACGATCATCGCTTTCACGCCGGAAGCGGCGTTGGAGGCAATCGAGGAGATTGGTTATCCGGTCGTCTTGAAGCCAGCCATCGGTTCCTGGGGCCGGCTGCTCTCACGGGTCAATGACCGGGACGCCGCGGAGGCGATTTTGGAACACAAAGTGACGCTCGGCTCGTTCCACCATGGCGCGTTCTACATCCAGGAGTACGTCCACAAGCCAGGTCGCGACATCCGCTCATTCGTCGTCGGCGACGAGACGATCTGCGCGATCTACCGCGACTCACCGCACTGGATCACGAACACCGCACGTGGTGGACTGGCCAGTAATTGCCCGGTCACGCCCGAACTCGACCAGTTGTCGCGAGCAGCCGCCTGCGCGGTTGGGGGCGGAGTCGTCGCGGTCGACCTCCTCGAAAGCGATCGGGGCTTGCTCGTCAACGAAGTGAATTACACGATGGAGTTCCGCAATAGCATCGACACGACCGGTGTCAACATTCCCGCGCGCATCATCGACTATGTGCTCGAAGTCGGCCGCGCGGGTCGGGAGAGGCGGGTCGAGGTTGGGGCCGCGGCGGCTGCGGATTAGGGGAACTTCCTCACTCGGCGCTTCGCGCCACCCTCTCCCTCGCAAGGGAGAGGGACGGCTAATGAGGCATAAAGAATAGTCCTCCTCGTCTTATACCAGCCGCTACGAGGGTGCCCCTTCTCCCTCGCGAGGGAGAAGGGGTCAGAGGTTGAGGGAATATCCGGGCTGGCCAACAGCTCGGTCGATGAAAACTAAGGAGTTCAGGTTCAATGTTCAATGTCGCCGTCGTTGGGGGGTCGGGGTACGCGGGAGGGGAGTTGGTGCGGCTCCTGCTCGACCATCCTGGCGCGAGTCTCACCCAAGTCACGTCGGAGCGAAGCGCCGGTAAATTTGTCCGCTCGATCCACCCAAATCTGCGCAAGCGCACCGACCTGAAGTTTACGAGCGTCGAAACGCTGGCGCCGGTCGATGTCCTCTTCATCGCCCTCCCGCATGGGGTGTCGATGAACAAAATGACCGAGCTCCGGGAAAAGGCGAGAATCATCATCGACCTCAGCGCCGACTTCCGCCTCAACAACCCGGACGCCTATCCGACATGGTACGGCCACGAACACACGCTCGCTGGTGAACTCCGCAACTTCGTCTACGGCATTCCGGAGCTGCACCGGGAAGAGATCCGCTCCGCCGACCTGATCTCGAGCGCCGGTTGCATGGCCACGACATCGATCCTCGGGCTCTATCCGCTCTACCGGGCGGGCGTGGTCGATCGCCGGATTCCAACGACGATCGAGGCGAAGACGGGGTCGTCCGGTTCAGGCGGCGGACCGGGCTTGGCTTCCCATCACCCTGAGCGCAGCGGCGTGATTCGCTCGTTTAAGCCGACCGGCCACCGGCACAGCGCCGAGATCATCCAGGAGTTGACCTTCAACGGCGTCAAGCCGGAAATCGCGTTTACGGCGACATCGATCGAAGCGGTGCGAGGGATCGTCGCCACATCGCACGTCTTCCTGAGCGAGCCGCTGACCGAGAAAGACCTCTGGCTGATCTACCGCGCGGCGTACAAGGACGAGCCGTTCATGCGGATCGTCAAGGAGTCGTCGGGAATTCATCGCTATCCGGAACCAAAGATCCTCTCGGGCAGCAATTATTGCGATGTCGGCTTCGAGCGCGATCCGCATTCCCATCGCGTCGTCGTGATCGCGGCTCTCGACAACCTGATGAAAGGCGCGGCGGGTCAAGCGGTGCAGGCGTTCAACATCCGCTGCGGCTACGAAGAAACGTGCGGTATCGATTTCGCGGGATTGCATCCTATTTGATCAGGTTCGACTTTGACCGTCTTCGTCATGCCGAGCGATGTCGAGGCATCTAGTGTTCTTCTTTGGCCTTAAAAACGACTAGATTCCTCGACTTCGCTCGGCATGACGAGGGGGTATACGCACGGATTGATGGGGGATCTGCGCTCAGGACGACGGTGGAAGACCTTCGGAATGACAAGGAGAAGGAAACTTACTCGATGCTCGTGCTCAAGATCGGCGGCGGAGCCGCAATCGATGAGACCGTCTATGAACGGTTCGCGGCCGACCTGGCGGCCATCAGCGAACCGATCGTGCTCGTCCACGGCGGCAACACTGAGTTCAGTCGCCTCAGCGCCGCGCTCGGGATGCCGCCGCGGATGATCACGAATGACAAGGGGCGCGTCACCCGCTACACCGATCGCGAAACGATGGATGCTATGTTGATGGCTTACTGCGGCAAGGTCAACAAGACCTTCGTCGGCAAGCTGCAAGCGGCCGGTGTCAATGCCGTCGGCCTGGCCGGTCTCGACGGTCGCATTGCCTTCGGCCGCCGCAAGGCCGTCATTCGTGGCGCGGAAGACGGCAAACCGAAAGTGCTCCGCGACGATCACGCCGGTACCTTGGAAGCGATCGATACCCGCCTGGTTCGGCTCGTGCTCGACGGCGGCTACCTGCCGGTATTGACCCCTCCGGCACTGAGTGAGGGCGGGATTCCCATCAACGTCGACGGCGACAAATTGGCGCTCGAATTGGCAATCGCGCTCGGGGCCGAGACGCTCATCTTCTTCTCCGACACGCCAGGTCTCCTCGCCGACAAAGTGGATGAATCGACGCTGATTCACGAAATCGATGCCGCTTCGCCGCATACGGCGCTCGCAGCCGCGGCCGGCCGCATGAAAGTCAAAGTCGAAGCCGCGGTCGGCGCGGTCGAGCGCGGTGTCGAGCGCGTCCAATTTGCGGACGCGCGGGTTGAACATCCGGTGCAAAGAGCGCTGGCGGGCGAGGGGACAGTCGTGCGGCGGGCAGTAGTGGCCCAAAGAGAGTAGACGCGGAAACGCATAGAGCCTGAGCGCCTGGGCCGCGTGCGCGGGCCTCAAGCACCCGAAGGGTACCCGGGGCTCAACCTACGAAGCCGGCTCAAGACCGGCTGACGACGGCCCGTGTGGAAAGCGTCGTGTTCAGCCCTGGAAGGGCTTCGTCATTTGTAGCCCCGGGTACCCTCTGGGTGATTTCAGCCCCGGGCGAATATGGACAGGAATTTCATTGCGTGCAACGGCTCTTCATCCTTTGCGGTCTGCCGTTCTCCGGTAAATCGACGCTGGCGAAGGCGATGGCGGAACAGCTTGATCTCGCGCATGTTGAGCTCGATTCGGTCCATGGCGAGCGCGGATTGGATTTGAATGCAGAGGCACCCACTCGCGAAGACTGGATCGAGGCGTATCGCGCGTCATTTCAGAAACTGGACGAGGTGTTGGCGGCGGGAAACTCAGCCGTGTTCGACGCGACGAGCTATCGGAAGATTCACCGCCAGCGCTTGACGCGGATCGCGGCCCGACAGGGCGTGCCGGCGACGATCGTCTATGTCGACGTCTCGGAGGCAGAGGCCAAGCAACGGCGCGACGAAAACCGAACGACGAACGCGCGGCCGCACGTGCGAGACGAGGATTTCGCCCTGGTTTCTGGCGAGATGCAACCTCCGTCAGCCGATGAAGGTGAAGTGATATATCACTCGGGTGAGCCGATCCAAGATTGGATTGAACAGATTATCCGACCGCTCATGACCAAGGAGTCCATATGACCACGACCGCCACGATGGCGCTCGACGAGATTCAGCGGATCGAGCACGATCATCAACTCCCGCTCTACGCCAAGCGGGAAATCGCCCTGCTCCGCGGCGAAGGTCCCTACCTGTTTGACAGCGAGGGCCGCCGCTACCTCGACGCGATGAGCAATTACGGGGTTGCGGTTCTCGGTCATGCCGACCCAGAGTTTACTGCTGCCCTCGCCGAACAGCTCGCGACGCTATCAACCTGCCACCAGAGCTTCTACAGCGACGTGCGGGCCGAGCTGCTGGCCGAAATCGCCAAGATCGCGCCCGCTGGATTGCCGCGCGCGTTCCTGAGCAACTCGGGCGCGGAAGCGATCGAAGCCGCGCTCAAGTTCGCCCGCGCGGCTACCGGTCGGCCCAACATTGTCGCCGCCCGCCGCGCCTACCACGGCCGAACCCTCGGCGCACTCTCCGCGACCGCCGACCCGAAATACCGGACGCCGTTCGAGCCTCTGCCATTGCCGGCCACGCATGTTGCCTTCAACGATGTCGCGGCGCTCGAAGCGGCGGTCGACGGCGAAACCGCCGCCGTCATCATCGAGCCGATCCAGGGCGAAGCGGGCATCTATCCGGCCGACGACGCCTACCTTCAGGCCGCCCGCGATCTGACAACGCGCCACGGCGCGCTCTTGATTGCCGACGAAGTTCAAACGGCATTCAGGACCGGCGTCCCATTCGCGATCTCCCGCTCCGGCGTCACGCCCGATATCCTGGCCACAGCCAAGGCGCTGGCGAACGGATTCCCCATCGGTCTCACCCTCGTCACAGACGCCGTCAGCAGTGCCATGCCGAGCGGCGCGCACGGCACGACCTTCGGCGGCAATCCGCTCGCCTGCCGGGCGGCTGTAACAACGCTGACCGCGCTCCGAGAGCGCAATCTTTGCACGCGATCAGAGGTACTCGGGGCCCAGATCATCGGCCGGATTGAAACCCTCAACAGCCAAAAGGTCCGTCAAGTTCGCGGCCGGGGCTTGATGATCGGGATTGAGCTCAAAGAGCGCGTGACGCCAACACTGCGGGGCCTGCAAGAAAACGGCGTCCTCGCATTGCCGGCGGGGAACCTGGCTCTCCGCTTGCTCCCGCCGCTGGTTTGGCAAGAAGAACAAGTTGACGAATTAATTTCAGCTCTGGCGGTCGCGCTTAGCGAGGACCGATCAAGTAGGTAGTTCTCCAGGATCCTCGCCGCGTGCGGATACCCGCGGGCGGCACGCCGAAGAAGATCGGCGAGGGGATGCATCCGATTTGGATCATGAGTGGAGATTAACCTAAGGTCTGGAAGACTACTTGCCTGGCCTTAAGGGGTCGCCCTCTCCTGCGCGCAAGCGCAGGAGAGGGCATGAGTCGGACAGATTGCCTATCTTGAGGGCTACTCTTCTTCGCCTTCAGCAGCGGGCTTGACATTGACGGCGCGACGGCGGCTGCTATCGCGAGGATCTGGCTCCTCGTCGAAGCTCACCCGTTGACCTTCTCGCAACTGGTCGAAACCGCCATCCGCAACCGCCGAGTGGTGGAAAAAGAGCTCTCCCGAGGACCCTGTTGCCCCTTCGCGAGCGATGAATCCGAAGCCACGTTCGGCGCGGATCGTTTTAATGGTGCCAGTCGCCATCCTTCATGTCCCTTCTGCATTTCACATCGACCTCGGTTGGACCTTAATCAAGGATCCCAGGCCTTTGCACGGGACACCATAACAAAGTTGGCGGCTCTAGCGTAACCCCGCGGCTGTTTCCTCGTGGGTTCGAAGCTGGTCGAGCAGCGATGTGACCGCCTCTACCACGTCGGCCAGTGGCACGAACGACGCTTCGGCGGCTTTGCGCGCCTTAATCTCGGCATTGCCGTTTTTCAGCGTGCGCAGACTAACGGAGACTCGAATCGGATTGCCGATGAGGTCGGCGTCGTTGAATTTGACGCCGGCGCGGTCGTCGCGATCGTCGTAAAGCACTTCGATGCTGGCGGCGGTGAGGTCGGCGTACAGCTTGTCGGTGGCGGCGATGACCTCGGCGTCGTTCGCGGACCCGAGTGAGAGCAGGGAGACGTGAAACGGCGCGACGGCGACCGGCCAGATGATCCCCTTGTCGTCGTAGTGCTGTTCAACGATGGTGGCGGCCGCGCGGCCGGAACCGATGCCGTACGAACCCATCACAATTGGGTGATTCTCCCCATTGGCGTCAAGATAGGTCGCGCCGAATTTCTCGCTGTAGCGCGTGCCGAGTTTGAAGATGTTGCCAATTTCGATCGCCCGCTCTGATCGGAGCGCGTGACCGCAATTGGGGCAGGGGAAACCGTTCTCAGCGGTAGCGACGTCAGCGACGAAATCCGCTTCGTAGTCGCGGTCCAGGTTTACGTTGCGCAGGTGGAAGCCAGGCTTGTTCGCTCCAGAAACCAGGTTTGGCGTGTCGCGTACGCTGAGATCCGCGACGATCACCGCGTTTTCGACGTTGACCGGCGAGCCATAACCCGGTTCCGCGCCGGTTGCGCGGATTTCCTCAGCCGTGGCCGGGATGAGATCAAGCTCGCCGGTAACTTTCCGCAACTTCGTTTCATTGACTTCGAGGTCGCCGCGGATGACCGCGAAGATGAACTTGCCGGAGCCGCCTTTGAAGAACACCGCCTTTGCCGTCCTACCGAGCGGGATTTTCAGAAAATCGGCCAAGGCTTGAATTGTCGGAGTACTTGGCGTCTCGACTTCTTCGACCGGCAGCGGGGCTTCGTCGATCGGCGCTTCTCGCTGGAAGGTCGCAACCTCTTGGTTGTCGCCGTAATGGCAGTTGTCGCAGAGGAGAATGGTGTCCTCGCCATTAGGCGAGAAGGCCATGAATTCTTCGGAAAGCGAGCCGCCCATCATGCCGGTGTCGGCGCCGACGACGACGAACTGCAAATTGCAGCGCTTGAAGATGCGGTCATATGCCTTCCAATGGAGTTGGTAGGAAATATCGAGTCCCGCGTTATCGGCATCGAGACTATACGAGTCCTTCATGGTGAATTCGCGCACGCGGATCAAACCGCCGCGAGCTCGGGGCTCATCCCGAAACTTGGTCTGCTGGTGGTAGACGATCATCGGCAGTTGGCGGTAGGAGTTGATTTCGGAGCGGGCGAGATCGGCGACGACTTCCTCGTGTGTCATCGCGAGCACCATGTCGCGCTCGGCCCGGTCTTTGAATCGGGCGAGCTCAGGACCGACCTGGTAGTAACGGCCCGATTCCTTCCAGATGTCGGCGGGATGGACAACGGGCATCAGCAGCTCCTGCCCGCCGATTGCATCCATCTCTTCGCGAATAACCTGCTGAACTTTGCGAACGACACGCCAACCCAGCGGCAAGAGGCTGTGGATGCCGGCGCCGAGAGGGCGCACCATGCCGGCCCGGAGCATGAGCTGGTGACTGATCAGCTCGACATCGCCCGGCGCCTCGCGCAGGGTGCGGCCGAAGAGGTGTGCCATTCGCATGAATCAATCGCCCTCAATCTTCCCGGGCTATGCCGGTCCCAGTACGCAACTCGTTGAGGATAGAGCCCAGCCACGTTTCGTCGCAACTGAACACCCAGTATTCCCCAGGCTAAAGCCAGGGGCTAATTCTGACGAAGCCTCTTTGAGTCTAAGAACCACGGTACGCTTCGAACGTCCCGTCCTCAGCCTCGATGAGACCTCATGGTGTTAGCGGGGTACCTTCTGGGTCATTTCAACCCGGCGTCGCAGCGCAGCCGCGATTGGGTCACGCAGAAGCTTGCTTCAGCGCGTGATCGAGATCGCGCCAGAGGTCATCGACTTCTTCCAAGCCAACCGAGAGGCGCAACAATGCCGGATCGGCCGTCTCTCCGGCCCATCGTGCCCGCCGCTCGATCAGCGATTCGACGCTGCCGAGACTCGTGGCGGGCGTCCAGACCTCGCACGCTTCGACTACGCGTTGGGCGGCCGCGGCTCCTCCCTTGACGAGCAGGGAGAAGATCGCGCCGTAGCCTCCGTCCATTTGCCGGGATGCGATCTCGAAATCTGACGTGCCGAGCAAGCCCGGATAGTAGACCTGCTCGACGTTCGGATGCTTCTGCGCCCTCGTTGCCAGCTCTAAGGCGGCCGCCGATTGATGACGGATACGGAGCGGCAGAGTTTGGAGACCGCGCCTGGCGAGCCAGCAACTGAATCCGTCCGGCTGGGTGCCGAACGTATTGCGGCGGGCGCGAAGGCGCGCGGCGAGATCGGGATCGGTGGTGACGGCCATGCCCATGAGGAGATCGCTATGACCGCCGATGTACTTGGTGGCGCTGTGCATGACTGCGACGGCGCCATGGTCGATCGGACGCTGGAGGATTGGAGTTGCGAAGGTGTTGTCGCAGGCCCACGGCACGCCGTGCTTGGCGGCCAAGGCGCCAAGAGCGGCGAGATCGCTGACCGCGACGAGTGGATTCGTTGGGGTTTCAGTCCACAGGAAGGCGGCCCCGTTCAGGGCTTCATCCATCGCGTCCAAATCCTGCGTATTCACCAGGCGGACATCAATTCCGCGACTGCCCAGCGTTTGCTCGGCGTAGACACGAATGCCGTAATAGGCGTCATAGGGCATGACGAGCGCTTCTCCTGGGTTCACCTCTTCCAGCAACGCCAGGGCGGCAGCGATGCCGGCGTTGAAGGCAATTCCTTCGCTCGCCCGCTCCAGACTGGCGGCGGCTCGCTCAATCGGGCCGAACGCGGGGCTGCCTGCACGGGCATAGGAAGGGATGCCAGGGCCCGGATCGCCTTCGAGGACATATGTCGAGGCGAGATGAATCGGCGGTGAAACACCTTCCCCTGTTTCCGCCTCAATGCCGCCTTTGACGGCGATCGTCGCCGGTCCCCATGCATATCTCGCGTTAGACACGTGAGGGTCCTTTCGATTGTGATTGAATCGCAGCCCTCACATGGCGATAACCCTCACCCGGCCCTAACGGGCCACCCTCTCCCTCGCAAATGAGAGGGCTGGGGGTGAGGGAACTTTCGCCGTGGGAAGACCATTCTCACTCATTCCTCACGCTCTCCTTCGCTCTTAACGGTGTCACCCCGGCTTCGCGATCTTCGTGGCGGGCGGCGGCGAACATGAACGAAGAGAGGCGGTTGAGGAAGCGGACGATCTCCGGGTTAGAGATGATGTCCTTCTCAAGTAGGTCCACTGCTTCACGCTCGGCGCGGCGGACGACAGCGCGGGCGACATCGAGCGCCGCGCCGGGAACCGTATCGCCGGGAAGGATGAATTCGGGCGGGAGATTGAGTTCGGCGGTCAGGGTGTCAGTCAGTTCTTCGAGACGCGCAACCCGATTGTGGCCGATCACGAAGCTCTCGGGCCGAATCTCGTCTGTGAACGCGAGCTCAGCCATGATCTTGTAGAGATCGCGTTGGAACTCTTGGAGCCACGCTTTGGTTCGGTCGGAGGCGGCATGCGCGCGGCCGAGACCTATGAACGAGGTCGTCTCGTCGAGGATGCCGATCAGCATGACGCGGGGATCGTTCTTGGCGACGCGATCGCCAAGGAGATCGGTCGTGCCGTCATCGCCTTTGCCGGTGAAGAGTCGCATCGCGTTCTCCTTCGTCAGCGGGTGCGGCCAGAATCGAAAATCGCCTGTGGTAGCATAGCCCGCCGAGCCTCCGGCGGCGGCTGGACGATTTGATCGGATACACAAGGCGTTAATTGTGAAGCGGACAGATACTATTCGTGTCGGCGTGATTGGGGCGGGCTTTGGCGCCTCCGTCCACATCCCCGCCCTGAAATTTCTCGAAGAGACGCAGGTTACCGCTATCTGCGCGCGCCGGCCAGAGCGCGCCCACATGGTCGCCGCGCAACATCGCATCCCCAAGGCGACGGCCGATTATCGCGAATTGATCCGGAGCGACGAGGTCGACGCGGTTATTGTCGCCGCTCCGCCTCATCTCCATCACCAGATGACCCTGGCCGCGCTGGAGGCGGGAAAACACGTCCTGTGCGAAAAACCGATGGCCCGGAACCTCGCCGAAACCCGCGACATGCTGAAAATGGCCGATCAGGCCGGGGTGGCGGCAATGGTCAATCACGAATTTCGCTTCGTGCCGGCGAGGGCCCGGGCCAAAGAATTGATCGACGAGGGGTATCTCGGCGAGCCGCAATCGGCGTCGATGGTGATTTATCGCTCGTCGCTGTCTGATCCCAACGGCGTGCCTTTTGGCTGGTTGATGGAGCAGGAGAAGTCCGGGGGCATGCTGGGCGCGGCCGGATCGCACCACCTTGACACCTTGCGCTGGTGGTTTGGTGATGTGAAGGCGCTCACTGGCGCAATCGCGACTCAGGTCAAGAAACGGCGGCTTCCCGACTCGACCGGGATGGGGACGGTCGACGCGGACGACAATTATTCCTGCATTCTGCGCTTCGCGAGTGGGGCCCTGGCAACGGTTCATTTCAGCGCCACAGCTGCGCGCGATGCAGGAGAGCAGATCACGATTTCGGGCACGGAAGGGTTGATTCTCATCCAAAGTGACGGACGGCTGTACGGCGGCCGCCGCCGCGAGCAATATGTGACTGAGCTGCCGATTCCTGAACGGCTCGTCGGTGACGTGCCGATGTTCGATCATCCCCTGACTCAGCCCACGATCTTGCTTCTGCGGGAATGGGTCCGTGCAATTCGAACCGGAACGATCCCTTCGCCGAGCTTCTCGGACGGCGCGAAAGTGCAGGAGTTGATCGACGCGGTCGCCCGTTCCAGTCAGCAAAACCGCTGGATAGACGTCAGCGGTTCCCGATTCGGCATCGGTCTCGGCGTCCTCCCCTAAGAGCCAACTCCCCAAAAACTGCGATAATTCAGACTACATTGCCCGCGGCCTCAACTCGCAAGGAGATCGTCCTATGATCGTCACGGTTACCTCCCAGGCATCGATGATCGTCGCCCCCAACCAAGTGATTGACACGCCCACCATGGCGGTTGACGAAGAGATTCTGCACCGCAATATCGCCGAAATGGCGGCGCTGGCGAAGAGCCATGGCGTCAACCTCCGGCCGCACATCAAAACCCACAAAACGCCCGAAATCGCGCGGCTACAAATCGCAGCCGGCGCGAACGGCATCACCTGCGCCAAGATCGGCGAGGCTGAGGTCATGGTCGATGCGGGGATCGACGACGTGCTGCTCGCCTATCCGACCGTAGGTGAGATCAAGATCCGACGATTGCTCGTGCTAATGGAGCGAGCGCGGATGATCGTCGCTCTCGATTCGCACGAGGCGGCGGCCGCGGTCTCGGACGCGATGTCGGTGCGCGATCGCGTGTTAGAAGTCTACGTCGAAGTCGACACTGGCCAGCACCGAGCGGGACAGCTTGCCGGCGAGGAAGCTGTGCGGTTGGCGCTCGAATTGGCGCGAATGCCGGGATTGCGCCTCATCGGCGTGATGAGCCACGAAGGGCATGCCAACCAGCAACCGCCAGAAACGATCGAAGGCGTCGCCCTCGACGCCGGCCGGAGATTGGTCGACACGGCAGAGAAGATTCGCGGTCATGGCATCGATCTCTCGGTCGTTAGCGTCGGCTCGACCCCGGCCGCGACCTACACGCCCACCGTTCACGGTGTCACCGAGATGCGCCCTGGGACATACGTGTTCAAGGACACAACCGCGTTCCGGTATGGGGTGTACGGTCCTGACCGCTGCGCCGCCCGGATTCTCGCCACGGTCGTCAGTCATACCTCGAGGGAGCATTGCATCATCGATGCAGGTTCGAAGACGTTGTCGCTCGATCTGAGCAAGGGGCATCCCGGCCACGGGTACATCGTCACTCAGCCGGGAGCGGTGATCGGACCCTTGAGCGAAGAGCATGGCGTCGTGAAGCTGTCGCTCGACGATCCGGACGTGAAGATCGGCGACCGCCTCGAAATCATTCCGAACCATATTTGTCCTGCCGTGAACCTGATGGAAGAACTCGTCATCGTCCGCGACGGCCAAGTGATCGACACCTGGAAGGTCGCGGCGCGGGGGAAGATTCGCTAGAAGCGTTTGACCAAGCCGGCGCATTTCAGGAGGGGCGTGTTGGAAGCGTCAGGCGAGCGTCCGCCGATCAACATCGAAGGAGAATTGGTGGCGCTCGGCCCTCTCCGGCGCGACCTCATCCCGACGTACCACCGATGGCACAATGACGTGGCAATAAGTCGGACGTTCCCTTTGCCGCAGCCGACCACCCTTGAACAAGAAGAAACAACGTACAACGAACTGTCGACCGCCGAGCGGATGGTCTTCTTTACCGTGTACGAGCGATCAACGTGGACGGCGGTGGGAACGACGTACCTCACTGACATCGACTATCGCCATCGCCGCGCTGAGTTCGGGGTCATGATTGGAGAGGCGGATCACCGCGGAAAGGGGCTCGGCACTGAGGCGACGCGCCTGATGCTGGACTATGCATACACCGCGCTCGGTTTGCACAACGTCATGCTTATCGTCTACGAATTCAACCTGGCCGGCGTGCGAGCCTACGAAAAGGCCGGGTTTCGCGAGTTCGGTCGCCGTCGCCAGAGTCACTGGATGGGCGGCCGTTGTTGGGACGTGATCTACATGGACTGTTTGACGTCGGAGTTCACCAGTCCGCGGCTGAGTCAAGTCTTCTTGCCGGACGAGCCGAGACGTTAGGCGCCCGGCAAAATGGAAGCAGCCGAGCCCCAACCAGAAGGAACCTGATTATCTTCCCGCGAGCGATTGCTTCCTCATGCCGGACACTTTGAGACTTTTGCTTGAGTTCTCCACTGATCAATCAATCGCTGCCGCCTAATCTCAACCTCCCTCCGCGGTAGGTTGCTCGGTTGGCGGCGGAGGCGGGGCGGTTGGAACTTCGGTTGGCGGCGGGGGCGGCTCGGTTGGAACCGGTACCGGCGTGTTGGTCGGCGCGATGGTTGGCGTTGCGGTTGGGAGCGCCGGTGGGGCCTCCGTCGGGATCGCGGTCGGGTCGTGGTCAGGCTTTTGGGTCGGTGGCGGCGTGTCGCCCGGAAACGGCGTCTTGGACTGACCTGGTGTCGGGGTTGGCGACGGTGTTGGAGTTTCGGTGGAGGGCGGGCCCGGGCGGACGTACGGGGCCACCGGAGGCGGCAGCCAATCTGGGCCAAGCACATTGAACCCAGCGTGCAGCGGATCGGCGATGATCGGCGCGTAATAGGCGGACCAGGTGAGCACAACGCCAACGTAGGTGGCGGTGCAGGTGCCCCAGATGTCGCAGCCGAACCCGAAATATGAGCCGATTGCGTCGTTCCAATTGCCATAACTACCAAGGCGACCGACGAGAACATCGGCACCGGCGAGGACGTTGCTGGCAGGATCGTGCCAGGTCGATTCCGGAAAACCGACCGCGTAAAGCTCACTTGGCATGATCTGCATCAGGCCGTGAGCCCCCGCCGGCGAGATCACGTTTGGATCCCCGGTTGATTCGACACGGATGATCGCGGCGATGATCTCCGCCGGAACGGCGGTTGATTTCGATGCCACCACGATTTCCGGCAACCAGCGAAGAATGGGATCGTCGAGCCGCGGCGGACCGGGAACGCGCGTTGACTCCTGCTTCGCCTTTTTCGTTTTGACGATGGCCGCGGGATTGTCGAAAGGGCGCGCGTCCGGCTTCGGCCGCACAACGGTGGCAACAACATCAGGATCGGAGGTCAACGCTTCGGTCGGCATCGGGGTCGGCGGGGGAACGATGGCGGTGGCGGTGGCTGTTGCACCCGCAGAGTTTGAACCGGGAACCCTGACAGGCGAGGCGAGGGCGAGCTGACTTGTTGTGAACAGAAGGCAAAGACAAACGGTGAGGACGCTCGACGTGCGGGTTATCAAGGCGCCGCCAGGCATGAAATCAGGCCTCCAAAACCTTCACGTCGGACGAAGCGGCCATCCAAAGCCGCAACGCAGGCCAGTGTCGCGGTAAAGATCCGCGATCAGTCGGTGTTCAATTCAACCCATCGGCTATTTTGATTATCTTAGCATCTTCACTCGATCAAGCAATTAAACGTGCTACATACAGTCCGCATGGTATAATTTCACCGAATTGGCGGCCCGCGCGTTTGCAAAACGCGGGCCGCGTTCTCTGTCTGGCGGAGCGCGTTCGCTCGCGGCCTGAATCGTTTTTCAACTCTAAGGCACTGGTGCACACAAACCACATGGCAATTAACGTCCCCACTATCCAAAAGCATCTTCGCAATATCGCCATCATTGCCCACGTCGATCATGGCAAGACGACGCTGGTTGATGGATTGCTGAAGCAATCGAATGTTTTCCGCGATCCTGACGCGGCCGGCGAATTGATCCTGGACGCCAACGATCTCGAACGCGAGCGCGGCATTACGATCCTCGCCAAGAACACCGCGATCACCTATGGCGGCGTTAAGATCAACATCATCGACACGCCAGGGCATGCCGATTTCGGCGGCGAGGTCGAGCGCGTGCTGAACATGGCTGACGGCTGTTTGTTACTCGTCGATGCCGTCGAAGGGCCGATGCCGCAAACGCGGACTGTGCTGCAACGTGCCCTCAGCATCGGGCTGCGGCCGATCGTCGTCGTGAACAAAGTTGACCGCGCCAACTCGCGGCCAGACGAGGTCGTTTCGCTGACGCAGGATCTCTTCCTCGATCTCGCGACTGATCCCGATCAGCTTGAGTTCCCCGTGCTCTACACGATCGCCCGAGAGGGCAAGGCGGGCTACTCGCCTGATGAGCTTGAGTCCGATTTGCGGCCGCTCTTTGAAACCATCCTTGGCCAAATCCCAGCACCAGCCGCCGATCCTGACGCGCCGACCCAGATGCTGATCGCCTCCCTCGATTACGACTCGCATCGTGGGCGGATCGCGATTGGCCGGGTTCACCGCGGCCGGGTCCGCGCCGGCGACACCCTGGTGCACGTAACGCAGGACGGAGAACAGGTCCGGCAGAAGGTTTCATGGTTGGCGGTATTCGAGGGCCTAGGCCGGCGCGAGGTGGACGAGGCGACCGCGGGCGATATCATCGCCCTCGCCGGATTTGCGGACGCGCGCATCGGCGCCACACTCGCCGATCCCGAGGCGCCCGACGCGCTCGATTCGATTGAGATCGAGGAGCCGACGCTAAAGTTGACGTTCGGCGTCAACACATCTCCATTTGCTGGTCGCGACGGGAAGTTCTCAACCTCGCGCCAGCTACGCGAACGGCTGTTCCGAGAGCTCGAAACGAACCTTTCATTGCGCGTCGCGCCGACTGGCCAAGCGGACGTGTTTTCGGTCTCGGGCCGAGGCGAATTGCACCTTTCGATCTTGATCGAAACGATGCGCCGGGAAGGGTACGAGTTCCAGGTATCGCGGCCCGAGGTCATCACCAAAGAGGTCGAAGGCACGACGGTGGAGCCGATCGAGCATCTGGTCATCGACACCACGGAGCAGTTCGTCGGCGTCGTCACCGACCTCGTGGGCGGGCGCAAGGCGCGGATGCTCGACATGGTGAACGATGGTCGCGCCAATGTGCGACTGGAATTCTCGATCCCGACCCGCGGCCTCATTGGCCTGCGCAATGCCTTCTTGACAGCGACCAAGGGCAACGGGCTCATGTCCTCGCGCCTGATCGGCTATGAGCCATGGATGGGTCCGATTCAGTCGAACCGGACCGGCGCGCTCGTAGCCTCCGAGCTCGGCGTCACGCTGACGCACGGTCTGGCCAACGCCCAGGAGCGGGGCGTCACCTTCCTCGAACCCGGCGTGGAAGTCTACGAAGGAATGATCGTCGGTCAGCAACCGCGGCCAGGTGATCTCGCGGTCAACGTTTGCCGGGCCAAGAAGTTGACCAATATCCGGTCGAGCACCTCCGATATCGCAATCCGGTTAACGCCGCCGGTGGTGTTGAGTCTTGAGCAGGCGCTCGATTTCTTGCAGGAAGATGAGCTCCTCGAAATCACGCCGAAGACCTACCGACTACGCAAGCGGTTGCTCACCCAAGACGAGCGCAACAAGGCCCGCAAGCACACGCAGCAGGCAGCGGCAGGACGGGCCGGCGCTTAGTTCGGTGGTCCGTCGGAGGGGCGCCCTTGATGGCATCCGACCCGGTGGGCGATTGCCAACCATCGTGTTCACCATGCGGGCGCATCGGCCGTGCGCCCCTAAAGTTCATTCGGTGACCAACGCCAGAGCAAACCCGTCGTAGCCTTTGACGCCGACGGTTTGAAGCGCTGTCGCGCTCAACCTTGGTTCCTCGCCAAGCATCTCAAGCAACCGGCGCGTGCCCACAAGACCGGCGTCGTTGCTTGTGGCGTCAACGACCGATCCGCTACGAACGACGTTGTCGATGATGATCACGCTGCCTCGGCGAGAGAGTTTCAACGCCCAAGCCAAGTAATGGGGGTTGTTCGGCTTGTCGGCATCGACGAAGAAGAGATCGAACGGGCCGATTCCTTCGGCGGCGATTTGCGGCAGCGTGTCCAATGCCGGACCAAGTCGGACATCCACTTGGTCCGCGTATCCGGCCCTGGCGATGTTGGCGCGGGCGACATCCGCGTGTTTCTGGTCGGCCTCGAGGGTGACGAGGCGACCGTCGGGCGGCAATGCGCGTGCGAGCCAGATTGAGCTGTAACCGCCGAGCGTGCCAATCTCGAGGATGTTCCGCGCTCCCCGAATTTGGGCTAGGAGCATCAGCAGCTTGCCTTGGGCTGGTGAGACATTGATTCGGGGCAAACCGGCGGCGTCGCTCGCTTGCAGCGCGGCGTCGAGGGCAAGATCTGGTCGAACGAGCACATCAGAGAAATACTGGTCGACCGCCGTCCATTGGTCGTCATTCATCGTTGGTCACCTCATGTCGGTCGCCGCAGCACATTGCCGCGACATCCCAAGCCTATAGCTGGGAAGTCTATGGTCTTTGGGTGCGTTGCGGGCGCAGAGCGGCGAGAGCGCCACTGTGCCGCCGGGACTAGCGCGATTTCTGCGCCGGTCCGGCGGCGAGGTTGGGCGCGGCGGTGGTCCGGCTTCATCAGCCTCGTCCACCGCCGCGGGGGAAAGGGAGGAAAATTGGGGATCCTGGGACTCGCTGGGGGAGCGGGTCCGCGTGGTTTGAACTGATGTCGATAGTAAAAGTGAAGCGTGACAGCGCAATTGCGGTTTTGTTACAAAACTGTCACGGGCGCTTTGCCGAATTGTGACAATGTGACAGCATTATGTTCATATGTCCTACGCTCTTTCTGTCGTAAATAACCGTATCTTCGACAAACCTCGTGCAAAGCTCTTCAGTCGTACAATGTCCCCACCGGCGGAGCCGACAAGAGAGAGGCGAGCGATGTACTTCAAGCAAATTCTCGATGAGCGGTGCGGTTGCGCCTCGTATGTCGTC
Organism: Thermomicrobiales bacterium; assembly: GCA_045804965.1. Taxonomy (GTDB): domain Bacteria; phylum Chloroflexota; class Chloroflexia; order Thermomicrobiales; family UBA6265; genus CAVTUU01. The sequence continues at coordinate 281,896 of JBJMMD010000016.1, read as the reverse complement.
GCCTCACGGCAGACCGGCGATGCCGCCGTCATCGACCCGGCGCTCTCGATCGAGCAATACGTCGATCTGCTCGCGGAACGGGACTTTCACCTGGCGTATGCGATCGATACGCATGTCCACGCCGATCACATCTCGGGCGCCCGGCACCTGATCGCTGCGCTGGGCGGCGAATTGTGTCTCTACGAATCGGCAAAGGTAACCTATCCCTTCCGGCCGCTGCACGACGGCGAGGAGTTGGCGCTCGGCCAGCTTCGCCTGCGCGTCTTGCATACTCCCGGACACCGGCCGGAACTTTGCTCGGTCCTGATCGTTAATCCCGAGCGAAGCCCGGAACCGTCGATGGTGCTGACCGGCGACTCACTCCTCGTCGGCGACGTTGGCCGGCCCGATTTCGGCGGGGGCGATGCGAGCGCTCAATACGAGAGTTTGAACCGGCTGCTTCGCCTGCCCGATTGGGTCGCGGTTTTCCCCGGTCACTTCGAGGGGCCGTGCGGCAAGGGCATGTGCGGGCGGCCGAGCACAACGGTTGGGTTTGAGCGGCTCTACAACCCGCTCGCCCGCCTTGACCGCATCCCATTCGTCGATCAGCTGACCGATGGCGTCCCGGCGCGTCCGCTGAACATGACCGCGATCGAAGCGACGAACCGAGGAGTGGCCGACATCGAGACGGCGATGCTGACTACGGCGCCCGAGATTTCGGAAATCGAGGTGCGCGGTCTGGCGAACATGAAAGAGCGCGGTGTACTGCTCGATGTGCGGGAACCGGACGAATACGCGCACGGTCACGTGCCGGGCGCGCTGAATCTGCCCCAGGCAGATCTCGCCAGCCGGCTCGGCGACCTTCCCCGCGACCAATCACTCTTCGTCATCTGCCAGGGCGGCTACCGCTCCCGCCGCGCCGCCCAATTCCTGCGCCAATCAGGGTTCGTCGATGTGGCAAGCGTCAAAGGCGGGACCCAGGCGTGGGACGAAGCCGGACTGCCGATCGAAGGCGACGACGAGCTGACGACGCCACCGCGCATTGCCGAAACCGAATGGGCGCACGCGGGCGGGCTGTCCTAACAGCATCTGACCGGACTTTCACGGCACTCTTTCTGCGTCTACATGCGTGAGCGGACGTTCAGGACGCAGGAGAAATACCATGCAAAACGAACAAGATGTCTTGACCACAAGAGGACCAGAAGCGGCGCGCGATCCGGTCGCGGCAGACCGCGGTCCGGGTCGGCAGATCGGACTTTGGTTCCTTGTCGCTCTGGTGATCGTTGTCATTGCGGCGTTGCTCTACTACCGGTTGAGCTGAGGTCGCGCAAGCGGAGTCAGCCTCGGCATCCACCGGCGCAGTCCAGGCGTAAGTAATGCCAGGGTGCTACACTTCATAAACGTTGACGCGGAAAGGGTTCCGTGTTCCGCGCCCGGTGATCCGGGGCGGCGCATGAATCTGCTCCGCGACCGGAACGAACACAAATGGAGGTTGCTTTTGCCCAAGAAGTCACAATATCGCAAGCCGTCGCGTCCCGCCGCTCCCGCGGCCACGACCGTCGAAGAACGGCCACGACGTCAAGACCCAGACGCCATTACCGTTGAAGGCCGCGTCGTCGACGCTCTCCCGAACGCTATGTTTACGGTCGAGCTCGATAATGGTCATAATGTCCTCAGCCACCTCGCCGGCAAAATGCGGACGAATTACATCCGCGTCCTGCCAGGTGATCGGGTGACTGTCGAGCTTTCCCCGTATGACCTGACGCGAGGGCGCATCACCTACCGCCACCGGTAGGCTTCTCAGTTCCCCAGCCGTCCAGCTCCGCCACCCCAGCGGGGAACGCCGCGGGGCTCAACGGTGGGCAGTACGACAGGGTATGCCTTCCCTCAAGATCGCCCGGCCACCGCACGTAAGCCTTCACCCTGAGCGCGTCTTTCCGCCCATCACTGTACGTCGTGACTTGGGCTTCACTCATCTCAGCCCCAGATAACAGCCCAGGGTGTTGAAAAAGCCTATGTGCTCTGAGCCGTTGCCAGCGATCTGGACGGCGATCGATCGGGCGCGATCCGTCCCGATGGGGCGAACCGCTCATCTTCCGAAAGAGGCGGCCGATCGGGTGGCGGGCCGCGCCCTCATCCGGGCGGCGGTCTGGCGCGTAGGGACCGTAGACGGAGGACAAGGACGTCCTGCCAGGAAGGAGAACACCATGTCCGCGCTTCAGAACGCCATCTCCGGCGCCCGCGCGCGCCTTACGGCCGTCGCCCTGCTCGTCCTCATCGGCGCGCTCATCGTGCCCTCCCCCGCGCACGCCGCGGTCACCGTCTCGCGCGCGGAACTGAGCGGGACGCGGCTGCGGATCGAGGGTCGGGCGACCGCCAACCGCACGATCACGGTCGACGGCGTCGCCATGGGCACGAGCGACGGAAGCGGCGCGTTCAGGATCGAGCGGGATCCGTTCGCGGCGCCGGCCGATTGCACGGTCGACGTCGGCGACGGGTCTGCCAGCCCGACCTCGGCGCGGTTGTCCGGCTGCACGGCCAGCTCGCAGCCATCCCCGACACCCCCGCCCTCCTCTTCAGCGGCGCTCTCCGCACTCGGCGTTTCGCCGACCGACGTCGTCGGCGGCGACTCGGCGACCGGCACCGTCACGCTTTCTGCGGCCGCGCCTGCCGGCGGCTTTGTCGTCGCGCTGTCCAGCGATAACACCGCCGCAGCCACCGTCCCCGCCAGTGTCACCGTCCCTGCCGCAGCGACGAGCGCGACCTTCCCGGTCACGACCAACAGCGTCGCCAACGCGCAGTCGGCGGTCATCATCGGCACGATCGGCGGTGACTTCAGCACCGAGCGGCATGCGATCATCACGGTCTGGGACCCCTTCCATTTCGCCAACGGCAGCATCTCGATCATTCCGGGTGGGAACGGGAGCGGCCGGATCGCCTCGCAGCCGGCCGGCATCGACTGCACGATCACCCTTGGCAACGGCAGCGGCGCCTGCACCGCGGTCTTCCCGGCCGGCACCGTCGTTCGGCTGGACGCCCGCGCCGCGAATGGCTCGCGGTTTCAGGGCTGGCGGGGGCTGCCGGGGTGCGGCGACCCCTCCAGGATCACGGTGGCGCGCGGCACCAACATCAACTGCCAACCGGGCTTCGCCCTCAAGTAACGGCGCCGTGCGGCCGCGAGGGGTGCGCTCGCGGCCGGACTGGCTCTTCCACAGCGATGCCCAATCCGGGGCCATCAGAGTCCGTCCGGTGTGCTCCTGGCACATGAGGCGCGCGCATGTCCTTCCGTCGCAGCGTGGACGCCTTCGGCACCGTAAGCCAGCGCGTGCGCAGTCTGGTCATGATTGCAACGAATCATTGTTCGGGTACCCGGCAAAGATTGTGCGGCAGCCCGTTGAAAAACGACATCGAACTCCACTCGCCTGCGAGCCTGCGAAGTTGTCTATGATTGGCGTCTGTTCGTCCGCGCCCCGGCCGACTTCGTCTACCCATTCGGCCGGATCGTTGCGGGTCGGAAGGACCGCGGTTCGCGATCGGGCACGCGGTTGTGCTACAGCGGGACCGCCCGGCCACGGCGTTCGTCGCGACCTCCCGGCGGCCGACGAGGGACCCGTCCCGGAATGGGGAAGGGAGCCCGCGTGCCCGCGTCTCCTGTGCGGCCTAGCAATCTGCCGGATTACGCCCGCGCGTGATGCCCTCCTGGGGCGGATCACGGAGGTGCTCGAAACGGATCCGCGCGTGACGGCGGCCTGGCTGTCGGGCTCGTTCGGCCGCAGCGACGCCGATGCGTGGAGCGACTTCGATCTGCACGTCGCGGTGGAGGACGGTGCCTTCGCCGCGTTCCTGGCGGGGCGGGACGACCTGTACCGGTGCATCGGGTCGCCCTTGCTCGTGCAGCACGACATGGCCTCGCGCACGCAGCCGGGGAGCCGCTACCAACTGGTGGTCTACCCGAGACCCGTCGAGGTCGATTGGATCGTCGGACCGGCGAGCGAGGCGGTGCGCCCCCCGGAGACGCGGATACTGTTCGCGCGGCGTGAGGTCCCGGTCGCGATTCCCCCGCCGCTGCCGGTCGCGACAACGATCGTACCTGACTTCAGCACCCGCTCGCCACTGCTATCGGCGGGACTGACGATGACCGTCGGTCCGGGTGCGAGCCGCGCCTCCCCCGGCTTGTAGTCGGCGCCGAATCGCCGGATTTTCGCCTCGGTCGCCTCCTGCAAGATCGCACAGACATCGCGGGTCCGCGCGCGGATCTTTTGGACCTCAACCTCGCTGACCGGATCGTCGGGTAGGCCGTAGATGTGGCGGTGGTGAGCGCCCGTCAGCGCGAAGACTGCCTCGCGGAGCGTCTTCGTTGGTCCCCCGCCGGTCGTCGTGACGGTACCGCCCGGCGCTGCGCGCTCGACGACCAGGACCGAGTGACCGAACACTGCGGCGAGCGTCGCAGCGCTCTCGCTTGCCGGCCCGGCGCCGACCGCAATGAGGTCGTACTCTGCCGACTAGCTCATGGCTGTTCTCCTTGTCCGATCCACGCCGGGTCGCCTTTTTCGGCAACGCCCACGACCTCAGGCAATCTCCCGATCGCTCGACCAAGAAACGCCGAATGCTTCCGATCGTTGCTGAAAGTCGGTCATGTGATCGCTGCCTGATCTCCTCGATGTGAATCTTGGGAGCGTCCTCCTAAGAAGTCAACGAAGGTCATGCGAAGCTGGATTCGCTTGACCTTCGACGCGCGGATCACCCCATTGGCAGCTTCGGCCATAAGCCGAACACGCCGATGACGGATGATTCTTGATGGCGTCTTCCCGGTGTGCTCCTTTGAAACCAGGCTACTCCAGGGTTGATATTCAGACAGCCACGGCGAACCCCAAAACGGTGCAGAGACCAACGAGCTTGCCACCCTCGTCGAATGCCTCGGGCATCATCGTGTCGGCGAGCATTGTCAAGATCGCTCCGGCAGCAAAGGCTTGGAAGAAGGCTCCGACACTCGGCGCGGCGTCTTGCAAAACCTGGTATCCGAACGCGGCCGAAGCGCCACTGAGCGCAACGATGCCGATCCACATGGCGAAGATGCGGGTGGTCGAAGTCTTCGCCGTTGCCAGCCCAGTCGTCGCGCCCAGCGCTTCCGGCAGGTTGGAAATGAACGCGGCCGCGACCATCGCGGCGCTGACGCTACCGGTGATGAGACTGGCACCGACGACGATCGATTCGGGGATGCCGTCGAGCACCGTGCCGAGCAAAATCGCCGAGGCATTCCCATCCTCTCGGTCCTCCCCGATTTCCTTGCGATTGGCGCCGCCGCGGCGGTCGATATACCAATCGCCAATGAAGAACGTGAGCGCGCCAGTTGCAATCCCCGATGCCAGGGCGCCGGTGCCACTACCGGTGTCGATCGCGTCAGCGATGAGATCGAAGGAGACCGCACTGATCAAGGCGCCCGCCCCGAACCCCATTACCAAACCCACGAGGCGAGTTGGCAGCACAAAACGTGAGGCGATCCAGGCGCCCAGCAGAAGTGAGGATGCACTGAACGCTCCCCAGAACGCCGCTTCGATCATGGTGATCGTCGATCTTCCGCTATGCACAAGCTGTTCGGGGCGGGAGCGACCATGAGCGCTTCCTTCATTCGGGTGTATCAGCGCTGGGCCCGCCAGCGCCCGTGATCGCGCACCGGATCATAGAACACGTCCCACTCGTCCGGCTGGTCGACGCCCCCGACGACGCGCGGGTGCTGGCGCCGTTGATTACGCGGGAGATCATCTACCGGCTGTTGGTGGGCGCACAGGGCGACCGTCTGCGCCATCTGGTCGCCCCTGGCGCTCCTGTCCAACCAATCTCGCGGGCAATTGTCCGGTTGGGATGAGACTTCGCCCGGCCGTTGCGGATGGACGAACTGGCGCGGGAACTGGGGATGAGCACGTCGTCCTTCCATCAGCACTTCAGGGACGTGACAGCGATGAGCCCGTGGCAGTTCCAGAAGCAGCTTCGGCTGCAGGAAGCCCGCCGTCTGATGCTCGGGGAGCAGCTCGACGCGACGAGCGCCGGCCTGCAGGTGGGATACGACGACCCCGCCTAGTTCAGCCGCGACTACAGGCGGCTCTTCGGTGCCCCGCCAGCACGTGACGTTCAGCGACTACGGAGGGGCAGTTACGGAGAGCACGAGCCTCTGAGCCAGCCGTCTTCGACTGACCTACTACGCACCTGATAACAGCCATTATCGTGAGTGAGTTGGTTCACTTCGCACTGGGAAGCGTGTCCTTGATCCGGACGGCGTGGAAATCGGTGCCAACCATATATTCGCTCCGATAGTCGTTCGGATTCCTGCGCATGTCCAACAGAGCGAGCGCGTTGTGGTGTTGGTTACCGTGGGTCTCCAGCACGGTGGCCGGGTCGTCATGATGACCCAGCGGTCCGGCGGCGACGTTTACCACCCCGTTTCGGACGGCGACGAGATAACGCTCGCCGCTGGCGCGGTGCTGCCAGATCTCGAAGGGCAATGGTGTCTCCATCCGTGGATCGCAGTGTAGCAGCCCGGACGTCGCGGGCCGTCCCCTGATAACGGCCATTCTCAGGCCCTCGTGCGCTGCCAGCGTGCTTGACAAGGCGGGGCGGGCCAAGACAAAAGACTTGTCTACGTGTTATCGGGCCCTTTTTTACCGCTCCTCCAATTGATGAGTATCCACGGTCTTGGTGCCGTCAAACCACATGGAGGAATTGTCTATGAATTCACCGCAATTAACCGCCTTCGACTTCACCATCCATCGTTTCTAGAGGCTGAAAGTCGGTCTAATTGAAAGGGCGCTGAGATTGCTTCCAGTGCCGCTCTTGCATTAGATTGCGCTGCCGGGCTTTCCGGCCCTCAGCGCATCCGGCTCGGTGGCCGGCGCGTTTGCTAATTCCTCAGCGGTGAATGTGACTGCGGGGAAACTGCGAATACTACCTGGCAAGGTTTACAAGATCGCCAATCCAGGCGACGGAAATCTATGATCGCTTGCTCAGTTTTCTCGCGAAGTGGAGAAGGAGTCTATCACGAACTGGCCGTCGGTTCGTGCGCTCTGGTTCCCACTCAGGCGTCACGAGCGGTTAACGACCGGTCCCGCGGACGCGCGCGTTTCATCCTCGCCAGTGCGAGTGAGGAACCAGCCGATGCCCACCATCGCAGCGCCCCAGGCGAGGAATGCTAAATCCAAGGCGAGCCGATGGTTCGAATCCTCCTTGACATGATGGAGTTGCAGCAGATGGTGATCGACAATCCCCTCGACGACGTTAAAGAGTCCCCAGCCGAGCAACAACGAACCGACAAAGACCCTAGTCGATAGCGTGCCGTTTGAATCCCGAAGCGCAGCCCAGAGCAGGAAGAGTCCGACGACCGTAACAATCCAAACCGCAGCGTGGAAGAGGCCGTCCGCGAGCGTGTTGTCCTCGAGCCCCGCGACCGTCGTTGTCGGGTGGGCATGGACATGACTGATCATGTGGTGCCACTGAAGGATTTGGTGGAACACGATGCCATCGAAGAAGCCGCCGAGACCAATGCCGAGAAAAATGCCGCCTGCCATCAAGCGCCTATGCGAACCCAGACCATCCACCAGTCACCTCGCTTCGAGTCGAGTGTCAGGCGCCGACCGCGTTTTTGGCGTGGCGCCGGGTTTCCTCAAGGTGCTGCTCGATCCACGTTTGGATCTCTGGGCGGTCCTTCGCATCCTGCCGTGGTTCTCTAGTACTTGGGCGATGGACGTTTCCATCGCGAAGGCATCGTTCATCCAGCCGATCGATAGTTCGTTTCGGTCCATTTCATGTTCCTCTATTGGGCCTCTATCTGACGGGGAAAGCATCCCAGCAGAACGCTAAGCTGCGCTCCGGCCTTCGCACCGGTCATGCCAGGAACGGCGTGAGGAATGGAGAAGAAACACAGAGACTTCCAGCGAAGATCTTTCTCGCTGACGGCGGTACTCAAGAGCTCGGCTAATAAGTGGTGGTTAGAAGGCTCAATCAAGAACCTGGTTTACACGTTGAGTCAACGTAGCATTCGGAAACTGGAGGTTGGGCCAATAGTCACGGCGCCGAGATTGCTCCTCGCGCCATTGCTGGATTAGACTCGGTTGCCGGGCTAATCGGCAGCCAGTGCCCCCGCCAAGGTTGTGAGGGGCGGATAGCCGCGTAATTTACCGGCACCGGCAGGCGGGACCATGGGTAGGACCGGATGGGGTGGCGAGCGATGTCCTCTGCCCGGTCGACGCAGTGTATGACGTATACTCCCGCCGCGATTCCCAGTCACCACGCCACATGGCGACTTCGCGACGGAGCGACGGTTTCAGTTGCTTTTGAGACACGTGTCCATTCGATCGTTTGACGGTGTAATTGCTTCGGGCGCGGCGCCATCGGAGCGCTTGAACGTAGGCACAGCGCTGGTATGAGGAAGACTTGGCGTATCTGGGTCGGATTCCTCATCAGCGTGGGCTTCCTCTATTTCGCGTTCCGGGGCCAGGACTTCGGCAAGATTCGTGACTCCCTTGCTCACGCCAATTATTGGTATCTCCTCCCCGCAATCGGCCTCTACTTTCTCGGCGTCTATGTCCGCGCCTTCCGCTGGAGCGTGCTCCTGCGGCCGGTGAAAACCCTCCACGCCCGCGAAGTCTTCCCGGTCACCGTGGTCGGGTTCATGGCGAACAACATCCTTCCGCTGCGAACTGGCGAAATCGTGCGCGCCTACGTCATCAACCGCCGGTATAACGTCAGTAAGACCGCGTCCCTAGCCACGATCGCCGTCGAACGGCTCTTCGACGGGTTGACGATGCTGGCGTTCATGCTCGCCGCGGCAACAGTCGTCAGTTTTACGAGCGAGCTCAAACATCTCGTCATCATCGCTTTCATCGTCTTCGCCGGCATCCTGATTGGGCTCTCGATCCTGACATTCGGCGGCAACTTTCGTGATCGCCTGATGCAGATTGCCCTGGGACCCTTGCCGACACCGGTCGCCGACCGTGTCGAGCGTATGGCGGAGTCGTTCCTGTCCGGTCTCGGGGTGTTGACGCGCAAGGGCGATCTCGCGCTTGTCGCCAGCGCTTCGGCGATCGCCTGGTTACTCGAAGCGTCGATGTATTGGACTATTGCCCGCGGTTTTGGCGATCCCTTGGCAGAAAAGATGGGCGTTGCGGCATCGTTGCTGACGACCGGCGTCGCCAATCTCGCGACCTTAATCCCCTCGTCGCCGGGCTATGTCGGTCCGTTCGAGGCCGGGGTTGTGCTCGTCGTCAACGGCGCGCTCGGCATTGACAAGTCGCTCGCGCTGTCTTACGCCGTCGTCGTCCACGCGGCCCTGTACTTTCCCATCACGCTGTGGGGACTCATCGAATGGTCGCGGATGCACATTTCACTCCGCACGATGCGCGACTTCGAAGGCGACGCGGAACAGAGTGGCACAGAAGCAACACCTGGCGTGGCAACGACGCCCGCCTTAGCGACGAACCCAGTTTCTCCCCGCACGAGTCAGACCCGCGAAGAGCACGCGTCCAACTGATTATCGGCGGGAAGGTGAGTGAGTGAGCGATTTTCAAGCGATCGTGCTCGGTCTGGTCCAGGGGCTGACCGAGTTTCTTCCGGTATCCTCCTCAGCGCACTTGATCATCGTACCGTGGCTCTTCGGGTGGGACGAACCCGGCCTTTCGTTCGACGCCGCGCTTCACCTCGGCACACTTGCCGCGGTGCTCGTGTTCTTTTGGCGAGAGTTCTGGGGGATGGCCTTAGCGATTCCCCGCGCTTTGGAGAAGCCGAAGTCGTTGCTGTTTCGGCGGGAACCGCTGGTGGATGAAAAGGACCGTAGTGCGAGGCTTTTGATCCTGATCGCGATTGCGACCGTGCCCGGTTTAATCGCGGGCGTGCTCGCCGAGTCGGCTGTTGACGATCTCTTTCACACCGAGAAACACCAGTCCCTCGCCATGGCGATCATCGCGCTTATGCTGATGGGCGTCGGTCTGATCATGCTGCAAGCGGAACGCCGCGCCACACTCTCCCGCGGCATGGACGATTTGGAGCTTGCGGATTCGGCGGCGATCGGGCTCGTACAGGCGACCGCGATCGTGCCTGGCGTTTCGCGGTCCGGAGCGACGATCACGCTCGGACTGTTCCGAGGTCTCAAGCGGGAGGACGCCGCGAGATTTTCGTTTCTTCTCGGCACGCCGCTGATTGCCGGCGCGGGGGCAAAGGGCATGCTCGACACTCTGCAATCGGGTCTCAGCGGCCACGACGCGACCGCGTTCGCCCTCGGCATGATCACGTCAGCCATTTCCGGCTTCTTCGCCATCGGTTTCCTGCTGCGATACCTGCAGCGCGCCAGCATCCGTGCGTTCGTCGTATATCGGATCGCGATGGGCGCCTTGATTTTGCTCCTCTTGGCGACCGGGCTGCGGTAGGCAGGATTCGTCTACACGGCGGCTTCGCGGCCACGACACGAGACGGTCTCAGCTTGTCTGTCCGAACCATCCCCTGCCCCGCCGGTTGATCCCGACAGCCTCCGCGTCGTATCATGTGCATTGTGATGCACATGATTAACCACTCACCACGCTCACGTGAACTTGATGAGGACTGCGATGTCGCGACGATCCATCCCCGGCGGGTGATGGAAGCGCGGGTGCGCCTCGCCGACGCCCCGCCGGCAGATGATCTGGCCCGGCTCTTCTCCATCTTGGCGGATCCCACGCGGGCGCGATTGCTGACCGCGTTGACTTCCGGCGAGCTGTGCGTGTGTGATCTCGCGGCGGCGACGAGCGTGAACCGAACGACCGTCTCCCACCAGCTTCGCGTGCTGCGGAACCATCGCATCGTGCGGCGGCGGCGTGCGGGCAAGGTCATCTATTACGCGTTGGACGACGAGCATATTTCGGCGCTGTTGACGATGGGTTCCGCCCACATTGACGAGCAACTACGACCCGAAATGGATCGGAGCTCGGCATGACTGCGCCAAGTTCAACGCTGCCGAAAGGGTCAAGACCGCTGACCTTCGACGTCCACGGCATGGATTGCCCCGATTGCGCGCGAAGCGTCGAACGGGCCGTCGCCGGTCTGCCCAGCGTGCGCGCAGCCGAAGTGAACTTCGCCGCCGCGACGTTGACCGTTCAGCCAGCGACTGACGCCGTCGACGGGGTGACACGGGAGATCGATGGGGCCGTTTCGCGGGCCGGCTACCAAGCGACCGCGCGCATGCCGGGCACGATGCGGGTTTCCAAGCGTGCGCCGATCTGGCAAGAACGCCGGCTCATCCCCGTCGCCCTGGCCGCGCTCTGTTGGGTGATTGCGTTCGGCCTACACCTGGCAAACGCACCCGACCTAGCGGTCACGGCGATGTACGCCGCCGCGATGGTCGTCGGCGGGTACGGCATCGCCAGGGCTGCGCTTCTCGCGGTGCGGGCTCGCCATCTCGACATGAATGTGTTGATGTCGATCTCTGCGCTCGGCGCGGCGGCGCTCGGCGATTGGTCCGAAGGCGCGATGGTCGTCGTGCTCTTTGGGCTCGGCAGTGCGCTGCAAGTGCTCACCTTTGACCGCACACGCGGCGCGATCCGCGCCCTCATGGACCTCGCGCCGCCAACCGCGACTAGGCTCATCGACGATCAAGAAGTTCAAGTCGCGATTGAAGATCTCAATCCCGGCGACCTCGTGCTGGTGAAACCGGGCGCGCGCATCCCCGTCGACGGCGCGGTCCGGGATGGCGAGTCCGCGGTCGATCAGAGCGCGATCACGGGCGAATCGTTACCGGTGGAAAAGGCGACTGGAGACGAAGTCTTTGCGGCGACCGTCAACGGCCAAGGGGCGTTGACGGTCGAAGTGACGAAGCCGGCCAGCGACTCGGCCTTCGCCCGGATCATTCACCTCGTCGAAAACGCCCAGGCTAGTCGCGCGCCGTCGCAACAACTCGTCGATCGCTTCGCGGCGGTTTACACCCCGGCGGTGATCGCCTTGGCCGTGATCATCGCCGCGATCGGAATGATCTTTTCCGATTCGGAGACGTGGATTTACCGGGCGCTCGTGCTCTTGGTTATTGCCTGCCCATGCGCGTTGCTCATCTCGACGCCCGTCTCGATCGTCGCGGCGATTGGCGCGGCAACCCGTCACGGCGTCCTGGTCAAGGGAGGCGCCGCGCTCGAAGCGGCGGGTATGGCCCGAGTCGTCGCCTTCGACAAAACCGGCACACTCACCCTCGGCCGACCCGCGGTCACCGAGATCGTGCCCTTTGGTAGACGCCATGCCGGTGAGGTCTTGGCGCTGGCGGCGGCGGTGGAATCCTATTCGCAGCATCCGTTCGCGCGGGCGACAGTGGCCCGCGCGCTGCATGACGAGGTCGAGATCCCTGTCGCGTCCAACTTTAGTTCAACCGCCGGACAGGGCGCATCGGCGCGCGTAAATGGCCATCGTGTGATCGTCGGCAACGGACGCTGGTTGGCGGAACGAGGCCAATTGCCGAACGAGGTGATGACCAACGTCGAACACTTGGCGGCCTCAGGCACATCGCCCTTCTTCGTCGCGTGCGAAAACGGACAATCCGTCGACGTGGTCGGTCTCATCGCGATCGCGGACAAGCCTCGGCCGGAAGCCCGTGAAGCGATCGCGGCGCTTCGCCGAACGGGCATCGACCTCGCCGTGGTTATCACCGGCGACAACGTTCGCACGGCCCAAGCACTCGCCGACCAAACCAACGTGGACGAGGTGATGGCAGAGCTGTTACCGGAGGAAAAGGCCCGAGCTGTCGAACGGCTCAAGGCGCGCCACGGCCCGATCGTCATGGTCGGAGATGGCGTCAACGACGCGCCTGCGCTCGCGGCGGCGGATGTAGGCGTCGCGATGGGCGTCGGGGGCACAGACGTCGCCCTCGAAACCGCTGACATGGCGCTCATGCGCGACGATCTGACAGGCGTCGCGTACGCCGTCGGTCTCTCCAAGCGAACGATACGGATCATCCGGCAGAACATCACGCTGTCGCTGCTCGTCAAGGTCGTAGCGCTCGTCCTCGGCGTGTTCGGCGTGGTCAATCTGTGGATCGCCGTTGCCGCCGACATGGGCACGTCATTGGCCGTGACCTTGAATGGTCTCCGCCTGGCGCTCGACCGGCCGCAGGATTCCACGTCCCGATCAGGCGTTTTTCCATCTCAGGCTACGCGAGTGCGCGGCGATGCCGGGCTGGAAGTGACCCTTCCCCGCTAACACGACGAAGCCACCATTCGAGGCTCAACGTGTTCGCACGAACCACGGTTTCCGTAGCGGCGCACAGCCGTGCGCCTGGGCTTGAGAACGAGGCGGTCTCCGAAGCTTTCCACTGTGTTCTTCAGGCGGGCGCAAGCCTTGCGCCCCTACCGAAATCGCGCGTAGCGGTCCTGGGCTCGGGCCCCGAAGGGCTTCGTCACGATGAGCCCCCGGTCAACCTTGCGAGATTTGGTCCTGGGAATCGGCGCCAATTTCGCTAGGACGACGGCACGGGGGCTGGCGGTTGGATATCGAAGTCTTTGTTGAAATCGGCGTAGTCCCAGACCATGTAGTGCTGCCGGGAAATCATCGTCTCGTGGATTACATGGCCGGTGTCGACGTCGATCCACCAGGCAAACCAGGCGGCAACGCTGTGCGGTTTTGGCGGGACGTAGAAGGTCACGATCTGGGTTTGCGCGCCGTCGATCTCCTCGGTCGTACCAAGTTGGAAAGCGGTCGCGCCGTCGTACGTGTCGCCCCATTGGGACGGAGGGACAACGATCGACGCTGCCTGCCATTCCCAGGCTCCGTTGCCTTCCTTAATCCATTGGTTCTTGCCGATAGTGACGACCGAGAAGTCGCCTGAGGTGATCGTCATCGCCGGTTCACGGCCGCCGTTGTCGTCGCGCACGACGTGATCCGAGTCGACGACGGTGCCGGTGCCGCCGCTTAATCGCTCGTGGTAGGACATGCTGTGGAGCGAAGTGAGGGTGCCGAGGGCACGCTGGAATAGCGCGTGGGCATCGTCATCCGTTTTCGGCGTTTTCGGCGCGCCGAAGCCATTGACGTTCGGATCGGGCAGCATGAAATAGAACGCGGCGGTTTCATCTTCGACACCGAGCCGGCGCACGAGCGTGTCGGCCCGCCACCACCCGCCGAGGCTGAGCTGGTCGCCCTGGAAGGTATAGCCGCCAGAACCGTTTGGCGTTCCTCCGAGTCCTCGTTCAATCGCGCCGTGGTCGAGACTTGATAGGTCCATGCGGACCAGCGCGATCTTGTCGTTGGGAATCGGTTGGCCTTTCTTGTCGGTCGAGAACACCGTGATCGTGTTCGCACCTTGCTTCGCTGGGGCGAGCTGGAATCGGATGAGGTGATCGGTTGAAGCTGAACCGCTCACCGCTGGGGCGGCGAGGTCGAGCAACTTAAGCTCGCCGGAGGTTGCCTTCGCCGGCGGGGCCATCAAGGCCAAGATCGTGCCGCCGAGGACAACGCAGGCGACAATCGCGGTTTCGACCCGGATCGTCGGCCGAAGCGCTTCTCCTGCCTGTCCGGCGAGATGGCGGAGCCGTTGCCGGTGAAGCGCTGCCAACGCAAGCGCCGGAAGCAAGATGAGTCCCTTAGCGATGAGGACTCTGCCGTAATCGCTCTGCCAGAGCGACCTGATCGTCGGTAACGCAAGTCCGGCGTTCGTGAGACCGGTCGCAATCCCGATGAGCACCAGCACTAAGGCGAACTTGGAGAAGCGGCGGATCGGATCGGGACCCTCGGAGCGATGCGCCCGGCTGAGCCAATAGAGGGTGAGAAAGACCAAGCCGCCGGTCCACAGACCGACCGAGACCAGGTGCGTATAGTCCGAGGCTATGGCCAGCGCGCGCCATGACGAGCGGGCCGAGGCGTGACTGGTGAGGCTCAATCCGAGCAGCGTGCAAAACGCAGCGGCGGCGCCTGCCCATTCGAGCAGAGTTTGCCGGCGGAGCTTGGTTCCCGCGATGAGATAGAGGATGCCGATGAGCAGGGCAACGCCCGCGGCGGCAAGGCGGAGCCACCAAGCGTTCGGGAGACCGGCAATCGCGTCACCGAGATCGGGTTTGGTTGCGCCCGGTGGCGGAAATCGTGATTGCAGGAACGGTTCGCTCGCGGTTGCGACGAGTGCGACGGCGGCGCCGACTGCGACGATCTTGATGCGGCGGTTGGCGTAGGTAGGCACTTCTATGCCGCCCTGCAGCATCGTGCGAAAGAGCAAGCCAGCGGCCACGATCGCGGCGCCGAGGAAGGTGAGCCAGCGCGTGGTGACCGCCCAGGCGCGCGGCGTTTGGCCCTCGGTTGTCGCGGCGCCAGGGGCACGGCCGGTCGCGACTCGCACCGTGTAGCTGCCGGTGAGGGAGTGACCATCGTCGGCTGAGCGTGAGCTCCAAACAATGGTGTACGTGCCGGCGCTCGCTCCCGCGACGTCAGCAATCACGTGCTCCGCGTCGGTGGGATCGACGTGGAGGTTCGTGACCTGCAGATCGCGCCCATCTTCGTCGAGCACAGACAGCCCCGGCGACCCCGCTCCTTGGTCGACCCGCTCGCTGAACCAGAGATCGATGTGCTGCGGCGGCGCGCCGAGAATGGAGTCCGGGGCTGGATTGGCGCGAACTAGCTCGGCGTGGGCCGAGGCATTCTTCGACCCGGCGACGATGGTGAGCAAGACCAAGAGGAACTGAATGACCAACTTCGGCGAAGGAAAACTGTGACGTTTCGCCGCAACGCGTTCCTCCTGAGCTGATGAGTTAGGTATGGGATGCGGAAACGAGAGCAAGGGCGATTCCTACAATCGGTTCAGTGATGACCGGGCGAAGAACCAAGATCCTCGCCGCAATTCACCTAGGTTACCAATCTCTACGTGTGAGCGGCTAATCGCGATGAGCATAGACCACAGACCAGCGGGCTGAAGGCCGCTGGTCTGTGCACGCTATGAGGGCGTTGAGAGGACGCTGAACTCGAAAGAACCATCGCGGGAATTGATGACGACGAACGGCGCGTCATTGCCCGGGCCCTGGCATTTGCCCACGCGGTGAGAACTTCGATAACGCCGTCTTGGCGCTGCGGTGGGATGACAACGACTTGACCAGTCTCGCCGCCGACTGACCGGGCGTTCGTGGCATATCCGCTGCGTTAGCGGTTGTGGCTGCCGCGTCGAATGCGCGGCCGTCCCTTCCCTGAACGGCTCCGGTCCCCCTCTCCCCCGGAGCCGTTCTTTTTGCGTTGTGCGACCCGGTTGCCTCGTCAGCGACGGGATAGCCATGATGTGATAGGAAAGCCACTCAATTCGAACGAAAACGCGGGTGGTTATTCGGTCGTCTCTTTGTCAGACCCGCCTTCATTCAGCAGGCTCGCCAAGTCAGGGCCTAGCGTTTTCTTCAAGTAGTCGACCGCGACGGCAGAGGAGCATGCACCACTGCTCTCAAGTTGGTTCGTGAAGCATTTTTCTACGAAGTAGACAGTTGAGTCGTCGAAGCCGACCGGGAAAAAATGCCAATCCCGCCATTCATACCGAATGTTGAACTCACAGCCCCAGTTATTTGTCCAGAAACCCCGGTTGCTAACTATGATGAACGAAAACTCGTAACACCACTTCGTGACAACACGGGTCTTTCGACAAGGGTAAGGCACATGCCACTTGGAGCACCACGTCCAGTAGGTCTCCGTAACCTCGCGTCGTTCGGGCATTGCACACCTCAATTCGTGGGCCGAATGAGACGGATACCTCGTGGCGGGAGCATCCACACTTTACGCTTTATTCCCAAAAGAACAAGCCCGACTAGTTGGAAGTGCGGTAGTGGTCGCAAAGGTCCTGTGCTCGTGCTGAGGTGAGACAGTGACGGCCCGACTCTCGCCGCCTAATCAGGCAAGTCGGCAGACCGCTCGGTCGGCGAACCATGGCATCGTTCCTGCCTTTATGACGAGTGGTTCGCCAACGCGCGGCGGCGCCGGTCGGATGGTCCGAGCCGGTAGTCGCTGAGACTAGGCGCGGAATAGGGGCGGCCGACGGAAAGGGTAAGGCGTGGTTACCGCGAATCGCGAAGTGATTGGTGTAGGGAGAGTCGAGGACAGAGTTGTCACCCGTCTGCGCGAGGAGACGAAGCCCTCCTTCAAGACGACAGAACTCATGATCCTCATTGCTGCGGTAGCCGCGGTATTAATCGCGAGTAGGTTTGACGATAGCTTAGATGGACAGTGGGCTTGGACACTGGTTACCGCGCTAGGAATCGGTTACATGCTCAGTCGCGGCCTTGCCAAGTCTGGTACGAGCTATCGTGATCTAGACGAAGCCGATTAGTTTCGGTTCCGAGCGAACCGAATCTTAATTACCTTCTCTGCCGAGGCCGGTTCGAGCTTGAACCGGCCTCGGCATTTATTTCAAACGGTATTGACTGATATATCGCCTTTATAGTCCTGCGATGGAGCGATGACGAGATGCCGAGTCTCACCGCCAGCCGACCCGGGTTCAACAGATTCGACCCGACACGCAACGAGCGCCCCAGCATCCTTGCCGGGCGCTCGTCGTTTTGTGCGTGCGGTCGAACTCGGCGACTACGCTGCCGCTACTTCGTCGTCGAGTTGCTTTAGGAAGTTCCGAATCGTTTCGGGATCGTCTTTAGCAGACGCATCGCGTTTCGAGCCGGGCAAACCTTCGTGCGCGGTGTATTGCTTACGGAAAAGTAACGTCACGCCGTACAGCGTGACCTCCATTCGCCGACATTCCAGTCGCGTCGGATTAAATTACGAGTTGGTCGCATTTCAGGTTCGACGCGGC
This sequence comes from Thermomicrobiales bacterium, assembly GCA_045804965.1. GTDB lineage: Bacteria > Chloroflexota > Chloroflexia > Thermomicrobiales > UBA6265 > CAVTUU01. The sequence continues at coordinate 264,162 of JBJMMD010000016.1, read as the reverse complement.
TCATCCGAGGGCAGAAGCATTGTGCCCGGCCCGTGCGGGCGTCACATGCGCGAAATCGCTCAGGAGCGGATTCGTTCCCAAATCCACTGCGTCATCGTGTCGAGGTATCCTGGCGCGAAGTCCTTGGGTTCGCCGACCTTAATCCGGTGATTTGCTCCGGGAAAGATGCGAACGGTGACGTCGTGGCCTGATGATGCACCGAGCGATTCGAAAACTCGCGCGCTTTTCTGGACCGGCACGAGCGGGTCCAGCTCGCCAAAAATCACCAACATGGGACACGTAATGAGCGCGAGCGGCGGGGCTGGATCGTAAGGATGCTGGGCGTAGATGACCTCTAAGTGCCATTCGTCGGAGCCGAAATCGCCGAGGTAGTCGAATCGGGGCTTACCTCTCGCTTCTTCCAGGATCGTCTGCTTGACCTCGTCGTATGATGCGCCTCGCAGTGCGGCGGTGTGGATCGCGCGCATGAACTCGAGCGCGCGGGCGATCTCTTCGTCGTCCACCCCGTCGTCGCGTAGCGTGTGTTCAATGCCGTACAAATCTTGCTCGTGCAGACCGATCGCCGGTCCAGAATTGACGATGAGAAAGGCGAGATCGCGCGATTGGGACGCGGCAAGTGGGCCGACCCAGCCGCCCTGACTGTGACCCCAGATGCCGACGCGTGAGGCATCGATCCCATCTTGCAGCCGGAGCCACTTGATCGCGGTCAGCGCTTCGGCTGCCCGGTCGAAGATCGTCATCCGCGTCCAACGCCCCGTCGACCCGCCGATGCCAGGTTTGTCCCAGGAAAGCACGGCGAAACCGCTGCCCACGAAGTGATCGCGTAAGGGCGGGAAGTAACCATCACTGTCCCGGTCGGCCGGGCCTGAGCCCTGCAGCATCACCAGGGCGGGATGTGGTTCAGAACCCTCGGGGCGGCGCAGCGTTCCGGCCAACATCGTGTCGCCATGGGCGAACTGAACGTCTTGGGCGTGGTCCATGGTTGCTCCTTGCTCGATCTGCGCTTTGCTATGCTTGCGCGCACTCGCTGCGGCGATTTGCGAACAAACCCTCCAAGGATCGAACCCCGGCCGCGTCGTCGATTCGGCCCGACAAAGGAGGAATAAACGTGAAGACGCTGGTCATTCGGCTCATGATGATATCGATGATTGCGCTGGTTGCAACCTCAGCCCGCGGAGCGGCTCAGGGCACACCTGCGCCCGGGCCCAAAGACGTCATTCTGGCGACAACGACGAGCACGCAGGATTCCGGTTTACTCGATGTCCTCGTACCGCTGTTCGAAAAAGAAACCGGGTATCACGCCAAACCGATCGCGGTTGGCTCCGGGGCCGCGTTGGAGTTGGGCGAGAAGGGCGAGGCAGACGTGCTTTTGGTTCATAGTCCAGCGGCCGAAGAGGAGTTCATGGCGAAGGGGTATGGCGTGAATCGGCATCTCGTGATGTACAACGACTTCATCATCGTCGGACCGAAAAGCGATCCCGCGGACATCAAGAATACCGACAACGCGCTCGACGCCATGAAAGCAATCGCCTCGACGGAGTCGCCTTTCATTAGCCGTGGCGATGACTCGGGCACGAACAAGCTCGAACTAAGTTTGTGGGACAAGGCGGGGATCAAACCGAGCGGGTCGTGGTATGTCGAATCAGGCACCGGCATGGGCGATACGCTCAATATCGCCAACGCCCGCGACGCCTACACGATCAGCGATCGGGGCACCTACCTGGCGCTCAAGGATCAGCTCGACCTCGCCGTCTTGTCGCAAGGCGACCCGGCGCTCATCAACATCTACCACGTGATGGCGGTCAATCCGGACCGGTACAATACGATCAATGTCGCCGGGGCCCAGGCGTTCATCGACTTCATGCTTGCGCCGGCGACTCAGGACGTGATTGGGGAGTTCGGCAAGGACAAGTTCGGGCAGGCCCTGTTCACGCCGTGCGCTGACGATTCGTGCGGCATTGTGCCGGCGACGCCGGTCGCCTCCCCGACCAGCGGATGAGTCGCGAGCCATGGGCGAAATCTGGAACGGGTTCAAGGAAGCAATCCAGCTTCTGATCAGCGGCGACGATGATGTCTGGACGATCATTGGGTTGTCGCTGCGGGTTTCGCTCACCGCGACCGCGATCAGTCTCATCGTCGGCGTGCCCATCGGATCGGCGTTGGCGCTTTCCCGGTTTCCTGGGCGGGCGCTGGTCGTCGGATTGGTGCACACCGGGATGGGATTGCCGCCGGTTACGGTCGGCGTCATTCTCAGCTTGCTGCTTTTCCGCAATGGCCCTCTCGGCGACCTCCGCCTGCTCTACACGCCCACGGCCATGATCCTGGCGCAGGCGGCCATTGCGGTGCCGATCGTGATTGGCTTGACCATCGCGTCGCTGCAGAGTCTCGATCCTCGGTTGCGGCTGCAATTGATGACGCTCGGCGCCTCGCGGACGCAAGCGGTTTGGTGGCTGCTGCGAGAGGCGAGGTTGCCGATTCTGGCGGCGGTGATGGCGGGATTCGGAGCGGTCATTTCTGAAGTTGGCGCGGCCATGATGGTCGGCGGCAATATCAAAGGCGAAACGCGCGTGTTGACGACCGCGACCGTGCTCGAGGTCGGTCGTGGGCATTACGATGTCGCGGTTGCGCTTTCGATTGTCTTGCTTGTGATGACCTACGCGGTGAATCTCGCCTTAACCACAATCCAGCAACGACAGTGTCGGCAATGAACGAGCGATCATGTGCAAAGTCTCCAGCCCTGCGAATGCGCGGCATCGAAGTCAAGCGCGGCGCACGAGCCACGCTTCACGTCCCAGAACTCGACATCGCCCCGGGGGAGGTGGTGACACTGGCGGGACCAAATGGGGCGGGGAAGAGCACGCTGCTACAGGTCGCGGCCCTCTTGCTCCAACCCGCCAAGGGCGAAATCTTGATAAGTGGAGAATTGGCTAGTCACAAACGCTCGCTGGCGCTGAGGCGACGAATTGCGATGGTCTTCCAGTCCCCCCTGCTCTTCGACCTCAGCGTGTTGGACAATGCCGCGAGCGGGCTTCGTTTCCGTGGCGTTGGCCGGCACGATGCCGAGGCGAGGGCGAGGGAATGGCTACAGCGCTTTGGCGTCGGCCATCTCGCCGACCGAGCGGCGCGAACGCTCTCCGGCGGCGAGGCGCAACGAGTTTCGCTTGCCCGCGCGTTCGCGGTCGATCCGATGCTGATCCTGCTCGACGAGCCATTCGCGGCACTCGATCCGCCCAGCCGTTCGAGGCTCGTACCGGATCTCGCCAGGAACTTGCGGGAAAGCGGCGCGGCGGCCGCGATCGTGACACACGATCTTGACGAGGCGCTCGCGTTGGGTGACAGGCTCGGGATTCTCCTCGATGGCCGGATCGCGCAACTGGACAACCCGGGAACATTGCTCGCTCTGCCAGCGGACCAGGACGTAGCCGAGTTCATCCGCGGTTCGTCTCGATTGCCCGCGCTCATCTAGGCTCTGCTACGATGCGGGTCGTGTGAATGGTTGGTTAAGAGGATTGCGCGACGATGACGCTGCTCGTTCAGGCCGCCAATATTCGATACGCCCACGGTGGTAACCAGATCTTCGAGGATGCCTCGTTCGAGATTCGCGAGGGTGACCGCCTAGCGCTGATCGGTGCGAACGGCGCCGGCAAATCGACCCTCTTCAAGCTCCTGGCGCGGAAGCTCAATCCCGAGAGTGGAGTCGTCACCTATCGCCGCGGTCTCACGGTTGGATATCTCAGTCAAGAATCAGCGCTCGACCCCCATCAAACGGTGCGGGACGTCGTTGCGCTTGCCGCGGGCGATGAGAGCGCACTCGAAGCGCGACTGCACGAGCTTGAAGCGCAGATGGCCGAACCGCTCGATGACGATGCGTTGGCCATTGTGATGGACGATTACACCGCGACACTCACCCGGCTCGACGGCGCATCCGCGGGGGGCGACGACGCAGTCGACGAGGTGCTGGCGGGCCTGCGGATGCCGAAAGAGCGATGGGATTCGCGCGTCGGCGTGCTCAGCGGCGGCGAGAAGAAGTTAACCGCGCTTGCGCGTCTCTTGGTCGAAGATCCCGATGTCTTGTTGCTCGACGAGCCAGACAATCACCTCGATCTCGAGGCGAAAGCTTGGCTCGAAGGCTTCATCGTCAGCCATTCAGCCGCGGTTGCGATCATCACCCACGACCGCTATTTCATCGACCGCGTCGCGAATGAAATCCTCGAGCTCGAGGACGGCCAGGTTGTCGAGTATCCCGGGAATTACACCACGTATCTGCTGCTCAAGCGGAATCGGTTGGAGCGGCAAGCGCAACTTCGCGACCTCCAAGAGCGGGAATTCAAAAAGCTCAAGGCGAGCGCAGAGCAATTGACGCAATGGGCAAGGCAGAACGACAAATTCGCGCCCCGAGCCGAAAATCAGCGGCGAAAGCTGGCCGAGGAACGAGAGCGTCTTGACCGAACGCCCCGTCCCGTGCTCAACCGGCGACAAATCGAAGTTGATTTCGACGCTGGACGCGGCTCAACGCTCGTGCTCGAAGCGAAAGGACTTGCTAAATCATTCGACGAGCGCGAAGTCTTCAAGCCGTTCGATTTCATGATTCGCAATGGCGAGGTTGTTGGGTTGGTCGGGCCGAATGGCGCGGGCAAGACGACGCTTTTCCGGCTCATTCTCGGCAAGGAGCAACCGACCACGGGCGCGTTGCGGATCGGTCCGTCGATTGTCGTCGGCTACTATGCCCAGGAGCAGGAAACGCTCAACCCGGTAATGACGCCGCTTGAGTTGGTGCGTAAACTCAAGCCGTACACCGAGCAGCAGGCGATTTCATTTCTGAATAGTTTGCTCTTCGACCGAAACGATGCGCTGAACACGATCGGCAACCTGAGTGGCGGCGAGCGCGCTCGCCTGCAAATTGGTTCACTGATTTTGGGCGGAGCGAACTTCTTACTGCTCGACGAGCCGACGAACAACCTCGACATCAGTTCGACCGAGGTTCTGGAAGCGGCGCTCCTCGATTTCCCAGGCGCGATTCTGACGATCTCGCACGACCGCTACTTTCTCGACAAGCTGTGCACGCGCACGGTCGAGCTGCGGGATGGGATCGTCCGCGATTTCCCCGGCGGCTTCACCGACTATCAAAAGAACCGCGCGATCGGCACTGAGTTGACCCTGAAGACGGCACCGCTGAAGCGTTAGCTCGTACTCGGAATCATCCCTGGGGCCCAAAGTCCTAGGCTAAACTAAACGAAGCCCTTCCGTGCCTGAGAGACTTGACGCGGCCCGCGCCGCTACGAGGAACGGTTCGCCCGCGGCAATCAGTCGGTTGAAACCGACTTCCATGGGTGAGCGGGGTGCCCTCTGAGCCCTATTGATTCCCGGGCGATCGTCCGACTAAGACCGCCTCTTTTCTACAAATTCGGATCAATTTGCACTTTGAGTCCGCCGCCCTGGCGGACGAGGTCGACGGCCTCGGCGAATTGGGCGATCGGGAAGGTATGGGTGACCATTTTCTTGGCGTCGACAGCGCCGGCCGAGATGACGTCGATCGCGGGACCGTAGCTGTTGATGACCGCCATCGTGCCCAGGATCGTGATTTCTTGATTGTAGATTTTGAACGCATCGTAGGCTGCCGTTTCGCCTGGCGGACAGACGCCGAAGAGTAGGAGCTTGCCGCGGCGGATCACCGCGTCGATGGCGCGCTCGGCGACCTTAGTTTTGCCGGTCGCTTCGATCACGTTGTCGAACCCACGCGGCGCGACATGGCGCACCTCATCCAGCGACGTGCCGACGATGTCGAACCCAAACGAGCGGGCGATCTCGAGCCGGCCTGGGTTGATATCGACAATTGCGACGACTCGAGCGCCATTGAAGCGCGCGAGTTGCGCGTTCTGAAGCCCCATCGGGCCGGCGCCGTAGATCAGATAGCTGTCGCCGACTCGCGGCTGGAGCATGTGGAAACCATGCACCACGCAGCTCACGGGCTCGATGAGCGCCGCTTCCGCGAACGACATGCCTTCGGGCAGGGGGTATACGGTTCGCTCGGGCACGGCAACGCATTCCGCGAAGCCGCCGGTCTTTGTCACCCCGACCGCGTTCCAGCGCTCGCAAAGGTTGCCCATCCCGCGCTGGCAGAAGTAGCACTCGCCGCAGTTCAGGGTGGGATCGACCCCGACGCGGTCGCCGACCTTGACGCCGGTGACATCCTCACCCACGGCGACGACCGTGCCGCCGAACTCATGGCCGGGAATGATTGGGTATTTCGTGGGCGGAAACTCGCCGTCGATGATATGGATGTCGGTCCCACAAATGCCACAGGCACCGACTTTGATAACAACGTCTTTCGGTTCGAACTCGGGATCAGGTACCTGATCGACTCGGACCTTGCCCGGTTCTTCAACTATCACCGCGCGCATCTCAATCGTCCTTTCGTGCTTATTTGACCGCACCCATTGACAGACCGCGGACTAATTGTCGTTGTGAAATCCATCCCAGCAAGACTACCGGCGCGATCGCCATCGTGCTTGCGGCAGAAAGTTTCGCCCAGAACAGACCTTCTGAGGTGATGAACTTCTGCATGAACAAGGGCACGGTTGCGGATTGGTCGGTCGCAACCAGATTGACGGCGAAAAAGAACTCGTTCCAGGCGAAGATGCTGGCGATGAAGGCGGTAGCCGCGATGCCGGGTCCGACCATCGGCAAGATGATTTGTGTCATTTCGCGTATCACGCCGGCGCCGTCCACACGCGCTGCGTCGATCACATCTCGAGGCACCTCCTCAAAAAAGGAGCGCAACATCCAGATCGCAATCGGCAAATTGATCGCGGTGAAGACGATGATCAATCCGATCTTCGTATTCAGAAAATTAATATCTCGGTAAATGATGTACAGGGCGATGATGATGCCGGCGGGCGGCATGAACTTGGTCGAGATGAAGAAGAAGAGTACATCACGCCATTTCGCGACCGGTCTCAGCGCGAGCGCATAGGCGGCGGGCACCGCAAGGAGCAGCACCAGCAATGTTGAAACACTGACCGTGATGAACGAGTTGCGGAAAAAGGGAACGAATCCGAGATCGACGATTTCTCGATACTGGTCCAAGGTCGGCTTGAACACCAGCTTGGGCGGCAGCTTGATCGCGTCGGCCTCCGATTTAAATCCAGTTAGGACGGCGTAGAGCACCGGAAAGAATGCGAGCAATCCGACGATCCAGGCAAGTATTGACCAAGCGAGCGGTGCGCGTTCTTTCCTCAACCCGCGTTGTCTAGCGCTCCTCATAGGCCCCTCGCATCATGCGGTCGAGCACGCGCAGAATGAGCGTCATCGCAACAATGGTCAACGCGACAATCACCACGCCAAGCGCTGCACCATAACCCACGTTGCTGCCTGCGATTGCGCGCCGATAGACCATGAATGAGAGATTCATAGTCGCGGTTCCTGGTCCGCCCTGAGTTGTCATAAAGATGGCGTCGAACTCTTGCACGATGTAGACCGTGCCGAGCAACGCCCCCAATTGCATGTATCGGTAGAGATGGGGCAGGGTAATCCCGAAGAACTCCTGAAGTGCGGTCGCGCCATCAACTCTGGCCGCTTCACGTACCTCTTCGTCGATCGACTGCATGCCAGCGAGCAGTATCAGCATCATGAACGGAGCCCACCGCCAGACGAGCATGATGATGATCGATTCCTTCGGGTAATGGGAAAGCCAGACCGGGTTCCAGTCTGAATTGCCGGGCTGAACCTCGCGCAGCACCCAGTCGATGATGCCAAAGTCGGGATCGAACATCGTGTATTTCCAGCTCAGGGCGGTGACCACCGGCATCACGAGAAACGGTGTGATAAGCATCGTGCGCACGATGCCACGTCCTGGAAATCGGTGGTTGACGAGCTCGGCGTAGAACAGCCCGAGTAACATCGAGGCAGTGACGACACCTACAGTAAAGACAAGCGTATTCAAGATCGCGGTGCGAAAGACGTCGTCGTCGAAGAGGATACGCCGGTAATTCTCGAGCCCGACGAAGCCCTTTGTTTCTGGTCTCAGCAAGTTCCAGCGAAGCGTGCTGTAGTACAGCGTGAGCACGAACGGCGCTTGCGTGACGAGGACCGCAAAAATCAAGGCAGGCGTGATCAGCAGCCGGCTCGAATTGAACCAGCGAAAACGTCGGGCGAGCGAGGGGCCGCCAAGTTGGCCCCTCGCCACTTCCGCTTGCTGGTCTACGACCGCCATCGATGTTCTCTGATGCAGCGGCGACTGTTAAGTCTGGTAACCGCCGTCGATTGCGGTTTGGTTGGCGAGATCGTTAGCCTTCTTGATCGCGTCATCGGCGCTTTCATTTCCAGCAATCACTGCGGCAAACTCGGCTGTCACGTCGTTGCCAAGCGAAGCGAACTCAGGGATTTGCACGAATTGAAGTCCGTGGTACGGCACAGGATCGACGCAACACTTGGTCGGGTCCTGCGCTTCGATCGTTTTGAGCACGATATCGGAAAAAGCCTTGGCGTACTCTTTGTAGCCGGGGTCTGCATACGTGGATGCGCGCGCTCCCGAAGGCACTGAGCCCCAGCCCTGGGACTTGGCGACAAGCTGGACATAATCCTTCGAGGTTGCCCACTTGACGAAGGCAAGTGCGGCGTCTTGATGCTTCGTGCTCTTCTCAATCGCGAAGGCCCACGCCCACAGCCAGCCGCTCGAGATTTTCTCGGTCGGTTGGTAGGCAAAGCCGGTGTTAGCCGCTTGCGGATTGATCTTGGAGTCGGCCAGGAGGTCTGCCGCTGAGGTCGCGTCGTACCACATCGCGACTTTTCCTTGCGTGAAGAGGTTTTCACACTCGGTGAAGCCGGCCTGGGTCGCGCTTGGCTCGCCGTAGTTTTTGACCAGATCGGTATAGAACTTGATCGCAGCCTTGCTGTTTTCGGAGTCGAGCTGCGCCTTCCAGTTCTCGTCGTACCAACGGCCACCGAACGCGTTGATGACGCTGGTCAGCGGGGCTCCCTGTTCGCCCCAACCCGGCAAACCACGCAGGCAAATGCCGTAATTGTCCGGCGGGTGGTGGAGCTTTTGCGCGAATTGGCCGATATCGTCCCAGGTTGGCTTTTCCGGCATCTCCAACCCGGCTTTCTGGAAGAGGTCCTTGCGGTAGAAGACCATCGAGCTCTCGCCGTAGAACGGAGCGGCATAGAGCTTGTCCTTGTAAGAGAGCGCGCTCACCATCGCCGGGAAGATGTCGTTGTAGTCGTAAGAAGCGTCAGCCTGCAACGGCGTGCCGACATCGAGCACCCAGCCGTTTTGCGCGTAATTTGACGCCTCGTACATGCCGATTGTGACGAGGTCGAACTGCCCAGCCTGCGTGGAGACGTCAGTGCGAATGCGATCGCGCACTTCGTTTTCCGGCAGGACCAGAAGATTCAGCTTGATGTTTGGGTACGCCTTTTCGAATTCCGGCGCTAGTTTCTGGAGGGCGACCATCTGTGGATTGGCCACCATCGCGACATTGAGCTCACCCGAAATGTCGGTGTTGACTGCCGGGGTGGCGTTTTGCGCGCCGGCGGTTCCAGGGCCGGAAATCATCCCGATCAGCGGAACTATCAGTAGAAGCACGACGATGAGCGCGAGCGGTCGTTTCATCAAAATCCACTCCCTTCTCTCGTTGCTATGAACTGTGCTGAATCGATCCAATCTCTACAGTCAGTCGCGATCGGAGATGATCGGACCGACGTTCGGCTTGACTCAGCGGATCCTATTCCTCCTTTCAATCGTCTTGGGAACCCTGAACTGGACGCGGCCCTCGGTTGAGGGTGTTGGTGAGAAGCACCATCTTATCAATTAATCAGTCAGTCGTCAGTTCAAGCCTGACGATACACGAATTCGTCGGTAGATTGAAGGACGGCAGGATAATTGGCCGCCTCAGGCGTCGAGAAGAGGGCTTGGTCGATCTGTGAGGTGGCGACGCCATAGACCGCGTGGGCGGCGATCATGACAGCCATGCGTGATTTTGAGTCATCCTTCGGCCAGGGGTAGAGACCGATCGCGGGGATGTAGCCGAGGTAGCTGACGCCCCACACAACGCCGCCGAACAGCATTCCGGCAACACGGCGATTTGCTGGCAGCAGGGGCCTCGCCACACTGTAGATCGCGCCGCAGGCCGCGCCATAACCGAAATGCGCGGCGACCCAACTCAGCGTGAACGCTTCCTGATCCGCGTGTGGCTCGACCCCTGCCTTTTTGGCAACGCGGCCGGTGATTTGCTTTGGCGGCGGCGTCCAGAGCATGCCCACCTTGCGGCCGAGCACGATCACAAATGACATTGGAAAGGTCGCCAGGAGTCCCGCCAAACCCCCGCCAAGCAAGCGCGCCATTCCCACTCCCCCTCCAGTTGACCTGCGCGACCGAATCACCGTGCTGCGAACGCAACTTTCCTGCCCCGGCCTGGCACATCACATGCGCCTCTGTGGTGCGAGGAAGGGAAAGGAGGCGACGAATGATTGGTAACAAGCGGAACTTCGTTGCGGGCGCACTTGCGGCCAGCGTCGTTGGTCGCGAGTTTGCGCAGCGTCTACGAGAGGACGATCTCGGCGGAAAGGTGGCCCTGATCACCGGAGGCTCGCGAGGACTTGGTCTTGCCCTCGCTCGCGGACTCGCGGACGAGGGCTGCAAGGTGGTGATCTGTTCGCGCGAGGTGGCTGAACTCGAGCAGGCACGGGAAGAACTCGCCGCCCGCGGCGCCGTGGTTCTCGCCACGCGATGCGATGTTGCCAACCAAGCCCAGGTTGAACAGCTGGTCGCGATCGCGAGCAAGCGGTTTGGACCGATTGATCTGCTCATCAACAACGCGGGCGTGATCACGGTTGGACCGCTGGAATCGAGCCGGATCGACGATTTCAAGCAGGCTATGGACATCATGTTCTGGGGAATGCTCTATCCGACGTTGGCCGTCTTGCCGAGCATGCGGGAGCGGAAGAGCGGCCGAATCGTCAATATCACCTCAATCGGCGGCCGCATGGCCATGGCGCATTTGCTCCCCTACGACGCTGCCAAGTTCGCGGCGACCGGTTTCTCGGAAGGACTCCACGCCGAGCTCGCCCAGCAGGGTATTACCGTCACCACGATTACCCCCGGCCTCATGCGGACCGGCTCGCATCTCAACGCGCTGTTCAAGGGCCGGGTTGAAGAGGAATATACGTGGTTTTCGTTAGCAGCCAGCTTGCCTGTGATCTCGATAGATGCGGATCGCGCCGCGCGCCAGATCATCCGCGCGACCAAGCGCAGAGAAGCTGACCGGGTGATTACGTTGCCCGCGTTCATCGCTGCTCGATTCCATGGAATCGCGCCCGGCCTCACCGCCCAATTGATCGGGTTGGTGAACCGGATGTTGCCCGCGCCAAATGGCGACGAAGCGGTCAGGGGGCTCGAGATCGAAGCGGCGTCGGACGAGCATTGGCGAGACAGGCTCACAACACTCGGACGATCGGCCGCGAGCCAGTTGAATCAGTTCTCAACACAGTCGGAATGGTCGCGGGTCGAGAACCTTCGCAATCGACCAGACAGGACGACAGGCCAGGAGTGAAGGCGATGAAGGCACTGGTCTATCACGGCGCGGAGGATGTCCGGGTCGAAGACTGTCCCAAACCCGTGATTGGCGATTCGACAGACGCGGTTGTCCGGATCACGCTGACGACGATCTGCGGTTCCGATCTTCACCTTTATCATGGCGACATTCCTGACACGAAGGATGGCGACATCCTTGGCCATGAATGCATGGGCATCGTCGAAGAGGTCGGGCCGGACGTTCAGTCGATTAAGCCCGGAGACCGCGTTGTCGTTTCCGCGGTGATCGCCGACGGAACCTGCTCGTTTTGCAAGGATGGGCTCTTTAGTCTTTGCGAAACGACTAATCCGAATCCGGTGATGCAAGAGATCTACGGGCAGCACACGGCTGGCATTTTTGGCTATTCCCACCTTGTGGGTGGCTTCGCCGGCGGGCAGGCAGAATACGTACGCGTTCCGCATGCTGATGTGTGTTGCTTGCCGGTTCCTGAGCACCTGGAAGACGAGCAAGTGCTGTTTCTGTCCGACATCCTCTGTACTGGCTGGCATGCAAACGAATTGGGCGGTGTGTGCAACGGACAGACGGTGGCGATCTTCGGCTGCGGTCCGGTCGGGCTGATGGCGACGGCGTGGGCGCGGGTGCGCGGCGCGCAACGCGTGATCGCGATTGACAATATCGGCTATCGGCTCGATCTCGCCCGGGAGACATTCGGGGCGGAGACAATCAATTTTGACGAATCCGAACCGACCAAGACGCTCCGCGAATTAACGGAAGGCCGCGGTCCCGATGTCTGCATTGAGGCTGCCGGTTTTCGCTACGCACGGTCGCTCCGCCACAAGGTTCAACAGAAGCTCAAACTCGAGTCCGATGCCATCGACGGGCTTTCGGATGCGATCAGGTCGGTCCGGAAGGGCGGCACGGTCGCCGTTATTGGCGACTTCATCGGATACGCAAATCAGTTTCCGGTTGGCGCCATGATGGAGAAGGGCCTGACGATTCGTGGTGGTCAGGTCAACATCCAGAAGTATTGGCGCGATCTTTTGCAGCGAATCGAAGCGGGACAGATTGATCCCACTTTTGTGATCACCCATCGGATGCCGCTGGACCGGGCCGCCGAAGCGTACGCTCTCTTCGACAAGAAAGACGACGGCGTGATCAAGGTAGTGCTCACGCCGTAACGGCTGGGACGCCGGTGGCTGTCGCGGGCCGGTAATAGGGATCGACGCCGCCACGGAACATTCCGTCCTGGCCAAGTTGGACGCAGGCGGGTGAGGCGAAATCACCGTGGAAGTCCTGCTCGTCGCGGCTGACCACCTGGTGGCCCAGATCGCGCAAGGCATGCTGCGTATCAAGCGGAAAGCGGTCACTGACCAGCAATTCAGGCGTTGATGCATCGATACGGGGAGCGCTCACTGCCGGCTGCATGGTCATTCCGTGGTCGACGAGATTGAAGACAAGTTGCGCCACACAATTGAGAATACGCCGCCCGCCGCTGGCACCGAGCGCCGCCAGCGGCCGCCCGTCGCGGAGGACTATCGCCGGGGACATATTCGAGAGCGGCCGCTGGTTGCCGCCGACCGAGTTCGGCCGGCCCGGAACCGGATCGAACCACATCATGCCGTTGTTCAGGAGCACGCCCGTGCCCGGGACAACGACTCGACTCCCCCAGGCACTGAGCAAGGTTTGGGTCAGCGAGACCGCGTTGCCGGAGCCATCAATGGCGCTGATGTGGGTGGTGCAGCCGCTGCCGATGTATTCGGGCAAGGATCCCGGCATGTCGTGGCTGACGCCAAGCTGTTCCTTGGATCCGGGGAGAACGCCGTCGAAGTTTCCGCTTTGAATCAGCGTCGCGCGAGCGGCCAGGTAATCGGTTGAGAGCATCGCCTCAATCGGCACTTCGATCTTGTCTGGATCGGCGAGATAGGCGTACCGGTCGGCAAAGGCGAGTCGGAACGCCTGGGCCATTGCGTGCAGGGCTTGCGGCGAATTGTGCCCGAGCCCCGAAACTGTTGTCTGGTCGAGGATATTGAGTGACTGGGCGAGGGTAGTGCCGCCGGTTCCACTGCCAATCGTTAGCACTTGATGATCGCGATACCCGGCTACGATCGGTTTCGAGATGCGCGCGTCGTAACCGGCCAAATCCTCGGTCGTCAACGGTGCGCCGTTGTCGGCGAGATGGGCGGTGATGCGGCGCGCTAGTTCGCCTTCATAGAATGTTCGAGGCCCCTCATCAGCCAATGTGCGCAGGGTTTGCGCGAGATTAGGCTGGCGAAGGAAGACCGGTGTTCCCTCTGGGGAAAACGGCGGATTGCCGGTACTATCTAAGAAAACCTCGGCGGTCGCGGGAAAGCGCTTTAGATTCGCGAAGTCGCGGGAGATGTAGTGGCTTGCGTTCCACTCGATCGGAAAACCTTCTTCGGCATAGCGGACCGCTGGGGCGAGCGCTTCCGCGAACGAGATCGTGCCAAAGCGATCAAGCGCAAGTGCGAGTCCGGCGACCGCCCCGGGGACCGCCGCGGATTTGTGCCCGACGACATTTTCATTGCCGGTCACCGCGGGCCAGCCGAAGAGCGCATCATCGGTTCCGGCGCCGGCGAGCGTGAACATGTCTGGCGTCGCCGCGGCGGGCGAGATCATCGGAAACTCAACGACAACCGATTCCTGGTGCGCGGGAAAGTGGGCGACAATGAACCCGCCGCCGCCGATACCATTCATCCAGGGTTCGACGACCCAGGCGGTCAGCCCCGCAGTCACCGCCGCGTCGATGGCATTCCCGCCGCGCTCGAGCGCCTCAGCCCCGGCATCAGCCGCGAAACCTGTCTTCGCCGCGACCATACCCCGGCGCGATGTGGCCTCGCTCCGGTCGACAATCCATGCACTTCGCGCAACCATCTCATCTCCTTCGAAGGCCGTTGAGTTTGAGCGGCGATCATATCCGAGGAGGGGTGCTCCCGCGAGACTTTGGGAGCTATGGAATTTGACGCTCCGCAAGCGAGTCCCTACGATGTTGATACGCGATCCCGCGGCGTCGGCTGGCAGGAATCATGCGAACGGATGCTCTATGACACTCCCTGATCCTCTCCCCAGACGTTCTCTGCGCGATGCATCGGATCGAGGCAAGGCGAGCGCCGTAGAAACCGATGCGAGCCTTATCGATATCGCCGCCGATTTTGAGCTCGACTGCCCAACCTGCGGCATAAACCTGTTGGGCAATGAGCTCTTTGAAATCTTCCGGGTATGCCCTTCCTGTCATCGCCACTTTTCTCTGCCGGCGCGCGAGCGCCTGACGCTCGTCGTCGATCCTGGTACTTTCCAGGAGACGAATGCGGCGCTGATCTCGGTCGATCCGCTCGTCTTCCACGACCAGCTTCCTTTTCCGGACCGGCTTGCCGAAGCGCAGGAGCGAACCGGCGTCTCGGAAGCGGTGATCACCGGGTCCGGCGAGATCGGCGGGCAGCCGGCCGTTTTGATCTTGCTTGATTGCCAATACCTCGGCGGCAGCATCGGCGTCGTCGCGGGCGAAAAAATTGTGCTCGCGATGGAGCTGGCGGCGACGCGGCGGTTGCCGTTGATCGTGTTTTCCTCCGGTGGCGGCGCGCGAACACAAGAAGGCATGTTGTCGCTTGTCCAAATTGCGAAGACTGCCTCCGCCTCCGCGCGGCTCCATCGCGCCGGCGTCCCGTTCATTAGCGTGCTCACTCATCCCACAACGGGCGGCGTTTATGCGGGCCTGGGCGCTCAGGCGGACATCATTCTGGCCGAACCAGGCGCATGGATTGGCCTGAATCCGGCGCGGCGCCTAACCCCGGGTCTCGGCGAGGGTGGGACGACCACCGCCGAGGAGATGTTGGCGCACGGGATGATCGACGACATCGTCGATCGGGCGAAGCTTCGAGATTTGCTCGCAAACTTCCTGGCCCTCTTCGCCATGCGCGGCACACCGCGGCCGAATACGCCATTGGCGTCGTTCAACGCCAGGAGCGTGCCGACCTGGGAAGCCGAAGTGCGGGCGCGGCATGTGGGGCGACCGACAAGCAGGGATTACATTCGCACGTTGATGCCGTCGTTTGTCGAGCTGCACGGCGATCGCGCCACGGGCGACGATCCCGCCGTTGTCTGCGGCATCGGCCGCCTTGATGGCGTGACCGTCGCCGTTATCGGCCAGGATCGAAGTCACGGGGCGACGACCGAAGCCCGTTCGACCGCCGCGGGCTACCGCAAAGCGGTTCGTCTGATGCGGCTCGCCGGCCACCTCGAATTGCCACTCGTGACGCTGATCGACACCCCGGGAACCGCGACCGGCGTTGCGGCTGAAGTCGACGGGATCGGGATGGCCATCGCTCAATCGCTGGCGATGATCAGCATGTTGCCAGTGCCCGTCATCTGCACCCTGATCGGTGAGGGCGGCGGCAGCGGCGCGATCGCGCTCGGCGTCGGTGACCGCATCCTCATGCAAGAAAACGCCGTCTACTCCGTGGTCGGTCCAGAAACAGCGGGCATGCCGCTCCACCGGTCATCGAGTCACGCGACGAGCGCCGTGACCTCGCTCAAGCTCACCTCGCGCGAATGCCTGAGATTAGGCGTGGTCACGACGATCGTGCCTGAGCCGCCGGGCGGGGCGCACGAAGACATCGTATTCGCGGCGGCGCAACTCAGAATAGCGATTGTCCAGTCGCTCGCGGACCTTGCAGGAGTTGGCCCCCGAAAGTTGCTCGAAGATCGCTCGCGCAAGACGCGGTATATGGGCCAAACGACGCCCGAAGGTCGCGAAGCGGCGCGGCTCGAATTGAAAGAATTGCAGGAGTTGCAACGAACGCTGAGCAAATCTATTAGCGAATTGCGGGATGATCTGCGCGTGCGTTGGGAAAACCGCAACCTGAGCCTCCCCAATATCCCGAATCTGCCAACCATCGCCCGTCTTCACCTTCACCGACCCGATCTGGGCGAGCTGGCGGACCGGCTCGCGGCGTTGCGCGCGAGCGTGCAAAGTCCCGGTTCGGTCCGGCAAGCGACTCCGAAAGCAACCAGTGGCGGCGACCACCAGGGTCCTGAGGAGGAAACGGCATGACGCTCGCCGCGCGGTCGTATCGCGTCGCGGCAATTCAATTCGAGCCGATGCTTTTCGAGAAAGCGTCGAACCTTCGCCGCCTTCTGGCGTTGACCAATGAGGCAGTGGAGAACGGCGCGCGGTTGATCGTTCATCCGGAAATGGCGAACGTCGGCTACTGCTGGCAAAGCCGCGACGAGATCGCGCCCCATGTCGAACCGATCCCGGGTCCGACAACCGAACTATTCGCTGATGTTGCTGCTCGCTCCAAGACCTATATCGTCACCGGCCTGGCCGAAGTCGCACCAGACACGGGCATTTTCTACAACTCCGCGGTCCTGATCGGTCCGGATGGCGCCGTCGGCGTCTATCGAAAAACGCATTCCTATATCTCCGAGCCGAAGTGGGCGAAGGACGGCGATCTCGGGATTCCGGTGTTTGAGACTGAACTCGGCCGGATCGCAATGATCATCTGCATGGACGCCACGTTTTTCGAGCCCGCGCGGATCGCGGCCTTGCAGGGCGCGGACGTGATCTGCTTCCCGACCAACTGGTTATCGGAAAAGAGCCCCTCGCCGGTCTGGATGGCGCGCGCGTATGAAAACGACGCGTATCTGATCCCTGCAAATCGCTATGGTTTGGAGCGCGGCGTTCAATTCTCTGGCGGTTCATGTGTCATCGATCCGGACGGAGCTGTACAGGACGTTGTCGATACGGGTGATGGCATCGTTTACGGCCAGATCGATCTGACGCGAATCCAAGCTGACAGGCTTGCTGGACGGCGCCCCGAATGCTACGGAAACTTGACATTGAACTCGTATCTTTGGCACCCGTCAGAGTTTCACGACCTCTACGATCTGCGGCCATTGCCAAAAGGGCGCACGAGCATGATTGCGGTCGCCCAGATGTCACCAGTTGTCCCGGGAGTTGAGCTCAACCTGGACAGAATCGAAGCGACAGCCGACGCCAACCCTGAAGCCGATCTCATCGTCTTCCCCGAACTTACACTGAGTGGACTTGTCCGTGACCGGATCGGGGACGAGCAAATCGCGGAAACCATTCCTGGTAAGGCGACCAAGCGATTAACGCAGATCGCGGCCGCGAATGGAACCTACCTGGTCGTCGGTTTGATCGAGCGAGCGGATGAAACGCTGTACAACAGTGCCGTCCTCGTCGGACCGGAAGGGGTCGTTGGAACCTATCGCAAGCTTCATCTATCCCCGACAGACCAAGTCTGGTCGGCTCCAGGCGACCTCGGTTTGCCGACATTCGACACGCACATTGGCCGGATTGGTTTACAAATCGGGCACGACGTCAATTTCCCAGAAGCGGCGCGCTGCCTCGCGCTCGACGGCGCCGACCTCATCGCCTGGCCCTCGTCGTGTGGCGAGCCGCCGGTTCGCGGCTGGGGATCAACGTCAGTTCCGCACCTGCCGCACGTTCAGACCGGCCCAACCGACTGCCACTTCCATCTCTGGCGCGAACGATCCAAGGAGAACTGCACCTACGTCGCCTTCGCCAACGATCCGACTACCGGCATGGGCTGGAGTGGAATATTCGCCCCCACTGTCGAAGGCGAACCTGTTTCAGAATCGCTGCTGCCTGGTCCGGCCGAAGGCGTCATCATCCTGAAAATGGACACCACCAACCTCGATTGCCGTTACGTTACAAACTACGCCCGCGCCAAAGACCTCCTGGGCATGCGCGCGCCAATTTGGTATGACCCGTTACAAGTGCGAGCGAGCACGACGGCAAGCAGATGCGTTACTGTGGCGAACCATTGATCGCAACCCGAGCAACCTGTGGAATACAGTTATTGTATTCCTGGATTTTCCATCGCGCTGAATGATTGGGCAGGACAATGACTGAATCAGCGTCGAAGAGCAAAATAATTCGATCTCTGTGCGGCGGACAGATCACCATTCCGGCCGAGTTCCGCGACGAGCTCGGCATTCGTGAAGAAAGTTTGCTCCGGATGACCTTAGATAACGGAGAACTTCACATCGTTCCGGTCTGTGTGAGCGGGGAGAGCCCTGGCTCGCCGTGGCTACGCGAACTTTATGAGTACTTCGCTTCTGTCAGGCAGGAAATTCTTGAAAGCGGCATTGGCCAAGAGGAAATCGTCGCGGACATCGAATCGGCGGTTGCTGAGGTACGGGCTGAAAAGCGAAAGAATCGGTGACGAAGGCCGTTCTCGACACTGTAATCCTTGTTCGCGGATTAATAGATCCGTTTTCATGGTCAGGTAAAGTCATTTTCGAGTACGCGGACAATTATTCATTTGTCGTTTCTCCTTCTATCGTCGCCGAGTACCTCAAAGTACTTCGCCGCCCAAAACTAACGAACAAATATCGTGGTATCGCAACGAGAGATCTCGGCGCAGTGCTCGAGTTTATTGCTTCCGCGGTAATGGTCGATGTAAAGGATTTCGCTGCAAGTTCCCGAGAATCCGAGGACGATAAGTTCATCGCCATGGCTGCTGTTGGAGATGCCCAATTCGTCATTTCGCAGGACAAAGACCTGCTCATATTGGGCGAGTGCGAGGGAATTGCATTTATCGCGGCCGAGGCATTTGTTCGCCACCTAGACACCGCAAACAGAAGTCATTCACGTTGAACGTGAAAGTTTTTCAAGCGATTTCTTCCTCGGACGGTTATGGCCGACCTAGCCGGTCCAGCGCACGAATCGCCGAACTGAAAAGCAAGTTCTAATAGCTTGGGATTGGAGAATTGGTGAAGCGCGTTCAGGTGTTTCAGATTGGGACAGGCACGGTCGGGGGAGCGGTCCTCGAGCAGATCGTTCAACATCGATCGCTCTGGGCACGCGTTCTTGGAATGCACGTCGTCGTGAGCGGAGTTGCGGGTCGCGACGGTGCGTATGTGGTTGATGATCCAGACGGTATTCCTGATGATGAGTTGCTGACAATCGTTAAGGGAAAGAGGAACGGTGAGGGGTTGAGTGCGAAAGGGCGGTCGCTCGTCGCTGCGCACGCGGCAATCGAGCCCTTGGCTGCGCACGGTCCGTTGATTGTGATGGACGCGGCCGCGGGCGATGACAGCGCCACGCTCGACGCGCGTACCCTTGACCTTGGCGGCGGTGTCGCGCTGTCGAATAAGGCGCCGATGGCTTTGCCGGCGGTCGACGACCGTGGCGAGGCGCTATGGGGCGAAACTGGACCGCAAGGCCGATTGCGGTATGAGGCGACGTGCGGCGCTGGATTGCCGGTCATCTCGACAATCCGCAATCTGCTCGATACGGGTGATGACATCGTCGAGATCATGGGGACGGTATCGGGAACCTTCGGCGCGATCTTTTCCGATGTCGCGGCCGGCAAATCGTTCTCGGTCGCTGTTCGGGATGCCAAGGCAAGCGGCTACACCGAGCCCGACCCGCGCGACGATCTGAGTGGGCTCGATGTTGCGCGCAAGGCGCTGATTCTGGCCCGAACCCTCGGCCGGACCATCGATTTGGACGATATCAACGTAGAAAATCTCGTTCCCGCGCACCTCCAGCACGTGAGTCTGGACGAGTTCCTGCTTCGGGTGAACGAGGCGGACCAAGAGATCGCGGACCGGGCGGAGGCTTCGCGAGCGGTGGGCGAGACCCTGAAATACATCGCGAAGGTGGAAGTTGCCGGATCGATCCGGGTAGGTCTGCAATCGATCAAGACCTCGACGGTTCTCGGCGCCTTACAAGGACCCGAAAATATCGTTTCGATTCGGACGAAGCGGTATGACCGCTACCCGCTAACCGTAACTGGTCCGGGTGCGGGTGCGGCGGTGACCGCCGCCGGCATGACCGGCGACATGCTGAGTCTCGCGAACCGCCTTCTGTGCCTCTAAGTATCTGCTGCCGACTGTTTCTGCCAGTCGTACTCCATCCCGCGAGCGGTATCGACGGCGATGTCGTGCCCATGCAGGCGTTCTATGAGGTGGAGCGCCATGTCGATGCCGGCCGAGACGCCGGCCGACGTCACGATTCGCCCTTCGTCCACAAACCGAACGTTCTCGCGCATCTCGACCCCGGGATGCTGTTCGCGCATCCAGTCGATGCTCGCCCAATGCGTGGTCGCCCGCAGGCCGTCGAGCAGACCAAGAGCGGCAAGCAGGAACGCGCCCGTGCAAACGCTGGTCGTCACCTCGGTGCTCGGGTTTTGGCGGGCGATCCAGTCTAAAACTACCTGGTTTTCGCGCTCCCGGCGCGTGCCCTGACCGCCGGGAATGAGCAGGATATCGAGCGGGGGATGGTTGGCGATGGTGAAATGAGGGTGGAGGAGTAGGTTGCCGTGGCAGCGAATGGCGCGATCGTCTTGAGCGATGACACACACGTCGAACAGGTCTCGTTGGTCGCGATCTTCCCGTCCCGGCTTGCGAGCGGACGCGAAAACTTCAAGGGGCCCGCAAAAGTCGAGCACCTCGACATCGTCAAACACGAGAATGCCGACCGTTCGCCGCTTATAGGCTCGCTTTGCCATCATTCGTTTTCGCTCCTTTGGGGGGACGCGGTTCGCCGTGCCGGCGAAGAATAGAGCACATGACTGATCCCGGCATAAACGTTGCGGGGCTCCCACGCTTATGATGGGGCCTGGTCGGTGAGCGTAACCCGCCGACATGAATTGACAATGTTGGAGGGCCCGGTTGTTAGATCGACGTGTTGTGCTTCCCGGCGAACCATTCCCACTCGGTGCGACATGGGACGGCAAAGGAACCAATTTCGCTTTATTTAGCGAACATGCGACAGGTGTCGAGTTGTGCTTGATTGCCGCCGATGGCAATGAAGAGCGCGTCTCACTTGATCAGAGTCCCGGATACGTCTGGCACGCATATCTTCCCACGATCGGTCCCGGACAGCGCTACGGTTATCGCGTCGATGGGCCGTTTGCGCCCGAAGAGGGCCACCGCTTCAATGCGAACAAACTCTTGATCGATCCCTACGCGAAGGCACTTAAGGGACGGGTTGACTGGAGCGCACCGGTTTTTGGCTATCCGTTCAACGCTCCAGAACAGGACCTGGTCCAAGACGAACGAGACGACGCGGCAGGGATTCCGAAGGCTGTCGTCATCGATCCTGAGTTTGATTGGGGCGAGGATTCGATGCCGCGCAGACCCCTTCACCGCTCGGTCATCTACGAACTGCACGTCAAAGGATTCAGCGCGCTCAACCCAACCATCCCACCCGAAGACCGCGGCACGTATACCGCACTTGGGTCCGAGGTCGCGATTAACTACTTGACCGAGCTCGGCATCACCGCCGTCGAGCTGCTGCCGATTCACGCGCATCTCGACGACAAGCTGCTGTGCGATCGAGGTCTCACAAATTATTGGGGCTATAACACGCTCAATTTCTTTTCCCCGGAAGCGGATTATGCCAAGGCGATGGATCCCGGCTGCCAAGTCGCAGAGTTCAAGCAGATGGTGAAATCGCTGCACGCGGCAGGAATCGAGGTGATCCTTGACGTGGTGTACAACCACACAGCCGAAGGTAATCATCTCGGGCCGACGCTGTCGTTCCGTGGCATCGACAACTCAGCCTATTACCGTTTGGTCCAAGGCGACGAGCGGTTTTACATGGATTACACCGGCACAGGCAACACATTCAACGCCCGGTCACCCCAAGCGTTGCAGCTCATCATGGACAGCCTGCGCTATTGGATCGAGGAAATGCATGTCGACGGGTTTCGCTTCGATCTCGCCGCAGCGCTAGCGCGCGAGCTGCATGACGTCGATCGCCTTTCATCGTTTTTCGATGTGATCCAGCAGGACCCGGTCATTTCGCGCGTCAAGCTCATCGCCGAGCCCTGGGATATCGGCGACGGCGGGTACCAAGTAGGCCGGTTCCCAGCGCTGTGGAGCGAGTGGAACGGGAAGTATCGCGACACGGTGCGCACGTTCTGGCGAGGTGGAGATGAACACGTCTCGGAGCTCGCCTACCGCTTGACCGGCAGCAGCGATCTATACGAAGACGACAGCCGGCGGCCGTCCGCGAGTATCAATTTCATCGTTGCCCATGACGGATTCACGCTTCAGGATTTGGTGAGCTACGACGAGAAGCACAACGAGGCAAACGGGGAAGAGAACCGTGACGGCAGCGAGGACAATCGTTCGTGGAATCACGGCGTCGAAGGTCCAACGGACGATCCGGCCACCATCGCCCTGCGCGAACAAACGAAGCGGAATCTGATGTTCACACTCTTTGTGTCTCAGGGCGTGCCGATGCTTTGCGGGGGCGACGAGCTGAGCCGCACTCAGCGCGGAAACAACAACGCTTATTGTCAAGACAATGAGCTGAGCTGGACTCATTGGTCGCTCGACAATCGCAGGCTCGCGTTCTTCGAGTTTACGAAGGGAATGATCGAGCTGCGCAAGCGGCACCCGAGCTTACGTCGTCCTCGCTTCTTTCAAGGGCGAAAGATTCGCGGTTCGGAAGTCGAGGATATCGCTTGGTTCGATATCGATGGTCGACCGATGACCGATGATGACTGGGACGTGAGTTGGGTACGCGCGATTACCATTCGATTAGGTGGATCCGCACTCGAAGAGCTGGATGAGCAAGGTCAGCGCGTGTGGGACGATGACTTCTTAATCATGCTCAATGGCTCCGCGAACGCAATCTCGTTCATCGTTCCCAGTTCGGCTGGGCCGGATACGTGGGTAATCACGATCGACACCACAAGATCGGAAGTTCCGGTGAGCGATGGATCGGTCAAAACCGGAGACTCGATGACGCTTGCCGGCCGCTCAGCGATGCTGTTGCGTCGGGTTAGCGAGCCGCCGGTTCATCCATGAAAGGGACCACGATGGGCGCGGGACAAGTGACAACTGACCGCCCGGAATGGAAAGCACTCGAAGCGCATTACGAACAAATCCGCAGTCTGCATTTGCGACAGCTGTTTGCCGAGGATTCGGCACGGGGCACGCGCTTCGCGCTCGACGCGGCGGGCGTCTACCTCGATTACTCCAAAAACCGACTGACCGAAGAAACGGTACGGCTGCTCATTGCGCTCGCCGAGGCGTCCGACCTGCGCGGACACATTGATGCGATGTTCAGGGGAGACAAGGTCAACGTGACCGAGCAACGCGCGGTGTTGCATACCGCGCTGCGCGCGCCAAGAGATGCGACCATTCTCGTCGACGGCGAAAACGTCGTGCCGAAGGTCCACTCGGTGCTCGACAAGATGGCCGACTTCAGCGAGCGTGTTCGATCGGGCGCATGGAGCGGCTACACCGGCAAGCGGATCACGAGGGTCGTCAACATCGGCATTGGCGGATCCGATCTCGGACCGGCGATGGCCTATGAAGCAATGCGCTTTTATAGTGACCGCGGCATAGAGTGCCGGTTCGTGTCCAATATCGACGGCACGGACTTCGTCGAGGCAACACGAGATCTCGATCCCGCCGAAACCCTTTTCATCATATCGTCGAAGACATTCACCACGCTGGAAACGATGACCAATGCTCGCTCAGCCCGCGCATGGCTCGTGCGGGGATTGGGCGATGACGCGGCCGTCGCGCGACATTTCGTCGCGGTCTCGACCAACACCGCCGAGGTCGCGAAGTTTGGCATCGACCCGGCGAACATGTTCGAATTCTGGGACTGGGTGGGCGGTCGCTATTCCGTCGATTCCGCAATCGGGCTTTCACTCATGGTCGCCATCGGACCCGAGCGTTTCCGCGAACTGCTCGCCGGGTTCTATGCGGTGGACGAGCATTTCCGGACCGCGTCGTTCGACCGAAACCTGCCCGTACTTCTCGGGCTGATCGGCGTTTGGTACAACAATTTCTTTGGCGCAGAGACGATCGCGATTCTTCCCTACGATCACTACCTCGGCCGATTTCCTTCATATCTCCAGCAACTCGACATGGAGAGCAACGGCAAGCAGACCGATTTAGCGGGCGGGACGGTCACTTATCAGACCGGTCCTATCCTCTGGGGCCAGCCGGGCACCAATGGACAGCACGCGTTCTATCAATTGATTCATCAGGGCACGAAGCTGATTCCGTGTGATTTCATCGGTTTCTGTCAGACGCTGAACCCTCTCGGCAATCACCACGACCTGCTGGTCGCGAATCTTTTCGCGCAGACGGAGGCACTCGCGTTTGGAAAGACCGAAGCAGAGGTGCGAGCAGAGGGAACGCCCGAGTTTCAGGTTCGTCATCGGGTCTTTCCCGGCAACCGCCCCACGAACACGTTGTTGCTCGACCGGCTCACGCCGGATTCGCTCGGCCGCCTGATCGCGCTCTATGAGCACAAGATCTTTGTACAAGGGGTGGTCTGGAACATTAATTCATTCGATCAATGGGGCGTCGAGCTCGGCAAAGCACTCGCCATGCGAATCGCGCCCGAACTCGAGAGCGGAAAACCTTCGGGCACGAAACACGATAGCTCAACCCATGCTTTGATCGAACGCTATCTGGCACGAGGCCGAATGAGCGAACAGTAGGCGAGCATGGCAACTGACCGGAAAGCCTGGGCGGAACGAGTTGGGTGGCTTCTCGCGAAGCCCGAACTGCCTGCGTACAATGCCCGTGGTGCGATCGATCGTGCCTGGCATGGATCGTGCATCTTTTGGCCGTCCGCCTAGACTAGCCCGAGATAGCCATTGCTGAAGGCATCAGAGACAGGCACACTGGCAGTGGGACTTCGGTACCAAGCGTGCCTGGGGCGCGTGCGGTTGAACTCGCAACGATCGAGCTCGGCGTAGTGGTGCGGGCGGTCACCGGGAAGGGAACGCCGCTCGCCAGCGGTCGACGGATTGACGGCCGAGTCTCTTCGGTCAGCGACCTCAATCATCCAGGGCTTGGCGCCTGCCGTTTTGGCGCGGCGGAAAGGTCCGGCCTGGTTCGGAATCACACGTGACCGCGCAAGGAGGACCCCGTGCCACCGCGGAAACGAGAGCCGGCGCCGACCGACCATGCGACGATGCTCGACCTCGCCCTCGAGGACTTGCAGCGCGCAACCCTTCAAGGACGGGAGCTGTTGCAAGAGCATCCTGATCAAGCCCATGCGGCGCTCGATCTTCTCTTGATCAACATCGGCTGCTGGGAGGTGCGCTGGTTGGGCATGGCGAATGCCTCCCAGCGTGTCGAACCCGAGCGCGGGATGGCTCTGGCCGACGGACTGGGACTGTCCACGCTCGACCTCGAGCAAGCGACCGAGATGAGCAACCGCGCCCGTGATCTGATGGCCGAGCCATCAGAAGAGTCACCCTGACGTGGTTGTGGGCACAACGATCGCCTCATATCTGCAAGGCAAGGTTACAGGCCCTCGCGAGCACGTCGTACTTCGATCAACCGCTCGATCATCGCCGATTCGTCGAGATAAATTCCAAGCGATAGTTGCAGCCCGCCGACGACGAGCTGGTTGACATACCCGGTCTGGTTGTCGACGCCTGCCATGTTCGGGTTGGGCGGCGTTCGCAGCCGAATGTCAGTTGCGAGACCAATCACGCCGTAGTAGGTCGCCGGATCGACACGCTTCGACATGCAATCCATATAGCCGGCTTCCCAATTCGTGCCGGAGTCTTCGCTCACCTGACAGATCATGACATTCGATGCTTCCAGCGCGGCAATGTCGAACTCGTAAATAAGTTTGCCGGTAATATCGGTGCGGGTCTTGTCGTTGATCGGCTCGCTTTCGTTCGGGCAATAGACCTCGAAGCCATGCACGCGAAGCACGCCTGCCAAGCGGAGGTTGTGCGATACCTCCGCGGCGGTAAACATCGGTCCGCCGAGATACAGGCGCATGCGCGCTGCCTTCGCTAACCGGTTACGAGCGTCGATTCCTCTGCACGCAGTATATCGAGCGAGGACCGCGCGAAGTTGCGCCTCACGCGCCCTCGGCGCGACGCCGGGTTGAAATTGACCCTACCTCGCTGACTCCACGAAGTCCCTCCGGGAGGGAGCACGAGGTGCGCGATACCGACCCGTCATGCCCAGCTTCGGAGACGGTTTCTCGTGTCAGCTGGGAAGGGCCAATTTCAACCGAGGGTCTTCCGGATTGGCGGTCGTGAATCGAGTAAGCATCGCTCTGGTACACTCGCCTGTCATTGAATCTCACCTTTCGGTGACGCTGACTTTGGCGGAGAGGAACCAAGATGACCGAATCGTCCGGCGCCGGAGCTGATGCCGAGACATCCACGAGAACAAACGGCGCGTCGCCCAGGCCCGCAGTCGCCACGACTGTCGAAAAGGCAGGCACGACGAAGAGTCCGCTGCTTGGCTCAGAAGTGCTCTACGCCGACGCTGGCAATGTCGACGCGACCACGGTGACGATGGACCATTCCGGAGCCGAGAGGATAACCGCCGAGCGTGCGACGATCGAGCACTCGGACGTGAAATCGCTCCACGCCCGTTCCGTGCAACTCATCAACTCAGGTTCGCTCACCGTCAGGGCCGAGAACGCAGTCTTGCATCACAGCTCGGCGGGATTCATCCAAGCCAACGAGGCGCGGCTCGTAAAATCCCGCGCGGTTGTGATCAATGCGGGAAAGTTGAACGCTGAGGGTACTGTGAAGACGGTGTTGCAACTCGGTCCGGTCGACGGCGAGATCTGGACAATCTTCACTCCGCAAACCGCGGTCGGATTCGGCGCGGGGTTGGGATTCGTCCTGCTCATCCTTGGAGGAATCGTTCGCCGCATCTTCGGTCATTCGTCCTAGCTCCAATGTGGGCGAGATCAAGGAGAGATCAGATGGGAATAGACGGCAAGATCGTGGCGCTCGGCAAAGGCGGAGTGCTGGGCGTTGCGATTGGAGCAATCACCGCCATCTTTTTGGCGCCGAAGAGTGGCGAGCAGCTGCAACTGGACGTCAATGAGCGACTCCAGCAAGCGAAGATCGCCGGCGAGCGGGCGAAAGCGACCAAGAAAGACGAACTGATTACCCGCTTTCGCCAGAGCGTCGATAGTCCGACGGCGCTTGAGCAAGAACGTATCGCGCTTCACCAGACCTCTGCGGATCAGGTTGCGGCGGTCGTTCTCGAATCCTAGTCCGCGACCATTTTGAACGAAGCACTTCCACGCCGCCTCTATTTGCCAAAGGGGGACGGCGTTGATGTTTCACGAATCTGAGTTGGTATCCCAGCTTTAATCAATACGATCCCAATCCTAGGGGACCTGTTACATCGGGCCACTGGTAGCCCGACAGGTGCACTCTAGGAGGCGGCGCTTTTGCCAAGATTGTTGACATGTGGATCAAAAACAACAGAAAATGACCCGAGATGACCCCGGCAGGTTCCAGGGCACATCGCCGATCGACAGAGTGTTGAGCGAGTTGCACAGAGTAGAGAGGAACGTATGGTGTCAGTTCAGGACCAATCGACGCTTGGTGAGTTGATCGACCGGCTGCAGGCGGGCCGTGTCAGCCGCCGTCATTTCATCACCGGGGCGACCAAGTTCGGGCTTTCGGCGTCGCTCGCGGGCGCGATTTTCCAGGCGGCGAAGTCACGAGGAACTGCGGCTGCCGGCGTCAGCCTGCAAGACGGCGGCAAAACCCTCGTCGTCGCGTTACCGCAATCGACCGTTCAGCTCGATCCCGCGATCGCCGGCACGACCGGATATGGCGACATCATTCCGATCAATGAGAATCTCTATGAGGGCCTGACCCGATACAAGAACGGCGCGGCCGATATTGAACCTGCATTGGCAGAGAGCTGGACTGTTTCCGAGGACGGGCTCACGTATGTCTTCAAGATTCGTCCGAACGTCACGTTCCACGACGGAACTCCGCTCGATGCGAAAGCAGTCGAAACCAACTTCTTGCGCCAAATCGACCCGAAGAATCCTTTGCACCAGGACGGTATGGTCTATGCCGAGATTGTATTCGCCGAGGTTGACACGGTAAAAGCAACAGGTGATCTCGACCTAACGATCACGCTCAAGCGTCCAATCATCCTGGTGCCGGGAAACCTGGCCATCTTCGCCGCCGGAATCGTCAGCCCAACCGCCCTTCAACAATTCGGGAAGGATTACAGCAACCACGCGGCAGGGACTGGTCCGTTCAAGCTCGATCATTGGACGAAGGACGTCGAGCTTGTCTTCGTCGCGAACGACAAGTATTGGGGCGGCCGGCCGAAGCTCGACCGGATCGTTTGGCGATCAATTCCCGACGACACCGTTCGTCTGACCGAGCTGACCTCGGGCGGACTCGATATCGCGAATCAGATCGACTTCAAGGATGTGGAATCGTTGAAGAGCGACCCGAACGAGCAGGTCATCAGCGGCACGTTTTGGAACTTGCAGTATCTCGGCATGAACCAAAGTCTTGCCCCGTTTGACAATCCGAGCGTCCGCAAGGCGCTGCAGTACGCGATCAACAAGCAGAACATTTTCGACGTCGTGTTCTTCGGCAACTATACGATCGGGGCGGGACCGGTTGCGCCCGGACTGCTGGGCTACGATGAGAGCCTGGCGCAGGTATACACCTACGATGCAGACAAGGCGAAATCGCTGCTGCAAGAAGCCGGACTCTCTAACGTCTCCTTTGATCTCTACAATCGCAGCAACTCATTCTGGCCGACATTGGGCCAACTGATCCAAGCCGATCTCGACGCGGTTGGGATCAAGGCAAATCTGAAGTCGTTGCAAGATGCCGATTTCTTCGCCCTGATCGGCGACGGCAAAGCTCCGGCGTTCATCAACGACTGGACCTGGGACAACGCCGATCCCGACAATATCATGTACGCGCTCTTCGCCTCCGACCGGGCGCAAACCCGGCTCGGCTACAAGAACGATCAGGTCATTCAGCTCGTCACGGATGCGCAGACCGAAAAAGACTCGGGGCAGCGCACCGAGCAGTACCAGCAAGCTCAGAAGCTGATCCTGGACGACGCGATCAACGTCTTTCTCGGCTATCCCGACCGGATCATCGGCGCGGCGAAGAAGGTGCAAGGGCTCGTTTTGTCGCCCATCGGCAACATGGTGCTGCGAGACGTCGATATTTCCTAATGGCTCGCCAGGTTGACTGAGGGGCGAGCTCGCCCAGAACAGCCCTCACCCAACCGTCACTGCCAACCGCACCGGGTACGGTCTGGGTGAGGGAGTTCCTGCCGGGCTAGGCGAGTTGGAATGCAAGTTGCTCCGTACAGCTCGCGAGTCCGGCCGGAGGCCTCGGTAACTGCGTGTTCAACGACCGGAAATAGGTGATGGCTCCATATGTCTTGCGGCGAGTGCTGCTCGCGATCCCGACGTTGCTTGGCGTCTCTGCGCTCGTGTTCTTGATGCTGCATTCAGCGGGAGGAGATCCGGCGGAGTTGAAGCTCGGCACCCGGGCCGATGCCGCTTCGCTCGCGCGCCTTCGGCATGAAATGGGGCTCGATCGGCCGCTCGCGGTGCAGTACGCCGATTTTCTTTCACATGCGGCAAAGGGAGATCTCGGCCGCTCATATCGATCGAATCAACCGGTTGCGGATGAGATCATCTCGCGCTTCCCGGCCACGATCGAGCTTGCCATCGCGGCGATGATGATCGGCAGCGTCATCGGGTTCACAGCCGGCATCATCGCCGGTACGCGGCCTCATTCGCTGTTCGACTACGGCAGCACGCTCGGCGCATTGATCGGGATTTCGATCCCGACGTTTTGGCTTGGCATTTCCCTGATTATCGTCTTCGGCGTGTGGTTGCATTGGTTGCCATTGTCTGGCCGGGTCGACCCGCGGCTCGGGGTCGATCCGTCGACCCATTTCGTGGTCCTCAGCTCGTTCATCCATGGCGATTGGGTCGTCTTCAAGGATGCGTCGAAGCACCTTATCTTGCCGGCGCTCACGCTCGCCGGCTGGCCCGCCGCGATCATCGCGCGGATGACGCGCGCCTCGTTGGTCGAAACGCTGGGAGAGGATTACATCCGCACCGCGCGGGCGAAGGGCCTCCGCGAAAACCAGATTGTGCGAGCGCATGCATTGCGCAACGCCATTATTCCCGTGCTGACCGTGGTCGGGCTTGAGCTCGGCGGCTTACTCGGCGGGGCGGTGATCACAGAAACGGTCTTCGCCTGGCCAGGCGTGGGCAAGCTCACGTCGGACGCAATCGCCGCCCGTGACTACCAGATGACCCAGGGCGTTGTGCTGCTACTGGCGGTTGTTTTCGTCGTACTCAATCTCTGCGTCGACATCGTTTATGCCGTGGTCGATCCCCGCATCCGATACGGATCATGAGCACGACGACTTCGCTCGCGCTGCCGGCACGAGGTGAATCGCGCCTGCGCTCGCGACCGCGCCGATGGTCGCGCTTTACCAGGAATCGCATCGCCGCCGCCGGATTGCTCCTCCTCACCGTCATAGGCATCGTCGCCATCATTGGACCATTCTTCGTCGCCAACCCGACCAAGCAGAACGTGGCCGAACGATTTCAGCAACCGAGCGCCGACCATTGGTTCGGCACAGACGAATTCGGCCGGGATGTCTTCGCTCGCGTCGTCAATGGAGCGCGGATCTCGATCGCCTCGGGCTTAGCTTCCGTCGCCATTGGCCTTTCAATTGGAACATTGCTCGGACTTATCGCTGGTTATCGCGAAGAACGGATCGGACTTGTCATTATGGCCCTCGTCGATCTGCTCCTCGCGTTGCCCGCGATTTTGCTGGCAATCACGATTGCGGCCAGATTGGGTCCGGGGTTGTCGTCGGCGATGTTAGCGGCGGGTTTTGTCGGGCTGCCGAACTATGCGCGGCTCGCCCGTGGCTCAACGCTCTCCATCAAGCGACGAGAGTTCGTCGACGCCGCACGGGCGACCGGACTGACGAATGCCGCGATCATGCGCCGCCACATCCTGCCCAACATCCTCACTCCGTTGATCGTACAGGCGACCATCGGCGTCGGCAACGCTATTCTGCTCGTTTCCGCACTGAGCTACCTCGGGCTGGGCGCGCAACCGCCGACTGCGGAATGGGGACGCATGCTGAGTGATGCCCAGCGATACATCCTGAATGCCGCCTACATCGGCATCTTCCCCGGTGTCGCGATCGCGCTGACCGTCATCGGCTTCAATCTTGCCGGCGACGGCCTCCGCGATGCGTTGTCACCCAGCTCGCGGAGCTAGCCTCCGCGCGTTCTCGACATTCCGAGCACATATCGAGGAGCCTTCGTCTCTTCAATCGGGAGCACTAGATCCCTCGACTTCGCTCGGGATGACCTAACCACCGTCCAGCACACCGGGGCAGGCGACTGGTTCGCGGCGCTTGGCTGACTCGTAGGCGCAGAGGGCGACCTCCGTGGCGCGCAGGCCGTCTTCGCCGGTAACGAGCGGGTCGGTGTCGTTGCGAACGGCGTCGATGAAGCTTCGGATCATAGGCAGGTCGCCGCCTTGGGTCCAGGGAACGAAGACATAACTCGGACCACCGTCTTCAATGAGCTCAAGGTGCTGGCTGAAGGCGTCCATCGCGAGAACGCCCCGATCTCCAACCACCTCCATCGTCAGTCCGCCCCATGTCGGCCACGATTTCGGCCGGCTCCAGCTCGGATCGAGGCTGGCGAAGATGCCGTTTGAGAGGACCAGCATCAGGGTCGCCACGTCATCCACGGGCAAATCAGGATGGACTCGCGTGTCGATCTCGGCGTAGACCTGAGTAATTTCGGCCTCGAAGATCCAGCGCAGCAGATCGGCGACATGCACCGTGTGATCCATCACGGCCCCACCCCCGGCCAGCGCCGGATCGCCAAACCACCCCCCAGGATAACGGCCGGGATTGGTCGCTTTGACCGCCAGCGGAGTACCGACCGCGCCCTCGCGAACCTTCTGGCGCAGGATCGCCGCCGGGGCGCTAAAGCGGACGGGAAACGCGATCTGGAACTTGACGCCTTGCTCGCGGCAAGCGGCGATCATCGCTCTCCCATCGGCCCGCGTTGTCGCGATCGGCTTCTCGCACAGGATGTGCTTTTGCGCGTGCGCCGCGGCGATGACGTGTTCTCGGTGCTCGGCATTGGGCGAGGTGATGAGCACCGCCTCGATCTCGTCGCGGGCGAGGAGATCTCGGTAGTCCACATACGCATCGCCGCCGAATTGCTCAACCGCCGCGCGAAGCCGCGCTTCATCACAATCGGCGATGGCCGTCAGCTCGACGTCGGGAACCTGGGCGAGGCAGCGCGCGTTTTTGTTGGCATGTCCGTGGGCAAAGCTGATGATGCCGACCTTCATGCCGCTGTCACCTCTTCCCGGATCGCATCCAGCGGAACTCGCCCATCGACGAAGTGAATCGGCCGGCCGGTGCGGACCGAAGCGAGCACCGCTAACGCAACTTCGAGCGCCTGGACCCCCGCTCGTCCGTCGGTCGCGAGCGGCGTTCCCTCGGCCAGGCAGGCAAAGAAATGCCGCAACTCGGCCTGATATGGGCTTTCGTCCGCTGCCCAGTAGCGAGTGATCAGCGACTCCTGAGTGATCGATCCTGGCCGCTCAAGCCGAATTGGCGCAGCCTCTTCACCGCTGTGGCGGACGATCCCGTGCTCGCCTGCGGTCTCCATCGAGGTGCGCCAGCTCCCATGCGCCCAGCTCCCCTCGACGTGGGCGATCACCCCATTCGCAAAGCGCAGGACAGCCAGGCAATAATCGGAGGTCGGCTGATGGGGCGTATAGCTTAGTCCATGGGCGAACACCCGCTCGACATCGCCAAAATACCAGCACAAGGTGTCAAAGTCGTGAATCATCAGGTCGACAATCAGACCACCGCTCGTCGCCAGATCACG
The DNA here is from genome assembly GCA_045804965.1 of Thermomicrobiales bacterium. GTDB lineage: Bacteria > Chloroflexota > Chloroflexia > Thermomicrobiales > UBA6265 > CAVTUU01. The sequence goes on along the minus strand of JBJMMD010000016.1, from coordinate 230,916 downwards.
GTACCAGCCGCGGTCATCCGGCGGATGGGCATTGACGCGCGAGGCGCGAACGAGACCGATCTTTCCGAGGCTGCCGTCTTGCAGCATTTCGTGAATTTTGACGAACTCTGGGAAAAAGCGAACGACATGCCCGATCATCAGCCGCACGCCGGCCCGGTCACAGGCGGCAATCATCGCCTCCGCATCGTCGATCGTGCGCGCGATCGGTTTTTCGCAGAAGACGTGTTTGCCGTGCGCGGCCGCAAGCTCAGTCACCGGCCGGTGAAACGGCGTCGGCACCGCGACGATGACGGCGTCGACGTCGGCGATCGCCGTCGCGTTGTCGGTTGTCGCCCGCGCCCCAAGCTCGGCGGCGACAGTCTCTGCTCTTGCCAGGTCCTGATCGGCAATCCAGCCGACGGTTGCATCCGGCAATCCGGCGCATGCCCGCGCCTGGATTGCACCCATCCCGCCAGCGCCGATAACCGCGACCCGTGTCATGCGCAATGACCTCCTCGACGGCGAGACAACGCCCACGTCAAGAGCGCAATGCGACGCCCTACTCGGTCATGCTGAGGCTGCGAAGCATCTCGTGCTCTGAACGCGCGCAGTTGCAAACGTTGAGATTCTTCGCTTCGCTCAGAATGACGAAAGCCGGTCGCTCAGCATGCGAGAGCGGCCATTCGGTGGAGCGAAGGAGGGCGCTCAGCAATCGTCTTGCTGAGCGCCCCAGTGGTCATTCGCTCTGCTTACACCGGCTCGAGCTTGCCGGTGTACATCAGCATTGTCGGGATGCCGTCGCCGTACGGGCTGTTCTTCAGGATCGGATCGTCATCGGCCGGCCAAGCCTTGACCCGCACGCCTTCCCAAGCCGCGTTATTGCCGAAGCGCTCGTACAACGTGACCTGAGGGAGCAATTCGTTGTAGGCAATGGCAATCTTCGTGACGTTTGCTTTCTGCTTTTCCTCGTCGAGCCCGAGAGCCGAGTCGTCTACCAAGTGCTGGAAATCGATATCTCCCAAAGCATCAGTTGTCTGTTTCAGCGGGAATCCTTCGCCCTTGCCGCCGTTGCGGACCGCCTGGGTGTTGTGGAAGAAGAGGTCCTGCACATAGGCGAAGTGCGGATGCGGGTTTTGCGACGCGCCCCAGCCGTCGATCGCCAGCTGGAATTTGCCCTGGTCGATGTCGATCGGGATCTGTGTGTAGGTGATGGCGCGCGGCTCAAGCTTGATGCCGAAGTTCCCCAACTGCTCGACTACGTCGAGGCCAGAGGCTGAAAAGTCGGCGAACTCGGCCGCGAAGGTGAGATCCCAAGCGGCGTCCTTCCCGTCCGGCGTCTTCCAAGTGTCGCCGGATTTCGTCCAGCCGGCATCGGTCAAGAGGGCCGTTGCCTTGTCCAGGTCATATTCGTACTGATTGAGTTTAGCAAGATCCGCCTCGCTCACCCAATCCGGGATGGCCACGTCGCTCATGCCGGACATGTACTTCAGACCCTTGCCCGAGTCTCCGAGGGCGATGGTGCCGTTCTGGTCGCGCTTGATGGCATGGGCCAGCGCCTGGCGCGCCCGCTTGTCGTTAAACACGGTACCGAGGGTGTTGTAATTGAATCGAATGCAGGCGCCGTTATAGACGGGCGGTCGCAAGACCCGCAGACCTTCCGAGGCAAGCGAGATGAACTGCTTCTCGGTCGCCGGTGGGAAACCGTGGGTCGCGTAGTCGACGTTCTTGGCGAGCACCACCGGCGTAATGTCAGGCGTCTCGCCGTTGAAGTTCACGATTCGGTCGAACTTGACGTCGTTTGCGTTCCAGCTCTTCTCATTCTTGAGCAGCGTGTTCTGTGAGTTGGTGAAACTGCTGACGTCGAACATGAACGGGCCGCTGGAGATCACGTTCTCCGGCCGGAACTTGGTGAACTGGTCGATGAGTTGCTTACCCTCGGGGTCGTCGAGCGTACCGCCGCTGCTGAAGAAGTCGTCCGCCTTTCCACCCCACTCGCCATAGTCGACATTTGACATGACGTTGAACTTGAGAACATAGCGCTCAACGACCGTCGAAGGTGTCTTCATATGGAAGTTGATCGTGTAATCATCGACTGACTCGACCTTGTCGAGGTAGTCCCACACGGTCACCTTCATGAGGCGGGCGCACTGGAAAGTGGAAATAACGTCCTTGGCCGTGACTTCGTTGTCGTCGCTCCACTTGGCGCCTTGGCGGAGCTTCACCTGGAACGTGTCGCCATTTTGGAAGCTCCACTCGGTGGCGAGCAGCGGCAACCACTCTTTCGTGCCCCAGTAGTACATCGCCATGGGCTCGACAATCAGGTCGGCGTAGATGTTGGGCGGCGCATAGACGGCGCGGGCGACGCCTTGCATCAGGTTAAAGTGACCCTGGGGAGGGAGCTCGTATGGCCAGGCGCTGTGGAACTCTTTAGCCCCATCCTGGGCGACGACGCCCCGGATGCTTAAACCTGGCAAGGCGCCGCCGGCAAGCATCGCCCCAGCGGAAGCGCCGGCTGCCGTGCCGATCAGGCGGCGGCGGCTCAGTACGATCTCATCGAACGTCCGTTTGGAAGCCATCGGGTCTCCTCCATTACTCGAATCCAAGTCCCGCATCGTTGCAGGAAGCCTACGGTTGGATCCCGATTCTCGACACTGTTTTGTTCACGAACCTCCTTTCACGCCGCAGCGTCTCTGCCAGTGCGTTCCCGGGCAACAACATGGCAAGCGGCCTCGCGGCCTTCGCCAACATCCAAGAGCTGCGGCACGACCTCGTCGCAGAGACCGGGAACGAAATAGGGACAGCGAGGATGGAAGACGCAGCCGCTCGGCAGCGCCGTCAAATTCGGGATGTCCAGGCTGCGCAATTGCAGCTTCTGTTTAGCGCGCGTCAGATCCGGGTCCGCTTCGGGGATCGCCGCGGCCAGCGCCTTCGTATAGGGATGGAGTGGCCGGCCGATGATCTGTGGGGTGCGGCCGAACTCAACCAGTTTGCCGACGTACATGACACCGACATACCCTTCCCAGCCGAAGTATTTCACGACCGCAAGATCGTGGGTTATGAAAAGGAAGGCAACCCCGAGCTCGTTGCGGAGCTTGAGCATGGTGTTGAGAATGCTGACCCGGATCGAGACGTCGACCATTGAAACCGCCTCGTCGGCGATGATGATGCGCGGGTTGAGGGCCAGCGCCCGCGCCACCGCCACCCGCTGGCGCTGGCCGCCACTGAGCTGGTGCGGGTACTTGCTGAGGAAATTCTCCGGCGGCATCAAGTCGATCCGGCTCAGCAGGTCGGCGGCGCGGTGGGTTGCGTCGCGCCGGTTCTTTGCGAACTTGTGATGGAGCAGGGGGGCGCGAAGGGTATCGCCGATCGTGTGGACCGGGTTAAGCGAGGCATAGGGGTCCTGGTGGACCAGCTGGACCGCGCGTCGGTATGCCTTGAACTCGTCTTTCGATGTCTGATGAAGATCCTTGCCTTCGAATCGGATCGCCCCTTGCGTTGGAGCCAGAAGACCCGCCGCCATCCGGGCCACCGTTGTCTTGCCGCTGCCGCTCTCGCCAACCAGGCAGAGGATGTCACCGCGACTAATCGCCAGCGAGACGTCGTCGACCGCGGTGATTTGTCCACGTCGCGTTTTGAATTCGCGGCTCACGTGATCGAGGCTCAGAAGCGGTTCGCTCACGTCGTCGCTTCCTCCCACACGTCCTGGCTGCGCGTCACCCGATCGCGGTGAAAACAGGCGGAGTAATGACCGTCGCCGACCGCAAACAGTGGAGGAACCTGGCGGGCGCAGAGGTCGGTTGCGTAGGGACAGCGTGGGTGAAACGGGCAACCGGACGGAATCGCAAGCAGATTCGGCGTTGAACCGGGAATCGCCGTCAACGGGGTGAACTCGTCGCCGGCGATCGGCGGCACCGCATTGAGCAAGCCGACCGTGTAGGGGTGCTTCGGGTTGTAGAAAACATCGCGGACGTTGCCGACCTCGACCAACTCGCCTGCGTACATCGTGGCCACGCGGTCGGCTAGTTCGGCGGCGAGCGAGAGGTCGTGCGAGATAAACATCATGGTGAAACTGAGCCGCTGCCGCAGCGAGCGGATGACGTCGATGATGGCGCGCTGAGTGAGGATGTCGAGCGCGGTCGTCGGCTCGTCGAGGATGATCAACTGCGGTTCTAGGAGGAGGCTGAGCGCGATCGACACGCGTTGACGCATGCCACCGCTCAACTGGTGCGGAAAGGAAGCATAGACGCGCTCGCCGTCGAGCTGCACCATCCGCAGCAATTCGAGCGCGCGCAAACGAGTCTTGCGGTCGTTCCTTTCACCATGGGCGCGGGCGGTCTCGACGAAATGATCCCCCACTTTGAGGACCGGGTTGAGCGAATTCTGCGCCGCCTGAAAGACCATGGCGCATTCCCGCCATCGAAAGTCCCGCAATGTGCCCTTGTCCAGTGAAAAGAGGTCGAGAATGGCGCCGTCGCTGGTGCGGAAGAGCGCGCGTCCTTTCGAGACGCGCGCGGTCCGCACGAGGAGGCTGAGCAGGGCAAGACCGAGCGTCGTCTTGCCGGAACCGCTCTCGCCGATCAGGGCAACGGATTCGCCGGCGCGAATCTGGAGCGTGGCGCCTCGCACGGCCTGCATCTCTCCGGCCGGTGATTGGTACTCGATCCAGAGATCCTCGATCGACAACACGACATCGTCGGGCAGATGGCCATTGCTGCCGTCGCCGGCGCTCAACGTGGGCGCGCTTCTTCCGACCTTGCTTGCCTTCATCTCATCCCTGTCACCATCGCCCAGGTCATCCTGCTCGCAGCCGCGGGTTGAAGATCTCCTCCAGCGAGCGGGCGATCATGACAAGCGAGAGCTGGAGCAGCGCGATCGCGACGATCGGCGACAGGATGTACCAGAGACTGTCTTTGAAGAAGAGCGCTCCTTTTGTATAACCGAGTTGAATCATCAAGCCCCAATTGTCGCCTGAGAGCGGCACCAGACCGAAGAAATAGAGGATGATCTGACCGTAGATTGCATTCGTCATCGCGATGACGTAGCTGATCACGATGTAACTGGTCATGTTTGGCAAGACTTCGCGGAAGAGAATGTGCGTGGTGCCGAGATCGAGCACGCGGGCCGCCTCGATGTACTCGCGTTCCTTGAGAGACAGGACTTGAGCCCGCACCGCCCGCAAAAGCGGCGGCCAGGAGACGGCGGCGATGATGAAGGCAAGAAAGATCGGACTGCCGAGTCGGACGAAGGTCGCCAGCACTCCGAGTAAGACGATGTAGGGAATGGTCAGCACCACATCGGTGATCAAGAGCACGCCTGAGTCGACGCGGCCCCCGAGGAGCGCGCTGACGGCGCCGAGGGTGACCGCGATCACCGTCGACATCGCCGCGGCCAACGCGCCGACGACCATCACGCTGCGCGCCCCGCGGACAATTTGCGTGAAAATGTCGTGTCCGGCGTAATCGGTGCCGAGAATGTGATTTCGGGACGGCTGGCTGTAGATCTGGGTGAGATCGGTGACTCTTGCGGAGGACGTGAGCATCGGTCCGAAGATCGCGAGGAAGAGGAAGAATCCGAAGACCACGAAGGCGGCGGCACCGACCTTGTCCCGGCGGAGAAAGCGGCCGAAGATCTGCCGCCAGCCGACACGGCGACCTGTAGCCGGCGCCTCGGCAGCGGGGACGCCGGCAAGGTCAGCCGTCGTCTGAACCATCGCTACTCGCTCCTTCCTGAGGTGCGGATCCGCGGATCAAGCCGGATGTACAGCAGGTCGGCGACCAGATTCGCGGCCACAACTGAAATCGTGATCATCAGGAAGATGCCCTGCATCAACGGGTAATCGCGTGATTGAATCGCTTTGAAGAGAGTGTAGCCAATCCCCTGATACTGAAAGATTGGCTCGACCAGGAAGGATCCGCCGACAATGAAGCCGATCGCGATCGCCAACTGAGCGAAGAGAGGAAGGATGGCGATGCGGCCGACGTAGCGGATGGCGATCCGGCGCTCACTGAGACCGCGTGCGCGCGCGGCGGTGACGAAGTCCTCTTCGAGCACAGAGATTGTGCTGCTCTTCATCAGGAGCGACCAGACGCCGAGGCCGGTCAGCGCGTAGATGAGAATCGGCAGCGAGGCGTGATAAAACGCGTCCTTGACGAAGGCGACGCTCAGCTCCGTCTGCTGACCGGAGGAAAGTGAGCCGCGCATGTTCGCGATCGGCAACCAGGTCAGCCGAACCCCGAAGAAGACGATAACCATGATGGCGAGGAGGTAACTAGGAACGGAACTGAAGAGCGAGGCGATAGTCGAGAAAATGTTGTCGATCAGGGAGTTCCGGTGGTAGGCCATCAGCATCCCCAGGACGGCGCCGATAGCAAACGCGAAAAGCAACCCAACCCCGACGCTGAAGAGTGTCCATGGTAAGTATTTGAAGATAATGTCGGTGACGGGCACCCCTGGAGAGAGCATCGATTGCCCGAGATTGCCGTGGGCGAGGTTTCCGAGGTAGTCAAAATACTGAACAATGAGCGGCTTATTTGGATCGACCGCGAAGAGGGACCGGGCCTGGTCCGCGGCGACATCGTACGAATAGCCGTACTGGCTGATCAGTTGATTGATATAAACGTCGACCGGACTGCCCGGCAGCAGACGGATGAGGAAGAAGATAAATGTCGTTACGAGATAAACGGTGAAAATGGCTTTCGCGATGCGGCGCACGAGGAAGTGCGACCAGAGCGACTTGAGTGTGCTCCAAAGGCCGAGGCCCCTCGGCGTGTGTCGTTCCTTGGCGATCGCGGCCATAACACCAGCCTAGAGGCGAGGCGCCGGATCGACGATCGTGCAGTTACCGGAACGGTCTAGTCAAGGATGAAGGGGCGGGGTAACACCGGTCTCCGGCGTGCGGCACAACGTCGAACTCGATGCCAACGGCTTCGCGATAGATGTAGCAAACCTGAAAATCGTCTAGGGGACGAGATTGGCGTTCAATGATGATGGGGCGCTCCGCCCATGACCATTCTCAGGCGACGGCGTGATGCGCGCCCAACGGGCGGACCTCCTGGAATGTGTTGGTCTGGCAAGAGTCGCGGGCCAATAAGCACATCTGGGCGCTGAGGATCCCGGCGGAGAGCGGAGCCCTCGTCGTCTCCTTGCCGGCGACTGCCCCGAGAAATTCCTCAACCAACGCCTCATCGCCGCCATGATGCCCTTCGCCAGTCGAGTCGAAGTGGTGTCGCTCGGTGCGATTGGTGTGATGGTAATGGACTGTCAAGTCTCCTTGGTACCAGTCGAAAGCGATGGCGCCCCGGTAACCGACCAGCGTCGCGCCCCGGGCGGCCGCACCGCGCCTTGTATAGAAATTCTGTGTGTAGACAGCGTGGATGCCGGATTCGTACCGGATGATTGCGCTGGCTGAGTCGTGGTTACCGGTATCGACCGCAAAGCTGCATTGCCAATCGTTCGGCTCGACCTCCGGCGTGACTCCCTGCCGGAAGAGGTTATATGGGCTCTCCAAGCACTCAACTTGGCGCCAGCAGTCGACGCACTTGAGCCCGGCCGGCATCTCGCCTTGGAAGACGGTCTTCGACTCCATTGCGACAATGTTGACCGGTCGCTGCCGGATGAGCGAGTTGAGGTAGTCGAGATCGTGCGTCGCTTTCTGGAGCCAGAGGCCGCCGGTCTGCTCCTCGTCGCGCATCCAGCCGTGATAATAGCCTCCCGCGTAGAACGGCACATTGTTGACGGCCTGAACGTGTTCGACGGTCCCGATCGCGCCTGAGTCGATAATCTTTCGGGCGGTCTCACAGAGCGGCGAGAGGCGCAACGGGAAGGAGACAACAACTTGGCTCCGCGTCCGCTCGAGCGCCGCTTGGAGAGTCGCGAGCTGCTCCCGATCCGTCGCCACCGGCTTTTCGAGGAAAAGCGGCAGATTTCGCTCCAGCACCTTGACCGCGTAGGGGGTGTGGAGGGTGCAGCGAGTGCCGATCAGGACCCCGTCGAGGCGGTGGTCCTCGAGCATACGATCGACATCGTCGCAGAAGGTGACTTCCGCCAGCTCCTCAGGAAACGCGGAACGTAATTCCGCCTCGCGGGGATCGACCACGGCGACGACCTCGGCGACGGTGTGGAAGCGATCGATGGTGTGCAGGATGTGACGCATCCGTCTGCCGTAGCCAATGACTCCGAGCCGGCTCATGTTCCGCCCCTCCTCGCTTTCAAGGTCGCGTTTGCGGTCTTCTTCCTACTGGCTCAAGGCATGCGAAAACCCTACCACCGGACAGGCAGTTGGTCGACGGCAGTCCGCCGATGCGGCCCGCCCCCGCTCACCTTGCGGTCGCACCTCTCGTCATCTTGCGCGCCCGCTTTCATCATCCGGAGCGAAGGCCGCCACCAGCATCCTGCGCGAAGGCACTTCCGTCACCTTGCGCGACCGCCCGCCGGGGGCTGGAAGGCCCGGGCTACGACCGACGAAGCCCTGCCAGGGCTGACAAGCCGATGTGCGCGATCCTCTCCATTCCCATGCCGAACGCCTTCCCACCGTCATTTCGGGCACTTACCCCACACCGTCATTTTGAGCGCGCCCGCCCCGCCCGTCATCCTGAGCGCTTACTCCACCCGTCATTCTGAGCGCCGCGAAGAATCTCGCCCGTCTGAGGCACATCCGTGGGAAGGGACAGATTCCTCGACAAGCTCGGAATGACGATAAAAGGGCTCAGAATAACAATGGAGGTAGAGTACGGGATGACGAAGGGAACTGCTCTCAGGACGACGGGTGCGCGTCGGGCTCGGAATGACGCTCGGTTGACAAATAAGAACATGAGTTCTACTCTGCCCCAATGGCGAAGCGCACGTACAACGAAATTGCCTGCAAGAGCGCGATCAATCGCGTTCAGGGCATGCCCTTCAAGTGGTCGCTCAACCCGTATCGCGGCTGCGTCCATGCCTGCCACTATTGCTACGCCCGTGCGACCCATAGCTACTTTGGGCTGAACGCCGACGATGATTTCGAGTCGACGATCTTCGTCAAAACAAACCTGCCGGAGGTGCTGCGGCGAGAGCTTGCCCGACCGGCGATGGCGGGGGAGCGGATTTCAATCGGCACCGCGACCGATCCTTATCAACCGATTGAAGGCTAATACAGGCTCACTCGCCGGGCGCTGGAAGCAATGCGCGACTATCGCCACCCAGTCAGCGTCGTTACCAAGTCCACCTTGATCGAGCGTGATCTCGAACTCCTGGCCGCCATAGCGCGGGTGACCGAGGTCATCGTGTTCTTCACAGTCACGACGATCGATCCGGAGATCTGGCGCGCGCTTGAGCCGGGCACTCCACCACCTCTGAAGCGGCTGCAAGCGATGCAACGATTGCGCGAAGCGGGCGTGCCGGCCGGCGTGTTCATGGCCCCAGTACTGCCCGGCATCACCGATTCCCAGGCGTCGATCGAGGCGGTCGCTCGAGCCGCGAAGGCGCACGGCGCGGTCTCGTTCGGGGCATCGCCGCTTCGGCTCGGGCCGTTGGTCAAAGACCACTATCTCGGATTTCTTCGCGAAGCCCGGCCAGAGCTGCTGGGCAGGTACGAGCGCGCATATGTTGGCGCGAATGCACCGGCGAACTACCTCCAGCGACTAAGCGAGCGGATTGACGAGGCACTCGTCAACACAGGATTCGCGCGCAACAGTATGAGCCGCCAGAAAGACGACCGGTATCCATCTCGGGCACATCCGGTTCCTGCCGGAAATCACCTTCAACAATTGCTCCTCTTGCCCTAATTGCACGGCGGAGATGAATGTTGGCGGATGCACAGGAATGGCGAGCGCGCCTAGTCGCATGCCATAGGCGGTGAGCGCCTGCGGTACAGCGTCCCTACCAAGCGGATGCAAGCCCTGCGCTCCTACGGCCGAAATGCTCCTTCTCGCCTGCGCGGCGCTGGATTTTCGAAGTCGCCTCGAGAAGTGGGGCGGAGCGCAGACTCCTCAACCAAATCTCTTGACATTGCTCGCAGGCGAGCGTAAGACACCTCATGACCGAGAGGAAAAGTTCGGAGCGCTAGCGAGCGGAACGGCCGCGCATCTGTCGTGCCTAGGGGTCTGTTTGACTTTAGGCAGTTTGAGCCGCACGGGAGGTGGGGGAAATGACGTCGATTTCACGACGAGTGATGGTGAAGGGCGCGCTTGGCACAGTCGGTGGGTTCGCGGTTGTCCGCACCGGATTCACTTCCGGCGCGCTGGCCGCGAACACGAAGGCATCGCTGCAGATGGGCTGGATCGCGAACGTCGAGAACGCTGGCGAATTCGTCGCCGCCGAGAACGGCTATTACGCCGCCCAGGGCGTCGACCTCGAATTGACGCCTGGCGGACCCGGAATTTCGGTCGAGCCGTTGGTCGTCTCGGGTAAAGCGTTGGTTGGGCTCTCGCAGCCCGACAACGTGGCGCGAGCGAGGGATCAAGGCGGGAAGTTGAAGGTCGTCGCGACCACATTCCAGCGCAATCCCGCCGCCATCATGTCGTTGGCGAGCGCTCCGGTGCCGACACCCCAAGATTTGGTCGGCAAAAAGCTTGGTATTCAACAATCGGGTGTGCCGATCTACGACGCCTTCTTCACCGGAATCGGGATCGATCCCAAGTCGATCACGTATGTGCCGGTGCAGTTCGATCCCGCACCGCTGGTCAGCGGCGAGGTTGACGCCTTTGTCTCCTTCCAGACCAACCAGCCGATTCAGCTCAAGACTAAGGGTATCGACACCGTGACCTTCCTCCTCGCGGATTACGGGTTCAACCTGTTTACCGATTCCTTCATCGTGTCCGAAGACTCGCTCGCCGATCAGGCGAAGCGGGAAACGATCGTCAACATCTTGAAGGCGACCTTTAAGGGTTGGCAGGACGCGATTGCCGATCCTGATACCGCGGCCAAGCTCGTCGTCGATAAGTACGGCAAATCGCTCAATCTCGAGATTGAGCCGCAAACGCTGACCTTGAAGGCGCAAATCCCGCTAATCCAAACCGACGAGACCAAGAAGAATGGGATCGGCACGATGAGCGAAGCCGATATTCAGACGAACATCGAAACGCTCAAGAAATCGGGGATCGAAGCAACGGCTGAGGATCTCTTCGACACGTCGCTCCTCGCCGAAATTTATCCTGGCGGCACGCCGGTCGCCGGTTAATCGAACCTGATCACGATCCCCGTGACTGCGTTCGGCGGGCGGGAATGGAGTACACCACTATGGGCCTCCCGGACCTCCAGAACGATCCCTGGACTCGGGCGCGGACAAGTAATGGCTTCGCCGCTGATGAACTGATCTCGGTGCTGCAAAAGTCGATACGGCGAGGGATGGTGGAAAATGCCGGCCTTGTCGCCTATGAGTTCTTTGCCACCGGTCCCGAATTCGAGGACTACGTGTGGCGGCGGCTGGAGATCATCTCCGTCGAAGATGTCGGTTTCGGTCGGATCGAGGCGCCGATCCTGATACATACTCTCGACGATTTTCGTCGCCGAGCGGCGCAGGGAAGTCCGGACCGCCTGATCTACTTGATCCACGCGGTTCGCGTGCTTGCGCTCAGTCCGAAGGACCGCGGCGCGGACGAGATGCAAAACTGGCTGCGCCGGGCGGTGGACAGCGGCGCGGCGCGGCCAGAAGTCTTCGACGACGCGATCGATATGCACACCAAGCGGGGTCAGGAAATGGGGCGCGATTTCCTGCACTGGTATACGAACGGCGCCCGTGTCGAGAATGAGCTGCCCGGCCGCGACCAAACCTATCGCGTACGTTTCATCGAAATGCTCCAGCGCGAGGCGGAAGCGACGGAGGACTAAGGTAGCAGAGGAGCGGCGCGGTGTCCGCAGATGTCACGACGAAGCCGAACGCGAGCGCAGGGGCGTTCTCCGAGCCGGCCGATGGCATTCAGATCGAAAACCTGACGAAGACGTTTCGGCTGGGCCGGCAGGAGATTCATGCCCTCGCCGGCGTTCAACTCACAACCCGGCGCGGTGAACTCGTCGCGCTCATAGGTCCGTCTGGTTGCGGCAAGTCGACCATCCTGCGGATGCTCGCCGATCTCGAAGCGCCGACAAGCGGCCGGCTTCACATTCACAGACAAGCGCCGAGTGAGCTCCGCGCGAAGCACCGACTCGGCGTCGCGTTCCAAGACGCGGCGCTGCTGCCCTGGCGAAGCGTGGAAGCGAATATTCGGTTGCCGCTTGAAGTCGGCGGGTTGAGCATTTCCGCGAGCGCGATCGCGGAGTTGATTGGTTTGGTCGGTTTGCGCGGGTTCGAGAAGGCGCGGCCCGCGCAGCTTTCGGGCGGGATGCGGCAGCGGGTGTCGATTGCACGTGCGCTGGTGGTTGAACCGGAAGTGCTCCTGCTCGACGAGCCGTTCGGTGCGCTCGACCAGATGACGCGGCAACGGATGAACCTCGAGCTGCAGCGGATTTGGAGCGAGCGTCCGACGACAACGATCTTGGTCACCCACGCTATCGAGGAAGCCGTCTTTCTGGCTGACACCGTCGCCGTTATGTCCTCGCGGCCCGGACGCATCGTCGAGCGCGTTGCGATCGATCTCGGCCGGCCCAGGCATCCCGACATCCTGCGTAGCCCGGCGTTCCACAGCCTGTGCGATCAGCTCAGCGACATCCTCTTCTCCGGGCGAGATGATGAATCGGAGCAGGTCGGGTGACGAACGTCGTTCAGCGCATCGCTTGGCGCGATCGCCCGGGCTGGGTTGATCGCGTGGTCGCCGTGGCCGCTTTACTCCTGGTCTGGGAGCTCCTGGCGGTGACGGTGTTCACTTCCTCGCGAGTCGTGCCGACGCCAACCAATGTCATCTCCCAGTTTTGGCACGATCGTGATTCGTATCCCGTCAACATCAAAGCGACGCTGCGTGTGGCGCTCATCGGCTACCTGTACGGCAACGTCGTCGCGATCCTCCTCGGCGTGCTCTGCGAGTTGCTGCCGGCGATTGAGGAACCGGTGCTTCGCGTCGCGATCGCCTGCTTCAACATTCCGCTTGTTGCTATCGCCCCGATTCTGATCGTCGTTTTGTCAGCGGACGGTCCGAAAATCGCGCTGGCAGCACTGGCGGTGTTCTTTACGACCTTTATCTCCACGGGCCTTGGGTTGCGTTCGGCCGATCCGACCTCGCTCGAAGTCGTGCGCGTCTACGGCGGCAACTCGTGGATCGAGCTGCGGAAGGTGAAGCTATGGTCGGCGCTGCCAAGCATCTTCGCCGGTCTGCGGGTCGCCGCGCCCGCGGCGCTCCTGGGCGCGATCATCGGCGAATACCTTGGCACCCAAGAGGGACTCGGCGCGGCGATGATCCAAGCCCAATCCTCCTTCGCGGTCGCGCGGACATGGGGTATCGCGCTGGTTGTCGCCGGACTCGCGGGGCTGCTCTATCTGGCAGCAACGGGCCTGGGATGGTTGCTGACGCCATGGTCGAGCCAAACTAGCCTCGGAGTTGGCGAGTTGCCGGAGGATCGCCAGCCGGGCGATCGCTGGCGACGCCTCATGCGATCGAGCGCGCTGCTGCTCATCTCAGTCGGGATTCTGATCGCCGTCTGGTACGGGCTCATCCGGCTGTTTGATTTGAACCCGTTCTTTGCCAAGGACCCGGACGATGTCTATCGCTATTTAATCTCCGGCCACTTGGCAACAGAACATCGAAGCGATCTCTTTGATGCGCTGGGGCAGACATTGCGCGATGCGGTCGGCGGATACCTCGTGGGGACGCTGGCTGCGACCTTCGTCGCGATCGCGGTGGTCCTTTCTCGCGGCGTTGAGCAGGCTGTGATGCCGGTCGCGATCACGCTGCGCTCGGTGCCGCTCGTCGCGATGACGCCGTTGATCGCGCTGATTTTTGGCCGGGGCTATCTGGGCGTAACCGTCGTTGTCGGCATCGTCACCTTCTTTCCGACGCTCGTGAATGTCGCGGTCGGGTTGCGTTCGGCGCCCGCGCTTGCCTGTGACGTGGTCCGCGCGAGCGGCGGCAATGCATTGATGGTTGTGCGGAAGGTGCGGCTTCTGTACGCGCTTCCCGCGTTTTTCGCCTCCGCCCGCATCGCGGGACCTGCTGCCATCGGCGGAGCGATCCTCGCGGAATGGCTCGCGACCGGTAAAGGGTTAGGAAATGTCCTCACGATTTCCTACAGCGCGTCCAATTTCAACAACCTCTGGTCCGGCGCGACCCTGATCGTCGCCGTTTCCGTCGGCCTCTATGGGCTGATTGGGGTCGTCGAGTCGTTCGTCCTCGCCAGAATTCGCCAAGGTTGAATGTGGCACCCGCTGGTACGGCAGATGCGGAACGCCGCTGGAAGGCTTGCGGTAAAGTCCTCCGCAGGCGGCGATCCGAGGAGAGGTGGAGATGTCCGGCGTCACGAACAAGATGGAGCATTGCATCGAGCTATGCGAAACGTGCCACGGGGCCTGCGTGGAGACGATCACGCATTGCCTGAAGATGAGTGGGGCGCATTCCAAGCTGGATCACATCCGGCTCATGTGGGATTGCGCGGAAATCTGCGCGCTGGCGGCTGATTTCATGCACCGGGGGTCGGATTACTATTTTCGCACATGCGCCGTGTGTGCCGAGATTTGCGCGCGCTGCGCCGATGATTGCGCGCGATTTGAAAATGATCCGATCATGCGACGCTGCGCAGAGGCGTGCCGGAACTGCGCCAGCGCCTGTCAAGAAATGGCCGCAATTCACGCCTAGCGCGCATCAGACGCTTGGATCCGTTGAAACGGGATCAGGCTGGTCAGCGAGATTACAGCCGAGAGTCCGAAGGTGAGCGGGTAGGTCCCTTGCGGGAACTGGGCGTTGATGATGTCGACGAGGGGACCGAACAGACCGGCAAATGCACTCGCGCCCGCGGTCGCGATATTGGCGAGCCCAAACGCCCTTGCCGCCCGCCCTTCCGGCAGGTGATCGCTTAGGAGCGCCCAATTGACGGAAAGGAACGCGCCGATGCCCAGCCCGAGCACCCCGCCGGCAAGCGTCGCCGTAGCGACGGTCGGCGCCACCGAGAGCCCGAACATGCCGACCGCCGTGATCACAATGCTGGCGCGAATGACCGGCAAGCGTCCGAGGTGATCGGAGAGCGCGCCGGAAACCGCCGCCGCGATCCCGCCCATTACCGTGGCCGCCAACAATACAACCGCCGTTGACTGCTCCGGGTCCTCGATCCCGAATCTATCCTTCAGAAAATAGAGCAAGAAACGTTGCGCGGGATACGCGCCGAGGAGCAAGAGAAACTGACCGAGAACGGCGTGGCGGAACACGGTGTGCTCGCGGAACGTTTGTACCGAATCGTGCCAGAGCACCCGTGGGTCGATCGCCTGCCAGAGTGATTTCACGCGGTCCTTGTCTGGAAGTGGCGGCACGGGTGGGACCCAGCGCATGGTTAAGGCCGCGACGGCGATGAGCACGGCCGCTTCATAGGTGAGCGTGGCGGCCAATCCGTTTGGGAGATCGAGCAAGACGCGCGCGCCGAGCAATCCAACAGCGGAACCAACGACCGATACGGCGTTCTTGGCGCCGGACGCGATACCCCTTTCCTCTTTGGGGACGAGATCAGGGATCAGCGCCTGGAACGCGGCTTGGGCAAGATTGCCCGCGAGCTGCATGAGGACGAATGCGACGAAGAGGATAGCAAAATCGGGCGCCCACCCGAACACGGCCAAACTCGGAACCATCGCCGCCGTGCCAATAAGGATGAACGGCCGCCTCCGGTCGGAAAACGGGGCGTGGTCGCTTATCCGCCCCGCAAATGGCTGCGCGATCGCCGCCACGCCGATGCCAATTAATGAAATCGCTCCGAGCGCGGTTCCCCGCCAACTCGCGCTGACTGTGTCTTCGACTCTGTTCGGGAGGAGCACGATTGTGACCGTGTTCCAGAGGGCCAGCAGACCGAGTCCGTAAATGCTGAGCTTCGCGTAGCGCCATGCGAGGTCGGCAGAACTGTGGATGGCGTGGCGTCGCTGGGATGCGGCGATAGCCATGAATACTCCTCGAAGGCAACCGCGAAAAAGTCTCAGTCCTCCCTTCGCGAGCAACATGCCATCGCTCACGCTGGCACAGAGTCTGCTGCGTAATGCGTTGAGGCCTCATTCCGAGTGCCTTGGGATTTCAGAACAGAAGCGGCCGGTTGCGTTTGCATAGCAAACGAGGCGGCCGAGGAGCAAAGGGACATGATGGACAACAAGTTGCAAGGGAAACGAGTCGCATTCCTGGCTGCAGACGGCGTCGATCAAGCCGAGCTGATCGAACCATTCAATGCGATCAAAAACGCTGGCGCGAAAACCGAATTGATCTCGATCAAGGAGGGTTCTATTCAGGGCGTGAAGGGAATGGATAAAGGCGACAAGTTCCCTGTGGATAAGACCGTCAAACAAGCGAACGCCGACGAGTACGATGCGCTCGTGATCCCGGGCGGCGTCGCGAATCCAGATAAACTGCGCCTCGATAAGGATGCGGTCGCCTTTGTCCGGCGCTTCTTCGACACCAACAAGCCGATCGGTGCAATCTGCCATGGACCGTGGATGCTGGTCGAGGCAGATGTCGTGAAAGGGCGGACCATTACCTCTTGGCCGAGCTTGCGCACAGATGTCCGCAACGCTGGCGGCAAGTGGGTCGATGAGGAGGTGCGAGTCGAGCAGGGAATTGTCACCAGCCGCAAGCCGGACGACATTCCCGCCTTCAACCGGAAGCTGATTGAGGAAATCGCCGAAGGGAAACACACGATGCGCATGCCCGCGGCGGAAGCCGAGCGAGTATCTACTACTGCAATGTAGCCAAGACTTCCGGGCCACGCATCGCGCTGGCGAACGTTTGCTCGCTTTTGGCTCCCTCGGACCCTTCCGAGGGAGCCTTCGTCATGGTATGCTAAAAGAGGCCGCGGAAAATGGGCCGACCGGCGCCGACCGGTGGCATCCGCGAACGCTCGCAGCCCCCTTGGGTTTAGGAATATGCCTACCACCGCATGCTCTTGGATGCGCCTGGTTGGCTGATTGTTTTGTCGCGGTGCATACCCGCGGCAACTGGATTGGTTGTTATTGATGGCGGAATTCAAGTGGTTCGGCCACAACTGTTTTCGGATTCGGGGGCGAGAGGCGACGGTGATCACCGACCCCGTCGACCGCTCGACCGGCTATACGCTCGCCAAACAACCCGCGGATGTCGTCACGATTTCGCATGACCACAAAGGGCATAACAACCTTAGCGCGCTCAAGCCTGAGTACAAAGTCATCAGCGAGCCCGGCGAGTACGAGATGCACGACGTTTTCGTGACTGGTATTCGCACCTATCACGACGACAAGCAGGGCAAGGAGCGGGGGTACAACACCGTTTACTTGATCGAGCTCGAAGGCATCGTCGTCTGTCACCTCGGCGATCTTGGTCATACGTTGACAGAAGAGCAAGCCGAGGCCATGAGTCACGTCGATGTGCTCTTGGTCCCAGCTGGCGGCGGCGATGTGATAAATGTCAACCAGGCGGCTGATGTCGTCGGCCAACTAGAGCCAAAGATCGTTATTCCGATGCAATACGCGACAGCCCAAGGCGACAAGGCACTTGGCGGACTAGACGCCTTCGGCAAAGCCCTGGGGGTTGAAATTACCGCGGCTGAAGAGAAGTTCGTTCTGCGCCAGTCTGACCTGCTGGAGACGATGCGCGTTGTCGTGTTGAGCCCAGACAGTGAAGGACCGAAGCGGTGAGCAGACGCGCGAGGTCAGGCCTTTGCCCTCCCAACCCGGCACAGAATTTCCGGGACGGTTTTCGACTCTCGCTCGCACAGTGGAATGAAGCGGCTAACGAGGCGACGCATCAGCGTCGCCTCTCCAGTTGGAGGCGGTTTGCCACGAACGTTTGAGGAGATGCTGCGCACAGTGAGGCGGCCGGTAGTCGGTCGCGTGGTTCGACGGTGGTCCCGAGTCCGCGTCAAGCTAAAGCTGAAGGTTGACGGCTGAGAGCTTGGAGGAAAGCAAATGGCAAAGTACATATTCATTACCGGCGGAGTCGCCTCATCAGTCGGCAAAGGCATCACCACCGCTTCGATCGGTCGGTTGATCAAGAGCCGCGGAGCAAGCGTTTCCGTCATGAAACTCGACCCTTACTTGAACGTCGACCCCGGCACGATGTCGCCCTATCAACACGGTGAAGTCTTCGTCACAGACGATGGGGCCGAAACTGATCTCGATCTCGGCCATTACGAACGATTCATCGACGAGAACTTGTCGCGCGCATCGAACGTCACGACCGGGCAGGTCTATTCCGCGGTCATCGCCAAGGAACGCCGTGGCGACTACCTTGGTGGCACGATCCAAGTCATTCCCCACATCACAAACGAAATCAAGAGCCGTATCCGACTGGCATCGCGGCAGCACGGCTCCGAAATCGTCATCGTTGAAGTGGGCGGCACCGTCGGCGACATCGAAGGCCAGGCATATCTGGAAGCGATCCGCCAAATGCGCCGCGAAGTTGGCCGCAGCAATATGCTCTTTATCCACGTCACGTTGTTGCCGATGATCGGTTCAACCGGCGAATTGAAGACGAAACCGACCCAGCAAAGCGTGCGCGAATTGCGGTCGATGGGCATCCAGCCCGATGTCATCCTCTGCCGGGCCGACTGTGAGATCCCGAGCGACGCGAAGGAAAAGATCGCCCTCTTTTGCGACGTCGATTTGGAAGCGGTGATCGGGATGCCGACGGCGGAGTCGATCTACGAAGTACCGCTCATGCTGGAAGAATCGGGCATGGGGGCCTACATCGCGCGCTACCTCGGGCTCGACTCGCGAACACCCGATCTCGACGAATGGCGGGCGCTGGTCGAGCGGATCAAGAGCCCTCGGCGGTCAATGGACATCGCGATCGTTGGCAAGTATGTCGAATTGCGTGACGCATACATGAGCGTGACCGAGTCGCTCAAGCACGCGGCGCTCGCGCACGATATCAACCTCGAGTTTCATTGGATCAATTCCGAAACTGTCACTGAGGAAGAATTGGATCGGGAGCTGCGCAAGGTTTCCGGCGTTTGCGTGCCGGGCGGATTCGGTCCGCGCGGTACCGAAGGGAAGATCCTCGCTTCAAAATTCGCCCGCGAGCACAACCTCCCGTATTTGGGACTTTGCTATGGTCTGCATATGGCAGTTATCGAGATCGCGCGGAATGTCTGCGGTTTCGACGGCGCCAACTCGACCGAAATCGAGCCCGAAACACTGTATCCCGTGATCGACCTGATGCCGGGGCAGGAAGGCGTCGATATGGGCGGCACGATGCGTCTTGGGTTGTGGCCCTGCCGTCTGGAACCGGGTACCAAAACCCAGGCAGCCTACGGCGAACGCACGGTCTTTGAGCGTCACCGGCATCGATTCGAGGTCAACAACAGCTTCCGTCAGTCGCTCGCCGACGCGGGTTTGATCGCCTCGGGCTGCTCCCCGGATGGTCAACTCGTCGAAATTATGGAATTGAAGGATCACCCGTTCTTCGTCGGCGTGCAGTTCCATCCCGAGTTCAAGAGCCGGCCAACGCGGCCGCATCCGCTCTTCCGCGAATTCATCGGCGCTGCTCTTCAGAGCCTGCCGGAAGGCGCGCAGCGCACGCTTCCCCTCAATGGCGCGGTCGATGTCGCCGCTGAGCCCCGGGTCGAAACCGCGATCGCGGGGAGTGCGTAGACTCGTCCCCCTAGGTTGAAAATCGCCCTTCTCCAGTGAGCCGGAGAAGGGTCAGTTTCAGTGTAGTGGTTCTGCGAAGCTACTGCCTCACTCGCGGGCTTTGAGGACTGCGCCGAGTTGTATGCCGCTGGCTTCAATGCGGTCGACGCGAGCGGCGACGAAGTCGAGATCGACCGGCTCTTGTCCACGCAAGTGTCGCTGCAGCAACTGCACATTGCCGATGAGGGATGTGAGCGTATTGCGCAGTTGGTGAGTGATGGAGTCGACAATGGCGGTCGTCATCTTGGCGGTGCGGTCGGCGCCTGGGCCGGTTTCCAGCACGCAGACGGCGCCAATCTGACGCTCGTCGCGGTCGCGCATGGGATTGACGGAGATTATCGCCTCCGTTTCGCTCCCGTCCGGGTTGACGACGCGAATCGGCTGAGCGCTCACCGCCTTGCCGGCAGTAAGGGTTCCCTCGATCTGGTGATCGAAGTCGCCAAAGATCTCGGGTTTCTCGGCGATGAGTGGCAACTCCGCGAGGGTCCTGTCCGGTCCGAGGTCCTGGCGCCCAATTAACACGCACGCGGCGGAGTTGGCGAAGATCAGACGTCCGTCAGGCGAGTCAACGAGGATGATGCCGTAGGGGAGCTGTTCGAGCACGAACGCGAGCTGCCAATCCGCGGCCGCGAGCTTGTCCCGCGAGCGGGCGAGGTCAAATGCTAACGCCGCCTGGTTGGCTATGATCTGGGTGAGGCCCAACTCATCTTCGCAAAATTCGTGCTGTTCGCCGTCCCAGTCTCCGATGAACGAGCCGATCAATTGCTCGCCACGGCGCAGTGGAGCGATCACCATCGATCGAGCGTGGTCGAGCTGAGCGTCGGCCGGCCAGATGGTGTTATCCAAGCCGGGCTGCACGTTGACGACCGAGTTTGACTCAAGATGGCGGCGAAGCTCAAGCGGAATCGGCGACATTTGGGTCGGGGCTTGCCGGGGAACCGGCCCATATGCTGCGAGCTGGGTCAAGATGTTCCAGGTGAGGTCCACGCGCCAGAGCGTGACACGCCGGAGACCGACAGCCTGGGCGAAGCGATCGCACAAGAGCTGATGGAACGTTTGCTGGTCGTGCTCGGCAGCCTCGGCGTGGATTGATTGCGCGAAGACGGCGAGCCTGCGAGCAAGCTCGCTGCTCCCATCCGATGCGAGATCGAGAATGCCAGGGACCGCTGCGAGATCCTGAGGTTTGCGGTAACGCTTGGGGGCGCGCTGGCGCATCGGCGTCCAGCTCTGCAGATCTTTGCCGTCGATGAGCGCCTTTCGGCCGCGTCGCGTAGCTCGCAGCTTGCCGCTGCGCACGGCGCGCGAAACGGTGTGGTATGAGACGCCTTTGCGACGAGCAGCCTCCTCCATGGTGAAGACGTCATCGCTCGTGCTCTCGGACGGACCGCTGACTGAACCATCCGGAGCCGCCGATTCGGCGACTGGACTTGCCAGCATGATTCCCCCTGTCCGCCAACCTGGACGTCTGTTTCATCAGGATCGTACCACATATTGGACAGATGTCGAGATGTGCTCAATGGAGCGGATCGACCGGTAGGAGGCGACTAGGGCTGTTGGTTGATCTTTGCCGCTCGCTCCGCGCGAAGCTCACGTTGGACGTTGGCATCCTTGTCGCGGACCGTTGCGGCAAGCCTCGTCTGAAACTGCTCCATTGCGTCGCGCAGTAACGCATCGGACGCGGCGAGCATGCGGACCGCAAGCAGTCCCGCGTTGCGGCCATTGCCGATGGCGACGGTCGCGACTGGGACGCCCGCCGGCATTTGCGCAATCGAGAGCAGGGCATCGATTCCAGCCAGTTGCGTGGTCGGTACGGGGACGCCGATAACCGGCAAGGGAGTGGCCGACGCGATCATGCCGGGCAGGTGCGCGGCCCCGCCCGCGCCGGCGATGATGACCTGCAGACCGCGGCCCGCGGCTTCGTGGGCGAAGGCAAGCATCGCGTCGGGGGTGCGGTGCGCGGATAGGATGCGGACCTCATTTTCGACACCGAACTCGTCGAGCGCATCGATCGCCGCCCGCATGACCGGCAGATCGGAATCGCTGCCCATGACGACGGCGACACGTGGCGCCGCCGGCTCCCGCCCATCGCTCATTGCCTGACCTCCGCCGGTTCGCCGGTCAATAGCTCCGCGGCTCGCCATGCTCGGGCTTGAGCGTCAACCAGATCGGGTCCCGTAACCGTGACGTGCCCGAGTTTCCGTCCAGGTCGCGCCGACTTGCCATAGAGATGTACTCGAACGCTTTCATCCGTAAGCGCCGCCGACAGCGCCTCACGAGGATCGATCGCCTCCGTTCCCCCAAGGACATTAACGGTGACGACTTGCTCGGACCGCAATGTCGTCAGCCCGAGCGGCCAATCCATCACCGCCCGCAGATGCTGCTCGAACTGCGAGGTGACGGAGCCTTCTATCGTGTAATGACCGGAATTGTGGGGGCGCGTCGCGATCTCGTTGATGATCAGTTCATCGCCGGCGACGAAGTATTCGACCGCCATGACGCCAGTCAGGTCGATCGCTTCGGCGATTTCGCGGCCAAGGAGCGTCGCGCGCTGCGATAGTTGCGGCGGCAGGTCAGCCGGTGCGATAATTTCGCGACAGATGCCATCTCGTTGTACGGTATCGACCACCGGATACGTCGCCATTTGGCCCGACGGCGAGCGCGCGACGATGAGCGCGATCTCACGATCGATCGGTATCCAGCGTTCCACCAGCATGTCGCATGATGCCTCGGAAACGGATTCCAGAAGGGCGATCGCGGCACCGACATTGTCGATGCGCCAAACTCCCCGGCCATCGTATCCGCCGTAAGCGGTTTTCAGCGCGACCGGCCAGCCGTAGGAGGCAACGAACGTGACGACGTCGTCCACTACGCGAACACCGGCAAACGCCGGCACGGGAAACCCGCGACGCGAAAACTCTTCGCGCTGCCAACGTTTGTTTTGGGCGTATTGGAGTGTGGACACGCTCGGTCGAAGCACGACGTTGCTCCGAGCCAACAGATCGAGGCTTCGTGGCGAGACCAGCTCATGGTCGAAGGTGACAATGCCGCACGGGCGCGCGAACTCGAGCACGGTATTTGGATCGTCGGGAGAACCGACGACCACATTAGGCCAAACGAGCGCGGCGCTGTCATTGACCGACTGCGCGAGCACGCGTAATCGCAGGCCGAGCGGGATCGCGGCCCGGACCATCATCCGCGCAAGCTGGCCCGCGCCGATGATTCCGATGTCGAAGTGCGGCTCCGTCGTCGCGTTGTCCATCGCTGGAGGATACCAAGGCAATACCCTCGACCGCTATCTCGGCCTTGCGGAAGCTCCTCAGATTGCACATCGCTCATCCCGGCGCGCACGAGAAAGGCTCTCCGCGGCGACGAGCGCTAGCGCGAGAAAGCCTGCCCCGGATCAACCTCGGAAAGTCTTCGAGCTCGTGAGCGGGGTAAGGGTCTTTCGAACCAGGCAGCGCGGCCGCGGAAATGAGGACGAGGATCACAATGCAGCGCACCGGTCTCTCACGCGCTCTGTAAACGTCGGCATGCAACTTGCAATACGGAATGCTGCCAGCAATTGGCAGTCTCGCTTGTATCCGCTTCTGCAGTCTGGTGGCGACGGCCCCGCAGCCGTCTGCCACCTATTCGCGACTGCGTACCCCGCAAGCGACGCGCTTCCCGGGCATGGCGACGCTGCCCGTTACATTCGACCCTTCCAGTGAGGGGCCCTGGACGTTAACCGCTGTTTAAGTTTGCCCGGCCCCAGTCGGTAGGTTCGTGTGATAACGAGACTTGGAGCAAAGCGATGAGGACGGCTGTCCCGCTCGGCGCACTTGCCGAAGTTATATTGGAACGCCATGGGGAACAGATCGAGGCGGAATTGGACAAGGCGGCCGCACGAAGTAAGCCACGTTCGTTTGGCCTTGGTCCCGCTCGCTCGATTGACCCGACAGTCATTCGGTTCACGATCGGTCAGCTTGCCGCGCAGCATATCCAACCAGGCAATTGGGTTGCCGTGGGCAGGATTCAAGACGCGAGCGGCATCACGACCGTCGAGTTCAATCTCAGCTCATGGGAATCACGGGAAGTTTCCCAACCGTTGGATTTGCGGCATGACATTGGCCAGCCCCCAGTTGGACCGTCCGTCACGTCGCCGGTGTTGAGTCAAGCCGCAAGTTAGCCGTCAAGGATCAGTCTCCGCGAACTAGGGGAGCCATTGATGCGCGAGCTGAAGCCTTTTGAGGAGTACCTGATTCATGAGTTCGTCGAGGATTATCAAGACGGACTCATGGACCGCCGAAACATGCTGCTCCGGATTGTCCACATCACCGGCGGGATTGCCTCTGCAGCGACGGTACTCAATGCGCTCGGCGTGACCTTCGCGGCCGAGTCAGCACGAGCGCAAGAAGCCACTCCTTCGCCGACACCGCCGAAAAGCCCGCTTTCCGTGGCTCAGGACGACGAGCGCATCGTCTGGGCCAAGATTCCATTTGTGAATGGGGACAAGACGATTCACGGCTATGAGTCCCGGCCGAAGCCCCCGCCGCCTTCGCAGGCGCCGGCGACGCCGGGAGCGACTCCAGTCGCGGGCGGTTTGCCTGTGGTCCTCGTCGTTCATGAAAATCGCGGCCTGACCGATCACATCAAGGACGTAACCCGGCGCTGGGCCGTCGAAGGGTACGTGGGCTTCGCCGTTGATCTCCTCAGCCGGGAAGGTAGCACCGACAACGTTAAGGACCAGTCGCAAATCCCATCGATCCTGAGTGGCGCTGATCCGAACCAACACGTTTCCGACTTCAAGGCCGCGATCGAGCACTATCGATACGATCCGACGGTCGACCTCAACAAGATCGGCATCACCGGTTTTTGCTTTGGTGGTGGCATCACATGGCTTGCGGCCGAGCAAATTGCAGAATTGAAGGCGGCGGTTCCCTGGTACGGTCCAGCGCCGCCCCTCGACCAGGTTCCGAACATCAAGTCTGCGGTATTCGCGATTTATTCCGACGATCCCAACGACTTTGCCAACAACGGTCGAGATAAGCTCAAGGCGGCGCTCGACGCCGCCGGCGTTGTCAACGAGTTCAAGGTGTATCCTGGCACACAGCACGCATTCAATAACGACACGAGTCCGCGGTACAACAAAGAGCAGGCGCTGGCGGCCTGGAAGGACGCCACTGCTTGGATGGGAAAGTACGTCAAAGGCTCTTCTTAGCCCCGCGAGTTAGCTGTCGCTTCGACTGCTCGTCTTGCCCGGCCATCCGGCCGGTCACCTCGTGTTTTCGGTTTCGCAGAGGAAAGAGCGGATGGAATGGGGCTAATCCTCGTTCTGCCCTTTGGGGACGCTCTTTCCCGCTCAGATCGGAGTGACAGCGATGTTTGATCGGATCTTAATTCCACTAGATGGTTCAGCGTTCTCAGAATCCTGCCTGCCGTTCGCGGAAGCTATCCCTTGCCGGCGCGTGCTCCTACTCTACGTCGAACCGCCTGAGTCGCGGGAACGCGGCGAATTGGGGCTGAGCCCTCACGGCGCGCTGACCTACCTCGAGCGTCATGCCCAACGATTCCGCGCCCGCGGGCTCGAGGTCGAACGGGTTGTCGATTACGGCGATCCCGCCGAGCGGATTGTCGATATGGCGAGCGAGGCTCAACTCATCGTGTTGGCGAGACATGCGGGAGCGGCGGGAAGCCACCCGTTCTATGGCGACTATGCCGATCGGGTGGCGCGTCACGCCCCTGCGCCGGCATTACTTGTCCGGGGTGACGATCATGCGATGCCCCCTGCCGGCTTCGCCCGAATCGTCGTTCCGCTCGACGGCTCGCCAGCCGCCGAGGAGGCGCTTCCGTTTGCGCGCCTGATGGCGAATTCGCTCTCGCTGCCTATTCACCTCGTCCGTGTTGAGCCGCCAAAGCTCGCGGACCAAGGCAGCGTCAACACCTCGGCTGAGATCGAGCGCTACTTCCGTTTATTGCTCTTGCGTCTCGACACCGGCATGCCGGTCAGATGGGAAGCGCGCCAGGGCGACGCTGCACTTGAGTTGCTCGCTCACATCGCACCAACGGATCTTGTCGCGATGACGATCCAGGGCGAAGGCGGCAGCCATCGCTGGCGGCTCGGCACTGTTGCCGCGCGCATAGTTCGGCAGGCGCCTGCGCCCGTTCTGCTCGTCCGCGACAGTCTTCAATCTCGCTCGTCGCTGGCCTTCACGGAATCGACCGGGGAAACCGGTACTGGCTTGAGCGAATGGTGGCAGCCGGAAGGATTCGACGCCAGTCACTACGGTGAGCCCCTGCCAATTGGTTGATGATCGCTGGATATCCGTGAAGTATGCTTTCGACCCGCGCCTGGAGTTCCGGGCGCGGGTCTTCGTTGCGGGGCGTGATTGGAGTACCTGTGTCGTTCGATGACATCGTTGCCGGCCTTCGTGCGCCGGACGCTTATCCGTGGCAGCCGGATGCGGTCGAGGTCATTAATACGCACATTTCGTGGATCTTTCTCGCCGAAAACCGCGTGTTGAAACTTAAGCGCCCCGTCGATTACGGATTCGTCGATTATTCGACGCGGGAGCTGCGCCGGACCGCCTGCGAGGACGAAGTGCGGCTCAATCGCCGTTTGTCGCGTGGTGTTTATCTTGGCGTCGTGACCATCAACAAAGTTACCGATCGCATTCGCGTCGACGGGGAAGGTGAACCGCTCGAATGGGCGACACTGATGCGTCGTCTGCCCGCCACCGGCATGCTTGACCAGATGTTGTCGCGCGGTGAGGTCGATCAGGAAATCGTGGAGCGTATCTCGGCTCGGTTGACGTCATTCCATCAGCGCGCTGCCGAACCGTGTGCTGGGGAATCCGGAAGTACCGCGCGCCAAGCCAAGGTCGTGCTCGACAACCTGGTCGATCTTGAGCCATTCGCGGGCAATCCACTGCCGGCCGTTCAACTTCGAACTGTCGTCGACGCGATGCGGTCGTTTTGCCACGAAGCCAAGGCGTTGCTGGCCGACCGGGTGGCCCAAGGATGGATTCGTGAGGGGCACGGTGATCTGCGAACCGATCACATCTGTCTTGATGAGCACGGCGAGATTCAGATCTTCGATTGTGTGGAATTCAACAAGAACATCCGCTGCGCCGATGTCGCCAGCGATTTGGCATTTCTGCTGGTCGACCTTGATCGGCTCGGGGCGCCGCAAATCGCCGCGGACATCACGCAACGCTACCTGTCCACAGAAATTGACTTGCCCAATCCGCTCTTGCGCTTCTATCGCGGTCACCGGGCGCTCGTGAAGGTTAAGGTCGCTTGCCTTTCCTGGCGCGATCTGCCGGCGGAACAACGCGCGACCTTCTACGCAGAAGCGATGACCTATCTCGATCTGGCCATGGCGACAACCACGACAATGCGGCCGGTCATAATCGCGATGAGCGGGATGAGTGGCACCGGCAAATCAGTGGTTTCGTCGGCGCTGGCGCGCTCGCTCGGGGCGACGGTCATCTCAACGGATGAGATGCGACGAGATGGCGGCGCCCCTGAGGATGCTCCCACCGGTTGGCAGACTGACCGGTACGCTCCGGCGCAGCGAGCCGCGATCTATACCCAGATCCTCGACCGGGCCAGGGACACGGCCCAAGCGGGGAAGCCGGTCATCCTTGACGCGACCTTTCTCGAATCCGATCGACGCCTCGAAGCCGCAGCCGCGGCGAAGGACCTCGGCGTTCCGCTCGTCTTTGTCGAGACAGCTGCCGAGGAAGAGATCGTGCGCAGGCGGCTGACCGAACGCGCAAGTGAGAGCAGTTCCGTGTCCGAGGCGACCGTTGAGATCTACGAACGCCAACGGCAAACGTCCTCGCAGTCGCCGCCACTTGTTCCGCCAAGTGCGAGTCTTGTCGGCGTCGATACCACGACCGATGGTCCAGTCAATGTGGATGCCGTGTACGCGGTGCTGATGGAACGAGGCGTATTGCGGCCGGGCATCGCAGTTACATGAGATCTGGTTCAAGCTCGTCATCAATTTCGCCGAAGAGTTGATCGAGCGCGGGTTTGATCACGTCGTAATCGAATCCCCGGCGCTGCAAGAAGCCGATAAGTTTGCGTCGCGCGACCTGCGGGTCTTCGTTTTTGTATGAGGGAAATTTCGCGCGCGCGAGATCGAGGGCAGCGGCTGCTTCGTCGATTTCGGCCGCCGAAATCACTTTCTTGACGAGCTCGCGATCGACGCCCTTTTGGCGGAGCTCTTGTTCGAGGAGACGGTGCCCGCGCGGTTTATGCGCGCTGCGATTCTCAACCCAGTACCGTGCGAACTCCGTATCGTCGACGTAATTCCAGCCTTCAAGTTTCTCAATTGCGCGATCGATGGTCGCCGGTTCGTAGCCCTTTCTTCGCAGACGATCACGAATCTCACGAACCGAACGCGGTCGCGCCGCCAGGAGTCCGAGCGCTGACTCGGTGGCCCGCCCAATTTCATCGGCAATTTTGATCTCCTTAACGCGCTCACTTGGGAGTTCTTGCCCAACATCCAGTTGTTGCGAGGCCGCGGCATCGAGGCCGATGCCAAACGCGAATTCGCCATCCAGAAAGACACTGACCCGATTGGGGTTGTGTTCCTGAGCGGCGATTTTCGTGATCGTGCCGGAAGATGGCGCCGTGCGCGACGGACGAGGTTCCTCGCGCGGACTTCGTTGTTTAACCGAGCGACGTCCGCTACGACGAAATGACACGGTGGGCCGGTCCAGCGGCGGCCATTGTCTGCTCGATGATCTGGATGAGCTCGTCGGTCTCGTACGGCTGATGCAAGACCCCGACTCCGGAGGGGACGGGAGGATCGTCGGATTCGCTGGTCAAGATGACCGGTAGACCCCAGTCTCGCAACTCTTCGGCAAGCTCGATCCCCGAAATGCGCGGGCTCTCGACGTTGGCAATGACTGCATCTGGCAGCGACCGGCGCAGTTCGTTCATTGCCAGGAGTCCGTCGCCGACAATGCGGACGTCGTAGCCTGCTTCGGCGCATCGTTCGCTGATTTCTTTAAGCGATTTCGGATTGCGCTCAATGATCAAGATCGACCGGCGCGGTTCCTGATTGTGCTCGCTTGAGACGGATCCGGTGGTGTGGGCATCAGCGCCCATCGTCGAAGTAAACATGCTCATACCTACGCACAAACTGCGCCAACAGCCCCCGTTTGCCAGTGCGGACGCCGTGAACCGGAGGACTCTAGTAGGACACCTCGCTGGCAGCGGGGGCGCCGTTCTGGCAATACGGACAATCGACCGCGGGGTAAGCTTCATAGACCGAGTTCAGCAAGCCGAACGCAGGGTGGCCGGCGATTTCAGCATCGGCCACATTCCAAAGCGTGGCCAGGCCGACCACGGTCGCACCGCGGTGCTCCATGTTTTCGATGAACCGGGTCATCGTGTCGCCGCTCACGATCAGATTGTCGATGAGCAGGACCCTCCGGTCGTGCACGAGGTTCTCCAATTCCGCGGCAATGGTCGGTTCGCCATTTCGCGGAGTGGAGTAGACGATTTTGGCACGGGGATCGAGGAAATAGCCGACCCATTGGGCGAGCCCGGCGCCCCAAATCGAGGGCGAGGCGACCGTCTCGATCTTCTCGGTGAAGAAGCGCTTGGCGATCACATAGCCCATGTGGCTGGCGAAGCCGGGATCGGCGAGCAACCGATCGCGATCGAGGAGCGCGCCCGTATGCCGCCCCGATCGAAACGAGAAGTGACCTTCGTGAAGCAGACCGTCGCGACGGATTTGCGCCATGATGGTCGGGTCGATCATCCCCATTGCGATACTCGTCTCGTAACCATGCCAAGAACTCAAGCCCCGTTGCCCTCGTTCCTGGATGGCGGGGCTTAGCATAGCACGATGATTTTCAAGATCGCGGGGCTGATACGTGTGCTGAAGCCGCGGCCCACTTGCCTTATTCAACGCCCGCCAGGCCGCCAAGAACGAGCGTGAGATGCGGGCCTGAGGGTTCCGGACTCAACGGCGGCGGCGCATCGCGATTGAGCCGCGAAGCGTCGCAGAATCGCCCGATCTGATCGTTGGCGATCAGCAAGCGCTCAGGCGCGTTGCCTTCCACCGCCGGAAATCCTTCGACCGCGAGGCCCTCAGGTCCCTCGATGATTCGAATTTCTTGGTACCCACGCATATCGAGCCACGCGCCGACCGACCTCAGGATCTCCTGATAGGTCGGGCGCACCCCGGTCTTCACATGCTGACTCAACGCCAGTGTCCTCTGGTCATGGCCGCTGCATAGCGGCTCGCGAGATCGAGCCGTTCTCGTTCTTCGATCGACATGTCCACGGTGATTGGACTGGGAACCGGTTGTTGGGATGGAGGCCATATGACGAAGCAGTTGGCCCAGGCGCCATGAATCGCCTGCTCAATATCGCCGAGCTTTTGATCAAGCGCGATTGCGCGCCGCATGAGCGCGGCTTGCCATAGACGCACTCGCTGCTTATACACCGAAAAGTTGCATCGAATATATCTGGAGACAACAGTTGGAACCATCTCTGCCTCCTCCGGGCGGGATCTGACGCTGCGGGCGAAACCTCGAACGAGAACAACCCGAATATCTGAGCTACTTGGTCAGGCAAGTCGCCTCGCAGCACCGAGGAGCGGGAGCGTTTGGTTGGGGTTTCGGCCGAAGGATGTGCCACCGGTACCGCTCATCAACCTCATATTTTCCCGTACCCCTTAGGACTATAAGGCTACGTCATTGGCGGTCGAAGTCTATGGCCAATCAGTCATGGGCGATCAGTACCGATGTCCTGAACGAACAGTGACTGCTTGGAACACGACTTCGCCGCGTGCTAGGTTGTTCTGGTAGAAAGAGCTTCGATCAGCCCGAGGAGTGCATCACGGGCAGGATTTTGACCGCTTCCGGCCGCTTCTGCCAGATGTCGTTCGGCGGCGTCGTGATAGGTGCCGATGTACTGCTCGACCGCCTCGCGAACCTCGTAGTGGTCCAAAAGTTCTAGGACTGTTGGTATCCCGGCTTCGGAGATTTCCGGCTGTTCGTAGAGTCGGTGGAGCGTCTTCCTGTCCGCGGGGCTGACGCGTTCGCGCAACAGCACGATCGGCAAACTTTGCTTGCGTCGTCTGATGTCGTCTGCTTCGGCCTTGCCGGTCGCCGCTGCCGCTCCCCAGATGCCAAGCAGATCGTCGCGGATTTGGAATCCGAGACCGAGCGCGAGACCGAATGCGGCGAACCGGTTTGCCACGGCATCGCTGGCACCGGCGACAACCGCGCCACCCCAAGCCGCAAAGCGCACGATCGCCGATGTCTTCCCCTCGATCATCTGCAGGTAGTCGCTGGCGCGCACGTCATCTCGGCCCTCAAAGCCGAGATCGAGCACTTGACCTTTGACGATTTCGATGGTCACGCGGTTGAACGACTCTCCGAGTTTGAGTACGACATCGGCGGCAAGGTTCCGCTCGTGTGCGCGCAAGAGTGCTAGCTGGGCAGCACCAAACAGGGCGTCGCCGGCATTGATCGCTTGACCGATTCCCCAGAGTTTCCAGACGGTTGGGCGATGACGGCGGCTCGGGCTCTCGTCCTGAATATCGTCGTGAATGAGTGTGAAGTTGTGCAGAAGCTCGATTGCGGCGGCAAGCGGCGCGGCTTTTGCTGGGCTGCCGCCGGCCGCCGCACAACTCAACATCGCGATGCTTGGGCGGACTCGCTTGCCGCGCAGCGCCGGGCCGACTAGCGCGTCTTGAAAAGCTGCGTCGACGAGTCCCAAGTGATAGCGGGCCATGCCCGCGAGCATCGGAGCGTTGCCATCTAGGTCGGTGAGGGCGGCATCGAGCTCTGGATTGAGCAGGCTGTCCAGGTCATGTTGGGCGATATCATCTGGCGTCCATAGCGCCGTTGGAACAATTGCAGCTTCAGGTTTCAAGCATCCTCTCCCCGAAGAACCTAGTCTATGGTGCAGGCCGGGCGCGTCAACTGTACCGCGAGTGGGCCGATGACATCGCCTTGAAAGCATCCTCGGTTGCACGATTGTCGTAAACTAATCGGAACGATGATCAAATCGACATCGTTGCCGGTTGACCCGCTACGAGACCTTTCTGAACTCGATGGGTGGTGGTCGCCGGAAGGGGAACGAACGGAGAACCGACGTTGATATTTGATCCATTGTATTTCGTCTTCATGATTCCGGGTCTCGTGTTCTCACTGTGGGCGCAGTCCAAAGTGAAGAATGCCTACCAGAAATACAGCCGGGTGCCGAACACGGCTGGGGTCACTGGCGCTCAAGCGGCGCGAGCCGTGCTTGACAGCTCCGGGTTGCGGGATGTTGCGATTGAAGCGATTCCCGGCGAGCTGAGCGATCACTACGATCCCCGAACGCGAATTTTGCGGCTGTCGCAGGGCATCTATGGCGTGAAGTCGGTCGCGGCAATGGGCGTCGCCGCCCACGAGGCCGGCCACGCGATCCAACACAAGGAACGGTACACGGCGCTGCAACTGCGAACCGCAATCGTTCCGGCCGTCAGTATCGGCTCGCGCTTCGGCTTTATCGTCTTGATTCTTGGCCTCTTGATCGGCGTGACCGAGCTCGCCTGGGCCGGAGTCGCGCTGTTCGCGTTGACAACGGTTTTCGCGTTC
Source organism: Thermomicrobiales bacterium (assembly GCA_045804965.1). Taxonomy (GTDB): domain Bacteria; phylum Chloroflexota; class Chloroflexia; order Thermomicrobiales; family UBA6265; genus CAVTUU01. The sequence continues at coordinate 198,657 of JBJMMD010000016.1, read as the reverse complement.
ATCACGTTGCCGGTCGAGTTTGACGCGTCGAAGCGAGCCAAAGCCGCGCTCGTGAGCGTCGGCCTTGTCGATGGAGGCGTCGCGGGCGGAGCGGAAAGCAAGGGCGTATCGTCTGTGCTCGACGCCGCAGCTTGGACGTACATCGCCGGTTTGGTCGCCTCGATTCTCTCGCTGCTCTACTGGGTCAGCCTGGTCTCTGGCGGCGGTCGGCGTCGGTAGCGCCTCATCAATCCGACTTCAAGCAAACAGATAAACAGGGCGGCGTGAGTCGCCCTGTTTATCTGTGCCCGAACTCGCCGGTGTTATGCAGCGACCGCGGCCGAGAGCTGAAACGCTGGTCGCAACGCACCGACGATACGGCCGTTGTGATTACGGAGCTCCGGGTTATGCCGTTCTTGCATTGCCGCGATCACTGACGTGCCAACGAGATTGAGCTGTTCCAGCACGGAAAGCGCGATCACTGGATGCGCGCGGAACGATCCGTCCGCGACTCGAATGGCGATCCCGAGGCAGGAACTCGGGATCGCCATACAGAGCAGCCCTTCCGCACCACTTTTCGCCGCGATCGCGCCACCCGACAGCGACATCAGATCAGTCACGAATTCTCCCTCGCCCGCGACATTTTCGGGATAGGCGATCATCGCGCTGCGGAGCCGGTTGAGGGCGTTTGCGTGCTCACGTCCTGCGCCAGCCGGTGCCTGCTCTGGGGCGGCAAGAGTGGCATACGCCGTGGCGAAGGCGCGAATCGAGGCGCCGAAAGTAGGCAGACTGCAACCATCGGTCGCCATGACGATGGCATCGGGACGAACACGACACACTTCGGCGAGGATGCCTTTAATGAGTGTTTGGAGAGGATGCGAAGGCTCGAGGTAGGTGTCGACTGGATAGCCAAGGTGCAGCGACGAGGCGAGCATGCCGGTGTGCTTTCCAGAGCAATCGCATTGTAGAGGAGAACTCGGCCGAATGCCGGCGAGCACCTTGCCCATCTCGTCGTCGTCACTGGGGAGCGGCGCCCCACATTGAAGCGCAGCCTCGGTAAGTCCGAGCTTGGCCAGCATTACCGCGACCTGCTCCTGGTGCCGGAGCTCCGCGTTGTGTGAAGCGCAGCAGAGTGCTAACTCGGCAGGCGTGAAACCGAAGCGATCGGCGGCGCCACTCTCGACGACGGGGATGGCCTGAAACGGCTTGGCCGACGAGCGAAAGTAGGCAAACAGCTCAGGATCGCCAGCATGGGCGATGACCTTGCCGCGAACGTCCACGACGACAACGACTCCGTTGTGCACGCTTTCGACCGCGCCTCCGCGGGTCGCTTCGGCCAACACTGTCGACACGCTGGATGACTCCCTAACTCATCGAACGAACGCGTCCGACTGAAACGTTCGGTCTACCGAGACGTTAGCGCTCGGTGACAGTCGTTTCGGCGAACCGTGGTCCTTGGAAGACAATCAAGACATGGAGCGTATCATCGCCCGTATTCGTGAAGCCGTGAACGACGCCCGACGGGATGAAGAGGCTTGTCCCACCACCGATCTGGACAATATCTTCACCGAGGATGGCTTCGCCGGTACCTGCAAGAAACGTGAGCGCTTCCTCGACAGGATGCGAGTGCAAGAGAACGCGCTCGCCCGGCGCGAGCCATTGTTGGCCGACAAAGATGGCCTGCGATCCCACGGCGTGTGAAACGATATGCTGTGAAGGCAAGCCGCTCGGACTCGGTACGACCGGCAAATCGGCATGTACGATGCGCCGGGCGGTGCGTTGCCCGCCGATCACCCCTCCCACGATTTCGCCCCTTCCCAAAACGAACGGATGAGGTGGTGGTTGCGTGAACAAGTCTACCCGAGAACGCGCAAGCGAACCGGGCGCCCAGTCGCGCACGTATACCAGAATGGTCTCGGCGACTCGCCGGAGATGAAGAGTCGAATCTGGCGAAACCCTCGCGGTGTGTTTCTCGTTCAAACAAGTAGCGAGCATGGTTGCCCTTTTCGCGCGACAGGGCAGGTTGAACTGCTTGTTTTTGACTGCCGATGACATCAGGTTCGGGCAGGGGCGAGCAGGAGGACATATGACCATCGATGCAACACAGGTACTCAGCCATCGCCTGCGGCGCCGGGAGATGCTGCGCGCCGCAGGCGTCGCCGCCGGGGCGCTCTTCCTACCGCGCTCCGTAGTCGGTCATATCTCAGCGCAGCAGGCGATTGAACCCACGGTGCCAATCGGCACGGGCCGTTATTTCGCCAAGACCGGCCATAACCTGAAGGAGCCGTTCCTCAGCAAATGGCAACAAGCAGGCAGTGAAAATGGTCTCGGCCTGCCCCTCTCCGAAGAACGCTTTGACGACAATGCCGGCGCCATTCTGCAAACCTTTGAAGGCGCCACCCTCGTTTACGATCCCACCCTCGGAGCGCCCTGGGAGGTGCAAGGACAGCATTTGTCCGAGAAACGGATTCAGGAAACGGCGCCCGCCTCGGCGCGGAAGCGCGTGAATAGCTGTTCAGGCTCGGGCTCTTGCCGCCTTTTCCCGGAATCGGGTCACACGATCTCGGGTCGGCTCCGCACCTTCTGGGAACAGAAAGGCGATTTGCCGATCTTCGGGTTGCCGCTTTCCGAACCGTTCAACGCGGACGGGGCGACCGTGCAAGCCTTTGAGCGGGTCGTGCTCGAAGAACGTGATGGCGCGATCACGCTTCGCCCGCTCGGTCGCAAACATGCCGAAGACGCCGGCAGCTTTACGAACAACCAAGCCTTCTGGCCGGCGCCGCCGAGCGGCGGTAAAACGACGCTGGTGAAGGCGACCGACGGTCTTCGCTTGCGAAACGGACCGAACCTCAATTCGGATATTCAGACATTGTTGCCGGACAATGCGGAATTCATCGCTGTCCGCGACGCGAAGGGTGATTGGATTCCCGGTTATGCGGACGGCTATTCAGGCTGGGTCTCGTCGGACTATATCAAAGAGCCGCCCCCGCTCCCGGCGCGGTCGCTGGCAGACTGGAACCCTGCCGTTTGGCAAGGCGCCGCGCTCGGCGAGACGAACCTCCGCGCACAGCCGACGACGAAATCGGACATCGTCGATGTACTGGAGTATGGCGAGAATGTCACGATCGTCGCCTGGGTACGGGGGGAGGAAGTTTTCGAAGGCGCCGACGAATGGGCGAAGACGAAGGAAGGTAAATATATCTATTCCCGGAATGTTGGCCGCAATGCCCCCGTCAGCCCCACGCCTGTCCCTGCCGACGCCCCGGCGTCAGGCAAATGGATTGACGTCCATCTCACGCAGCAGCTGATGACCGCGTACAACGGCAGAACGGCAGTGCGCACGGTGCCGACGACGACCGGCATGGCCGGCTACGAGACGCCGCCCGGTTTCTACCAGATCCTTTCTCGTGTCCCGAACGAAACGATGACCAGCGGCGCGATTGGCGCCGAGCATTTCTACAAGCTCGAGGACGTGCTCTTTACTCAGTACTTCACGAACCGTGGGCATGCAATCCACTTCGCGTGGTGGCGCACGCCGGAGACGATCGGACGTCCCGGTAGCCATGGATGCTTGAACCTGCTGCTTGACGATTCCGAGTATTTTTGGAACTGGGCAACGATCGGCACCCCCGTTTACGTGCACACGTAGACCGCGAACGACCTCAAATTGATGTGCCGCCGTGCGGCGACCCCTTGCCGGACGGCGCAGTCTCTGGCATCCTCCCCTTTATGCAACAATGGCGAATCGGGAGATCCCGGGTTGGCGTTGCCGGCGATGGCAACGCATACGCAGTATCTCCGTGTTGACAAACGCGGCAAGATGATGTTTCGCGCGTGTGATCGGTCCGCAAAGGAGCGTCCGAACCTGTGTTGATTCAAACCCGCGTACCCCGTGCGTTCTGCAGAGTTCACCGACGCCGCGCCGTTTGCGATGTTCGGGTCTGCACGGAGTGGGCGGTAGGTCATGTGCCTCCGTGCCGCTGCGTGTAGGTCAAAAAGGCGAGCGATCGGGCCCGAAGCCGTTTTCCACGGAGTGGATTCTTGCCCCGCATGAGGAACCACCTGGGCGCCAACTGCCGGAGCTTCCTGCCTGGCTAGAATCCGAGCGCAGACTGCTCATCCTCTTTATCGTCTGCGTTACGCTGATCATCGCGATCGGCGGCTCCTCGGGGGGAACGAGCGGTGGCAGCGACGGCGACGAGCGCCCGGCAGTGCAACCACCGCCAGTGCGATCTGTAACCGTGGGGCCGGTGCAGGTTCAGCCGCAAACCGCTCGGGGCACGGAACCACAGCTTCCACCGCTTCCGACTACGTCGGTCGGCCCCTCGCTGAATGGGGCCGCGCCGGTACAGACCGCGGCCCCGTGATTTGACTGATCTGCTATACTATCATTTAGAAAGTATTGGACTCCAGCGGTGTTTTTTGCCGGAACCAGCGTGTTGAAGGACAGAAGATGACGAAGAGTCGATTAAGTGGCTATCGAACCCGGCGCGACGAGTACTTCGCAACAGACGAACACTCTCCGCTTTCCGACGGAGACCGACCGGTATTCAAGGGATTGGCATATTTTGACGAGCGCCCGGACTTGGCGTTCCAGCTCGAAATCGACGAGCGCGGCGACGACGTCGGGGAGCGTATCGAATTACCGACCGCAAATAATGCAGTCAAGCAATTCATCCGCGCCGGCCGCGTCCATTTTGAGGTGGATGGCCAGCCCGCGAAACTGACCGTATTCAAGGATGTCGAACGAGGACGCTTTTTCCTGCCATTCAAGGATGCTACGGCAGGCAAGGAGACCTACAGCGTGGGCCGCTATCTCGATCCGCAGAAGCGGCCGGATGGGAAGCTCGTCGTCGATTTCAACTACGCGTATAACCCTTATTGCGCGTACAGCCACGGCTGGAGCTGCCCGCTCACGCCTTTCGAGAACATCCTCCCCATCCGCATCGAAGCCGGCGAGAAGATCCCTCCTCTGGAACACAAGTAGGAGCTGGGAGTTCCTAAAGTTCCGTCACTTCGAAATCGCACTTCCCGAGCGTGCACGAGAAAGCATTGGTGATGCGAAGAAGAAGTGTGTGGTTTGAAGCGCTCCGCGCCTCGTCCCGGCGGGGGTTCTCCCGGGAGTTAGACAACCTCTGGGTCATGTTCAACCCGGCGTCGCGGTTGTTCTCTGGGACTGGGAGTGAGCGGACTGCCTAGTGTGGCTCGGTGGCCAAGATCGGCGCATAGTAGGCGAAGTACCAGGCGAGGAGGTTCGTGCCTGCATCCTCGGCGACGGCTTCGCCGGAGAGCAATGCTCGGCTCATGAGTGCGCCGAGTGCCTCCCGGAACCAGTCGTAAGTCGCGCGACGAACTTCCACGTAGCGGTTGAGGATGGGATCGTATTCAAGCTCCGCCATTTGCCAGTGACCACCAAGTTCTTCATCCAGTAGGAGCACTTGACGGCCGGACTGCCACGCGAACAGCGTCGGCGCCCGGTAGCTGTCTTCCTCTGTCCCCGTAGAGCAGATTTCAACCGCGGTTTCACCCGATTCGGCAAGCGAGTCGGGTATCACGCCGGCTTCGGAACCGCTCTGAGATTGGCCATCTGATGAGCATCTGCGCTGAACCATCTTAGAGCCTCGCGACATTCCGCTCCCAACGGTGGGCAGCGGGGATTCGATACGATCGACCGGTCCAGTCGTTTGCCGGCGTCGCACTCGCCTGGTTCAAGGTGGGCGGACTCGCTAGGCGAGCGTGTCGCCCTTGGTTGCGGATTGCCTTTTCTGATAACGAAGGCTAGCATCCTCGGCGTCCGTCGTGCAAGGAAGAACTAGCCACTCCGCATTGTTTTGATAGTTCCGTCGGTCGGCAATCGCTAGTGCTCATTGGCTAGGCGGCTTGACCTCGATGGAGGACTCTTGCGCAAGCTGGCCGTTGACGAGCACGCGTACGTGGTAGGAACCCACCGGCCAAAAGAGATTCGTCGCACGCTGCAGATGAAACTCAATCCATCCGCCCTTCGGCAAATCCGAACCGTTGATAATCGTCGTCACCTTTGGCATCGGCGTGCCGTCGTAATCCCACTCGGCCGTAATTCGAGCTTTGGCATTGAGCCGAATCACCGGAAGCACCGCGTAGATTGCGGGAGCGTCGTGGCTGTAGGCGCTGACGTGGTCGTTTGGCGCCTTCGTGGTGTCGTCAATGCCGGTCGCCCAGACGATCTTTCCCAGCTCCGTAGCATCGGCGGCAAAATTTCCTGGCGTTGACGGACCGATCGTTGCCGTCGGAGACGCCACCGGTGTGGGCACGGCAGGCGTCGCCGTCGCGGGGTTGTTATTCCCGCCGCCGCACGCGGTGAGGCCCACGATCGCGAGACAAAGCAATCCCAGGCACAGCCGACGCGGCCACGCCTCGGCGCGCTCATGGCATCGCGGCGCGACGCTCATCTCGGTTCTCCACCAAATCGTGCGTAAACCCGATCTTGCCGCGCGAGATTGTACTTGGCGACGGGCGTCTCAGAAACGAGCGCAGTGTCACCTGGACAACCCAGCCGAGGGGTACTAAATCTCCGGCAACTGGCCGCTTTTGGTTGGCTGAACACTTGACAGCATGTCCCACGTCTGTCCATAGTGTACGTACACGATTCGACGGGCCCAGGATGTGCTTTCAACTGGAAGAGTTGCCTCCGTCGAGTTGGCTACCGGTTCTGCCGTAGGGTATGATGAGCGGCACCCTGCAAAGCAAGGGACTGCCCAGCCCGCATTCGGCAGCCGCCGATGAGTTTCTGCTTGAGTGCTCGGAGAGGCGTGTTGTCGTATGCGACTTCGAAGAAGCAGACCACTATGAGCCGCTACGAGTTGTACACCCAACGCTATCCCCTCTTGCCGCTGAAGAACGTGGTTATCTTCCCGCGCAACATTGTCACTCTTCTCGTCGGCAGACCGCGGTCAATCCAAGCGGTCGAGGAAGCGCTGGTCCGCGAAAAGCGGATTGTCGTCACTGCGCACGTTGACAGCGAAGTCGAAGACCCACAACCTGAAGATTTGCGCGTGATTGGCTCCTTGGCTGAGATCATCTCGGTTGAGCGCCAACAGGGCGGCGCGATCCAGGTCGTGTTGCAGGGTGTGTCTCGAGTTCGGCTTTCGGCGTTCGACCAGTCGCGGCAGTACTACACCGTGACCGCTGATGAAATGAAAGAAGCGGAGCTATCGGCGGACGAATCTCAGGTGATGATTCAGCATATCCAAGAGCTTGCCGGCAAGTACGCCGAGGCGCGCGGCAAACTGTCGACCGAAGTGCTGGACATGATTCAGCGCGGAACAGATCCAGGTCACCTGGCCGACTTGCTGTCGACTCAACTCCTGACTGACGCCGATCGCCGCCAAAATTTGCTCGAAACGGTCAATCCGATCACCAGGCTGGAACAGCTCGCCATCTACATGGCGAGTGAAATTGAGGTTGCCCAGCTCGAGCAAAAGATTCGCGATCGAGTGCGAGACCAGATCGACAAGAATCAGCGCGAGTACTACTTGCGCGAGCAACTGAAGGTAATTCACGACGAGCTCGGCGGCGAGCAAGGCAACGAGATCGAAACACTACGCGCCAAGATCGCGGCGCGCGGATTGCCGGCCGAGGTTGAGGAAAAACTCGGGCGCGAGCTGGGACGGTTGGAGCGGATGCCATCGGTCTCGGCCGAGGCAACTGTCGTTCGGACTTATATCGACACGATGCTCGGCCTCCCCTGGGCCGAAGAATCAGAAGATCGCATCGATCTCGAGGAGGCCGAGCGGCTGCTGAACGACGACCATTACGGTCTCGAGCACGTCAAAGACCGCATTCTCGAATTCCTCGCCGTGCGCAAATTGCGCGCCGATTCCGTGGGTTCTGGACGCGGTTCGGCGCAAATTCTTTGCTTGCTCGGACCTCCAGGCGTCGGCAAGACGAGCCTCGGGCGATCGATCGCCTCCTCGATGGGACGGCAATTCGTGCGCGTCAGTCTCGGCGGCGTGCGCGACGAGGCGGAAATTCGCGGACACCGGCGGACGTACATCGGCGCCATGCCGGGGCGGATCATCGGCGCGATGCGAACCGCGCAAACGATCAACCCGGTCATATTGCTCGATGAGATCGACAAGCTCTCATCGGATTACCGGGGTGATCCCGCGGCGGCAATGTTGGAAGTGCTCGATCCCGAGCAGAATTTTTCCTTCACGGATCACTTTCTCGACGTACCGTATAACCTGTCGAAGGTGCTCTTCATCACCACAGCCAACTACGCTTATCAGATTCCGCGGCCGTTGCGCGACCGCATTGAGATCATCGAGGTTTCGGGCTACACCGAAGAAGAGAAGGTTGAAATCGGCCGCCGCTATCTGCTGCGCCGGCAGATGGAGGACCACGGTCTGGCCAAGGGATCGCTCGAGATCCCCGAAAAGATCTGGCCTCGGATTGTGCGCGACTACACGCGCGAAGCGGGCGTCCGTCAACTGGATCGCGAGCTCGCCTCCATTTGCCGGAAGGTTGCGCGCGATATCGTCCGCGGCAAGACCACGAAGATTCGTCTGACCGAGCAGCGGATCGAAGATTATCTCGGTCCCAAGAAGTACGGTTTCGATCAGGAAATCGACGAGAGCCAAGTCGGTCTTGCGATCGGGCTCGGCACGACCGACATCGGCGGGGAGCTGATTCCGGTCGAAGTCGCGACGATGACCGGGCGGGGTGGTCTCACCATCACCGGCCAGGCCGGCGACGTCATGCAGGAATCGGCGAGGGCGGCACTGTCGTACGCCCGCTCCCGGGCCGACCAATTGCAAATCGATCCCGATTTCCAGGAGAAGCTCGATCTGCACATCCATTTGCCGGAAGGGGCCACGCCGAAGGACGGTCCGTCGGCCGGGATCACGATGGCAACAGCCTTGATTTCAGCACTCACGCGGCGACCGGTCAGGAATGACACGGCAATGACCGGCGAGATTACCTTGCGCGGCCGCGTGCTCGCGATCGGCGGTCTCAAGGACAAAGCACTTGCCGCTCACCGCCACGGAATCCGGCGGCTGATCGCGCCAATGGACAACAGTCGCGATCTCACCAAGCTACCAGCGAATGTGCTCAAAGACATGCAATTCATCTTCGTCGCGAACATGGACGACGTGATCCGCGAGGCGATTCTTTTTGACGACTCCGTCGACGGCCTGGCCACCGTCGAGACACCGGTCCCACCGGCGCCGTTTGATGCAGGCGTCGTCGCGGACGCCTGATGAATCGTGTGATCAAGTGCTGACAGCGTAGAGTCCGAAGGGCGCACCGCGGTGCGCCCTTTTTCATCGGCGCGACGGTACCTCAGGGCTAAACATATTCTCGCCGAATCCCACCGCGCATTTCTGCGCTCTTACGACATTGCGGACTCCCGAAAATCCTTGATCTCGACCTGCAGTCGCTCCTGGTTGTTCCAGGTGTCGATGCTGACGACGGCGACGATGTCGATCGTTGGTCGGTTGAGCAATTCCCGCGAGCGCGCGGCCGCGCCCCAAATCACCGCGCGGCAAATCCCTTTCGACGTTTCGAGTTGCACCCGAAGGTGAGTCCTATCCTGCCCAAGAACGTCGTATTGGCGAGCGACCAAATTACGGATAAGAAAGAGCGGTGTGTGGTTGCCTTGGCCAAAGGGTTGGAGTGATTCGACTTTCTTCGCGGTCTCTTTTGAAAGCTGAGCGTGCGTCAGTTCGGCGTCGATGACAAGGGTCGGTTCCGAGGAAAATTCAAGCCCGGAATCCGCAATGGCCTGGTTCAGTCGCGCCGTGAGCTCGGGCACTCGGTCGCTGGGCAAGCTCAGACCAGCGGCCTGACTATGTCCGCCAAAGGTCAGCAAGAGGTCTGCGCAATCGAGCAGCGCCACGCTGATGTCGAATTCAAGGACGGATCGCGCCGAGCCACGGCTGATGGCTCCGTCGTCGGCGAGGACGACCACTGGACGGCCAAACCGGGTGACGAGTTGGCTGGCGACGGCGCCGAGCACGCCTGAGGTCCAATTTGGTCCTCGCACAACTAGCAGCCGCTTCTCTTCCCAACCTGCAGTGCTGCGAATCACATTGTCCGCTTCGTCCACAATGCGCGCCGACGCTGATCGCCGTTCGGTGTTCATGGTCTCGATTTCAGTGGCGATCTTCTCGGCCTCGAGAGGGTCGTCGGTTAAGAGCAGTTCGAGCGCCTGCCGGGGATCTCCCATGCGCCCGGCGGCGTTGAGCCGGGGCGCGATTCGGAACGAGATTTGGTCTGTTGTCAGCGTAGATGGGCTCAAACTTGCCTTTCGGCACAGCGCCGCAACCCCGGCCCGAGGTTTCGACCGCATCTTGGCCAGACCGTCGCGTACGAGCGCCCTATTGGCGCCCAGCAACGGGGACACATCCGCGACAGTGCCGAGGGCGACGAGATCAAGCAAACTGGTCTCATGGTCGCCATTCTCGCCGTCGAGCTTGCACCCTTCGCGGGCGAGGGCTGAAACGAAGAAGTAGCCAACGCCGACCGCGGCGAGTTCCCGGTAGATGCCGGAATCGGCAAGTTGGGCGGACACGACAATGGCCCCTTCCGGCCCCTCGTCGTGCATGCGGTGGTGGTCGAACACGATGACGTCGAGACCGAGCTCGCGGGCGTGGGCGACATGCTGATGGTCGGTGCTGCCGCAGTCGACCGCGATCAACAAGCTCGCACCGGCTTGTGCCAGCGCATCGACTGCCGCCAGGTTCAGTCCATACCCTTCCTCGCGCGTCGGCAAGCGATAGAGCACGCGCGCGCGATCGCCGCAGGCGGCGCGAAGGGCGCGCACGAGGAGGGCCGTAGAGGTCACGCCATCCGCATCATAGTCGCCGTAGACGGCGATCGTTTCGCCCTTTTCGATTGCCGTGCATGCGCGTTCGACCGCGCGATCGAGGTTGGGCAAAAGACTGAGATCAGGCGCGGGCCGTGGATGCTTTCGCAAAAACTCAAGGGCCGCGGTCTTCGTGCGGATTCCGCGGCGATAGAGAAGCTCATTGATCAAAGGGTCGTTGTCGAGGGGCTCCAGGTCCGGAGGAATAGGTTCAGGCTCGATCCAAACCATGCGTGACAACGAACGATCCTCCAACAGACCAACCGCGACGAATACTCGATGGTAGCACGCACCGCGGCGCCAGGAAGCGGTTTTCCGTCTGCGGCGCACATTGCGGTAGGATAAATAGGAAAAAGAGGGGAGATGCATTCAGCCTAAACGCTTTGGTATAGTAGGGGTCGTTGCCCCACTCGATTTCAGCGCCCGCAGACAACTCACGTCGCCTTGGTTTTTGGCGTTCTCGACGAGAACCCGAAGCGGTCGTTGCGTGGGAACGAATTTGGTCGTAACTGGAGGCTCCTAGATGAAGCTCATGGATCGTCGTGCGCGTCTGGCTGGGGTGCTCGGCATCGGGTTAGTGCTCGCGCTGTTTACCAGTGTCTTGACCCCGCCGAACGCATCCGCGGCCCCGCGAACGGTTTTTGTTGAGCCTTCAGGACACACCGTCAACGGGCTATTTCTTGACGCGTGGCGCTCCTATGGCGCGCTGCTCGGTAATCCCATTACTGAGGAACTGAACGCGAAGGCGCCGATCGGTCTCGACAAGAAAAAAGAAAACACGGTTCAGTATTTCGAGAACGGCGCGTTGGTCTATCTTCCTGATGATCCAGCCGATTGGCAGGTTCAAGGGCTTTTCCTCGGGAAGGAAGCGCTTCAGTTCGATCAGAAGCGATACCCGTCGATGATGCTGCCGAAAAAGGGCACCTGCAAGCACCTCGGGGTCGATGACTGTACGGCGTTCAACAATGGCCATACTGTTCACCTTGGCTTCAAGGACTACTGGGATACGAACGGCGGATTGCCGCTCCTCGGTTTGCCGCTGACCGAAGAGCTGAAGACGCCTGATGGTTACACGACGCAGTATTTTGAGCGCACGGTGCTCCGCTGGAAGTCAGGCAAAGTTGTCGAGCCGCGTTCGCTGGGCAAGGAATTTGCCAAGCAGTTGAAGCTCAAAACCGAGCCCATCACCAAGCCGGACGACATTCCCATCTACGACGAATCACTTTTCCTCAGCGTCGGCGGCGATCTCGGCCGCGATCTCGGCGAGGGCCCTGGTCCGCAGCACGGTGGTTACAAGGAGATCGTGGTTTCCAAGTCGCAGTCGGCAATGTGGGCATACGAAGAAGGAGATCTGGTCATCTCGAGTCTCGTCAGCATCGGCGTTGGCAACGTGCCCGAAACGGTGACGCCGACCGGCAACTTCTCAATTCTCACGAAGTACGATGTGCAGACGATGGAAGGCACAATCAGCGACCAACACTACAAGGTCGAGGATGTGCCGAATGTGATGTATTTCGACAATAGTGGCAATGCCCTGCACGGCACCTATTGGCACAATAACTTTGGCCATCCCATGAGCCATGGATGTGTGAACTTGCCGCTCGACGTGGCGGCCTGGCTCTACGAGTGGGCGTCGGTCGGCACGCCGGTAACGATTCTGGATTAGGTTCCGAGCGTCAATGAGGAAATGTCATGGGCGGAGCAGTCAATCACTCCGCCCATTGCCCTCGTCATCAGCGCAAGATGACCGAGCGCGCTCGTCATGGCCACGGCTCGTTCGTCCTCGCCACTACTCGGCTGCGCCGCGACGCCGGGCAAAGACGAGCAACGCGGCGATGCCACGACGCCGGGCTGGAAGTGACCCAAAGGGTGCCCCGCTAAGACGAAACCTCTCCGAGGCTGAGCTCGGCACCCCCATGGCAGGAGCCGCGGCCGCTCGTGAGCCGGTCGTGAGCCGCCTTTCCAGGTTTAGCCCCGGGAACCCTCTGGCGGATTGATCCCCGGGCACGCGGTGCGAGCCGCGTAGGCTCCTCGTGCCCTCTCATCGCGTTAGGAAGAGAGCGGTGCGCAAGCGCCGGGTCAGGGTTGCTTCGTTCTAAAGCAATTCCCCATCCCCGCCTGATCGCGCCAGCGCGTAATACTTCGCGTCGGGGTGGGTGACGACGAGGGCGGCCGTGGTCTGTTCGGGATCGAACTGATAACCCTCCGTGATCTTGATCCCGATTGCTTCCGCGTCCAGCAAGCGGTCGACGATCGCGTGCTGCGAGAGATCGGGACAGGCGGGGTAGCCCCACGAATATCGTTTGCCTTGCTCTTTGCTGATGCCCAACTCTCGCCGTAGGCGCTGGTGGACGTATTCGGCGAGGCCCTCGGCGCTTTGAACAGCCAACCCATGGCTGTAGAAACTGTCCGCATAGTCTCCACGAGCTTGCAACTCATCGGTCCGTTTCGTCGCTTCCGCGCCAACGGTCACGATTTGCAAGACCGCGACATCGCGCTTGCCGCTTGAAATCGGCAGGTAGTAATCGGCAAGGCACAATCGTTCGCGGCGCGGTTGCCGGGGGAAAACGAAGCGCGCCACTTCCTTGTCGGGATGTTCGGGATCGAAGATGACGAGATCGTTGCCATCGCCATTGGCCGGGAAGATGCCGACACGCACCTTGGGATCGAGCCAATGCGTCTGCTCGGCTTCAGCTTGCATCGACTTCAGCCGCGGCAAAAACTCGGTCTGTTGAAGCTCATCCCACGCTTCATCCTTGACCCCTTTGCCGCCCCAGTGCAGGCGGAAGAGCGTTTTCAGGTCGAGATGCGGCCAAACGTCGGTAAGCGAGAAACCGTTCATGTCCCGCACGCCCCAGAATGGCGGTTGCGGCGGCTCGACGTCGCGCACCGTGCGCCCTTCGGTTGCTGACGCTTCCGCGGGCACGCTGAACGCTTCCCGGCCCGGTTTGCCGAGCGCGGTCTTCGCCGTTTCAACGGTCGCTTGCACGAGCTGGCGTCGCTCGTCCGGATCGATGATCCGGTCCATCAGCGAAAGTCCCTCGAAGGCGTCTTTCGCGTAGAACACCCCAGGACCGTACGGAAGCTCATCTCCAACGAAGAGCGTGCGCTGCGCGTAGGCGCGATTGATCGCGGCGCCGCCGATGATGACCGGGAACTTCAGGCCCTGGTGATGCAGCTCCTTCACGCAAAGCGGCATCTGCTTGCTCGTGCTCACCAACAATGCCGAGAGCCCGATCGCGGTCGCGTTCGTTTCAACCGCTTTGTCGATAATCCGGTTGATCGGCACCTGTTTGCCGAGATCGTGGACGGTGTAGCCGTTGTTGGTGAGGATAGTATTGACGAGGTTCTTGCCGATGTCGTGCACGTCGCCGAAGACCGTCGCCAGCACGACCGTTCCCTTCGTCACGCCCTCTTGGCGTTCGAGGTAGGTCTCGAGTCGCGCCACGGCTCGCTTCATCACCTCTGCCGATTGGAGGACGAACGGGAGGATCAACTCACCAGCGCCGAACTTGTCGCCAACCTCTTTCATCGCCGGCAAGAGCACGTTGTTGAGCACCTCGACTGGATCGCCGGCGTCACGCACCGCCTGATCGACGTCCTCTTCGACGCCTTCTTTTTTGCGGTAGACGATGCGGTAGTAGAGACGCTCTCGCGGGTTCATCTCCAACATCGGGTCAGGCCCGCTTGGCCCGTCGGCGTCTGACCGTCCCTCGAAGAATTCGATGTACTTCTGGAGCGCGTCCGGCTGTCTGGCGAAGACGAGATCTTCGGCCAGCGCCCGTTCCTCGGCCGGAATCTCCGAGAAGGGCACAACGTGCGAGGGGTGAACGATCGCGAGATCGAGTCCCGCTTGCACGCAGTGATAGAGAAAAACGGCGTTTAGCACCCGCCTCGCGGCGGGATTGAGGCCGAACGAGACGTTCGAAACGCCAAGGATTGTGAGCACGCCTGGCATCTCTTCTTCGATCCGGCGGAGGCCCTCGATCGTTTCGATCGCGGAGCGGGTGAATTCCGGATCGCCGGTGGCCAGCGTGAAGGTCAGTGCGTCGAAGATGAGGCCGTCCGGCTGCTGGCCGTACTCACCGGTGACGATGTCGCAGATCGTGCGGGCGACGGCGACTTTGCGCTCCGCCGTCTTCGCCATCCCGTCCTCGTCGATCGTGAGCGCGATCACTGCGGCGCCATGGGCCCGGACCAGAGGCATGACCGCTTCGATCCGTGCTCGCCCGTTCTCCATATTGATCGAGTTGACGATCGCGCGGCCGGGATACTGTTCCAAGGCGTCGCGAATGACGTCGGCCTCGGTCGAGTCGATCACGAGCGGCGTTTCGACGTTGAGCGCCAATTTTTTGACGAGCGCGCGCATGATGGCGCGCTCGTCCGGACGCTCGGTCAGCGCCGTACAGACATCGAGCGCGTGCGCCCCTTCCTCCATCTGGCTGCGACCGACCTCGAGCAGTCCGTCGTAGTCGTCGGCCATGACCAGGCGCTTCACCTTACGGGACCCTTGCGTGTTGACGCGCTCGCCGACGATCAGCGGAGCCGGCTCCTGGTGCAGCGAGACCGCGTGAATCATGCTCGCGATCTGCGGCAGCGGGGTCGCCGGGCGGACCGTCACATCGCGTCGTTTGATCTGCTGCACGACCTCATTCAAGTGATCGGGCGTCGTCCCGCAGCACCCGCCGACGATCCCGACTTCAAATTCTTCGACCATTTCTCGAAGCGCGGTCGCCATTGGTTCCGGTTGCATCGGGAAGGCGGCCAGTCCGTTGACATTGATGGGGATGCCCGCGTTGGGAATGATCGCGACTGGCTTAGTCGAGTACTGTCCGAGATAGCGCGCGGGGTCGCGCATGTAATCAGGTCCGGTCGAGCAGTTCAATCCGATGATGTCGACCGGCAGGTGTTCCAGAATATTGAGCGCCGCGGCAATGTCGGTGCCGAGCAACATGCGGCCCGAGGTGTCGAGCGTGACCGAGGCGTGGATCGGAATCCGCGTGTTTTTCTCGGCAAACACGCGCTCAGCCGCATGAATCCCCGCCTTCAGCTCGAGGATGTCTTGCACGGTTTCGATGATCAGCAAATCGGCGCCGCCGTCGACCAAGCCGCGGATCTGATCGAGGAAGAGATCGACGACCTCCTGAAAGCGGTGTTTGCCGAGAAGTGGATCCTCGGACGCGGGGAGCAGTCCGGTCGGTCCGACCGAACCCGCGACAAATCGGGGGTGGGACGGCGTCGAATAGTCCTTGGCGACTCGCCGCGCGAGCTCGGCGGCAGCGCGGTTGAGCTCATACGTGCGCTCGCCGAGGTCATACTCTTCGAGCTTGATCAGACTGCCACCGAACGTATCGGTTTCGAGCACATCGACGCCAACCTCGAGAAAAGAGGCGTGAAGCTGTTCGATAATCGAGGGATTGTAGAGAACGAGGTAGTCGTTACATCCCTCTTTACCGCCGTAGGCATCGGCGTCAAGTTGCATGTTGAGAATAGTGGCGCCCATCGAGCCGTCATAAAACAGCACTCGCTCGCGCGCCAGCTCAAGAATTTGGCTCATGCGGTTCCGCTTACTCCTCGAATCAATTGAGTCCTCGACGCGGGTGGGGGCGGACGCCGCCGCTCCTCCAAAGCGTCACGTTCGCATTGTAGTCCGTTCGTGCTTGGCGCTGCTGAATCACATGACAAACCGCCACGGAACCCATCCAAATTCGGTCGCGAGGGTGCTACACTCGGATCATCACGGCGACAACAGTGAAGCTTGCTCGTAGCTGAAGGAACGGCGGTAGGCGTGAGTAATCTAGACAGCGGTGATCACCCTCGGGACCCCATAGCGAGCGAGGAGTCGCGCGCAGAGATTGACCGTTTGAAAGAGCGCCTCGCGTTCTTTGAGTCGTTCGATCAGGTCATCCACGACAACATCGCCCGATCGGGCGATCTCCTGCGCCAGGCAATGGAATTGCGCGAAACCGCCGGCCGCGAAATGCAGATGGCGAAGGCCGAGCAGGAGCGAACCGATCTTGCTCGCTATCGCGCGACGTTGGCCGCGCTGCTCGAGGACGTGACGTCCGTTCAGGGACAAGTTGAACGACTCGGGCGTCGTTTGAGCGATGCCATCGAGGAGGCCGAGGCAAAATTGCCGCCCGACGAGCCCGTAGATACGCCTCAACACTTGCCCGGTGTGGAGTCCATCGCTGCGCAATTCCTTGAGTCGCCGCCTGAATATATCGCGTTCGCCACGCCCGAAGAACGCTCCGCAACGATGGCGCCAGAGCCCGAACAAGTCGCCACGCCCACGGAAACGGCAGAGCCACCGTCTGCGACAGTAGCCGCGCAGGAAGCGCCGCTCGACGAAGCGGAAGTCATGACCGTGTCACCGTTCGACCAGCAAGCCAGCGGTGAAATCACCGTCGAGCCGACGGCGCCTCCTCAGGAATCTCAGGCGCCGGTGCTTACTGAAGCTGAAGAATTGAGACCGGAACCGGAGCCGGCCGTTGAAACCCATTCGCTGACGATTCTCGTGCACGGAGTGCCGCGCGCGGCAACGGCCCTGTCGTTGCAGCGCTACCTTTCCCAGCTCGCCCAGGTCGACGCGGTTGAGCCCCGTGAATACGCGGAAGGCGTGTTGCGGTTGTACGTCGTGGTTCGTCAACCGGTATCAATCAACGATCTTCGAGGTTGGAACGAGGGCGCCGGTTTCGAGACGGTTCACGCCGGTGATGATTTGATCGAGGTGCGTTTGCCCAGCGCATCTGGGTTTTGAAGCGTCATGGCGAGTGAAAACACCGGCAGCCCCTCTCGCTCCGCCGCGGTTTCGTCCACCACGTTGGATTCGACGGCGCCTGAGACGTTTCTCGAAGTGAGGAATGCGATCGCCAAGCTGGCGGACGCTCAGGCGAGCTTGTCCGCGACCATGCGCGAGTGGAAGGAACACCCTCTCGAGCCCGAGTCGATCGAACTCTTGCTCTATGAAGCGCAAACAACGGCGCAAAAAATCGTCGAACGAGCCGAATTGGAGGCGCTCACGATCAGGCGGCTGATGCGGTACGAGGCGGATAGGTTCGCCGACAGCGTCGAGCGCTTGAAAGAACGCATAGCGCGTCTCGACTAAGCGTCGGAATTGCGCGAGAGACGGCCGTGGGGCGTTCGCCCCACGGCCGTCTTTTGAAACTCTCGATGTTGATTACGTGACGGTAAACGTCGCGGCAGTTGACATGCCGTTGTATTGCCGCGCCCAGACCTTATACGGCCCCTTAACTGCATTCGACGGAACCATGAAATAGAAATTCGCGCTTCCCGTACTCGACGTCGTGAGCGTTCTGATCGTGATCTTCTGTGTTGAGTTGTACCACTTCACGATGACCGCCGTATTAGTCATGAATCCCCGCAGCGAGACATTCATCGTCGTGCCGCGTGGACCGTAATTCGGCGTGAGTTTGACGCGGGGATCGACGTTGAAATACTTGGAGTTTGACTGCCCGCCACCAGTCGCCTTCACTTCATGCAGTCCCTGGTCGGTCGCAGGAACACGGAAGGAACATGATCCAGTTCCATTCGAGGCGGTCGTGAACGTGCACGCAGCTGCACCATCGAATGTCACCTTCACGCTCGTGTTCGCTGCAAACAAGATATTCGTGACGACGACCTTCGAGTTCACGTAACCAGTCGGGGGCGACAAGGCGAACATGTAGCCGAACGACATCCCGGTCGCCGGTCGCGCGGCCGCCGGGGCGCCGCCGAAGAAGGTCGAAAGCAGGAGAAAGCCGAAGGTGATCGCGAGGTATCGTTTCATGGTGACCTCCGATGCCGAAGGCAGAACGGTGGGCTGAGAGCCATTTGTTGCACGAGTGCTGTCCAAGCTTTGCGCGAAACGTGCAAATGGGGAATCAGCAATTGGGGCCAATTCGGCAAGGGAGGAACGGCATCAACACATAGGAAGATGCGCCTAGCAATCCGTGTCGGGAGCAAACGTCGGCTATCATTACCTGTCGAGTCAGCGTGATAACGACACTCGACGGAACATGACTGTCCTGCATACCCACGTCTAGGACCCGGAGATTATGGCCACGTTCTTAACGACACTCTCAGAGCTCGAACGCCGTTACGAGGAGCTCGACCATGTCATGGCCGATCCGGAGGTGGCGACCGATCCGGTCAAGCTGACCGAATACGGCCGCGAGCGCGCCGAGCTCGACGAGGTCGTGGCAGCGTACCGCGAGTACCGCGCGCTCCAGCGCGCAATCTCGGAAACCGAGACCATGGCTCGCGATGACGACCGGGAAATGGCCGAGCTAGCGGAAGAAGAGCTCAAGCAATTGCGCCAGCGGCGCGAGGAATTGCTGCATCAGATCCGCCTGCTGCTCGTGCCCAAAGATCCGAACGACGACAAGAATGTCATTGTCGAGATCCGCGCCGGCACCGGCGGTGATGAGGCTGCGCTTTTCGCGGCAGACCTCTACCGGATGTACAGCCGCTACGCCGAGCGACACCGCTGGAAAGTCGAGGTTCTTTCAGCCTCCGAAACGGATGGCGGCGGTTTCCGCGAGATCATCTTCGAGGTGAACGGCAAGGGCGCGTATAGTCACCTGCGCTATGAAAGCGGCGTCCACCGCGTGCAGCGGGTACCGGTCACCGAGAGCCAGGGGCGGATTCACACATCCACCGCGAGCGTCGCGGTCCTGCCGGAAGCCGAGGAAGTCGACATCCAGATCAGCGACAACGACCTCCGGATTGACGTCTACCGCTCGACCGGTCATGGCGGACAAAGCGTCAATACGACGGACTCGGCAGTCCGGATCACACACCTGCCGACCAGCATCGTCGTCACCTGCCAGGACGAAAAGAGCCAGCTCAAAAACAAGTTGAAGGCGCTGACCGTGCTCCGGTCGCGACTCTACGACATCGAGCAACAGCGCATGTCCCAAGAGCGCGGCGACGCTCGTCGCTCGCAGATTGGGAGCGCGGAGCGGAGCGAGAAAATTCGGACCTACAACTTCCCGCAGGACCGGATCACCGATCACCGGATCAAGCTGAGTTTGAGCAATATTCCAGGCGTGCTCGATGGCCAGATCGATCCGTTCGTGCAAGAGTTACGCGCCGCCGACGAAGCCGATCGCCTTGCCGACGCCGGTCTTGAAGACCAATCCCAAGCCGCCGATTAACGCGATCCACGCCGTGACCGATAATCCGACACTGGCTGAATTGTTGCGAGCGGCAACCGCTCGCCTTCTGCCTTCGCGGACCTATACACCGCGCCTGGATGCTGAAGTCTTACTCCGTCACGTACTCGGCATCGATCGGACCGAATTGTTCGCCCGCCTCCAAGAACCTGTCGATCCTTCAGTCAAATCGCAATTCGAACGGCTCATCGATCGACGCCTGGAAGGTTGTCCAGTCGCCTATATGACCGGTGAGCGCGAGTTCATGGGATTTTCGTTTATCGTGAATCCTTCGGTCCTGATCCCACGCCCAGGAACAGAGCAGCTTGTCGAGTGGGCGAAACTTTGGCTCACTTCTCGACCACATGCGGAAGTTGTTGATGTTGGAACTGGATCGGGCGCAATCATCCTGTCACTTGCGAAAATAGCCAAGTCCTGGAAAGGTCGAGCAATCGGCATTGATCTTTCGGAGGCAGCGTTAAACGTCGCTCGTGCGAACAGTTCACGTCTCGGCCTCGAAGACCGGGTGGAATTCATCGCTGGCGATTTGCTCGAGCCGATAACGAACCCAGTCGAACTCATCCTGGCGAACCTGCCGTATCTCACCCCGGCTCAAATTATGGAAAATCCCGAACTGAAGGCGGAGCCTCGGATTGCGCTCGATGGTGGACCCGATGGCCTGGCGGAGGTCCGGCGATTGATCGATGATATCCCGCGCGTTCTCAAGCCCCATGGCGCAGTAGTGCTTGAGCTTGATCCAAATCACGCGGTAGAGGCGGTGAGCATCGTACATGACCGCATTACCGATTCCCGTACACGCGTGGTGCGTGACCTTGAGGATCGGGACCGCTTCGTGATCGTTGAGCGCGACAACAAGAAAGCAATGCTATGACGATTCCAGGCAAAGATTCGCGATTGATCCCGTACGGCAGTACGAATCTCGGGATGCCGCTCGATGTGCTCGACGGTCTGATTGTGCCGAACGAGCTCTTCTTCGTGCGCTCGAACGGTCCCACGCCTGACATCGATCCGGAGGTCTGGCGGCTCGAAATCACCGGCAATGTCGAGCAGCCGCAGAGCCTCTCACTTGCCGACCTGAAGTCCCTTCCGCAACAGACCATCACGTCGTTCCTCGAATGTGCGGGCAATGGCCGCAGCTTTCTCAATCCGCCCGCGGAAGGCACAGAGTGGAAAAACGATGCCGCCGGGACCGCAACTTGGACCGGCACGTCGCTGCCGAACGTGCTCGATCTCGCCGGTCTCAAAAGCAGTGCAGTCGATTTGATTGCACAAGGCGGCGACATGCCCGGCATGCAGCGCGGGTTGCCGGTCCAAGTCGGGCTCGATCCGAAGACGATGCTCGTCTGGGAAATGAACGGGGCGCCTCTGCCTGTGCCCCATGGCGGTCCGGTGCGCTTGCTCGTCCCCGGTTGGGCAGGCATCGCCTCGACCAAATGGCTGGTAGGCATCACCGCCAGCGCGCAGCCGTTCGCCGGATTCTGGAATTTCGAAAACTACACGCTGATCACCGACGCGGGAGAACATGTCCTTCCAGTCCGCGAGATGCCGGTGAAATCGATCATCAGCCGGCCAAGCAGCGGCGAAGTGCTCGACGCCGGAACGCATGTTGTCACGGGTTTTGCGTGGTCGGGATTTGGCGCAGTCGCTAGCGTGGAGATCAGCACCGACGGCGGCGACACATGGGAGTCGGCCGAAATCGTCGAAGAAGCCGGACCGCTTGCCTGGATCCGCTTCTCGTATCAATGGCCGGCCAAACCTGGCACGGCGCGCTTGCGATCTCGGGCCACCGACGCGCGCGGCCTCGTCCAACCGGAACAGGCGCTCTGGAACGCAAAGGGCTACTTGAACAATGCTATCTACGAGCTCGAAGTGACTGTTCGCTGAGTGGAGCGGAGGACCGCACAGGTGGGTGTGATCGCAGCCTTGGCTGACGAGGAGATTGAAGCGTTGCTCGGCAGTTCGCTCGTCGGGCGCATCGCCTGCTGCGCTCATGGTGCGGAAGGAGGAGATGGCCGCCCGTACGTCGTGCCCCTTGCCTACGGCTACGATGGCGAAGCGATCTACGCCCATAGTGGCCTTGGCCGGAAGATTCGTCTGATGCGGGCGCAACCGCTAGTTTCGTTCGAGGTCGACCGCGTGGATGCGTCCGACCGCTGGCGCAGCGTGATCGCCGATGGTATCTACGAGGAAATGTTCGATCCCGCTGACCGCGAGCGCGCCCTCCGTATCGTCTATCCGCAACCAGCACCCGTGCCGGACCTCGGCCCTGACACGATCGTCTTTCGCATCCGGCTCACCGCGCGATCGGGTCGCTACGAAATCCCTGATTAGGTCCGCTCTCCGATCTCGCGGTATGCTCCCGTTCCTAATGTTTGCTACAAAGGGGGAGCGTGGCGAGCGTGGCGAATTGGCTGCAAGACCTGAGCGGGGTGCCGAAAACTATTATCGGCATGGTCCATCTTCCCGCTCTCCCCGGCACTCCGCTCTATGACACCGCCGGCGGCATGGCCGCGGTCCGCGCGTGGGTGAAACGGGATCTTTCGGCTTTGCAAGCGGGCGGCATCCATGCGGTCATGTTCTGCAATGAGAACGACCGCCCCTACCAGCTCGATGCTGATTTCGCCTCTGTGGCCGCGATGAGCGATGTCGTGGCTTCCGTTCGCGACGAACTCTCCGTGCCGTTTGGCGTCAATGTGCTCTGGGACCCCAACGCAACCATCGCGGTCGCAGCCGCGACCGGGGCCGCGTTCTGCCGCGAAATCTTCACGGGCGCATTTGCCGGCGATTTCGGCGTCTGGGTTCGCAGCGCGGGCGATGCCTTTCGCTACCGACGCCAGCTCGGCGTGGAACACGTCAAGCTCATGTTCAACATCAATGCCGAGTTCGCTCAGCAATTAGCGCCGCGACCAATCGCCGACGTTGCGCGCTCGGTCGCGTTTTCGTCGAGTCCCGACGCCATCCTGATTTCCGGCCCGATCACAAGCCAACCGGCCACCGCCTCCGCGCTCGCCGAGGTTGTCGAGGCGGTCAAACCGACCGGCATTCCGGTGTTGGTCAACACCGGTTTCAAGGCAAGCAACGCCGCGGCGTTGCTTGCCTATGCCGACGGTGCGATCGTCGGGTCCTCGCTCAAGGTCGACGGCGTCACCTGGAACCGTGTGGATGGCTCGCGCGTGCGCGAGCTAATGCAGGCCGTTGCTGAAGTCGGGGCGTGATGAACAAACCAGCAGCAGCCTTCGACCAGCGGAAGTTGCGTTACCCCATGGAGTTCCCTCACCCGGCGCTTCGCGCCACCCTCTCCCGTGGGAGGAAGAGGGAAGGTTTCCGAAGTAACTGCAAAATCAAACCGCACTAATGGCGCGTGACGATAAAGGATCCTCTTCTCCCGCACGCGGGAGAAGAGGATAGGCGTTGAGGGAATTCCGGGGAAGTCCGCCTACCCGCCGCTGGCGGCTTGGTCGATCTTGCCCTGGTAATCCGAGAGTGTCGACTTCACGTCCTTGCCGTTGGTGACGATGTCGTCGAAGGCGTCGCCAAGGATTGTCTCGACCTTGCCCCAATAGGTCAGGTTCGGCCGCGGCTTGGCCATCCCCAACGCTTTGTTGACGACATCGAAGTACGGCTTCTGCCAATCCTCGACCGTGCCGAACGCGTCGGAGCGGATCGCCGGCCAACCGAGCTTCGCGGTCAGCAGCGCCTGCACGTCCTTCGACATGAAGTACTTGGCATAGTCGAGGGCCATGTCGCGGTTCGGCGTGCCTTTGGTAATGCCCATCACCGTGCCGCCAAGGACGAGGGCGTTGCCGGACGGGCCTGACCAACCCTCATAAGCCTTGACGTCTGTCTTCTTGCCCTCTCCTACGATGACGCTGATGCCAAACGGCCAGTTCTGCCCAAGATCCACGCTCTCGTTGAGGAGATACGTGTTCATTGTGTCGAATTTGGCCGTCGGGTATTGCGGCGTCATGTATTCCTTGAGGCTCTGCAGGAAGGTGAACGCCTGCGCCGCCTGGTCGGTATTGAGCTTCAGCGGATCTCCACCTGCCTGCCAGATGAACTGGGTCACCGTCACGCCGACCGGGCCGCCGGGCGCGCCCTGAACGGCGACCTTTCCGACGCCGTTCTTGTCCTTGAGCGCCTTGCCGACGTTCGTCAAATCGTCCCAGGTCATCGGGGGCTGGACACCGGCGTCGTTCAGCGCAGTCTCGTTGTAATAGGTGATTTGGACGTTCGGCCGCGCCGGCAGGAAGTAATACTTGTTATCGAACTGCAACACTTCGAGCAGCGCGGGAATCGTCTGCTTGGGGATCACTTGCGTGGCCTCGGGCAACTCTTCCACCAGCTGGTTGGAGACGAGCGGCGCGAGCGAGTTATTGTCCTGATCAAGGATATCGATCTGGACATTTCCCGAGCTCACTTGCGATTGCAGTGTCGTGATGACGTCGGCAGCCTCGATTTGCACGATTTCGATATCGCCCTGGGTTGCATCCTTGAAGCCCGGGATGACATCGTTGTCATAGACCTGGCGTTCGGGGTCAGCGAGCGCGACCGCGAGGCGCAGCTTCTTGCCGCTGTAATTGCCGAGTTGCAACGCTTCTGGTGAAGGCGATGCCTGCTGGGCGGCAGCGCCCTGGGCCAGCAACGCCGACAGCACTGGCGCCGACGCCCCGAGCGCGGCGCGCGCGAAGAGCTGCCGTCGGGTCAATCTTCCGGTCAAATGATCGGAGACAAGCTCATCGATCACCGCCCGATTGCGTTCCGAATCCGAGTTCATAGATGATCCTCCTTGGTTGCCATGCCGGGCTCTCTGACCGGCACCGATCGCGTCTCACCGTTGAGTCGCCAAGTGAATAAAGCCCAACTATCCCTTGACGGCGCCGCTCAGATAGCCACTCCGAATCCAGCGCTGCAGGACGAGCGTGAACAAAATGACAGGAATAGTCAGGATGACCGCGAAGGTTGCGACGTCCGTCGCATTCCCGCGATTCGAGTAGTAGTAGGTCTGCAGCGGCAACGTTTTCTCGGACAAGAAAAGGTAGATGGCATAGAGAAGATCGTTCCAGGAATCGAGCCAGGCGAAGATCGCCGCGACCGCAATGCCGGGTGCGGCCAGCGGAATCACGATCTTCATGAGCGTGCCGATGCGTCCATTTCCGTCGACGTGGCTCGCTTCTTCGAGTTCGACGGGAATGACCTCGAATGTCCCGACCAACACCCAAGCGACTAGCGGCAGAGCGCGAATCAGGTGGGCCAGAATCAGGCCGGGATCCGTGTCGTTGAGTCCCCACTTGAAGAAATTGCTCGCGATTGGGGTGGCGATGATGACTTCGGGGAACATGCGTGTGAACAGCAAACCGAGCACAACCGCGTATCGGATATCGCGTGGCATCCTTGAGATCACGTACGAGGCGGGCGCGGCAATCACAATTGCCGCCGCGGCGGTACCGAACGCGATCGTCAAGCTATGAGTCAGCGGCGGGCCGACATTGTCCCATTGCGCCAACCGCCGCCAGTTATCCAGGGTAACGTTGTGCGGAAGATAGCTCGGGTGCGGAGAGGTGGCATCGGCCAGGGTGCTGACCGAGACCTTAAACAGCACATAGAGCGGCAACAGCAGCAAGAACGCGATGAACGCCGCGAGAATCCAGAATCCGACCTGTTCCCAGGTCAGCCACCGTTTTCGGTCTTCCTTAAGTTCGCCACCCTCCGGCGCGATCGAAGTCTGGGCCATGGTCGCGCTCATCGTGAATCCTCCGTGCGGCGAGCGACCAGTAAGAAATAGGTGACGACGAAGACCATGATCATCAGGAGCAAGATGACCGCGGCGGCCGAAGCAGTGTTCGTGCTATCGGCGAGCCGGTATTCGGAATAGACGAACCAGCTCATCACCGGCACCGTCTGCCCGGCCATCACAAGGGCGATATCAAAAATGCGGAACGCGTCGATCGCGCGCAGAATCAGCGCCATCGTGATCGCCGGCATCAAGAGCGGGATGGTGTGGTCCCAGAATTTGTGCCATCCGCTGGCGCCGTCGATGCTGGCGGCTTCGTAGATGTCGCCCGGAATCGCTTCCAGACCTGCCAGCAGGATGAGGACGACGAGCGGCGTTGTCTTCCAGAGATCGGCAATGGCGATGGTGAACATGCCGCGGACGCCGCTCTCCTGCCAATAGACCGGCGTGTTGATGATATGGAGGTCAAGCAGAATCTCATTGAGGTAACCGGTAAAACCCACGAAATAGAGCATCGCGGCACCAGCCACTAGGGTTGGCACACCCAGCGGCACAAGCACGATCGAGCGGAAAATGCCGCGACCATAGAACCCGCGTGCGAGCATCAGAGCGATGACGATGCCGGCGACCATTTCCATTGAAACGCCGATAATCGTGATCCCGATCGTATTCACCACCGCATCCTTGAATTGGCTGCGATGAACGATGTCATCGTAATTGGCCAGGGTCAGACTATGGGTGCCTTTGTGCACGAAACTGAGATAGATCGACTGGCCAACGGGGACGAGCATGAAAAAGAGGATGTAAGCAAACAGGGGCGTGACCATGACGACGTCAAGCCACCGCTTGCGCAGAAGACGAGAGAGGCCGCCCGCTCGCCACTCTACTTGTCTCGGCGCCGCTAGCGGTCCAGCAACAGCCGGTGCACCAGCGAGATCACCCGCAACCGGATTCTTGGCCATCTTCGGCCCCCCGGTGATCGACCAAGCGATAACTCCAACCAACGCAAGCACGTTGGCCGCACAACCTAACAGCTTCGATGCAATCGTGCAAATTAAGTGCCATAAATCCTCGATCCGTGTTGGGGGCTCATCAAACAGCCTGCAAGGAGGCTATCAGTCAATCGCCTTTTCTAGGCAAACCGCATGCACAGGGTTGTGTGCCTGGCTCTTCCCCAATGACCTTTCGCCGTCTGGGTGTTGACGAATTTATTTGAAGTTATTTTTGGAAATGGCCGGCGAGCTTGAAGAGGCTGCCCCGGTCGACGGGTCACTCCATTACGAGCGTTTTGGGGCAACTCATTTTGCCAATTGCGGCCACATATCTGGTCACGACCTGCTTGCTAACCTTTATTGCCGAGTGGAATGAATTTCTGAACGTGCAGACGTTTGCGCAGGACTCAAAAGCACGTGCTGTCCAGGCCGCGATCGCTCAGTTCGCCGGTCACCAACAGTTCGAGCCGCCATTTGCGAAACAGATGGCGGCCTCTGTTGTTTTGACCTTACCCTTGATCCTCTTGGTCCTTATCTTCCAGCGCAAGATCATCACCGGTCTGACCGCGGGCGCGGTGAAGGGGTAAACTCGCACCCGTTTCACTTGGTGCTCGGCGAAGGCTGGATTCGTGACACGACAAACAATTGACAGTGATGGCAGACCCTTTCGGACAACTTCCCAGGGCCAGACTCGACGTGGTCTGCTCAAGGGTGCGGCGCTCGGCCTCGGCGGATCCGCGCTTGGTTCTTTGCTTCCAGCCAGACGAGCGGCGGCGCAACAAGCAACCCCGGCGGCGACCCTGGCGACTCCGATTCCCGGGCTTGGCGCGACCATCGTTCTTCCTCAGAATCTGCGCACCGATCTCGCCGGCGACGAAATCATCGTGGTCTTGAGTCCTGACGGTCCCGCTGCCCCGTGGGAGCAAGTGGCCTGCGATAAGTTCAGTCAAGCCACCGGCATCATCGTCACCCGCCAATCCGGCCCCATTCGCGCGGCCGACCGCCTCGTGCAATACCAGAGCACCTTTACGCTTGAATCGCGACTGCTCGACGTGGCGATGATCGACGTGACCTGGATCGGACGCTTCGCCGGGCACTTCTTCCGCCTGACGAAGGAGATAAAAAGCCAGGGCTATCCATACTTCGATCGGATCGTCGAGAACAATTCCCTCTATGTCGAGATCCCAAGTAGGCAAACACCTGGAAAAACGGTACTGCGAAAAGATGTCGCCGCGATTCCGTGGTTCGGCGACGCCGGCCTCCTCTACTACCGCATGGACCTGCTTGAAAAGTACGGCTTCTCCGCTCCGCCGACGACGTGGACAGATCTCGAAGCAATGGCGCAGGCGATTCAATCAGGAGAGCGCACGTCGAATCCGGACTTTCAAGGCTACGTCTGGCAAGGCGGTCCGTATGAGGGCCTCACCTGTGATGCGCTCGAATGGCAATACGCCGCCGGTGGGGGAACGATCGTCGACGACGAAGGCAAGGTGCAGGTCAACAATCCGAAGACGATTTTGGCGTTCGAACGGGCGCGCAACTGGGTGGGCACGATTTCTCCGGCGAACGTCATGGACTTTGACGAGGAGGAAGCACGCTTTATCTGGCAGGCCGGCAACGCTGCCTTCATGCGCAACTGGCTTTATGCGTACGAGCTCGGCCAGGCCGCCGATTCGCCGATCAAGGATAAGTTCGACATTGCGCTCGTCCCCAAATCCGATGCCGGCGGCACCCATCGCACGGGAACGCTCGGCGGTTGGGAGATCATGGTTCCGAAATATTCGCATCGGAAGGAAGCGGCGATCGAGTTCGCGAAGTTCATTACGAGCCGTGAGCTGCAAAAGTCGAGTGCCATCGAGCTTGGCCGTTTGCCGACGATTGCGGACCTGTATGACGATCCGGACGTGCTCTCCGCGCGTCCGGTTTTTGCGAGATTGCACGATCTCTTTCTTGATGGCGTGGTCGCCCGCCCATCGACGGTGACCGCGTCCTTGTACGACAACGTCTCGACCGCCTATGCAACCACGGTCAACCAGATCCTGAGCGGAAGTGTCGACACGACGAGCGCGGTCGCTGGGCTGGACGACCGGCTCAATCAGATGCTCGGCGATGTTCCGCAGGTACCGATCCCGACGCCTACAGCCACACTCACTCCAGCGCCATCACCGGCGGCAACACCGGCAACCGGCTGATCGGGTCAAACGGGAAAGTGCTCGGCTACGACGTTTCGGCCGAGCAACCGGGAGCAAATGGCGCTCATCGCGACCGCGTCACCTGTCGTGAATAGACTGGTGACGCCGTCATGCCCATGGTTGCGGCGAATCTCACCCTGATCGAGCAAGTCGCGTGTCCGCCTGGCAATCGCTTCGCCGCTGTCGATCACGCGGACATGACTGCCCGCACTTGCCTCGATCTCGGAGCGCAAGAAGGGATAGTGCGTGCAACCGAGAACGATCGTATCGACGCCCGCTGCCAGCAGCGGGCGGACCAGCGATTCGACCGCGTCTCGGGCCACGAGGCCGCGAGTTTGTCCCGATTCGACAAGATCGACCCAACCAGGGGCGGCGACAAGGCGGACCTCGGCGTTTCGCCCATATAGTTCGACGAGGTTCCTCAATCGCGTGCCGGCAACGGTTCTCGGTGTGGCGATGACGGCGATTCGGCCCGACCTGGTTTCGACCGCCGCCGGCTTGATCGCCGGCTCGAGACCGACGATCGGGATCGAAAACCGAGCGCGAAGATCGTCGAGTGCTACCGAACACGCGGTGTTGCAAGCAACAACGGCGAGTTTGACGCTTCGCGACACCAGTGCGCCGGCGATCGCCAGGCTGCGTTCGAGGATTTCCTGGGGCGTACGGGTGCCATACGGGCAGTAGGCACCGTCCGCGACATAGAGCAAGTCCTCGGCGGGGAGCAAGGTGCGAATTTCCTGGAGGACGCTCAGCCCTCCCAGACCTGAATCGAAAACGCCAATCGGCGCGAATTGCCGTTCCACATTGTCATCCTACCGGTCTCGGCAATCCTGATCAAGACCCGGCGCTATCCGCCACATGGACAAAAGGTCAACCCAGTGTAATAGAAGATACGGTCGCAAACCGGAAATCGCGCCTTGGCTGGCAGTAGACCTCTCATTTCAAGTTTGCCGGCGTCGAGCCGGCGAATCGGATCGGCTGGCTTGATGGCATCCACCTGGCTGCGTGCTAGATACTGACAAGAACAGGACGACGATCCCATCGATCGCGGCCCTGCACTTGGATTCGATTGCTGGTTTGAAAGTTGGTGGAATGAGTCAGCGTGAAGCCGGTCGACCGGCGCGGGTGGTCATTACCGGTGGCGCCGGGTTTCTGGGCATCAATCTGACGCGGTTTCTCCTTGCTCGTGGTTTTGCGATCACTTCGTTGGATTTCGCCGACTACACCTACGACGATGTCCGCGACAAGGTCACGGTTCTCAAAGGCGACATCCGCGACGATGCCGCCGTCGCCCTCGCCATGGAAGGGGCTGATTTCGTCGTGCACACGGCGGCCGCGCTGCCCCTCTACACACCGAAAGAGATTTACACGACCGATGTCGAGGGTACGCGCAACGTGCTCGCGGGCGCCCTCAGCGCGGGCATCCCGCGCGTGATCCACATCTCGTCAACCGCGGTCTACGGCATCCCGGATCACCACCCGCTCTTCGAAGACGACCGTCTCGACGGCGTTGGCCCCTACGGTCAAGCCAAGATTCAAGCGGAAATGGTGTGCCTCGAATACCGGGCCAAGGGGTTGGTCGTGCCCATCCTCCGGCCGAAGTCATTCATCGGCACGGAGCGGTTGGGTGTGTTCGCGCTCCTCTACGATTGGGCGCTCGACGGCCGAAACTTCCCGATGATCGGCTCGGGCAGCAACCGCTATCAGCTGCTCGACGTCGAAGATCTCTGTCAAGCAATTTTGTGCTGCCTGACGTTGCCTACCGACACGGTGAACGACACATTCAACATCGGGGCCGAGGAATTTGGCACGATGCGTGCCGACTACCAGGCCGTGCTCGACGCGGCCGGCCATGGCAAGCGGATCATCGGCATACCCGCCACGCCTGCGATCATCGCTTTGCGTGTCCTCGAGAGACTTGGTTGGTCGCCGTTATACAAGTGGGTCTACGAAACCGCGTCGAAAGACTCATTTGTGTCGATCGAAAAGGCACAAACACGACTTCAGTGGGAGCCAAAGTACTCGAACCGGGAGGCGCTATTGCGTAACTTTGAATGGTACAAAGGGCACCAGGCGAGCTTTGCGGCGCAAAGCGGGATTAGTCATCGCGTGCCCTGGAAGCAAGGGGCGCTCGGCATTCTAAAGCGGGCTTTTTAGATTGGCAGTACTCAAAGTTCGCGGGGCACAGGTTGGTCAGACAACGTGAGGCTCAGCAAATAGACGGCGCGGCGCACGCCGCGGGCGTTGCCTTGCCCGACGCGCGGCCCGCGCTCAACCCGCGAGCACTCGTCCGCGCGATGCGGCCGCTGCAATGGACGAAAAACGCGCTCGTCTTCGCCGGCCTGATCTTCACCCGCAGCGTCTTCGATCTCGACCCGTTCCTGACCACGATCGCCGCCGCGCTCGTTTTTTGCGCCGCCAGCAGCGCCATCTATCTGATCAACGATGTCCGTGACATCGAGCAGGACAAGCATCATCCCCGCAAACGATTCCGCCCGATCGCATCGGGCGAGGTTTCGGTTCGCCAGGCGGTTATCGCCGCCGCGATCTTGTTGTCGGGCGGTCTGATCGCCAGTTTTCTGATCCGACCCGCGTTCGCCGCCGTGATCGCCGGATACCTCGCGCTGATGGTTTCGTATTCGTACATGCTCAAGCGGCTTGTGATTCTTGACGTTTTCGCGATCGCCGCGGGTTTCGTGCTGCGGGCGGCTGGAGGCGCGGTTGCCATCGCGGTTCCAATCTCGCCCTGGCTCTATGTCTGCACAATGCTGCTGGCGCTTTTTATCGGCTTCGCCAAACGCCGGAGCGAAATCGTGCTCCTGGAGGGACAGGCCGGACGTCACCGCGCAAATCTCGATGCCTACACGATCGGCATGCTCGATCAAATCATCGGCATCGTCTCCTCGGCGACGGTCATGGCCTATTCGCTCTACACTTTTGACGCGGCGAGCGTGCCCGAGAATAAGTCGATGATGCTCACGATCCCGTTCGTGCTCTATGCCATCTTTCGTTATCTTTACCTCGTTCACCGCCACAATCTGGGTGGTAGCCCCGAAGTGCTGCTCTTCACCGATCGGCCCTTGCTCTTGTGCATCGCCGGTTGGGGGATCAGCAGCGTGGTGATCTTGTCGCTCAGCTAGACGAGAGGCGATGTCGTGGACGGCAAACAACTTGGCTGGGGATTGATCGGCGCGAGCAACGTCGCGCGCGGGCGCATGATTCCCGCGATCGCCAGTGATCCCAACAGTCACGTTGCCGGCATCGTCAGCAGCGATCCCGCCCGTGCTCGCGCATTCGCCGCCGAAGCCAGCATTCCGCGGGTCTACAACGATATTGACGAACTCCTCGCAGATCCCGAGGTCGATATCGTCTACATCAGCACGACGAACGAACAGCACAAGAGTCAGGCGCTCGCGACTGCTCGAGCCGGTAAGCATCTTCTTTGCGAGAAACCACTCGCGCTCACCCTCGCGGATGCCAAGGAGATGGTCGCAGCCTGCAGCGCGGCGGGCGTGACGATGGGAACCAATCATCATCTGCGCAACGCCGCCACCCACCGCACCCTGCGGCGCCTCATCGCTGAGGGCGCCATCGGGCAACCGCTCGCCGTCCGCGTCTTCCATGCCATTTATTTGCCGCAGAACCTGCACGGCTGGCGCGTCAACAGTCCCCACGGCGGCGGCGTTATCCTCGACATCACCGTGCACGACGCCGACACCCTTCGGTTCGTTCTTGACGACGAACCGATCGAAGTCACGGCGATGACGACGAACCAGGGCATGGCCGCCGAGGGCCTCGCCGATGGCGTGATGGGCGTCATCCGGTTTGAAAATAGCGCAATCGCTCAATTTCACGATGCCTTCACGATTCGTCACGCCTCCACCGGGTTCGAAGTCCACGGCACGGAAGGCTCGCTGGTTGGGATCGACATCATGACGCAGAACCCTAAAGGCATGATCTATCTTCAACGCGGCGATGAGCGCGACGTCGTTGATTACGGCGAAATGGAAGATCTCTATGCTCGCTCCGTCCGCCTCTTCAATCAGGCCGTTCTGACCGGCAGTCAACCAGCCGCCACTGGCGAGGACGGCCTGCGCTCACTCGCGGTTGCCCTCGCCGCGGCCGAGTCGGCCGCGACCGGCCGGACCATCGCCGTTCAAGACTGACCTCTTCTGTCCCAACCCTGCATCATCATGCAGAGCACGCTGATGAGGCATCGATTTCGTTCCTAGTCCCGGAAGGGCTAAGAAGCCGTTGCCCGGGGCTTTCAGCCCCGGGCGGGGCAACGAAAGCACGACCGCGGATCAGTCAACTAACCATGACGAGGAAGGTCGCTGCCTTGGGGCCGTTCCGGTACGGCGATGGAATTGCGTACACTTCCGCCACCGAAGTCGAGCGCAGCCTCGCCTGTAACTGGAAGTGAGTTGACCATGCCGCGCGGCAAAGTCCTGTCATTCGAAGAGGCGGCAAAGCTCATTCCCAGCGGGGCGACTGTTTCGGTCAGTTCCTCAAGCGGGCTCGGCTGTCCCGACAAGATGTTGAAGGCCATCGGCGCCCGTTTCGACGCGACCGGCGAGCCCAAACAGCTGACGAGTATTCATCCGATTGCCGCCGGCGACATGTACGGCATCGATGGGATCGACCACATCGCCAAAGATGGTCTCCTCGAACGGGTCATCGCCGGATCGTTACCCAGTGGCCCTTCGTCACGTCCATCGCCCAAGATCTGGCAGATGATCGACGAGAATCGGGTCGAGGCCTTTAACCTGCCGAGCGGTGTGCTGTTCCATATGCACGCCGATGCCGCCGCCCACCGCCCGGGCGTCTTGACCAAAGTGGGGCTCGACACCTTCGTCGACCCGCGTCGCACCGGCGGCCGGATGAACGAGCGCACGACCGAAGACATTGTCCGGTTCGTCGAGTTCGACGGCGACGAATGGTTGTACTTCAAGGCAATTCCGATCGACGTCGCAATTGTCCGCGGCACAACCGCCGACGAGCGCGGCAACATCTCCTGTGAGCATGAGGGTGCTTATCTCGGCGGGTTGGACCAAGCCCTCGCCGCCCGCAACAATGGCGGCATCGTGATCGCGCAAGTCAAGCAGGTCATCGCGGGTTCGATCCCCACCCAAAGTGTTCGCATTCCCGGGGTCGTCGTCGATTACGTGGTCGTCGATCCTGAACAGATGCAAACGACGCAGACCGCCTACGATCCGGCGATCAGCGGCGAGGTCCGCGCCCCGCTCGATGCGTTCCCGCCGGTTGAGTGGAGCGCCGAAAAGGTGATCGCCCGCCGCACGGCAATGGAGCTCCAGGCAGGAGAGGCAATCAACCTAGGTTTCGGAATTTCCGCGCTCGTGCCACGCGTGTTGCTCGAAGAAGGACAGGGCGATGCCGTCACCTGGGTGATTGAGCAGGGCGCGGTCGGTGGGGTGCCACTCCTGGGGTTTCAGTTTGGTTGCGCCGCAAATGCCCAGGCGATCATGCCGTCGCCGCAACAGTTCGTCTACTTCCAAGGCGGCGGATTCGATCGCGCCTGTCTGTCCTTTATGCAAGTCGATGCGGACGGGAGCGTCAACGTTTCCCGCCTCGCAGCGCGGCCGCACGTCACGGCGGGCGCCGGCGGGTTCATCGACATCACCGCGAACGCGCGGAGTTTGATCTTCAGCGGCTACATGACCGCCGGGGTCAAGGTCGCGATCGACGAGGGACGTGTACA
The DNA here is from genome assembly GCA_045804965.1 of Thermomicrobiales bacterium. Taxonomy (GTDB): domain Bacteria; phylum Chloroflexota; class Chloroflexia; order Thermomicrobiales; family UBA6265; genus CAVTUU01. The sequence continues at coordinate 164,022 of JBJMMD010000016.1, read as the reverse complement.
GATTCTGCACGAGGGCAAGGTCAAGAAATTCGTTCGTGAGATCGAGCACGTTACGTTCAGCGGGCGGATGGCCCGCGAGCGTAGGCAGCGGGTCACGTATGTGACCGAGCGCTGTGTGATTCGAGTCGAACCTGACGGCTTAACCGTGACCGAAATCGCCCCCGGCATCGATCTCGAACGGGACATTCTCGCTCAATCCGAGTTTCCCTTGCGCATCAGCCCCTCCCTCTGCGAAATGGACGTGCGCCTCTTCCGCACTGAACTGATGGGCCTTTCCTTGCCCCCGAAATAACCAGCGCGGGAAATTATCGATAGATCATCGGCCGCGTCCGGCGTAACTAGCCCGATGGTCTTCTCCTTGTCGGTGCCAAAGCCCTTTCGTAACTGTACGAAAACAGTATTGTCGCGGTTGTCCCCCTCACCAACACTGGAATCACACCTTGCCGCCTCGATTCGTACGACTTTGAAGTCGCCGCGAAACGCTGCGCGTGAGGATTATGAGTTTCTCCTACGGCGGATCGGAGGAATCCACTATTAGGCGGAATACGCTCCAGACCCGGTTGCTCGTCGTCCTGACGCTGATCGCGTTCATCGTCGGACCGACGATGATGCTGCCCGTACGCGCGCAAAATGCGACGCCGGTAGCGGTCGACGACGCGACCCCGGAAGCCGTGGACATCCCGACCACACCCGACGCCACCGCTCCGGCGCCGCCAGATGCGACGCAGCCGGCCGAGAACACGCCGGTCGCAATCGATACCGCAACCTCCACCGTCACCCCGGCCCCAACCTCGACTTCCATTCCGCCCACCGCCACCGCGACGAAGCCGGCATTTTCGGCGGCGGTTACGCCGGCCATCGCCATTTCGCCAACGTCGGGCCGAGTTGACACAAAGGTGACGGTCACCTTTTCTGGCTTCCCGGCCATGGTCACGGTCTACATCAAGTTCGACACCACGGTTATGACGCATGTGATCTCGTCGGCGTCCGGCGCCGGATCAACGTCATTCAAAGTCCCGGCCGCGCCCAAGGGCCCGCACACGGTCAAAGCCGTCGCCGGCAGAATCGCCGCGTCCACGATCTTCACGATGACGCCGCGCATCCGCTTGTCGCCGACCATCGGCTGGATGTTGTCATCGACCGCGATCTCATTTCGGGGCTACGTACCAGGCGAGTCTGTCGAGATGCGCTGGTACAGCGACGCAACCAACTACACCGTCCTCAAGAAGATCGTGATGTCGAGCACGGGGAGTGGGAACACGACGTTCGCCGTTCCGGTCTCGTCCATGGGCAACCACAAAGTTGTCGGCAAGGGAACGACCGGGAGCTACGCGTCGGCGATCTTTACCATTGCCCTCGTCACGCCGACCCCAACGCCAACGAGGACGGCAACGCCGACGCCCAGCGTGACGAAAACGCCATCAATGACGCCAAGTCCAACGAATTCCCCAACCGTGACCGGAACGAGGACCGCGACCGCGACCCCAACCGCAACTAGAACGCCAACGGCGACGTTCACGCCAACGGCAACCAGAACCCCAACCCCCACTCCGACCAGGACGCCTACTCCGTCACCAACGCCCGTTCCCGGCACGCTCGTTGTCATCAAACACAACGACGTCGGCGCCACGCTCACTGGCGCGTGCTTCACGGTTTATACCGACGGTGGAGCTGGGACTCGGGGAACGCTCCTCCGCACGAAGTGCGACGGCGATGACGGCGCCGACGGATCGACCTATCTTGGCTTATTTGGCGCGGGAACCTACGTTATGGCGGAATCGACCGCGCCGCTTGGTTTCGCCCCCGCAGCCGACCAGAGCGTGGTCATCGTTCCGAATCAAACCACGACGCTGACCGTTACCGATCAGCCCGAACTGGGTCTCATCGTTTACAAGACAAACACCACGAATGCGCCACTTGCTGGAGCGTGCTTCGAGATCTATGCGGATGCGGGCGGTGGCGCCACTGGTGCGCTCATAACCAGTCACTGCGACGGCGACGACGGCGCGAATAACGGCGTCCTGAAATTTGGGGTGCTCACTCCCGGCAACTACGTCATTCATGAATCAAGTGCTCCGCTTGGCTACGGGCGCGCATCGAACCGGACGTTTTCAGTTCAAGCCAACACGCCCCTTGCGATTTCGATCGCCGACACCCAAGGCGGCGCAATCAAAGTCACTAAGCAAAACGAGGTGGGTGAACCGCTCGTCGGCTCTTGCTTTGATGCTTACACGGATCGCGGCGGCGGTGTCCGGGGCACATTTGTCGCCCGTGGATGCAACGACAGCGGGAACCTCATCATCGTCGATGGCCTCGCCGCGGGCGCGTATGTCCTTGCCGAGAGCAAAGCGCCGATCGGCTATCTCGTCGCCGCGGACAAGATCGTTACCGTTGTCGCCGGCCAGCAAGCCAGCGTGACGATCAAGGACACACCGACGACGAAGGTGATCATTCATAAGCTCAACGGCCAGGGCCAGCCGCTCGCCGGCGCGTGCTTCGGCATCTACAAGAACGCCGGCGGCGGTGTGCGCGGCGTCAGTGTCGTGGGTCGTGTTTGTGACCAAGACGATGGCACGAATGATGGATTCTTGGCCGTTCCCGTTTCGGTCGGCAACTACATTCTCGGGGAGTTGCAAGCTCCAGCCGACTACCTGCTCGCGCCCGATGTGCAATTCAGCATCACGCCGTTGCACGACACACCGCTCGACGTCACCGACCAGTACGGCGGAATCCTCTACATCGAAAAGCTTGATTCCGTGTACGGTTGGCGGGTCGATGGTGCCTGCTTCGACGTCTTCGTCGATCTTGGCGGGGTCTCGCGCGGCGCTCGTGCAGGCAGAGCTTGCGACGGAAACGACGGTGCCAGCGACGGGATCACGACGATCAAGGGTCTGCCGACCGGTAACTTCGTCATTACCGAAACCGTGCCTATCCCTGGCTACTTCCATGACGCGCCGGACCAGGGCGTGTCCGTCATCGCGGGTCAAACGACGTCGACGTCGTTCTATAACGAACCGTTCCCTCTGCTCGAGGTCTACAAGGTAGGTGAGCTTGGCCAACCACTGCCAGGCATGTGCTATACGGCGTACACCGATCTTGGCGGCGGAGTGAAGGGCCCCGAGGTGACGTGGGGCAGCGGACAGCGGCCGTGCGATACCGATGGCGACGGTTACCTCGCGGCGCTCGTTTCTCCGGGCAACTATCTGCTTGTCGAGACGAAGGCACCGATCGGATATTTGGCGGGTCCGCCCCTGCAGTTCAGCATGGTGCGCGGGCACGTCACGACCCTGACCGTGACGAATGTCAGATCGGGCACGATCACGGTCACGAAGACCGATCCGGACGGCAAGAAACTCAACTCCGCCTGCTTTGCCGCCTACAAGAACGTCAACGGCACGCGAGGCGCGCTTATCGCCCAGGCCTGCGACGGGGACGATAACAAGACGGATGGCGTCACTCTGATCAACAGCCTGCCGCCCGCTCAATACCTCGTCGCCGAGACCGCGACGCCAATGGGATTTTTCACGGCAGCTGACACGCCGGTCACGGTTGCGCTGCAGGACAATCCCGTCACCATCGTCGACGAGCCCTGGCCGATTCTGACCGTGGTCAAGGTCGACGAGCAGAACAATCTGCTCGCGGGCGCCTGCTTCAATTTGTATGTGAACAACGGCGGTCAGCGCGGCGCGAAGATGATCGGCTCCGGCGCATGCAGCATCAACGGCGTCTTGAAAATGAAGGAGCGCCCAGGCAGCTATCTCCTCGGTGAAGACACGGCGCCTGTCGGATTTGCTGCCGGACCAGACATCCCGGTCGTCCTTGTCCGCGGCGCGAACCCGACGCTGACCGTGCAAAACTTCCCGGCAGGCACGGTCAAGATCAAGAACATCAGCTCACGGGATGGTCAACCGCTCAAATCCGGGTGCTGGGAGCTCTGGACGAACAACAACGGCTCTCGGGGAACCAAGATCCAAGGGAAGCTGTTCTGCGACGCCCTCGATGGCGTGGATGGCACGACCAGCATCGAATGGGCACCGGGTACCTATATCGCGGTCCAAAGCCTGGTTCCTAAGGACCACTACCCAGCGCCCGACACAATCATGACGATCATTGGTCGCGACACTCACGAAGTGACGGTGACGAACGAGATCTACCCGCTGTTCACGATCTCGAAGGTCGACCAGAACTTCCAGACGTTAATCGGCGCCTGCTTCAAGATCTTCAAGGATGCAGGCAACGGCACGCCGGGGGCGCTCGTCGACGGCGCCAGCAACCTGTGCGACAAGGACGGTGGGCCAGGACTCGGCGACGGCGTCACCTCGATTCGGCTGCCGGCGGGCAATTACATTGGCCGCGAGATTACGGCGCCGCCGGGCTATGCAAAGGCTCCCGACTTCGGGTTCATGATGTTCACATCGGCCGACCTGAATCTGACACTCCCGGACCAACTCGCGGGCACGGTGATCGCCACCACGGTCGACCAGACGAACGGCCATTTGAACAACGCCTGTTACGAAATTTGGACGGTCGCGCAAGGCGGCGGCAAGGGCGTTCTCTACGCAAAGGCGTGCGATCTGGATCCGTCTGACGCAACATCGGTCGTCGACGGCCAGGTCAAGTTGACCGGCCTGCTTCCAGGAACCTATATCCTCTACCAGAGCATCGTCCCGACTGGCTACGGGCGAGCAGACGAACGGACGATCGAGGTCATCGGAGGACAAACAACGAACGTCACGGTGGTGATCAACCGTACTTAGGCGAGGATAGCGAACGACAACGAAGAACCGGGCGGCTCAGCCGCCCGGTTCTTTACGTCAGCATCATATTCAACGCTCCACACAATCGGTGTCGTCTGAAGTATTCTGCCGCCACGGCGATCAAACTTCACGATTTCCACGTTACCTCGGATTTGACAGGAAGTCTGGCCGATGGATGGCGAAGCGTTCGTCTCGCTGAATCCAAACGAAGCGCGCGCAGCGGCCGCGTTGTTTGAACGCCTCTTTCCCGAAGATGGCAACGGCCCAGGCGCGACTCAGATTGGCGTCGTGACGTATCTGGACCGTGCGCTCGCCGGACCCTACCGCGAGCAGATCGAGTGCTATCGCCTGGGCTTGGCGCAACTCGACAACGCTGCTCAAACGAGCGTGAATCGGGCCTTCGCGGACTGCCCTACCGCAGTCCAAGACGAGCTTATCGCCCGCCTTGAACGTGGCGACATTGGCTCGGTTGATGTTTCGCCACCGGATGAGTTTTTCGAGCTCGTTCGTGACCATCTCCAAGAAGGGCTGTTCGCCGATCCAGTTTACGGCGGAAACCGGGACAAACTGGGCTGGAAAACGCTCGGTCATCCAGGTGTCTGGCTCGAGAACTCAGCGCAAGAGAACGTGGCTTCGCAGCCTGCCGACAAGTCCGGCAGGATCCAGAGTCTGACCGATGTCGTCGATCAGCTTTCCGGTGGCATCGACGACGCGTTGCCTGGTTACGACCCATCCCTCGGCGGTTCGCCGCCCTCTGGGCGCGCCGACGTCGTGCTCGTCGGCGTTGGTGCGGTCGGCGGTCTGATCGCGCCGATTCTCGCCAAGGCAGGCCTGCGCGTCGTCGGGTTGGAGGCTGGTCCTTGGCGCACGACGCGCGACTTTCTGCCCGACGAGCTCGGCGCGGCGTACTACTGCCGGGCAATGATGGGCCCAAAATTCCTGGCCGAGCTTCCGCGATGGCGTCGTAATCCGAACGAACCGACGCAAAAGGCGACGTTTTCGCTGGGCCGGATGATGAACAGCGTTGGCGGTTCCGTGATTCACTACGGCGCGTGGCTGCGCCGGTTCCATCCTCACCATTTTGCTCCTCGCACGCGGGCGCTCGAACATTGGGGCGCAACGGCATTGCCCGATGGTTCGACGATCGCCGACTGGCCCGTCACCTACGACGAGCTCGAGCCCTATTTCTGTTTGCTCGAGCGCCAGGCCGGTGTTGCCGGCGAGACGAATAGCCAGGCGCCTTTTGTGCCTCGCTCAATGCCGCCACCGCTGCCTCCGCTTCGCCCCTTCCGGCTCGGCGAACTGTTTCGCCAGACCACCTCCGGCTTGGGATTGCATCCGCATATGGTCCCCGTCGGCATGAACAGCAAGCCGCATGATGGCCGTCCGGCGACGACCTACACGGCGTGGAGCAACGGTTTCGGTTCGTTCAACGGCGACAAGTGGCATCCCGGAATGTCCTGCGTGCCAGAAGCACTTGCTACTGGGAACTTCGAACTGCGCACCCATTGCCGGGTCGTGCGGGTCCATACCTCGCCCGAGGGTCGCGCGACCGGCGTTGAATACATCGACACCAACGGAAACCGGCGGGTGCAGGAGGCCGGCACGGTTATCCTCGCCGGCTACACCTTTGAAAACGTCCGGCTCATGTTGCTGTCTGGAGACGATAAGCATCCGAATGGTCTCGGCAACAATTCCAACCAGCTCGGCCGCCACTTCATGACGAAGATGTTTGCCCACGTCGACGGCTTCTTCCCCGAGATGATTTTCAATCGCCACACCGGCCCCGCCGCGCAAGGTGTTGTCGTGGACGACTATCTGGCGGACGAGTTCGACTCGGTCAGCCAGGGGTTCCTCGGCGGCGCGACCTTTGGCGCAGAAAATCAATTCCTGCCCATCCAGATCAGTCGCGAGAGCCTACCGCCGGACGTTCCTCGGTGGGGAAGCGGTTACAAGAGGCATCTTCAGCAATGGCAGCACTTTGGTGTTGTGCGCATCCAGCCCGACGCCCTGCCTTACAGATCCAACTTCCTCGACCTCGACCCTGTCCACCGCGATCGCAGCGGTCTTGGGCTGCCTGTGATTCGGGCGACGTATGATCTCCAACCCAACGAGCGCAAACTGGCCGATTGGGCGGAAAGCAAAGCGGAAGAAATTCTGCGAGCAATGGGCGCATCCAAGACCTGGCGGGGGCCGAGTTTCACCGGCGTCGGCAGCAGTCATGACCTCGGCGGCTGCCGGATGTGCGACGATCCGGCGGCGGGCGTCGTCAACCGCGATTTGCGCGCCCACGACACGCCGGGTCTCTACGTCTTCAGCGGGGCGGCATTTCCGAGTTGCCCGGGCGTCAACCCGACGTTGACATTATGGGCGCTCGCCACATGGGCGGCCGATCGCCTCGTCGATCGCTTGCGTTCCGGAGAAGAACCTTGATGCGTGACGATCGGGTCTTGATCGAACTCGCTGGGCAGGTGGCCACGGTCACGCTCAACCGCGAAGACAAGCTCAATGCCATCGATCCTGAGATGCTCGCTGCACTTGAGCGGATTGTGCGCCTGATCGAACGCGACCCCGGCGTCAGGGTTGTGATCTTGACCGGTGCGGGAGCCCGTGCTTTCTGCGTCGGGGCGGACGTGAACGCTTGGGCGGCACTCGAACCGCTTGAGATGTGGCGGCGCTGGGTGCGCGATGGCCACTATGTGTTTGATACCATCGCCCGGCTTCGCCAACCCGTCATCGCCGCGATCAACGGTTACGCGCTCGGCGGCGGATTAGAGCTCGCGCTCGCGGCCGATGTCCGCATCGCCGCGGCCGGCGCGCAATTCGGCACGCCGGAAGTCAAGATCGGAACTGTGCCCGGCTGGGGAGGCACGCAACGCCTCCCGGCACTTATCGGTATGGGCCGCGCCAAGCAGCTCATCTTTACCGGCGCCCGGATCGGACCCGATATCGCCGAGCGCTGGGGGCTCGTCAACGAAGTGGTGACGAACGAATCGCTTGCTGCCCGCGCCCGCGAGCTGGCCGAGGAAATCGCCGCCAACGCGCCACATGCGGTGCAGATCGCGAAGCAAATCGTGGATGCGGGAGCCGGCGATGGCTTGTCCTCGGCGCTCGAATCGCTCGCCGGCGGACTCGCGGCGACGACCGAAGACGGTAAGGAGGGCATTTCTTCATTCCGGGAGAAGCGCCAACCGCGATTTACGGGAGCGTGAACCAACTCATGACCGAGATTGCCAAAGCCGGGACGCTTGAACAACAAGGTGCTGAAGCACTGGACTTCGCCCAGCGCCAGGTCCGCCATTTGCTCACGCACCACCCGGACTACTTTCCGCTGTTCACCGAGGGCGGGAAATGGCGCCATGGTAAAGAAGCCTGGACGAACTGGTGCGAGGGCTTTCTCGGCGGTATGTTGTGGATCTTCTTCCAGCAAACTGGCGATCCATTTTGGCGCGAGCGGGCTGAGCACTACTCGCGGTTAATCGAAGAGCGCAAATACGATCGCAACGTCCACGATCTCGGGTTTCTCTTCTGGCCGACGTGGAAGCGTTGGTACGATATTGACGGCACTCCCGCGCTCAACGACGTCCTGATTCAAGCCGGCCAAACGATGGGCCTGCGCTTCAACGAGGCTGGCAAGTACTTGCGCTCGTTCGTTGCCTCGGAAAGCTGCTTCATCGACATCATGATGAACGTCGGGATCATCTTCTACGCCGCCCAACAGACCGGCGACAGCGATCTCCGCCGGCGCGTGACCGAGCACTGTCTGACCACACGCCGGTTCCTTGTGCGCGGCGATGGAAGTACGGCGCACGAAGCGATCTTCGATCCCAGCTCCGGAGAGTTTTTGCGCACGGCGACGCATCAAGGCTGGCGCGGGGATTCGTCGTGGGCGCGCGGCCAATCTTGGGCGATCTACGGCTTCGGGACGGCATTTCGATTCACGAACGACAATCGGTTCCTCGACACGGCCGAGCGTTGCGCCGAGTTCTACATCGACCGCACCGATGAATCAGGAGTTCCTCCGAACGATTGGGAGGAGCCGACTCCAATTCGCCCGTACGAAAGCTCGGCCGCTGCGATTGCGGCGAGCGGATTCTTCCAACTTGCCGCGTTGACGAGGGACCCCGCCCGAGGCGAGCACTACCTGCAATACGCGCGGACGATCTTGGCGACGCTGCTGAAGCCCGCGTTTCTCGCCATCGACACGCCGGGATGGGAAGGTGTGCTCAAGCATGGCAACTACCATGAGCGCCGTGGACTTGGCGTCGGCGAGAGCGTGATGTGGGGCGAATACTTCTTTGTCGAAGCAGTATCGAAGCTCCTAGGCGCTCCACTTGCGCAATAAGTCGGACCGGGAAACCAGGTTCACAGGAGTCACTTCATGCCGCTTGCTTGAAAAAGCCCGCCCTACCGTGTATAAGCCGACTGAATTGCAAGCAGTTCATGGCTTGGGGCAACGGGGCATCAGCGGATGGTTGCCGAAGACCCGTTGGTTTCTTGTTTCATGGACGTTTGCAGACCGGACCGAGGAGTTCGGGTGTCCACAGCATAAGGAGGAAGGACCAGTGATCGGTAGGGACTCCGAAGCAGCTCAGAAACTGATGGCGGATTGTATGGCGGGCCGCGTTTCCCGCCGGCAATTGGTCAAGCGGGCGGCGGCGCTGGGCTTGAGCTTCCCGGCGTTTGCATCAATGCTGCACGTCAACAGCGCGTTCGCCCAAGCAACGCCGTCAGCATCGCCATCACCGGTGATTCCAGTCGATGAATCGATTACCGGCGATGTTGAGATCTTCTCTTGGTGGACATCGGGCGGTGAGGCGGCGGCACTCCAGACGCTGTTCGATAATCTCAAGCAGGTCGCTCCGAACGTGAATATCGTCAACGCGACGGTGGCCGGCGGCGCCGGCGTCAACGCCCAGGCGGTGCTCCAGACCCGTCTCGCGAGCAATGATCCGCCCGATTCGTGGCAAACGCACATTGGACGCGAACTCTACGATCGCTATGTGACGCCCGGCTATTGCGATCCCATCACCGATCTGTACGACAGCCAGGGTTGGAATGATGTCCTCCCGAAGGGCCTTATCGATCAAGTCACACAGGACGGCGAGAAGTACGCAATCCCAGTCGGCGTTCACCGCGGCAACGGCCTTTGGTACAACAAGCAGGTTCTTCAGGACGCTGGCGTTGAAGTCGGCGACACTATGTCGCTCGACGAGTTCTTTGCCGCCGCTGACAAGATCAAGGCAAAGGGCAACGCCGCCGCCTATGGCATGGGCGACAACGAAGGCTTCCCCGACACACAAAACTTTGAGGATGTCCTTCTGGCGGTTCTTGGTCCCGACAATTATCTCAAGCTCTTCACCGGCGATCTTGCTTGGGACGACGCGTCTGTGAAGGAAGCAGCCACGACCTATGGCCGGCAGCTCGACTACGTTAACAATGATCACGCTGCATTGACCTGGAGCGATGCCATCGGTTCCCTCATCGACGGCAAGCAGGCGTTCAACCAGATGGGCGACTGGGCCTACGGCGAGTTTGTGAAGAAGGACGTCGTCGATAAGATCGGCTGGGTGAGCACACCAGGGACCGCGGGGTCGTTCGTGCTCGTCGTCGACTGTTTCACGCTGCCGAAGGGCGCTCCGAATGCCGCCGCCGCAACAGCATGGCTGAAGGTCCTCGGCACTGTTGGCGCACAGGCCGCGTTCAACCCGCTGAAGGGTTCGATTCCGGCCCGCACGGACGTGCCCCGCGACGGATTCTCGGACTATCATCAGTGGTCGATGGATTCGTTCGCGAACGACAAGCTTGTGCCATCGATTGCGCACGGCGAAGCAGCCTCCCCAGCGTTCCAGCAGACGGCGTTGGAGGCCACTGGCTCGTTTGTCACCGACAAGGACGTCGATACCCTGCTCAGCACGCTTGCTTCCGCAGCGCAGGAGTAAGCGCTCAGTTCATCCGTTTACAGTGGACGAGCGGGCGCGCCCGCTCGTCCTTCGTTCAGATTCGTCTCTTTATTGCCGAGTCAATTAAGATAGACCTGCGCCACGTTGTGCTCCAGGCCTTGGGAGGTCATTCTGGATGGCGACGGCCACAACAACCGCCACCAAACCAGCAGTTCAGGAGGCAACGCATCGCCGGCGACGCTGGTCGCTCGAACGATTCCTCTCGCCGTTGATCCTCACGCCGTCGCTCGTCGCGATTTTTGTGTTTGTTTACGGATTCATCGCGGCGACCGTTTGGGTTTCCCTCTCTAATTGGGGTTCGGCCAAGGAGAACTGGTCGATCAAACACCCGCTCTTTCGGACCTACAAAAATCTCTTCAACCAAGTTCGTTTCCAAGACGACCTGCGCAATACGCTGATTTTTACAGTGCTCTTCCTCTTTCTCGCCGTCGTCGTTGGACTCACGCTCGCGATCTTGCTCGATCAACATGTCTTCGGCAGCGCCCTCTTCCGCAACATTTACCTTTTCCCATATGCACTCTCGTTCATCGTCACCGGCGTCGCCTGGCGATGGATCTTCCACCCCGAAACCGGGATTAACCTCTTCTTCGAGCAAGCGGGGATCAACAGTCTGCTCGAAAAGGCAGGCGCCGGTCCGTTGAAACCGGGATGGCTCACCGATCCCAGGGTCGTGGGCCAGGTCAACGACAGCCTGGCCAGGTTGATTCCATTTTCAGACGCGATCGACGCCAAGCTGGGGATTCCGCTGGCAATGATTCCGGTGGTCATTGCCGCGGCTTGGCAGCTTTCCGGCTTTGCGATGGCGATGTATCTCGCCGGCCTGGGTACGATTCCAACCGAGCTCAAAGAGGCCGCGCAATTAGACGGCGCGACCACCTGGCAGGTCTATCGCCACATCATCATTCCCATGCTCACGCCGATTACGGTGAGCGTGATGATTATTCTCGGCCACGTGTCGCTCAAGATCTTCGATCTCATCTTTGCGATGTCGGGCAAGGGTCCCGGCTTTGCGACCGACGTCCCGGGCATCTTCGTCTTTGAAAAGACGTTCCGGGCGCAGCAGTACAACGTCGGGGCGGCCGCATCCGTCATCATGCTCCTCCTCGTCTCGCTTGTTATCGTGCCCTATCTCGCGCGCACGCTCAAGGAGCTTTAAGGTGGCATCAATTCCCTCAGAAACTAAGGCCACCGCCGCTGACATCTTGCTCGCAACCTCGGGTTCCCGGCCTCGCAAGCGCGGTTGGGGCTATTGGGCTGTGTTCGGACTGCTGATCTTCTTCGCCCTGCTCTACTTGATGCCCGTCTACGTCATGGTCATCAATGGCTTGAAGACCAATCAATACGTCAGCATCAACAGGATGTGGGGCCTGCCGAATCAGCTTTCGTGGGGCGGTTTCCCCGAGGCCTTCGATCGTCTCAGTCCAAATCTGTGGAATAGTCTACGGATGGTCCTCCCGGCGACGATCATCTCGTCGCTGATTGGCTCGATAAATGGCTATCTCCTCTCCAAATGGAAATTTCCTGGCTCGGACGTGTTGTTCACTCTCGTGTTGTTTGGAATGTTCATTCCCTACCAGAGCATTTTGATCCCACTGATGCGCTCGCTCAGGACGATGCATCTTTACGGCACAACACAGGGCCTCATTCTTGTCCACGTGATTTACGGCATTCCCATTACCACGCTCATCTTCCGCAATTACTTCGCAAACATCCCGAGCGAGCTTGTGGAAGCGGCCCGGATCGACGGCGCGGGCGTAATTGAAGTCTTCCGCCGGATCATGCTGCCGCTGGGACTGCCGGCGTTTGTCGTCGTCGGCATCTTTCAGTTCACGAATATCTGGAACGACTTCCTCTTCGGTGTGACTATCATTTCCAATCCGAAGTCGCAGCCAATTACGGTCGCACTCCAAAATCTCCAAGGATCGTTCTCGATTGATTGGAATGTGGTCATGGCGGGCGCGGTCGTCGCCGCATTGCCGACGCTGATTATTTACGTCTTGCTCGGGCGCTTCTTCATCCGCGGTCTCCTCGCCGGGTCGATGAAGGGCTAGCACAGCCTCATTGGAGTTGGCGTCGTGAACCGCAGCGCCGATATCGTCATCATCGGCACCGGCGCGGGTGGCGGCACGCTTGCCCGCGCGCTTGGTCCCAGTGGCGCAAAGGTTTTGCTGATCGAGCGCGGCGATTATTTGCCCCAGGAACCAGAAAACTGGAGCCCGGAAGCCGTCTTCCTCGCCAATCGCTATAAAGCCGACGAAACCTGGCGGGACGGCAACGGACGCCCGTTTAATCCGGGCGTCCACTATTTCGTTGGCGGCAACACGAAGGTCTACGGCGCAGCTCTACCGCGGCTCCGGCGTGAGGATTTCGGCGCGATCGCGCATGAAGGCGGCGTCTCTCCCGCTTGGCCGATCGGCTACGACGATCTGGAACCGTATTACGCGCGGGCTGAGGAGTTCTATGCCGTTCATGGCCGGTCCGGCGAAGATCCGACCGAACCGCCCCGCTCGACGCCGTTTCCGTTCCCGCCGATGCCGCACGACCCTTACATGGCCGAGCTTGCGGACAAGCTTCGCCAGCAGGGTCTCCATCCGTTTTCGTTGCCGCTCGGCGTCGATTTTAAGCCGGGCGGCACATGCATTCGCTGCCAAACGTGCGACGCCTTTCCGTGCCTGGTCCATGCAAAAAGCGATGCAGAGACATGCGGTGTTCGCCCCGCGCTTGCCTCGCCAACAGTCGAGCTGCTCACCAACGCGTACGCTCGTCGCCTGCTCACCGATCCCACGGGCAAGGTGGTGACCACCGTCGAGATCGACCACGACGGAACCGTCTCAAAGATCACGGCCGGCACAGTCGTGGTCGCGTGCGGCGCGGTAAATTCCGCCGCATTGCTTCTTCGCTCCGGCAATGGCGATGGCGGGCTGGCCAATTCGTCAGGTTTGGTTGGCAGGAATTACATGGTTCACAATAACTCGATCTTGATCGCCGTTCATCCAACCAAACGGAACCCGACGATTTTCCAGAAGACGGTCGCGATCAACGATTTCTATTTTCATGGACCAGACGTTCCTTATCCGCTTGGCAATCTCCAACCTGTCGGCAAGCTCCAAGCGGCGATGCTGGCAGCGGAGCGCCCGCACGTGCCGCGGAGATTGCTTGGCGCGATGGCAACGCGCAGCGTCGATTGGTGGGTGATGTCCGAGGATCTCCCCGATCCGGACAATCGGGTCGCGCTCGCGCCCGACGGCGGGATCCAGATCCACTGGCGACAAAACAACATGGTCGCGCACCGCAAACTCATGGCGACCGCCAAGGCGACGCTGCGTGCGGCGGGCTACCCGCTGCTGTTGTCGCGGGAAATGGACATTGCTACGAATTCACATCAGGTCGGCACGCTGCGGTTCGGCGACGATCCCGCCACTTCGGTGCTCGATCCCTTGTGCAAAACTCACGATCTCAAGAATCTCTACGTTGTCGACGCGTCCTTCTTCCCCTCGTCCGGCGCGGTGAATCCAGCCTTGACCATCGCCGCCCAGGCCATCCGCGTTGCGGAACATTTGATCGAGACTGGCTAGAGATTCGGGCGCGAACTCATCATGCGGTTGGGGCTGCGCCCCCACTGAGCAGCAGTGCGACCGCGTCTTGATGATCCCGCTCGCGCGCGACCATGAGCGGCGTATCGCCCTGAGCGTTCGGCTTGTTTGGATCGGCGCCCGCGGCGAGCAGAATCTCGATGATCGGGCCTCGACCTTCGTGCGCGGCGAGTCCAAGCGGAGTCCACCCACCGGCATCGGTTGCATTCACATTCGCGCCATGTTGCAGCAGGAGCACGACCGACTCGCGTTGATTGCCGGCGACCGCGGCATGCAACGGGGTGTTGGTATTGAGATTTTGCGACACTCTGTTCGGTTCGGCTCCACGGTCGAGCAGAATCTGTGCGATTTCGAGGCGGCCAAAATGCGCCGCCAGCGCCAGCGCCGACCAGCCGTCGCTGCTATAGCTATTGATGAGGTCGGGGAAGTCACGCAGGAGGTTCTCGACCGCTTGCCGATCGCCGCGGGCCGTGGCCGCGAAGATATCGTCCTTGGCCCCGCGCGCGAGCAGGAGATCGACGATATTCGCCTGCCCATAGTAGGTCGCGACAGTCAGGGCGCTCAGCCCTTGGGCGTCGGTCGCGTTCGCGGCAGATGGATTCGTATCAAGCAACGATTCAACCCGCGATTGGTCGCCGGACCGAATCGCGTGAAAAATCGCCGCCTCCGGGCTCGGTTCTGCGGCAGGAGCCATCGCGACGCTCTCCGCTAACGCCGTCAAGCCGTGCGGTGCGGGAAAACGGCTCGTCGTTTCAAGTTTCTCGATGGGGCTTATCTTGACGACCGATCGCCTTCACGTCAAGCAGGTTCGCTGTTACCTGCTGCCACAGTGTCCCAAGAGATGTCAGTCCGCCGCCACTCGTTCTGACTCGACACCAAGATCGGCCAGGACCTGTAAAGCCGCGTTGCGACCAGGCGCGCCAAAAACCGCGCCGCCTGGCCACGCTCCCGAGCCGCAGAGATAGAGGCCGTCGACCGGCGTCTGATAGTCGCTAAAGCCGGGCACGGGTCGATAACCAAACATCTGATCCGGCACGATCTCGCCGTGGAAGATGTTGCCGCCGGTAATGCCGATGGTCGCTTCGATATCCGGCGGTCCGAGCACTGTCATGTGCTCGATCGCGTTTGGAAGATTGGGCGCGTACTCGGCAAGAGTGTCGATGATGTTGTTGCCGATCTCGTCGCGGCGTTCGTTCCAGGTTCCCTCGGCGAGATCGTGCGGCGCGTATTGCACGAAGAGGCTCATCGTGTGCTTACGTTCGGGGGCGAGTCCATCTTCAGTCGCGCTCTGAATGTAGCAATCCATGAACGGGCGTCGTGACGGCTGCCCGCGCTTGCAGTCGTTCCACGCCTCGTCCAGATACGCGATCGAAGGATTGATCGTAATGCCGCCGGTGTGTTGCGGGCCGACCTCCGTGCCGGGCATGGCCGTAAAATTCGGCAGCTCACCGAGACCCAACAGTACCTTGACGACGTTGCCTTTGACCTTCAAGCGCTTCACGCCGGCAACAAGCTCGTCCGGCAGGTGCTTCGCGCAGACCAGACCGAGGAACGTCCGGTGAGGATCGGCATTCGAGAGGACCGTGTCGGCAAAGAAGCGCCGCCCATCGACGAGGCGAACGCCTCTGGCTGCGCCGTCGACAATATCGATTTCGGCAACCTCGGCGTCCGTAACGATCTCGACACCATGTTCGCGGTCGAACGCCGCAATCGACGTGGCGACCGTGCCCATGCCGCCGCGGACAAACCCCCATGCGCCTTGATGACCATCAAGATTGCCGATCAGGTGGTGATACTTGACGTAGCACGTGCCGGGCGTGCGCGGACCGGCATTGACGCCGATGACGCCGCCGGTGCACATCGGCGCTTTGATTTGATCTGACTCGAAATACTCGTCAAGCAATTCGGCGACGCTCTTGCGGGTCAGCGTTCGCCAATCTTCCAAGCCTTGTGGACCGGCAAACGCGGCCTCGATCTGCGACCAGGTCGGGGCTGGCCCAAGCAATAGTGGCCGCATGCGGGCGATGATCCGGTCCCACATGTCCCAATAGGCGTCATAGGCAACAACATCCTTCTTCGAGAACTTCGCGATTTGCTCGCGCGTCTTGTCGCCGTCTAGGAATGCCATGTAGTAGCTGCCGTCCGGGAAGGGAACGAAATACGTCGGATCGAACGGCCGCACCTGATAGCCGAACCGGGTCAATTCGAGGTCTTGAATGACCTCCGGGAGGAGCAAGTTACAGACGTAAGAACAGGTTGAGAGGAGGTAGCCCGGCCATTGTTCTTCAGTCACGGTCGCCCCGCCGACGATGTCTCGCCGTTCGAGCACGAGCACCCGTTTGCCCGCCTTGGCGAGATAACCGGCCGCGATCAGACCGTTATGGCCTGAGCCGACGACGATCGCGTCGTATCGATCCTGCGAAGCCGCGTTTGACGCGGCAGGCGTGTTGCTAGCCACCAACCCACTCCCAATTGACGTGAACGTTCCGCATGGTGGTAATGATCGCAGGCAGCGCTCTCTGACGCCAACTCGATTCAATGCGATGGCTCAGGGCCCTTAGTCGGCGACGGATGGTTCTGGAAGGATGCGGCGACGAGCGATCAGCTCAGGCGACGGCTGCTTGACTTTCCAGGCCAGACCGAGCGACGCCAGTCCCCGAATGACCAGCCCATTGAGGTCGACTTGTCGCCAACCCATGCCGTGGGACGCCATGCCAGGGAAGGCATGATGGTTGTTGTGCCAGCCTTCCCCGAAGGCAAGTAGTCCGATCAACCAATTGTTGCGGCTCTCATCGCTCGTCGCGAACGGGCGATCCCCGAAGGTGTGGCAGATCGAATTGACGGCGAAGGTGACGTGATTGTGGTAGCAAAGGCGGATCAGCCCGCCCCAAAGCAATCCCTGCCAACCGGCGATGAGATAAGGAATGAAGAGCCCCAGGCCGAACCAGAGCATCGGCGTGTGATCAATAAACATCACCACTGGGTCGTCGAGCAGGCTTTTGCAATAGCGCTCCCGCTCTGGCTTCGACGCCTTCAAGATCCATCCGAAGTGGGCATGAAAGAGCCCGTCGAGCGGGCTGTGCGGGTCGCCATCATGGTCGGAAAAGGCATGATGCTTGAGGTGGTTTGCGGCGAAGTCGACGGGGCGTGTCGGCAAAGCCATTGCGCCTAAGGCCAGAAAGAAGAACTTGATTGGCGAGCGTGTTTCAAAGCTGTGATGGGTCAGGAGGCGATGGTATCCGACGCCAGTGCCGATGCCTGTTAAGAGCGCGAAAATCAGAAAGAGCGCGAACTCACGGTTACCGATCCATCGGCCCCAGCCCGACCAGATCGCGTAGGTTAGCGCGAGGAAGGGTACCCCGACGTAGAGCAGAATCCCGGCGCGGTAGACCGCAAGCGGCATCCGTCCCTCGAAGATCTTGATGGCGATCGCGACGATCACGAGCGCAGCGATCAACTCATAAACGACCATCATCCTCCCTTTCACGTAAAGGGTGTCCGTGCCACTCGATTACATCGCCAATTCGATTTTCGCGGACGCCGCCCGCGCCCAGAGCGTTAAGCCGCCGACGACCAGCGCTGACGGTCCAATGATGAAATGGAATCCATTTTCACCCGTGCCAAGCTGTAGACCGAATGGGTCGTGAAGCGCGATGCCAAGCACACCCAGCGTCACGTAGAACAGACCGAAAATCACGGCGGCCCAGGCCAAGCCACGTTCTCCGACACCAATGCGGAGCAGGGACAAGACCGCTAGCCCCCAAATGATGTGGAGTGTTCCGTGGCGAGCATCGTGGTTGAGCACTCCGTGCGTTTTTTGCGCCACCTCGTGGGTAAAGGCGAGGATGATGACCGTGAGCACGCCTTGGGCAAAGAGCCCACCGCCGAGCACCCAGAGGAATGGGCGGAGCAGCCTTGGCGCAATGGAGCGCAACGCTTCCACGGCCCGGTCAGTCTGTCGCGCGGGCAGAACCGGTCGGTTTCGCCGCATTAAACGTACGAGGCTCTTCGCGGAAGAGCGATGGGAGGAAGGCAACAAAGAGGAGGCCGAGGAGACTGAACGTTCCGAACCAGGTCCACTCGCGAAGACCGTGCCTCAGTAGGTCAAGGTACCGAACGGAAGCGATGATGACAAAGAGCGGCATCGCGGCCGAGGCAATCGCGAACGGTCTGATCGCCAGTACACGCTTCTCCCATGCGGCGAGAAGTGCACCGAGCGCAAATCCGAGTAAGAAGCAGGCGTAAATCCGGGCCAGAAGGTCATTGATTGTCCAGGGCCAAAGTTTCGCGGCCGTTCGTGGCGCCAGCAGCAAGAGCAGCCCACATAAGCCCAATACCGCACCTTCGAACAGCAAGAGTGGAGTCAGGCGGTGCGGGCCCGGCAATGTCGGTCTCATCAGTCCCAAAGCCAAGATAGCGATTGCGGCAACGAGCGGGTCGACGATGTATGAGATCAACCAGCCATAGGGAATATGATCGGCGGTGAAGTCCGTCCAGTAAGCGAGGGTGATGAGCAAGAGCGAGCTAGCGATGAACCCGAACCCAAAGATGAAGATGCGGGCGTCAAGCGCTTGCCGAGCCAAGTACGAGGCTATGAGGCCGACCGCACCGGCAAGGTAGAGGGCGCCAATCACTCGAGCGTTCAGCGGTTGTAGACGTGCCAGAGCGAACGCGCTCGGATTCGGCGCTGAGGAAGCGGGGTTTGCCGGATCGAAGCCGGAGTAGGTCGCGGACGAATAGTTCAACGTTCCCCCCGAGACCGGCAAAAGACGGCGAGATAACGAGCCTTGGGGCGCGAGCCAACTACTTGCGCCAATCGCAATCGCTTCGATCGCGCCAGCGATGAGGAATGCCCGAAGCCACCAGGGAAAAACGCGCTGCAACGGGCAGCCTCCCCCCACATCGAAGGCGCGACGATGAATCGACTCGCGCCCGGCTGGATGATGTTCGGTTGGAGGTCAGACTATACCTAGCGCCGTCGATGTCAAGCCCGAACTAAGGTTCACAGCGAACCGCCAGGGCGAAAGGCATCGAAGGAGCACATTCAGGATGTAGGTAGGGCAGGCGTGTTGCTAGCCACGATTCCACTCTCCAAAAGCTTTGCCCTCATGTTGAGGGCAGCATCATCGCAGGAAGGAAACGGGAACGCCAACTCGCGGCCGTTACGGTCGGCTATGGCGGAGCGCTAACCAGCCCGCGGCGAATCCAACCTCAATCGCGGCGTCAAGCAGATAGATCGGACGAATCACTCGGCGGCTGACATAGACGAGGTCGATGGCGGTAAGACCGAGCGCGTTCCCCACCGCAAGCAGCTCGATCTCCGGGGTGATGCGTTTGCTTCGCGTCGCGAACGCAAGCACGGCCCCGACGACCGCGACCTCGATACCAACGGTCTTGACCAGCCAGTCATCGACCTTCGGTCCGCTCACCCATTCAAACGAACGCAGATCGATCAATGGCCAGACACCAGTGGCAACAAAATACGTGGCCTGCGCCATGGCTAGGCGGTTGACAAGCTTCTCGTTGCGGCTGGCGCCTGATGTCTCGTCGTCTGGATCGTTTTTCATATCGCATCCTTGGCAAACGTCGTCTGGCACGATCAGCTGATCGCCCAAGAAGAATGACCGAGAATATGCCGGAGCGGCCCCGGCGTGGTTCTCCACGCGCGAGGCCGCTCCGACGTACGAGCTTAATAGCGACGTAATCGCGGATTAGTGCTCGTCTGGATGGGCGCTGCCAGCCTTCGCCAGACCCCGGCTTAGCATATACCCAATAGCTAATGCGGTGATGAGCCGCCAGCCGTCCCAGGCATCCAAATTGTCGAGTTGCTGAGTGGCAATCGCGACTCCAACAACAGCAGCGATGAATGCCCAAAACTCCGTCGTAAGGAACGAGATCTTCGTCTCGTCCCAGTAATTGCGGACGGGCGTTTGGACGGCGCGCTCAGTGCGGACGTCGTCAACCGATCGCGTAACCATCGTTCTTCCTAACCTCCTTCTCTTATCGACAACAGCTCCGCCGAGCCCCTCGTATCGGGTTCCACGGATCACTCTCACTTCACATAAAAGCACATCACATGCCAAAGCTTATGCTGGGTGAATGAAGATTTCCCACCGTCCGCGCCCAAGTGAAATTCCAGCCCGGCGTAGCCTCACCAACGTTCCAGCGCGACGAGCACAAGACGGGCGGCAGTAGTCGTAAGATTCTGGTCGCCTGGGGCAACCATCCTTGCGTGCACCAGTCCCATCGCGCATTCTTCGGTGATTATGGACGAGCGGACACCGGGCTGGGCAGAGCTTGCTGAAGTGTCCGGCGCAGCGGACACGTGGCCGCTGTCAGCCCGCGAGGCTGCCGAGGTCCTTGGTGTCAGTGAACGCACAATACGACGCGCTATTGCCAGAGGCGACCTACCGGCGACCAAACATGGCGGCGTTTATCGGATCGCCCCGGACGCCTTCACCCGCTTTCGGACGCGCTCCGCACGCGCCGCCTCGCCTCGAACAGAGAAGATCGCCGCCCCTCTCCACCTCGTCTCGTCTCCCGAATTTGGAACCGGTAGGAATGCGTACGCTCCCCCGTCCACGCACACCTTTGCTCGGGCGCGGGTGCGAGCTTGCCATCGTCCGGGACTTGATACTCCGCGAGGACGTTCCTCTCATCACCTTGACCGGACCAAGCGGCGTCGGCAAGACACGCTTAGCGTTGGAAGCGGTAGCGGAACTCAGCGAAGTGTTTGCGGACGGCGTCTGGTTCGTCGATCTCGCTCCTGTGACCGCTCCGGCGCTGGTACCGGCGGCAATCGCGCGAGTCGTGGGAGTGCAGGCGACTGACGCCCAGCTGCTCGCCGAGCGCCTCGGCTTCTACATAGCGCAGCGGAAGTTGCTCCTCCTGCTCGACAACTTTGAAGGAGTGGCCGAAGCCGCGCCGAAGGTGGCCGCGCTACTCGCAACTTGCCCACGATTAAAGGTACTCGTGACTAGCCGCACGGTCTTGCGCGTTTGGGACGAGCACTAGTTTCCAGTGCCAGAGTTGGCGTTGCCGGAGCTCGCCACGATATCCTCGCTCGACCAGGTGATCACCTCAGCCGCGGTTCGTCTTTTCGTAACTCGGGCTCAGGCTGTAGCGCCGGATTTCGCACTCACCGCGGCGAATGCCGAAGACGTGGCGGAAGTGTGCCGGCGTCTTGACGGACTACCGCTTGCGATCGAGCTGGCGGCCGCCCGCACCAATCTTCTGGCGCCACAAGCCCTGCTGTCGCGCCTAGAGCCGCGACTCCCCTTGCTCACAGGCGGAGCACGCGACCAACCGGCCCGTCTCCAAACAATGCGTGCCGCGATTGCATGGGGCTATGACCTGCTGGCCCCGGATGAACAGGCGCTCTTGCGGCGTCTGTCTATCTTCGCCGGTGGGTTCACCCCGGAGGCGGTGGAATCGGTGATCGGACTGGAGTCTGACGGTTCACCCATCCTCGTCCTCGACCGTATTGGCTCGCTCGTTGACAAAAGTCTGGTACGTCGCGAATATGGGAGCGAAGAGGCGCGTTTCTCATTGCTCGAGACAGTTCGTGAGTTCGCGTGGGAGCAGGCCGTAGCCGAGGATGAAGGCGATGCTATCGGCGCCGCGCACGCGGCCTGGTGCCTGGATTTGGCAGAGCGGAGCAGACAGGCGATGTTCCTGCCAAACGGTGAACGCCAGCTACAGCGTTTAGCGTCCGAGCACGGCAATCTCCACGTCGCGCTCGCTTGGTTTCATCTGCACGGCGACCACGTCGCCTCCTACGTCTCGCCGCCGCGCTAAGCGAGTATTGGTTCGCTCACAGCCACTATTTGGAGGGTCACACGTGGTTAGAGCGGGCATTGGCAAGCACGCAAGACACGGCGAGTGTAGCGCAGGGGCGAGTCCTCGTCGGTTTCGGCAGGCTGCTCAGGTTTCAAGGCGAAATAGAGCGGGCGGAAGCCTTTCTCAACCATGGCCTGGCAATCTCCCGGAAGCGGGAGGATGCGGTCACGACTGCCTACGTTCTCGTTACGCTCGGTAGCCTTGCGACCCAGCGGGGTGCCTATGATCGGGCCCATCGCTTCCTCGAGGAGGCGCTCTTCTCCGCCGCAGCCATCGGCGATCCAGTCGTGGATGCGGCCTTAACCGGAATGGCACTAGCGAATCTCGGCCTAGCTGCACACGGCCGGGGGAACCTGGAGGAGGCGAGAGCGCGGCGCGAACAGTCGCTTCACATTTCTCGCGAGCACGGCTACCACCTCGGGATCGTTCGCTCGTTGTGCGATCTCGGCGATGTGGCGCGCGACCAAGGCGATTAAACCGGTTCGGTTGCGTTTTACTGCGAAATCCTCGCGCTCGTGGGCGAACGTGGGGACCTTCGTCTGATAGCAGATGCGCTGGCGGGAACAGCGGTTGCCGCCACGGCGTGGCGGCAACCGGAGCAAGCGACCCGGCTCTTGGGTGCAGCCGAAGCGCTGCGGGAACGATTCGGCGGCGTGGTCTCGTCGACGGACGGGCCAGCCTACGATCGAGCGAAAGCGAACGTTGAGGCGGCGCTGGGGTTACATAGGTGCCAGTCGGCATGGTTGGCGGGCCGCAAACTTTCACTCGTGGCCGCGATTGCTGAGGCGCAGGCTCTGGGTCCGGATCGTTCATCAAGCAGAAAGCCGCTCGCCGGCGCGGATGCTGCCTTGACCCAACGGGAACGGGATGTCCTCGTCCTCCTCGCCGAAGGCCGCACCGACCGCGAAATCGCCGACGCCCTCTTCATCAGTGTCCGCACCGTGGATGGCCATGTCGCCCGCCTCCTCGCCAAGCTCGGTGTCCCCACGCGCACGGCGGCTGCGCGGACAGCCCTTGCCGCTAACTTGGTCGCGCCCGAAGCGGCAACGCACTCGCAATAGCCGCGTGGAGTCTGGTGCGCTCCCTGGCCAAGTCACCACAGACAACGCTTCCCAAGAATCACGAATTTGTACGCACTTCACGGCGGTCGCCTTCGTCTAACTTGATTCAGGGAGGAAACATTCGTGTGTTTCATCCTCTTTGCTTCCGCGTCGTTCTGTTTCAGCATTCTAGGAGGTGCACGATGGCTTCAGTTCAATTGGGCGACGAAGCTCCGAACTTCCAGGCGGAAACGACCGCAGGACCGATCGACTTTCATGAGTTTCTTGGAAGTGACTGAGGCGTGCTCTTCTCGCATCCCGCCGATTTCACCCCCGTCTGCACGACTGAGCTCGGTGCAGTGGCGCGACTCAAAGGTGAGTTCGCCAAGCGCAACACGAAGGTGCTTGCGGTCAGCGTCGATCCGCTCGATTCGCACGAGCGTTGGCTCTGAGACATCGAAGACGTCACCGGGTCTCGCCCAGACTACCCAGTCGTCGCCGACCAAGATCGCGAAGTCGCGTCGATGTACGGAATGATCCATCCAAACGCCAGCACCACCGCTACGGTGCGATCGGTTTTCGTCGTCGGTCCCGACAAAAAGGTGAAACTGACGCTGACCTATCTGGCATCGACTGGACGCGACTTCGGCGAGATCTTGCGGGTGATCGATTCCCTGCAATTGACCGCGACTTACCAGGTCGCAACGCCGGCTGATTGGCGGGCTGGGGACGATGTCATCATTATCCCGGCCGTCTCCGACGCGGATGCGGCGCTGCGCTACCCAGGGTACAAGACGATCAAGCCGTACCTTCGGAAGCCAGCCCAGCCGCGATAACATGTCATCGTGTGGCATCAGTACGCACGACAGCAGATCCAGCAGTAAAATCAATGATCATTGCTTCGAATTGAGTACGGTCCGGTGGGCGAAGGGGGCGTGGTGTGCACGTTTTGATTCTAGGCGCCGGCTTTGGTGGACTCGAACTCGCCACGTGCCTCTCAGATGCCCTCGGCGACGAAGTCGCGGTGACGCTGATCGACCAGAACGACAGCTTCATCTTCGGGTTTTCCAAGCTGGATGTGATGTTCGGTCGGGAGGAGCCGGCAGCGGTCCGAATGCCGTACCGCGCGTTTGCTAAGCCGGGGGTCAAGTTTCGCCAGGAGACGATTCTGTCGATAGATCCTGCGCGCAAACGCGCGGTCACCGACCGGGGAAGCTACGAGGGCGATGTGCTGGTCGTCGCCCTCGGCGCCGATCTCGATCCGTCGGCGACGCCAGGTCTCGTCGAGTTTGGCCATGAGTTCTACTCGGTCAAGGGAGCGGAAGAACTGCGAGACGTCCTGGCGGGATTCGCAGGCGGCAAAGTCGTCATCGCGGTCACCACGCCGCACTACAAGTGTCCTCCAGCCCCAAGCGAGTGTTCGATGTTGATGCACGACTTCCTGGTTGAGCGCGGTCTGCGGGAGACGTCGACCATCACACTCGTCTCGCCGCAACCGACGCCGCTCCCGGTCTCACCCGAGGTGGGCGCTGCGGTCCTCGCCGCGCTCGTCGATCGGGACATCACGTTCATGGGCAGCGCCAAGATCACCGCGATCGAAGATGAAGGCCGGACCGTGCGATTGGCCGACGGTCGCGCGGTCGAGGCCGACCTCGTCCTGGCCATACCCTTGCACGTCGCTCCAAAAGTCGTGATCGATTCGTGCCTGACTGAGAACGGGTGGATTCCGACGGACAAATACACGCTTAAGACGCGCTTTCCAGATGTCTATGCCTTTGGTGACGTAGCCAGTGTAGGCGTACCGCGGGCAGGTGTTTTTTCCGAGGGCCAAGCCAAGATCGTCGCGCAACAACTCATCGCGCAGGCCCATGCTGCGGCGGATGAAACCCGCTACGAGGGCGCCGGTATCTGTTATCTCGAGTTCGGACGCGGACAAGTCGGGAAGGTCGACGTCAACTTCCTCGGCGGGCCATCGACCCGCGCGGCGCTCGAACCGCCGTCCCGAGAGTTGCGCGCCGAGAAGACAGCCTTTGGCTCCAGCCGCAAGGCCCGCTGGTTTGGACTCGAAAGTTGACGATGCATCAGCGTCTCAACGCACCTGTGCTTCGCGGGAGAATCCATCGTAGCCCTAGCGGGGGCTTCGTCGTCTTAGCGCTGGGCTTCTAGCCCGGCGTCGCGGCGCAGCCGCGTAGGCGTCGGTAAGGCTTACCTTACGGCAGAGCATGCCTGTGATCTTGGCCGGTGAGGGCTGCACTGCTGTGAGCCAACCGCGGTGCTACACGTTCATCACTTCGGCCAGCCGCCGTTCGAAGAATCGGCGTTCGGCATCGGTGCGGACGAGTTCGAGGGCGCGGCGATAGGCTTTGGCGGCCTCGCCAAATTCACCAACGCGGTTCAGGAGATCGGCGCGAGTCGCGTGGAGCGGTAAGTACGTGTCGAGCGAAGAAGCTAGGCGGTCGACAAGAGGCAATCCGGCCTCGGGTCCATCCGCCATGGAGATGGCCGCGGCTCGGTTGAGCTCGATGACCGGCGATGGATTGAGGTTCACAAGTTTCTGATAGAGGATCGAAATCTCGCGCCAGTCGGTTTCGGCGGCGCTCGGGGACTCAGCGTGGAGCGCCGCAATCGCGGCCTGCAGCTGATACGGTCCGATCCGCCGCATGCGAAGGGCGCGGTCGAGCAAGGCGACGCCTTCGCCGATTTGCGCCCGGTCCCATTGCGACCGGTCTTGATCTTCAAGACGAATCGTAACGCCTTCAGCATCGACGCGCGTGGCCTTGCGCGCGTCGTGGAGCAGCATCAGAGCGACAAGACCTAACACTTCAGGTTCGTCCGGCATGAGCACGTTCAAGACGCGGCCAAGCCTGATTGCCTCCCATGACGGATCAATGCGCAAGGGAGTAGCGCCGGAACTCGCCGAATACCCTTCATTGAACACGAGATAGATCACCGCCAGCACCGAAGCGAGCCGTTGACGCAACGCGTGATCCGGCGGCACTTCGTACGGAATCCCAGCTTCGCGGATTTTGCGTTTCGCCCGGCTGAGTCGTTGGCCAATCGTCGGCTCGGCGACGATAAAGGCGCGGGCGATCTCAGTTGTGGTCAGACCGCCGAGCGTGCGCAGGGTCAATGCCACCCGCGCCTCGGGCGCGAGCGCCGGGTGGCAACAGGTGAAGATCAAACGGAGACGGTCATCGGGGATGGTGCCGTCGGGGATGTCCATGGCGTCGTCCCGTTGGAGATCGGCCAAGACCTCGAGCTGCACTTGCTTCTGCAACCCATCGTTTTCGCGCCGAAGGCGATCGATGGCTTTCCGGCGGGCGGTCGTCGTAATCCAGGCGCCCGGGTTCGTGGGTAATCCGTTTTTCGGCCAGTCGCGAAGCGCGGCGGCGAACGCATCCTGGACCGCATCTTCAGCGACGGAGAAATCGCCGGTCTGGCGAATCAGCGTCGCGAGCACTTGCGCGGAATCTTCGCGGAAAACCCGCTCGATAAAGGTGCCAATCGACGTGGACAATCGAACGCCTCAGATTGGTTTGGGACCGGGTCGTCCTTCCGGTCCCATAAATCGATCTCGCCTTAGCCCATTTCCCAGATCGGGCGGACTTCAATCGAGCCCTGCTGCGCTCCGGGAATCTTGGCGGCATACGAGATCGCTTCGTTGAGATCCTTGCAGTCAAGCAAATAGAACCCGCCGAGCTGTTCCTTCGTTTCGGCGAAAGGTCCGTCTGACATCATCGTCTCACTATTCCTGACGCGGACGGTGGTGGCGGTGGTCGTCGGTTGGAGCGCCTCAGCTGCCTGCATTTTTCCGGCAGTTTGAACTTCGTTCGTGAACTCGTTGTACGCCGACATGACCTTTTCCATTGCCGCAGGATTCAACTCGGCCGATTCGTCGCCGTAGATCAGCAGGAGATACCGCATGGGACGCGTCCTTTCCATTGAATGTTTCGCGCGAACGGAGAGTCCAATGCTCTCGTCATCATACCGACGAACGAACGAGCACGAATTCGACAATCTTGTCGGCTCTCCTTGACCAGCGTTCCAATTGACCCCTAGGCTTGCAGCGGTACGTTCCGTCCGCGCCAGCGAGGCAGCCAATGTCCGCAACACGATTGCTCATCCTCGGTGTGCTCCACTTCAAACAACCGACCTATGGTTATGAAGTGCGACGCGAGTTGGAGTCATGGCACGCCGATCAATGGGCGAACATCGCCTATGGTTCGATCTACCATGCGCTCAAGTCGATGGCGGTAGAGGGCCTGTTGGAGACCGTCGGCGAACAGACGGTCGGCAATCGCCCCGCCCGGATCGGCTATGTGATCACCCCTACCGGGGAGGACACGTTCCGCAGCCTTCTCCGCGAATATTGGTGGCAAGTTAAGCCGGTGATTGACCCATTCATGGTTGCCGCCGCGTTCATGCCCTATTTGTCGAGTGAAGAAATCATCGCCGCGCTCCGGAGCCGGATCAGCGCGTTGCAGGCGATGATCGACGCTCTAGAGTTCCAGGCCAATCAGCCGCCGGACGAGTTCACACCCCCGCACGTGGCCTATTTGCAACGACGAATGGTGGGCCGCGCGAGGATGGACATCGAATGGTCGAAGGACGTGATCGAGAAGGTGGACGCGGGCGAGCTTCCGTATGGCAAGGGCGATTTCTGGGAACGCCAGCACCGTCCTGATCAAATAAATTGCGAAACTATTGACAAATAATGCAGTGAATGCTAATTTATTGCATCTGGCCGCTCGTGGCCGACGATTCAAACGCTCGTCTCGCGGTGAGCCCGGACAACCCTAACTTGACGCTAATAGGCTGTTGACATGGGGTATACAATTTTGTATATTCCAGATTGTAATCTCGCGATTGCGACTACCTCGCGTTTGGCGCGCTGCGGAGGATTCCAATGGTCGACCTTTCGTTGACGGACAGCTTCCTGACTCACCATTGCGTCTTGATCCTGGGCTGGTTGCTCATCCTCGCCGCGACCTACACCTTCTTACGCGGCGATGGTCAGATCGCACTGGTCGCCAGGACTCGCGACGGGCGCGATCAAGGGCCGGACCGTGGCTAAGCAATCGAGCCGCCGATTCTGAGCGCGGCAAAAGCGGACCTTGATCGATTCCTCCGGCCGCGGATGGGCCGCGAATTGTTAGGCATAGTGGAGCAGACCGATGTCGATTATCGAGACGCGCGAGTTGAAGAAGAGCTTCAAATCGCGAAAAGATGTGGTCGAGGCTGTTAGAGGTGTCAACTTGCAGGTGCGCGAAGGGGAAATCTTTGGCTTTCTTGGCCCAAATGGCGCCGGCAAGACGACGACTCTGCGGATGTTGACGACGCTCCTCGAACCGACGAGCGGCGAAGCAATCGTTGCCGGGTGCGATCTCCGGCGGGAACCTCGCAAGGTCCGCTGCCGGATCGGCTGTGTCAGCCAGGTCGGCGGTGTCGACCGGCACGCGACCGGGCGCGAGAACCTCGTCCTCCAGGCGCAGCTCTATGGACTCAGCACGCGGGAAGCGAAGAACCGGACAGAGGTCCTTCTCAAGTCCTTCGAGCTCGATGGATTCGCCGACCGCATCGCCTCCACCTACTCAGGAGGTCAAAAGCGCCGGCTCGATCTCGCGCTCGGGCTGGTGCACCAGCCACCGCTCATCTTCCTCGATGAGCCGACGACGGGGCTTGACCCACAGAGTCGCGCTCGTCTCTGGGATGAGGTGCGTCGCTTCCGGGATCAGGGCACGACCGTCTTTCTGACGACGCACTATCTCGAGGAGGCGGACGAACTCTGTGATCGCGTGGCGATCATCGACAATGGCCAGATCGTGGCTGAGGGCACACCGGACGAATTGAAGCGCCGAGTCGCGGGCGACGTCGTCACGGTCGGTCTTGCCACCCACAACGGCGCGGTCCATCAGGCCGAGCAATTGCTCAAGGAACAGCACTTCGTGCGGGAGCTGGAACCGGAAGGTGACGGGGCGCTCCGCCTCTACGTCGATCGGGGAGAAGTGGCGTTGCCGCAAATCCTGCGCACGCTCGACGGAGCCGGACTTGGTCTGGCGGCGATTTCACTAGCCCGCCCTAGCCTGGACGATGTCTTCCTGCGGCAAACCGGCCGCTCGTTGCGTGACTCAGACGCTTAGCTTTCGAGGAGTCGTATTTGATGAACTTGCTACGCGAGACCTGGTTGCTCTTTGTCCGTAGCCTGAAGGAAACCATTCGCAACCCGGTTTGGGTGATCTTCGGGCTTATCCAGCCCATCTTCTTTCTGACGCTGTTCGGACCGCTCTTCAAGAAGGTAGCCAGAGGCCCGGGGTTTCCCAGCGGCGGCGCGATGAATTTGTTCGTCCCTGGGCTCCTCATCCAGCTCGCGCTCTTCTCCGCGTTTGCCGGGTTCGGGCTCATCGACGAAATGCGCTTCGGCGTGATCGAACGCTTCCGCGTCACACCGGTCAGCCGGCTCGCCCTCCTGCTTGGCCATGTTGCCCGCGACATCCTGATCATCCTCGTTCAGGCAACGATGCTCGTAGTGCTATCGATCCCGTTCGGACTCAACTTCGATCTCGGTGGTTTTCTGGTAATGCTCGGTTTACTGGCGATCATCGCCTCGGCGCTCGCGTCGATCTCCTATTCGCTTGCGATTTACCTGAAGAGCGAAGACGCGCTGGCGCCGGTGCTGAATACGATCACGATGCCGCTCCTCTTGCTCTCGGGGATTTTCTTGCCGCTCACGCTCGCACCCGGATGGCTGCGACGAATCGCCGACTTCAATCCGTTTGCTTACGCGGTGGACGCCGGCCGCGATCTCTTCAACGGCCGCGCCGGCGACGGCGATGTGTGGCAAGCGCTTGTCATTTTCATGGCGGTGGCCGTCTTGTCCGTGTGGTGGGCTGCGCGGTCCTTCCGGCAAGCGACGGCGTAAATCTATACGTGCACGGGAATAAGAGACCAGCCGGATACGTTCTCCGGCTGGTCTCTCTTTCGTTACGTATCGCAGCGGCTGCGGAGTGGAGTTCACCATGCCGAATGTGAAGTTCGAAGAAATTAACCCCGATGACCTTGTGCGGACGATGCCGACGTATGAACCACTTGTCCAAGCACTCTTGAACGATGTTCCTGAGGAACGATTGATCGCAGTCAGCGCGCTTCAAATTGAACCGCTGTTTCGTGCACCGGAGTGGATCCTCAACTTATTCCTCAAGCAGTTCGCCCGGTTCCACGTCGAGCATGAGGAATTTCTGCATAGGGTCCTCGTCATGGAGCGAAGCGACGGCAGCCTTTGGGTCTACGACGATCAGGCCTACGTTGAAGCCGCGCAACGAGTGCGGCCAGGGCTGTCCTTACGTTGCGACGTGTACAAACATCCAGCGCAATAGTGGTCACCGTCGTGCAGCGCTTGCCCGAAACCGAAACACCCGCTATAGTCGGGCTATGGACGATCAGGTTGGCGTTTTTCAGTTCGAGACGGCCATGGCGACAATGATGGGCATGCCCATGATGATGCTTTCGCCTGACCGTCGTTGCTTGCGCGAGGTTTAACACAGTCGCACCGCGCAAAAAGAAACGAATCGGCAGGCGGGAGCAACAGTGCTCCCGTTTTGTTTTGACTCTGAAAACATCGCCGCTGGCAGTGGACCGCAGTCGAGGAAGTGCATGTGATGACCACATCTGAAGTAACGTTTGAACCAACGAGCTTTTATCTGACGACCGCCATCGACTATCCCAACGGTGAGCCGCACATCGGCCATGCTCTCGAAAAGGTTGCGGCAGATGTTGTTGCGCGCTACCACCGATTGCTTGGCGATGACGTCGCGTTCTGCATGGGACTCGACGCGAACAGCCAGCACGTCCTGACTGCGGCGAATCAGGCCGGCGTCCCTCCACACGAGTGGATTGAGCGCATGGATGTCGCCTTCAGGCGTGCATGGGATGCGTTGAAGGTCTCGCGCAATGCTTGGGTGCTGACAACCGAACCGCGCCACTTCGCGGCATCGACGGAACTGTTCCGGCGCGCCCAAGCGAACGGCGACATCTACACCGCGATCTATTCCGGGTGGTATTGCCCAAATTGCAACAACTATTACACCTCGGACGAGCTCGTCGATGGTCATTGTCCGATCCACCCGACAATCACGCCCGATTGGCTGGAAGAGGAAAACTACTTTTTCGCGCTCAGCAAGTACAGCGAGCGCCTGCTGGAGCATATCGAGGCGCATCCGGAGTTCATCACCCCAGCCGTCTGGCGACCGGAGATGATTGGTCTGATCAAGTCAGGATTGCGCGACTTTTCGGTATCCCGGGCGGTGCGGCCGGGAGCGATACCGTGGGGCGTGCCTGTACCGGATGATCCCGACCACGTTCTCTACGTCTGGTTCGACGCGCTGACGACCTACATCACCGCGGTCGGTTTTCCGGACGATCAGGAGCGATTCGGGCGATATTGGCCCGCCGATTCGGAGATCATTGGCAAAGACATCATGCGCTTCCACATCCTCTACTGGCCCGCGATGCTCCTCTCGGCCGGCTTGCCCTTACCGCGCCGGATCGTCGTGCACGGCTTCATGAGCCTGGAAGGCGGCAAGATTTCGAAGACGACCGGCAATGTGATTGATCCGGCCGATATTTGCGCGGAGTTCGGCGCTGATCCGGTTCGCTATTACCTGACGCGCGATTTCAATTTCACGTCTGATGGCGATTTCTCGCGCGCGAACCTGATCAAGCGGCACAACGACGACCTGGGCAACGACCTGGGGAATCTGCTCAATCGGGTCGTGGCGATGATCGGGCGTTACCGCGAAGGCGTCGTGCCAGTGCCCGGCGAGCCAGGCGATGCGGAACGCGACCTGCGGCGCGTGGCCGAGGATGCGCGAGCATCGACGGGCGCGCGCATCGAGGATTGGGACCTGAACGGCGCACTTGACGCGTTGTGGATGCTCGTGCGCAAGGCGAACCAATACCTCGAAGAACGGCAGCCGTGGAAATTGGCGAAACAGCCGGAGGCGCAGGGACTTCTCGACGAGACGCTGTGGTCGGCGGCGGAAGCGACCCGCTTGATCGCGATTTACCTCGCGCCCTTCCTGCCGGAAACCAGCGACCGCATCCTGGCTCAGCTGGGTCTGGCCGCGATTGAGCACGGTAATTGGCGGAAAAAGGGCGGTTGGGGCGAGGTAGAGTTCGGACTGGTCAAGCCGGCCGGTCCCCTCTTCCCACGGATTGAGGTCTAGTCTTTGATGGTGACGTTGCGGGATCGGTATCGCGGTTGTTTGCTCGGACTGGCCTGCGGCGATGCGCTCGGGGGACCGGTTGAGTTCGAATCTCGGAGGTGGATCGCTGAGCGGTATCCGGACGGCGTGCGGGATTTCGTTGGCGGCGGGTGGCTCAGCCTCGAACCGGGTGAGGTCACCGACGATACCCAACTCACGCTCGCGCTCGCGCGAAGTCTTGGCCAAGGCGGTGCGCTCGACATGGCCGGCGTCGCCCATAACTTCCGCGAATGGCATCGCAGCTGCCCGAAGGACGAAGGGAATCTGACAAGGGCTGCATTAAACCTACTTGACGGGGGCACGCCGTGGACCGAGGCGGGAGAGATTGCCCGCGGAACCGGCGCCTCAAGTGGAGCCGGCAACGGATCGGTGATGCGCTGCGCGCCGGTCGCGTTGCGGTTCGCCAGCGATCGCGGCTCGCTGATTTCGGCCTCGATCGATACCAGCCGAATCACGCATGCCGACCCTCGATGCACGTGGGGAACGGTCACCGTCAACCAGGCCATTGTCTGGTTGCTCGCTGGCGGCGACAAGAACGGGGTGGTCAAAGCGGCGATTGATGGCATTGCTGAGCCGACGGTTGTCGATGCGGTCGAGCGTTCGCAAACCATCGCACCGACCGATCTCAATGCGAGCGGCTACGTCTTGAACACGCTGACATCGGCGTTCTGGGCGTTGCTGAGCTACTCAACGCTGGAAGAGGTTATCGTCGAGGCGGTCGGTCTTGGGCGGGATACCGATACGACGGGCGCAGTCGCGGGCGCGTTGGCGGGAGCTCATTGGGGCCGACCGGGGATCCCGGATCGCTGGCTAGTACTGCTGCAACCGCGCCAAGAATTGGAAGACATCTCCGACCGTCTATTGGCCCTGGCGCACAACTGACGCCGCGGTTTGCGTGTGACGATTTACAGCGGCGGTTCGGCGAGCTTGATGTAACGGCGTACGCTCGTGCGATTACGGGGGTCGTCGGCGAGACCGAGGAGGGCGAGCAAGTGCTCCTCGCTCGCCCCATCCTTGGCACGTTCGACCGCGAATGTGTGGCGGAGGACGACGGGGGTGACTTCTTTTGAGATGCCCGCTGCCTCGCGGACTCGGTTGACCATCGCGTTGACCGCTTGAAAACCGACGGGAAAGAGCAAGTCGACCGGCGTGCGCTCTTCAAGGAATTCAGCGTAGATTCGGGCGAACTCAGCGTCGCCGGCGAGCCGGCGTTCCTTCACGCGCTTGGATGCGTCGTCGTACACGACATAAACAATAGGTTGGTCTGGATTGCTCAGATCGATGTGCTCGCGCCGGAGTTGCAGCAGCTCACTTCGCGCCAAGCCGAGCCGCAACATCAGCCAAATTGCCGTCAAGCTCCATGGTTCGTCTTCGGCTGCGGCGGCGAGCAATGCCTCCTGTTCATCGGGGAAAAGAATCGCCGGCGCTTTGAGTTGGATCGTGTGGGGATAGAAACCTTCAGTGGGATCGATGTTCAACACTCTCGCGTCGTCGATCAAGAACCGAAAGAAGCGACGGGCAGAGGTCAGCCGGCGTTTGCGGGTCGTGCGCGTATTCGCCAGTCCGAGATACGTTGCGATGTCGGCTCGATTGATTTTGCTGATCTGCTTCGGTCCGGTCTGCTCTTCGAGTTTCATCAAGTCGTACGAGTAGGATTCGATCGTGTTTGACGGGCGCTTCTTCGCTTCCAAGTCTTTGCGATACCACGAGCGGGCGAGATCGAGGCTGCTATTGGCGTGCAACGGCGGGAGACCACCGAGCAACGGGGCAAGCTCGCCGGCGGGACCTGGGGCGAAGAGTTGAAGCTGATCTGGCTGCGCCCGCGCCGCCTGCTTCTCCATTTCGAGCAATCGAGGTTGATCGGTGAAGGGGGCGTCGCGCTCTTCGCTCGTGACCGGGCCATACCGCCGTCGTCGGCGAGCCGGAGGGGATGCGCCGGTCAGCGATTCCTGACCTGGTTCGGATGGGCGATCGTCAGGTTCCGTCATCTCGCTCCTTGGCCGGGCGCCGGTCGGGCGGATCGTGGGCGGTATGGGACCGGGCGTGACAAGCGGACACTCGCAGCCTAGGTTGGGCGTGAGGGCTTGTCAAGGCGAGATCGCGCTCGAAGCGCCAGTGCCCGCCGCACGCCCGATGTGCTCGCCGTGAGGGCAGTGATCACCGGCACGCCTACTTGTTCGGCTCCGTGTTTGATCTGATCGACGGTGCTGTGGGCAATGTACCGTCCAATCAAGACCGCAACTTCAGCGCCGGTCAAGACCGCGGTGATCTCGCGCCCGGATCGGTTCCCTTCCCATCTCGGCGGTATCTCGCGCACCCCTTTGGCGCCGGCCCGAACAAGGTCCGTGCGAATGAGCTGGCGCAAAGCTGGATGACCACCGGCGATCGCGATTACCTGGCCGGTGATGTCGAGGGCATCATCGACGGCCTTTTTTTCGATCGTGGACTTTGGCTTGGGCGCGCGTGATCGGCGGGATACTTCGACGCGATACGCGGCATCACGCGCGCCTAAAGCATGCAGCAGGCGCTCAGCTTCCCGTGCAAGTACGGGATTGTTCGCGTTGCTGTGGCCGAATTCTTCGATAAGCGTGACGGCTTGCTCTGGAAGGCAGGTTTCTGCTGGAGCGTACGTAAGATATTCTAGCCATTCAAGGCGGTGCTGTGGTTCAGCAAACGACACCTCAAATTTGGATCGAACATCCGGATCGACCAAAGAACGCCAGGCGCCATTCCCTTCCCTGGCAATTGCCTCAAGCCAACCCAATGCCGTCTTGCGTCGTTCATCCGGATCGCTCGAGCTGATCGATGATTCAAAGTGAAGCCGGGCGAGCTTCGTCCAATCTCGAGGAAGGATATCGCCGGCGTGCTGGTCGAGATAGGTGCTCAGAGTTTCTCCGGCGAGAATGTTCTCGCCAGCTTCGACGTGGAGAGCCGCAAGCGTTTCGACGTGATCCGGCGTTGCGACCCCGGCTTCGAACAATTGTTGGAAACCTCGATGGGCGGCCGCGAATTGGCCGGCTTCGAATGAGAACATCGCAGCGGCTTCGATCTGGTCGTTCGACGAGACCGGTTCATCTCGGACAGTGGATTGAGAGGTGGAATTGCTTTCGCTCATCACACTTCAACCTGGGCGTCGTTTGAAGAGGTACATTACATGCTTTGATAGACTGCGAACATCTTGTTCCACGTTTCCGAATGTGACGCGAACCGCGAAGGGTAGGACCTCATGACCCATGATCGCACGAAACACGGTTCGAGTTCGGTCTATGCGAAGGATGTCAGGGAACTCAAGCCCGAGCAAATCGAATTCCAACCCGTCTTCGTCAACCAGCGCGATGTCCCGCCGTTTTCCCTGCTGCCGGGCGTGACGATGCAGTCGATCGCCGGCGTCCGGATCATGCTGACCTGGGTCACGATCGATCCCGGCCAGACAGTTCCCCAACATCAGCATCCCCAAGAACAAGCAGGAGTTGTCCTAGAAGGCGTCCTCAGTTTGACGATGCTCGGCGAGACCCACGAATTGAAAGCGGGGGACGCCTACACGATTCCTCCGGATTTGCCCCACAGCGCGTCGTCGAAAGACGGCTGCAAGGTCCTCGATGTTTTCTCACCCGCACGAGATGACTTTCTCCCATACGCCGTGCGGGGCTAAGTCATCCCTCACGCGGTTTCAGTTATAAATTTCTAGAACGAATCACGCACTTCTGGCACAGATCTCGCGGCAGAGTTGTGCTACATGCAGTGTGGCCTGCCCTGTCCAGCACCCGTGCTTAGTCCACGAAATCACTATATCGGAATTGACCGATATGCGATATGCCGATATACTGATAGCCGGATTGAAGGGCATCGATTTCTCGGATTGAGTGCGCGGCGTGGGTGAACTCGTCGTCGGGAAACCGGCATTACAACTTGATTTCGTCGTCTCCTTGCCCTTAGACCTGGTTTCGGTGATGTCGCTCTTATACCGAGCGGTGCCCGGAAGCGGTCTTGATCCTTGGTTGGTGTCAACGCGGCGCTCGTTGCCAGATGCGTTGCGCGCGGACCTCGACCTGTTGCATGGCTTCTCGGGCCGGCAGCTCTATTACATGGAGGAGCCGGTCATGCGGTTCGAGCCGGCACGGCCCGATCGCATTGATGCCGGAATCGACGATATCTTGGCGTTTCTCGACAGTCTCGCGCCGGAAGCGTTCCAGGACATGGCCGTCAACGCGATTGAACGGGTGCACCGTGATCTTGGAACTGGGCTGAAGGCGCCGGCGTTGGAAGATACCGCCGCATGGCGGATGTTCTTACAGGCGGGGCTGACGACGGCGTCGGCCGACGACGTGATGGCGTTGGTTGTTGATGCAGCCGAGCTGAAGCGGCGAACGGTCGCGCTGATCCAGGGTATCTGGAGTTCCGTTTACGCCGAGGAGTGGGACACGCGGCTACCTGAGTTGCAGGAAGCCAAAGAGCTGGCGGCACAAATGGCCGGCCGGAGCTTCGGTACTGCATTCGCCGATCTTACTGGCAAGCGTGTGCCGTCGACACTGGCGACTGCATGGAACGACGTCGAAGCGGTGACGTTTTGTCCGTCGTACCACATCCGGTCGTTTGTGAGTTACGTATTCTATCAGCCGGTGCTGGTCGTGTTTTTTGGAGCGCCGGAGCTAATCGCGAGATTACGGCCGAAGGTTCTCGACGCCGAACGCGAGCAACAGATCGAACCGGTTGAGGCGCTACGGTGGCAAGGCGGCAAGATCACAAGCGCTGAACTGTTGGATGGGCTACGCGCGCTCGGCGACGCCAACCGATTGCGGATCGTCGATCTGCTAGCGGGTGGCGAGCTATATGCGCAAGAGATCGTCGGGCGGCTCGGTATCGCCCAATCGGCCGTTTCCAGGCACCTCGCGCTGTTGGAGCGTGCGGGACTCGTGAAAGTCCGGCCCCGAAGCGGGATGAAGTATTACGCGGTCGATTGTGGCCGCCTCGATGCGCTCGCGGGCGCGTTGTGCACACGCGGCAGAGGATAGTCAATTCGGGCCAGTCGCTGGCATGGTTCATGCGTTCCTGGCTACGAAGAAACGGCACGCGAATCAATCGAAGGGTTTCTATCGTGCCGACCTTAACAACTGATTATTGACTCGGTCTCCCGGCGTTGGCCGGTTGAGACACCGGAACGCGATGTCGTCCGCATTTCATTCGACACCAATCGCGATTCGGAGATTCATCAGCCTCCACGAGCGACGTTAGCCGGTCGCTTGAGTACACATCCTCGGTTTTCCCCAATTTCGGGTACGAGGTTCGACAAACGAGACGGATCGCGTAACCCGCACCTCTCAAAACTCCTCTCCGATGCTTGATCACTCGATCGCGGTCAAGCTGGAACATCCTCGGCAGTGGTCGAACAGCAAGGACCGCCCGGCGCGAATGCGCCGGGCGTCGCTGTTTCCTGGGGTTTTTTCGACTCAGAAGTTTTCTCTGGGATTCGGCACGTCGGTTACGTGCTTTGGATGACAAGTGGACGGCGGCGCACGAGTTTGGGGCGGAAATGGTAATTGAGGTTGGACGAGAGGAGCTTGGCTTCTTTTTGCATGCCTGCATCGTGGTAGGCGTCGACTGCCGCGTCTTGGCCGCCGCGCGGTAGCTTCCAGAACGTTGGAATCTGCGAGAGGTCGAGCGCGCGATCGAGCAATAACGCCTCGCCAAAGAGCGTACGCGCCTTTTCAAACCGTCCGTCGCGAGCATTGACGAGACCGCGCACTGCCGCGGCGCGTGCTTTTTGTTCCTCGATGGTGAGCGGATCGCCCGTGAGATCGTTCCGGTAGACGGTCGTCAAATCGGGCACGTGCATCTCCTCTTCCATCACGTCGATCATCAGGTTCGCATCGTACAGTTCGAGATTCGGCCAGCCATTTGTGGTGAACAGCGCGGCCCGGGAGGGAGATCCCGCAGAATCAACGAGAACCTCGTCCCCGATCGCGCCGAAAAGACGCCGCATCCAGCGCTGGCCGGTCCATCCGAGCAGGTAACACGCGGTGTTTGAAATCATCATCTTTCGGCCCCCGCAGACATGCCGCGAAGATAAACGCGCTTGTTTACCGAACCGTACACATTCACCGCGGGGCGACGCTCCTCTCGAAGTGTTCTTATGCTCGTCGTTTGGGGGCGATTGGCTGCGGTCTTGAGCTTCTGGAGCGGGTGATCATCGTAGCATGGGGGGTGTACGTACACAAGTGGCAGTGCCCACAATTGGTACCTTGGGTACACTTCCTCCGGGAGGCGTCAAGTGTCGGAACCAGTTAAACCAAATGGAAATCTTGCCACCGCTGATGATGTACTCGGCGCGTTGATCGCCATGGTCAACGCGAGCGAGCGGATCGTCGCATTCACCGGCGCGGGCATCAGCACCGAGTCCGGCATTCCCGATTATCGAGGCCCGGGCGGAGTCTGGGAGCGTGGCACGCCGCCGCAACTTGATGACTTCTTGAACAACCCAGAAACGCGGCGCGAATACTGGGAACGCCGCCGGGTCAGTTATCCCGAGCTGCGGGCCAAGAAGCCGAACGCCGGCCATCTCGCCCTGGCTGAAATGGAATGGCAAGGCGTCCTCATCGGTGTCATCACCCAGAACATCGATGGACTCCACCAAAAGGCGGGGAATGCACCGGCCCACGTGATCGAACTTCACGGCACCGCGCACAAGATACGATGCCTAGAGTGCGGACGTTCCTGGGATGCCGAGATCATTCAAGAACGGCTCTTGGCTGGCGAATCAGAACCCGCTTGCGTGGTCTGCGGGGGGATGCTGCGTGCGGCGACGATCCTCTTTGGCGAGGCGTTACCACCTGACGCGTTGAAACGTGCCGTCGAGATCGCGCAGACCTGCGATCTCATGCTGGTCATCGGGAGCTCGCTCATCGTCAATCCCGCGGCGAAGCTGCCGCTCATCGCCCGGCAGGCAGGCGCAAAGATCGCGATCATCAATCGCACGCTGACCCCACTCGACACCATCGCCGACCTCGTCGTGAGCGCGGAGGCCGGTCCGACGCTGTCGAGCGTCGCGAACGCTCTGCCTGTTCCCGAGGAATAACGCGTGCCAACGCTCCACGATCCGGTCGCGGTCACTATTTTCGGTATCAGTATCCGCTGGTACGCGCTTTTCATCCTCGCCGGGATCATCACCGCGATCTTCGTCATTCGCGAACTTGCCCGTCGCCGCGGGTTGGATCCGGAATTCGTGCTCGATGTCGCCCCGTGGGTCGTTTTTGCCGCGATTTCGGGCGCCCGCCTGTATTACCTGGCTCTCAAGTGGCGCTTTTACAGCCACAATCTCGATCAGGCGATCAATATCCGGCTCGGTGGCCTGACGATTCATGGCGCCCTTGCCGCGGGTATCCTTATGTTTGCCTGGCTCTGCTGGCGCGCGCATCAGCGATTCCTGACCTGGGCCGATCTCGTCATCGCGGGCGTGCCTATCGGCCAGGCGATCGGTCGCTGGGGGAATTGGGCCAATCAGGAGGCGTTCGGCACGCCGACAAAGTTACCGTGGGCGGTGGCGATCGATCCGTCGCGCCGGCCTCCGGGATACGAGCAATACAGCACATTTCATCCCACGTTCTTGTACGAAGGAATCATCGACCTGCTGATCGCCGCTGTTCTCGTTTGGATGGTGCTGCGGATGCCGGGCAGCCGGCGATTACGCGAGGGCGATGCGTTGTGGACGTATTTTGTGCTCTACGGCGCGGGCCGATTCGTAATCGAACGAGTGCGGACAGATAGTCTCACCATCGGGCCGTGGCCTGCCGCCTATTGGGTAAGTTTCTCTCTCATCTTGCTCGGCGCGACGTTGCTTGTTTTGCGCCACACAGTATGGCCGGGCGCTCAGATTGCACCGGTGACCGCGATGGCTGCGAGTTCCCAACCGCGCCAAACTGAAAGCGATCAAGCCGTAGGAGCTTCATGAACCAAACGATGCCCAGCGAACTGAAAGGCCGAGCGTGGCAAGCGATGGCCGGCGTTGTAGGCGCGCATCTCATCATGCTCCGCGACGTCGAGATTCTCGACGATTCGGCCCTAGAGACATTACTCGCTGCGGTCGAGAACGTCCGCAACTCATTACCGTCAGATCAATCGTTGCAGGAGCTGGTCGCCGAATTCGACGAGCGCGTCGACTCCAACGTGGCTCAGGAAGTCAGGGGCGCGGCGCTGGTTGGCCGCGGTTTGGCTGACGTGCTCGCAACCGTCGTGCGATTGATCGTCCGTGAGGATCTGCTGACGTTGGCATGGTCCCTCAATCAGGCTCGCGCCGCCTTTCTCGACCTCGCCGACGCCCACGTCGTTTCGATAATTCCGGCTTACGCGGGCGGGCAACCGGCCCAACCCACGACGTTTGCCCACTTGCTTGGCGGCGTGATCTCGCCCCTGGCACGGGTGACAAAGATCTTGGTTGACGTTTATCACGCGGTCGACCAGTCGCCGATGTCGTCCGTTTCGCTCGCCTCGACTGGTCTAGAGATTGATCCGGGGCGGACCGCGGTGTTGCTCGGTTTTGCCCGCATCATGGACAACGCGTTTGATGCGGTTTCGGCGGTTGACCACGTCGCCGGCGCCTTGCACACCGCTCGAGGCGCGGTTCAGCCGATCGCGCGGTTTCTCGATGAACTGCGGGTGTGGGAGCGAACCCAACTTGACGCGCTGCAGTTCGACGAAAACCACGTGCGCTCTGACACTTCTCTGCCGCAGTTCGCTTCGGCAGGGAGTTTGCAGAACCTGGCGAGTGAAGCGGAGAACATACTTCGACTTGCCAGCTCCGCGCACGGAGCGGTCGAAACGTTTCCCTATGGCCCAGTCTTTGGCCCCGACCACGATACGCTCTTGTCGGCTTCAACAGTGCTCAGCCACGCTACATGGTTCTTGGAACAATGCACAGATTTCGTATCGAATCAGCTCCGCATCAACCGCGCCGTCCTGGCTAACCGCGCCGGCAAAGGCATGATAACGAGCAGTGATTTGGCGGATTTCCTCATGCTTGAAGAGCAGCTGCCGCCGTTCGCGGCCCGAGCCATCGCACACCGCACAATTGCC
The DNA here is from genome assembly GCA_045804965.1 of Thermomicrobiales bacterium. Classification (GTDB taxonomy): domain Bacteria; phylum Chloroflexota; class Chloroflexia; order Thermomicrobiales; family UBA6265; genus CAVTUU01. The sequence continues at coordinate 122,504 of JBJMMD010000016.1, read as the reverse complement.
GCGGCGCGGGAGCAGGGTAGGGAAGCGTCTGGGATTACGCCGGAATTCATTGACAGCGCCGCCCTTCTCGTTCTTGGCCGCGAGCTGCGCGTTGAGTTTGAGGCCATCAGCCGGTATCTCGCGCCACGGCGCTTCATCGAGCGCCGCGGGTTGGCCGGCGGACCAGCGCCGGCGACGATGCGCGCGTATCTCGAGCACGCGCGCAATGAGCTTGCGCAAGATCAGCAGTGGCAAGCCGACATCGCCGCCCGGGTGACGGAATCCATGCGAAACCTTGCCGTCGCGTCGGCAACCTCTGTTGACTAGACGACGCGGGTATAATGAACAAATACGCGAATGTCACACATTGCATCGTTAGACTTGTGATCGGGAAGGCACGAACCACATTACTCGCACCACCTTTTCTACTGACAAACCAGTTGAGCAGGCGCTCTTGCTCGCTGTCGACAATTACCGCACGAACTCAGAAATTGAGAGCTCACTCGAAGAGTTGGCGCGCTTAGCGGAAACTGCCGGCGTCGAAGTCGTCGGTTCGGTTACCCAAAAGCTTCCGCATCCGCTCGCTGGTTCTTACATTGGTAAAGGGAAGATCGAGGAAGTCAAGACGCTTCAAGCATCGCTTACATACGACTTAATCCTCGTGAACGACGAGCTCTCGCCCGCGCAACAGCGCAACCTCGAAAAGGCGTTCGACGTCAAGATCGTCGACCGGACTGCCTTGATCCTCGATGTTTTCGCACGCCGGGCGCAAACTCATGAGGGCCGCTTGCAAGTCGAGCTCGCCCAGCTCGAATATCGATTGCCCCGACTCACCGGCATGTGGAGCCACCTCTCGCGGCAGGGTGTGGGCGGAGTTGGTTTGCGCGGTCCCGGTGAAACCCAACTCGAATCTGACCGCCGCGAACTCGGCAAGCGGATTGCCTTTATTAAGCGCGAATTGGGCGAAGTGCACCGTCACCGCGAGCTCTATCGTGAGCACAGGCGCCAAAACCAAATTCCGGTGGTGGCGCTTGTCGGGTATACAAACGCGGGCAAGAGCACGTTACTCAACTCGCTTACCGGATCGACGGTTCTCGCCGAAGACAAACTCTTCGCCACACTCGACCCGACGACACGGCGCGTGACGTTGCCGGGTGGCCGTGAGGTGCTGGTGACCGACACTGTCGGCTTCATCAAGAAACTGCCGACGTTTCTCATCGCCGCGTTTCGCGCCACGTTGGAAGAGATCAATGCGGCAACGCTCCTCGTCCATGTCGTCGATTTCACGCACATGGGAGAGGCGCACGTCGAAACGGTCAAGGAGATTCTTGAAGACCTCGGCGCGGACGACAAACCAGTGATCACCGTGCTCAACAAGATCGATCTTGGCGAGCATTGCGCCGAGAACTCTCTTGTTGAGCTGACGGACACGTTCGGTCTTCCGCGCGAGGTCATCTTGACCTCCGCGACGACGGGCGACGGGCTCAGCCAGCTACTCGAAGCGATCGAGGAAGAGCTCGAAAACCTCGAAGAGTTCGTCGAGGTGAGCGTCACCATCCCGTACAACCGAGCAGAGCTTGTCGATCTTTTCCACCGGGTTGGTAGAGTCGTAGGAACCAACTACGACGAACGCGGCGTGACGATGAGCGGAGTCGTACCTGCCCACCGGGTTGAACGGTTCACCCCTTATATATCGCTGGCGGGCGATGCCAGGCCGCACGATTCTGCGCATCCCGGCGATGAACCTCAACCGTCAAACTCGGCCGCGTGACGCGCCCGCCAGAGGCTGCGAGCGGAATAGGACCAAACGACCGGTTTGGACGTGTTCTCCGTGAGTAACCCTCCGCTATACTCGGCTGACCAGCTATGGTAAACGGTAGATGGAAGATTGCGGATGGGTGACATGCTGACCGACTTGCTCGCGCGATTGCGAACGGATAACAGCCTTGTTCTGGCGGCCGTCTGCGCAGATGGCTTGATGGTTGCGGCGGACGCCGCGGAGGGACTCGATCCCGAAGCGATCTGTGCGACCGCCGGCGACGGGTACCTGATGATGACCGCGCTCGGCGCGGAACTTTCCGCCGGCGAACCGACGATGTTGACGATTGAATACGAACGAGGAACGGTCGTCGTCTGTCCGATGGGATTCGGTGCGGCGTTGGTGATGTTGACCGGGGGCGCCGTTAACCTAGGGAGATTGCGGCTTGCCGCGCGGCGGTTCCAAGAGCACGCGATGAGCGAACCGGCGAAAGCCGCCGTTTAAGAATCGCGCGCTCTGAATATGCAAAGGCTTCCTTGATTCCTGGGCCAGGTTTGGAGCAGATTGCAACCGACCGGCATCGTTGCGCAGTGGTTTCTTGATCCCGCACGCAGCCAACTATAACGACGGGCGTTGACAAACGGCGCCGGATGAGGATCCATGACCGCGGACGGTCGACAGAGCTCCAAGAGCGGCGTCAGGTACCGAGATGCGGGCGTCGATATTGACGTCGCGACGAGCGCGCTCGAGCGGATCAAGGTGCATACGCGCTCGACATTGGGCGACGGCGCTGCTTCGCCGATCGGGCATTTTGGCGGCGCATACCTCATTCCGTCGGGACCAGATCAATTGCTCGTCGCCAGCGCCGACGGGATTGGAACCAAGATCAAGCTCGCGTTCGTTCTCGAAGGCAATGCGCACGCGAGGGTTGGCGCTGATCTCGTCAATCACTGCGTCAACGATCTGCTCGCCTGCGGCGCGCGTCCACTCTTCTTTCTGGATTACATCGCGATGGGCAAGCTCGATCCAGCCGCGCTCGATCTCCTCGTCGGAGGGATGGCTGCGGCTTGCCGGGAAAACAGCGTGGCCCTCATCGGCGGTGAGACCGCGGAAATGCCAGGTCTCTATGCCGATGGCGAATATGACGCCGCGGGATTTATCGTCGGCGCGGTCGCTCCCGATCGCTATTTGGACGGCTCCAGGGTTGTGGCGGGAGATGTGCTGATCGGCTTGCCCAGCACAGGGCTACACACGAATGGGTACAGTCTCGCCCGGCACATCCTCGGTCTCAGCAGCGATGCGGACGTCGATAGGGCGATCCTGAGCCAACCTTTACCAGGTGCCGACGAAACTCTTGGCGCCTCATTGTTGCAGCCGCATGTCACGTACTTACCGGCGGTGTTACCCCTGATCGGGCAAGGTTTAGTCCACGGTGTGGCGCACATCACGGGCGGCGGACTCATCGACAACGTGCCACGCATGCTGCCGGACGGACTGGTTGCGCGCATCGACCCAACGGCCTGGCCTGTGCCGCCGATTTTCCGGTTTCTTGTCGAATCGGGCTCAATTCCAGTCGCGGAACGTTATCACGCGTTCAATATGGGAATCGGGCTAGTACTCGCGGTCGCAAAGGATCAGACCAATGAGGTGTTGAACAGGCTATTGGATGGGCGTGAGATAGGAGTCGTGGCAAATCGTTCACTGGAGGGTGAGCCCGTCGTGCAAGGGCTATTTCATGGCGAAAGCAAAGATGGCTAAGCCGCCCAATCCCGCCCACGGCGACGACGGTGAAGATTTCCCGGGAATGTCGAGGCAGATGCTTGGTGGCACCGGGGACTCAGCGCCGCAATTCCCGCCCGCGATCACGCAATTTGATCCGCAGCTCACCAACATGGTGATCGACGAGGAGACGTCCGCGGGAATTACGAGGGTGCTCCGCCGGCTCGTGCGCGATACCCACGCCAGCAGCGGTATGGTGCTCGATCGGCCGGGACAGGTCATCGTTTTTGAAGGAGATTCTTATCGCGCGGAACACATGAGTCTCGGGGCGCTCGTCGCCGGGACATATGGCTCGACCCGCCAGATGGCGAAGATTTTGGGCGAGGCGAACTTCCGCACACTCGTGCAAGAAGGTGCGAAAGAGAAGATTTTCACGGAGTCAGTGGGCGACCACTGGTTGGTGTCGATTATCTTCGACCGGCATACACATTTGGGTCTGGTGAAAATGCTTTCGAGTCGGGCAACTCTTGATTTGGGAGAGATTTTGGTCCGTGCCATTGAGCGCAGCAAGTCGCGTCCGAAATTCAAAGACCAACGGCTACTGCGCGTGACGAATGACACGATCGATCTGATCTTCCGTGATGAAGGCGAGAAGTGACGCGCTGATGAGAGGGTACGATGGCGCTCATTAACGTAGCTGCGCGGGAGATCCACGGTAAGATCGTTTATTACGGTCCTGGACTCTGCGGCAAAACAACGAATCTGCAACACATCCACGGCCGGATTCCGGTGGGGACGAAAGGCGACTTGCTCTCGATCGCGACCGAAACCGAGCGCACGCTTTTTTTCGACTTCCTGCCGCTCGACCTCGGGAAGGTGCACGGGTTTACGATCCGGTTCCATCTCTATACGGTGCCTGGTCAGGTGCTGTACGAGCGAACGAGGATCGCGGTCCTGAACGGAGCCGACGGCGTCGTGTTCGTGGCGGACGCGAAGCGAGACCGCTTGCAGGACAACCTACAGAGCCTGCGGGAGTTGGCGCAGAACGTCTCACAGCAGGGGAAACGATTCCTCGACTACCCGCTCGTTATGCAATACAACAAGATGGACTTGCCAGACGCGCTGCCGGTTCCAGTGCTCGACCGCTACCTCAATACGATTCGCGTGCCGCGGTTCGAAGCGACCGCAATGAATGGCGCCGGCGTCTTCGAAACGTTGCGCGCGATCTGCAAATTGGTGACCAACAAGCTCTAGGCGCAACCTCTGATCAACCAAGTCAGCGCGGAATGTCGCCAGACATTCCGCGCTGGTTTGTGTTCGGAACCAGCCGTTCGAATACCGCAACGTCGGATGGCAAACGCGAAACGGCGAGAGCGCGTAATGCGTTAACAAATCAGACGAGCTTACGGATTGGCAGTTTCAAGTAATGAAAACAGAAACAATCGGTAAAGATCGTTGGGGTCCTTCCTTGCCGGACGGTTCCGGCGCTGAACGTTTCGCTTTTCGATGGACTAAGGAGGATCAACGAACATGCGTGGTCGTGGTGCGCTTCGGCTCGCGGCAGGTTTCTCCCTGCTTCTCGTTCTACTAGGCATCTCCTTCTCTCAAGCAAGCGCGGGTACAGGAACCTCGTCAATTACCATTCACAATCGAATCTGTCCAACGGGATACACCGGCACCGCGTACTTCGCAGACTGTCACGGAAATCCGCAGACAAGTCATCTCGAGTTCACGATCGACGGGCCGATGACAGAAACGTTTGCAACTGGGGATGACGGCAACGTCGCGTTTCAAGCTCTTCCGGCGGGAACGTACGACATCAGCGGCGGCGTTCCCGGCGAATTCGCGAGCACCGTCGTCTATTGTTCTGCGAATGACGATCCGAACAACCAAGTCGCTACCACGATGACCGGCACCGGGTACAGCCTGGAGTTGGCTGACAACAGCGACGTGATCTGTGACTGGTACAACATCCCCGAAGATCTTAGCGGGACAACCCCAACACCGGCTTCAACAACGACCCCGACTACGGCCCTGCCCAGCACCGGCGTGGGCGAGACGACAGCTCAGTCAAGCAGCAATTTCGGGCTGTACGGTTTCGCGGTTGTCGCCCTCAGCATCACCGCGCTTGCGGTGCGGCGCCGAGCTGTTCGCCCGTCAGCCACTCGCTAAGAAGCTTCAGCACAACTACCTAATCGGCGAATAAAGCGCGGTACGTTAATCGACGTACCGCGCTTTGGGTAGGAGAGCAAGCAATTACGACTTCAAGCCGATAGGAAAGCTTGGCCACGTCATATAGCTTTCGAAGTGAAAGGAGGACCTCGAACCGTTTGACTGAATAATATTCGGCACTGGATGTGGGCTTACTACATGGGTCTTGCGATGATTCGATCTCCCAGAGAAACGGAAATTCTGCCGCGAAACGATCGCTGAATGCATGCGTTAAGGTTCAAGGCCAAGTTCGGTGGCAAGGTGTTCCAGTGGCTTGCGTCGACGAAAGGAAACAGGGTCTGAAGGTAATCATCGATTGGGTCTGGCGTCACTGAATGAAGTTTTGGTCTAACTCCTTAAATACGTGGTCGTCATGAGGCCGGAATATCCCGGCACATTGTGTTTATTGATAAGAGGAGAAATACATGCGAGGTTCAGGAATTGTTCGATTAGCGGTGGGCTCACGCTCTTGTTCGTGCTCGTTGGCTCGACAGTCTCGCGGGCGAATGCCAGCGACGGACCGTTCATCACGATTCACAATCGATTTTGTCCAGCGGGCTACGCTGGGGACGATCTTTCGGGCGATTGCCGCGATACGCCGCAGGCCGCCGGGATCGAGTTCGCGATGAGCGGTCCGGTCAACGCCACAGCTGCGACTGACAGTTCGGGAAACGTTACCTTTGCCGACCTGCCGACAGGCACCTACACCATTACAGGCGGCGCGACGGGGACTTCCGTGAGCACCGTGGTCTACTGCTCGTTCGAAAACGAGCCCGAAACGCTGCATCTCGTTGCGGACCCTGAGGCGGGGGTCATTGTCAACTTTCCGGCTGAGGCTCCCAGTAACGGCTACATCTGCGACTGGTACCACATCCCTGTTGACGCAAGCGACCCAGATGGAGGCGAAGATCCTCAAGACAATGGCTGGTACTCGATCACGATTCACAATCGTCGGATCTGCCCGGTGAATTACGTCGGCAGTTCGTACTTCGCGGACTGCCACGACAATCCGCAGACTAGCCACCTCGAATTCACGGTCATCCGTGATGGCGACATCAGTGTCGCATCAGGAGAAACTGACGACGCAGGCAACGTGACCTTCGAAGACATACCGCCCGGGGCCTACACCCTTTTCGGAGGTGTGCCGGGCGAGTTCGCGAGCGCCGTGGTCTACTGCTCGATCGAGGGTATGGACGGTTCAGGGCAATTTGCCATTGAGACCGAGGCTGGATACCTGTTCACCACCAACCCGAATCCGCTTGGCTGGCACTACATCTTCAACTGGTACAACATCCCGTTCGACGCGAGTGGCGATGATGGCGAAAGTGTCACTCCCACTCCCACTTCCGTTGCTGGTGACACTGACGATGATGCCGGCAATATGACGGATTTGCCGAACACCGGCACTGGCGCCTCAGCGGATTCCAAGTCGAACATAGCGCTCTATGGTCTCGGCCTGTTCGGTCTCGGAATAACCGCGTTCGCGCTGCGCCGTCGCGCTACTCGGTAACCAACAATCGGACAACGGATCGATCAATGCCCCGGCAATTGCCGGGGCGTCAGTCATTGTCTTTTCCTCTTAAACGATGGCGTGCTTGTCGGCAAAGATGGCAGTCGTCAACTCAATGTTTTGAAAATTTGGGCCGTCGCCGATCGCCGTCTTGAATTCCTGGCTCGCGATCCCCTGCAGGTATGCCGCTTCGTCGTCGAACGTCAAAATGGCGACGCCATCATAGGCAGGGTCGCCGTCAGGTGCGCCCGAGGTCGTGTAGCAAACGTAGGATCGGACGCCGGGCACGCTCGCGGTGAGCGGGGTGTGTTTCTTAATCCAGTAATCGGCGAATTCCGCTTGAGTCATTGACGGTTTGCGCTTGACCAGAAAGATGACGTTGAACATTGCGAAGATCTCCTCTCCTGCTTTCCACACTTGCGCCAGCGCTCGTCACCCCGTCGTCCTGAGAAGGCGAAGGATCTAGTCGTCTCTTGGCTTGCTTGGTAGCGAGGACTAGATTCCTCGACTCCGCTCGGAATGACGGTGTAGGCCCGACCGGATGTTGGTGTACGTCATCATCCCTTTGATCGTCGGCCCTGACCCAAAAAATCCGGTTGAGCATAAGCTGGATTTGGATGCTTGTAGAATCCTTCGCCGCTCTTCTCGCCGAGCTTGCCTTGGGCGATCAGCCGATGAAGAGTCGGCGAAGGTGTGTCCGTGGGATCGAGCGAGACCGCTTGATACGACGCTTCGATGTCGGCGACGACGTCGAGACCGACCAAGTCCATGATCCCAAAGGGCGGGTATTCCGTCTGAAAAAAGAGCATCCAGAGGCGATCGATATCCTCAGGATTGGCGTGTCCCTCGTCGACAACGCGGAGCGATTCGCGCTTTACCGCCCGCCAAATGCGATTGATGATGAATCCTTTGCTTTGTCCGCGGACAACGGCAGTCACCAAGCCGAGCGATTCGCCGAACTGTCTGACCGACTCCATGACCTCAGGGCTCGTTTCGCCGCAACTCATGAGCTCGAGCATCGTCCGCACCCAAATCGGAGCGAAGAAGTGGGTATTGAGCAATCGTTCGGGATGAGCGACTGATTCGGTCAACAATGCTGAGGGCAGCGACGAGCTGTTCGTGCTCAGGATCGCCTCCGGCGCGAACCGCGAGAGGTCGGCGAAAACCGACTTCTTGGTCTCGATATCCTCGCGCACAGCTTCGATTACCAGATCGGCGCCATCGACCGCGTCCGCGAGCGACGAGCCGACGCGCAGTCGTTGCCACGTGTCCGCGGGCGAGCCCGCGATAAACCCTGATCGCTCGATGCCAGGGAGGATTTCGCCGCGGATCCGGTCCAGCCCGCGGTCAGGGGCGCCGGGCACCGCATCAAAAATCGCGACTTCGCGCCCACTGAAGGCGGTCAGCGCCGCGATCTGCGCACCCATCGTCCCTGTTCCGATCACCGCGACCCGCTGGATCGGCCGCGCCGCCATCTCTGCCATAACAACTCCAAGGACACTGATCCAACATTGCTCGGATGGTCGGCTATCATCAAGCACGAATCGCGTAGACGCAACCAACGACGGAGGGCGCATGGCCGGCGATCTGTTGCTTGGGGTCGACATTGGCACCTACAGCTCGAAAGGCGTGCTTTGCTCTGCCAGCGGCGAGGTTTTGGCATCGGCGACGGTCGAACATGGTCTTAGCTTGCCCCGTCCAGGTTGGGCCGAGCAGGACGCGGACGGCGTCTGGTGGGCTGACTTCGTCGCGATTTGCCGAAACCTGCTCAGCGGAAAGTACACGGGGGAAGACGTCGGCGCAGTTGGCGTCAGCGCGATCGGGGGGTGCATGCTGCCCGTAGACGAAGCCGGCAAACCGCTTCGTCCCGGCGTGCTCTACGGCATCGATACCCGTGCCAGCGACGAGATCGCCTGGCTCAACGACCAGTTCGGCGAAGCGTCGCTGATCGAGCTCAGCGGGATGGCCCTCACCTCGCAGGCCATCGGTCCGAAGATTCTCTGGCTACTGCGTCACGAACCAGACATCTACGCCAAGACTCATAAGATTCTGACGGCGAGTTCCTATCTCATTTATCGTCTGACCGGCGAGTACGTGATCGACCGCCACACTGGCTCCTACTTCAATCCCTTAGTCAATATCGACACCGTCGAGTGGGACGGCCGCTTCGCGGAGCCGATCGTCGAGCTTGACCGCTTGCCGCGCATGCTGTGGTCAACGGAGATTGCCGGTGAGGTTTCCGCAGCGGCCGCAACGGAGACCGGCCTAAAAGTCGGCACGCCGGTGTGCGCGGGCGCAGTCGATGCGGCGGCGGAAGCGATCAGCGTCGGAGTCGAAGCGCCCGGCGACATGATGGTCATGTATGGCACGACGATGTTCTTCATCAACGTCACCGAACGGCCGATACCCGACCCTTCGATGTGGGCGACCGCCTATTGCTTTCCGGGCACGTACGACATCGCCGCCGGCATGGCGACCTCTGGCGCGCTCACCCGGTGGTTTCGCGATCAATTCGGGCAACCTGAACTCGACGAGGAAGCGCACGGCGGTGAAAACGCCTACGCGGCGCTCGCCAATGCCGCGGCAGCGGTGGCTCCAGGCGCGGAAGGGCTGATCTGCCTCCCTTACTTCGCCGGCGAGCGCACGCCCATCAACGATCCCCAGGCCCGGGGTGTGTTTGCCGGACTCACCCTCTCCCATACCCGCGCCCACCTCTACCGAGCGATCCTCGAAGGCACGGCGCACGGCGTCCGCCACAACCTGGAAGCGATGCAGGCTATGGGCGCGGAACCGCGACGGTTGGTTGCGGTCGGCGGAGGCGCCCAGAATCGCTTCTGGCTGCAGATCGTTTCCGACGTCACCGGGGCAGCCCAACTCGTGCCGAACCGGACGATCGGCGCGTCGCTCGGCGACGCGTTCTTAGCTGGTCTCGCGTCCGGGATCGTTGTCAATCGAGATGCGCTCAAGCGGGATTGGGTGCAGATTGAGACGGTTGTCGAACCTGATCCTGGCGCAACCGGGGTCTATGAAGCGTATTACGCGGTTTATCGTGATCTCTATGAGCACGCGAAAGACGACTTGCATGCGTTGGCGGCGTTGGAATCGGCGTTGCCCAAACAAGGGACGTCCTCGCCTTGAACGACGTTGGCCGAGCTACGAACTGTTGTGCAGTGCGAGAGTCCGTGCCGCCGGTAGTGGGTCAGTTTCGCGTTCAGGATGTGTCGTCCGGCCGCGCGATGATCCCGGCCGGTTGCGCGCGGTCGCGGGGGCGCTTCTTGACTGAAGCGTTCTGGCTTGGCTCAGTACAATGACTCGGAGGGGCAGCATGCGGTTTCTGCTCACCTCCGCCGGCATCAAGAACACGAGCATCCACGACGCGCTGGTCGCCCTCCTGGGCAAACCGATTGCCGCGTCCCGCGCCCTCTGCATTCCCACCGCGGCGTATGGCCACCCCATGGCCGGTCCGGGCGCGGCATGGCGGTTCATCAGCGGACAGGAACCCCGCTGCCCCATGGTCGAATTGGAGTGGAAATCGATGGGTGGCCTGGAGCTCACCGCGCTGCCGAGCATCGATGAAGCGCTGTGGGTTCCCCTGGTCCAGGAGACCGACGTGCTGCTGGTGAATGGCGGCGACCCCTGGTATCTGTGCTACTGGATGCGGCAGTCCGGACTAGCAGACCTCTTGCCGTCGCTGCGTGTGGTCTACGTGGGACTGAGCGCCGGGAGCCTGGTGATCACCCCCCGCATCGGGCAGGATTTCGTCCGCTGGACGCCGCCCACCGGTGGCGATGAAGCGCTCGGCCTGGTTGGGTTTGCGATCTTTCCGCACTTGGATCACGAGGCCATGCCGGACCATTCCATGGCCGCCGCAGAACGCTGGGCCGCCGGCATGCTAGTGCCGGCGTACGCGATCGATGATCAGACCGCGATAAAGGTGACCGACGGCGCCGTCGACGTCGTCTCCGAGGGGCACTGGAAACTGTTTACTCCCTGAAACCAACTGGCGCAGCGGAGCGCTCGCGATTGCTGGCTCCGGTGGCCGAAATTGGATGGGCTCGAAAAATTACCCAAAAGCTCAGATTCAAACGGACCCACTTCCGTGCCGCCTAACCCGTTGACATGATCAATCCATTGCCGTAAGGTAGCTGCTGGCAATCTTTGCCGTATTGAGGACCAGGGCGAATGGAACGACTTCGCAATACCTTCACCAGTGGCGTGCTTGGCATGCCCTGGGAGGAGTGCGTCCGTTTCCGCCCTGTTTGGCTTATGAACCGACACTGTTGACGTCTTAGCCAAATCATCAGCGCAAACGGCACGGCTCCTGGGCGGGAAGTAAGCCCTGGAGCTTTTTTGTGTCCCAACTTCGAAGGGAGCACCTAATGGACGCAACCGAAGCGCTCGTGCTGCGCAATGTCGTGAAGAAGTTTAAGAAGAGCCGGTCGGAAAAGATGACGGCGCTGAACAGCGTTTCTCTGACCGTGAAGCGCGGCGAAGTCGTCGGCATTCTCGGACCCAACGGCAGCGGTAAGAGCACGTTGGTCCGCGTGATCGCGACCCTGATCATCCCGGACCAAGGTGAGGTCAACGTCTTTGGCATCGACGCCCTGAAACGGCCGCACGATGCGCAGCGGATGATGAACCGCGTCAGCGTCGAAGCAAGCTTCTTCAAGAAGATGTCATCGATGGAAAACCTTGTCTATGGCGCGAAGCTGTACGGCGTGACCACCAACGAGGTAAGGAGCAAGATCGACGAGATCTTCGCGGCGATCGGCTTCGACCAGAAGCGCGCAAACGAACCGATGGAGCATCTCTCGCGCGGTATGCAGCAGAAAATCGCACTGGCGCGGGCGCTTCTGACCAGCCCGATGCTGATGCTGCTCGATGAGCCGACGACTGGTCTCGATCCACGCAGCAAGCGCGATGTGCAGGACCTGATCAACGCGATTCGGGCGCAGCATGACGTTTCGATCGTGCTCTGCACGCACGACATGGATGAGGCGGAGGCGCTGTGTGACCGGGTGGGCATCATTTTGGATGGCAACATCGTCGAGCTCGACCGCCCGGACGAGCTGAAGCAGCGGTACCAGCGGAACGGGCACGTTCCAAACTTGGAAGAAGTCTTCATGGCGGCGACAGGTTCTTCGTTCGAGGAAGCCGAGTCCCGTGAAGAAGAAAAGGCAACTGTCTAATGCAGGCAAATCTGGCAGTTCAGAGGAAATCAAACTGGCTCAGCGAAGTTATTGCGACCTGGGGCTTCCTGCAGCGAAATTACTACCTGACGAAGCGGTACTTCATGTGGGAGCTCGTCTGGTTTGCCTACACCACCGCCAACTCGTTGAGCATCGGTTTCATCGGCGCCGGCGTTGGCAAGGCCGAATCCGGCGTCAACGCAGATCAGTTGACAACCTATCTCATGATCGGCGCGATCATCTGGAGCTACCTGTCGATGCTCTTCGACATTCTGGCGGAAACGGTGAGCTGGGAACGGTGGGAAGGCACGATCGAGTATACGTTTATGAGCCCGGCGTCGCGGGCGACCCACCTGATCGGCACAAGTATCTATGCGGTCATCTACGGGATCATCCGCACCGCGATTATGTTCGGGGTCATTTCGCTCTTCTTCGATCTCAACCTGAGTGATGCGAACTTCGCGTCCGCGCTGCTGATTCTGATTATTTGCAGCGTATCCCTAGTTGGGTTCGGTATGTGTGCGGCGGTGATGCCGTTGCTCTCTCCTGAAAAGGGTGAGCAGGTCGCGTTTATCTTCGCGTCGGTGCTGCTCTTGATTTCAGGTGTCTACTATCCGGTTGACGTTCTACCGAACTGGATGCAAACGCTGGCGAAGTTTTCGCCGGTGACTTATGCGCTCGAAGGCTTGCGAAAAGCGCTGCTGGACGGCGCAGGGATTGGCGCGCTGTGGGCTCAAATCTGGCCGCTCTTGATTATGGGCGCCGTTTGCGTTCCGATCGGCTTGTGGGTCTTCGGAGCGGGCGAGCGCTATGCCAAGCGGACTGGGCGATTGAAGAGGAGTGGATAGTACAACCCTCAACCGGCCTTGCCGGCCACCCTCTCACAGAGGGCGAGGGTACGGGAAGCCACGACTCCCGTCTCCCTGCGAAAAGGGAGTGGGGATGGGGGTGAGGGTTGCCCGGCTAGTCGAACGCGATGTCTGCTTCCCGCCGATTACGGAAACGCCGGCGGTTCCTCCAGGCCTTTAAGCGAGTCGAGCGGAAATCGGGGATACGAACCAAAAATCTTGAGAAGCGACGACTTCTCCTCGGTATGGGCGAGGGCGCGGGCGATGTGCGGATCCTCGCGATGGCCCTCGAAATCGATTAAGAAGACGTAGTCACCAAGCCAGGCTTTGGTCGGCCGGCTTTCGACCTTGGTGAGTTGGATGGTTTCTTCTGCGAATGCGGAGAGGACCTCGTGAAGCGCGCCTGGGACGTTCTTTTTGACCATGAACCCGATCGAGGTTTTGTCGTTGCCGGTTGGCTTCGCATCTTCCCGAGCGAGCGCGACGAACCGGGTGACGTTGGTGTGCACGTCTTGAATGTCATGGGCAAGGACATGCCCATTGTAGAGCTCGGCCGAGCGCTTGGGACCGATCGCGGCGATCGTCAAGTCGTCGCCTATCGCCACTTCCTTAACCGCGGCGGCCGTGCTGAGCGCCGCACGTTGCTCAACATTCGGCATGCAACGATCGAGGAATCGGCGGCACTGCCCGATTGCTTCCGGTTTACTGGTCACGACGTTAATGTCTCCGAGGACCGCGCCGGGTGCGGTCACGAGAAACATGCGCACTGGAACCACGACTTCGGCACAAATACGCAGTGGCGTTTCGTGGATCAGCAAATCGAGCGTCGTACTGATGGAACCTTCGATCGAGTTTTCGATTGGAAGCACGGCGCTCTCTGCGAGGCCGGTTTCGACCGCGGCAGTCAGGGCCGGAATAGTCGCGAAGGCGAGAAACTCGCCATCGGCGCCCGCATAGGCGACCGCAGCCTCTTCACTGAATGTCCCCTGGGGACCGAGAAACGCCGTCCGCATCGGAGATTCCCCTCCTCCCTGCACTGTAGGGCAGAAGGCGACGCGCCGTCCAGATCCTCCCGGGGTTTTAACCCCGGGCTAATCCGGCCGAAGCCCTTCGGGGCTGAACGCATAGTCGCGGATCGCTATTCCTGCATTCGCTTATCGGATGATATATGCCGTAATTACACAGAGCTTATACTCGCAAAATGGCAAAGCGAGTACGACATCAGAAGGTGCGGCCGCCGGCTCAAGACGCGCTTGAATCGGATTGGCGGCTCTTCGTGGCGATTCCGATGCCGGAGGCGGCCCGCAATTTGATGGGACGGGTGATTCAGCTCTTGGCGCATGAAGACTGGCCGGTTCGCTGGATCGATCCCGACACCGCTCATATGACCTTGCATTTTCTAGGCGCAACGCCGCCGGAGCAAGCTGAGTTGCTGCGCATGGTGTTGGCGACGCCGGCAGCCAAGATCCCAACGTTCGAGTTGAAGACGTCGGGTCTCGGCGTCTTCCCGAACGCGCGGCGGCCCCGTGTGATTTGGATCGGACTCGATGGCGAGACCGATCAATTGCAACGACTCTACCGCGAGATCGGCGGTACCCTGAGCGCTCTTGGTTTGGCGCCGGACACTGATCGCTTCAACCCGCACATTACTCTTGGCCGCGTCCGGGACACCGCCTCGCCCGCATTCGCCGCCGCGATCCAAACCCAGCTGGACGCGAACTCCGCAACTTCGCGGATCACGGCGAACAGCGTAAAAGTGCCGGTCGATGAGATCTTGCTGGTGCGGAGTTTCCTCGACGCCAAGGGCGCCAAACATACCCCCATCGCGTCGTTTCCGCTCGCGAAATAAAGAAGCCGCGTGCAATACGCTGGTTACCTGATTCATCCGTTGAATTTCGCCTTCGAGGTTTGGAAGGTCCGCCGGCCGTAGGGGCGCAAGCCTCGCGCCCCTACGAGACGGCATTTCTCGACTTGGGAGCCAAAAACCCCGCGACCTCTCGATCTGTCGGAAATGAATCGATCGCTCCGCGGCGGGTGGTCGTGATTGCGCCGGCGGCAGAGGCGAAGCGGACATCGTCCCAGGCGAGGGATTTCCAATCGTTGGCGATCAGACCGGAAATGATGGCGGCGGTGAAGGCGTCGCCGGCACCGGTGGGTTCGATGGCGTCTACTATGAAGGGCGGGACGTGTTCGAAGCGCGGCCCATTCGGGCTTGGCTGCATGAACCACGCTCCGCGCGCGCCATCAGTGAGGACGGTGAATGGGCGATTGAGTGCGATCAATGCGGTGAAGATCGCGTCGAAGTCATTGCCGAGGCCGAAGAGAAATTTGGCATCGTCCATACTGAGCTTGAGGAGGGTAGCGTTACACAAGGCGGGCTCGCACGCGTCGCGCGCGGAATCGGGTGAGGTCCAGAGGGTCGGACGCATGTTTACGTCAACGCAAGTAGGGATTTGTGCCTGAGCCGCGATATCAATCGCGCGCACAAGAGCCGAGCGGGACGGCTCTTCAGTCAGCGACACGGAGCCGACCACGATCGCGGCCGTTTTCGTGATCGCGGCGCGTTCGATATCCTCAACTCTGAGCAGACGATCCGCCATGCGCAGAATGCGAAAGTGGCCGTCGCCGCCTTTGTCTTTCCAAGCAAATGCAATCGTCGTATCCGCCTCAGAGGTCGACCGGAGACGAGTGGTGTCGACGCTGTCGGCATCCAATGTTGACCGTAAGCGCGCGCCGAACGGGTCGCTTCCGATCACGCCACAAAACGCGCTCGGAATCCCAAGCCGGGCCAATGCGACGGCAACGTTGGCAGGGGCGCCGCCCGGCCGGGCCACGAACGAGCCGGCATCTTCGAGGCTCGTCGCCTCGTCTGAGGCGATGAGGTCGATGAGCACTTCGCCGATCGCGAGAACGGGCTTCGCAGGCAACACTCATCCCCTTTAGGGCAATGACTGATCCAGAATCGTCTGCATTATTGCGAATTCAGGAGAGGCGTGCTTAGGGTTTGAGACCACTCCGGACCTGGGCCGCCGCCCCGGTCGTGTCGCGCCGGACTTCGTAGACGTCCTGCACGCTTTCGAGGCGATGGAGGATGCGACTCAGTTGCCCGACGCCGACGACTTCGAGCGTCAGCAGCAAGGTGACGGTGCGGTCGTCGTGGGTGTTGGTCAGCACCGAGAGGATGTTGACTTTCTCGTCGGCAAGTAGCGTGCTTACGTCTTTGAGCAAACCGACGCGGTCCCAAGCATACACAGTGATGGCGACCGGGAACGTATCCTGACCACCATCTCCCCATTCAACCGGAACTAATCGCTCGGGATCCGGAAGATTTTGTACGTTCGGACAATCGGCGCGATGGACGGTAATGCCACGGCCGCGTGTGACGTAGCCGATGATCTCGTCCCCGTTCACCGGCGTGCAGCATTGGGCGAGATTGGTGAGGAGATCGCCAACCCCCATGACTTCGAACCGCGCGGGAGCCCGCGGCGCGACCAGATTCGGCGATGCGGTCAAGACATCCCGTGCTTCCGATTCACCAAGCCGGGAGGCGATCTGCTGAGAGGAGACACCCCCATAGCCAATAGCGGCGAGGAGATCATCCAGCTTTCCGTAGCGCGGGAACTGCTGGAGGATGTCTTCGGGCTTGACCTCGATCGAGAGACGCCGCAACTCCCGTTCGAGAATTTCGCGGCCCTGGGCGATATTGACGTCTCGCTCCTGGCGCCGGAACCACTGGCGAATCTTCTCGCGGGCCGATGCGGTCGTCACGTATCCGCTCGACGCGAGCAGCCAGTCGCGACTCGGTCCGACCTTGGTCTTGCTGGTTAGAACCTTAACGACCTGACCGTTTTGCAGCTTCGTGTTGAGTTGGACGAGCTGGTCGTTGACCTTGGCCCCGACGCACTGGTGACCGACTTCGGTGTGAATGCGATAGGCAAAGTCGACCGGTGTCGCGCCCGCGGGCAGCTCGATGATGTCGCCGGCCGGGGTGAAGACGTAGATCATCTCCTGGAAGACGTCGGACTTCAGCGATTCGACAAATTCTTCAGCGTCGGCGACTTCGTCTCGCCAGTCCATGAGTTGGCGTAACCAGGCGACCTTGGCTTCGACGCCCGGACTGCTTTTGCCGCCTTCCTTGTATCGCCAGTGCGCCGCAACCCCAAATTCGGCAATCTGGTGCATTTCGCGGGTGCGGATTTGAATCTCGAGCGCATGCCCTTCCGGCCCGATCACCGCCGTGTGCAGGCTTTGGTACATGCTCTCCTTTGGGGTCGCGATGTAATCGTCGAACTCGCCCGGAATCGGATGCCACATCGAGTGGATGACACCCAGAGCCCCATAGCAATCCTTGGTTTCCTTAACCATGATGCGGATGCCGATGACGTCGTAGATCTCGTCGAAGCTCCGCCCCTTCTGCCGCATCTTGCGGTAGATCGAATAGATGTGCTTGCCTCGCCCGCTCAACTCTTCAACTTCGATGCCGGCCTCGCCGAGGGCCTGCCTCAACTCGTTCTGAACTCGCTCAAGAAAGGCAGCGCGGTCTCTGCCTCGGCGTTCGAGCGCCTGTCGCAGCGACTTGTACTCCAAGGGATTGAGATAGCGAAAAGCGAGGTCTTCGAGTTCGGATTTGAATTGCCACATCCCCAGACGATTGGCGAGCGGCGCGTAGATCTCCATTGTCTGCTGCGCGGTCCGAATCTGGTTCGCCCGCGGCATATGTTGAAGCGTGCGCATGTTATGGAGACGATCGGCGAGCTTGATGAGCACGACGCCGATGTCGTCAACCATCGCTAAGAACATCTTGCGCAGGCTCTCGGCCTGAGCGTCCTTCTCGCGCGTCGATTGTTCGTCGCCGGTCCACGGGATTCGACCAAGTTTGGTGACGCTGTCGACCAGTCGCCCGACCCGCTGGCCAAACTCCTGGTCGATTTCCTCGCGAGAGATGTCGCAATCTTCGATCACATCGTGCAAGAGCGCGGCCGCGATCGTTTCCTGGTCGAGGGACATTTCGGCGAGGATGTCGGCGACTTCGATCGGATGCACGATGTAGGGCTCGCCCGATTTCCGTTTGTCGCCTTCGTGCGCTTCCGCCGAAAACTCGAACGCCTTACAGATGTAGTCGAGGTTGGCGCTCGGCATGTGCTGAGCGATCGTTGCCGTGAAGTTGGCCCAGGCTTCGGCGATAGCCGGAGTGGAGCAACAAGCCGGAACAGGCCGAAGCGATTCTGGTTGGGAAACCAAAAGCGTCGGACTATCCTGGTTCGGCGCTTCCTGCGCCTGCGCCAATGGTCGTGTCGCCATATCTGCTGTCAATTGGTGCGTTTGGAGGGCCATCCGAATCCTGAAAGTCTATGCAATGATGGATGCGACGTCAACGTTTCGCGCGAAACCTTGTGAGTTTCGGCACAATTTCGAAGGATTATGAAGGCGCCGAGACTGTTTCACCCGCAATCGGCGGGGCTGCGCAGACGTATCACGCGCAACGACAAACGCGACACCTGCCGGATCGAACGTACCGACAATTCCAAGATAGACAAACCTCCAGCTTCGACAATCGAGCCTATTCCTCCGTTCAAGTGCGGAAAACCAGTCTCGTTGGCATCGAAAGAATGCTGATTGTCGAAGGCGACGAGGATATGCGTTCCGTCGGCCTCGAACCAGAGGTGGTAGGTCTTCCGCGGATCCCAACGGAACGAAGACTCCGCGTTGACGAAATCCGATTTGCAAGCCCGGAGGTTTCAATTGGCTGTGGAAGCCAGACCTAAGGATCCAGCAAGTCGAGGAGGGCCGCCGCAACGGCTACCGGGTCGACGAGCATGTGGAAGTGCCCGGCGGGAAGGTCCAGACAGCGCCAACCTGCCTCGCGTGCTCGAATTGCCGGTGCATCATAAGCGGCGCTAAACTTGAGATAGCCGCAGGGCGCATCCGGCCAACCGACGAAAACAGGGATCGGTTCAGTGAAGAACGCGAAGGATCGCGGATAAAGCTCGCTGACGAGCTGGTGCCGAAGCTGTTGATCCGGCACGAGCGGTTCGAGATCCTCCTCGCTCCACTCCGGGAAATCGCCTCCGGCGGCGAGATGTTGTTCGAGCTCCCGTGCAAATTCCGGGTCCTCGATGGCCATTGCCTCGAGCCGGCTCAAGCCGTCGGTCGGAATGCCGGCGTCAACGAAGAGGTAGGCGGCAACCGTTTGGTCGGTCGCATCGGCTATTGCCGGCAAGAGCGCGCCGGCGCCACTGTGTCCAACCAACACGAGCGCGCGATCGCGCGGAATCGCGACGAGCGCCCGCGTGACCGCGTCAACATGTTGCTGCCAGTACGGCGCTTGACGCCTATCGTCGTCGACCAGCACTGGCACAACGGTTTCGACGTGGCGGCGCTTCAACTCCTCGGCGACCAGCGACCACGTGATTGGCCCAACCAATGGACTGTGGACAAGAGCAAGCACGGTCGGCATAGGCGTTACCGGGAGTCAATCATCGCCTGGCGCGCCGCTTCAATCGTGCGATCGATATCGTCATCGGAATGGGCGGCGGCTAGGAAAATCGCTTCATATTGAGACGGCGCGACGTAGATGCCTTGATTGAGCAGAGAGTGGAAATAACGGCCGAACCGAGCAGTGTCGCACCGAGCCGCTTCGTCCCAACTCGTCACTCGTTCGCTCGTGAAAAACACGCACCCGAGCGTGCCGACGCATGTGGTGTAGACCGGAACGCCGGCCGCTTCGGCGGCTTGGCGGAAACCAGCGACGAGGCGTCTTGTTTTCGCGGCGATGCCTGCGAATACGTCCGGCTCACGCAGTTGACGTAACGTCGATAGACCAGCCGCGACCGCAACCGGGTTGCCGGAGAGCGTGCCCGCTTGGTACATCGGGCCGGCGGGCGCGACGAGCTGCATGATCTCGCGGCGACCAGCGTATGCGGCGAGCGGCAAACCGCCGCCGACCACCTTGCCCAAGCTGACGAGGTCTGGCCGCACGCCGTACAGCTCAACTGCGCCGCCCATGGCGACTCGGAAGCCGCAGAGCACTTCGTCGAAAATCAGGAGCGCGCCGTGCTCATTTGCCAGCGCGCGCAATCCTTCCAAGAAACCGGGCTCCGGGGGCACGACGCCGAAATTGCCGGCGACCGGCTCGACGATGATGGCCGCGACCTGTCCTGGGTTCGCCGCGAAGAGTCGCTCGACAGATGCGAGATCGTTGTAACGAGCGACGACGGTGTCACCTGCGGCGCCCTGAGTGACGCCTGGACTGTCGGGGAGACCGAGCGTTGCAACCGCGCTTCCCGCTTGGACGAGGAGCATGTCAGCGTGGCCATGGTAGCAACCACTGAATTTGATGATCTTGGCACGGCCGGTGAATGCGCGAGCGAGACGGAGCGCGCTCATCGTCGCTTCTGTCCCAGACGAAACCAAGCGAACCTGCTCGGCGACCGGATAGATCTCTCGAATCGTAGTGGCTAACTCGGTTTCGGCCAGCGTCGGCGCGCCGAAGCTCGTGCCGTGCTCGGCGGCGGTTTTAACCGCGGCAATAACGTCGGGCTGGGCATGACCGAGAATGAGCGGACCCCATGAGAGGACGTAATCGATGTACTCGTTGTCATCGATGTCCCACACATGCGACCCGCGGCTCCGGGCAAGAAACACTGGTTGCCCGCCGACGCCGCGAAACGCCCTCGCGGGGCTGTTCACACCACCGGGAATAGCCTCTTTCGCCGCTTCAAATGCCGCTTGTGACTTGGTGCGATTGCGCGTGGCCGAGGCGATCAGCGGACCAACTCCCATGTGGTTACCCTCGTTTTTTCAATGTGCGGAGCGTGAACTGGCGGAAACGGATTGAGCCGTCGGAGACGGCGCCTCGGTAGTTCGCGCTCAAGAATGGTCCAGTCCGAAAAGTTTGCGCATCGCTTCGGTAGATTCTCCTCCGTCGAGGCTGCCGCGCAGGCTCGTGATCGGCTCGTGCAGGAGCTTGTTGACGATGCCGGCGCTGAGCGCGGCGACGACGTTGCGGTCTCGATCGGAAAGATGGGTCAGCTTCCGCAGCGCGCGTTCAAGCTCGACGGCGCGAATGCGCTCAGCTTTCTGACGCAATTCGGCGATCGCCGGCGCCGACTCGCGCTCCGCCCACCAGCGCAGAAATGCATCGCGCGCCGCGTCGAGGATCAGCTCCGCCGCTTCGACATCGGCGGCGACGGATTCGCGGCGGTCAACCGAGCACTGTTCCAAATCGTCGATGTCAAAGAGTTGGACGCCATCCACTGCGTGCACGGAAGGATCGATCGTGCGAGGCACGCCAAGGTCGACTAGAACAATTTCACGGGTGTTCGATTCGAGGTCGGATTTCCGCAGCACGTACCCTTCGAACGAAACGGCCGAGATCACGGCGTCGGCGCGAGCCACTTCCACAAGGAGGTCACGGAACGGGGCGAACCGCCCATTAATAGCGCGGGCGAGCGCCTCGCCCTGCGACACGCCGCGATTGATCACGACTAGGTCGCCCACACCGCTCGAACGCAAAATCTTTGCCGAGAGGGAGCCCATCTCTCCCGCCCCGATGACGACCGCTCGTCTCCGGCGCCAACCATTCAGATGTTGGGCCGCGAGATCAATTGCGGCGTGCGGGATGGTGAGGCGATTGCGGGCGAGGGCGGTTTGCGTGCGGACTTGCTTGCCGGCATGAATCGCATCTTGGCCAAGCCGCGACAAAAGCGGTCCCGCCGCGCCGGTTTCCATCGCCATCTCGATTGCGCTCCGCACTTGACCGAGCACTTGTGGCTCGCCAAGGACCATGGAATCGAGACCAGAAGCTACCGTGAAGAGGTGCGTGACCGCGTCGCGGTCGGTGAATGCATACGTAGTGCCCGCGAGATCATCCGGTTGAACCTTTGTCGTTTTGGCGACCCAAGAAGCAAGTGCTGCCTGCCCAGCTTGGCCTTTTGGCGCAACCGCGTAAAACTCGGAGCGGTTGCACGTTGAAAGGATGGCGAGTTCGGTCAGGTCCGCAGGTTTGTTGAGGAGGGCCGAACGCTGGACCTCGCAGGAAAGAGCGAGACGCTCTCGCAGGGATATCGCCGCGCGCGCATGGTTTGTGCCGAGTAAGTAAATGTTGTCGCGCACGCGTCGCCGCCCTATGAATTCCTCAGCTCGAGCCTTGGCCGGAGCACGGATGGTCCCGCGGTCAACCTAGCAAATGGTGTCGATAGGTTCCAATCGAGGCGATCGGAAATCTGTGCAAATCTGAGCACCAATCACGGCATGACGGCACGATTCGGCGATTTGATAGTATGCAATCATCAAGTATTTAGCGATTGAAGACACCGGTTCGGAAAGTGATTCATGATGGGCGAACAAATAGCCTCGGTGAAACAGCAATCCGGCGATCTTGAGCGGCTGCTTCATCCCAACGAGGCCCGCGAGATCGTCTTGAGCCGTGCGCGTCCGCTTCCTGTCGAGCGTGTTCCCATCGCTGACGCGGGCTGGCGCGTGCTCGCCGAGGATGTCGTTTCCGACGAAGATCATCCGCCATTCCCAGCAGCGACCATGGATGGTTACGCGGTAGTGGCCGGCGATGGTTCGCCCTGGCGCGAGGTGATTGGGAAGCAGACAGCGGGTTTTGTGCTCGACTTAGAAGTGACGCCCGGCACGGCAGTGCAGATCACAACCGGTGCGCCGGTGCCACTTGGGGCAACAGCGGTCGTTCGCGTCGAGAACACGGAGCCGTCCGAAGATCACGTCATCATCAAACAGGAGGATGTTGCCGAGGGCGAAAACATCCGGCCGATTGGGTTCGATTTGAAGCATGGCGAGCGTGTGTTGGCGGCGGGAACCGTGCTCGGACCGGCCGAAGTCGGCCTCCTCGCGGGTTTGGGAGTAACGCCCGTGCCGGTGCGCAGGCGGCCGCGAGTAAGTGTTCTGTCAACCGGGGATGAGCTGGTTGAGCCGGGCGAACCGGCCGGTCCCGGCCAAATCCGCGACTCGAATCGATTCAGCTTGGTGACCGCGCTGAAGGGCGCCGGTACTGACGTTGTTTGGTCGGGCAAGGGTCCGGACGAGCGCGACGCCCTTGAGCGAGTCATGCGCGAACGGATCGCGGAGAGCGATATCGTCGTCACTAGCGGTGGCGTTTCGATGGGTGAGCTCGACTTGATCAAGGCGATTCTAGGCGATCTCGCAACGGTCTACTTCCGGCGGGTATTCATGAAACCGGGCAAGCCGTTGAACTTCGCAACGGCCGGTGACACGTTGCTGTTCGGGCTACCGGGGAATCCGGTGTCCGCGATTGTTTCGTTCGAGCTCTTTATCAGGCCCGCGCTTGCGGTGATGGCCGGCAAAGACCCTGACAAGTCATCAATCGTACCGGTGACGCTGCTTCACGATACCCCGCCGACCGACCGGATCGAATATCAACGGGCGATCGTGTCTGTCGATGCGAACGCTCAGCTGATTGCGAAGACGACGGGCGGTCAAGCCTCTTCTCGGTTGGCGTCGTTCCTTGGCGCCAACGCGTTTCTCGTCATTCCGCCCCGAGCGGGTATTTATCGGGCTGGTGAACAAGTGCAGGCGATCCTCATTGCGCCACCGCAAACGTCGGCGGGAACCTCCTCGTCCGCCGAGGAGAAGACCTGAGGTTAAACAGTTCGCTCCCACCCTGTTGAGTCGAGGCGTCTGGTCCTACTCAAAACGGTGGAGAGCAGGCACAGATTCTTCCCCTTCGCTCAGAATGACGGTCGGGTGGCGCTCACGATAACGAAAGGGACGCGGACAGACATCTAGTCTTCCCAGGGTTCGCCAGGGCGGAGTTCTTTTTCGTAGATCACAAAGTTGCGGGTTGCCTTCATGCCGGCGCGCTCGTAGAGCTTCGTCGCGCCTTGCTCGTTTTGGGCGTCGACACCGAGGGCGACGCGTCGAATTCCGCGCCGGTAGAACTCGCGAAATGCGAACTGAAGCAAAGCGATGCCGAGTCCCCGCCTGCGCCAGGGCGTGCGGATGCCGAGATCGCCGACCCAGCCGAATGCGGTGCCGAAGACCCGGCAAACGACGACACCGGCCATCTCGTTGCCATCGAAGAGTTGAAATGTCAGGCTGGGATCGAAGGCTGTACGCTTGAACCAATCGTCGAAATTGGTTGGGCCAAAACTCCAGTGGTCTCGAAATGCTTCATCGACCGTCTCATAGACGGCGCGTTCGTCTTGGCCCGGACGGCAAGGACGGATCGCGAATCCTTCAGGAAAGCTTGGCGCCTCCGGCTCTTTGTTGAGCGTGATTTCCATGCGCCAAAAATGCCGAATCGGTTCATATCCATGGCTGCGCAGCAGATCGTTTGCGGCCTTGTTGCCGGCATGGATACCGTTGCGAACCACGACCCGTTTGCCATTCGGCGCGATATCGACCCAGCTTTGGGCGCGCGCCTCGCTCAGAAGAATGAGGTAGGCGCCGATTCCCCGACCCCTATGGTTAGGGTGCACGTAGATGTCCGCGTCATGAACGACGTTGCCCCGACTCTTCAACACCAGGCATCCCGCCAGCGAACCGTCGCTCGCCGCGACGAGCGCCACGCGCTCGCCCACATCGAACTCGGCCCATTCTTCGGCCAGCTCGCCCGGCGAATACTCCGGCTCTCCCGCCTCGTCAATCTCGCAGGCGTTGAACAGATCAGAGATCGCCTCGAAATCATCGGGAGTGGCGGCGCGGACGGTATAACCTTCGGGCAACTGAGAGATGGTCATCGGGTCCTTCGACGTGTTCATCTCGCTGCAGTCCGAGCAACCTTGATAGCCTAACACTGCTTGGCGCTTCAACGGCTCATGGTCGAGAATATTTGCATCAGGCGGGAAAAAACAGCCCGACTGGTAGATTGTCCCTGAGTAACCGTGAATACCAGGGGATTGGGGTACGACGCACATGCAAATTCACCTGCGGTACTTCGCCTTCATTCGCGAGACGCTCGGGAAGGCGGAAGAGACCCGCGATGTTGAGGACGGCGCGACCGCGGGAGGGCTCTACGATGCCCTCGTGTCCGAGGAACCGCGCTTGGCGGGGATGAAACGTTCGGTCATGTTGATGGTGAATCAAGAGTACGTGCCCGCGAGCCAGCCGCTTGGCGATGGAGATGAGTTAGCGCTGATCCCGCCGGTCAGCGGCGGCGCTCCGGCCAGCCAGTTCCTGGTGACGACTGAGGTCATTGACCCCCGGGAAGCAGAAGCGATCGTGGCAGATTCCGCGACCGGCGCGATCGTCACGTTTACAGGGACCGTGCGCGACAACGCCCGCGGCAAAGCCGTGCGCGCCCTCAATTACGAAGCGTACGCCCCAGCGGCCGAGAAGATGTTGGCTCGGATTGGCGATGAAATCAAGGAACGCTGGGGCATTGACCGAATTGCGATGATCCATCGCACCGGTTTGCTCAACGTCGGCGAGGCGAGTGTGGTGATTGCGATTTCTTCCGCGCATCGCGACGAGGCCTTTGCCGCCTGCCACCATGCGATCGAACGGATCAAGGAGATCGTGCCCATCTGGAAAAAGGAGTTCTATGAAGACGGCGCGATCTGGGTCGGTGCTGAAGCCGATTACCAGCGCGAATTCGGTCGGCTCGCGGCCGAGACTGCGGATTCTGAAGTTTGATGAAGAACTCAACAATCCGTAGAATGCACGATCTGCACCTCCGCGCCGCCGCGAAAGGACGATCCTCATGGCCGGCACAGTCAATCGTCCCAGCACCGACCTCGACACGATTGCACCTGACTCGTTGGTGCGGCGCAGTCGACCACGGATCGCCGCCGATGCTACTCAATTGATGGGCAATACGCCCCTCGTCCGGCTCAATCGCTTTGCCGGCAATCTGCCCGGGACACTGGTCGCGAAGCTCGAAGCGATGACGCCGGGGTACTCGGTCAAGGACCGGATCGGCGTTGCCATGATCGACGAGGCCGAGCGTCGCGGCCTAATCAAACCGGGCGTGACGACGATCGTCGAGCCGACGAGCGGGAATACCGGCATCGCCCTGGCATGGGTGGCGGCCGCTCGTGGGTACAGGTTGGTTTTGACCATGCCGGAGAGCATGAGCGTCGAGCGGCGTGTGCTCTTGCGTGGCTATGGCGCCGAGCTCGTGCTGACACCGGCGGGCGAGGGCATGATCGGCGCGATCGAGCGCGCCGAACAACTTCTGCGCGACATTCCCAACTCTTGGATGCCGCAGCAGTTCGAGAATCCGGCGAACCCCGAGATCCATCGACAAACGACCGCAATCGAACTTTGGCAAGACACGGACGGGCAAATCGATATCTTGATCGGCGGTGTCGGCACCGGCGGTACGGTCACCGGCGCGGGACAGGTACTGAAGCGCCTCAAACCAGACCTCAAAGTCATTGCGCTCGAGCCGACTGAGTCGCCGATTTTGACCGGCGGACCGCCGGCGCCGCACAAGATTCAAGGAATCGGTGCGAACTTTATTCCGAAAGTCTTGGATCGCGAGATTATCGACGAGATCGTGCATATCGACGGTGAGGCGTCAATCGCCGCCGCCCGCCTCTTGATGCGAACGGAAGGACTGCTGGTCGGCATTTCGGCGGGCGCCGCGGCTGCGGTCGGCCGCCAGGTCGCCGCCCGTGCTGAAAATCAGGGAAAGCTCATCGTGACCGTCCTTCCCGATACGGGTGAACGGTATCTCAGCACAGCGCTCTTCGCCGACCTCCGGGAAGAAGCGGCCGGCATGGCTGTTCCGTAGACTGACCTCAATCAACTGGACGTGAGACGAAGACCGCCAAGACAACCTCGTCCGGGCCAGGACGTTCATCACCTCTTCGCCAATTTTCGACGCCGCCCCCCCCGTCATTCCGCGCCCGCGCCTCGGTCATTCTGCGCCGCTCCTTCCGTCACACTGAACGCCCGCCCCTTCGTCATTCTGCGCGCTCCCGTTTCGTCATTCTGCGCACTCCCAGCCGTCATTCGGAGCGAAGGCGAAGAATCTCGCCTTGCCCACAGACATCGGTTGCAAGAACCCGATACCGCGCGAAAGCAAGGCAGGACGAAGAGCACAGGCAATTTTGCAGAGGCAACTTGTCGTAACATTTTCGTAACATTGAGGCAAAATCGTCGTGACAGAACCCGCCTAGACTTACGAACAGTTAGATGAGGCCGGCGACGCCGTCGGCTAGGAGCGGTTGTGTGTGAATCCTGAAGCTGAAGAAACAGTCACCGATGACGAAGGTGGTTTCTTCAGCATCGCGTTTAAGAAGCAAACCTATCGGAACATCCTCTACCTGGCGCTTGCCGGCCCCCTGGGTCTGATCTATTTCGCCACCATCGTGGCCGGGGCCGTTGCCGGTGTTGGATTGATCTTTCACGGCGTGCAGCTCATCAACTTGCGATGGCCGATCCTGCTTTGGACGCCGCTGGTCATGCTTTACTTGACGATCACGCTTCTCCTCACGCTCGTAATGATCTCGATTGAGCGGCAATTGGCTTCGTGGCTCTTCAAGTTACCGATGCCGAAAACGTTCAACTGGCCTCAGGGATCGAAGGCGCGCGTGCAATGGTTCGTCGCGCGCGCCTTCGATCGCGCGACGGTGAAGGGCCTGATCTATTTACTGATCAAGTTTCCGCTTGGCGTCATTTCGCTAGCCGCGTTGCTCGTTTCAGCCGGCTTAACCGCAGTGCTCATGGTTTCGCCCTGGTTTCATGGCGGCAGCATGCAGGTCGGGTTCGGACCCATCTACATCGGCGCCACGTTCAAGATTCTCCTCATGCTACTTGCGCTCGTGATCGCGACGATGGCGCTGCATCTGATGGGTGTTTTGGCGTCGTTTTCGCGCGCCTGCGCCCGAAAGATGCTCGACCGGAAACACGAAGCTCCCCTCTCCCCTGGTCAAGACACTGTCCCAATTGGGCCAAGGTGGCCGAATCAAACGCGCACCTGGGATACTTAATCAATGATGGCCCGCATATTAGTTGTCGAGGATGAAATCGACCTTAATGACCTCATCGCCCGCCAACTGCGGCAGGAGGGCCACGAGGTCTACCAGTCGTTTGACGGCGAAACAGGAGTCGAGATCGCGAACGCGATCAAGCCTGACCTCGTCGTTCTCGACTGGATGCTGCCGAAGCTAGACGGGCTCGCGGTCTGCCGCCGCATTCGCGAGCAGTCGATCATGCCGGTGTTAATGTTGACCGCCCGCAGCGAAGAAGCGGATATCGTGCTCGGTCTCGAAGTCGGGGCCGATGATTACCTCACCAAGCCGTTCAAGATTCGCGAACTGCAAGCACGCGTGCGCGCTATTCTGCGCCGCGAGCAGTTTCACGAATCATCGCTCGAACCCCAAGCGGTGACCGAAGTTCCTCTAGAGTCGGGCCAAATCCGCCTGAGCCTCGATATGCGCACGGCCTTTGTGAGCGATGAAGAGCTTGATCTCACGCCCAAGGAGTTCGACCTGCTGGCGATGTTCGTGCAAAACCCCGGACGGGCGTTCAGCCGTGACTATCTTTTAGAGCGGATTTGGGGCGACGATGTGTACGTGACCGATCGTACCGTCGATACGCACGTCCAGCGGCTTCGCAAGAAGCTCGGCGACGAAGCGGACGCAATTCGCACCGTCTGGGGCATCGGTTACAAGCTTCAGCCTGCCGGCTAGCGAAGGCCAATTATGGGCACGCCTACGAGGTCGGGACAGAACCCGTGGCCCCATCGGCTGAGCTACTTGAAATTCCTGCTGATCTGGCCGCTCTACGAAGCATTCCGCCGGAAATGCGCGCGTAGCCTGCGCTGGCGGCTTGCCAGTTCCCACCTGGCAACTGTTTTCCTCAGCGTCATCGCGGCGTCGATTGCGGGCGCGTTGGTCTTAGTCACTGTTTCGTACTTCAATGATCCGCGATCCCGAGAACCGTCCGCGGAAGCGCGCGAAGTCGCAAACGTACTCCAAGAGCTCAACGCGAAAAAGCAACTCACGCCAGAAGAAACGTCGGCAATTCTGCTAGGAATGTCGGAAGGCGATCTCGGACCTAACCGGTTCACGCGCGATATCAACTTCTGGTCAACGATCGGGCGCGAGTTCGACAACATCAGCTCGATCTCGATCGTCGACGCAACCGAAACGATCGTTGCCTCAAGTGCCTCGGAGCTGATTGGACAAGCGGTGCTATTGGCGAGTCCCGCCGCGCCCGGCGTCGCTCAGCGCGCGCTCGCCGGCTCGACCGATGTCGTCAAAAACAGCGTCATTCGACCGAAATCATCGGTGATTACGGGAGCCTATCCACTGTCGGACGACGACGGCAACATCGTCGGCGCCGTTGTCGTCGACAAGGCCGACCGCAGTTTTCCCGCCGGTCTGGACTGGGCGCTGCTCACCTTGAACTATGTGGGTCAGATCGGTCTGACGGCGGCACTGATCCTGGGTATCCCCGCGATTCCCGTCGCGGCGATCATCGGCATCCGGCGGGCGAATACGATTAGCCAACCCGTGCGCGAACTTGCCGAGGCGACGCAGGAGTTCTCTCGCGGTGAGCTTGACGCGCGGGTGCCGATCCGGAGTCAAGATGAAATCGGCGCGTTGGAAATGAACTTCAATAACATGGCTGACCAGCTCGAAGGGTCGATCGCAGAGGATGCGGAACTCCGCCAGCGGGCCGAAGATTTGCTAGCGGCAAACCGAGACCTGATCGCCAATGTTTCCCACGAACTGCGGACTCCGGTCTCGCTCATTCGCGGGCACATCGAGGCCTTGCAAACCGATCCGTCGCAGGTCGAGGAGTATTCCCGCATCGCGCTGCGGGAAACCGACCGCCTGGAGCGCTTGGTTGAAGATCTCTTCCAACTCACGCGCTTAGAGAGCCAGCGCATTGAATTGCACCTCGAAGATGTTGATGCCGGTTCGGTCGTGCGCGAAGCGATCGAATCACTCGCGGGACCAGCCCACCGGGACGCCGGGCTCACACTTTCTGCCCAAATCCAGGACGGACCATTGCTCTGCCGATGCGATCGGCAACGGCTCGTGCAGGTCTTGCAGAATCTGATCCGGAACGCGATTCGCTTCACGCCACGGGGCGGCATCATTGTCGGCACGGCCGAACGCGTTGATGGCGCCATCGCCGTTTCCGTGCACGACACCGGGGTCGGCATACCGCCGGATGCGATTCCGAATATCTTTCAGCGTTTCTTTCGCGCCGAACAATCTCGGAGCCGCGGCGCGGGTGGGTCTGGGCTTGGCCTGGCCATTGCCAAGGAGCTCGTCGAGGCAATGGGCGGCACGATCTCAGCCGAAAGCGTGGTCGACGAGGGGTCGACCTTCACCATCACACTGCCGGCTGCACCAGTTAACGATGAGACCCGGGCGCAAGAGCTCGCTTCGGCAACCACTCATTCCACATAGCTCACGTCCCAGACATATGGGAGGGCCGAGCCACGATTGCCTCGCTGCAAAAGCATCAGCAACGATCGCCGGTCGTTCGGTTCGAGCGTGTACCGCTGCGCGAGGAAGAAGTCGGTGACTACATTCGGTTCGAGCTGAGCCGTTTCGGCGATAGCCCGCCGAACCTCTTTGCGCCGTTCGTGTCCCGCAAGGCGGAGATCAGAGAGGGTTGACAGGGCCGGCGCGAGTGCCTGGCGATCGAGCGCTTTGGGCGCGACCACGATGTGACTGACAAACGGCTGCTCAGTCAGGATGAACCAGGCCCGCACAAGATCCTCGCTAAAACCGGCTTCCGGCGCTTGCAGCGCCTCACTCCCTTCGAGGATGACCACTTGCGCTTCCGCGGTGTTGCTGCTCGTGAAGGTTGTCGGGGTGATGCCGTAAAAGGGATGGAGCGTGGCCCGGGCCAGCATCTCGGCCGAGCTCGATGCGTGCCAAAGCCGTACCGGGGTCACCCGGATCTCATCCGGGCGGACGGGCACGCGCATCGCGATCGCGCCGCGCTGAAACGATACGGCGGCAAAATCGGGCAGGATGTGATGCGTGTCGTGCAAGGATGCGATTTCAGCTGCGGGCAGGAACGCGACGTCGTCCGCCGTCAAATCCCCTCCCGCCAGCGATGCACGCGTCTCGAGCGGGAGGGGTGATTCGAGCCACCGCTGGCTGATCGGCATTGTGAATGGGCTTGTGATCAGGGTGTCATGAATGAGCAGCCGCACGCGTCCTCCGGAAACACTACTCGGCATACAATCGATCCCTGCCGCCGCGGCGACAACCGATTGTAGAGGAGGCCGGGATGAATCGCGACGTTGTGCTCGGCGTCGACTCGGGAACCCAATCGACGAAAGTGCTTGCCGTCGACCTCGAAACAGGGGAAGTGCATGGCGAAGGACGCGCCTCCCACAGCGGCGCCTCGACCC
The DNA here is from genome assembly GCA_045804965.1 of Thermomicrobiales bacterium. Lineage (GTDB taxonomy): Bacteria > Chloroflexota > Chloroflexia > Thermomicrobiales > UBA6265 > CAVTUU01. Next base: position 90,973 of record JBJMMD010000016.1, on the reverse strand, counting down.
AGCATCCAAGTGAATGGTGGACTGCGTTGCGAACCGCCGTTTCGGCGATCGATCTGCGCGGTCTCAACGTGCGCGGGCTGGCGGTCGCCGGTCAACAGCATGGTTGCGTTCTGATCGATGAAGCGGGCGACATCGTGCGGCCGGCGCCGCTTTGGAACAACGTCGATGCCGCGCCCGATGCCGAACGGCTCAATCGCGAAGCAGATTTCGCGCGAGAGATCGGCACACGTTTGGTCGCGGCAGTGACCATAGCCAAGCTCGCCCAAATCAAGCGAACGACGCCTGCGGACATCACCCACTCGTCAGCCGCCTGTTTGCCGCATGACTGGCTGAACTTCCGCTTGACCGGCAATCTGGCCACCGACCGGGGCGACGCCTCGGGTAGCGGTTGGTGGTCACCGGTCCAAGGCCGCGACCGTCGCGACCTGCTCGCGTTGGCGATTGGCGAAGCGGACGCGCAACGAATTCGGTTGCCGGAGGTCCGGGACCCGGAAGTGGCGGCAGGGACGCTGACGAGCGAAGCCGCACGGGAACTCGGACTTCCTCAAGGCATCGTGGTCGGACCTGGGACCGGGGACAACATGGGTGCCGCACTTGGCGTGGGTGCGGCTACCGGCGAGATGGTCATCAGCCTCGGCACGAGCGGGACCGCGTTCGCTGTGAGTGACCGTGCAACGAGCGATGAAACTGGTGAAGTCTGCGGCTTCGCTGACGCGACTGGGAAATTTTTGCCGCTGGCGTGCATGCTCAATTGCACGAGAGTGGTCGATGCAACGGCGCAAGCGTTCGGCATCGAGCGAGGAACGGCGCTCGATGGCGCCGCGAATATCGAGCCGGGAGCAGGGGGTCTCTTGCTCCTGCCGTATTTCGAGGGCGAGCGCACGCCGAATCTGCCCAACGTGACCGGCGCACTGACCGGCATCACCGCCGAAAAGCTAACCGCGGAGCTGATGATCCGCGCTGCGCTCGATGGCGTCGCCGCCGGGCTCGCTTACTGTGTGGAAACGCTCAACCGGGTGGGCGTTAACGGGTCCGCCCTCAATCTGGTCGGCGGCGGATCAGGTCACCCTGCGTGGCAACAAGCGATTGCCGATGCGACCGGCCTGCCGGTGATCGTGCGGGCCGGCCAAGAACATGCCGCGCGCGGAGCGGCGGCGCAAGCCGCGGCGGTCGTACGCGGCGAGCCTGTCGCCGATGTCGCCGCGACCCGGCGGCCACCGGTCATCGCCGAAATCAATCCCCGTCCCGAAGTTCGTGGGGCATTTAGATTGTCCGAACGGCGACGGCTCATTCAGCAAATGCAGTCGGCCTCTTGAGCGCGTTTTGTTCGATCTGGGCGAGGCGTTCGAAATCGTCAATATGCTTGGCGTACGCATCTCGGTACATCGGTAGCAATTGGGAATAGATTTCATGATCGCTCGAATCAGCGGTGACTGCAGGTCCGTATTCAACCCAGCTGGCAGCTGTTGATGCGGCGTTGAACCAGCCAACCCCCTCGCCGGCGAGAAGGGCGGCTCCTCGTGCAGACTGTTCGGCGGTCTTGAGCGGAACGATCGTCATGTCGAACACATCCGCGACCAGCTCTTGCCACAGACCGCTCTTTGCACCGCCGCCGGCGAGCACGACGCTTGCCGGCGAGGCTCCGGCTTGGCGGAGGACGTCGTAGGCATCGAAGAGTGCGAACGTCACGCCTTCCATGACGGCGCGAGTCAGATGTGCTCGTCCGTGGCTCGCGGTGAGACCGATGAACATTCCCCGGGCCGTTGGATTCATGTGGGGTGTCCTTTCCCCGATTAAGTAGGGCAGGAAGATCAAACCGCTTGCCCCAGGAGGCGCCATCGCTGCGAGCCGGGTCATCTCGTCGTACCCGGATTCGTCGTCGAGGGCGAATACCTCATCTCGCAGCCACTTCATCGCCAGTCCAGCCACCAACGTGGCGCCCATTTGATACCAACCTGGCCGGTTGAGCGCTGAGCAATAGGTGTGCATGCGTCCAGAGGTATCGATCTTGGGGGAATCCGAAGGCACAAGGGCTTGACCGCCGGTACTAATCGTCAGCAGCATCGAATTCGGATCGACAATCCCAGCGCCGAGCGCGCCGCAGGGCGCATCGCCGCCGCCGGCGATCACCGGGACGCCGGATGAGAGCCCAAGCTCGTTTGCTGCCTCGCCTGTCAAGGTTCCGGTGATCGCGGCCGACGGCAATATGGCGGGCAACATGCTCCGTTCAATCCTGACGGTATCAAGCATTTGCTCGGACCATTGCCGCGTGTTGAGATCGAGCAACAGTGTGCTGGAAGCATCGCTCGGGTCAGTAGCGAAATCCCCGGTCAGTCGAAGGCGAAGGTAATCCTTCGGCAGCAGAATCCGGCGAACGGAGGGCCATTTCTGCGCGTAGTTTCTTTGCACCCACTTCACCGTGGCCGCCTGAAAACCTGTTGCCAGCGGGCTGCCCGTGATTTGGATCAGACGCGGCGAACCGATGGTCGCGGTGATCGCTTCAACCTCCGCCCGTGATCGCGCATCTGCCCAGATGATCGCGGGCAATACCGGTCGATCATGGCGATCGAGCAGGATTGTGCCGTGCATCTGGCCGGTCAAACCAATGGCCGCGATCTTGCTCGATCCACGGCCGGCAAGCGCCTGCCAGGTGGCGACCTTGACCGCCTGCCACCAGTCCTCAGGATCTTGTTCGGCGGCGCCGGGAACGGGCCGATTGATTGGATGTTCCGCGTGACCCCGGCCCAAAACCCGGCCGCGTTCATCGCAGATCAGCGCTTTCACCGCCGACGTTCCGAGATCGAGGCCGAGTAGCGCTTCCTCCATCTCGCCCTATGCTCCCGCCTTTACATCGGGACCAGATTCGTTGTGAGCAAGCCGGTGGATGACGTGATTGACGGTGCGTAGCGCGGAGTAGAGGGGAGCATAGACCTCGCGATAGTATGCGTCGTACGCCGGCACGTCTGCTTGGGTCGGTTCGACGACTCGCGACGACGATTGAATCCTATGTAGCGCGTCCGCGACATCGCGATAGACGCCGGCGCCGATTCCGGCCAGGATCGCGGCCCCGAGCGCCGTTGCTTCTTCCAGATCGACGACGTTGATCTTCGCGTTGTAGACCGACGCTTTGATCTTGGTTAGCAAATCGTTGCGGGTGCCGCCGCCGATCATCGTGACGTCGCCAAGCGCATCGAGCCCGGCGAAGTCAAGCAGCGGCTCGAGCGTTGCCCGCGCTTCAAAGGCGAGACCTTCAAATACCGCCCGAGTCAACACGCCGCGGTTGACATCAGTCGTCAGCCCAACGAAGGCGCCGCGGGAGCGAGCGTCCATGTGCGGCGGATTGCCCATCCGCAAGTGGGGAAGAAATCCGACGCCGAGGCTACCGGCTGGCACGAGAGCTGCCTCCGCGATCATCGCGTCGTGGTCCACACTGAGCACGTCTTTCCACCAGTTGATGCTGGCGCCGGACGTGTAGACACCGCCATACACGTAGTATTGGCCGGGCGCGACGTGCGCGCCCTGGCTATAGCCTTGGCGGCCGAGATTTGGATCGCCGAGCGGTTGATCGAGGGCAACACAAATCGCTTCAGCGGTGCCAAGCGAATCGAGCAGCGTTCCGGGACTGGTTACACCGGCGGCCAGCGCGCCGCAGACATGGTCTTGGCCGCCGGTCGCGATAACCGCACCTGCGGGAAGTCCGGTTGCTTGCGCTGCTTCCGCGGTGACCTGCCCGATTGCCGTTCCGCTCGCCACCGGCTCGGCGAAGAGAGCGCGGTCGATGCCGACAATTTTGAGGAGTTCGTCGCTCCACACCCGCTTGCGTATATCGAACGCCATCGTTCGCGAGGCAAGCGACCAATCGGTTGCCTGAGCGCCGGAGAGGCGATAGGCGACGTAATCTGCGACGTGAAGCCACCGCCGAGTTCGATTCCAAGCGTCGGGGTGGTTGTCTTTGATCCAGAGGAGCTTGCAGAGACTGAAGATGGGCGCGATTGAGAGCCCCGTGATCTCGAAGCATCGATCTTCGCCCACCGCCTGCTCGACGAATGCCTGTTGCTTCAGCGTCCGCTGATCGAACCAAGCGATGAAGTCATACGTGGGGTTGCCGTCTTCGTCGAGCGGGACTCCAGCCTCCCCGACGCTGGCGACGGCAATTCCGGCGATACGGCGCGGATCGTCGAGTTTTTCGACTGCCTCACGCAAGACATGGACCGCTTGCGCCCAGAGTTCGTCGGGGCTGTAGTGGGCCCAGGCCGGCCGCGGATAATGAACCGCGGATGGCACGCTGGCGCGGGCCACTGCTTTCCCAGTCGGTTCATAGACGACCGCCTTGACACTCGTCGAGCCCATGTCGAGGCCGACGAGAAGAGGATCACGTCGGTTTGTCGCGTTCGGTCCCGGCATCTACGACGTCCTTGTCGGGTGTTGAGGCAAACTGCTCGCTCATCCGTGGATTTTCACATGCTGACCTGTGGTCCACCAACCACCGAGCTGCAACGAACTTGGAAACGGTGCTAACCGCAAACTGCACAACGAATTTGCGACAAGAGCGAACTTGCGCAACCTGGTGTAGGATGGGCACGCCGTTATGAGGCGAATGCGAAAGGGAGACGGAAGATGGCAACCCTATTTGCGCTAGTTTATCCCGATCAAACTACCGCCGAACAAACATTGGAGACGGCAAAGGGGCTCCAAGACGCTGGATTCATGCGGATTCTCGAACAGGCGGTCATCGTCAAGACAGCTGACGGCAAGATAGAACGCAAGGATGAGTCCCACCCGGTTCGCGGTGGCGTGATCGGCGGGGTGATTCTTGGAGGGCTGACAGGGCTCATCTTTGCGATTCCAGTGTTTGGCCTCGCGGCCGGCGCTGCCCTCGGCGGATGGATCGGCAAGATGAGAAAGAGCGGCGCAACCACCGATTTCGATAAGTTCCGCAAAGAAGTCGGCGAAGAGTTGCAGCCGCACGGTTCGGCTTTGCTCTTGCTCGCATCGACCGAGGGTCCAGAGCGTGTTCGCTTCGAGCTGGCCAAACATGGCGGGAAGCTCTTCTCGACTGATCTTAGCGACGAGCAGATTGCCGAGCTGCAAAAAGAACTCGACAAGACGGCGCCGTCGCCAACTGAAACTCAGGCCACCGAATCAACCGACGCTTGATAGCATCAAAACCTTATCGACCTGAAACAGGCGAAGCGCCGCGCTAGCAAGTGCGGGAAATTGCTGCTGCTCGTCTTTGAACGAAGCGACGCGGGGATCTGTCAGTGCATAGACCTTTCCCCGGTATTCGAGTTGGCAGCCTCCGGCCGCGAGGACGTTCTGCGACCAATCTGTGTCAGGTCCATACGTAAACGCAATCACAAATCCATCGGCCGTTGGGAATGCGTTGATCGGCGTGCGGTACGTCTTGCCGGATTTCCGTCCCCGATGAATGACGATCGCGAAAAACGGCGCGCGGCCGGCAAAGATACCGGTCACGCGGTTCGTCAGCCTGCGATTGATGCGCGCGAGGGTGCGTGGAAAGGCATGCGATTCCTCATGTTTCGGAATGCTTCGCGAACAGGATGGCGGTTGCCGCGACGATGAGCCAAAACTCGCCAGAATTGCGAAGAGTCTCGATTAGGGCTGTGTTTAGCGAATTATTGACGAAGGGGTATTGACCTCATATAGTCCCAGGGTCCGCAGAAAGCAACCTCGTTGGCATTGTGCCCGAAGGTTGCCTACAAAAGGAGGGATTTATGCGTGGTCACGTCATGTCCCATCGCTTGATCTCACGTGCAAGTTTCGTCCGGGCATTCATCGCGACGGTTTTCCTCATCGCGGCATTCTCGCCTGTCATGCTGTCATCGTCCCAGCCGGCGGCCGCGCAAGACCAGGTCGTCGTTGGGTTGATCACGAAGACCGAGACTAACCCGTTCTTTGTCAAGATGAAAGAGGGCGCTCAGAAGGCCGCCGATGCGGCGAACGCGAAGCTCCTGACCGGCGCCGGCGCTTTCGATGGCGACAATGAGGGTCAGGTGACCGTGATCGAGAACATGGTCGCGGCTGGTGCAAAAGGCATCCTGATCACGCCAAACGACTCGAAAGCGATCGTTCCCACAATTCAAAAGGTCCGGCAACAAGGAGTACTCGTCATCGCTCTGGACACGCCAACCGAGCCTCAGGATGCGGCGGACGCGCTCTTCGCGACCGACAACTTCAAGGCAGGTTTGCTCATCGGCCAGTACGCCAAGAAGGTCGAGGGTGATAAGGATGTCAAGATCGCCACGATCGACGGGACGACAGGCGTCTCGGTCAACACCCTACGCCACAATGGTTTCCTCGCCGGTTACGGACCAGCCACTCCGGGCGAAGCCACACCTGGTCCGACAGCCAGCGAACCCGCGAATGACCCACGGGTTGTTTGCAGCCAAAACGCAAACGGCGACCAGGCGATGAGCCAGACGGCGATGGAGACCTGTTTGCAGAAGGATCCTGACATCAACCTGGTCTACACGATCAATGAGCCGACCGCGTTCGGCGTCTACACCGCGCTTAAGAACGCGGGCAAAGAAAAAGACGTGCTGATCGTTTCGGTCGATGGCGGCTGCAAAGGTGTGCAAGGCGTCAAGGACGGACAAATCGCCGCGACCTCGCAGCAATATCCGCTGAAAATGGCGCAGCAGGGCGTCGAAGCGGTCGTCAAATTTGCGAAGTCCGGCGATAAGGTGAGTGGTTACACCGATACCGGTGTGACCTTGATCACCGACAAACCCCAAACGGGAGTCGACTCGAAGGACACCGAATTCGGTCTCGCCAACTGCTGGGGTTAACCGCTCCCTTCGACACTGATCACGGTTCGAGTCCGGTGCAGTTCCGGACTCGAACCGCCGGTTCTGCGGGGTTTTGCTATGAGCGAAGCGTCGCCGATTGAGCAATCGGTTGCGAGCGGTGGCGGTGGCGTCCGCTCAATCATTGCGCCCACGGCCGTGCTAGCGAACTTCGGCCCGCTCTTTGCTCTGCTCCTCGCTGCCGCCTTTTTCTCGCTTCGAACCGACCGATTCCTGTCTGGCCCAAACCTCTCGCTGGTCCTCCAACAGTCGATGGTCGTCGGCGTGCTGGCGATTGGGCAGACGCTTGTCATTCTCACCGCCGGTATCGATCTGTCCTGCGGCGCCGTTATGGCGCTGGGCGGGATCGTTATTACCAGGGAGTCGGTCTACCGCGGAGTTGACCCGTGGTTAGCAGTTCTGCTCGGATTGGCGACGTGTCTTGCCTTCGGCGTGGCCAATGGACTCTTGATCACGGCAATCCGGCTCCCGCCTTTCATTGTGACGCTGGGCACGTTGAACATCGCGTTCGCGATCACCCACATCTATTCTCAAAATCAAACAGTCAGCAACCTTCCGACTACGCTGACCGACTTAGGCAACACGTTCCGAATCCACAAGACGTCGATCACCTACGGCACCGTTCTGATGCTCGTCCTGTATTTGCTGACCTGGTATGTGCTGCGAGAGACCGCCGCCGGTCGCCACATCTATGCGCTCGGTAACAATCCCGAGGCGGCGCGGCTCGCGGGCATCAAGACGCAGCGGCTGCTTCTTATCGTCTACACGGTGGCGGGTCTTTTCTATGGCATCGCCGCCCTGTTGCTCGTCGCCCGCACCGGGGTGGGCGACCCGAACGCCGGACAGACCGATAACCTCAATAGCATCACCGCGGTGGTTCTTGGCGGCACCAGCCTCTTTGGGGGCCGTGGCAGCGTGATGGGAACGCTGGTCGGCGTGCTCATCGTCGGCGTCTTCCGCAACGGGTTGCAGCTAATCGGCGTTGCCTCGATTTACCAGGTGTTGGTGACGGGCGTGCTTGTTATCCTCGCGGTCGCCGTCGATCAGCTCGCCAGGCGAAGACAACTATGACTGATCAGGCTACCTCCCGCACACCGGTGCTCCAGGCGCGCGGTCTGGTTAAGCGTTACGGCAACGTGACCGCTTTAGACGGCGCCGATTTTGAGCTCTACCCCGGCGAGATCTTGGCCGTCATTGGCGACAATGGCGCCGGCAAGTCCACGCTCATCAAGGCGCTCTCCGGTGCACTCGTCCCTGACGCGGGCGAAATTTTCCTCGATGGCCAGCCGATTCGATTTCACAGCCCACTTGACGCCCGCAGGCACGGCATCGAGACGGTCTACCAGGACCTGGCGGTGGCGCCCGCGCTCGACATCGCGGAGAACCTATTCCTCGGGCGCGAGCTCCGTCGCGCAAGTGTCTTTGGATCGGTCTTTCGGTTGCTCGATAAGGGACGCATGCGGCGCGAGGCGAACGCCCACATGCAAACTCTGCGGATCGGCATCAAGAGTATGCGCCAGCCAGTGGAGACGCTCTCCGGGGGTCAGCGCCAAGGCGTCGCGGTGGCGCGGAGCGCGGCGTTCGCGAGCCACGTCGTCATCATGGACGAGCCCACTGCGGCGCTCGGTGTCAAGGAATCGCACATGGTGCTCGATCTCATGCGAGGAGTGCGTGAACGCGGGTTGCCGCTTATCTTGATCAGCCACAACATGCCGCAGGTGTTTGAAGTGGCCGATCGGGTTCATATTCAGCGACTTGGCCGGCGGGTCGCCGTCATCGATCCCCACAACTTTCGGATGTCGGATGCGGTGGCAATTATGACTGGCGCGATGGCGGGTGAGGCAATCATTCCGACGTAAAGCGCCGGTGACAGTCCGCCGCGCTTCCTTGTGCGGCGTTGCCTAGACCGCGACGAGACTCCCGTGAATGACGTCGCGCAATTGGCGCGAAATCGCAATTGGGTCGTCCGCTTGCCAGATATTGCGGCCGTAGATGACGCCTTTCGCGCCTGCGTCCATTGCTCCTTGAGTCGCGGCGATGAGCGCGGATGGCGAGTTGGATTTTTGCCCGCCGAGCACCAGCACCGGGGCCGGGCAGGAATCGACAATCGTCGCCATCGAGGCGGGATCGCCGGTGTATTCGGTCTTGATCGCGTCCGCGCCGAGCTCAGTTGCCATCCGTGAGCCAAAGGCGAGGAGCTCGGGATCACGCTGATTCGCGATCCGCGTGCCCCACAGCACCGCTTCAACGATCAATGGCAAACCGACCCGGTGCGCTTCTTGCGCGGCGGCGGCAACGGCGCGGACGTTGTCCGCGAACATCGAGCCTTCCTTGGCACCGACCATCAAGAACAGGATCATGGCGTCGGCCCCGAGCGCGAGGGCCTCGGACGGGGTGAGCAGTTGGCGGTAGCCCTCGCCGATGTCGACATACGGGTGGTTGATGATGAAGTCGCAGCGGACGATCATGGCCGGTGCGCCGCGGTGGGCGAAGAGATGCCCCGCCTTATCCAAAATACCGGGCGAAATGAGCACCGCGTCCGGCTCGCCAGCGATGACGCGATCCACCGCCTCAATCACCCGCTCCGCGCCTTTAGGGACGCCGAGGGTCAGCCCGTGGTCGATGGCGGCGATGAACGACCGCCCTGAGTCACGGTTAAAAAGTCGACCTAAGCGAAGACGTGCGCCGCTCAATCTGCTGTTCCTTAAACGAGGGACGCCGACATGACTGCCGGTAGAGTCCGGATTGGGCGAATGGTTGGTGCGCCACGCGCGAATGAATTCTCTGACTGGGCGGGATCATAGGCCGGGCCCATCAATGCGTCAAGCGTCTTTCCTGCTATGTGCCGAGCGTCCAACCGAGGGCGGTGATGACGGCCGAAACGGCGACACAGGGAAAGCAGGATTGCACGCCCAGCTCCGGCTTGACTGACCACGAACCGATATTGAGGCACACACAGGTCGCGCCGATCGTTGACGCCAAGAAAACACGGGCGGGATGATCGAGCAAGACTGGGCTGAGGAGGGTCGCGAACACTGGACCTGAGAGTGCTGCCGACCAGCAAACTGCCAGCGACCGGCGAACGCCCAGGCGCGAGGTCAAATTGTCGACCCCGCTTGCGCGGTCGCCTTCAATGTCCGGGATCGATTGCGCGAGATGCACGCTGAGCGCCGGTAGCGCGCCTAATGGATAGAGCATGAGCATTTGCCAGGTGAACTCGCTGGTCGCGGCGTAGACCCAGATTGGCAGCAGCGGCAGCGCCAGCGCATAAGGTAACCAGCCATAGGCCGAACGCTTGAACCACAAACTGTAGGCGACGCCGATCGCTGTGCCGAGGACCAGAATCAGAAAGGCAAGTCCGCCGAGCGTGAGCCAAGCGAACAAGACGAGCGCAGCGCCGCCCACGACCACAGCCCGAGCCCCGCGCACTGAAACGAGCCCGGTGACGAGCGGCTTGGCCGGTTTCGCGACTGCGTCGATTTCCCGGTCGAACAGGTCGTTCGTCGCACCGATCACGAGTTGCGCTCCGAACATCGCCAGGACCAACTCTATGAGGGTGAGCACATCGATGTTTCCCCACATCGCGATCAGACCGAAGGCGAGCGTGGCGAACAAGACCAGGATCACCGGCACAGGGTGAACGAGCTTGACGTACGCGAAGGCAGTCCCGCGAGGCTGGGTCGTGGTCATGCGCGGAGCATCGACAGCCGGAGACCGGCTGTCAAGCAGAGAAATTTGGTTCAAAATCGCGGCCGTAGTCGCCTGTCGCCGTCCTGACGTTAGGACGATTCACGCGCCGGGGCCTGGCTGGGCTTCTCAACCGGCTGCTTACGCGGCCGGCGTTCAGGTGGGTTCCAGCCGACCGGAGCGTAGGGAATGTGATTCACGCCACGGCTGGCGATGTGAACCGCGCGTGCGCCAGAGCGCTGCAAGAGATCGGCGGCGTGCGCAACGCGGCTCGGCGCGAAGAGGACAAGCACTGGTCCGTCGAACGCATCAAGCAATGGTGGTTTTTCGATCCCGGCTCGCTGAAGTTGACCGGCGAGATCACCGCGATCACCCTGTAACACGCGCGCGTTCGGTCCGTAGCCCGCGCGGTGGACCGCCGCGAGCGCGGCCGGCAGTTGGTCTCGCTCAAACACGCCGATGACTGTATCCGCCGCCATCCGTCATCCGTATTGCTGGTCAACGTTGCCAGTGCTGTGACTTGAAGTCCACGGTCATCATACCGGGAAGAGCGGGCGAATGTCATCAGTTCGTGCATGCATGACAAGAAGGGACGGCGACAATCGTCGCCGTCCCTTCTTGTCGTCTCACGCGGGAAGAGCGTCAACCGCTTGTATAGCGGATTGACAGCTCTACATTTGCATCTGTTGACCCTGCAGTGACTGCTGGCCTTCCATCATCATGACGGTGTCCATGATGTTTTGGGCTGCTTCTCGCGGAGTGATACCGTCTAACTCCGCGGCCTCCGTCAATGCGTCCATTGTGAAATGGCGATCGTCGCCATGGCTTTCGTTTGGCTTGCCGCATCCGCAATCGAGGCACATGACTGTCCTCCTTCTGAAGTAACCGTTGGTCTTCGGTGACGAGGAGCGGGCGTTTGCCTACTCTGTCTTCTAACTTCGCAATGGATGTACCAGCGAGGTTGCAGGAGGTGGTAGATACCTAGCGAAGCGAAAAGGAAAAGCCCTTCTCCGCAGACGCAGAAGGGCTATTGTTCACGCGGTCTCTTGCCAGTCATATCAATCAGTGCGCGCCGGTCGACGAACCGCATTCCGCACCAGCGACTTCATTCGGCCGGGGGTAACGGCCGCTTCTGGCTGAGCGCGATGCTCTTCGCTTTCGACCGCGATATGCTGCTCGAGCTTCTTTGGCTCGGGGCGCATCGAAACTGGGATGCTCCGCACCACTGGGCGATCATCGTCCCGGGTGATGTAGTAGCGGACAGGAGTCTGCATGAGTCACCGCCCTTTCCAAGCCGGATTCCGGCTTACTTCCCGGACTCTCCGGGCGGGCGGCGCGCGATCAGGGGATCAAACAGCGGCGCCCAGCTCCGGGGAGACCGGTCGATTTTGTCGTCCGTAGCAGCTACTACTGCCAGCGTCCAACGCTGCTCCCTCCACTGGGTCGAAGCGAGCGGTTTCGGTGATCCGTGGCAAACGTCTGTTTGTCACACGCTCGCATGCCAATAGCCGGACACAGAGTGTCGCGACTTACCTAAGCTTACTTCGAGTGCGATTGTGCGTCAAACTCGCGCTATGGCCCAAGAATTGCATTGTTTACACTTGATAAACGTGAACGTATACTTGCGTCAGAGCAAGGGGAGCTGAGGGCACTGCCTTCGGCTCTTTGTCCATTGTCACTGAGGAAGTTTTCTCCGACCGGCACTGTTTGAGATCGTGTCGCTCGACCGCGTGTTCGTGGTGATGCCGGTTAGTGTCGGCAATGATCTCCGCCACGCGGCCGCGATTGCCGGTGTGGACGGAGAGGAACCTGGTGACGAAAGGATTTGATTAATGGTCAAGGACCGCATGCTCCGGCTCACGCCCGCCGGCAAGGCAAAATTGGAAGACGAGCTAAGCCTGCTGCGCACGAAAAAGCTGCCCGAATTGTCGGCGCGTATCCAAGAATCGACTGAGCACGGCGACGTTTCGGACAATAGCGAGTACGAAGCCGTGAAAGAGGAGTACGTGCTCACCGAGGCGCGGATCCGCGAGCTCGAGCAAATCCTCGATCGCGCCGAAATCGTCGACCACGTTGAAAGCGAGGGTGAGGTCGGTTTCGGTTCGACGGTCATGATTAGAGGCGACGACGGACTCGAAGAAACGTGGACGCTGGTCGGACCGGAAGAGGCCGATACGCGCGAAGGTACGATTTCAACCGAGTCGCCTGTCGGTCAGGCGCTGATTGGCCGCCGGGTAGGCGAGTCAACATCGGTCAAGACGCCTGGCGGAACGATCGTCTACACTGTCGTTCAAGTCGATTAGCGACATCTCCACTCATTCGTCCGGTTCACGCGCGCTCGCTTAACCGCCGGGCGCGGCAGGCACGCCTGGCGGTTGGACTTCCTTTGCGTGCCCGAATCGCCGCAAATCTGTGCATCGATGCGTGTCTTAAAGGGAAATGAGTCGTCATGGAAACCCATCTGTCCAGCCTGCAAGAGCTGCGACGGCAGAAGGCAGACGAGTTTCGCGAGCTCGGAGTCGATCCATATCCAACGCGGGCACACCGGACCCATACGACCACTGACGCGATCGCCCTCTTTGAAAAGACCAAAGTAACGGAAGGGGACGAAGGCGAGCAGGTGACCGTGGCCGGACGGGTTGTAAGCGTCCGGCACATGGGCAAATCCGTTTTCGCGCATGTGCGCGACGGTCATGGCGAGATCCAACTCTACGTGCGCAAAGACGAACTCGGCGATGAACGCTTCGATCAGTTGCTACGACTCATCGATCTCGGCGATTGGATCGAAGCAACTGGTCGTTTATTCCGGACGAAAACCGGCGAGGTGTCGGTTCGCGTGTCGAGCTACGCGATGCTCTCGAAGGCGCTCAACGCCCCGCCGGAGAAATGGCACGGCCTACAAGACCCAGAAACTCGGGTTCGCCAGCGCTATGCCGACCTTATGGCCAACGCCGAAGTACGCGATGTGTTCTTGATCCGTTCGCGGATCGTCAGCGCGTTGCGCCGGTTTCTAGAGAGTCGCGGCTATATCGAAGTCGAGACGCCTACGCTCCAACCGCTCTATGGCGGCGCGGCCGCGTTGCCGTTCACGACGAGGCACAACGCGCTCGACCAGACCTTTTATTTGCGCATCGCGGACGAGCTCTACCTCAAGCGCCTGATTGTGGGCGGATTCGAGCGCGTATTCGAGATCTGCAAGGACTTCCGGAACGAGGGCGTCGATCGGAATCACTCGCCTGAGTTCACGATGCTCGAGTTTTACGAAGCGTTCGCCGACTACGAAACGATGATGGAAACCGTCGAGGCCATGATCGTCTTCGTCGCCCAAGAAGCGCTGGGGACGACCGTCGTCCATTTCCAAGGCAACGAAGTTGACGTCGCCGCATCCCGGCCGTGGAAGCGCATCACGCTGCGCGAGGCGATTCGTGAGGCGGCCGAGATCGACTATGTTGACTATCCGGATCAAGAATCGTTGCTCGCGATTGCCCGAGCGAAGGGCGCCGACATCGAGACTGGAACCGTTTGGCCGCGGATTATCGACGAGCTACTGAAACAGTTCGTGCGGCCGTTTCTGATCGAGCCAACGTTCTTGATCGACTATCCAGTCGAGCTGTCACCGCTTGCCAAGCGCAAGCCGGACGATCCCACGCATGTCGAACGGTTTCAGGGTTATCTCTGCGGCGCGGAGATTTGCAACGCCTTCACCGAGTTGAACGACCCGCTCGATCAATTGGCCCGATTTATGGAACAGCAAAAGGACCGCGCGGCCGGCGACGAAGAAGCGATGCCGATCGACGAGGATTTCATCAACGCGCTGATGTACGGCATGCCGCCAACGGGAGGCGTCGGCGTCGGCGTCGATCGGTTAACAATGGTAATGGTGGACCAGTCGCACATCCGTGACGTGATCCTCTTCCCAGCGATGCGCAATCTGCCGAAGGCCGAGTAAGTAGGGCTGACGGGGCCGGAAGAACGAGGCGGGCCTGCACCAAAATAGACCATATCATCGCAAGCTGCAGTATCATATTGCCAGGTGTAAATGGGGTGTTCGTCGTTCGAGATGCGCTAGGATTGAGTGGAACACAATGGCCGAGAACGGCACAGAAAAGCACTTCGGTCCGATTGATCGAATCAAAGAGATTACTGGTATCTATTCGCTTGGGTTCGAGCGTGAATCGGTCGCCGGATTCCTGCTCCCGTGGATCATCTTCATCGTCTTATGCGCCGTGCTCGGCGCGGTAATTGCCTACTATCTCTAGCGGTTCGCTGAATTCGATTTAGCCGTGTTGTTCCTCGCGCACATTCGATCAAAAGTGCTGTCACACCCGAGAGCTGTTTGGGCCGGTTCGCGCCCGCCCGTGTGCTACCATGAGGCCAAATCGGAATCTCGCAAGACTCCTGGGAACCATCGACCGGAGCATTCGCAATGCAAGGCTCGTTTCTTCGATCCATACTCCGTTTTCTGCTCCGCCTCGACGCCCCGCTCGCACTCTTCATCTTGATCACGCTCGCGTTTGGCGCGTTGGCAAACGTGCCCAAGGCGTCTGCCGGCCCACTCACCAACAACTATTTCGTGGCGAAGACCGGCCACAGCTTTGCGGACCCATTCCTCACCCGATGGGCTGGACTTAACGGGATGGAAACGTTGGGCTTGCCTGTGACCGAGCCGACGGTCGAGTCGAACTCTCTGACGCAGTATTTCGAGTATGGGGCATTGACCGGCTCGAAGAAGGTCAAGGCCGCAACGAACCTGCAAGTGGTCGACGTCGGGACTGACTTGCTCGCACTGCGTCACGATCCGACCAGATTGGTGACCGGTCGCCGGGTTGGCGGCGAGCGTGCAGCGACGGCCTTCATTAAGCGCAGCCAGCCATCGAACGCAAAAGTCCAATTCGATGCCAATACGGGGCATCAGATTTCCGGCCGAATCCTCGGCGATTTCATGCGCCTGGGCGGCGAAGCTGCGCTAGGAGCACCGCTTTCAGACGCCTATGTTTCGGCCGGAAATCGGGTGCAGTGGTTTGAGTTCGGCCGCCTCGAAGTTCGCGCTGATACCGGGCCCGCCGCGTTCGGTGCGGCGGGTCTCGATCTCGCAGTCGCCAAAGGCATCGACATCGGCAAGGTTGGCAGTAACGGATTTCCCGATTTCGACCCGGCGCGATTCCGCGAGTATTTGGGAGACGGCACTTTCCCCGAAGCGATCGGTCCATTCAGCCCCGTTGAAATCGTGATCCCGGCGATCAATGTCGACGCGAACATCGAACAAGTCGCCATTGTGAACGGGGTCATGGGCATTCCTGAAGACCCATGGGCAGTTGCTTGGTATCCGGTTATCTCACAGCCGGGCACTTTCACGAACGTAGTCATGGCTGGGCACAAGGACTGGTGGAATATCGGTCCAACTGTCTTCTGGAACCTCAATCAACTCGTCCCTGGCCAACTGATCTACCTCATCGCGGTGGATGGATCGGGCGCGACGTACCAAATCTCGGATAGCTTCGCCATCGATGCCAACGCCAACGCCCAAGACATTGTGTCCGACCAGGGAACCGAGATGGTGACGTTGATCACCTGTGACGGCGCTTTCGACGGCCAGCATTATCTCCAACGCTGGATCGTGCGCGCCGAACGGATTTAAGTCTCAGAAGGTCCTTCACAGAGGGAGAGTTCCCGCGCTCGACTTGGGGGCCATAGGACTGCCTTCTCTTTGGGCGTGGTACTCGCATGCGAGCGAGAGACGAAGCGTACGGCCCTAACGAGGTTTGGGATTGCCTTACTCTAAGCCTGGCGGTAGCTCGTCTTCTCCTTCGGCAGTAGGCACCCATGGGGCACCGGGAAAGGCGCGGAGGGAACTCCCCTGACCGAGCGGTTGATCTAAATCAGGAACTGCTTCTCCCACCGCCGGCAATGCGTCAGTTTCGGAAATGACATCGACTTGACCGGGAGGTACGTGGCCAGCGGCGTCGAGCAGCTTGATATTGGCGTCGACGATCACGAATTGGTTTTTGCCCGCTCGCTTTGCGCCATACATCGCGGCGTCGGCGATAGCGATAAGGTGTTTCGCCGGCTTTTGGCAATCCCGACTGACGGCGATGCCGATCGAGATGCTGACCTTGATGCCAAACCCGGGTAGCGCGGACTTGCGTGAGCGCGCAACCTCTCGCAACAGTCGCTGACCAACGAGGTGGGCGTCCCGGAGCTCGAGCCCGGGCAGGACGAGCAGAAATTCGTCGCCCGCATACCTGACGGCGATGTCGGAACTCCGACAGGCGCGCGACAAAATCCCCGCGATTCCTTTAAGAACATGGTCGCCCGCGGAGTGGCCAAAGCGGTCATTGACCGACTTGAAGTTGTCGATGTCGATGAGGGCCAGGCCAAGAGCTTGCCCGCTGAGCCGCGCCTCCAAGAGTTCGCGTTCGATCCACTCATGAACGCGGCGGCGATTGGGCAGTCCAGTGAGCGGATCGCGGTCGACCTGTTGGCTCAGGCGCGAGGTTAGCAAGCTGGCTTCGCGCACCTTGAGTCCTTGTCGGACAAGGATGGCCGAAACCGTGACCACGCTGGTGAGCACGAGTAGTGCGTTCAAGCGCCCGGACGAGTGTCGTAACGCTTGCAAGCCGATGACCACGGTCAGCATGAACGCGATCAGGTATGGAAGTAGCGCGCGCAGACTTGAATCGTGCCACCGGGACGTTTTCCCATGTTCCGGCAGGAGCCGTGGTTTGGATCGGGGTTCAGTTGTTGGACGCGGGTCGGGTGAGTCCATGGTTGCAGGGTCGCCTAGATTGGGGGTCGCCGGCCCCTGCGGTCATGAGCCGATTGGACGAAGCCAGCGCAAGGGGTGGAACTTGCGCTGTGTACTTGCCGGCGAGACAAAGTTAGAAACCAGGACTCGCGATGACAACCCTTGATCCGTCCCACCGCAAATTCAAGCGCATTCTGTGAGATTCGGCTAGAGGTACGTTTTCCCACAGCCTGGCGGGAAAAACGGCCTGAAATGTTAGGACAAATTGGCTACTAGGCGATTCGAGTCGGCGGTGGT
Source organism: Thermomicrobiales bacterium (assembly GCA_045804965.1). Taxonomy (GTDB): domain Bacteria; phylum Chloroflexota; class Chloroflexia; order Thermomicrobiales; family UBA6265; genus CAVTUU01. Next base: position 73,417 of record JBJMMD010000016.1, on the reverse strand, counting down.
TGCACCAGCTCACCGACCGGCAAGGTAACGGTGAATGTCGTACCCACGCCGAGTTGACTTGTGACGCTGATGTGGCCCTGGTGTGATTCAGCAATTGCTCTCGCGATCGCGAGCCCGAGCCCGGTTCCGCCCGACTCGCGAGCCCGAGAACTATCGCCTCGGAAGAAGCGATCAAAGAGGTGCGCCAGGTGTTCGGGAGCGATCCCAGAGCCGGTATCGGAGACGGTGATCGTCGCATTCTTGACCGACTGCGCGATCGCAATTGAGACGGTCCCGCCGGCGGGCGTATGGAGGAGAGCATTGTCGACCAGAACAAGCATGAGCTGTTGGAGGCGATCAGTGTCGCCCAGGATCGCGACCGGAATGGGAGCAATAAGCTCCAAGTTTTGTCCGTTCGCGAGCGCTGCGGCGGTGCGCAAGACCTCGCTCGCCAACTCATCGAGGCGGCACGGCTGCAAGCGCAGGGTATCGAGCTCCGGCGAGGCGTCCGAGCGCGCCAGCGTCAGCAAATCTTCCAACAAGCGGCCCATCCGCGAGCTTTCGCGCTGCAGATCAGTCAGCGCGTCGAGGTAATCCACGTTTTGCCCGGTCGCTGAGGCTGAAGCTTGGCGGCTGAGCACGTCGAGATTGCCCCGAATCGCGGTGAGCGGCGTGCGGAGCTCGTGCGATGCGTCGGCGATGAACCGCCGCTGCGTGGCAAACGCCGTCTGGATGCGATCGAGCATGCGATTGAAGGTCGCCGCCAGCCTCGCGAGCTCGTCGCCCGTTGCCGGTACAGCGAGTCTCGTGGCGAGTGATCGCTCGGTGGCGGCGCTCGCCGCGATCTCCGCGGCGGTGTCCGTGATCTTGTCGACCGGTCTCAGCGCTCTGCCGGCCAAGAACCAACCGCCAAGAGCGGCGAGAAAAACTCCGGCCAGACCAGCGAATAAAAGCAACGTTCGAAGATGGTTCAATGTTTGGTTCAATTGCGTGAGGGGCTCGGCAACATTTATGGCTCCGAGCGTTGTGCCATCGGAGAGCGTGACAGGAAAATGGATCAGGCGAATTGGCACGCCGTCCAGTTCCACCGTCGAATAGACGGGTTTTGTTTCTCCGGTCTTCACGGCAGGCGCGGGGAGCGTCTTGCCTCTTAGACTCTCCGACGTATAGCCGACTTCGTTCTGGTCGTTGACAGCCTGGATCAGCAGGTTCGGAAACGAACCAAGCGTTTCTGGCTCGAGTCGAACAATGATCTGACCGTTGATCGTTCCAAATAGCGTAGCCTGTTCGTCGATCGCCGTGGCAGTGCTGCTCAGTTGCTGATCCACATCGTGCCTGAGCTCGCGCTCGAGCAGCGTGTTGAGCAACGCGCCGAGCAACACGAGCACCGCGAGGAGGACAAGTGCATACCACGCGGTGAGCCGAAATCGGATCGACCGCAGCCAACTGAATCGACCTTGGCGGGCCATCGTCACTCCGTTCTGCGGAGGACGTAACCGGCGCCGCGGATCGTCTGGATCAGCCGTGGTTCGTTATTGGCTTCGAGCTGACGACGGAGATTGGCGACGAAAACTTCGAGGACGTTGGAATCGCCGTAGAAATCGGCGCCCCATACCCGATCCATGATCAGCGAGCGGGTTAAGACCGTGTTTGGATGCCGGAGGAAGAGTACGAGCAGATCGAATTCGCGCGTGGTCAAATGCAACTCTCGGTCGCCGCGAAAAACGGAGCGGCTGGAAAGATCGACGCGGAGATCGTCGTAGTTGAGCTCCTCACCGGCGTGCAGGGAATTCGTCGTCTTCGCCCGGCGCAAGAGCGCACGGATGCGCGCGAGCAACTCTTCGAACGCAAACGGTTTGACGAGGTAGTCGTCCGCGCCCGATTCAAGCCCGTTCACCCGGTCGGTGATCGCATCGCGGGCAGTAAGCATGAGGATCGGCACCGGCTGGCGCCCCTCGGCCCCTTCCGCGGCTCGGATACGGCGGCAGACTTCAAGCCCGTCGACCACTGGCAACATGATGTCGAGGACAACAACATTCGGTGAGTTGTCGCGGAGCATACCGAGAGCCTCTTTGCCATTCGTCGCGACTTCAACCTCGAACCCTTCGAAGATGAGCCCACGGCGGACGAACCCAGCAATACCTGGCTCGTCTTCGACGACAAGAACTCGGGCTCTTGTCTGGTTGTCCGTGGTAATCACGGCGCACGACCTCACGGATGACACCGAAGCGAACGCTCAGTTCAAAGGCAACATGGTAGCGCACCCCGCAAAATGTGCGTGCTTGTTCGCGAGCAAGGTCGAGGGGCGACGCCATCGGCGAGGCCCCTCGACGAGGTATGAAGGAGGGAAAGGAGCGATGACGTTCGCTGAGTAGGCTGGCCCGGCAGAGATTTGTCGCATCGCTCAAGACGTTCGAATAGGAGATCGACCTTCCCTGTATCTGTCGATCATCTTCCCTGGGGCGTACCGGCTAGTGACTTAGCCGGTACGCGTCCGTTGGGGAGAGAGGTGTATGGAAGTTGTCAGCTATTACTGGAAGTTCGAGGGTCGCTCGCTGAGCGTGATCTCTACCTGCTGGTTGCTTCCGTCGCGGTTAACGGTGACCGTGATCTTGTCGCCAGGCTTGTGGCTGAAGATCACTTGATTGATGAACGGGTGCTGCTCATCAATCGTCTGGCCATCGACTGACTTCAGGATATCGCCCGCTTGCAGACCGCCGTCAGCGGCGGGGCTGCTTGGTTCAACCTGGGCAACGGCATCGCCGTCTCGTGTTTCCTGGATTTGAACGCCGAGATACGGGCGATCGACCTTGCCATTGGCGATAATTTGATCGACGATCGCCTTGACCGCATTGCTGTCAATTGCGAAGCCGATGCCGTCAACCTGGGCGCCGGTCTGGAAATCGACTGCCTTAGCGACGTTCATGCCGACGACCTCGCCAGCCATGTTGAGGAGCGGACCGCCCGAGTTGCCGGGGTAGATCGCCGCGTCATGCTGGATGAGGTTTGGCAGCCGGTATCCTTCACCGGTGTCCAGCGAGCGGGCGACCGCGGCCACGCTGCCCTTGCTGACGCTATTAATGTATTCGCCGTATGGCGTGCCGATCGCGATCACATCATCGCCGACGCGCACATTGTCAGAATTGGCGAAAGTCAGCGTTCCTGGAATCTTCGAGGTGTCCTTCAGCTTGAGCACGGCGACATCTTGCAGGTCGTCTGTCCCAACGAGCGTCGCTTCCGCGGTTGTCCCGTCGTAGAACTCGATTTGAAAGTCAGTGCCGCCAGCGACAACATGGTTATTGGTCACGATGTGGCCGGTTTTGTCGATAATGTAGCCGGAGCCTTCGTCGACGGGGACGAGTTGTCCGCCACCATTGCCCGGAACCGTTTGCGAATTCGGGTCCTGGGGCAAGCCGTTCGGGAAGGTGTCTTGGGCTTGCTGAAGGTTCGTGATCGTCACGACCGCTTTCGTCGCTTGCTCAGCGACATCGGCGACGGAAGAATCAGTAGTTGTCGCGGTGGACGACGGGCTGGCCTGGGCCAACGCACTCGAGGCGTGCGCAAATTGGCCGGAGATCGCGAATGTGGCCGAGAGAACCAAGGCAACGAGCAGCGTCATCAACGAGGTCGCCCGGAGACCTCGGCGCCGGTCGACGCTTGCTAGCGAATCATCGTTCATCAACGTCCTTCCTTTGTCTTGTGCTCGCCGCCGCATCGTTTCGGTGGGCTGTGAAGCGAGCAGAAATTCGAAACCCGATCAGCCGTCTCGACCAACCGAATCAACTGACAAGATGAGTCTGCACCTCAGCGCTGAATGGCCCCTGAAGCAAACCTGAAAAATTGCTGAAGAATTTGGGAGGTGCTTGTGACAGGATCTTCGAGATTGGAAACCTCACCCGAGGAACAATGGTCTTGAGGAACGGCGGCGGAGTCGCTAATTTGCGAGATGGTGGTTGGCGCCTACCCAGAAATCAATAGATCCCCGATGGCGTCCTGCTAGGGTGCGGAAGCCGGTCCAAACCGACCTCTGGGGAAGAAGTCTCCGTATTGAACTCTGAGGGGCTTCCGGTAATGAGCCAGAATATTCTTTCCCGGGTCCGCTTGGTCATTACCTTATCGCATCGCGTCCTTCACCATGCCTGGCACTTGGAAAGGGCTTTCGGCGACGTGAACGCCGGCCGCTTCAAGGGCTTCGATCTTTTCGGCCGCGGTGCCGGTGCCCCCCGAGATGATCGCTCCCGCGTGTCCCATCCGCTTCCCCGGCGGGGCCGATTGCCCGGCGATAAATCCAATCACGGGTTTGCCGACGTGGGCCTTGATAAATGCAGCCGCGTCTTGCTCGTCCGTGCCGCCGATTTCACCGATCATGACGATCGCCTCGGTCTCCGGATCGCCTTGAAACATGCGCAGCACGTCGACAAACGATGTGCCATGGATCGGATCGCCGCCAATGCCGACGGCAGTCGTCTGTCCCAGTCCTGCTTTCGTGAGCGCGTCGACGACTTCGTAGGTCAACGTGCCGGAGCGGGAAATGAGACCAACCGGGCCGGGCTCGTGAATGAAACCAGGCATGATGCCGATCTTCGCCTCGCCAGGCGTAATCAGACCAGGACAGTTTGCGCCCAGCAGGCGTGCGCCTTTGAGCTGGACATAGGCGCGAACCGGCACCATGTCTTGGATGGGGACGCCTTCCGTGATGCAGACGACGAGCTTAATGCCCGCGTCGACCGCTTCGTAGATCGCATCCGGGGCGAAGCGAGCAGGGACGAAAATGATCGAGGTGTCGGCGCCGGTCTGTGCTACCGCGTCTGAGACAGTGTTGAAAACTGGCGCGCTGGCGATCTGCTTGCCGGCGCCGCCAGGCGTGACTCCGCCAACAACCTTAGTGCCGTATTCAACCATTTGTCCGGTATGAAATGAACCTTCTCGTCCCGTAATCCCTTGGACCAAAAGCCGGGTGTTCTTGTCGACGAGGATGCTCACGGAGCGCGCTCCTTCGCCGGCGAACCCTCGCCGACGATCGTTCCCAGAGTCGTTACCGATTCGTTGCGGCGACCACTTGGCTTGCCGCGTCGTCCATCGTGTCGACCGCGGTTAGCCCCGCCTCTTCGAGCGTGCGGCGTCCTTCTTTGGCATTGGTGCCTGCGAGTCGGACGACAATTGGTACCTTGACTGTCACTCGATCGAGGGCTTCGTGGATGCCTTGGGCGACGACATCCCCACGCGTGATGCCGCCGAATATATTAATCAGGATCGCTTTCACGTTCGGATCGGCGGTGACGAGCCCGAACGCCTTGGCCACTTGATCGGCGCTTGCCCCGCCGCCAACATCGAGAAAGTTCGCAGGCTCGCCACCGTGGAGCTTCACCGCGTCCATCGTGGCCATCGCGAGACCAGCGCCGTTGACGATGCAACCGATGTCGCCATCTAACTTGACGAAGGAAATGCCGGACCGGCGCGCTTCCAGTTCGGTCGGGTTCTCCTCGTTCAAATCCCGCAACTCTTCGATGTCTGGATGACGGAACAGGGCGTTATCGTCAAAGCTCATTTTCGAGTCAAGCGCAAGCCAATCGCCGTCTTTTGTCAGGATCAAGGGATTGATTTCGGCGAGCGTGGCATCCTCGCGAACATACGCGTCATAGAGCGCCTGCGCGATCTGTACGAAGCCAGGCACTTTGTCGGCGGGAATGTCGAGCCTGAAGGCGATTTCACGCGCTTGATAAGCCCGCAGTCCGAGCAGCGGCTCGGCGTGGGCACGAAAAATCTTTTCAGGACGCGCACGCGCGACCTCTTCAATATCGATGCCGCCCTCGGCGCTCGCCATCACCAGCACCTCTCGCCGCGGCCGGTCGAGCACGACGCCGAGATAAAACTCGTGCGCGATTTCCACACCGGGTACGACGAGGACCTTGTGCACGATATGCCCATTGATGTTCATGCCGAGGATTTGCTTCGCGATTGTGCGGGCCGCCTCGTCGTTGGTCGCGAGTTTGATCCCGCCAGCCTTGCCTCGGCCCCCGGTGTGGACCTGGGCTTTGACGGCGACCGGACCGCCAAAACGGGCGGCAATCGCGCCGGCTTCGTCGGGATTCGTCGCTACCTCGCCCGGATTGACGGGGATACCGTAACGACTCAAAATCTCCGCGGCTTGGTACTCATGGACGTTCATCGGCATGATTCCTTCGCGCGGTGAAGCGACGCTGCCCAACCGCGTTCGACGCATGTCAATGCCGGCGTCGCGGAAACCCCGTTGCTCGCCGGCAGGCGCATCCTAACATAGCCCATCCATCGCTTCACCGGACAGCCAACGCTGCATAGCGAACAAATCGCGGGGATCGCATTAGATAAGGAATCGAAGGCAAACTGATTTTCGAAACGAACAGCTTTCATCGCCGCGCAGTGGCTGGAATGAAAACCAGAATAAAGGCGAATGAACGGGTATTTTCAACACGCGCAATCGGTTTTTCCAGGTGAGGAAACTAAACTGAAACGTGCTTTTCAAAAGACTGTTGACAACCGCTTAAATGTGCTATATTAGAAACCCTAGACGTTTCCAATGCGTACGCGCTCGTCGGACCCGTCCATAGATTGGATATCCACGTGTCCCGTTCCGCCCGGATCCGTCTCGGTTAAACGTTTTTCTGTTCAGTGTCGTGAATAACCACGACGGGGAGTGTTCAGGCGGAATGAGCGACAAGACGCTCACCTGCCGCGATTGCGGCGAGGAGTTCGTTTTTACGGCTGGCGAGCAAGCGTTCTATCAAGAGCGAGGGTTTTCGGAGCCACAGCGGTGCAATAACTGTCGACAGAAGCGCAAGCAGGAGCGACAGTCTTCGGGTTACGACGGCGGCGGATATTCCGGCGGCGGGTACGGTGGCGGCGGCGGCGGTGGATATTCCTCCGGCCCGCGGCAAATGTACTCGGCGATCTGCTCCAACTGCGGCAAGGAGACGGAAGTTCCGTTCTTGCCTCGGACGGACAAGCCGGTTTATTGCCGTGAGTGCTTCCAGGAGCGCCGCGCATCTTCTCCTCGGTACGGCTCGTACTAAAGAGAAGCTGACCCGCAAGGGTCTCACAACCAAACTTGAACAAGCGCGAACCGGACATTGCTGTCCGGTTCGTTTGGTGCTAGCGCAGGTCCAAGTGTCCGTAAGCAGCCCTCAACGTCCAGCGTTCCCTCACCCGGCCCTGCTGGCCACGCTCTCCCATGCGCGAGCAGAAGTCAGGGGCTGAGGGAATTCACTCGGCGTCGTGCTGCAATTTCCGTAGATAGTTAACGAGGTCCCACCGTTCCTGCTCAGAGAGCGCAGTGTCGAAGGCGGGCATATCGGTGCCGGGAACGCCGTTCGCGATGCCGTCATAGAGATCGCCGTCGCGTTGCTGTTTGATCTTTCGTGACATCAAGTCAGTGCTGGTAGCATGCTGGTGATGCGGGTCTTTGGCAGCGGTTTGCGCGTCGGTGCCGCTGCCGGCGGCGCCATGGCAAGCAAGGCAGAGCGCCTCGTAGGTCTTTTGCCCGCGTTGAATCGACCCCTCATCGGCCGCCATAGGATTCGGGACGTTCGTCGATGCGGAAATGGGGATCGAAAGCCGGTAACTGGTTGCGAGAAATCCGGTTACGATGAGCGCGATCATCGTCAGCAAGAGCGCGGCCGCGAAGGGTTCCAGCTCCGGGAGCTTGCGCACGCCCACGATCCCGGCGATGCCGACGATGATCGCGAGCGTGAAGGTGAGCCATGCGATCGCGGTCATCCTCGGCATTCGCCAATGATCGGAGACGAGCCTCGGCGGCTGCACGCCGGTGCCGTGCGTGTCGATCGCAAAGCGAGCGGTTTGATCCGGTAGGCCCGCACGGCGTACCGTCGTCTCGAGCGTCCAATTGGCTGCGAGCCCAATCCGGGTTGCTGAGAAAACGTAGACGCCTGGGTTCCCGGCGAGCGGTTCGGCGTCGAATCTGTCACTGATGCTGCCGGTCGCCTCCGCCGCCGTTGTCCGAACAATGACCCGCAGCATGGTAGTCGGCGCATTTCCAGACTGATCCGTGAGTGATAGTGTGAACCTGTCGCCCGCTTCGCCCGCGATCCGCCCCAGCAGCCAGACGTCTACATTGCCTGCCTGGGCGTGCTGATCATAGGAAACGACCTTCGCGGCAACATCGACTTTGAGGGGCTCATCGGCGGGCGCAAGATCGCTGAGGGCGGCCGCGGCGACAAGCACGGCGACCGCCAGACCAAGCTCGGCGGCAGCAGTGAACCACAGCGCGCGGAGGAAAAACTTCGTCGCAACCAGATTCTCATCCGCCGTCGATTGCTTCAGCCTAGGCACAGTGACAAGGAAATTGACCGCGGCGGCAATGAGGATCGGAATGATGAGCAAATGCTTGACGATGAGCGCCGGTCCATAGGTGTCACTCGTCAAGTTGCGCGGTCCGGAAACGTGGAACGCGGCGTTGACGAAGCCGGAGCCTACGATGATGGCGGCAGCGAGGAGCGCCACAAACGAGAATCGCCGCGCCATCGCCGCGCCTGATGCTGCATCTTCATCCAGCTTTGAGCGGACAAGTTCGGCCAGGGCGACGACGAGATAGACCAGACCGCCAAGCCAGATCGTGACCGAAAGCACATGCAACCAGTCAATTGCGATGCCCGCCCACCGTGGATCGACGGCGGCAGCATGCCCTGAAAGCGGTATTGTGAGGAAGGTGGCGGCCGACACGGCGCTCCCGGCGAGCCACGGCCACTTCGCGGCCGTTGGTATGTGTTCGCGGAAACGTGGAAATCCGAAAGTTAGAAACGCGAGGCTCCCCAACGCGATCAGCAACGCAATCCGGATCAACCAACACTGTCCGAATCGCGTCTCAGTCAAGATCGCTTGCAGCGTGTTTACCCCCGGCCACCCATACACCGAGCTGTCGTTGACTCGCCCAGCCTGGGTCATCAGGACCGCGAGCAAGGCGAGCAAGGCGAGCAGCCAACTCCCCCACCAAACGGCGCGCAGCGGACGACACAGGCGTTCAATCAACTCAGGATCTGCGTGAAGCGCAGGAATCAGGACAAGGAGCGCGAACCAGAAAAGTCCTCCGACAGCGACGAACCCGACCAGCTCCAGCCAGCTGGCCGAAACCTCCCACCAGGGCACGGCTTCTCGCGCCTGTCCGGTTGATGCCACGGTCGGGGCTTGGCCCGTGCCGACGCTGAAGCTCAGCACCCCATCGGTGGCGTGACCATCGGCCGCGGACAATGCCCGCCAAACCAGCGTGTAACTTCCGGGTTGAACCGCGGCTGGATCGACGACGGAAATGATCGCGACGTGATCGTCCGCAGGATCGACTTGAACCGATCCGATCGGTACGGCTTGGTCACCGGCATTGACCAGCGAGGCCGAGCTGAATTTGGCGTCAATCGGCTCGGTAAACATGAGCCGGATCGTGTCCGGCGCGGACGCGAGCGCTGCCCCCGGTTTCGGGTTTGCATCACGTAATCGAGCGTGGGCGGCCGTTCCTTGAGCGCTCAAGAGCACCACAACGACCGCGACAAGGGCAACGATGAGCAACGTTCCACGGCGGAGCGTTCGTGAGGAAGGGAGCGTGTTCACGCGCATCCAGACGGCGGAGGAGAAGAAGGATCAAGCCGCGATTATACGGGCCGGGGCGAAGAGCCGGCCTGCGCCAGTGCTATACTCGCGCGCTTGAGGTTAGCGCAAACACGCTCATCGACGGTTCGGACTTCGGCACGGATGTTCCCAGTTTGCGACGTGAAATTATCGATATCAAAGGCCGCTTCTCGTGGCTGAGGCGGCGACCGATGGACGACGAGGAACCCGAACGAGAGCGCGACGAGCTTGAGGGCGGTCCGCGGCGTGAGGTTGAGGCGCCGATCAGATCCGGACACCTCGTCGTTCTGCGCCGTCACGTGCCGGAAAACCGGGCCGCGTTTCAGCGCTGGTATGCCGATCAGGAAATCGCACGCCTGCTTCGCCACGACCAGCGACCGCTCAACGAAATCCAGTCGCGCGGCTATTTCGATTCCATCATCCTGCCAATGTCCGCCCGCGGCACCTGCTACGCCATCCATGAGAAATCGACGGATCGCCTCATCGGCAGCACCGCCCTGACCGATTTCGTTGGCGTTCCCCACCCGTCGGCGCTGTTTCGGATCGTGATCGGCGAAAAGGACACTTGGGGCAAAGGCTATGGCACCGAGGCGACGCGACTCGTCGTCGAGGAAGCGTTCGAACATCACTTGTGCAGCGAGGTTCGCCTCGAAGTGTTCAGACATAATCAGCGCGCGATCTCAGCATACGAGCGAGTCGGTTTCCGGCGGACTGGTTCACACATCGAATGGGTGGGCCATGAGCGGTTCGAGCTGAATGTGATCGAAATGGCGATTTCGCCCGACGAATATTGGAACGCCGCCCAGCAGTCACCACCGGAGTTGTTTTCGACGAACCACCGAGACTGACCGCGCGAGCGACCACCTCCGTACCTGCTGGGAGCTAAAACTACCGTCGAACATGTTCGACTGCTTGAAGTCGTGCATTGTGACCGCGAGCAACAATTTCCGCACACCTGTCCGATTGACAGCCGGTCACACTGCCTCTACACTGCGGACACGCCTCGTATACGTGTCGAACCCGCAAGGCACTTTGAAGAAAGATGCTACGGTGTTTGCTGCGTCGCGGAGGGGAACGCCGGGGCGGATGTCTATCAGTGGGGGTCTTGGATGTCGGAGAATGAACGCCGCGAGGCGGACGTGTTGTGCGCGCGCGACCTCATCGTTCGCGGAATTACCTTTCTCGGTTTGATCGTCGCAGTCCTGGTAGCTTTGCTCGCAATTCAGTCGATTTAGCCAACGGAGCGGACAATGGCAGGCGCCGTGATCTTTCTCGCGATCGTTGTCCTGATTTCCCTGGTGGCGGGCATCGTCGATACCCGTCGTCCAGATCGAAAATTCCGCTAGAGCAATCTCGAAGCGTAGAGACGGTGAGTAGGAAACGACTCGCCGTCTTTTTACGCCGCTTCCAGTTCGATCGGTGCCGCGGGCTGAAGAACCTGTCCGCGCCTTCGAAATGCCAGCCCCTAGGGCTGAGAATGTTCTCCGTAGGGGCGCACGTCCTGTGCGCCCGCCTGCTGAAGACGGCGTCCGGTTAAGGCAAACTGAGTCGAATACGGGCCAGAGCGGACGGCTTGTGCGCCCCACGAGGTGCCGCCCAAACGGTGCTACCGCCGGGTTCCGGCCGGGACTGCGACTTCGAGCGCCTGCCGGAGATCGTTGATCAGATCGTCACCATTTTCGATTCCGACTGACAGCCTGACGAGTGAATCCTCGACCTCCGCGCCGGTGCCGGCGACACTCGCATGCGTCATTTTCCCTGGGTGCTCGATCAACGACTCCACGCCGCCGAGGCTTTCGGCCAGGGCGAAGAGTTTCGTATTGGCGACAACTTTCGACGCGGTCTCATAGCCACCCCTGGTCGTAAACGACACCATGCCGGAAAACGCGCGCATTTGCTTGGCGGCGATGGCGTGACCCTCGTGAGCCGGAAGACCGGGGTAGAAAACTCGCTCGACCCCTTCGTGGTTGACCAGAAACTCGGCCACCGCCATCCCGTTTTCACTATGGCGCTCCATGCGCACTGCCAGCGTCTTGATCCCGCGCAACGTGAGCCAGCAATCGAACGGGCCGGGCACGGCGCCGGCAGCGTTCTGGTTGAATTTCATCGTCTCGTAAATTGCCGGATCGTTGCCGACCACCGCCCCGCCGACGACGTCCGAGTGGCCGCCGATGTACTTTGTGGTGCTGTGAAGAACGAGATCCGCGCCAAGGGCTAGAGGTTGCTGGAGATAGGGCGACGCGAACGTATTGTCGACAACCGTCAGCGCCGCATGATTCGCCAATAACTCCGCGATCCCGGCAATATCGACGATCTTGAGATAGGGATTGGTCGGCGTTTCAACCCAAACCAGCTTGGTCTCTGGCCGAATCGCCCCGCGCACAGCGTCCAAATCCGCCATGTCGACCAGGCTGAAGTCAATGCCATAGTTGGCGATTACCTTCGCCACGAGCCGATGGGTGCCGCCATAGGCATCATCAGAGAGCAGGACATGATCGCCCGGGCGGAGCATCCACATGATGTTCTGCGACGCGGCGAGTCCGCTCGCGTACACCAGCGACCAGGCGCCATCTTCGAGCGAGGCAAGCACCTGCTGCAGCGCGGTTCGCGTCGGATTGTCAGTCCGCGAGTATTCGTACCCCTTGTGGACGCCGACGGCTTCCTGGGCGTATGTGCTCGTCTGATAAATCGGCGTGATCACCGCACCGGTCGCGGGATCCGGGTCTTGTCCGACGTGAATCGCCCGCGTTTCAAACGCCGTCGCGTAGTACGGCGTGGTTAGCCGGCGATCACCTTCGGGCTTCCGGCCATTGTGTCCGCTCAGTGGCATTGTGAGCTCCTATAATCGTTCGCACTGACGTGTCTGTAAGGTGCAGGATCCAAGAACGCCATGCTACCATCCACCGAAAGCTGAGTCATACAGTGTAGCGCGCACTAGAACTTAAGTTCTGTCGTGAAAACGCTCAACACCTCGACCTATTGGTCGAGGCATTGAGATGAACGATTAGGAACGGGCTCGCACCCGAAGTTCAGGATTCTTATTAAAGCGTCGAATTGGCTGCGTCGCCCACAGTGAAGACCTGAACCATGCCCATCATGACGTGGGGCACGCCCTCATCGCGGTCCGGGACGAAGCAAAGCGCGACGTAGGTGCCCGGTTCGAGGTCGGTTATGTACCAACCGGTCTGCCCCGGTGAGATCGTGCCAATGCCGCCGACTCCCTCGATTGTCGACGGATCGATCGCGTCCGGCGCAGGCGTCGCGCTCTGATCGCCCGCGCTCATCAGCATGTCCATGACTTGCTGAGACGTTACTTTTCCTGGGGCCTTGATCAGCTCTAGGAAGTGGGGCTGATCGCCAATGTTGGTGACCTTCCAGATCTGCTTGCCGGACTGGATGCTATCCGTCAGGCCGGCAAAACTGTATTCCTGCAACTGGATAGTCGCTGCCGCTTCTGGTTCAGGCCGGGAGGGCGAACCTGGATATGCGGGGATCACCAGCAGAGACGACGGCTCATAGCCGTCAGCGAGGATGGCCCAGTTGCCGGCGGTGAGATCAATAATGGTTTGTCCCTGCTTGCCGGCCAGGACGGTCGGACCGCCGGCCCAGATCGCATCGTAAAGCCATGCCGCGTTTTCTTCCGGGTCGGCGGTCGCTCGATTAACCTGGTCGATCGTGCGGCCCTCAGGAACCTTTACGAACTGAGCATCGACGCCTTCTTGGCCCTGGTTGTCGACACTAACGAGGTACCGGCCTGCGACGACTCTAAACGACATTTCAAACTTGGCGCCGGTGGCCATGATCTTCAATTCAGGGTAGTTGAGCGCCAGGTCAGCTACGCCCGCCGACTGGGTTGATGCGCCAGTCGAAGCCGCCGACGCTCCAAGCATGAGCAATCCAGTAAACATTCCAATGATGAGTCTTATAGACATTACTGCGCCTTTCCTTTTTGCACATTTCCAATCGATCAATGAATAAGACCACGGTTATGAGCCGATATCTGCATCTCCCTTCACTCCTTAGATCGACTGCGGGCGAATCCTGCCTGGTCGTGGTTGTCGAGCGTGCCAACATGGCGCCTCGCAACGACCTCACATTTCGTTTCCGGTTTCCTCTTATTGGTTCGATCAAGCGGTTTGCATCAACCATTCGAGTGATGCTTCCTCACCGGCGGCAGAAGGGGATATCACCTCGCCCGCACACGCGCAATCTCCAAGTTGGGCCAGGTCGCCGGCTCCTTCGTCCTGCTGCGCGATGGCCTTTCGCAGCAGGAGGTACGCCTTGTACGCGGTAAAGAACGTGATCTCCGGCATGTCCAGCCAGAGGTCAAGCACGGCCTCCCTAGCGTAGTTTTCGAGCCAGATTCGATCGGGATTTGGACCGAATTTTTGCCGCGCGTCGGTCAAAACCTGTTCAACGAATACCGATAACGCTGCTTCATTCATGACGAACTCCTCTTAGGTTGGTCGCGCCGCCGTTCAACATAAGCATCGGCGCGAGCTATCGACGAGAGATGGATACGGGTAATCTTCTGCACGCTGAATACGAACGCGACGATGAACCAGCTAGGCGAGACGCATCGAGTAGATGCGCGGCGGCGCTGAACGCGTCGGTATCTTGCCCGCGGCCCCTTGAGGAGCGGCGACATCAGCCTGAAGTTTCGTGACTTCGGCGATGGCCTGACGCAGGAGCAAGGAGGTCTTGTACACCGTAAACCATCTCAGCTCCGGGTTTTCGCGCCAAAGCTGGAGCAAGGCTCCTCTGGCGTAACCTTCTAGCCGTATTGGATCGGCTTTTTGGCCGAGCTTCTGCTCGGCATCGGCGAGAACCTTTTCAACAAATGCCGACATTTCGTTTTTATCCATTGCAAACTCCCCTTAGTTGGTGCGCGCCGCCGTATTGCTTAATAAGCGGCGCGTGGATGTAACGAATACCTGTGACGATGTATGCCCAGAGTCACATTAGCGACGAAACAGGGCTGGACCCTACTCCATCCACGGTTCCTGCTGACTCGGCCGTCGCTCTTCGCGGATGAATCCGAGGCCAGCAAGTTCTGCCTCGCGCGACCGGAAGTCGTCCCTGCTATCAACAGCGAAGCGACTAGAGAGCGCTGCCAACGCGACGAACACCGCGATAAACACTAAGAGTTCCATTATTTCTTCCTTGTCCTATTCCAGTGCCACATGGCACGAGATCTCGATGAGGGGTGATTACCTTGTTGAGGTCAGGCGACGCTACGCAGCATCAGCTTCCGAGTTGACCAAATGGTGGAAGTCAATCGATGGCGCGGCTTTCTCGCCCTCGCCGTCCGGTGAGTCTTGTGGGCGGCCATCGTTATGGCCGGCGAGAGCGGCGTGCCATGACGAGTAGTTGAGTTGGTTTTGGGCCTGGGCCGGGGACCCCTTGACTTCCTGGTCAGGGCCGGCGACCGGCTGAGCGGCATCTATCGAACGATTTCTCAGAGCGGCGGCGCGTGCTCGTTCTCGCTGGCGTGCCAATATCCGATACATGGAAGATTCCTCCTCTAAAGATGCATGAGTTCCATTAGGCTGTCTGCTTATCCCCCGCGCACTCGTGTATTGCGGGGCGAAACGACGTTCAACTGTTTAGCTTTCTGTCACGCTCGGCGACGTCTCCGAGCACGACTCGATCATGCCCCCGAGCCTGGACTCGGCGCATACGTAATCTCTATTGATGAAGTGACGTATATGGACGGATCGCCGCGTTAGACGAGTCCGTGGCGGACGGCGTAATTGGCCGCGGACGTGCGGTTGGGCACGTCAAGCTTGGCGAGGATGTGCGCGACGTGCCCCGTCACCGTGTGAGAACTAATGAAGAGCGCCGCGCCGATTTCCTTGTCGGTCCGGCCTTGAGCAAGGAGTCGCAGGATATCGTGTTCACGAGACGTTAGTCCGAGGGTCGCCGCGAGTGGTCCTTCATCCTGTGCGAAAGACGCCTCATCCGGTAATGCCAGCGCAGCTTCGATGTCGGCTCTGGCCTCGACCGGCGTCATCGTCTGCCCCGTCGCGAAAACGGCTTGGAACGCCGAAGCGCCAAGTTTCCTCTTGGCACGATCGGTCGCCCGTTCGAACAGATCTCGCTCGGGCAGGGCCGGCGCCTGGCCGATCGCCTCATAGTCGGCCGCCGCCGCGCCGAAGAGGCGGGCGGCCCGCTCCGTCTGCCCGTGTCCAACTGCCAGCGTGGCGATGGCGGCGAGGGTGCGCCCGACGGAGTCGGCACTCCGCCGCGGCCACGTCTCGCCGAAGACCCCCGCCGCGTCGAGCCAATCGACGACCTCGCGATAGTGGGAGGCAGCGCGTGCGTGCTCACCGCGATCGGTTGCGACCAAAGCTAGGCAGAAAGTGCCAAGAAGTCCGCCAAGCGTGCTCTCGATTGCCCGCGCCAGCGAAATGCCGGTCTCGCTGTAGGCGACCGCGGCTTGGAGGTCACCTTGACCATACGCGACGATCCCGAGGTGGAGAAGCGCAAAAGTTCGCGTCCGGTGGTCGCCGAGCTCCTCAGCGCGTGCGGCCGTCTCCGTCAGAAGGGACATCGCCCGGTCGTAGTCACCTCGGTCTTCCGCCGCTACCCCCAGGCTGTAGAGCGTGGATGCGATACCCTTGTTATCAGCAATCTCTCGATAGAGTGCCAGGCTCTGCTCGAAGAGCGCCACCCCTTGCGTGTCGTCACCCTGGGATTGGGTCAGGAAACCAGCACCTTCAAGGGCTTGGGCGTGGACCCGAGCCGGCGCGGCGCCTGCGCGGGCAAGGGCGCGCTCAAGCCAACGACTCCCTTCCCGGAGGTGGCCACCGAACCACCAGAAACTTGACAGCGCCGCCGCTAACCGCAGGCACGTTTCGACCTCGCCGACCTGGTCAAGCCAAGTCAGCCCGGCTCGCAGGTTGTCATGCTCCGTTTCCAACAGTCGCCACCATTGGTGCTGGGCTGGACCATGCAATTCCGGCTCAGTTCGCTCCGCGAGCTCGATACACCATGAAGCATGTGCGCGGTGCACCGTCTCCGCTTCAGCACTCGCCGCCAATTGCTCTACCCCGAACTCGCGGATCGTCTGCAGCATCCCAAACCGTGTGCCGGAATCCGCCTCCACCTGAACGAGGCTCTGGTCGACGAGTGAGGCGAGGTCCTCGAGCGCCCACTGTCCATCGGCAATTGTCCGGTTCACCGCGACCGCGCCCGCTGTCGGCGCGACGCTGAGCACCGCTTCGGCCGCGTCGACGCTAAAGCCGCCGACAAATGCGGACAGACAGCGGAAAAGACGCTGTTCGCTCGCGTCCAGCAGGTCGTAACTCCAGGCAATTGCGTCACGCATCGTGCGCAGACGCTCGGGCTGGTCGCGGGGGCCGCCGCTGAGGAGCGGGAGCCGGCGCTCCAGGCGCTCCAACAGCGCGGCTGGCGACAGATGGCGGACGCGGGCCGCGGCCAGCTCAATCGCAAGCGGCAGTCCGTCCAAGCGCCGGCAAATTTCCGCCACGTCCTGGGCGTTGGCCTCGGAAAGAATGAAGTCCGGCCGAACCGCGCTTGCCCGCGCGACAAAGAGGTTCACCGCTGCCGTCGCGGCGATCTGTTCGACAGTCCTGACCTCGGTCGGATCAGGCATCGCCAGAGCCGTTACAGGGAAGTCGCGTTCGATGGAGAGACGGAGGACCGCCCGGCTCGTGACGAGGGCGCAAAGGGATGGACAACATGCGAGGAGATCGGCCAGCTTCGGCGCCGCCCTGGCGACCTGCTCGAAATTGTCGAGCACGAGCAGGAGATGTCTGTTCCGTAAATACGCCGAAAGTTCGTCCCATGCCGTGCGAGCGCCCCGGTCCCGAAGACCGAGCGCATGGGCAATGGTCGGAACCACCAAATCGGGATCGGTGATTGGGGCCAGGGGAACGTAGCAGACTCCGGCGGCGAACTCCGGGCGAAGTTGGGCCGCGACTTCCGCCGCGAGGCGGGTCTTACCGATTCCGCCGGGGCCGGTCAAGGTGAGGAGGCGAACGTCCTGCCGAAGCAGTGCGCAGACAGCCGCAACGTCATGCTCTCGTCCGACGAGCGACGTCAGTCGGGCCGGGAGAAGATCATTAGGGCCGGCGAGTTTGGCGATGGACATGACGGTTCTCAAAATGCTGGCGGCTCTTAACTGGACCGGTGCGGAAGTCGTGCCCGGGGCTCAAGGCCCGGGCTACGAAACACGAAGCCCTTCCAGCGCTGAGCCCGAAATGATAGCTAGCGATGGGTCGTCAACTTCTCGCGGTTTGGAGTTCCTCCGCTCCGCGCGATCACTCGTGACTGTGCCGGCGCGGACCTGAAACGTTGCCGTGCGCGGCGAAATCGAGCAAATCGGCACGAGTGACGACGCCTTCGACCATCCCGTCGCGTTGCACGAGCACTGCCGGTGAACCGGTTGAAAGGAGTGGGAAGACTCGCTCGATCTCCTCGTTGGCGTCGACGAGGCTGAATGGCGCGTCCATGATCGTGCTCACGGGCGCCGAGACGACTTCCGGATTGCGGAAGAGGCGATCAAGCAAAGTCCGCTCCTGTACGGAGCCAACGATGGCATGGACCTCAATTCCGGTCGCGTCGTGATGGTCGTCCCGCTCGGTGCTGCCGATGCGAACGACCGGAAGCTGACTGATGTCATGTTCACGAAGCAGCTCAATCGCGTGCTGAACCGTGTCGTCGCATGCGACAGCAACCACCCTCGGCATCTCGCGATGGGGCTCGGAGATCAAATTGCCAACGCGCGTTGGCCGGCTGAACCGGGAGAGGAAGCCGTTCTCGCGCATCCAGTCGTCGTTGTAAATCTTCGAGAGGTAGCCACGTCCGCTGTCAGGCAAGAGCACGACCAGGAGCGCGTCAGGGTCGTCGATCCGGCGGGCGACTTCGAGCGCGGCCCAGACCGCCATACCGCCCGAGCCGCCAACCAAGACGCCTTCTTCACGCGTCACGCGCCGGGCCGTCAGCAGGGAATCACGGTCTGTGACCTGGACGAACTCGTCGACACTGGCGCGGTCGAACGTGCCGGGCCAGAAATCCTCGCCCACGCCCTCGACCTTGTACGTGTGCAGAATCGGCGAGGTGTAAATGCTTCCTTCGGGGTCGGCGCCGATCACCTGAATGGTCGAGTTTTGCTCCTTCAGAAAGTGGGAGATGCCGGTCACTGTTCCGCCCGTACCGACGCCGGCGACGAAGTGTGTGATCTTGCCGCCGGTCTGGTGCCAGAGCTCGGGACCAGTCGACTCGTAATGAGCCTTCGGATTCATCGGGTTGAAATACTGGTTCGGTTGGAACGCGTTCGGCACCTCGCGGGTGAGGCGATCGGCAACCGAATAGTAGCTTTCCGGCGAATCTCGCTCGACCGCCGTCGGCGTCGTTACGACCTCGGCGCCGTAGGCGCGCAAGAGCGCGACCTTCTCCGGCGCGACTTTATCGGGCATGACGAAGATGCAGTGGTAACCCTTCACCGCCGCCGCCATGGCCAAGCCGACTCCGGTGTTGCCGGATGTCGGCTCAACCAGCGTGCCGCCCGGTTTGAGCCAGCCCTTGCGCTCCGCCTCCTCGATCATCCGAATCCCGATCCGATCTTTCACCGAACCGCCGGGATTCATCATTTCGAGCTTGGCCACGATGGGCGTGCGAATGCCCCGTGTGATCGCATTGAACTTGACCAGCGGCGTGTTGCCGAAGGTCTCGATGATGTTCGCGCGGATGTCGGTTCCGGGCAGCGGCGATGCGGTTGCGTTGGCTGATTGACGCCGGACCGACGACTTTGTCGCAGTTGCCATCACGGCTCCTTGGCATGGACGGATACTTCCGAAATCATAGCAGAGGAGACTGCGGTGACCGGCGTCCATGACACTATCGCCCGTTGTGAAATCGCGCATTTCGAGCGGAGCGACGGATTGCCGGAGCAGGCAGCCTGCGTGACATCGAACTCGGATTGACCGGCGCTCGTTGCCCGCCAAGTGACTGCCGGAGTACGATCAGGCTCGCGGTCCAGTGCCGGTAAATCGTTTTGCGCGAAACGCCGAGACGATAGGCGAGAGAACCGAACCCTTCGCCCTCGCAGACGCGGCCGATCAAGATTTCGGCTTCGATGGGGACGAAATGAGCGGCAATCTCCTCGACCATGATCCGCAGCTCTTCCGCCGCCCAGGAATCGTCCGCGACCGTCATCGCGGATTCGGACCGAGCTAGCGGCAGCCGCTCAGAGAGTCGGGCGCGTCTGACCGCGCCGCGGAGCCGCCAGCTGAAGTGCCCGAGCAAATACCCCGTGAACGGCGTTTCCCCCGACCATGCGTCGACCAGCTCGGTGAAGATGACGAACGCTTCTTGGTCGAGATCGTCGCGTTCCCACGTCACCGGCAACATCCAGAGGCGAATCTGGCGAGCGATCTGCAACAACTTGGGCTGCACGGCGAGAAACAGCCGATTGCGCGCGTCGCGATCGCCTGCTTTCGCCATGCGCGCGCATGCCGTGAGCACGGCGTCGACGTGCGGCGGAATCGGATCGAAGCGACCGATGACCGGAAGCAAGCGTTCATGTTCGAAGGGTTCAGCGTAAGGAAATGACCTGACAGGCGAACTGTCAGCAGGAACCTGAGGAGTCGAAACCATGTGGTGCTTGCCTCCAGATACGGTGAGCACTCAAGATGGACGTGCTCATCGCGATACATCCGCCGGGGAACATGATCCCGGTGGGCGCTTCAGCGCTTGGAGGCTCTTCGGAGCTCGAAGACGAAAGAGGGATGCAAGAAACGGAGACCGAGTAACTGCTAGCGGGCGATGTGGGCGACATCGTCAGGCTGCTTGCCGCTGAGATCGAGGAGATGGTCGGCGCCGCACTTCGGGCAGATAGCGCGTACCGACCCGAACACGTGCCAATAGCGATCGCGAACCTTGATATTGATCCTTCCGTTCGGCTCGTACGTGGCCAGCAAAACGGGTGGTTCCTGGCACCGGCATTCCCAGCGATAAACCGCGTCCCGATCGTGATGTCTGCGCATCGCCGGTCGTATGGATTCGCTCACGGCGATCACCTCCTTTCTCATCGAATGCGAAGATAACAGAACAAATGTTCTATTCTGTTCGCATAATACGGGGCAAAATTTCCCCTGTCAACCGGAAATAATTCCTATGCCAGGTCCAAAAGAGCCCGGCGAACGTCGAGTAACACACCTCAAATTGCCGTCGATAGAGCGTTGCGCTCAGCAGCCGTCGGACAGCGGCGCCCGCCTGGATGCGCGCTCGGTGATCTGATGCGGCGATTGACAGAGGGCGGCGGTGATCAGGCTCCCGATCACGATGGTGTTGCTTCGCCTCGTGGCGTCGTTCAGCCCGATCACGGTCACGACTGGAGCTTCACAGCTTACCCGCTTTCCGCCCGTGGCAAAAACATCGGCATTCCTCATTTGCGTCTCCCTCGCTTCGGCAACAATCGAGCTCATGGAACCCGGAGTCATGGCTAGCCTGAAAGCGCTGCGCGTTGGCGCTCACGACCGCGCGTTCCAGTCCAAGGCGACCGTTGAGGTGAAATTGAACGAACGGTGCCGCACAATTGGTGACTCGAAGGGTCTTGAGTTTGTATCTTGCCGCGTTACAATCGTGGCCTGTACCTTTTGATTACCTGGCGCCATGCCAGTTGTTGTTGGCCAGCAAAAGTCGGCCTCGGTCCCGACAACTCGTTGATCAAGTCCTTCCCTTGGAATTCGATGCATGAGCAAAGGCTGGCGGGCCGTCTATTGGTCCTGCCAGTCGCACGGTGATGCCTTGAAAAAACAAACTCTTCTCGATGAAGTCGAGTCTTTTCGCCATAGCGATCGTGTCCGCAAGATGGTCGAAGTTGGAAGAGCCGGCCGTTTCAAAAAGCGCGAAGCGCGGACCATCGCGTCTCTTGAGAACGGTGATGTCTACGAGCGATGGCTGGCGCTCCATGCTTGTTACGGCAGCCGCGATGGCGCCCACATCTTGCGCGCGCTCAACGACGAATCGCGACTTGTCCAAAACCTTGCACTCTCATTGGTCCCTGTCGTTTGTGACGACGCCGAAGCGAGCCAGGCGCTCCGATTCATAGGGCCGACAAAACTCGACAACTTGGTTCAGGCCCTCCGCCGTCGCAAACGCCAAAAGCCGATCGACCAGCTCATTGAGGAATGGGTGACGAGTCACCGGCGCTTTCCAGAGCTTCTTCCATATGCGTCGCCTCCAGTCGTTGAACGTCATTTAGGGGCCGTTCTCCCGCAGATGACGGATCTTGCCTGGCAGCGGCTTGGAAAGCTCCATCCGGTTCTTGCGAGTCAAGCGGTGCGGGAATTGGTCCAACGGCAAGAACAAAGTGCACGGTTGGAGAAACCAGCTAGCTGCGTGTTGCCGCACCTCGCCAATGCCGACCCAGATGCTGCATTGGAACTTGCGCGCGTTCTCAGCGAGCGTGTTCCCCTGGCGCGTCTCGAATTGCAACGCATTGCCGATCTTCGCCCGGTCGAGTTCGCCGACTTTCTCCTTGCGCATGCTGATCCGGCCTTTGTGACGTTCGATTTCAATGCATTTCAACTTGGGCTAGAGAGGATTCAACGCTTATTCGAGCGGCGACCGGAAGTGCTGACGCCGGTAGATGGGATCACCAACAAATGGTTCCGGCGACTTAGCTCAAGTGATCAAGTCGCGATCTTCCACACCGTTCGCGCGTCTTGGATTGAAAAGGACGGGCTCATCCCGGCGTGGAAACTTGATCGGTTGCCACGGGACTTGCAGATCCGAGAGGCACGATTGCATCTCATGAGCCCTGGAGTTCGATTACAGTCCAATCTTCAACTGCAATATGCGGAATACCTCCCATGGCCGGAACCGCTCGCGTTCGTTCAGCCACTTTTACATGACCCTGAGGCCGACATCCGAGCAAACGCACTCCGGGTGCTGCTGAGCACGTTGGACCACGGCACTAACCACATTACGGAGGTTTTCTCGTATCTCGATCAATACGTCAACGATCAGGATCCCGTACGCGCGGACATTCTTTCTCAAATCGACCAAATGGCGGTTATCCGTCAAAGATTGAACGATGAACACCTCAACTTGCTCGGTGGCGTCATTGAGGCTTGCCTGGACTCATCTGATCTCTCAAAGGGATCGCTAAGTTTGATTTGCCAGATTCTGACTGCGGCGTTTCCCCAAAACCAGGAATGGGCAGGACCGCTCCTGGCGACCGTATTTCGCGACCGTCGAGAGATCCAATTGGATCACACGTTGGGAATGTATTCTCACGAGGACGTGACAAGTCTCTTGAGTATCTCGACCCGGTCCTCTCCGAATGGACCGCAGAGAACAACGCGACCCTGATTCTTGACTTCGCAAATTACTTCCGCAGAGATGCCGTCGTTCCTCCAAGGTTGCGCGAATTGGTCGAAGCGATTGCTATTCAGGCGCGAACATCCAAGGTCGCTCAACAGGCCTTGTATTACGTACGCCGGTGGGATCGCTACCGGCATCAGGAGCTCCTGCCAACGCTGTTAGCCGATGACCCCACGTGGATCCGGGTACATGGTGTCGTCGACTATCTCGAGTTGGCACGACAGGACCTTCTCACACCCCACCTTTCCGCGCCGCACCTAACTGGCCGGTTTGACGAGGGCGCGGCGCGTACATTGGTGGGTTTTGGAGAAGGTTATTGCCGGTGGTCCAGGTCCCAGCAGCAACGCTTTCTCGAAACTCTGACGGAAGTGACGGACGACATTGAACGACATCGTGGCCCCACTGCATTCGCCATCCGGGCGATGGCAGCCTTGCAGTTCGTTGAACCTGTCCGGCTTTACGAAATTGCCTCTTTGCCACACCGTCGGCTGAGGGATATCGCAATCCACAGCCTCGGCCGCCGTGACGATGCTCGTAGCACCGCGTTGCTCCTTGAAGCGCTCGGAGACGGCCGAGCCCGGTTCGCCGTGTTTGCATTGCGGGGCCACATTGCCCGCATGTCCGATGGGGATGCTCTTGCCTTCGTAAGGGCGATTCCACGAGATCGCGTGACCGTGGCAAAACAGGTGATGCGCCTCTACGGCGGGATCAAGTCAGAGGAAGCATTGCAGGACCTATTGATCTTGAACAACCAAGATCTTCATCGCGATGTTCGCGTCGCGTTGCTCGCGGCCCTCCGAGTCTGGCGAGACCGCGAAGAAGTCTGGCCCATCTTCGATGAGGCGGCAGTCGACCCGGAACCCGCGATCGCTCAGAGTCTGATCCACATTCCCGCGACTGGACTCTCATCCGCTCACCAAGAACGGCTTGTTCACCTGTTCGCGAAATTGTTCAACCATCCTGAACGCTGGTTGAGAGTGAAATTGCTTCACCGCCTCGCCGAGCAGCCAATTGCCGATCCGGGTGGTCTGCTCGTCGGCTCCCTCGCGCAGTTCTTTGACGATGAGGAACCGTATACCGTCGGCCGGGCGGCGTCGGCGATTTTCGGTCTTTACGGTGAAGTCGATCCCGAGATCATCGCAACACACCTTGTTCGGGTGTTCGAGAAATGGCGAAACCGTCAGCCCATCGTCGAACTGCTCAGGCTCGCCGCCAGCCTCTACGCGGAACGCATGGCTGCGCCTATCAAAGCAATCCTTCTCCATCTCGGCGGAGATCCGCTGAGCGTTACCTTGCAATGTCATCTGGCGAACATGGCACTGCCTTCTGAGGATCTTGCCGATCACTTTGTTCGGCTGGCAGAAGCGGGCGATTTGCATGCGGAAGCTCTCATCCGCTCAGTCGATGAGATTGAAGGGCGACGCCAACGAGAATATATTCCAGTTGGTTTCAGCGCGAGTACGCACCGTGATAAGTTCAGGCGGCGGTTTCATCGAAACGTCGGGTGGGAGCAGTACATGCGCAGCTCCGAACGCAAGATCGGCGCTGACCGATTCGATGACGATGGAACTGCGCGATTCGAGGTGAGACTCGCCAATCACGTCGATCCCGCGTTGCGCAGGCTGGCAGTCGCTGCGCTGGTTGGGGATGCCACCGATCCGTTCGGCTGGACAACGGAGAGACGATCACGGCTGGAGCAGTATCGGCAAGATTCGGCCCCGCTCGTTGCATCTGCGGCGCGAAGCGTGCTGATATCTGCCGAGCCTGTCGTTGAATCACAATCTGAGGCTTGATTCAACGCGCCTGTGTCGAAGAAGAATACCGTATATGACTTAGAGCTCGGCCTTTGACGTGGAAAGCGAACCGAACTGGTCCGCGGTGGGTTCTGCTCAGCAGAACCAGCTTTCGGTGAGGCGGGGTGGACGTGGGCGGCTTCGCTTTGGAGTTGGGATGGGCGGCGGGGCGATGCCGCCTGTTTCGTGAGCAATATTCCAGATAGACAGAAAGGTCGCCGACGCGTCTTCTGGGCGTGACGATGCCTCCTCGACGATGTGGGCGACTGCGCGTTGGAGGGCGTCCATTCGCGGGTCGGGGTGGGTCCAGCGGTAGGTGAAATGGGCTTGGTCGAGGACGCCGAGCCACTCGCCGAAGGTCGGGTCGGCGAGCAGGGCTGAGCCCGGAGGAATCAGTAGGCGAATCGAAAAGTGGACCGGGTCGACGTGGTCGATCAGTCCGTGCTCGGCAATGAAGCACAACAGACCGAGGTAGCTGTCGAGCGTTTCCCAGGGTGTGAATGGCAAGAGCGAGGGGCGCATCGCGATCCCGGCGTCGTCGAGGATGGCGAGGGCGGTGGCGACATCCTCGCGGGTGTGGTGCTTCTTGAGGTGGTTGAGCACGATCGGGTTGAGCGATTCGACCGCGGTGACGACGAACACACACCCTAGTTCAGACAGTTCGGGAACGAGGCGCCGGTGTTCTATGAGGTGCTCGATCTTGATCGTGGCGTCGAAGGTGAGATCGGGGAACTCCTGGTGAAGGGCGCGGCAAATCCGCAACCCGTGCGTCGGTCCGTTGAAGAAATCGGGATCGCCAAAGGTGATATGGCGAGCGCCGTCGAGGATTTGAACTCTGGCGTCCGCGATCACGGTTTCGCGATTTATGGCGAAGAAGCGCCCGCCATAGATCGGGGTAATGGGGCAGTGCGTGCAGGTATGGTGACAGCCGCGCGTCGTTTCGACATACCCGGCGGGCACGATGATACCCTCTCGTTCCAGACCCGCGTAGCGGCGTAGCTCGGGCAATTCGTCTCTACGGGGTTGCGTAACCTGGACACGATCGAAACGGGGCGCTGATTCGCGGAACGTCGATGCCGATTCGCCATTGACGAGTCGATTCGCGAGGTCCACGAGCGCCGTTTCATACTCGCCGCTGATCACGCTGTCGCCGGGCCCGCTCAGGAGATAAGACGAGTTCAGCGTGGCGTAGAGACCATAGAAGCAGATGTGGGCGAAGGGATTAACGCGGCGAACACGTTCCGCGACCAATGCGCCAAGCCGGAGGGCGGTGTGCATCGGCACCGAAATCGCAACGAGGCCCGCGGCTGCGATCAGAGCGTCATCAAGTTGATCGACAGCCGTGTCAACTGCTGCCGGGTTGAATCCCGCGGCCCGCAAGTGGGCGAGCGGTGAGGCGAGGTTCAAGGGCTGATGGCCGAGCTCGTAGCAGGAAACGAGGAGGATGGCGCCAGGGTGGCGAAGCGTTTCATGCTGGTTGAGGGTCGGGGCAATCGCGGTGGCCAAGGTCTGTGCCTTCCGGAAAAGGATGCCGACCGACTCGGCATCGAGGTTTTGATACCCTAACCGGCGTGTCAAGCGCAAGGAAGGGATGACGTTGGCGATGCGCGCGGTCTATCTCACAGGTGATGACTTCTACCTACGGGCCATGGTGCGGGAGGACAAGGATCGGGCGGCGGCCTGGTTCGCTTCGCCGCTCCCGATCAACGCTAAGGCGGTCGAAGCCCTGCTGGAGGAAGCGCATGAAATTGGATGGGACGAGCCGCCAACGATGTACCTTGCGGTCGTGCGCTCAACCGACGACGAGGTGATCGGTGGTGTCGCCATTGAGGACCAGGCGCGGCGAACGGCCTGGCTCACGATTCACGCGGCGCCGTGGCTCGAGGATGGCGAACATCTGCGGGCCAGGGTGCTCGCATTGGTGATTCCGTGGCTGCGGGACGAGCTCGAAATCTTGGTGACGCGATTCGAAATGCCGGAGGATGAGACGGAAATGCTGGCCGCGGCGGAAGCTCTGGGGATGGAACCCGCAATTCGACTGCGGCAGTTCAAGGCCCGGGTCGGCGGTCGGCTCGATGTGCTCGGCTTCCAAGCGCTCAATCTGAGGATGCGCCAAGGCGGCGACCATGCGTAATGCTCTGATCGCCGGCGAGCGCGTGTATCTGCGCACGCTTGAGGTTTCGGACGCAGAGGCGTGGGCCGAGCTGATCGCGACGGAGCCGGATACGTTCCAAAAACGGGGCCGGCTGCCGCTCAGTCCGATTGCGCTTGGGAAATGGATTGAAAAACTTTCCACGTCGAGGCTTCCGACCGACGTTTCGTTTGCCGTTTGTTTGAAGGAGGACGGACGGCTGATCGGCAACGTCGACGTTGACCACATCGATTGGGTGAATCGGACGGGCGAAACCGGCAGTTACATCGCGGACGCGACATTCCGTGGGCAGGGTTATGGCACAGAAGCCAAATTTCTGCTTCTTGAGTATTTCTTTGAGCGCCTCCATTTTCATGCTCTTTGTTCGTACGTGTTCGAGACGAATACGAGATCGGCGGCGGCGTTGGCAAAGCAGGGATACCGGCCAGCTGGGCGCTGGAAATGGGACGACTTGAAAGACGGCGTCTATCGCGACGTGCTGGTTTTCGACATTCTGCGTGAAGAATACCTGGCCGCGAAGGAAATCTGGCTCGCTGCCCGAAACGAGCGACGTTAACCGACTGGCGGAATGGTCCAGCGTTGAAACGCCTGCTCGACAAGTGAGAGGGCAGTTTCGACCGAACGCTTCCCTCGTTGCCCACCGCCGGGATTCAAACTCGAGACACACGCCGCGGCGACTTTCCCGGTCGCGAGCACGGTGGATATTGCCTCGGCGGCTTCTTCGATAGTAAGGCCGCCGGCGGACGGCGTCGTCGCGCTTGGCACTAAATCCGGGTCGAGGACATCGAGGTCGAACAGCAGGACCAGAAGCGAACAATGGTGAGCGAGCCGATCGACCGCGCGATGAAACATTTCGCTCCCGGTCAATTGCGTTGCCGTGATCACCGAGACGTCCGTTGAGCGAAGCAGTGTTTCTTCTTGCTGATCGAGCTCGCGCACGCCCGCAATCACGATGCGGTCGGTTGGGATCGGGGCGGCGAGGCCGGCGGCGCCTCGCCACAGCGGCCCCGCAAGTCCGGCCAGGATCGCCACCGGCATCCCGGCCAAGATGCCGCTGAAACTCGTCTCCGGCGTGTTGAAATCGCCGTGCGCATCGAGCCAAACGACGCCGATCGCTGCTCCCGCGCCTTCGGCTTGTTGGAGACCGGAGACGATGCCGATGCTGGCCGTGTCGTCGCCGGCCAGCACAAGAGCGCCGGCACCGTTCCGCCGGGCGTTGGCAACGAGGCTCGCGGTGCTGGCGCCGAGACGGCCGATGTTCACGGCGACGTACGCGGGATCTCGCTCGTCGTCGGCGAGGTTCGCAGCGGTAGGATCGGCAACGTCATAACCAAGCGCATGCAGGCGCGCGACGATGCCGGCTTCGATGAGCGCGCCTGGACCAGCGCCGAGCCCGACGTCACGTTCGTCGTAACGATAAGGGACCGTGATAAGGTCGATCCTCATCCCGCCTCGAGCTCCTCTGCCCATGAGCGACGCGATCGCGAGCGACGGTGGCTCACGCCTGATTCTACAGGCGTGGTGGTGGAAGTGATACCACGTACGCCATTCGGCCGGGGTGAAGGCGAGTACAATCAGCCGGCTTGCAGGTACGTGCGAGCGGTCCTGTGCAGACGAGGACAGAACCTTGGCCGACGCCGAGCGCAAGAGTGACACCATCGATGAGCCGGACTACTATCAACTGCTCGGCGTCTCATATTCCGCCACGCACGCAGAGATCACCCGCGCCTACCGAGCCGCGATGAAGCGCGTCCACCCGGATCGCCAGAGCCCGGCTGGCCGGGCCGTCGCCGAAGAACGCGCCAGAGCGCTCAATCGCGCGTTTGCAACGCTGTCCAAACCGGACCTCCGCCGGCATTACGATCAACGCATTCGCACCCAGGTCATCCAAGATCAGATCATGAATCGATACGTCGGCGGGTTCGCGACGCCGGGTCCGGACGCCTCGGCCGCCCACCTGCGCCGCCCGCCGAGCGCCGCCGAGCGCCGCGATCGCGAGCGCGCCGACCGGGGCGCCTTCATCAGCATCGCGCTCATCTTCGGCGGTATTGCGCTCGCCGTCGTCGTCGCGTTGGTCGTCTGGGCAGTGGCGGGGGCCGCTTGGAACGCGGTGTTTTGATGATGCTACCGGCGACTGAAATTCTCAACCATCATTTTGGCGGACGTCGCGGCTTCGCTGGTCGTCGCGGCCCAGGTCCTTGTTTCGGACTTGCCTTTGCAGATTGACCTTGGCGCGGAGGGCGGTGGACCCACTTGCGGGGGCCAGGCTGATTGATGCCCTCGAGCCGTTCGAGGGTCCTGGTGGTCGATTCGAGGGAACGGAGCATCGTATCCGAAGCGTCCCGGAGTGATTCGGACGCGTTTGGTGAACCGAGTTCTACGTAGAGGGTAACCAGCACTCGACCCGTCTCGGCGACGAGATCGACCGCGGCGATGGCGGGAAGAACGCGGCGTTCAACCGGCGAGAGCGGTGTGACGTCGACGTAAGCCCCGATAACCTGCTCGGCCGATTCATCCGACCAGCCGTTGAAGCGGGTCGCGATTTGGGCCAGATCGAGCAGGGGCGTGCTCGCAATCACCTTGGTGAAGTCAACGATGCCGGTGAGACGCTCGTCGCCAGCTTCGCGCTGGACCAGTACATGTTCCGGCCAGATGTTGGCATGAGCGATGACGAACTTTGGCTCGGTCTCGGCGGTGAGTGTGCTTACGACCTTGTCGGCAAGTGGCAGGACGCGCTCGCCGGTGCGAAGCCAGCGCTGGATGTCCGGCGTGACGCCTGCGATTGGCCGGAGCCGGTTTCGCAGCTGCATCCAGGTTACGGTTGCCGCGGAAACGAGATTGTTGGCTGGGAGCGAGGGGGTGTCAGGTCTGCTCGCCAGTGATCGGGTCGCATCGTGCATCCGGGCAACGGCCGAGGTCACTTCCGCGAGCGTCTCGACCGAAACATTTCTCGGCAGAGAGACGGAGCGGTCCAACCTCCTAGGAAGTTCCGGCCGGCGGACCGGTCGTCCATCCAACCAGGTCGTGGCATCGAACAGATGCTGGTCGGCCTGTTGAATCAGCTTGTCGTCTTGACCGGCCACCTGATTCGGGACAAACGGCAGGTCGCTCAAGCCCGCCAGGACCGAATGGACGAACTTGACATGCTCGATTGTCGCCGTCCTGGGCCATTGGCGCAGGGCGAATGCACCCGCAGGTGTCGTCACGTTGACGAGGTTGAGCGATCCCTCGACCGGCATGACGGTCACCGCTTCTGAGAAGAAGCGCTTGGTCGCTTCAAGGAACCGTTCGACGTTATCTGGATTGGTGCGGTCGTCCATGCCGAGAAGGGTACACGCTTCGCGCGATCGAAACCGCGTTAGTAGTCTACTCTGGCGACAGATTGCGCCAAACCGACTCTCGATCCCGGTAAGGCGCCGGTGTGCTTGCCGTGGTGGAGGACACTCTCGCCGTTGACCCAGACATGCTCGATGCCGGTTGAGAGTTGGTGGGGCTCGGTGTACGTGGCGTGGTCGGTCACGGCTTCGGGATCAAAGACGACGACATCGGCCTTCATACCTTCGCGCAGGAGACCGCGGTCGCGCAGGCCGAGACGGTCGGCGACGGCGGAACTCATTTTCCGGATCGCATCTTCCAGCGTCGTCGCTCGCGGCTCGCGCACGAAACGGCCCAGGATTCGAGGATAGGTGCCATAGGCGCGCGGGTGGGCAAGACCTCGCTGGGCAGCAACCTTAGGATCGAGTCCGCCGGCATCCGTACCGAACTTCATCCACGGCTGTTGCATCTGTTCGCGAATGTTGTCTTCGCTCATCATGAAATAGAAGGTGAAAATGTTCTGGCCCTCGGCGGCGAGGAGATTAAGCGCAGCATCGACCCAGTCTTGATCTCGCATCTGCGCGATCTCAGACAGCCGAAGACCCTCATATTGCTTATGCTCGGGTCGACCGAGGGCGGCGATCTGAATGTTCTCGGGTCCGGCGATGCCGGCGAAGTTTTCCCAATCGCCTGTTGGCGCAAGCATTTCGGCGCGAATCTGGGCACGAATTTGCGGATCGTTGAGGTTGTCGAACAGCCTGTCGCCTTCGGACGCCCAGGGCGGAACGCAGGCAGCGAGACCGGTGCCGGCAGCCTCATATGGGTACATGTCGGCGCCGATGTCGAGTCCTTCCGCGCGAGCCTCGTCAATCATTTCGATAACGCGGGGCAGCTTGTCCCAATTGCGCTTGCCGGCGACCTTCAAGTGGTAAATCTCGGTCGCAACGCCTGTCCGGCGCGCGATTTCGATCGCCTCCGCCAACGCCTCGATGATCCGGTCTTCCTCGGAGCGAATATGGGTGACGTGCACTCCGCGGTGCCCTGCCACTAATTCACATAACGCGACGAGCTCCTCGAATCCGGCGAATGCACCGGGGGGGTAGATGAGGGCGGTTGCGAGGCCGAACGCGCCGTCATCCATCGCATCGGTGAGCATCTGTTGCATTGCCTGGATCTCAGGCAATGATGGGTCGCCCCTGTCGTGACCCATGCCGAACTCGCGGACAGTCGAACCCCCGACGAAGGAGCCGAAGTTGACCGACGCACCCTGCCGGGCGATCGCTTCCAGCCAGTCGCCGAAGCGCGTCCATCCCCGGGCGCGCTCCATCCACTCGTCAAAGGTGTCTCCAACATATCGGCGCTGACCCTCGTGGAAAGGGGTCGTGATACGGCCGCCAAATGGGGCCGGCGTCCAATCCTCGCCCATGATCTCGGTCGTCACCCCTTGGGTGACTTTCGACAGCGATCGCCCGTCGGTCAGAAGCGGCACGATCGAGTGGGATTGGATGTCGATGAATCCTGGGCAGACAACTTTACCGGCCGCGGCGACGACCTCATTGGCCGATGCCGGATCGATAAGCCCAGCGGCGGTCACCGCGGCGACACGATCGCCCTTGATCGCAACGTCTCCGTAAAACCACGGATTGCCCGTCCCATCAATGACGCGAGCACCGATGATGAGGGCGTCATGAACCATCGGAAACGACCTTCAGCATCCCCAAAGTCAACAGGAGCTGACCCGCCTGCCTACACACGCAACAGCTGGCGCTCTGTTCTCGAGATTTCAGTTACTCCTCTTCCTTGGCCGAGATCGTGGCTTCGCGGATGGTATCGACGACGCCAGCGTCGGCCAGGGTGGTGGTGTCGCCGAGCGGGCGATTGGTGGCGATGTCGCGAAGCAAGCGGCGCATGATCTTGCCGGAACGGGTTTTTGGCAGGTCCGGCGTGAACATGACTGTTTTCGGACGCGCGATCGGGCCGATCTTGGTAGCGACGTGTTGACGCAGATCCTGACCGAGCTGGTCGGTGCCGTCGACTCCGGCCTTGAGAATGACGAAGGCGAACGGCGACTCACCCGTGATCGAGTCGGGCTGACCGACGACCGCGGCCTCGGCCACGTTCTCGTTCGAGACGAGGGCGCTCTCAATTTCCGTCGTGCTCAACCGGTGACCCGCAACATTCATCACATCGTCGACGCGGCCCATCAGCCAGTAATACCCGTCGGCGTCTCGCTTGGCGCCGTCGCCGGCAAAGTATTTGCCGGGGAACCGGCTCCAATAGGTCTGCTTGTAGCGGTCGGGATCGCCGTAGATGCCGCGCAGCATCGCCGGCCACGGTTTGTTAATGACCAGGTAGCCGCCCGAGCCGAGCGGGACCGAGTTGCCCTCGTTGTCGACGATGTCCGCGTCGACGCCGGGCAGTGGTAAGGTAGCTGAGCCTGGTTTGGTGGTCGTGATTCCCGGCAGCGGCGAAATCATGATCATGCCGGTCTCGGTCTGCCACCAGGTGTCGACCACCGGGCACTGCTCATTGCCGATGTGCCGGCGGTACCACATCCACGCTTCCGGATTGATCGGCTCACCGACCGTGCCGAGAAGACGCAATGACGACAGATCGTGCTTTTCGGCGAACGACGGACCCTGCTTCATATGCGCGCGGATCGCCGTCGGCGCGGTGTAGAGAACAGTTACCTTGTAGCGCTCGATAATCTCCCACCAGCGTTCCCAGGAAGGCGTGTCGGGCGTGCCTTCGTAGATCACGCCAGTTGTGCCATTCGCGAGCGGTCCATAGAGGATATAGGAATGGCCGGTAACCCAGCCTATGTCGGCCGCGCACCAGTAGACATCCTCGTCCTTGACGTCGAAGATCCAGCGATGGGTGGCGGAGACGCCGAGGAGGTAGCCGGCGGTTGTGTGGACGATGCCTTTAGGCTTGGCCGTCGTGCCGGAGGTATAAAGGAGGTAGAGCATGTCCTCGCTCTCCATCCGCTCCGGTTCGAACGTGGTCGACTGATTTGGGACGATGTCGTGCCACCAAACATCGCGGCCGTCGACCATGGCGGTGTCTTGTTTGGTGCGCTGGGCAACAAGCACCTTCTCAATTGACGTCGTCGATGTGAGTGCGGCATCAACATTGGCCTTGAGGCCGGCGGGACTGCCCCGACGGAATCCACCGTCCGCGGTGATGACGATTTTTGCTTGCGCGTCACTGATGCGGCCGGCGAGCGCTTCAGCCGAGAATCCGCCGAAAACGACCGTGTGGGGAGCGCCGATACGGGTGCAAGCGAGCATGGCGATCGGGAGCTCGAGGATCATCGGCATATAGATGGCAACGCGATCACCACGACGAAGTTCGAGCGCTTTCAGCGCGTTCGCGCACTTACAGACCTCATCGAGCAATTCTTGATAGGTGATCGCCATGCGATCGCCCGGTTCGCCTTCCCAGTAATAGGCAACGCGATCGCCATGTCCTGCTAGGACGTGGCGGTCGAGGCAGTTGTAGGAGACATTGAGTTGCCCGCCGCTAAACCACTTGGCGAACGGGAGATCCCATTCCAGAACTTTGTCCCACGGTTTGAACCAATCGAGCGTTTTCGCCTCCTCGGCCCAGAAGCCTTCGAGGTCGGAGGACGCACGGTCGTAGATCGAGGCGTCGGGCACATTCGCTTGTTCCGCGAACTTGGGCGGCGGCGGAAAGGTCCGGTCCTCGGCGAGCAGAGCGGCGATCGTTGCGTTTGCTTGTTGAGCGTCTGCCATCGATTTCTCCCGGTGTCCAACTCGTTCCGTGAGGCGAGGCGACCGCGCGAACAGGAGTTAGCGCGTGCATTCGAGACGGGCGGGAGTATACCGTCAGGCAGGAGCGAGAAGGAAGGAGGTAGGGTGGCGCGCGGCTACTGAGCAGGGGTGCACCAAGTTCAGACTAAGCGTGGCAACTTGCCCTATGATCCCAGCGGTCGGCCTGAGCGGTGATCCACTCGTTATTTGTGCCACGGTAACCGGAGTTGAAACCCGATTTTCGGCTCTCAGCATAGATGCTCTCCGAGGCTACGCAAACGGATCCGCGAGGAGTGCGCCGTGCTCAGCCTCGGAGCGGCTTCATTGTTCTAGCGCGGCACCCTCTGGGTCATTTCCAGTGCAGCGCCGCGGCACAGCCGGGCAGGATTCAGTAAGGTGCGGCCCAATCGCCGCAAAGTCGTGCACACGAAAATGGGGGGGAGGAGCGATGGTCGGTTTTCACAGCACGGTCGGGACGCTCGTGTTACTGGCATACCTCGCGCTCGCGATTGTCTATGGACTTCAGCTTCAGGGACGATCGTATCCCTGGGTACGGCAGCTTTCGTTTATCGCCGCCGGTTTGCTGCTTCTTCAGTATGTCCTGGGATTCACACTTCTGGCGTCGGATCATGAGATTACCGCCGCGCACTACATCCTGTCGTTGTGCGCGCTGATCACGGTCGGCTTCGAGCACGGCTACGCTAACACGCGCGCACTCCCTACTGAGCGCTCTCGGTTCGGCGCCATGGCCGCGGCCGGCACCTTTGTCATCGTCCTCATCACCTACATCATCGGCCAGTCGAGTTAGTTGGCAGGCAGTTCGGATCCAAGGTGAGTGCCCTTCAATCGAACAAGTTCGATGTGCTCATCGTGGGCGGCGGAGTCGCCGGCTCGTCGCTTGGGTGCGTGCTGGCCGAACGAGGACTGGGCGTGGCGCTGGTGGAGCGCGAGGCGGTGTTTCGCGATAAGGTCAAGGGCGAGGGGCTGCATCCATGGGGCTACCGGGAGGTTAAGACGCTCGGACTCGACCAGGTGCTGTTCGCAGCGGGAGCGAAAGAGCTGCCGAATTGGCAACTCTACACCAATCGTGTCGCCATCGAGCCGATCCTCTGGGAAGCGGACGAGGTCAATCCGTTGCCGGAGGTTACCGTCTCCCATCCCGCGCTGCAAGAGGCGTTGATCTCCGAAGCCGCCAAGCGAGGAGCCGAAGTTTTTCGCCCGGGCAAGGTTAGGTTGCTCGCGAGCGCCGAGCGTCCAGAATTGGAAGTCAGCGTTGGCCGGAAATCCGTGCAATTCCAACCTCGGTTGATCGTCGGCGCTGATGGACGAAACTCGACGGTTCGGCAATGGATGGGCGCGAAGCTTCGCCGAGATCCCCGCCATCACTGGCTCGGGGGAGCGCTATTCGCGGGGATCACGCTGGCTGAAGGTGCGACCCACGGCGCGAATTTCAGTGGCGGCCGCACCTTCGTCTTCCCCCAAGGTCAAGGAGTAGCGCGCGCCTATTTAGTGGCGTCGGATGCCATCGCCCGAGAACTACGAGGTCCCGAGCGAATCCACCGATTCGCCGAGCAGTGCGCGCGCGTCCTCCCGGAAGGCGCATTCGCGCGTGCGCGAGCGGCCGGTCCGACAGCCGTCGTGCCCAACAACGACCTCTGGTCCAGCACGATCGCCAGCGGGCCCTTTGTCCTAATCGGCGACGCTGCGGGTGCAAATGATCCGAGCCTTGGCCACGGGCTGTCACTCGTGTTTCGAGATGTCCGTGAGTTACGCGACTTACTCGCGAGCGCAGCTATCTGGAAATCGGCGAGCGAGGAGTTCGAACGTCGGCGGCAGGCCTACTTCGACGTCCTTCGGGTCTATGCCAAGTGGACCGGCGTCTTGACTGTCGAAACCGGCCAGGAAGCCGAAAAACGGCGGGAGCGGGTGGCGCGGGCGCGCGAGGCTGATCCCAGCGCGGGCGGATTTGCCACGATTTTCTCGCGCGGCCCAGACGGGCTCACCGTCGATGAAACATCTCGTCGCCATTTCTTCGGCGAAGATCTCCACGAACGTATGGGAGACATTTGTCCCCGAGCATAGACCGGTTGGCCGGAAAGCATGCGCTGCCTGGTATAGGGTTATTGGGTGGCGCTAGCTCCTTTCGTTTGGACCTTGCGTCGCATGGTGAAATTTCGTATCCGCGGTTACTGTGGGCCTACAGGCGGAGAGCGGCGGACTCCGAGAGGCGCGAACCGCGAGGCGGACGATTGGACCCGGATCGGATATGGGCGATGCTGCCGATATGGGCAGGAGCGGTGATGTACACGATAGGTATGGTCGTCTGGCTCTTTAGCATCATGCATTTACTTCCGGTCTATCGCGAGCGCATGCAGCGCCTGGTTCGCAAGAGCATTCAGGTCCGACCCAAGCAACACAACGCACTCTTTCTCGATGGCCGATGGCGACGGTTTGATCGATCGACGCAGATGGCCATGGCCGCGAATGTGGCGCAAACGAACCGCATCGGCTCGGCAAACCGGCGATGGTCACGACGGGATACGCCGAAGGCAGATCGCTAAGGACTTCGCACGTTTAGCAAAGAAATGGCGACCGGCATCTGCCGGTCGCCATTGTTACAGAACCTGTATCCGCTCAAATTCTCGAGGTGGCAGCCTTTCTCGGCCGACCTCGTCGCCGTCGCGGCGCAGAACCATCTTCGTCGATCTGGTCATTTTCGGCGGCTTCCTCGCGTTCGCTATCCTCGCCACCTTCCGGAGCTTCGGGCAGAATCCAGGAGGTCGTCGGCTTAATAATCCAGGGCATGACGAACGTTTCGGTTGACTTGACGCCTTCAATCCGGGCCAAGCGCTTGGTGAGGAACTGAACGAGAGCATCTTGCGAGCGCACCACCGCTTGGATCAGGATGTCGAAATTGCCGGTAACGAACGCGGCGAATGTCACCTCATTCATTGATTGCAAGGTATTGGCGATCTCTTCTAGGCGGTTGAGCTCGATTTTCAGGCCGATAACAGCTCGCAGGTCGTATCCTAATTTGGCGGGTTCCGCCAGCATTGCGAATTCGATCACGCCCCGTTG
Source organism: Thermomicrobiales bacterium (assembly GCA_045804965.1). GTDB lineage: Bacteria > Chloroflexota > Chloroflexia > Thermomicrobiales > UBA6265 > CAVTUU01. Next base: position 36,359 of record JBJMMD010000016.1, on the reverse strand, counting down.
CTGGAGACGATCCATGCGGCGGCGGACGGTCGACTCAGGAATGCCAGTTACACGGCTCAATTCGGCGTACGAAACGCGCGCGTTCTGCTGGAGTAATCGAATGATTGCGCGGTCGGTGGCGGTCACTGCACGGGCCATGTTCTCGTTTTATTCTCCCTCAGTTTAGGTGGAACGAGCAGGCCACCCACCCGAGCGCCGACAGCACGCGGCGGTTTTTTGCGCGGGCCAACATACAGTTTTGGCGGAAATCACCATCTTGAAGGGTAACAGAAAGATTGCGGATTAACTTCGATCTTGGCTCAAATTTTGCAAGAACTTCGCCTGTTCGCAGCTAATAGGAGTTGACGCAAAGACAGGATGGTGCATACTAGGCAACGGTAGACTCCGAACGTTCGCTCCTCTTTTCGTCGTTTTGGGTCACCAACGAGGGGAGAAGCCGTCACCGCACGTCGGCTCACCGGTTACCTTGTCCTATGCACCGGTGACCACCTGGCACGCGTGACGATTAGACAATTCTGAGGAGAAGAATTATGCGTCGCTGGCGTTCAGTGTCGTTTGCCGTGTTGGCTACGATTCTGTTTAGTATGGTCGCCATGCCCGCGAACGGCGCCAAGGCATCCGAGGAACTCTCCGTTACCGCTTGGCTTGACGTGAGTGCGACCGCACCCGGCGTCGGCTGCTCAGTCGACATGTCTATCGAATTGCGTTCCGACGGTGACTCGGTCGGCGATGCTGAGGTCTATATCGCCTTCATTATTGACGGAGAAATCTTGAGCGCCGATCGCGGCGTGACGGACGAGAGCGGCATCGTGTACTTGGGCGTCGACACGAGCGGCGCGTATGACGGCGCCTTTGGCTGGATCGATGTTCTGGTCAGCGGAGGTTACTTCACGGGTTTCCCTGTTTATCCTAGTGATAATGGCGGATGCTATGACGGCGCCGAGCTCCTGACGGAACAGGGCAACGTTTGGTACGAGCAGGTAGCGGCGACGGCGTCGGCAGAAGAAGCGACGACCAACTATTCCGCCGGCTTCCCAACCTACGTCCAGCAGCGCAACTTGAGCTGCGAGTACGCCTCAATCCAAATCGCGACCGCCGCCTGGGGTGATGCGATCAGCGAGTATTCACTGGATAACATCGTCGGCTGGTCGGCGAATCCGCACTGGGGATTCCGAGGCGACATTTCCGGATGGTGGGGCAATACATACGATTACGGGGTCTATGCCGAAGCACTTGCCGCCGCCCTACCGACGTTCGGGTACTACGGCAACGTCTTTTACGGCCAGGGCGACAGTTCGCAATTGACTGCCGAACTCGATCAAGGCATTCCGACGCTGGTCTGGCTCGGTTTGTGGGGCGATCAAAGCACATTTGAAGAATCCGACGGCGCTACGTACAAGCTAGTTGCCGGTGACCACGTCGTCGTCGCATACGACTATGACCAAGGCGGCGTGTATGTGTCGGACCCCGCGGTTGGCGCGATCCGCTACTACGCGTGGGGCGACTTCATGTACATGTGGAACGTCTTCGACGGCATGGCGTTAGCGGTTTCCCCTGGGTAATCCGGCGTCGATATTGACGACGCCTCGAACGGGCCGCTGACGGAATGTCAGCGGCCCGTCGTCGCGATTGGGCCCAACTATGAGCGAACGCGGTCAGCAGCGAGTTGGTCTCGTCTTCGATGACCGCTACTTGGCGCACAATACCGGTCTCGGCCTGATCAATGACGCGGAGCAGTATCTTTTTGCCGAGCCCGTTCCCCACGTTTCGGGCCCTGCCCTGGTCGGCCGCGCCAAGCAACTCATCGATATCGCGGGCATCTCCGATCACATGGTTCGCCTTCCTGCTAAAGAGGCGCCCGACGACGCACTGCTCGCCTATCACACGCCCGAATATCTGGACCGGGTTCGCAGCATTGCGGTGGCCGGTGGCGATACCGGTCACGGTGCGCCGATCGGCAAGAGGGGAGATCAGATCGCGCGCCTCGCCGCGGGAGGGGCGATGGCGGCCGTCGATGCTGTGATGACGAGCGAGGTCACAACCGCGTACACGTTGGTCCGTCCCCCCGGCCATCACGCGATGGCGAATCAGGGAATGGGCTTTTGCGTGTTCAATAACGCGGTTGTGGCCGCGCGTCATGCCCAGCGAAATTACGGCGCCGAGCGAGTCCTCGTCCTCGATTGGGACGTGCATCATGGCAACGGAACCCAGGACGCTTTCTATCGCGATCCGACCGTGCTGTTCGTCTCACTTCATCAAGACGATCTCTTCCCGGTCGGTTGGGGCAAGCGCGAGGATTGGGGCGAAGGAGCAGGGCAGGGATTCACGGTGAATATCCCGTTGCCCGCCGGCACCGGTGGCCGTGGCTACTTGGAAGCATTCAGTCGAATCGTGTTGCCGATCGCCCGCCAGTTTCAGCCACGTCTGATCATCGTAAGCGCCGGCCAAGATGCAAGCGTCATGGATCCGCTTGCTCGCATGGCGCTCACAACGGCGAATTACCGCGATATGACGACGCTGATGATGGCCGTTGCCGCGGAAACGTGCGGTGGCAAGATCGTCGTCACCCAAGAAGGTGGCTATGCGCCCACGTACGCGCCGTACTGTTCGGCTGCGATCGCGGAAACGCTCGTCGGCGCCCGGGAGGGCATCACGCCGTTCGCGGACCCGTACGGTGCGCGGGCCACGAGCATGCCGCCGGCGACGACATTGGGATGTGATGCCGAGCGAGCGATCGAAGCCGCGTTGCAGGTTCAAAAGAGTTATTGGACTTTGGAGTAGGCAAGTTCGTGCTTGCCGTCGTATCGGTTCACTGGTCCTCGTTGTCACAAATGACGGTAAACCAAGTGGCTAGGAAGCTTGGGGCACAGCAAATGCGCAATGATCGGGCCGAATTACCCGTTTCGACCGTCCAATGAGTCGCACTCGGTGTGACTATCTGGCGGTTCGCCACGATGTCAAGGTCACCTACGGTGTGAACATGACTTTCGGTTCTTCACGGATTTCGCGCATGCGAGAGCACGCGCGAATGCATCGGTGAGCAATGCGGCAGACGAAAATCTCAGGTCGTCTGCCGTTTGGAGTCTTGACCCATATGTTGAAGGTGACCAGTCTCCGCCTGCCTTTTCCGCTGGTTCTCCTCCTCGTTTGGTTTCTTGCCGTAGGCGGGCTGTTCTCCAGTCCGAGTCCCGCAACGGCGAAGGAAAGCCCGGCGGCCAAGCCAGTCGCGACGGTCAAAGGAAAGTCGCGTGTTTTACTGCGGATCGCGCCGGGCACCGATTGGACGGTAGTCAGCAAAATCAAACCTGGCACGACCGTCACCGTCCTCGACGGTCCGTCCAGGCACGGTTGGTATTGGGTCAAACCTGCGAACCATTCGAACGCGCCGGCGGGTTGGCTCAAACAATCGCAACTGGCATTCGATCATTTCGCCAAGGTCGAGCTCGCGGCGGCGTTGCTCGCGAAACCGTCGACGAAGGGCGATGTCATCAGCGATTTGCCGGAAGGGACAGTGCTGACGATCGCTGGACCGAAGGTCCGCCGTTTCCTCACCGTCCGATATGGCGACAACCTCGGATATGCGGACGCGAACGATCTCCAAGCTTCCGATGGACCGGCAACGATACCGCCGCCACCTGCGCCGACGGGAGAGTATTGGGTCGACGTCAATCGCTCCTATCGAACCGTCAATCTCATGATTGGCACGACGCCGGTCGCGACGTTTTACGCCGCGATGAGCGGCGATCCCAGCGACGGGTTTTATGGCACCGCCACCGGAACCTATTACATCTACGAGAAGATCGCCGGTCTGCAATACACGCCGTATGCGAAGGCCTACTTCATGTATTGGGCCGGCTTCGATCCCTATCGCTTCAACGGGTTTCACTCATGGACTATGGACAGCGCCGGTTACGTCCTCAATGGCGGCTGGGGATCGACGGCCGGCTGCGTGGCAACTGCCCCCGCCGAGGCATTGGTGATCTTCAACTTCGTCGGCATCGGGACCCGCGTCTCTATCCATTGGTGAAGCGCTGTGCATCATTGTCAAAACTGAGTAGCTGAGCGTACAAATCGGCCAACATCTTGTTGACGTTGACGGTGACTGAACCCTAATAGATGGACACGCAGTCAACGAAATGGGGCGGATTGCTCATCACTTTGAGCAAAATTTGACCCTTGTTGTGTCTTCGCGGACAAGTTCCCATTGTCCGGACACATCTTTCCCATGTTCCGCGTTGACAAATCCCCACAAAGTATAGGGAAAGCGCGGGTACTTGCGGGGCATTCCCCACAATGAGTCGAGTGATAGGGTAAGTTCTGGGTCGCCCCACGACTCAGAGACGGTGCCCGGCCGCTCAGCAGGGATGGCTGCCCTGTTCGCTCCGCGAGTAGCTGGAACAGGGAAGGGAGCTACTCGTGCTGAGCTCGGTTCAGCGTACCCGCTTGGAGTGCATTCGTCCCCGATGGGGCGTCGGCAGCCGGCGCGGGACACTACGGTTGACGTCAGTGCTGGTGCTATTCGCACTCTTCGCGCTGACCATATCTTCGCTGAGCACGCGCGCCAGCGGCAACTCCTTTGTCGATACGGACCTATTGAACCTCCGGTCCGATCCCGGCACGTATGGAGAGGTTCTCGATCAGCTCGGCCAAGGCGAACCAATCGACGTCCTCGACGGACCAACTGAAGATGGCTGGTACCAGGTTAACTATTACGGCGAAGTCGGATGGGTTTACGGCGGATACATCTCGATTGACGGCTCGCCGGGGTGGTCGATTTGGCCCGAAACCCCGGCCGTTGGCGGCGATGCTAGCAGTTCGGTTTGGGTAGCGACGGATGTCTTGAACATCCGGTCCGACGCGACGATTCACTCGGAAATCTTGACGGAAGCCGTTGAAGGTGCCGAGCTCGGCGTCCGGGGCGACGAGTACAACGGATTCCTACCGGTTCAAGTTGATGGGATTTCGGGTTGGGCCAAAGCGGCCTTTCTCGCCTGGGCGCCGACGATCGGTCCAGATGAGCACTGGATTGACGTCGATCGCGGCAGCCAAACGGTGACCCTCTACATCGGTCAAGAAGCTATTGCCTCCTATTGGGGGGCGATCGGGTTCGACGATTCAAGCTACGGCTTCTACGCGACAGCGATTGGCAGCTACCGCGTGTACAGCATGGTCCGCGGGCTCTCGTGGACACCGTTCGCTCAGGCGTACATCCGTTACTGGGTCGGCTTCGACCCGATGCGGGAGAACGGTTTCCATTCCTATTCGATGAACGTCCATGGCAGGGTCATCAAGCACGGAGACGGTCCAACCGGCGGCTGCGTCGCGCTCACCCCAGAGTACGCGCGAGCGATTTACGATTTTGCTGATTACGGGATGAGGGTCGAGGTCCATTGGTAGCGCCTCCGACAGCCACTGAGGCGCGATAAGACCTAATGCGGGCGGCGGCCGGGATTTTCCGGCCGCCCGCTCGTTTCCAATGCTGGTACTGCCGAGTCATCCTACGGCATTCCGAGTGAAGTTCTCCGTCCGTCCTCGCCGCCGTCGGCGGGGTCAGGTGCTTCGACACGCTCGGCATGATGGGAAAGCGATTCGCCATAGGGGATCGCGGGCTCGGCTTCGTGCGGGAAGACGTCTCGTTCAGGGTGTGGAAAGTGCAGCCGTCGGTCGAGAGCGAGCTTAACCATTCCTGCGCGCGGCGCAAAGAGAAATGCCACTAAGAACAAGCACGTTGCGACGAGGACCACGCTTGCGCCCGAAGCGATGCCGAGGTGGTAGGAAACGTAAAGACCGACAACCCCAGAGATCGCCCCATCGATTGCGGAAAATACCATCATCACGCGCAGTCGATCTGTGAGCAGGCGGGCGGTCGCGGCTGGCGTCACTAACAGTGCGAGGACGAGAATGTTGCCGACTGTCTGCAGGGAAATTACGATTGCGAGCGAGAGCAGGATCAAGAAGAGCTGATCCCAAGCCCAGAGATTGAGACCTGTCGCTTGGGCAAAGGTGCGGTCGAATGACGTGACCGTCAGTTCGCGCCGGAAGATCACGATCAGCGCCAAAACGACGAAGCCGACAGCGCCAGTCAGATAGAGATCCTGCATCGAAACGCCGAGGATGGAACCGATCAGGAACGAGGCCAGGTCCTTCGTGTAGGTCCTTTGGGCGGAAATGAGGGCGATGCCCAAGGCAAATCCGCCGGCAAAGAGCACGCCGATCGCCGTGTCGTTCGTCAAGCGCGTGTGCTGACTGACGGCGCCGATGCCCAGGGAGACCAAGATCGCCGCGATTAGAGCGCCAATCAGGAAATTGCCACCGAAAATATAGGCGATCACCACGCCAGGGAAAATCGCGTGGGAAAGCGCGTCGCCCATGAAGGCGAGACCGCGCAGCGTCACGAACACGCCAGTGACACCACAAATCACGCCGACCATCACGATCGCGACGAACGCGTGCTGCATGAACGTGTGCTGCAGCGGTTCGGTGAACCAGTTCATCAAGCAGGATCTCCCGCGCCGACGAGTTCCAGTTTCGTTGCGGCGAGATCAAACGGAATGATCGCCTCCCCGCCGAACGTCGCCCGCAGGTTTCTCGCGGTCATCACCTTCGCCGGGGGGCCGCTCGCGATCACTCGGCGATTCAACAAGACAATGCGATCGGATGAGCGCGCCGCTTGAGCAAGATCGTGAGTGGCGTAGATCACAGTCCGGCCTTGTTCGCGAAGCCGGCCGAAGAGCGCGACGAGCAACTCTTGGGTGGGAACATCGACGCCGGCGAATGGTTCATCGAGCAAATAGACGTCGCCTTGCTGGACCAGGGAGCGAGCCAAAAACGCGCGTTGTTGCTGGCCGCCCGAAAGCGCGCCAATCTGGACATTGGCGAGACGGTCCATGCCCACCTGAGCGAGTGCGCGCAGGGCGGTCTGCTGATCGGCATTGCCAAACGGCAGCCAACGCGAGCGGCTTGGCGCACGGGCCATCAAAGCGACATCGAGCACGCTGACCGGGAAGGTCCAGTCGACGCTCGTACGTTGCGGCACATAAATGACGCGGTTGTTGCCCCGGTGAACCTGAACGCCGTCGATTGAGACCATTCCATGCGTTGGCGGCAGCATGCCGGCCAGCACCTTCAACAACGTGCTCTTGCCGGCACCGTTTGGTCCGAGAAGGCTGACCGTCTCCGCGGTGTCGAACCGGAGATTGATGCCTTCAAGAGCAGAGCGTTGCTCGAAGTGCACGCCAAGAGACGATGCTTCCAGGAGCGGTCTGTTCGTGACTGGCGGTGACGGTGTCCGAGTATTCATGGGCTAGATGTCCTCAGACCTATGCGCTAAGAGCTTCTACGATGAGCCGGGTGTCGGTTTGCATCAGGCCCATGTACGTGTCGGCGTCCGAGCCCGCCTCCCCAAGATTGTCGGAATAGAGATCGTCGACGACTTTGACTCCGGCCTCTTTCGCCAATTCTTCGGCGAGTTTCGGACTGACGATGTTCTCGGCAAAGATCGCTTTTACGTGTTCCTTCTGAATCGTGTCGACGAGGGCGGCGACATCCTTCGCCGATGGTTCGGACCGCGTGTCCATGCCCGGAATGATGGTGCCGACGACCGTCAATCCGTAGCGGTTGGCGTAATAACTCAGCGCGTCATGATTCGTGACAAGTTTGCGCTGATTCGCGGGAATAATATTGATCCGGTCCTTGATCTCTTGATCGAGCTGCGAGAGCTGGGACTGGTACGCCGTGGCGCGTTGCTGATAACTGTCGGCGCCCTCGGGATCAACCGCGCCGAGACCATTCGTGATGTTGCCGACCATCGTCTGCACTCGTGCCGGATCGAACCAAACGTGCGGATCACCCTGATCGAACTCCTCTTCATTCGAGGCGAGTGTTTGGATCCCATGAGTTGTGACGTAGACCGGGGCGCTTGTTCCAGAGTTCTCGATCAAGTCCTTGGCCCAATCGTCGAGGTGCAACCCGTGTGTGAAGATCGCCTGCGCGTCCTCGACTTTGATGATGTCATCCGGTTTTGGTTCGAAATCATGTGGATCCGCGTTTGCGGGCAGGATCGACTCGACCTGAACTCGGTCGCCGCCGACCTGGCGAACGAGGTCGGCAATAATGGGCGTCGAGGCAACAACCTTGAGAGGGCCGCTCTCGCGCGGTTCCGCGCCGGGAAGCGGCTGCAGTGCCGAGAAGGGTGGAAATCCACCAGCAGGACTTGGCGTCGCGTTCTGGGCGGAAGCTGGCAACCAAAGGACGAACGCGGCAAGTGCCACAAGCAAAATCGCACGATGGAGGCGAGAACTCGCTAACCGCATTGACCTCACCCTTCCCGGTATCGACAGTGCCGATTTCGCGTTGCGGGGCGCCAGCGAGTCGAAGCCGCAAGCGGGAAGGAGCGTAGCACGTATTGAGACATTGTGTCAAAAGTGGGTAAAGGTGAGATAATTACGTTCCGGCGTAGATCGGTGAGGACGCAGGCGTCTCTTGGCAGGTAGGGCAAACGCCGAACACTTCCAGGTGGTGACCTGAGATCGCGAAATCGGTGTCGCGCGTGAGATCGCGAATCACGTCATCGAAAGGGCAGCGGGTAAATGACACCACCGTGCCGCATTCGGAACACACCAAATGATGGCGATGTCCAGGCTTACTGACGATATACGAGGGATGGCTCCCCGGCTGCAGCAGCCGGGTCAGTACATCGATCGAGGCTAGGATTTCCAGCGTCCGGTATACCGTCGCGCGCCCGATCGATGGCATCTCGGCAACGAGCTGCTCAGCGGTGAATGGACGATCGCGGACGAGCACAGAGTTCACGATCAGCCGGCGAGGCGTCGTCATCCGATAACCGTGCTCAAGCAGCAGGGCATCGACGTCGGAAGGCCGAAGTTGAGGCGCAGTCGTAATCATGAGAAAAGGGTAGCATAGGCACTCAAACGAGCTGGCGAATGGCGTGTGATAATCGCCACGTTAAGGATCTTGTGCGGGCAAAATAAGGGCTCATCTGTGTGATCGGCTCGGTAGGAGCAACTTGCTGACCATGGTACGCGTCGCTTTTCGTAAGTCGTCTCAACCTTCTCGACTCATTCGGCTTCGTCTCACCCTGATCCTCCTCGCCGTTGCTACCGCTGCCGGATTGCTGGCCTTAACGAGCCATGGCGCCCTTGCCGATCGCTCGGTCAACTGGTCGCGCTATGACGTCAGTTTGAACCTCCAAAATGACGGCACGTTGCACGTAGTCGAAAACTTCGACGTCGATTTCAATGGCGGGCCATTTCATTTCGGATACGCGACGATTCCGCTCGAAAATCTCAGTGACATCAACAACATCTCGATGCGTGAGGAAACCGGGGGGCAAGCGCGAACCTACAAGTTCGTCGACTCCTCTGATTATGATCAGGCTCCGGGCACCTTCACCACCGAACGCACCAGCACCGATATCACCATCAATTGGGGGTTCGAGTCGACGACCAACGAGACGAGAACCTTCATCCTCGAATATGACGTCGAAGGCGCGCTACGGGTCTATCCCGACCATCAACCGCCGGTCGAGCAAATCGTCTGGACGGCGATCGACGACGATGTGACGTCGGTCGGACCGGTCGGGAAATCGACGGTCACGATGACTCTGCCGAAGCCGGTCGACACGTCTCAGGTCATGGTCAATGGGCAGGACCCGAGTGAAACGTCCAAGTACACCAAGGACGGCCAGACCTACAGCTGGACAAAAACCGATTTGAACACCGGCGATCAATTCGTCGTCGGTCTGCAGTTTCCTGCGATTGTCGACGCCAGTCCGCCAAGCTGGCAGATCGCAGCCGATCAACGGGCGGCCGACAACGCCCGCCAGGACCAGCACAACGCAATTCTGAATCTCTTCTTTCTCGGCATCGGATTGCTGGCGGCGGTTGGCGGCGGCGCGGGGATCTATGGCCTGTGGTACACGAAGGGGCGCGATCCACACACAGGATTGGTAGCGGATTTCATCCCGAGTCCGCCCGATGATTTGCCTCCTGGCGCGGCCGGCACCTTGATTGACGAGACCGCGGACCAAGCGGACGTTGTCGCGACCCTCGTCGACCTCGGCCGCCGGGGCGCGTTGAAGATCGATGAGTCAGGAGCGACGACTGAATACGGTGGACGCGACTTTCAATTGACGTTACTCCAACCCGAATCAAAGCTTTCGAGTTTCGAAACCGAATTGATTGCCGCGATTTTCGGCCCGTCCCCGAAAGCGGGCGCCACCGTGAAGATGAGCGCGGTCAAGTCGCAATTCGACAGCGCGCAGGGAGAAATCAAAGCCGATCTCTACAACGAACTTGTTCAACGGAAATATTTCATGCGCTCGCCTGAAGAGACGAGGCGCAACTGGAAACTGCTCGGTGGGGTGGCGCTCGCCGTCGATCTTGGTCTCTGCGTAATTCTGAGCGCGGCCGCAGGCGGAGCTGTGCTCTGGTCGTTGCCGATTTTCGTGATCGCCGCGCTCGCCATCGCCATCCTCGTGATCGCCAAAGCGATGCCCCGGAAGACGCCGGAAGGTGCAGAGGCGGCGGCAAAATGGAACGCCTTCAAGCGCTACCTCGACGATATCGAGAAGTACGAAAAACTGGATGAGGCGAAGGGCATCTTCGACAAGTACCTGCCCTTTGCCGTGGCATTTGGACTCGAACACTCCTGGGTCAGCAAGTTCGCCAGCGTGAACGCTCCAGTTCCACAATGGTATGGCGGCACGCTTAATCCAGGCGGATATCCGGGCGGCTACTCCCGCCGCCGAGGAGGACCGGTCGTCATCATCCCCGGCGCTTTCGGCGGCGGTCCCGGCAGCGGTGGAGGAGGGGGTCACGACGTTGATCTGCCCGATATTCAGGACGTGAGCGATAGCGCGGCTGGCGGTCTGCAAGGCATGAGTGATGGCCTCAGCGACCTCTTCAATACAGCCGGCAAAATATTCAGCGGTTTCAACAGTCACGGCGGCGGTGGCGGCGGCTGGGGTGGCGGCGGTAGCTTTGGCGGCGGCGGTGGTTTCAGCGGTGGCTCGTCCGGTGGTGGAGGCCGCGGATTCGGATGATGCCAAGTCGTGCTCGCACCGCCGACGTGCTCGGGCTACCCCTTCATCGACTCTCCGCTCCAGATGTTTGGGGCATGGTCGACGAGGCGCTCATCGGTAAGAGCGCCACGCCGTGCTTGCATATTGTCACGCTCAATCCCGAATACGTGATGACGGCTCGCCAGGATCCCGAATTCGCGGCCGCCATCAATCGAGCCGGTCTCATCACCGCCGATGGAATCGGCGTGGCGATGGCGACGCGACTCAACAGTCAAGGTCAGCCAAAGGTCGAGCGCGTGACGGGCGTCGATATTCTGCGTCACCTGGCCGCACACAGTCGAGATGACGACGCGCCGCTCTTCATGCTTGGCGCAGGGCCGGGCGTTGCCGCCGAGGCGGCGCTCGCGCTCGAAACGCAGTTTCCGGAATCACGTATCTACGGTTGGTGGTCCGAGGGCACTGCGGAGCCCGAATCCGATGGCGAAGCGCTGAGACGAATACGCGCCTGTGACGCCCGTGCGGTCGCGGTTGCCTATGGCGGACGTGGGCAAGTGCTCTGGATCGACCGCAATTTGGACGAACTCGCCGCGGCCGGCGTTCGAGTCGCCGTCGGCGTTGGAGGAGCATTCGACTTCGTCGCTGGTCGTGTACCGAGAGCGCCCGGGTTTGTCCAGCGAGCAGGGTTTGAGTGGCTCTTCCGGTTGGCCCGCGAGCCATGGCGATGGCGACGGCAATTGGTGCTGCCGCAGTTCACCGCCCTGGTGGTGAAGGAACGGCTCGCAAGTGCGCGGCGGCGAACGTGACCATCTGTACGACCGGCTCCGAAGAGAATCGCGTATGCTATGCGGGTTTCTTCCGCCCCGCCGACCGGTGAACGGCGTTCACTCCGGACCCGGATTTGTTTGCCGGGGCTTCAAACGCGCGTCCGCAAGATTGGATTAATGGTCACGACGAACGAATTCCCACGCGGCGAAGTACGCTGCAGTTATCACCCTGATGTGATGACCGGCTTGCGCTGTTCGCGGTGCGGCAAGCCGATCTGTCCGCGATGTGGGGTGCGCACACCTGTTGGGCTTCGCTGCCCCGATTGCGCAGGCGTGCGCGGATTGCCGACCTATTCGACGAGCAGCGATCTCTTGCTGAGAGCTGCCGGGGCCGGACTTCTGGTCGCGATTGCTGTCGGCATCATTTGGCCGTTCGCTCCGTCATGGAAGTTTTACTTGTGCCTCGTCCTCGGTTTCGGGGTGGCGGAAGCGATGGCGAGGGCAAGCCGGGAGAAACGCGGTCTCGATCTGCAGATCGTCGGATTCGTCTGCGTGACCGTCGGGATTCTCCTCAGCCGCGTCCTCATCGCCCGCCATCTCGGCATCACCTGGGCCATGGCGCAGGACCTCAATGGGTTCGTGGTCGACGACGGACATCTTAAGTCCATCGACAACGCGCTCCAGCTCAATATCATTCCCGACGGCATCTTCGCCGCATTGTGCTACGTGATCGTCTGGGTTCGGTTCCGGTGATCTCGCGTCCATGATTCCAAGCGCGGACAGTGCGGCGACGCCACCGCCGATTGTCGACGCTCCGCTTGTGTCCGAAGAGGCTTTCTCCGGCCAACCGACGGTTCGCACCGGCATCGCGGTCGCCGCGATGATCCTCATGCTCGGCAACATCCTGAGCCGGATGCTCGGTCTCTTTCGCGAACAACTCGCCTCGGGTCTATTCGGCACCGGCGATCCGATCGCCGCCTTCACCATTGCCGACAACGTCAACACGCTGATCTTCGATCTCGTGATCAGCGGGATGCTCGAAGCCGCGTTGATTCCGGTGCTCGCGCAATGGGCCACGCCCAGCTTCGCCAATCGGGATGAGCTGCGGCGCGTCTCGGGCGCGTTGCTAACCCTGGCCGCAATCGTGATCGGCGCCTGTGTATTCGTCGGAATCTTGTTCGCGCCGACAATCGTCAAGCTTATGACCTCATATGGAACCGACGACTCCGCACACGATCCCTCAACTGTGTCCCTGACCGTAACGTTGGTGCGATGGATCTTGCCGGCCGTTTTTTTCCTTGGGATTGGCACGATCCTGATGAGTGTCCTCTTCGCCCTGAATCGGGTGACGGCGCCGGCGATGTCGGCTGCGGTCCGCAACGGCGTGATCGTGCTCGCCATGATTCTGTTGCACGAGCGACTGGGCGTAAAGAGCATGGTCGTGGGCATCGTTGCCGGGGCGGTGCTCCTCGCCTCGATGCAGAGCTTGGCGCTCCTTCGAGCCGGCGCCTTGCCGATTCCAAACCTACATTTCCGGCATCCCGGGGTGACCCGTGTGCTCGCGCTTTATGTGCCAATATTTCTCGGTCTCTTCATCGACACCGTCAAAGTGATTGTCGATCGCAACCTGGCGTGGGGCGCGGAACGGGACGCGCTTGGGGCGATGCGCTACGCCACGACGCTCGTGCAGATGGTGCTCGGCATCGTCGCGGCCGCGATTTCCCTCGCCGCCTTGCCGACGCTTTCCCGCCACTTCGCCGAGGGGAACGAGGCGGGATTCCGAGATACGCTCGGGCGGGCGCTCGGCATGGTCACGGTGCTAATTGTGCCGGCCGTGCTCGGTCTCGCCGCCGTGGCCAAACCGACGGTCGACCTCCTCTTTCATCATGGGGCTACCGGCGGCACAGGCGCCCACTTGATCGTCGTGGCGTTACTCGGGTATCTCCCCGGCACGCTCTGCGCCGCCTACGATCAAATCCTCATCTTCGGGTTCTACGCCCGCCAAAACACGAGAACCCCGGTCATCGTCGGCATCATCGCGACCTGCGTCTATTTCGCCATCGCGCTGACCTTCGTGAATTCGCTGGGGATGCTCGGATTGGTGTTTGCGAACTCCGCCCAATTCGCGGCCCACGTTGCGATCATGATCTGGCTCTGGCGACGCTCTATGACCGGATTCGGCAACGGGCGGCTCTGGCGCGTGATGCGAGTCTGCTTCGCCTCAGGCATAGGCATGGCCTTGCTGGCCCTGGGATCGTGGCTGTTGTTAGCGGCCGGCCTGCCCGAGAGCGGCAACGGACCGATCAAGCTGCTCAGAGAGCTGGCGCTCGTCGGCGTCCCGGCCGCGGTCGGCGCCGGCGCCTACATTTTTGCCTTGCACCGATTTGACATCGACGAAATCCGGACTCTGCGTCGGGCAATCCTTGGCAAGCTGAGTCCACGGTTCGCGGGTTAGGGCGTGTTCGCAGCGACCTCAAGGGGCGTAGGTGGCTGGTCATGTTTTGGCGCAGCTGACGCTTCTCGCCTTCAAAGAGTCAACATAATAGGGCGAGATTCTTCGCTTCGCTCAGAATGACGGTTTCCAAAGTCTCCCTACACAGGTTGCCAGAAGTTCTCTGACATCCCTTCGGTCTGAGCGTCGCCACCCGCGTAGCTGCACGGGCTCGCCCATCACCGAGTCGGGCATCAAAAGACATATGGCACCCTGATTAGACCGGTTCGCGGTGCGGATGATGCCGTTGCGGGCGCCGGCCCCGGTTGAACATCCTGGGCGTAGCGAAGGACCTCCCCTCGTCTAGTTGCCCGCCATGGGATCAAGGTTTCCGCTATCCGGTCTAACGTGCGGATGAGCCCTCAACGTCACGGATCCGTGTCGTCGTGATCCCGCGAACTCGTCGGTTGTGTTCTGACAAGCCGGCTCGCGGACGCGTTGTCACGCATCGCGGATAATCACCGAGCGTGGTCACACCTTCTCAACGATGGGGGACGGTATGAGTTCGTCGTCCGCGACGGCCGCCGATCGGTTTCTGCCCGCGCCCTTGACGGCGTTCGTCGGCCGCGAGCGGGAGCTCGCCGGGCTGCGGGCGTTGCTCGCTCGCCGCGACGTGCGGCTCCTGACGGTGACCGGCCCCGGCGGGGTCGGCAAGACCCGGCTGGCGATCGAGGCCGCGCGGGAGCTTGCCGATGACTTCGCGGCCGGCGTCCGCTTCGTGCCGCTCGCCCCGCTCGGGTCGCCCGACCTCGTGCTGCCTACGATCGCCCGGACCCTGGGCATCGGCGAGTCGCACCACGGCGGAATCCTCCGCGACCTGTCCGAGCAGATCGCCTCGACGGAGTTGCTGCTGGTCCTCGACAACGTCGAGCACCTGCTCGCCGCCGGCCCGGACCTGGTCCTGCTGCTCGCCGCCTGCCCCGCCCTCACGCTGCTCATCACCAGCCGCGCGGCGCTGCGCGTCTCGGGCGAGCACGAGTTCGCGGTGCCGCCGCTGCCCCTGCCCGTGGAGCGCGGGACGTGGACGTTCGAGCAGATCGCGGCGTCCGACGCGGTCCGGCTGTTTGTCGAGCGGGCCGAGGCCGTCCAGGCCGGGTTCCGGCTGACGCCGGCCAACGCCTGGGACGCGGCCGAGATCTGCCGCCGGCTGGATGGACTGCCGCTGGCCATCGAGCTGGCCGCCGCCCGGGTCAAGGTCTTCCCGCCTCGCGCGCTCCTGGCGCGGCTCGAGCGACGCCTGCCGCTCCTGACCGGCGGGCCCCGCGAGGCGCCGGCGCGCCTGCGGACCATGCGCGCTGCGATCGCGTGGAGCCACGATCTGCTCGACGCCGACGAGCAGCGTCTCCTTCGTCGGTTGGCGGTGTTCGTGGGCGGCTTCACCCTCGATGCCGCGATCGCTGTCGCCGGCGACGGGCCCTTCCCCGAAGAGGCGGTCATCGAAGGCATTTCCTCACTGGTCGACGAGTCTCTTCTGCTCCCGGCCGCGACGGGTGACGCAGCCAAGGACGATCCCGGCGAACCGCGATTCGGCCTGCTCGAAATCGTTCGCGAATTTGCACTGGACGAGCTGGCGCGCGTTGGCGAGGAGGACGCGGTCCGTCGTGCCCATGCGGAGTACTTCCGGGCGTTGGCCGAGCGCGCCGAGCCCGAGCTGCGCGGCGCCGGCCAGGTCGCCTGGATCGCCCGGCTCGAAACGGAGTTGCCGAACCTGCGCGCCGTCCTGGACTGGTCGCTGGCTGGCGGCGATGTCGAGACAGGCTTGCGCCTCGCCGGCGCGCTCTGCTGGTTCTGGTTCCTCCGCAACCATGTCGCGGAGGGACGTGCATGGTTCGATCGGGCGCGGGCGACCGGCAGGGAACCGGCCGCGGCGGCCGGCAAAGCGGCGTTGGGCGCGGCAGTGCTCGCCTGGCGTGCGGCCGAGTATGCGATGGCGAAGAACTACGCCGAAGAAGCCCTGGAGCGGTTCGCGGCGTGCGACGATCGCTGGGGCGTGGCCGTTGTCGTCCACTGGCAGGGACACCTGGCCGAGGACTTGGAGCACGACGGCGAGCGCTCGATCGCCATCCTCGCCGACTCCCTCGCCCAGTTCGAGGCGATCGGCGACGCCTGGGGCGTCGCCTACTCGCAGAGGTGCCTCGGCGAGGCGTGGAGGATCAAACGCGACTACGACCGCGCCACCTCCCTACTGACCCCGGCCCTGGCGACCTTTCGGCGCCTTGGCGATGGGTGGAACATCGGCGTGACGCTGCACCGGCTCGGCGACACCGCCCGTGAGGTGGGCAGCTGGCCCGAGGCGATCGCCGCCTACCAGGAGAGCCTGACCCACCATTGGACCCAACGCGACCCCCTCGGCGTCGCGGACGCGCTCCTGCGCCTGGCCCAGATCCTCGTCGCCCTCGGCGACGTGGAGCTCGCCACCCGCTTCTTCGGGTGCGCCGAGGCCCAGCGCGAACGGACCGGCACCATGGTCTACGAACCGGCCCGGCTCGGCTACGAGCAGGCCGTCGCGGCGGCCCGCGCCGCCCTCGGCGATGACCCGTTCCAGGCGGCGTGGGACGCCGGCCGCTCGCTGCCCCTGGCGGAGGCGATCGAGTTGGCGGCCACCCTCCGGGCCGCGCCGCGCCCTGCCCTGGACCGAGCCGCCGCGGCGGAGCCGTCGACACGGCTGAGCGCCCGCGAGCGCGAGGTGCTGCGCCTGATCGTCGAGGGACTGTCCGATCCCGAGATCGCCGAGGAACTCTCGATCGGCCGTCGCACGGTCAACACGCACGTCGGCAGCATCCTCACCAAGCTCGGCGTCGGCTCGCGCACGGCGGCGGCCGCCTACGCCGTTCGTCACGACGTCGTCTAGGCTATTGCCCCTCCGCAACCTTACGGACCCGTCGTCGCCAGAATCGTCCCGACGAATTCGGTACGCGTGCGGATGTGCTTCGGCATCCCGAGGCGCAGGATAGGGATGCGCACACAGCCGACATCGACAGGACCGGGCGTACCGGCGCCGTCTGCTGTGGCGAAGAAAGGAAGCAGACCAATGCACGCGCTCTTAATCACGTTCCGATCCGCCATCACCCGAGAGGAGTTGCAGGAGGATTTCACGCGGGCCGCCGAGGCGTTGCGCGACGGCGCCGCGCGCGGTCTGGTCAGCAAGACCTGGCTGTCCGACGGCTCGACCGTCGGCAGTTTCTGTCTCTTCGAGGACCGTGAGGTCGCCGACCGCTACCTCGGCGGGTTCTTCGCCGAAGCGATCACGGCCAACCCCATCTTCTCCGATGTCCGCGTCGAACGGTACGACGTCAACGAGGCCCTGAGCCGGATCACCGGCGGCCTGGGCGCCCTGGCAGTCGGCGCGCGGAGCTGAGACCCGTGTCGCGGCGCGACCACGGCGGCGGGGAAGTCGAGTCGGCTTCAACCACGAGTACTCCCGACGAGGTGCGCCGTCCTCTCCGAGCGCACCATCCTCCTGACGCCGCCGGCCATCTGCGGCCGGCGGGGAACGGTTTGGTCTTCCCCTCCCCGTTCGTGAGCTCCTAATCCGTGCGACCCCGACCGAGCACGCGGTCGAGGAAATAGGTACCCGCCTCGGCTTCGTTAGGGTAGTTTCACGGACGCGACGCCGGGCGAGCGCACCGTACAGTCCTATCAGACACACCACCATTCGCTCGTTGAACAGGAGAAAACTCATGTCGCTGCAGCTCGGACAAGAGGCGCCAAATTTCACCGCTGAAACTACTGAAGGGCAGCTCGATTTTCACTCCTATCTCGGGGGTAGTTGGGGAATTCTCTTCTCGCATCCCAAGGACTTCACCCCGGTCTGCACGACCGAGCTCGGCTACATGGCCAAACTCAAGCCGGAATTCGAGCGCCGCAACGTCAAGGTCATCGGTCTCTCGGTCGACGCCTCCGTCGATCACGAGGCCTGGGCGAAGGACATCGAGGAGAGTCAGGGCGCTCGCCCGAATTTCCCGGTCATCGCGGACGCCGACTTCAAGGTTTCCAAGCTGTACGGCATGCTTCCGGAGAGCGTGTCGGGTGACGCGAAAAGCCGAACTCCCGCCGACAATCAAACTGTCCGCAATGTCTTCGTCATCGGCCCCGACAAGTAGGTCAAACTGATCCTGGTCTACCCCATGACGACGGGCCGGAATTTCGACGAGGTGCTGCGGGTCGTCGATTCGCTCCAGCTCACCGCCAAGCACAAGGTCGCAACACCGGTGAACTGGAAGCACGGCGACGATGTGATCATCGTGGGCTCCGTGAACAACGCCGACGCGAAGCAGATCTTCGGGAACTGGCGAGAGCCGAAGCCGTATATCCGGATCGTTCCTCAACCCGCAACCACCGCCTGAGAGGATCGGCATCGCTGGTGGCGGGCGCCGCGCTTATGCGGCGCCCGCCTGAAGTTTGGTGCTTTTCGCGGTCGATCGGCGGTGACGGCGACCAGGCCGGGGCAACGAGGTGGCAAAAAGCGTGCAGCGGAGCGCGTGGTTGGATCGCCATCACTCCGGAGCACGAACTATGCCCACCACCCGCACAACCCACACCACCGTCGTCGCGCGCTCGTCCCTGCGGGCCGACGTCGATGCGCTGCTGCGCGCATCCGCCGGGCGCGCGTGCAAACAGGAGCGGACGGCCCAGCGCCTCGTGGAGCTCTCGCACGGAATCGCCTTCAATCTTGGCCGGCAAACGCTGACGCAGACGCTGGTTACGCTGGGGGACGGCGCTGCGGACTGGAGCGCGGCCTACAATCTGTTCCATCAGCCGCGCATGGCCATCGAGCGTCTCGGCGCAAGCTTGCTCGCCCAAGTGCTCGCCGTGATGGGGCGGCGGCGCCCGCTTGTCAGCGTGCTCGACAGCACCCGGTTGCCGCGCGCCGGCAATGCGAAAACGGGCGCACCACGCCTGCACGCTCTGCCGCGTCACCCCCAGACGATGGACGATCGCAGTCTGGCTCTGGCCGGCGAGCCACCACACCACGGCTTGGGCGCGACGACTGACGCGGCCGGGGGCACGGCGGATCATCTCCTGGAGCGTGGCCACGGCGATCGGATCAGCGGCGGGACGATCGGCCACGAGCTGGGGGCCTTTCACGGCGGGGCGCGCTCCATCCGGCACACCCTCGACCGCAGACCATACCCACCGCCCCACCCCCTGTCAAAGAACTTTTGGCAGGTTGATTAGGTTCGTGCGGGCGCGATGCCTTCCGTCGTCAGTCGCAAACCGACGAACGATTCCGCGATCCGGCGGGCGTCGTCCGACACTTCGCGCAGGGGCACGTCGTTCGCGCGCGCGATCGCCAGGCAATCGTCGTATTCCGGCGAAACGTCGATGATGCGCCCATGCCAACCACGGAGCTTGACCCGAACCTCGCCCCAGCGGGTGGTGACCGAGGCGAATTGGCGTGCTGCCTTTGTGCGATCGATTGGTGTTGCGCGCACGCCGAGCGTGGTGCTGTTCTCGATCATCGTCGACTCAACCGCGTCTCTGGACGACGCCGGAACAATTGCGCTCACCAGCGTGGCCGGGCGGCCTTTCTTCATGATGATCGGCGTCAACCACACGTCCAGTGCCCCGGCTGCATCCATACGCTCCATGAGGAGCGCGAAGTGTTGGGGGTCCATGTCGTCGATGTTTGTCTCCAGGAGAAGTTCAGTGGCGGGTTCCGGAGCGCCTCGAGTTTCGCCGATCCACACGCGGAGCGCGTTTGGCCAGGGCAGTTGCATCGAGCCGAACCCGTAACCGATTGCGCGCGGCACGAAATCCGGGCGGTTGAAGCTTGCGAGTGTGGTCAGGATCGCGGCCCCGGTCGGGGTCAGCAATTCGGCGGAGTACGGCTCGCCACCTGGGTCGCCACCAGCTACCGGCGCTCGGGCAGAGGCGAGGAGTTCAGCGGTCGCCGGACCAGGAACTGGAATCAAGCCGTGCTCGGAACGCGCGAAACCCGAACCGAGCCGCGGCGGACCGGAAAAGACCTGGTCGATAGCGAGTAAGGCAAGACCGACGCACGTCCCGCAGATGTCGACGATCGCGTCCACGGCGCCGACCTCATGGAAATGCACCTGATCGACGCTCGTGCCGTGAACTTTTGCCTCCGCTTCCGCCAGGCGCCCGAAAATAGCAAGTGCTTGGCGCTTGACTGGTCCTGCCAGGCGTGACGATTCGATCAGCATTCGGATTTCGGACCAGGTTCGTGGCGGCTGCGCGTCTGTGACTTCGACGTCGAGAAAGGTCCCGGTCAATCCGTGATGATTTGCCGATTCATGTCGAAACGAATAGCCACCAAGGTCAATCTTGGTGAGCTCCGCCGAGAGGTCGGGAAGCTTCAGGCCGGCATCGACGAGCGCGCCGAGAATCATGTTGCCGCTGGCGCCCGAAAACGGGTCGAAAAACGCGATACGCGCCAAGGAACGCTCCTTCCCGCAAACCGACCTCGTGGGAGCATACCAGGAACGATTCCCGAACTATCGCTCTGCTACTATGGCGGCAAATCGTTCCGCGTCGTTCGCTTCGAGGAGCCGACCATGGCCTTTCCAACCGAACAAGGCAAAGCCGCCGTCGCTCATCGTTATGGTGGACAAACCATGACCGCTCAATTGCGGTCGGTGATGATTCGGCGCCCGGCGCGCCCGCTCACTGAGCGAGCGTGGGAAGCGTTCGGATACGCGCACCCGGTCGAACAACCGTTGGCCGAGCGAGAGCATGCCGCCCTCCGCCGACTGCTCATGGACAACGGTGTTGAAGTCATTGAGGCTGGACCAGACGAAGATGGTCTGCTTGACGCCATCTTCGCGTTCGACCCCTCAATCATGACCGATCAGGGCGCGATCATCCTGCACATGGGCAAAGAGCTTCGCCAGACCGAGGGTTACCTGCACGAGAAAACGTACGCGGAGCTTGGCATTCCGATTCTCGGCCGTGTCAAAGACCCCGGAACCGTCGAGGGCGGCGACACGATGTGGATCAACGAGCGGCTGCTCGCCGTCGGAATGGGGTACCGCACGAATGTGGAAGGTGTGAGACAGCTTCGAGAGATTCTTGCTGGCATCGACGTTGAGGTTGTCTCATTTGATCTGCCCTATTTCCACGGTCCCGGCGAATGCCTGCACTTGCTGTCGATGATCAGTCCACTCGCGTCCGATCTAGCCGTCGCCTACAAACCGATAATGGCGGTGCGCTTCGTCGAGCTGCTCGAAGACCACGGTTGGCGGCTGGTCGAGATTCCCGAGGAAGAGTTCGAGACGATGGGCTGCAACGTCCTCGCGCTAGCGCCAGGAACTTGTCTCGCGCTGGCCGGAAACGATGGCACGAAGGCCAAGCTCGAGGCGGAAGGTTGCGAAGTTCTGACCTATGAGGGCCGCGAGATTTCGTTGAATCGATTCGGCGGGCCGACGTGCTTGACCCGGCCGATTTGGCGCTCGGCGCTGTCCTCGTGACGCCGCAACGGCCTTTCCGCCGGGAGTTGAGCAATCAAGGAATGAGGAGTGCAACGCATCGTTGCGCAATCTGAAACGCCGCGCACCGCAGTCGCTCCTTCGCGCGAGGACCGCGCGAGCGTGCGATCGGCGAGCGTCGAGCTGCGCGATGTGAGCAAGACTTTCGGCGCTGTCACCGCGGTGGACGGGATCTCGCTCGTCGTCGAGCACGGCGAGTTCGTGACGCTACTCGGACCGTCCGGGTGCGGCAAAACGACGGCGCTGCGTATGATTGGTGGATTCGAGACGCCTTCCTCCGGTCAGATGTTGATCCACGGCGAGGTGATGGGAACGAGGCCGCCATACCGGCGCCCGGTGAACACCGTCTTCCAAAACTACGCGCTCTTTCCACATCTCACGGTCGGCCAGAACATTGGTTACGGTCTAAAGATGGCGGGGGTGCTGGAGGATGAACGAGTCCGGCGTGTCAACGAGGTGCTGGAGCTCGTTCACCTGCCCCATATCGAGAAGCGAAAGCCGGCCGAGCTTTCCGGTGGGCAGCAACAACGCGTCGCCTTAGCCCGCGCGCTCGTTAATCGTCCCGAAGTGTTGCTCCTCGACGAACCACTCGGCGCCCTCGATTTGAAACTGCGGAAAGCGATGCAGCTCGAGCTGAAGCGGCTCAACCGCGAGGTGGGAGCGACCTTCATCTATGTCACCCACGATCAAGAAGAAGCACTCACGATGTCCGACCGGATCGCGGTCATGAGCGAAGGCAAGATTCTTCAGATCGGTCCGCCATCAGAGATTTACGAGCGTCCCCGCAATCGTTTCGTGGCCGATTTTATCGGTCAGACAAACTTCATCGAGGGCCGCGTGACCCAGGTTCTCGATGGCCTGGCTGAAGTCGATGTCGCATCCTCGGGCATCGTGCGCGGGCAGGTAATCGGAGATACCCCGAACGGCGACGTCACGATCGCAGTTAGGCCGGAAAAAATCGCGTTGGCGGGCGACTTTCCCAGGTCGAAGCCGCCGGGTGGTTGGAACGTGCTCGCGGGCCGGGTCGACGACCTGATCTACCTCGGAACCCACACCCAGCTCGTCATCCGCTTACCCGACGGCGGGACGGTCGTTGTCCTTCGTCAGAACAATGCCGCAATCCCGACCGGGCAGACGATCGGCGACCAGGTCTCGGTCGCCTTCGAGGCCCAAGCCGCGACGATCTTGACGACTTGACCCTTCTCGCCACAGAGCATCGAGGTAACGATGGCGTCACTTGAGGCGGTTCGCCGCAAGACCCTGGCGTTTCTCGACGAGCGCGATTCCGCAATCTTAGGGCTGGCCTGTGATCTCATAGCCGCCCCCAGCCCGAATCTGCCTGGGGACGAGACCGCGCCCGCAGCGGTCGTGCACGAAGCAATCGCTTCGCTCGGACTTGGGCCATCGCGTGTTGTGGCGATGGAGCCGCACCGCCCGAATCTGTTGATCACCATCGACAGCGGGCGACCGGGGCCGCGGCTCGGCATCTGCGGGCATCTCGACACGAAACCGGTGGGCGAAGCCGCGAACGAATGGAAGACCGATCCGTTCACACCGGTAGTTGACGGGGATCGTCTCTATGGGCTCGGTTCCACCGACATGAAAGGCGCCGTCGCCGCGATGGTATTCGCCGCCGCAGCGGTCGCCGCAGGCGGAGGTCCGCCGGCGGGCTCGCTTACGCTCATCCTCACCGCCGACGAAGAATATGGCAGCGCGAAAGGCGCTGAGTACCTCGTGAAGCAACGGGCCCTCGACTTGGACGCGATTGTCCTCGGCGAACCGTGCGGAGTTCACGAAGAGTGGGATGCGATTCGGATCGTTTCGCGCGGTATTTCGTGTTTCAAAATAAGCGTTCACGGCACGCAGATGCACTCGTCGATTTCGGATCAGATTGAGTCAGTCAACGCGGTCGAAGCGATGGCTCGAATCCTGGCACGACTGCGGAGCGAACTTGCCCTCACCTATTCGGAGCATCCGCTCTGCCACGAAGGACCAACGGTCAACATCGGCGTCAAAGCCCAGGGCGGCGTCGGATTTGGCGTGTTGCCCGGCTTCGCTGAGTTTTGGAGCGACATTCGCACCATTCCTGGGATGACCCAAGTCCAACTCGGCAAGGACGTTGAGGCGGCATTGCAACGCCTTCATCACGAAGCGTTGGGCGCCACGATGTCGATGGAGTTCGCCGACCATCTTGCTTGGATCGCCCCGACCGAAGTGCCGGTCGATCATCTCGTCGTTCGGGCGTGCCAAACCGCTGCCGCGACCGTTCTCGGTTCATCGCCTCCGCTCGCGGGGTTTCCGGGAGCGTCCGATGCCTGGCCGTTCCAGGGAATCGGCGGCATTCCGACAATCGCAGCGTTTGGGCCCGGACTTCTTCCCTTGGCTCACGGACCAAACGAATGGGTCAGTACACAAAGCGTGTTGCAAGCCGCGCAGATGTACGTACTCTTGGCGCTCGATTTTTGCGCCGGACCGTCCGTCTGAAGGTCGCCGAAAATCAAGCGTTGTCCGACTCATTGACCAGGCGTAACAGGGGTTCCTTCCGATTGACAGGTGCCCCGCTCGTTGTAGCTTGGCGCGCATCACAACTGTACGAACCCACGGACCCTGTCGCCGCGCATCAAGGAGGAAACGCCATGGACGCCGACGGGTTTGATCGACTTGCGAAGGCTTTGAGCGGTGGTGCCGACCGCCGGCGGCAGCTGGCCAGCCTCGCCGGCGGCGCGGGCGCTGCCCTCCTCGGTGGCCGGGTGGCCGGCGCCAAGGACCGGCTCAAGCCCAACGGCAAGAAGTGCAACAAAGACGCGCAGTGCCTCTCCGGCCTCTGCTGCGAAATCGCCCACGGCCAGTAAGGCATCTGCCGGGCGAACGGCCTTGACGCGCCCACCCCGCTTGATGCGTGCAGCGCTCCCCTTCCATGCACATCAGCGACGTGTGGCGCGGGGGCCGGGATAGCCACGTCCGGAACGAGCCCGCTATGCTGCGATCCGGCCCCGGGCAGCCTCTCACCAGACAACTGCATCAAAACGGTGGGGGCCGGGGACGCCATCCAGGCCTTCTGTTTCTACGTCGCCTGACGCTACGCTGACTGGGACCAAGCGTCGGTAGGGCACGCCGGCGCCCGAGGCCGTCGCGCCGCCGCGGGCCGCATTCGCCGGCGCGCGACGCCTGGCTGTTTCAAGGCATCGGCGGCATCCCTACGGTCGCCGCGTTCGACTCGGGATTGCTTCCGCTTGCGCACGGTCCGAACGAATGGGCGTGCACCAAGAGTCTGCTCTCGGTGGCGAGGATGCACGCGCTGCTGGCGATCAACTACTAATCGGAATCGGTCGAGTTCATTGCAAACTCTGCCGGGTTGCCCGTTCCTGCCATCAACCTCCCACTAGCATCACCGGCCAGCGACCTTTTCAAACGACCCTGGGGTTGCCTCCTAGTCAACGCGACCTGCGAAATCAAAGCAAGCCCTTGATCGGCAATGAGACGAACCAATTGTTGTCCGTACAATTGACTCTGGCATGAGGCGGCGTCATGATCTATTCGAGGCGAAAATGAACCGGTTGAATATGTCTTAGCGGCACACATGCTGGGTCCGCGCTGAACGAACTTCATATTGGAGCGATGGCTTCGCGATTTTTGGCTCATTTGAGGCATGCGGAGGTCACTCGATCCGACTACGGTGGTGAGACTTTAGGCATAATTTTGCGCAGATTCGCGCGAGAGAACGGCACTGGGGGACAAGCGGGCATGATTACGGCAGGGAAGCCCACTTTGGGGTTCATCATCGCACTCGTGGGCATGCTCATGCTCGGCGTTCCCTCGCCGGCGAGTGCCGCAGGCAAGAATCTACAAACACCACCGGTCGATTCGAGTCCTCCTGTCATTTCCCAGCCTAGCGACCTACTCTTTGCCGCGATCGACGCGACCGGCGCGTCGGTCGTGTACTCGTTGCCAACCGCAGTTGACGACGTCGACGGCGAGGTTCCAGTTGGGTGCAATCCCGCTTCCGGTTCCCTCTTCGCGCTTGGTCTCTCGACCGTAACATGCCAGGCGCACGACGCGGCCGGAAACCAAGCGGCGATCTCGTTCACGATTACAGTCAGCGACCAAACGCCACCAGTCGTTGCGGCAGTTGCGGATGTCCTCGTGGACGCTGCCGGCGAGTCAGGTGCCGCCGTCGATTTCGCACGACCGACAGCCTCTGACAACGTCAACGGCGCCGTTGCCGTCGTTTGCGACGCCGATCCGGGTTCAATCTTTCCAGTCGGCACGACCCTGGTTACATGCTGGGCGATGGACTCGGCGGGCAATCAAGCGAATCCGGTCGGGTTTTACGTGATCGTCAATGCACCGCAGGCGCCTACGCCAACCGATCCGCCAACTGCGCCGCCGGCAACGACCCAAGAGCCGAATGCCACTGATGGTCCTACCGCCACCGACGCGCCTGCCGACCTGACCAAGACCCCGCGCGCCTCGGAAACACCTACCGCCGAAACGACGCCCACCAACTCCACGAATCCGAAAGAGGAAACGCCGACCCCGACGGCGACCATCCCCGCCGCGCTCGAGTTACCATGGCCGCCGCCGGACAGCTTCGTGCTCGTCACCGACGGTGGTCCGATCATGGGGTTGTCGGCCATCTGGCAAAACCAAAACTTCCCAATCACTCAGGAGTTCGGCCACACCGACTTTTCCGTCCGCCATCATGGCTGGTACGCCTATGGCGCCGGTCTCGGGCTCGATGGCTATGAGCATCCGGGTATCGACATTGGCATGCCTGCTGGGACGTGGCTCTATTCACCCGTGTCCGGCACAGTTGAAGTCGCCGGCGGTGTGCCGTCCTACACCTTTTACGGCAACGGCCAGCCTGGTGTTGGCGAGCTCATGATCGAAACGGACGACGGCAATCAAGTGATCCTCGGCCATATGGGTCTGATCACGGTCACCGTCGGGCAACATGTCAATGTCGGCGAGTTCGTCGGTCTCTCCGGCGGCGACAACGGCGATCATCTGCATCTCGAAACCCGCGAACTCCAATCGTGGGGCGGCTACTTGGTCGTTGATCCGCGAAGGAGCTTCCTTATTCCGTCATTGGAGGAAGCTGCTCGCAAGAACGATCAAGCAAAAAGCTCAGCTAAGGAACCACAACGCCTTGGCGGCAATTAATCCCTGTTCGCCGCGGCCGACTTGCCGTCGGTCTCGATAGGCAGTTCACGAACGGATACTCATCGCGCAGAAAAGCACTCTTCGCGAGCGTGACTGAGAGTCGAACCCATCGACGCTCGGCTCGCCACCACGCAGCGGCGGATTCGCACATCTGGTTACACACATGACATTCGCGCGCCTAGCTAGTCCGCGTCGTCGAGGTAAACGGGCGCCACCTCGTCCGACTCGTAGAATGACGCGCGGCGATGGCCCAAGATGAGTGATACCTCCGTAGGTGACACATCGTGGCGCAGCAGGACATGCCGCAACAACTCCATCCCTGCCTCGATTTCTGGCTGGGCCACTTCGTCTGCGCCCGCCGTCCGGAGGACTTCAACCTCATTGGCGACCATCGCCCGCGCGACGACAATGATCGCGGGATTGATCCGTTTCGCATGTTGAATGGCTGCCCGGGCTGTGACGAGGTCGGGAGTCGCCACGAGGAGCGTCTTGGCGACATCGACGCCGGCGCGCAGCAGAAGAGCGTCGACTCCGGCGTCGCCGTAGTAAGCGCGCACCCCTTTAGCGCGCAAAGCGCGCACGACGGAGGGGTTCATCTCGATCACCGTAAAGCGAATGCCCCGTCGCTCCGGGGCCACGCCAAGCACCGCCCCGACCCTGCCGAATCCGAGAATAACTACGTGATGTCGCGGCACATCTCCAGACGGTTCCGGCCCCTCGCGCAAGCGCTCGCCGGTCGCCACCCCTGGCAAACGCTCGGCGACCGTGACGAGCGTCGGCCCGGCGCGGAGCAGGAACGGCAGGAGCAAGATTGAACCGAGTGCAACCGCCAGGATCAAGCCGTACTGGTCTTCGTCGATCACCGAGTCGTCCTGCCCGACTCCGGCTAACACGAAACTGAACTCGCCCATCTGCGTCAGAAGTATGGCCGCGAATGTGGCTGTTCGATGGTCGACCCCGGCGGCGAGCAATGCCCCGCCAGTATTCAGGAGCTTGCCGATGACGAGTGCCGCGATGAGGCTCAAAACCAAATGAAAGTGGTCCATCAGGGAGGCTGGGTCAAGCAACATGCCGACGGACACGAAGAAGAGCGTCGCGAAGAGATCTCGGAGGGGGATAATCTCAGCGAGGACCTGACTATCGAATTCCGACTCGGAGACAATGAGGCCAGCGAGAAAGGTGCCAAGCGCAAAGGAGAGCCCGCTTTTTCGCTTGCCAGTGCCGTGCCGAGCGCGATAAGCACGACGGTCAGCAGGAAGAGTTCGCGCGACTCCGAGCGAGCGACGGCGTAGAGGATTCGTGGTACCAACCGCGTGCCGAGCGCAATGACCAGGATGAGCGCGAGCATCGCGGTGCCAAGAGACTGGACGATGTCTACAACCAAGTTGCCACCCTCGCCGGAGAGGACGGGCAACAATGCAATCATCGGCACCAGGGAGAGATCCTGCGCGACGCCAAGACCCAGGGCAACGCCCGCTTGAGGGCTGTCCGCCTCACCCCGCCCCATGAGGAGTTTGAGGCCGACAATCGAGCTGGAGATTGCGAAGGCCCCACCCAGGAGCAGCGAGGCTTCCGCCGACCAACCGGCTGCCAGGCTGGCCAAGGTCCCAAGCAGAATTGTGAGCGGAATTTGCAGTCCGCCCGCGACCAACCCGATTCGGCGCACTCGCTTTAACTCTGCGAAGCTGAACTCGACGCCGAGAGCGAACATGAGGAAGGCGACGCCGAGGTTCGCCAGCACTTCGACGCTTTCCCTGTCCGCAACCAGGCCTGGTGTGTTGGGACCGATCACGACTCCCGCGATGATGTATCCGAGGAGTACGGGAAGTCCCAGCCGCTGAGCGATGACGCCTCCGAGGAAGGCGGCACCGAGGGCCAAGACCAAATCGATAACAAGCTGCGAGTTTTCCAACGTTCAGTCCTCCCGCCCTGTCCACCCCTCGCCGCTCTTCGCGACGAGCAAGGGGAATCAGGCTGAACGCGACCCGCGTACCAGCTAGGAAGTCACTATTGATTTGAAGCGACGCTTATCGCTATTAGGACTCGCTACACATCGATGTTTCCAAAGACCCGATTACTCAGCCGCTTCGAGTTTGGCGCTCATCGCGTTGCGAGAAGATGAAGATTCGTGCATCAGTATTCGCTTCAACGAAGCCTAGGTGGAGTGGCGAGGGCGCATGGGAGTCGAACCCACCGGCGCTGGGATCACCACCGCCCGCACGGTTTTGAAGACCGGGGAGGCCACCGGGCCCCTTCCGCCCCCATTGCTCACCGCTGCGCGCAGGGGGCAAACGAGTGTAGCATAGGGCGGTAGGCACGATTTCCGCTTATTCGCCGGTAATGACCTTCAGCAGATCGCGGCCGTATTTTTCGACCTTGGCGGGACCGAGGCCGGGGACGGCCGTGAGAGCGGAGAGGGTGGTGGGGCGAGTAACGGCGATGTTGACGAGCGTGGTGTTGTGGGCGACGACATACGGGGGAACGGCGTCGGTGGAGGCTCGGGCGCGGCGCCACTCGAAGAGGCGCTGGCAGAGATCGGCGTCGGCGGGTGAAAGATCGCTGAGGTCGATCTCGGGCTTGCCGGTCTTGCGATTGATCCCGGTGGAAGCGCTCACCGTGGCGTTGAATGCCGCGAGGTCGGCGACAGTCGCCTCGCTCCCCTGTTTCGTGAGCGAGATGAGCTTGTAGTCGTGGTCCATGTCACGGAAGAGGTATCCCTCCTCGGCGAGGCGGTCGACCAATTGCTCGACTTTGCTCTTTTGCACGTCTTTGAGGACGCCGAAGCTCGCGGAGCGATCTGGGCGGATACGGCTTTCCATTGAGCCGAGGAGCAGACTCACCAACCCTGGCTTGCCGAGTGGATAGGGCAGTGTGCGCATGGCGGTGAGCACCGCGAGAGCGTCATCGGCCGTGGCGTGGGCGCGCTTAGTCACCGCCGCGACCGGGGTTTGTTCAAACGCGCGGCCTTCCGAGACGACGGTGCAGACGTCGCACGAGGTCTTGCACGGGTCGAGTCGTTCGCCGAGATGGGCGGCGATGGCGGCGTGGCGGCAGGTACGGCCGCGAGCGTAGGCTATGACTTGGTCGACCCGGCGCTTGGCGTCGGCGTGCGCCTTTTCCAGAAGTGTTGTCATCGTCCGTGCGGTGTCGCCCGTTGCGGGGAGGAGTTCTAAGCATGCTGCCCGGCTGTTGTCGCGGACGATGAACTCAGACCGGCTGGCGAGCAGGCGGTCGAGCTCGATAGGAGAGAGACCAGTCGCGGCGCAGGTCGCGGCGGTCCGGATCGAGCGCGGCTGCACTTGATCCGTGCTTTGCAGCCAGCTCGAGAAGCAATCCCAAGCATTGTCTGCGGCCGGTGGCGCCGTTTCGCCGCTCCGCTCCTGCAGCCATTGCAACGCGTAACTTATCGGGGCGTCGGGATGGCGGTGGATGAGGCGGGCTTGCTCGAGGAGCCCGAGGGCGACGCGAGCGTCTTGATCGTCCGCGTCGTCATGTTCCGCTGGCGGTGTCAGGCTCATCGGATCGAGAATTGCCCAATTGCCGCTGGCAGCTTTACGGAGGCGGACGTAGATGGTCCGGAGTGCGTCGAGGCTCATTTGGTCGCGGCGGATTGACTGAGTGAGCGCTGCCTTGTCGGAAGGGGCGGTGACGAGCACGCAGCGTGCCTGCTGACCGTCGCGTCCGGCGCGTCCAGATTCTTGGGCATAGGCTTCGAGTGAGCGCGGCGCCGCGAAGTGGATGATGAATCGGACATCGGCCTTATCGACGCCCATGCCGAAGGCAATGGTCGCAACCATCACCCGAACGTGACCGCGCATGAACCGGTCCTGATGCTGGGCGCGGGTTTCGGGGTCCATTCCGGCATGGTAGTGCAGCGCGGAAACGCCGCGGTCGCGGAGGAGGGTGGCGATGCGTTCTGTGTCGCGGCGGGACGAGACGTAGATGATGCCCGCGCCTCGCTCCTGGCGACAGATTTCGGCTACGCGTGCGATTTTTTCGTCGCGAGAGCTGGCGTTGATGACTTCATAGAAGAGGTTCGGGCGGAACACACTGAGGCGAACGAGCTCCATGTCGCGCTTGAGCGCAGCGGCAATTTGGCGGGCCATGGCCTGCGTGGCCGTGGCCGTGATCGCGACCACGGGCGGCGCGCCGAGCTCCTGGAGGGCGGTCGGGATCGACAGATAGTCGGGCCGAAAATCATGTCCCCAGAGACTGATGCAATGCGCCTCGTCGACGACGACGCGGGCGACATTGGCGGTACGCAGCGCGTCGAGGAAGGCGTGGTGGCGAAGGCGCTCGGGCGCGACGTACACGAGTTTCAATTTGCCCAAACGGAGGTCATCGAGACGGCGGCGGATGTCGCCCGAGCTGAGCGTGCTGTTGATCAGCGCGGTGCGCTCTTGGACAGCCGCGGGCAGGGACTCGAGCTGGTCCTTCATTAACGCGATCAAGGGCGAAATGACGAGCGTTGTGCCCTCGGTCAGCATCGCCGGGAGCTGAAAAGTCAGCGACTTGCCCGAACCGGTCGGCATGACCGCCAGCACATTCTTCCCGGCCATCACGTGCTTTATGACGGCGGCCTGCCCAGGCCGAAGTTCTTTGTGTCCAAACGTGTCGCGAAGGGTCGTGAGGATGTGGGGATCGACCGGTTCGGCTGATTGGTCAGGAGATATGACCTTGTCAGGCGCAGACGGCTGGTCGATGTCGTTTGACAGCACGAGGAGCTCATCCGCTGGCTCGGCGGGCGCGCGATCGCCCAGCGCTTCGTGAAGTGAAGTCAACAATTCACCGGATCGCTCATCGTCCACGGCTTCGGCGCGTTGTTCGAGTGCGGTGGCTTCCGCTTCGTCCCCGATCGTAACCGCGAGGCTGGCCGCGGCGCGAAGCTGATTCGATGTGGCAGTCTCAGTCATCACACTCAGTGCTCGGCGCAGGAAATGCTTGGCCGATTCGAGGTCACGTTCATCGGCAGCGATTTTCGCGAGGGTGAGGAGCGCGGTCGGACTATCGGGTTTGGCGTCGAGAACACCAAGGTAGTACGTGCGCGCAGTTTCGATGTCGCCGCGCGCCTTCGCGACATCCGCCGAAAGTTGGGAGATCGTGATCAGGTCAGGGTGCCCGCGCGCGAGCTCAGCGCTCAATGCGGCGGCTTTGGTGAGATCGCCTGATTCAAGATAGAGGCGAGCGAGCGCAGCCCGAGCGCTGGGCGAGGGCGCGCGGGCGACGCGTCGTTGAAGCATGTCGCGAGCGCGATCACTATCGCCTTGGAGGAAGGCGAGTCGAGCCCGCTCCTCGAGCACTTGCAGGCTCTCGCCGTTCGTAGCCTCGATCAGCTCGAGGAGTCGTGCCGCTTCCTGATAGTCCCCGGCTCCCCTCAGCCGGCCGACGACGGCCCAAACGAGTTTTGCCGGCAATGCAGAGAGGTCGGCGGAGGTCAGATGGAAGGCGCGCAGTTCGGCGCTCGGTCCGGGCCGAGCGGCTGGCACAACATCCGCATTTGGAGCGCTTTGAACGGTCACGTGCTGCGTCCTCGACGATGACGAACAGATGTTCCACTTTCAGTATAGCGGTCGCCGCGCGTGACGGGAAGCGGTATGCTGACAGCGTACAGTGTCCGCACGAGTTCACCTTGCAACGAGGGTGCAAGGAGTAGGAATTATGAATCAAGCCGCCTCGTCATTATGGGAAGAGCTTAAGCCAAAGATCTACATCTTTTGCGCCGGCATGGCGGCAGGATTGTTTCTCGGATGGTTCTTCCATGGACTCGTCGGCACGCTCATCCGCGTGTTCCTGATCATGCTCGTCATGGTGCCTGTGATCGCGGCATTTCTCTTCTGGCGCAGCGTGTCCAATGAACGCAGCAAGGCGAAGGTGCCCAACGACATCACCGATGCAACGTGGCGCGAAGTCGACGATCTGCCTCGATAGCGGCGATTGCGAGGCGGCCTCGTTGATTCGCCCTACTTGGCTTTCGCCGCGTGCCCGGCCCAGCCCGTGCACGCGGCTAGAAGGCCCGGGCTACGAAACGCGAAGCCCTTCCAGGGCTGACGAGAGATGAGGCTGCCCTGAGTTCGCATTGGACTCAGCCCCGAAGGGCGGCTTCGTTGTCTGAGCGGGGCACTCTCTGGGTCACTTTCAGCCCGGCGTGGTGGCGAAGCTGTTTCAGAAAATGAGTGAGGATGAGAGCGGCCGCCTTCGGTGCCGACCTGCTCGTGCCTTGGCGCGGGCGGAGTACACTATTCGCCAGTCAGATTGATCGAATCGCCGCATTACCCGCGACTCGCGCGGGCCGGAGAACAAGATGCCAGTTACGTTTACCGAAGAAGAAGTCAAGTCGAATCTCAAGAATGTGTACGACCCGGAAATCGGGGTCAACATCGTCGATTTGGGGCTCGTCTACGATACCGATATTTCCGAAAGCGGCGACGTGTTGGTCACGATGACGCTGACTTCTTTGGGGTGTCCACTTGGACCTGTCATCGTCCAAGAGGTGACCGGGGCGCTCGGCGATCTGCCGGGGATCGGCGAAGTCGACGTCAAACTCGTGTGGAGTCCGCCCTGGAGTCCCGACATGATGAGTGAAGAGGCGAGGGACGAACTCGGAATCTGGTGATGAAGGGTCGCGATTTGACGTGCGGGTCGATTTTGGATTGTCGCTCCGCCTTGCTGAGCAATCGTACATCTCACATTCGTCGTCACCGCCTTTTCGCTAGGTGATCCCCGCTCGATGGCCTCGCTCATCAGGCGCAAGCAAGCTGTTGGTTGCAATTGCGGCTGTCACCTTGCTTGCTGGCTGCGCTGCAGGCTCGCCAACAGTCGCCGAACGTCCGACTTCGACAGCTTTACCGACCGTGCCTTCAACTGCGACGGCAGCTCTGACGGCAACGGCAGTCCCGACCGTGACTGCAACCCCTCTGCCGGCCGCGACGACGCAAGCCTCACGAACGACGCGCCCGGAACCGTCGCCAAGCCCCCAGGCAACGAAACGCCCGGAGCCGCCTCCCGATCCCGGCACCGGCGAGAGTTTAGTGATCGACCACGGAGAGAGTGGTCGGAATGAAATTGCGCTCACGTTCGATGCCGGCGCGGACCGGGGATTTGCCGAAGAAATTCTCGACACACTCGATGAGTATCACGTGAAGGCAAGCTTCGGGATTACGGGGCATTGGGCGGACGAGAATCCGGATCTCGTCAAGCGTATGTTCGACGATGGTCAGATGATCTTCAACCACACGTACAGTCACCGCTCGTGGACCGGTTTCTCAACGGCTGACTGGGATGCGGGCGTGTTGACCTCCGACGAGCGAAGTCAGGAACTGAGCGATACCGAGCAATCAATTGCCACCGCCGCCGAAGGCTACGATCCCAAACCGTATTTCCGGCCGCCGTATGGCGACTACGACGAAGGCGTGCTCGCCGACCTCGAGAACGACGGCTACTACCTCACGATCATGTGGACCTGCGACACTCTCGGTTGGAACGGGGCCACGGTCGACGAAATCATCGACCATTGCGGCAGCAATGCGTCGGCCGGCGACATTATCCTCATGCACGTCGGCGCGGCCTCACTTGATGCCGAAGCATTGCCCCAGCTTATTGAGACATTGCAGGCTCAAGGGTTCGACCTTGTCACGGTCGAGCAGCTTCTGCAGCCGGAGGATAAGTAGGGGCGCGCGCCACACGCCCCTACGACGGAAATTTCGGCGCGGCGTCCAGCAAAAACGGTAAAGCGGCTGCGAGAAAGGCGTCGGTGTGGTCGCGGTGGAGCGAGTGGTTGCCGCCAGGAATCATCACGGCTCGCGCATTCGGCGATTGGCCTTCGATGCGGTGAATGTCTTCCGGCGCAGACATGCCGCCGTGCGCGAGTTCGCCGTAAATGATCAAGATTGGCACGGCGACCGGTGGCAATGATGAGAGGCGATCGATGCCTCCGGCGCGGCGGCTTTGGTCACGCAGCTCTCGGAAAACGGCGGGCGAGGTCGACGTGATGCTCACCGCTCGGCGATAACAGTCTTCAGCGCTCCACTCGGGGTGCTGATCGCGATAGTAGGCTTCAGCCTCATTCAGCGACATTGAGGCGAGGGCGAGCCAGCCGTCGAGCATTGACGAGTCGTCTGGTCCGGTGCGGGTCGGCGGATCTTCGAGCACGATCCGGGCCGTTTTGATTCCGTGTAGTCCCGCCCACGCGTAGGCAACGATGGCGCCGAGGGAGTGACCGACGATAAGTGGGCGCTCGAGCCCGAGTTCCTTGATCAGCCCGTCGAGGTCGGCGGCATAGTTCACGTGGAGATAGCCCGAGGCCGGTTTGGCGGAATCGCCGTGCCCGCGGAAATCAGGAGCAATCAAGCGAAAGTGCGGCAAGAGCCGCTCGATCACCGGCAGCCACGAGACATAACGGGAGCCGATGCCGTGGAGCAGCAAGAGCGGTGGGCCGCTGGTCCCATACTCCGCGACCGAAAGCTCGATACCATTCGCTGCCACTCGACGCATGACCGGTTCCAGTTGAGATGTCGACATAGCCTGATGTCGTTCCTTTCGGATCGAAACTCGCTCATCGTGCGCGCGAGATTATCCTCGCAATTCCTCGCCGCGGCCTTCAACCTCGCATCCCTGCCTTATGGGGTTACGGCGATTGGCCAAGTGACGGGGTACAATGCTGCCGACGAGTGTCCGCCGGAATGGGCGGTGAAGGAATCGCGGTAACCAATTCGAAAATCGGGAATGCCTGGGCCAGATTGGCCTGGTGGGTTGTATGGCAGTGTGCGCTGTCGCTAGACGAGGCGGAGGACGCGGTTGATGGTCAAGCGGCTCTTGTCGGTCGCCATTTTGGCCTTCGTGGCAATGATGGCGCTGTCTGCTTGTGGATCAGAAGAAGAGGCCGCCAATCCGACCGTCACCCGCAACCCGAACGCAGCAAACGTGCCGGTTGCGGGTTCACCAACCGCTCCAGGTGCAGCAAACCAGACGGCGGCGAAAGAAGTCACGTTGAAGATGGTCGACATTGCGTTCGACCCGAAAAACTTCACGATCGCCGCGAATACCGACGTCGTCATTCACCTCGAGAATGACGGAGCGTCGTTGCACAATTTCTCCGTGGACTCGCTCAAGATCAGCGAAGATGTCGAGGCGGGCGGGAAAAAGGATGTCACGATCAAGACGGGCCCCGGCGATCTAGACTATTACTGCGATGTTCCTGGTCATAAGCAGGCCGGCATGGAGGGGACGATTACTGTCGCCGCGCCGGGTGCAGCGCCACAAGGCGGGGCGTCGCCGGCGGCTGCAGGTAGTCCCTCACCCGGGGTAAGTCCCTTCCCGGCGGCGAGTCCAGGGCCGGGGGCGAGTCCACCCGCGGCGGCCGGTGGTCTCACGATCGAGCTGCAGGACATTCTGTTCGCCCCGAGTAGCTTCAGCCTCCCGGCAAACACCGCGACGAAGGTGAGCTTGAAGAACAC
>JBJMMD010000015.1:0-47476 GCA_045804965.1 Thermomicrobiales bacterium | reverse complement strand
GATCACACTGAGCCCATGGGCACTATTACTGCATAGTGTCACGCTCTTTCTGACGAGCGCGACGAAGTGTTTTCCGGGAGCGAGCGCGAGCGGCAAAGGGGACCGCATGCCTTCGGCGACTGAAGTCGCGTTGTGTGCCGGTCACCTCGACCGGGAGATCGCGTTGGTGCGGCCGGAGCTGGTGATAGGTTCCGGTTCGTCTTTCTTGCGTCGAAACCAGGGCATGTCCCCATCCCCTTTCTGCTTCATTTTGCCGTCAGTGGCAACATTCTAGATAACGAAAACCGGTCCGAAAAGCCCCCGCACCTTACCATTGCCAAAGCCCCCCTAACGCCCATAATTGCCGTCTGAAGGCATCCTGATCATTCGCAGGGGCAAGCGATGGCGTTCTCGGAAGCGGTAAAACTCGCGGTCAACCGAAAGGCTCATTTTCGCTGTTGCATTTGCCAACGTCCGAGCGTAAGCCTTGAAGCCCATCACATTGTTCCGCAAGCGGACGGCGGATCAGACGATCAGGACAATGCCGCCCCGCTGTGCCCAACATGCCACGAGGAATACGGGGCAAACCCGGAAAAACGAACGGCCATTCGGGTTCAGCGGGATTTCTGGTACGAAATATGTAAACGTCGCTATGCAGCTGATCCTGACAAATTAGACGAAATCATTCGGTCAACACAAGCGATCAAATCCTTAGTGGAAACCCTCATGGGAACGCAGTCGGAGTCCGACTACACCGTTCGAGATGTTCAGGAAATTGCGGAAGCCCTCAAGGATTATTTGTATTTTACGATTACTCACGTTCTCGCAAAATTGCCGCTTGAGTTGGCCTCAAATAATGAAGGTGATCGAGACAGCCACATGACCTGTTTAGAGCAACGATATGGTGAGGGCGCATCTGAACCACTTGATCGAGTTCAGTTAAATATTTTGGTCGAACGCCTTGCTGTCCTTTCTTGGGTACTCAATTCTCCAGGTGTCACTTTGCCGCTTGTGCCCGTTCGTTGGGCAATTCATGATTCTTTTGAGGGGCTAAAAGAAGAGATCTTTTCTAACGAAGTTGACGGTCCAGGCGAAGACTAGGCAGCGGTGGCAAGCGCCACGTGAAAGTATCAAGTGGTGAGGGCTGTAAGGCGACCGCGTCAAGCCTTCAGAGCAATAGAGGCGACGAGGAATCCGTTACCTTTCTCGCAAGGGTTCATGCTTACTTTGAATTCCGCGCTGTCTCCCGCCTCGAGCAATCGCCGTTGATCAATTTGCGAAAAGTAACTGGTCATGATTCCATCGTCCTCTATGCAAAGGCGGTGGACCTCAATTCCTTTCACGTCGAACTTACTGAGATTGCTGACCGTGCCACTGACCTCTCCGGAGTCGTCTGATTTCGCGTTGCGCACGTGCAAGTCGACCAGGCGATCATCTTTGCTATTGATTGACGTAGAGATCGAAAACTTCGCATCGAGTCCGCCGGCCGGCCCGGCAACTACCTGCTGGCCGCCGACAACTAGCGATGCGCCGCCGAACCCGAACTCGCCTGGTTCAATCACTGATGGATAGACCCACGCCTTGTCGTTGAACGGAATCTTCTTGCCCTCGTATTTCTCCTGGATTTTCAGGCGAACGTTCTTGACAGGCTTCTTGCCGGCGTTGTAGACCGCGAAAGGCCAGTCAAACGCCGGAGCGGCAGGGATACCGAGAACGACAATCAATCCATGCTTGTCAGGTTTTCCATTGAATTCGAGAAGGGCCGCTCCATTCCCGTCCATATTGGACGGCTTTTCAGCCGCTTCGACCGCAATCCAGGGCGTCTGCATTGCCACAACCAGGAAGAGAGCGAAAATCCATCGCGTCATAGCATTGCTCCTCTGACCGTCGCGTCGGAGGCCCTATGGCTTCATCTCGGCTTAATCCTGCGGAGTTTATTCCAGAATGCTCGATGCGCCCCATGCGAAGCTGGCGTTCGATGTCATCGCATGGAAAAACGCCGCGTTTTCGGCACGCTCTTTCTGGCCATTATGAAGCGTGTCACCGACCTCATGCACACCCCACCGC
The DNA here is from genome assembly GCA_045804965.1 of Thermomicrobiales bacterium. Classification (GTDB taxonomy): domain Bacteria; phylum Chloroflexota; class Chloroflexia; order Thermomicrobiales; family UBA6265; genus CAVTUU01. Next base: position 45,430 of record JBJMMD010000015.1, on the reverse strand, counting down.
TCGACAAGCAGGCTCCACAGCAAGGCCGCGAAGTCTTCGCCGTTCCCAGCAGCGCGGGTGGCTTAGTCGGCAGCGGTGGCGGCCAGCGTCAGGCGGTCATCCTGCCGGTTGTATGGAGTAGGAATAAGTGGTTGAAGAAAGAGTTATCGGAAGTGCGTAAGGGAATCGCCGCCTGCCAGTCGATCCGGAACCGATGCCGCTTGCCGCGCCCGACCAGGCTGTTCATCGCCTTCTTGCGGTCGCCCTGGAAGCGGTTGTCGGCCAGGGCCTGGAATCCGATCTTGCCAATCTCTCGGAACCACTGGTTGCCATAGCGGCGGGCCGTCTCCTGGCCACCGAGTCCGGCAATCTGCTGCAAGAACGCCCGTCGTTCCGGTGAAACTGGCTTCCGCGTCTGTGCCTTCATCGTCTGTCCCCTACCTCGCTCGACCGAGAATGTTTAGGAGGTTTACCGTCTTCATCTTAGCTTATTGTCAACTAGAGGCCAATCGTTTAGCGTGGGAAAGGCAGGCAGAAAAAAAGCCGCCTGCGGTATCGAGGCGACTTTTCTTCGGTTACGACTCGCAGGCTAGGCGACTAGGTAGCGGCCTGGCTGGTCAGGACCAAGCTCGGAAGATGTGCCGTAAGTGGTCGTCCGCGGCTGGATTTTGCGTGCACGGGAGTATGTGACTAGGGGGAAAATGGAGTCGGAATGATGGTATCTGTGCGAACATATGAATAACGTTAGGCGATTCGGGAGTGAGGGGACCGTTATGGACGACGACGAACAACCATTGGCCCCGCCTGCGGACGAGACGCCGGCTACAGCTCCTATAGATCTGGAGCCACGTGCGCGAGCCGAACGGCCGGTCGTGGTCCGGTCCGCGGAGGCGATCCGCAAGCCTGCCTCTCGCACCTCCGCAATCATTGCCATCATTCCCTGGCTCATTCTTTTCGGCGTCTCTGTCGTTGAGACGGATTGGAAATACTTCACTTCCTGGCTGCTCGCCGGCACAATCATGACCTTTGCCTTCTACGTCTTTGACAAAGTCTTTGCCAAAACCGGTAGCAGCCGCGTTCCCGAGGGCATTCTCTGGGGAATGGGACTGTTCGGTGGCGTGATCGGCGGTTGGCTAGGCATGATTGTCCTCCGCCACAAGTTCGCCCATCGCTCCTTCTGGGCGGTTCAGATTCTCGCCTCCATCATCTGGATCGCGATCGGAGTCTGGATCTTCTTCATCCGATAACGCCCGGCACCTGATTTGTCCGGAGTCGAATCCACCCAAAGGCTACCTGGGGGCTATGACTGACCAGCCCTTCCAGGGCTTCTATCGCACCACCGCACAGTTTCACAGCAGCGCCCACTCCCGCCGTCATTCTCAGCTCACCCTCAACCGACGCGCTCCTCCTCCGTCATCCTGCACAACCATCCCTCCACCATCCTGCACACCTATCCCTCCGTCATATTGAGCACCCCACCCCCGTCATTCTGAGCGAACGCGAAGAATCTCGCCTTGCCCACCATCCTCTTCAGTAGAGCCAGATGCCTCGACTCCGCTCGGCATGACGTAAGGGCGGCACTCGGCATAAGGGGGGAGGGACGATTGGCATCACAGTCAGTGCCCCGACCGTTCCCGTCGGCAGTTCCCCAGGGAAAACTCAGTAATTCCCCGGATGCTCTTGTTTTGATGAGAAGGCAATATGCGATCAAGACCGGAAATGGCTCCGGCAGTCGCTAATGGGATACAACGATTGAGGTGGAAATTATGGCCATGGGGAAGAAGATGCGGAGTCGGTGGTTTGGCAGCAAGCGGAAACGGAATCCCTTTACCTCTGAGTACGTGCCGAGTTGGCAGGTCACGATCGCGCGGCGCGGTGAGCCGTCGACCGTTCGCATCCACCGCCCAGGGTAATTCCAATCTCAACCAACCGTATCAGAAGGTGAGGCGGGCAACGACGTGTTGCCCGCCTTTTTGCACCCGGATATACTCGCCGCACCTCGAAGATGGTGACTCCGGGCTCGACCGCTCGGAACGTGCAGCGGCGCTTTCAGCATGAGCGCTTCGCGGAATGAGACTCGCGGTCGCGTCAAACTATGTCGACCCGTGCAAGGAGAGAATGCAATGACAACTGGTCCCGACGAAAAGTCGCCCCTCGATCAGAAAGCCGCCGAGATGTTGGCGAACGCGCTGACCCGGCGCCAAATCATGACCCGCGGCGCTGCGCTTGGTCTTTCGGCCACTGCGCTCAGCAGGTTCGCCGCCCATGCGGCCCCGGCCGGGCATGGCGGCGCGTTCACGAAGCTTTCGCAAGCATCGCCCACGCCCAAGACGGGCGGAACGCTGAAGGTCGGCCTGCAGGCCGATCCGACCGCACTCGACCCGTACAAGCAGAGCTTGACCGCCATCTGGCACGTGGTCGAGCACATCTACAACCGTCTCGTCGACGTCAATCCCGATCTGACGATCAAGCCGCAACTAGCGGAGTCGTGGGATATCTCGGACGACGGGCTCACGTACACGTTTCACCTGCGCAAGGGTGTCAAGTTCCACAATGGCCGCGAGCTCGTCGCCTCCGACGTGAAATACAGCTTCGAGCACCTCGTCGATCCGGCGACCGCTTCGCAAAGCGCTGCCACCCTCGACTCGATGGCGAGCATCGAGGCGCCGGACGATTACACCGCGGTGATGACGCTGAAGAAGCCGGATGCGTCGATGCTGGCGAACCTCACCAACGTTGCCTGCATCATCGTGCCGAAGGAAGTAGTCGAGGAGAATGGCGATCTCTCGCAGGTCGCCGTCGGTACCGGTCCGTTCAAGTTCGTCGAGTACGTCCCGAACACGCACATCGTGCTCGAGCGCAATCCGGATTACTGGGAAGAGGGTCTGCCATACCTTGATGGCATGGAGTTGATCCCGGTTTCGGACGACACCCAGCGCACGAATGCGATCACAACCGGCACAGTCGACTTCATTGAATATGCGCCGCTGCGCGATGTTGATACGTTGAAATCGGACGACAGCCTGACGCTAGCGGGTGATTCCAACACCAACATCCGCTTCGCCGGTCTCAACCTTTCGCGCAAGCCGTTCGACGATATCCGGGTGCGACAAGCGATCAACAAGGCGATCGATCGTGACGCGGTGCTCGAGCCGGCGGTCTTTGGTCACGGTACAGCGGTCGACGTTGTCTTCCCGCCTACCTACTGGGCTGCCATGAAGACGACCATTCCCGCGCCCGACATCGAGGGCGCGAAGGCCCTTCTCAAAGAGGCAGGTATGGAGAAGGGATTTAAGACGACCATTACTACGTGGTCGGCCTACTCCTTCCTCTCAAACGCCGCGGTCGTGGTTCAGGCTCAGCTCAAGCAGATTGGCATCGATGCGGAGCTGAACCCAGTCGAAAACGCGACCATGATTCAGAGCGTCTACACCGATAAGGACTATGACATTGCGGTCACTGGCACGAGCGCGTATGTCGATCCAAACGAAATCATGTTGCAAAATTTCCAGACCGGAGCCAGCGGCAACTTCGTCAACTACAGCAACCCGAAGGTCGATGATCTGATCACGAAAGGCATTGCGGAAACCGATCAAGCGAAGCGCACGGAGATCTACCAGCAGCTTCAGCAGATGCTGCTCGACGATCTGCCGTGGGTCAATCTCTTCGTCGCCAATCAGTACGAGGCGATGAAGACCTACGTCAAGGGATACACGCACATCCCAACTGGCTCGAATATCACCCTCAAGGAAACCTGGCTCGATAAGTAACCGGAACGGCGAGAAGCGGGTGGTTGCCGGTGAAGCGAACGTCGATTGTTCGCTTCGCCGGCCCCTCTTCAAGCCGCCCGTTCCAGGAACACCATGCTGACATACATCCTCCGCCGCTTCGCGCTGCTTATTCCAGTTCTCCTTGGGGTCTCGATCATCACCTTTTCCCTGATGCGCCTGATCCCGGGCGATGCTGCGCTCCTCTCGATCGGCGTCGATAAGCGGTCAACGCCGGAAGTGCTGGCGGCTGTTCGGAAGTCGTACGGCTTGGACAAACCGGCGCCTGTGCAATACCTGAAGTGGATGCAGCACGTGCTCAAAGGCGACCTGGGCAAGTCGCTGCAGACCCGGCGCACGATCAAGCAGGAATTGCGGTTGCGGCTTCCAGTGACCTTCGAGCTCGCGTTGCTTGCGGTCCTGATCGGGACATTGCCGGCAGTCACCGTTGGCGTCTTGGCGGCGATCAAGCGCAATTCATCGCTCGATTACGGCGCGACCGTTATCACCCTGCTCGGCATCTCTGTGCCGAACTTCTTCTTGGCGGCGTTGTTGATCCTTGTCTTCGCGGTTTGGTTAGGGTGGCTTCCGCCGCTCGGCTACGTTCAGTTCACCAAAGACCCAGTCCAGAACCTGCAGGACATGCTCCTGCCCGCCGTCACCCTCAGCCTGCCGTATGCTGCCGTCCTGATGCGAAACACGCGGTCGGCCGTGCTTGAAGTGCTCAATCAGGAGCACGTCCGGGTGGCGAGGGCGAAGGGGCTGCCGAGTTCGAAGGTGTTGATGCGGCACGTCCTGCCGAACGCCGCGTTGCCGGTGATCACGATCGCCGGTATACAAGTCGCGGGGTTGCTGGGCGGCACGGTGATCGTGGAAACCATCTTCGGCTTGCCGGGCGTCGGCAGGTACATCTACGACTCGATCTCCAACCGCGACTATCCGGTCGTTCAGGGCGTGACGCTGGTCTTGGCCACGATCTTTGTCCTGGTCAGCGTGGTCGTCGACATTCTATATGCCGTGATCGACCCGCGGCTCCGGACATCGCAGTGATGGGCGAAGAAGCAGTCAGCCTGCAATCTCCGCCCGGAGCGGAGGTAGCGAGCGCCGAATTGGCGGGCGTCGATGCCCGACTTGCCGCCTTCACGAACCGCCCGCGGAGCCGGGTGACGCTGTGGTCCGGAGTGCGCAAGCAGCGGCTGGCGATGACCGGTCTCATCATCGTCAGCATTTTCGCTATCATCGCCGTCATCGGCCCGTACGTCGCGCCGTACGACCCCATCGATCAAGACATCAAGAACCGGCTGCAGTCGCCCAACTCGACTCATTGGCTCGGCACCGATGACTTTGGGCGCGACATCTTGAGCCGGCTGCTTTACGGCGCCCGTGTCTCGTTCGAAGTCGGGGCGATTGCCGTCGGCATCGCCGGATCGTTGGGCGTCGTGCTGGGCATGATTGCCGGGTATCGCCGGGGGTGGGTCGACAGCATACTCGTACTGCTCATGGATGTGCTTTTCGCCTTCCCGGCGATCTTACTCGCGATCACCATCATCACGGTACTTGGCAACAATCTGACGAACGTCATGATCGCGATCGCAATCGTCTACATGCCTACGTTCATGCGCGTGGTGCGAGGAGCCGTGCTCTCAGTGCGGAGCATGCCGTATGTCGAGGCCGCGGTTTCGATCGGCACGCCGACGCCGCGAATTCTCGTCCGTCACATTTTCCCCAACATCACCGCACCGCTGATCGTCCACGCCTCGATCAATTTCGGCTTCGCGGTGCTGGCCGAGGCGTCGCTCGCCTTCCTCGGGCTTGGGAACAAGGCGCCGGCGGCCTCATGGGGATCGATGATCCAGTCCAGCTACGGCTATCTCAGAACCGCGCCATGGATGGCGATCGTGCCTGGAACCGCGATTGCTCTGACCGTGCTCGGGTTCAATCTTCTCGGCGATGGGTTGCGCGACGCGCTTGACCCGCGCCTGCGCACATCGTGAACGCCCGCGCGATGACCAGTGCCCTCACGCATCTCGAGTGTTCCTCCTGTGGGCGTAGGGACGACGCCGATGTCTTGGCGACGGTTTGCCCAGCCTGCGGCAAAGTCCTCTTTGCCCGCTACGACTTGGCGACGGCGGCAACAACCCTGACCAAAGCGGCGCTCGCTGAGCGGCCGTGGAACCTCTGGCGCTATCACGAGCTGCTTCCGGTTCGTGATCCTCTCCATCGGATCACGTTGGGCGAGGGCGGCACGCCGCTGCTGGAGACGCCGGCGCTCGGCTGCGCGTTCGGCTTGAAGCGTTTGCTAGTCAAAGATGAAGGCCGCAACCCGACCGGCAGCTTCAAGGCCCGGGGACTATGCGCCGCCGTCGCTCGCGCCAAGGAGCTCGGCGTGACGACGGTCGCCTTGCCCACGGCCGGGAACGCCGGGGCGGCGACGGCGGCCTATGCCGCGCGGGCGCAGATGCAGGCCGTGGTCGCCATGCCCGCGGATACACCGGCCGCGTTCCGGGCCGAGTGTCGCGCCCACGGCGCGGTCGTGCTCCTGGTCGAGGGCCTGATCAATGACGCGGGCGCGGTGATCCGGGCCGGCGCCACCGGCCGCGGTTGGTTCGACGTGTCCACTTTGAAGGAACCCTACCGTGCCGAAGGTAAGAAGACGTTGGGCTTCGAGCTTGTCGAGCAGCTTGGTTGGCGGGTGCCGGACGCTATCATCTATCCCACCGGCGGCGGCACCGGTATCGTCGGCATGTGGAAGGGATTTGCTGAACTCGAGGCGATCGGCTTTATCGGTTCGGAGCGGCCAAAGATGTTCTCGATACAGGCCGAAGGCTGCGCGCCGATCGTGCGCGCATTCGAGGCGGGCGCGCGGCACGCGGAGCCGTGGGTGAACGCGGCCACGCAGGCGCCGGGCATCCGCGTGCCGGTCGCGATCGGCGACTACTTGATCCTCGACGCCATCCGTGCAAGCGGCGGCGCGGCGATCGGCGTCAGTGAGCAAGAGATCCGAGCCGGTGTAGAACAGGCCGCCCGGTCCGAGGGGCTCTTCGTTTCGCCGGAAGCGGGCGCCGCGGTCGCCGGGGCGCGAAAGCTGCGAGAGCAAGGTCTGCTCGACGCAGACGACGTGGCCGTCATCTTCGCGACCGGTTCCGGCCTCATGCATACCGGTCTGTTTGAGAGTGAGGAACTGGTGATCGACCCGCGCGAACCCGATCTCGTCGCCGCCATCGACCTGGCACTGAGCGGGCACGCGCGATGACTCGTGCCATCGTCGCGCAACGGTCGATCCTGCCGTTGCTCATGGTCCTGGCGCTGGCCGGTGCGATCTGGACGCCGCGAACTGCCGCCGGCGCGAGCAGTGATCTCTATGCTGGGTTGCTGCCGGATGCCCGGGACGGTGTGCTCAACAAGGTGCAGACTCATCTCAGTCTCTACGTCATCTCGGCCCAGCTCAATCCCGACAACGGCACCATCAGCGGCAAAGAACGCATTCGCTATCGGAACAACACGCACCATACGTTGAACCAGGTCGCGCTTCGCCTCTATCCCAACGCCTCCTACTATAAGGAAGGCGCGTTGACGATTTCCGAGGCGAAAGTCGAGGGCGAGCACGCAGATGTTGACCTCAAGGTTGATGACACTGCGATCCTCGTCGACTTGCCCGCGCCGCTCAAACCGCTCCAGCGGGTCAACCTCGAATTCAACTTCACCTCGACGATCCCCGCCGATTCCACCGGCACTTACGGCGTCTACAGTTGGGCGACAAAGAGCGGCACCTATGTGCTGGCGGACTGGTATCCGATCATCGCTGGGTATGAAGCGGGTTCTGGCTGGAATCTCGACCCGCCAACCAGCTCGGGCGATCCAACCTTTTCGGACGCGGCACTTTACGACGTTTCCTTTACGGCGCCGCAAACCATGACGATCGTGGCGACCGGTTCTGAAGTAAGCAAACAGCCCTACTACAATTACTTCACGCACCGCTTCATCACTGGCCCCGCCCGGGAATTCAGTCTGGTCATCGACAACGACTACGTCAAGATTTACACGTTTGTGGGCAAAACCCAGATCAACGCCTACGCCAATCCCGGAGACGAAGCGGGGGCACGGCAGGCGCTCGGCACTGCGGCGCGCGCGCTCGAATCCTATGCGAGTATCTTCGGGCAATATCCCTACCGAGAACTGGATCTGGTCGACGTGCCGTTGGTCGGGGCGCTCGGCGTGTCGTGGACCGGTTTGGTCTACTTGAGCGGGCCGCAACTCTTTCACAATTTCGGCAAACCGCACGGAGGGATGGATCCTGATCACTTTGATTTTGTGGTCGCACACGAAGTCGGGCACCAGTGGTGGGGATCAATTATCGGTTCGAACACGAATGACCATGCGTTCCAGGTCGAGGGGCTCGACAACTACCTCGTCACGACGTTCCTGGCGATGGTTTACGGTCCCAACTATGCCAACGAGCAATTGAAAGCTCAGATTGCGGATCCCTATATGAGCTCGCTCGAGTCGCATGGCGACGGCGTTGCCCACACGCCGACCAACGGCGACGAAGCCGGCCCCACGCCGGAGTTGCTCTACGGGAAGTCGGCGCTCGGCTTCCTCGCTATCCGGGAGAAGATCGGCGACGAGGCGTTTTTTGCGGCGTTGCACAACTACGCGAAGCAGTACGCCTACGGCATCTCGACGCCGCGCGATCTGCTCGCTGCCTTCGAAGCCGCCTCCGGGCAATCCCTTGCCGCGCTTTGGAAATTCTGGTTCGAGTCGGCGACCACCACGCCCCACGACGTGCGGGTGCTCCTCAGGAACGCCCCCGAAACCGTGCCGGTTCCGCCCGTGAAGGTGTTGCTGTTCGGCTAGCAGCAACCACCGGTCATCCCCCATACAATCGGCGAACGTAAACGCCGGACTGTCCGGCAGATGCCGGTGGAGTCTATGTCACATGGGCCCGGGTTGACCGTTTTGATTGATGGAGGGGATGGCCATGGCAAACGCATACACTGAACGAAATCGACAATCGCTTGCTGAACTTCGCGAAGTCGTCGGGCAACTGACGGACGATCAGCTCCGGCGCAACCTTGACGTCGATTGGACGGTCGCCGCCTCGCTGGCCCATGTCGCGTTCTGGGACCGGCGAGCGGCGCGGATCCTGCCTCGCTTGATTGAAGGCGAAGGACTCGACCGGGCGGCGACGGACGTCGACGTGCTCAACGACGCGTTGTTGCCGCAATGGCGGCTGCTTGCGCCGCGTGATGCGGTCACGGACCTCATTGCCGCGGGCACAGAGATCGACGACATGGTTGCGGCGCTCGACGACGCCACTGCCCAACGCATCGCGGGCCTGAGGATAATCGCGCTCGACCGCGCGGGCCACCGAACGGAACATCTCGAACAGATCACCAACCTTTTCGCATGAGCGTGGTCGACGAGGCGGTTGCTCGCGGCGCCTATTGGTGCGACTTCCGGCGCGGCTTCGTGGCCACGATTGCCATGTGGCCCGGCGTTGTACCGTTCGCCATCGCCTATGCGACGCTCGCCCGCGCGGCCGGTTTCTCCCTCGCCGAAACGTTCGCGTTTTCGGTCTTCGTCTATGCCGGGAGCGCGCAGCTCGCGGTTGTCAACCTCCTCGATGCCGGCGCGGGTTTCGTGAGCATGGTCTTGACCGCGCTCGTGTTGAACCTGCGTCACGTCCTGTATGGGATTTCTCTCAACAAGCAGTTGCCGGAGGAGACAACGCCGCCTCGGCCCATCCTTGCGTTCCTGCTCACCGATGAATCGTACGGTCTGACGATCAAAGACGGACTCGACGGCGGCGGGAACGATGCCTTTCTCTTCGGATCATGCATCAGTCTCTACGGCGCCTTCATCTCCGCCTCGCTGGCGGGTGCGATTGCCGGCCAGCGCCTGGCCGACAAGACCGATCTTGGGCTCGAATTCGTCTTTCCACTGACATTCCTGCTGTTGCTCGTTCCCCTGCTGCGCAATCGCACTGATTTCGTGGTGGCGGGTGTCTCGGCCAGCGTCGTCCTCCTCCTGCGAGGACGCGTCAACAGCGGGGCGGGACTCTTGTTCGCCGTCCTGATCGCGATCGGGATCGGTCCGAGGATTCCAGTCAAGCGACCAGCGAGATGAACGGCGAGCATGTTGCGCTCATCGCAAGCATCGCGGTGCTTACTTACGGAACCCGCATTGTGGGTCTGAGCATGGGCGACCGCACGATGCCCCCGGGGATTCGGCAAATCTTCGATCGCGTGCCGCTCGCCGTCTTTGCGGCCCTGGCGGCGCCTGGGATCGTGGGATCGGAGGTCGACATTGCGCCCCGCGTGTGCGGCGCAATCGTTGCCCTGGCGGCGTTTTTGGTTGTTCGCCTCTTCTGGGTGGGCTTGCTTGCCGGGATGGTGGGGTACGCCGTCGCGAGATGGGTCCTAGGCTGACTGTATAGGCAATCAGCTAGTGACTTGCGCGGCTAATCATCGTAGGATCATTCCCAAGTCTTTATCACCTATCCATAGATCGTGGTCAGTTTGCTCGCTCACGGGAGGAACGACTGTGATACGTGTTGCCCGGCTTAGTCCGATTGGATTGCGATCGCTCGTCGTCGTTTCCTTTCTCCTACTCAGTCCATTGCTCGCCGTGGCGCCACAGGTTAAGGCTGTGCCGAATGTTGCGCCCGGGGTGGTTTCCATTTTAATCAACAAGCACGGTTGTCCCGGCGACTTTGATGCCTATAACGCCGATTTCAACGGGCTCGCGGCGAACTGCCACGATACTCTCAACGGCGTCCTCTTCGAGCTTTCCAACGCCACCGACGATGTCGTCACCCACACCGGCGACGTGCAGGCATCTATGGCAATTTGGGATCCAATCCACGAAGGGGACGAAACGATCAACGAGCAAGTCACAAGTGGGTACGGTGGCGTGCCGAGGGTGATGTGCCAGATCGACCAGAGCGGTTTCTTTGAGCTGACGCCGACCGGCAGCGCAGTCGGTTTCCAAATCACCCAGCACGTGGATGCCGGCCACACGCTCTACTGTGACTGGTTCAACATCCCGTACTATGCCGGCACGACAGTGCTAATTCGGAAAGCTACTTGTCCCGCGGGTTTTGACGGAGCGAACGCAAACATCTATGACCTTTCGGCGAATTGTCACGATATTCCGTCCGGGATTGGATTCACGCTCACCGATTCGGCGAATACACCGCACAACGGCACAACCGACCAGACCGGTTGGGTGCAATGGCAGGGAATCCCCGCCGGGAGCCTAACAATCGCGGAAGACGCGCCGCCCGATTATGACTCCGCGCGGGTGTTTTGCAACCAGCGCAAGCTTGCCAATGAAGAAACTGGAGAAGCAGAGGTGCCTGCTTCCAACTTCAGCGCCAGTGTGGACCTGCAGTTCGGTTACGACATGGACTGTGATTGGTTCAACATCCCTGGTCAGAGTAACGACGATTCCGCGGTCATGATCCGGAAGCATGGGTGTCCGAGTATCTACAACGCGACCAGTGCGAGGTTCAACGATCTTGCCGCGAAATGCCAGGATGTCCAGGCTGACGTCGATTTCAAGCTCGAGCCGTTCGACGGCAATCCCGGAAATCAGCTCACGGACCAGAATGGCGTGGTTACCTGGGAGCATATCTCGTCAGGTCCAGGAAAGATCATCGAAACGCCGCCCAGTGGCTACGTTTCCATTCGCGTCTTCTGCCGGCAGTACAAGCTCACCGTCGACGATACCGGTTTCAGTGAATATTCGGTCACCGATTTCACCGCGAGCTATGACCTGCAGCCGGGCTACAACCTGGAGTGCGACTGGTTCAACACATACTCCCAGGCCGCGCCGCCGGTTGCGACGAGCACACCTCGTCCGACCGGTCCGATTAACCCCACCGGCCCGACCCAGACTCCGACACCCAGCAAGAACCAGACGACGCTGACCATCGTCAAGTACACCTGCGATCCCGGCTACGACCTCTGGGCAAAAGACGCCGACCCGCAAAACGATTGCCCCGATACGACCGCACACGTGCAGTTCCGTTCGGTGGGCAAGAGCACGACCACGAGCAAGGCGACCGATCAGACTGGTAAGGTGGTTTTCCCCAACCTCAACTCGGGTCCACATCAAATTGTCGAAAACCTGCCCAAGGACACCGCCTACGCGTTCGTGCTGAATTGCACAAGCAACCTGCGGAAATTCGACGGCTACCCGTTCTTTCCGTTCGCGATGATCGGCTCAGACGGGACGCTGGGATACGACATCCTGCCGAACGAAAAGCTCACCTGCAATTGGTACGACGTGCCGGAAGCAAGCAATGCCGCGGTGACGATCACCATGCGTTGGTGCGCCGGCAACCAGGCGAGTCCTGCGACCTGTCCGATCTATACGGAGGGATTCGACTTCACGCTGAGTCCAGTGACTGGAACCGGCGACGATGTCACCGAGACCACGAACAATCAAGGTGTTGCCTCATTCGATGTCCCGCCCGGCAAATACACGATCAAAGAACAAGATGACACCACGTGGTGCTTTATCGATTCCGACGCCGTCGATGCCGGCGGCAATCTCGTCGTCGCCGACGAACCGGTCGAAGTCGCCATCTCGAACTGCGGGCCGAAACCGTAGGCAGGTCCCGCAACAGCGGCCCCCCTTCTCTCGCGAGAGAAGGGGGGCCGTGCTTAACAAGGTTCTTTCTCTTACATCCCCATGATGTTGTAGCCGTTGTCGACGAAGAGTGTTTCGCCGGTGATCGCGGAGGAGCCGTCGCTGGCGAGGAAAACGGCGGTTTGGGCGACGTTTTTGGCGCCGAACTCGGTCTTCAGCGGCGCGCGTTCGACCAACAGGTTTTGCATTTCGGAGAAGCCGGGGATACCGCGCGCGGCGGCCGTCTTGATCGGTCCGGCGGAAATGGCATTGACCCGAATGCGTTGCTCGCCGAGGTCGTACGCAAGGTAGCGTACCGTCGCTTCCAACGCCGCCTTGGCCACGCCCATCACGTTGTAGCGAGGGAAGGCGCGGTCGGCGCCGAGGTAGGTCATCGTGATAATGCTGCCGCCGTCGGTCATCAGCGGCACGACGCGTTGAGCCGTCGCGATCAGCGAGTAGACGCTGATGCTGTGCGCGATCTTGAATCCTTCTCGGGTGGTGTCGAGGAACCGATTCTTCAATTCGTCCGGCGGGGCGAAGGCGATACTGTGGACGAGACAATCGACCCGCGGGAAATCCTTCTTGAGCTCGTCGGCGAAGGTATCGAGCTGCTCGTCGGACTCGACATCGAACTTATAGGACGCGCTGCCCGGTGCGAGCGCGACGAGCGCCTCCGCTTCTCGCTGCGTGCGCTCGTCGAGATACGTAATCGCCAATCTCGCGCCAGCCGCGGCCATCGCCTCGGCGATCGCGTAGGCGATGCTCCACCGATTGGCGACGCCCATGACCACACACGACTTGCCGGCGAGCAGTCCGCTCGCGGCCGTCCCTTCATCTGTCACCTTGGCCCCTCCCCCTCCCGAACGTCCAAACATGCGCCGCGGTTCGTCACAGGCATGAGCGATCTCACGAACCGCCACGCGGTCGCGCCGAGTGCATAATACCCAGAACTCAAACTGATATCAGCGATTCGCCACGTAGGAAGGTCGCTTCGAAGTGCCGAACGACACCGTGATCCCGATCTTTGACGGACATAACGACACGCTGCTCAGTCTGCGCAAGACAGGGCGGTCCTTTTTCGAACGCGCGGATACCGGTCATATCGACTTACCGCGCGCGCGAGAAGGCGACCTCGCCGGTGGTTTCTTCGCGGTCTGGGTACCAAATCCCGAAATCGGTGTGCCCGATGTGGAGGATCCTCACCCGGAGGCGCTCGATGATGCCTCCGGCAATACGACGAAAATGCCGAAACCGATGGAGACAAGCTACGCGCAAAACCAAGCGCTCAGCGCGATTGGGGTGTTCCACCGGATGATCGCGGCCTCGAACGGCCAGGTAAGCGTCGTGCGGACCGTGAACGATCTGCGCGACTGCCTTGAGCGCGGTCTCTTCGCGGCCGAGCTGCATCTTGAAGGAGCCGAGCCGATCGACGAGCAGCTCGAATCGCTGCCCGCGTTTTACGAGATGGGCGTGCGCTCGATCGGTCTCGTCTGGTCCCGGCCGAACGTTTTTGGCTCTGGCGTCGTGCCGTTCAAGTTCCCCTCGTCTCCTGACACCGGCCCAGGCCTCACCGATGCCGGCAAAGCGCTCGTCACGGCCTGTAATCAGCTCGGCATTTTGGTCGATCTTTCGCACTTGAACGAGGCCGGATTCTGGGATGTTGCCAAGCTGACAAAGGCGCCGCTCGTCGCCACCCACTCCTGCGTGCACGCGATCTCTCCGTCGGCCCGCAACCTGACCGACAAGCAGCTGGACGCGGTGCGCGAGTCCGACGGCATCGTCGGCGTCAACTTCCACGTCGGGTTCGTCCGCGCCGACGGTGAGGATGAGGCGGAGACGCCGCTGAGCGCGCTGGCCGACCACTTCGTCTATCTCGTCGACCGCATCGGCATTGACCTGGTCGGATTCGGGTCCGATTTCGATGGCGCCGTGATGCCCAACGACCTGCACTGCGCCGACTGCCTGCAAAAACTGGTTGGAACATTGCGGACACGCGGCTTCGACGATGCATCGCTGCGTAAGCTCGGCTATGAGAACTGGGTGCGGATCTTCGAGCGCACTTGGTTGAACTAGCCTGGTCGCAACCATAGGATTCGGCTATGCCGCGTGTGCTTCATGTGACCAATGGTGATTCGACTGGCAACACGCTTGCTCAACTATTTCCGGGCGACCGCATCGTTGTCTGGCGGGATGTGCTACACGAGGGACCGATTCCGACCGGCATTTCGGATGCGGAGTTGCGCGAGGTGCGGGCGGCGTTCCTGGCGTCGAAGGGATGGGGCGCCGAAACGGACGTGCTCACGCAGTTCGCCGAGCGGGATGCCGCCCTTGCGGACTATGGTGCATACGACGAGGTCGTGCTCTGGTTCGAGCACGACCTCTACGATCAGTTGCAACTCATCCAAGTCCTCGACTGGTTACCGGGGGAAGCAGCGGGCCAACCGACGATTTCGCTCATCTGGGTCGACGCGTTTCCAGGAGTCGCGCCATTCCACGGCCTCGGCCAGCTCAACGACGAGCAACTCGCCACACTGTTTCCGGAACGCAAAGCGGTTACCGACGAGCAACTCGTGGTCGCCCGAACTGCCTGGGCGGCGGTCCGTGAGCCAAATCCGAGCGCCGTCGAGCGCATCCTCCCCGACATTGACCAGCTGCCATTTTTGAACGGCGCGCTCAGGCGCTATCTGGAGCAGTTTCCGGCGCTTGAAACCGGTCTCAGCCGGACCGAGCGGCAGCTACTCGATGGTCTGGCCACCGAACCCAAGACGCCGGCGGAACTCTTTGCCGTCGACCAGGATCGGGAGGAACGCCCCTTCCTGGGCGACCTCACGTTTTTCGATTACCTGCAACGGCTCGGAAGCGGCCCAGAACCATTGCTGCAGCAGGAAACCGGGCAGCATATCGTCACGATTTCGGGACAAGGCGATATGCCGCCGTTTCTCGCCCAGCGCGTCGTTGCCACTGACCGCGGACGGAAGACGCTGGCGGGTGCGGACGATTGGGCCGGCGGCCCCTTCGACCGTTGGATCGGCGGAGTTTTTCTTCAGGCAGAGCGGCCCGGCTGGCGATGGGATCCCGGGGCGCAACGCCTGCGATTTCCTGACTAGCCCTCGATATGGAGGGCCCTGGAACGGCCCGGGATAGGCGGCATATGCTACCCTCAGCGCTGGCGCGCGGGCATGGGCGTGCGCTTGAAGGGATGACGTGCCGTTGGATAGATTACCCGACTCGCTCCATCCAGACGACAAGCAACTCTGGCTTCTGATTGGTCTCTGCGTGGCAATGATCTTTACGATCGAGGCGGTCGAAGAGGCGGTTGACGGCGCCTGGCCGCATCAACGACGAGCGTCCCAGATCGCGCCCGCCGCGCGGTCCTTGCAAGCGGTATGGGGCATCATCGCGCTTCTGGTGCTCCCCGGCATTTTGCTGACGATTCTCAGTCTTGGCGTCATGATTTGGCAGAATGTCGTCCGGCCGGATACGCTCGTTATCGGCGGTGTGTTCCTCGGTATTGGTTGGGTTATTTTTCTCCTTGGCAGCATCGACCGGCTCCGGTTTCGCTCGTTCCTTGGTCAAGTTGGGTTCGCCGGGGCGTTGGCGCTGATCGTGATCCTGCTCATCGGCGATGCGCTGCTTCTCATCGCTTTTCTGGACATACGTCCCTCATGGGAGACGGTCAGAGACGCGTTGCCCCTGGTATCCTGACGGCAACGGCGCGAAAGCGTAGGCGCCTGTGGCGCACAGCGTACGCGCGAGCGCCGGTGAGAGCGACCACAGGGGATGAGGGGCCGAGCGGCGCTTCTTTCCGCTCAGGATCGATCACCGCGTATGAGTAACCCCGAACAACGGCAGCATTCCCCACCAGAGCGCTCGGATGCGCAAAACCGATCCGCGCCGCGCTCAGCGGAAGAGGCATTTGTAGACCCCGATTCCCAAGCAACGCCCACGGCAATGGAAATGGGCGTCACCGGTCAAGGGTTGGGCGTGTCAACCTCGCCAGCCTTCGACGCCGAATGGGACGCGCGGGCAGAAACCCAATTGGCAGTGCGGCCACCGGGCCAGGTCACCGCGGATGCTCAACGGCAGGCGACTGCTGCCCGGGAAAAACCGAAACCGCTGCTTGAAGACACCGCGTTCCGCAATTTCTGGCTGTCGCGGTTGCTCGCGCAAATCGGTCAAGGCGCGTTGATGTATGCGCTGCTGATCATCGTCGTCGACCGCACCGACCAATCGTTCTACAACTCGGTCTTCGTCGTCTGCGCGATCATCCCGACCATACTCTTTGGCCTTCCCGCGGGAGTCGCCGTCGATCAGCTCCCGCGCCGGCCATTGCTCGTCACGCTGAATCTGCTTCGATTTCTTTTTGTGGTCTCGCTCATTGCGAACGATCCGCCGCTACCAGGCATCTTCGCAACCGTGCTCGCGATGTGGACGATTCATCAGTTCTACGCGCCGTCCGAGTCCGCAGTTCTCGCTGCCCTCGTCCCTCCGGCGCGCTACACCTCGGCCCAGGCGCTGTCGAACCTCGCGCTCACGATTTCGCAACTGGTCGGCCTGGTGATCCTGGCGCCGTTGCTGTTGAAGACTGTCGGGCCGACGCCGCTCTTCGCGGTCTGCGGCATCCTCTTCATCCTCGCGGCATTCCTCACGGCGATGCTGCCGAAACTCGACGACAGCTCGCAGCGAGTACGGCGAAAAGCATCGTCCCTGCGCGCGACGTTACTCACGGGTTGGCAACTCACGAAGCATGACCACGCGATGTACGAAGTCATGATTGATGACGTGCTCGTCGGCATCGGCGGCACGGCGCTCGTCGTCATCACGCCGTTGTATCTCAAAGGCGTGCTCGATACAGGCGCGGAAAACACCGTCTTCGTCTTCGCTCCGGCCGCGCTTGGGCTCGTCGTCGGTCTCCGTCTCTCGCCCAGGATTGGTCGCTTGATTGGCGAGCGTCGCGCAGCCACAATCGGTCTCATCATCTTTGCGATCAGCATCGCGGCCCTCGGCTTCGTCGAGCAAATCCGCGACCTGTTGAACAACGTGCTCTTAATCCCGACCGACAACGTCGCCAACACGTTGCACGTGCCGCCACTTGTGCTTATCGTGATGCTGATTTCGATCCCCGCTGGGTTCGCCTCGTCACTGGTGAGCGTGGCTTCGCGGTCGGTGCTCCTGACGCGTACTCCTCCCGCCTATCGTGGACAAGTGATCGCGACGCAATCGCTCTTCCAGAGCATTGGCGCGCTCGCGCCGACGCTGCTGGTTGGCGTCGTCGCGGGCGTGATCGGAGTCGAGAAGGTGGCGATTGCAATCGCGCTCCTCCTCGCCGGCGGCGCCATCGCCGCGTTCACGATTTACCGTCCGGAGACCGCGGCGGTCCCTGTCCGATCCCACTAGGACTCCTGTCCGCTCCCCTCCGTCAACATCGTGCCATTGGGTGATTCCGCTTATCCGCCATCTCCCCAGGATGGTAGAGCGATAGTAAGCCGCACACCCAAGCGTAGGGGAAACGACCAATGGCGACCGATCCACACGCAGTGTACGAAGGACCGCAAGCAGAAGCATATGAAAAATACGTGCGCGAGAATTGGGAAAAACTCGCGCCGTGGGAGCAGCAACAGGCCAGAGAGTTCATGGTCGGCAGCAAACACCCGCGCCGGGTATCGCCATCGGGCGCGGCATCGCCATCTCTCCCGAAGTCCTTCCTGAACGCCGACAAAGGAGATCAGCGACATCCAGAATTGGTCTGGACGATCAAAGCCGGTTGGGTATTCATCATCTTGGCGCTGCTCCTCTCGCCGCTTCTCTTCGGCATCCTCGGCGTCGGCGTCGGCGTCTACAACGCGAAGAAGGGTGAGCCGGAAACAGGCGTGTTGCAGGTTGGCCTGACCATCCTCGCCGTCGTCCTTGCGATCCTCATCTATCTCGCGGGCTCGGAAATTCTCGGCAGCTTTATGCCAAACCCTGCCGGACCATTCGGGTAAGGGCGGAGCCAACCAATCACGAAGCTGCGACAGGTGTCGTTCCCGCGAGCAACGCTCACCCTACCCTGCTGCCCGCCACACCCAGAGGGTACCCGCAGCTCGCTAGGCGAAAAGATCCTACGCTGCTGATGCCGCGTGCCGGGCTTCAAAATGGCTCAGACGGCACCCGGCTGACCCTCCAAAGCCGGCTCAAGACCGGCGCGTAAAGACGGCGCGCCGTCATTGCGTAGGGGCGTACAGCCGTACCCCCAGGACCGCACGCAACCCGGTTGGTCAGAGCAAACTGCCGTCGTCGCCACGCGGGCGTGCGCCAGACGCCCCGACGACTCCACCCACCAGTGCGAGCACATCTCAGCCCCCTCCGGCGGGCTTCGTCGTTTTTACGGGGCATCCTCTGGGTCACTTTCAGCCCGGCGTCGCGGTGGAACCGCGTTGCATTCCGAGGGCCGGGGGTGAAGGCGGACGTAATGATGAACTTCGACGGTCAGGAAACCACGATTCGCCGGAATCGTTTCTTGCCCGCGCGAAGAAGAAGGGCACTGGCTGCGCCTGTGAACGGCTGATCGACGTCCTCGACCCGCGCATCGCTGATCGAGAGCCCACCCTGCGCGGCGGTCCGCCGGGCGTCCCTACGCGAGCTCGCGAGTCCAGCCCGGACGAAGAGATCGGCGATCGTCATCCCAGCCTCAACCTCGGAGGCAGGAATCTCCGTCGTCGGCAGCGATGGATCGTCGACCCAATCACCGGCGGCCAAATCATGATGACCAAAGAGTACGTCGGCCGCCGCCTGCGCTTCCGAGGCGGCCGCCTCACCATGGGTCAACGCCGTCGCTTCCCAGGCGAGCACCCGCTTCGCCTCGCGCAGGGCCTCCCCTTCGACGGAAGTCAATTCGGAGATCTGGTCCTCCGGCAAGAAAGTGTAGAGCCGGAGGAACCGGGGGACGTCGTCGTCTTCGGCGTTCATCCAGTACTGATAGAAGTCGTACGGCGAGGTCTGTTCCGGGTCGAGCCAGACGGAATTGCCCTCAGTCTTGCCCATTTTTTGCCCGGACGAGGTCGTCAACAGCGGGCACACAAGCCCAAACGCCTGCACGCCCTCGACCCGCCGGATGAGATCGACCCCGGCGACGATATTCCCCCACTGATCCGAACCGCCCATCTGCAGCAAGCAGCCATAGTGCTGGTTGAGATAGAGGAAATCGTAGGCCTGGACCAGGCGGTAATTGAACTCGACGAAGTTGAGACCGGTCGATTCGAGCCGGACCTTGTACGTCTCGCTCGCCAGCATTTCGTTGACCGAAAAATGGCGGCCGATGTCGCGCAGAAAGTCGATGTACTTCAGCTCAAGCAACCAGTCGGCGTTGTTCAACAGGAGCGCCGGTGGATTGCTGTCGAACCGGTTGCCTTCGAAATCGATGTGGCGGTCGAACTGCCGCAAGATGTGCTGCAGATTCTCGCGGATCGTGTCGATCGAGAGCACCGCACGGGTCGCGGTTTTTCCGGTGGGATCGCCAACCATCGCCGTGCCGCCGCCGCCGAGAGCGATCGGCCGATGCCCGAAGCGCTGCAGCGTGGCGAGCATCATGATCCCGAGCAGGTGCCCCACGTGGAGCGAGGTCGCCGTTGGATCGAACCCAACGTACGCGGTGACGATTCCGTCAGCAAACGCCTGGCGCAACGCGCCGGCATCCGTCACATCTTGGACGAAGCCGCGTTGCTCCAGGTAATCGACCGGATTCACCCCGGCCGCACGCGCAATTTCCGGCGCCGACAGAGATGTTGATTGGGTGGCAATAGTCACGAGACAGGCTCCACTAGGAATCAAATTCTTTAGAGCGATCGTGCCACTATTAATAATCATACTAACAGCACCTTTCGCTTCGAGGCGCTAGATGGAACGACCGAAGCGAAAGGTGCTATCGAGTTGCTGTGATAGTGCGATCGTCTTAGCTGATCGACCCATCCAAGAAACCCTGGACGTAGCCGGGGATTTGGCCCCAGTCGCCGGCATAAATCCACATGTCGCCGGCATAGTCGCCATAAATGAAATTCACCAGCGTCGTGAAGGACACATTGTCGTTGGTGAAATCGGGCGCGGCGAGCGCGAGCGCAAGCTGCTTCGACTTGCCGAGGTCGGTGCGGATCGACTTCCGATGCGCGGTGATCAGGTCACTGATCTTCGCTTTGTTGTCCGAATCTTTCGAGCGATCAAGCAGACCGCGAATAACTAGCTCCTGGCGCATCACGCGGCCATCGTCGCCGTCCTGATGGCGGGTACGCGAGAATTCGAGCGCTTCCTCGCCATTGAGATGGATCTGGCCAGTGGGGAAATAAATGCTCTTGTATCCATAGTCGGTCGTCGGGTATTCGCCGTCCGAGACGTCGTACGGGTTGTCGACATCGACACCGCCGAAGGCGTCGACGATATCTTCGAAGCCGCCAAAGGTCGTGAGTACAACCGCGTCGATTTCGATATCGAAATTGCTCTCAATAGTGTCTTTAATCGCGTTCGCACCGCCCTTGAAGGTGCCGGTCGCTTTTGAGCCAAAATCGTACGCGCGGGTAATCTTGTCGGCCTGAAATCCAGGAATATCCACATACAAGTCGCGCGGGAGACTAATCACGCGAAGCGTGCGATTGGGCACATCAACGCGGCAAATCTTCAGCACATCACTATTTTCCGGTTCGCCCGGTCGCCGCGAATCGAGACCACCGGCCGCGATGGTCAGCACACCCAAGTTCGCCGGTTGCACATCGTTGGCCGCGGCGGACACGCGGTAGCCGCGGAAGGGCGCGGTGAAACCGCCGAGGAGCATCGCTCCCGCCCAGCCTTCAAGCACTCTCCGCCGATTGACCCGGCGAGCAAGTAAATCGATAACCATTCTTCAGAATCCTCCCATGGGCATCCACGCGAAACCAAACTGCGACGCAACCTGAGTGTACGTACAGTCTATCACCCACTCGGGTGCAACACAAGCATTATGCTGTGAGCGTGAGCGAAATCATGCGTGATATTACCGATTTCGATCTCGTGATGATGCTTTACATCGATTTTCCGAGAAAGTGACTTCAACATGACGGACGATTTCACCGCCTTCTCCTGGCTCTACGAATGGGACGCCGCACTGGATGAAGCGCGCTCGAGCCGGCGTCCGATCCTGATCGACGTGATGAAGGTCCCTTGACGTGGCTGCGAGAAACTGGATGCCGTGACGTATCCAGACGCCCGCGTGCAGGCCGCGATTGCGGATCGCTTTGTGCCGCTACGCCTCGATCTGTTCAAGGATCGGGGCGTCGTCCGGCCGCTCAACGTGATTTGGACACCAACCCTCCTCATCGCCGACCGCCGCGGAGTGGTCCATTACCGCTCCATCAATTTCTTGCCGCCCGACGACTTTCTAGACATGCTCGACATCGGCGAAGCGAGCTCCCGCCTGCGCTGGGCCGAATACGACCGCGCCATCGACCTGCTCGGCAACGTCACCGAACGCCAGCCGGACGGCGTCTTCGCCGCCGAGGCCATTTACTGGCGCGGCATCGCCACCTATCTCAAAACGCACGACAACGACCAAATGTATCGCGTCTGGCAAGAAATCCTCGACCGCTTTCCGGATTCCGTGTGGGCGAAGCGGGTGCCGTGAGATATCAAGAATTTTTTATGCATCCTTCGTCCTTCAGAGCAAAGAGCACCTGGAACCTGTGGAACCTTCCTTGTAAAATTATCTCCGTGCTAATTAAGTTCCGTATCAACGGAAGGGCAGCCAATTTTCTCCTGGACTTCGGAGAAACGGTTTATCATTAATTTAGTTGAGAAACATGAACCATGCTCCATCTATTGCTGGCCGTCGTTAATTACGACGTAAGGTTGACCTCGGATCTTCCGTTCTAGAGTGCGGAAAAGGCAATCTGTATCAAAACTACAGGGTTCTGTTCGAGATGCGCAAGAGTCACGCATATGCGACCAAATGGGAAGATCGTTGGGAGTCGTCTACATGGCGTGTCGCTGATTTTATTTATGCGGGCGAGTCTTATCGGGTTAGCGGAATACTGTCTTCGAACGGTACTGGCATCGTCTGTTTAGGTAAACATGACCCGAGCGAATCAAGAGAAGAGCGGTTTGATTGGCTTGAAAGAGAACAGGTGTCGAGTCGTACCGAATTGGACGAACGGTTCGACGAAATCAAGCGAGAACGTGCGACCTTTGTGATGAAGGCTCATCTTTGAGTTCCCGACATAGGCTTTTCTGTCTCCGCATCGTACGTCTGAGTGCTCCGTCCTTAGCCAGATCAAGTATTGCAGTTCAAAGGTCAGGGGCCTCCAAAGTCATGAATGTTCGATCACCTTGACGACAATGAAACTGAAATTGGCGGCCAAGGTTGCTCTAGTTGGGCGCTATATTGCATTTGCGTGCCGAGCGCTGAAGACAATTGGCCGTCTTTGACTTCACATCGACATGAGGATCAAACGCAATCTACAGCAGGCATGTGGCCATAGGCGACCTATTTCAAATCATAGATGATGGCATAGGCGGTTCCTGATTCTGAGTTCCGCAACAGTGGTGAACACGCACGCGGGAGAATGGCTGCGACCGGCGGATATGAGGTTCACGATATGCAGAGGGGGTCGGCAGCGTGGTCGATGCGGTGATTGTCAAGCGGTTCGAGGACGTGATCGCAAAGGGGGAAACTGCGCTAAGGCAGTTTGTTTCCCAACCCAGTTTGCACAAGGTTGTTGAGCCGGAAAAGTTTTTTGAGTGGCAAACACAATCCTCGGACTTGCTTCGAACCGTCTTTGGCGACAATTCGTCGTTTACCGCAACGTTTGAGAAAAGGACCGAGAACACGTTCGCGGCCTCTGTCGAAGCAGGGGTCGGCATTCTGAAATCCGCTCTAGAAAATTTTTCCCATGGGTTCACGTGTTCACTTAAGGAACGAGTACATGCCGAGGTCTTTGACGACTACCTCGAAATGGCAACGTCGCTATTCGGCGATGGGTACAACGACGACGCCGCCGTGATCGCAGGGAGCACGCTCGAAGCGCACTTGCGTAGCTTGTGCCAGAAAAACGGCATCGACACGACCGTAACGAAACCGAACGGCTCGGTCGAACCAAAGAAGGCATCAGCCATGAACGACGATCTTCGGATATTTCCGCTCTACAATCAGATTGAATGGCGGTCGGTTCAAAGTTGGCTCGATCTGCGAAACGACGCCGCGCATGGCAACTACGGCAATTACAAACCGGAACAGGTCGGTTTGATGATCGACGGCATTCGTGACTTCATGGTCAGGCATCCGGCATAGCGAGTCGCGTTTGCACCAAGTAAGCGACGAGGGCAAGCGCCGATGATGGATGACAAACGGAACCCTATCGGACAGCCGCTACGACCTCGAATCAACATTGTCTTCGACGCGAGAGACTTCGACGGAGCAACGATAGATGCAGTTGCCGACGAACTAAACAAGTACGCCGACGCGTCGGCGGTACCGGTCTACAAGTTCTCGGAAGTTTCAGTCGCACTCTCAATTGCTCTCGAACTACTGATGAGTACTCTGACCGGCATCGGCGCAAACGCGCTTTATGACGCGCTCAAACCCGTAAGGCAACCCGGCAAGCGACTTTCCCTTCGACTCCGCCTTTACCCTGACGAGACTGGCCGCGAGCGCCGAGTGCTCGATTGCTCAATCGACGTCGACGACAGCAAGACATTTGAGCGGGCAATGGGCAGTATCAACAAGCTCTTGGATAGGCAAGGCGAGTACTTCAGCTATAACGCTCAGGGTGACCAGTGGGAAGATTTGACGAAGCTCAAGGTCGATGACTTTCCGGAAATCGGATGACGTGCCGAGCAACAAGACAGCGACCCGGCACAATGCCGGGTCGCGTGTTCGATTCGTTGTGTTGCCGGGTTCAGTCAGCCGCGAAGCTGGTACTTTCCTCATCATCCCACCGCAACACTAGGACGGCGTTATTACGGATATTACCGCTCCATCAATTTCTTGCCGCCCGACGACTTTCTCGCCATGCTCGACATCGGCGAGGCGAAAACCTGCCTGCGCTGGGCCGAATACGGTTTGGACGCGGCGGGTGCCGTGACGCGAAATACGCGAAATCACGCATGCGATGGCAGGTCACCGCGGGCAAGATAGAGCAGTCCCGCCGAAGGGCGGAATGAAAGCTAATGGACGCAGGCATTTACAGACAACACAGGTTGGAATGCCTCAAGGGATCGAGATTGTGTGTCTGGTCCCAGGTAATGGAGAAAATGATGAGCGTCGTGACGTTAGAGAAGCCTTCACTGTATGAGCGGTTAGGCGGAGCGGCAAATATTGAAGCGGTTGTCGCCAATTTCTATCAGCGTATCTTGGCCGACGAGTCGCTGAAGCCGATCTTCGAACACATCGATATGGATCACTTGCGCCGGCACCAAACGCGGTTCATGAGCTTCGCGCTGGGCGGTCCGAATCAGTACAAGGGGCGGAGTATGCGCCGCGCTCATGAAGGTCTCGGCATCAGTGAAGCACAGTTTGGCGCGGTCGCCGGCCATCTCATCGACTCCTTGGCCACCTTTAGTGTGCCCGCCGAGCTCATTGACGAGGTCATCAGTCACGTGGCAGCGCTCAAGGACGACATCGTGGGCCAATAACAAGCCGCGTTCGACTTCGGCGCGAGATCGATGGCGCCACGGCCGAGAATTACGGGCTCAATAACTCAAGCAATTCCTGGGCATTTCGTGGCGCGGCGCCGCCGGGATCGTTGTTGAAGTAGCAGTAAACCGAGCGGCCGTCGTTCACCCAGAACGTGATGTCTTCAGCCAACTTGACAAGCGCGTCGCGATCGTAGGCCCATGTATCGTCTCTGGCCGGTCGGTGGAAGCGGACATACACCATGTCCGTGGTCATCACCATGGGGGAACGCTGACCGGCCAGGTCATACATGCAAAGCGCGACCTGATGCGCGGACAAGAGATCGTAGACCTCGCGGTCAAACCATGTCGGATCCCGGAATTCAAAGGCATACCGGTGATCGCGCGGAAGGTGCTGGAGGAACGCTCCCAGCCGATCCACGTTCTTGTGCCAGCGGGGTGGGCATTGAAAGAGGATGGGACCGAGCCGGTCGCCCAATGGCTGGATCCGCTCGAACAGCAGTGCAAGCGGTTGTTCGGGATCGCTCAGACGTTTCATGTGTGTGATATATCGGCTTGCTTTGATCGCAAAGATGAAATCGGCCGGAACCGTATCTCGCCAGGATCTCACTGTCTCAATACTTGGCAGGCGATAGAACGTGTTGTTGACCTCGGCGGTCGAGAAGTGACGGGCGTAGAATGCGAGGTCCTCTCGCGGCGACTCAGACGGCGGGTAGAACGGTCCTCGCCAGGAACGATATGACCAGCCAGACGTACCGACATGGACGCGATCTCGATGCCTGGCGATAGACGAATTTCCCGCGGATACGTGACTGCTTTGTCCGTTTGCAACTGAGTCCGCAAACAAGGTCAGATAGATCGCTCTTCCTTGTCGGTTTCCTCGGCTACTTCTTCAGCTTCTTCCTCCGTGAGTTTTTCGCGGGCAAATGGGCGAGTAATCGCGTCGGCCGCGACCTCGAAGGCGCCCAGCGGTGACGAGCTACGCTTGGCGGCTTCGTGCTCGGCCTTTTCCTGCTGATTCTCCTCGTCAAGTGGGTCGATCTGGGGATCGGTCATCGTTCACCTCCACATTCTTCGCGTCTTTGCCCTCACGCGGAGTACCGATTGCTTCTCGCTGCGCATATCGCAAGGAATGTGCAGAAACACTGCTGAGTTCGGGAGGCGCCTCGTGTCAACTCCGTGCCTCCCTGCAAACCGTTCCGAAACTCCCAGTAAACGTACAGGAAAGGCCCAGGGAGCTTGCAGATGCCCCACTTACCCTGGTGTCAATGGAAGGTCGATGCAGTTCGACTCGAAGGCAGCAGTAGAAGGGGTATGACAACATGGCGATCCGATCAGTTTTGAACAACTCTCGTCTCCTCTCGGCGGCGTTGGTCATCGTCGTGACCGTACTCAGTGCCGGCTGGCTTGGCGGCGCGTTCACGGCAAACGCGCAGGACGCCGCGGCGTTCAGCCCCAACCAGACGGTGGTCACCACCGATGGGATCAACCTCCGCGTCAGCGCCAGCACTGCGGGCGCGGTGATCGAAATGATCAACGAGGGGACGGTCGGGACGGTGCTCGCCGGCCCAACCTCGGCCGACGGCTACTCCTGGTATCAGGTCGATTTCGACGGGGTGAGCGGATACGCCGCTGGTGAGTTCCTGGCGGACACAACGTCGGCTACTACGACGACGACTAGCGCCGGCACGCTCGACGTCAACACCGATGCGCTCAATGTCCGCGATTCGGGCAGTCTCTCTGGTGCCGTCTTGGAAACGGTCGCGTTCGGCGACACCGTTACTGATCTAGGCGCGACCGATTCAGCCGACGAGTACACCTGGGCCGAGATTCAGACCGCGTCTGGAACAACCGGGTGGGTGGTCGCCGACTACTTGACCTCTGACTCCTCGCAGTTGGCGCTGACCGTCGACACGGTTGCTACGGTCGCTACCGACGCCCTCAACGTTCGGGATTCGGCCAGCCTCTCAGGTTCGGTGCTAGGCACGATCGTCGATGGCGACACCGTCACGATTCTCAGCGCGTCCGAAGCAGCCGATGGCTACCTCTGGTATGAGGTCGATTCCACGGCTGGCACGGGCTGGGTCGCGGGCGAGTTCCTGTCCGTCTAAGGATTTCTCAAATTCTCACCATCCAACATCAGGACGGCCGAAAGGCCGTCCTGATGTTCGTTATGAGTAGACACTGACGGCGACCGCGCGCCGTTGCGTTATCGCCAATCGAATTGGCGTTCGAGAAGGTCGGCGCTGACATGCATCAGCAGCGGAGAACCGTGGGGGCAGACGGCCGGTGAGGCGGTTTGGCCGAGCCCTTCGATCAGGGCGCGCATGGTGGGCGGCTCAAGCGCACGGCCGCGGCGAACGGCCGTTCGGCAGGAGAGGTTGACCAGGAGTCGCTGCTGCCAATCCTCGCCTTCGCCCGCCTCCTCATCGGGGAGATCGAGCAGGGCGGGCCCAAGCTCGGCGATCTCGCCAAGACCAGTAAGTGCGGCCTCGACGCCATCAGCTCGAACGGAGGTCACGCCGGGCAAAACCGGCGCGGTTCGCAGGAGGAACGTGCGTCCGCCGAACGATTCGCATTGGAAGCCAAGGGTGGCAAGATCGTCGATGCGGCGACTGAAGCGGGCGATCTGGGCAGGTCGCAGCTCGATCAGCAGCGGCTCCGCCAACGGCTCCGGCTCTTCAACTCGGCTATGCACTGCCTTCAGGCGCTCAAAGATGATGCGCTCATGGGCGCGATGCTGGTCGATCAAATAGAGACCTTCTGGTCCTTCGCAGAGCATCAGCGCCGACCGGACCTGGCCGATGAGCCGAAGTGGCGGCAGACTCGGTGTCTGAACAAGTGAATCGTCGTAGGCCGGCGTGGTTTCGGCAATGGTGGCCGCGGGTTGGAGCGTGATTGCGCCCAGTTCGAAACCGCTGTGGAGCAGGTGTGGGCGGCGTCCCAGCATCGTGTGCACAAGCTCGCCCAACGCCTGCCCGATCACGCGCTCCTCGCGCAGCCGGACCTCAAGCTTCGACGGGTGAATGTTGATGTCGACCAGCTCGGGTGCTGTTTCGACCACAAGCGCGGCGACCGGATGCCGGCCGCGGGGCAATACCGGGCGGTAACCTGCCTCGATCCGCGGGATGAGCCCGCGCGGCTGCACCCAGCGCCCGTTGACGATGATATTGACCTGGCCGCGGCCAGGACGATTGATATGCGGCGCGGCGAGCACGCCGCTGAGGCGAGCGCCGCCAATCTCCGTCTCGTCGAGCGCATCAAGGTTGGTGATCAGTTCGGCGCCATAGATCTCACCGAGTACTGTGCAAAGATCGCCGGAACCGGTCGTCCGGAAGTTGATCCGCCCGTCGATCGCCAATGTGATCGCCACCTGCGGCGCGGTGAGAGCGAGACGGCGCACTGTTTGACCAATCGCGCTGTTCTCGGGTTTGGCGACGAGCATCGATGCGAGCCGCGCGGGCATGCGTTCGAACAAGCGGAAGACGCTAACTGTCGTCCCGCGCGTTCGCGGCGCTGGCTGATTGACGATCATCGCGTTGTCACGCACGACGATCTTCTGTCCGACGCCCGAATCGTCAACGGCGCTGACGATGGTCAGCTCGGCCACGTTCGCGATGCTCGGCAGCGCCTCGCCGCGGAAACCGAGCGTCCGCACGGCACGAAGGTCGTCAGTCCCGAGTTTGCTCGTGGCGTGACGTTGGCAGGCTAACCACAGATCGGGCGCGGGGATTCCGATGCCGTCGTCCATAACCCGGATTTGCACGACGCCCCCACCGCCGGTGTCGATCCGGATCGACACCGCGCCTGCATCGAGCGCGTTCTCGACCAGTTCCTTAACGACCGAGGCCGGGCGCTCGATCACCTCTCCCGCCGCGATGCTCGCCGCGACCGAGGCGGGAAGCACCCGGATGGCGGCTTGGGGCACGGCGCGCATTGCCTGGCCTTCGCCCATCGTTCGCCCGCCTCAGAGCTGCGATTGCTGCTCGAAAAGCCAGTCGATCGCTTCGCGCGGCGTCAGACGAGCAAGGTCGAGTTCGCGCAGACCGCGCGCGATCCGGTCGGCGGTGGTTGGCCCCGTCTTGAATCCATCGAGCGCGAGCTGGTAGGGCGCGTCGTCTTCGGCAATCCGCTGAATAGGCGGTGGAGTCTCGTCTGCACGGTGGCCGTTGGCTTGGGGTTTCGACTCGGGAAGCGATGCGAGTACCGCCTCCGCCCGGTCGGCGACCCACGGCGGCAATCCTGCCAAGCGGGCGACCTGGATCCCGTATGCGCGATCGGCCGGCCCTTTGCGCACGTTGTAGAGAAAGATCACCCGGTCGTCCGCTTCGAGCGCGGCGACGTGGACGTTGCCGATATCCGGAACGTAATCGGCAAGACCCGTCAATTCGAGGTAGTGCGTCGCGAACAGCGTGCGCGCGCCCACCCGCGTGTGGAGGTCCTCGACGACGGCGCGCGCGATGGCGAGTCCGTCGTCGGTGCTGGTGCCGCGGCCGACTTCATCGAGAATGACGAGGCTGCGGCGACTCGCCTGGTGGAGGATGGTCGCGGTTTCGATCATCTCGATCATGAACGTGCTCGAACCGCGGGCGAGATCGTCCTGAGCGCCGACCCGCGTGAAAATGCGGTCGACCAGACCGATTCGCGCCGATTGCGCCGGCACGTACGAGCCGATCTGGGCGAGGAGAACGATGACCGCGACCTGGCGCAGGTAGGTGCTCTTGCCGCCCATATTCGGGCCGGTGACCAGAAGGAGGCGAGGTTCGTCGCCGCCGAGGCGGCAATCGTTCGGCATGAACGGTTCGCCAGCCAAACCGGCCTCGACCACAGGATGGCGACCACCGGCGATGTCGAGGTAATCGCCATCGTTGAGCTCAGGGCGGACCCAGTTTTCGCGGGCCGCGACTTCCGCCAACGAGAGGAGGGCGTCGACCATTGCGAGACGGCGCGCGGTCGCGAGGAGGCGACCGACCATGGTCACAACCTCGTCGCTCAACTCGTCAAGGAGCGTGCGTTCGCGGGTTGCGATCTCCTCGTCGATGACCGACAGGCGCGCCTCCGCGGCCCGGAGCTCGGCGGTGATGAATCGCTCGCCGGTGGCGATCGTTTGCTTCCGGACATATTCGGCGGGGACGAGATGGATGTTGGGCCGGCTGATTTCGAGATAGTAACCGAATACTTTGTTGTAGCTGACCTTCAGTGAGCGTATCCCCGTCCGCTCCCGTTCCGTTCGTTCGAGTTCGGTAAACCAGCACCGAATGTGCCGCGCGTTGTCCGTTGCCGCATCGAGCGATGCGCAATACCCGGGCCGAATTCGGGCGCCCGCTGTTTCGTCGGCGTCAATTGCGTTCGCAAGACTCAGGTGGAGCTCTGTACAAGGGTCAAGCGAACGAGCGTAATTGACGACTGCGGGCGAGCCACTTTGCTCGAGCATGTGCGCGATTTCCGGCAATACACCGAGGGTTGCGCTGAGCGCGAGGAGATCGCGCGCAGTCGTCAACCGCTGGCTGATCTTGCTGACGAGCCGTTCGAGATCGCCAACCGTGCGTAAGGCGCGGGCAAGCTCCACTCGCAACGGACCACGTTCGGCGAGCGCGCCAACGAGAGCTTGTCTGCGTTCGATCTCGTCACGATTGCGCAAGGGTGCGCCGAGCAGCTGGCGCAATTGACGCGCGCCTTGCGCGGTCTGGGTTGAATCGACGACGGAAAGCAAGCTGCCGCGCCGGCCCCCGGTCCCGAAACTGCGGGTGAGCTCCAGATTTCGCCGCGTCGCGGCATCGAGTCCGACCCGATCGTCGGGCGCTTCCGTGCGCAGTCCACTGAGTAAGGAAAGAAGACGCGGGTTCGTGCGCGCGACGTAGTTGACGATGGCGCCGGCGGCCCCGGTCGCGGCCGCGAAGTCAGCGCATCCATACGGCACAAGCGACTGTGCCTCGAATTGGTCGCAAAGCGTTGCTTGCGCTCGCGCCGGATCGAAGTGCCAGCGCTCGACCGGTGTGAGGTGGCAGGGTGGGGTCAAATCGGGCGGGTTCTCCGCGGAAATCAGACACTCAGCCGGGTTCAACCGCGCAAGCTCCCCGCGGAGTTGCTCGACCTTGCGATGGCCGCCGAACTCCATTGTCGCGAACTCCCCAGTGCTGACATCGACCCAGGCGAGTCCGGTCTGCTCACCATGCGCGCAGAGGGCCGCGAGATAGCGATTTTCGTCCGGGGGCAGGAGCGCGGTGTCCGCGATTGTTCCCGGTGTAATAACGCGGGTGACGGCTCGTTCGACGAGCCCACGCCCAGGTTCGGTCAATTGCTCGGCGATGGCGATGGTATGACCTGCGGCGAGCAACCGGGCGAGGTAGTGGTTGAGGGCGTGATAGGGAATACCGGCCATCGGCACGCGGCCGCTGCGGCCAAAGCTGCGCGAGGTCAGCGTGATTCGAACGTCACGGGCGACGACCTGCGCGTCCTCGTCAAACGATTCGTAGAAATCGCCGAGCCGGTAGAGGAGGATGGCGTCCGGGTGTAGGCGCTTGAGATCGAGGTATTGGCGGCGTGATGGGACGAGATCAGGCGCTGCGGGACGTGGTCCTCCGGTCGCCGGGTCACCGTCTGGCAAGTCCCGGTCGCTCTTTGCCTCTGCCATGCCGCGATTATACGCAATCAAATCGACGCTCGCGTGTGCGTCGCTGCCATTTTGGCACGAGTCGCAGCGTTGGTCGGATCGAAGAGCCGGCTCAGAGATCAATTCGCTGTTCGTCGGCGCCGGTATTCGTATCTTTACTG
Organism: Thermomicrobiales bacterium; assembly: GCA_045804965.1. Taxonomy (GTDB): domain Bacteria; phylum Chloroflexota; class Chloroflexia; order Thermomicrobiales; family UBA6265; genus CAVTUU01. The sequence goes on along the minus strand of JBJMMD010000015.1, from coordinate 13,643 downwards.
GAGATGTACGAACCGCTGGGGGGATCTGACGCCCGCACGATTGGCAGGATGTCGGTGATCAGGCGGTCGCGATCAGCCGTGTACAGGTAGAGATCGAAATAGCCAAAGCCAACGCCGTCGCCGTCGAGCTGACCGGTTTCGGAGTGGTCATCGAAATAGTCGGTGAACTCGTCCTCGAGCGCAAAGCCGGCGGCGACTTCCTTTTGCGTTCCTATCCCGTCGTTCGAGAGCTTGATCTTGACAGTCACTTTGTACTTGGAGGACGCGAGCTCCGCGGAGGAACCAGCTCCGGGCACATCGTTGAGAGCACGGACGGTCATGGTCAGTGTGAGCACACAGATCAGCGTGCCGATGCCCAATCCGACGAGGAACGCTCGCACAGCTGAAGCACGATCCTTTCGACGCCTATCGCTGACGACGTGTCGGAGTCAACAAGTAGGAACTCCACCCCATCGAGTGTTGATTCATCGTGGAACTGACCGTTCCGTTCCGGCCATCACCTTCCGGTCCCACTTTCGTTATGCAAAGGCAGTGTCGCGTCATGGTGAGTAGGTTCGTTTAAACTGTTTGCCGTTGATATGGCGCGGAGTTACGGCTCTGCGCACCACCTCGGTTCGTCAAGGGGGACACAGGCAATCATGGATCCAATGCACGTTCCAGCTCGGCCCGATCCGTTCGGGGCCCGTACGACGCTAACCACCGGCGCCGGCACAACTGTCGCCTATTACCGGTTAGCGACGCTTGCCGAAGCGGGCGTAGCGCAACTCGATCGCTTGCCAGTGACGGTGAAAATCCTGCTTGAGAACCTGCTCCGTCATGCCGGCAGCGAGTTCGTTGATCCTGAAGACGTGCAAACCCTCGGCAATTGGCAGCCCGCGGCCGCGGATGCCGAAGACGATGTTGAGTTGCCGTTTATGCCCGGACGCGTTGTCTTGCAGGACTTCACCGGCGTGCCGTCGGTGGTCGATCTCGCGGCGATGCGCTCTGCCGTCGCCCGTATGGGTGGAGACGTCACGCGCATCAACCCGCTCGTTCCAGTCGATCTCGTGATCGACCATTCGGTGCAAGTCGATCGCTTCGGCACGATGCTCGCCTTCAACCGCAACGTCGAGCTTGAATACGAGCGTAACAAGGAGCGGTACGCCCTCCTGCGCTGGGCCCAGCAATCGTTCCAGAACTTCCGCGTGGTGCCCCCCGGCACCGGCATCGTGCACCAGGTGAACCTGGAATATCTCGCGTCGGTCGTGGCAACGCGGCAGGTCGGAATGGAGACCGTCGCCTTTCCCGATACCCTCGTCGGGGCCGATTCTCACACGACCATGATCAACGGCGTCGGCGTGCTGGGGTGGGGTGTCGGCGGGATCGAGGCCGAGGCGGTCATGCTCGGCCAACCGCTGTATCAGCTCATGCCGGAAGTCATCGGCGTCCGCTTGACGGGCACGCTGCGGCCTGGCGCCACGGCAACTGATCTGGTCCTCTACGTGACCGAGCTGCTACGCGATTACGGCGTGGTTGGCCGATTTGTCGAGTTTTGCGGTGCTGGCTTGAGCAACCTTCGCGTAGCCGACCGGGCGACGATTTCGAACATGGCGCCGGAATATGGCGCCACCGCGTCGCTCTTCCCCGTCGACGATGAAACGCTCAGCTACTTACAGATGACCGGCCGGACCGAGGATCAAGTCGATCTCGTCGGGCGGTACTTCAATGAGCAGGGCATGTTTCGCACGGACGACACGCCCGATCCCACGTTCAACGATCTCTTGGAGCTCGACCTGGGCACGATTAAACCAAGCATGGCGGGACCACGCCGGCCTCAAGATCGGGTCGAAATCAATAAGCTGCGCCATACGTTCCGCTCGACCTTTACGCCTGCGTTTGAGGGTTTCCCTGTCGACGACGAACAGCCGGAGGAAGACATTGGACGGCTCGAAGGCGAGGGTGGCGTGCCAAACGAAGGCGTGGTGACAACCCTCCCCAGTCCGAAATTGCTCCCCCGCGTCGGCGGTGTCGCGATCGATATCGGCGATCAGCGCGAAATGCTGCACCACGGCGCGGTCGTCATTGCCGCGATCACTTCCTGCACCAACACGTCGAATCCGTCGGTGATGATCGGCGCCGGCTTGCTCGCCAAAAACGCGGTCGAGCGCGGATTGCGTGTTCCCGGCTATGTGAAGACCAGTATGGCTCCCGGATCGCAAGTGGTGACGAGATATCTCGCCAAGTCAGGGCTCATGCCGTATCTGGAAGCATTGGGTTTTCACGTCGTCGGCTACGGATGCACGACCTGTATCGGCAACAGTGGGCCGCTGCCGGCGCCGGTCGCGGATGCGGTTGACGCGAATGAGCTGATCGTCTCCGCGGTCCTGTCCGGCAACCGCAACTTCGAGGGCCGGATCCATCCGCAAGTGCGGGCGTCGTTTCTCGCCTCGCCGCCGCTCGTGGTCGCCGCGGCGCTCGCGGGGAGCGTCGATATCCACCTCGGCCGCGATCCGCTCGGCTTCGACCCGAACGGCGACCCAGTTTTTCTCCGGGATATCTGGCCAACTTCCCAACAGATCTCCGAAACGATAGAACAGTCGATCGATCCGGCGATGTTTACCGAGGAATACAAGTCCGTGTTCATTGGTGACGAGAAGTGGCAGGAACTGCCAATCCCCTCGGGCAATCTCTACGAGTGGAATGAAGCGTCGACTTATGTGCAAGAGCCGCCCTTCTTCCAAGATTTGGCGCCGGAACCCGAGCCCCTCAGCGACATCACCGGCGCCCGTGTGCTGGCTCGGCTCGGCGATTCAGTCACCACTGATCATATTTCTCCGGCCGGCTCGATTCCGAAGACGAGCCCCGCGGGTCAATTTCTGATCGACAAGGGGGTGCAGCCCTTCGAGTTCAACTCCTACGGCTCGCGCCGGGGCAACCATGAAGTGATGATCCGCGGCACGTTTGCCAGCATCCGCTTGCGCAACTTGCTCACGCCGGGCAAAGAGGGGAACGTCACGCGTTATTTCCCAACCGGGGAGGAAATGAATATCTACGAGGCAGCGCAACGCTATCAAGCGGACGGCACGCCGCTGATCGTGATCGGTGGCAAGGAATATGGCACCGGATCGTCCCGCGACTGGGCGGCGAAGGGGACCTTGCTGCTCGGCGTCAAGGCGGTGATCGCGGAAAGTCTTGAGCGCATTCACCGGTCGAATCTGGTGGGCATGGGTGTCCTGCCGCTGCAGTTCCTCTCCGGCGAAAGCGCCGCCTCGCTCGGGTTGACCGGTGAGGAGGTCTTCTCGATTTCTGGGATCGCGACTGGATTGATACCGCACGCGAAACTAAAGGTGCGCGCCGAACGCACGGACGGGGCGACGGTGGACTTCGAGGCGATTTGCCGCATCGACAGCCCAGTCGAAGTCGAATATTTCCGGAACGGCGGCATTTTGCAAACGGTCTTGCGGCGGCTCGCGGCCTCGACTGCGACGGCGCGCGCGTAGTCTTCGATGCCGGTTTCGTCTCGCCGCGGAGACCCCGCCGAGATTCCCAGCTACGCTGACACCGTGATCCTCGGCGGCGGCACGTCTGGCTGCGTGATCGCGGGTCTGCTCGCGGAACAGTCTGACGAATCCATTTTGGTTTTGGAGGCCGGCCCCGATTTCGGCCCGCTCGCGGACGGCCGGTGGCCGGCCGATCTTGTCGACGCCAGCGCGCTCGGGAACTCCCACGACTGGGGATACTCGAGCGAGGATTGCTATCCCAACCGCGTCGTCAACTTTGAGCGCGCCCGTGTGATCGGTGGTTGTTCCGCCCACAACGGCTGCGCGGCGGTTTGGGGAAGCCGCCGGGATTACGACGCTTGGGCCGCTGCGGGAAACGACGGTTGGTCGACCAACGACCTCCTACCCTTGTTCGAAACCGCGACGCAACGGCTCCGCGTCCGCACCTATGACCTTGATGAATTGACGCCCTTTCAACGCGCCTGCCTCGAAGCAGGGCCCGGCGCGGGATTGCCGATCGTCGAGAACCTCAACGATCTCGACGAAGAGATCGGCATCTCCCCAAGCCCCGTCAACATCGCCGGCGGCGTCCGCTGGAACACCGCCTTCGCCTATCTCGATCCGGTCCGGCACAAACCCAGTTTGACTATCTGCGGCGGCGCCATGGCTGATCGATTGACCATCGAAAATGGCAGGGTCACCGCCGTCCACGTTGTCGACGTCAACGGTCTAAGGCGGGTCAATGCCGATCGCGTCGTCCTCGCTGGAGGCGCATACGGCTCGCCCGCGATGCTTCTTCGCTCCGGCATCGGCGATCCCGAAGATTTGCGCGCGGCGGGAATCACACCGGTTCATGCTCTCCCCGGCGTTGGCCGCAACCTCCATGACCACCCATCAGCGATGATCACCTATGCAGGCACCAGCACGCTCGAACAGCAGATGACCGAGTTCGGGCGTAATCAGTGGATGCCCGAAGAAACGGTAATCGCCAAGGCACGGTCCTCCGTATGTGAAGACGGCTTTGACATCCACTTCTATCCAGTCGGCGGACCCGACATGACGAGTCCAAGCGGGTGGAAGTGGGAGCTCAAGGTCGCTTGCATGACGCCGATATCCCGCGGCTCCGTCCGCCTTACGTCGAACGATCCCTTCGCCAGACCGGTGATCGACCACCGGTATCTCAGTGATCCGTGCGGACTCGACCGCGACGTGCTCGTCGACGCCGTGGCGCTCGCGCGAGAGTTGGCGAATCAGCCCGGTTTGAGCGATCCCTTGGGCGAAGAATTGTCGCCGGGACCGAGCGTTGCGACTAATGAGGCGATCCGGGCCTTCGTTGATATATCGTGTGTCCACTACTACCACCCCGTCGGCACATGCAAGATGGGACCGGCAAGCGATTCCGCCGCCGTCATCGACGCGCGGGGAGCAGTGCATGGGCTGGAAGGTGTGTTCGTTGCCGACTGCTCGATCATGCCGGTGATCCCGCGCGCGAACACAAACGTGCCTGCGGTTGTCGTTGGCGAAAAGATCGCGCGCCTGTTGCTGAACGCGTAGGTTTGGACTCGACGCAGGCTGGTACCTACGTCCCGGTTCCAGGTGCACAGACCTGGCCCAAGACTTTCCGGTGATTCCACCGCGACGGACCACATTTCAAACTCCTCCCCAGTACCAAACTCGTGGTCAAGGAGGGGTCTGGTGGTTGTTGGGTTCGTCCCACGGTTGCTTCGTTATGCGGTCGCGACATTCGCCGTTCTTGCGGTTTTGATCCCGCTGATGTCGCCGCGCCCGGTCGCGGCCGCCAAGCCGCCAAGAGACATTGTGGTACCGGCGCCCTACTACCAACAAGGCGGCAGCGGTTTCGACGAGACAACGAATTGCGGCATGGCCGTCGTCGCGGCCGCACTTGCCTTCGCCCAAGTCGCTTATCCAACTGTCGCCGACGTCCGCTATACCGTTGGCCATAACGGCATGACCAATATTGGCGAATGGGCGTGGTTGCTCGATGTCTATGGGGCGAAGTACGAAAATGTGTGGTCCCAAGACGAAATTGACACCGCCCTCAAAGACGGAAAAGTCGTTGTCGTTGCTGCCTGGATGGGCAACATTTCCATTGGATGGGATCTCGATCAACCGTGGAGTCCGAATTATGGCCAATCCGGCCGCTACTCGGACTACTATGCCGGTCACGCGCTGCTCATCGTCGGCAAAACGGCAGACGGCGGGAACTACCTCGTCCATGACCCGAACGTCTTTCCCAACCGGGCATCGGATTACTACGGCGATGGCATGCCGAAGGGCGAATACCGGCCATACAGCGCAGGTGAGCTATGGTGGAGCGTGGCCACCTACGGGGGAGGACGTGCGCTCGCGGTCGATCCGCCCCCGCCCCCTCCACCGACGCCGGTGAAGCGCATGTCCAAACAAGAGATCAAGGCGCTGGCCGGTCCCAGCGGCGGCAAGCCGACGAAACGCGATGCCGGCGAAACGCTTGTCGCTCCGCCACGCGTGCGGCTGACCTCGGGTTCAGCGGTCTATCAGCCACTGATGGATGGAGCAAACGCCACTGAACCCTCGGTGACCCGGCCCCGGCTTAGACAGAAGTAGACCCCGTTCCCTGGTCAGGGCAGGCATCGGCGTTGACTCGAATCGCGATGTTGTGTCGTTCCTCGCCTATGCCGCGGATGTCCTCAGCACTGGTGTATTGACCGGCGAGGAGATTCAGCGGCCTATCCAGCAAAGACTGCATTTTACCTCGGCGAACACGACCGCGCCGGGCGCGCCTGCGATGCGTTGGGGATTGTTGAATCTGCTCTCATTCAGTTCATTCGATCAATGTACCGACCGCGACCTCAATCCCGGTCTCAGCGGCCGGGCGAGCGCGACGACTGTCGTCGCTCGTTCCCGAATGAAAGCATCAACTCACATCAGGTGGGAACGGCTTCAATGGTACGTCGCTTGCAGAGAGGGTGGTCTGGCCAGAGCTTCACGCAATGGAGAGACGACGATGACAATGCCCGCTTCGATCCCATTCAAGTCCGGTGCCCACGTGCTCACCCGCGACGACGAAGACCTCGGCGTCGTTGAGAATCCGCGGGCGCCAAAGCAACACAGCGAGCCGTCAATGCTGCAGGTGCGCATGAACACGACGGGTAATCAAGTTCTCATCCCACTCGCTTTGATCGATGTCGCCGCTTCGACGGCTGACCTGGTCCGCCTCACCGTCGCTGGCGAGGAATTCCACACGCTGCAAGGTGACCATGCCGGCGGTGACGTGGTCGCTGGGACGGAAACGCCGATCACCATTGCGGTCCATGAAGAGGAGCTGACACCAGTTACCCGCGATGTTCATCTCGGTGATGTAGTCATCCATAAGCGGGTGGAAGAGAGGCCGTATCAGACGACGGTCGACTTAAGCCGAGATGAGGTATGGGTGGAGCACGTCGCGGTGGATCGCGAGGTCGATACGGCGCCGGAGCCGCGTTACGAGGGCGACACGCTGATCATCCCTGTCGTCGAAGAAATGCTCGTCACCGAGAAGCGGCTGCTCTTGCGCGAGGAGGTCCGGATTACGCGCCGCCAGCGAACCGAGCAGGCTGAGATCCGGGATGTTCTCCGCCGTGAAATCGTGGATGTTGAGGAACATCCCGCCCAAGCAGGGGGCGACCTGACCCCATAGCGTGCACCTAAGTAGTCTCGGTTACAACCGGCGCCGTATTGGCACCAGTTTTGCAATTTAGGTTGTGTACCGGTTGGTGCCGCGTTTTAGATACGACGCTGGGGAAGACAGCCGGACAACTGCCTCAATCTCGCCCGCGAGGTTGACGGCGGCAGGAAAAGTATCCAACTCAGGCGTGCCCAACACAATCGCGGAAAACGTGGGAATACCGCTATATCCGAGAGTTGCCGCGCTTGAGTTAGATTGGTTTCCACGTTGGTTCGCTTCGGCGGATGAGGTGGGAAAATCCAGGAAGGGAGATCACGTTATGGATCCGACCGTGCAGCAGTGGCGGTTCACAGAAGGAACGGACGTCATCGGCGCCGACGGTGATAAGGTCGGCAAAGTTATCGGGGTGAGCGACCAGTACTTCATTGTCGAGAAGGGGTTCTTCTTCCCGACGGATTACTACATCCCGATGAGTGCTGTCGCCAATTATGACGGTGCCAAGGTCTACCTGACGGTGACCAAGGACGAGGCGCTCAACCAGGGCTGGGATCGGCGGCCACTTGAGGCTACCGATACCTATGCGACAGATAGCGCCGCAGGTTACAACACCGGAACCGCGATGACCGGGCAGGACACACTTCGTGTGCCCGTCCACGAGGAAGAGTTGACGGCGACCAAGCGCCCGGTGGAGCGGGGCGCGGTCAATGTCAGCAAGGACGTCATGACCGAAGAGCAGACGCTCAACGTGCCGGTCACCGAAGAGCGAGTGCGGGTCGATCGGCGGACGGTGGATCGGGACGCGACTCCTGATGACACCGCGTTCCAAGAAGGCACGATCTCGGTACCGGTCCGCGGCGAAGAGGTAGACGTCCAGAAGCGCGCGCGGGTTGCCGAAGAAGTGAACATCGGCAAGGAAGCGGTGCAGCGGACGGAGCAAGCGAAAGGCACCGTGCGCAAAGAGCAAGTCCGCGTCGAGGATCGGACTGACGCTGATGTTACCGACGCCTCATCGGGGACCACCGCGAGCGACATCTAACACGAACCAATCGATTCGGACGAGAGCTAAGAGCGGCGCGGGGCGTTTGTCCCGCGCCGCTCCTCTTTGTGATCGCCGATTGGTGGGAACGCTTGGGCTGGAATCCGCTCGTATCCGGCCCGACATCTACGGCCTCGGGCGCCGACTATCACTCGTTCCCGGACGTGTTCCAGCGCCTCCTCTTTGGGCGCATGGGATGCTGCCTTGTTCCAGAGGGGCCGGACAGCAACCATCGGCAATAGCCGTTCCGTCTGAAGCCCGCTCGCATCGGTCGTGGCATGCCATCTGCTTTTAGAGGGCCAGTGCGCGTATGTTGCCTGCGCCCTATTTTTCATAACGGACAGGACAAACCTGAACAGAGTTGCCCGAGGAAATCGGCGCTAGGGCTGTCGCGCTCGGGCTCGTCTTGTCGCAGTTTCACCTTGCGGCAAGGGATGACGGCGGCATTGGCGGAGGGCCACCGAATGCGGATCGCCATAGTTGCACCCTTAATGGAGCCGGTGCCGCCGCCTCTCTACGGCGGTACCGAGCGCGTCGTCTCCCTGCTGACCGAGGAGCTCGTGCAGCGCGGCCATGCCGTGACCTTGTTTGCCAGTGGTGACTCGCAGACCGCAGCCGAGCTAGTCCCGTGCTGCGAGCAGGGGCTGCGCCTCGATCCTGACGTCACCGATTACCTTGCCTACACCATGACCCAACTCGGCGCCGTTTACCGCCGGGCCGAAGAATTCGACGTCATTCACAATCATCTCGATTACCTCGCGTTTCCTTCCGCTCGTCTCGCGCCGACTCCAACCGTGAGCACCACCCACGGCCGACTCGACCTGCCGGAAGTGCAACGTGTCTATGCCGACTTCGGCGAGCAGCCACTTGTCGCCATCAGCGACGACCAACGCAGCTACTTACCCGAAGCGCGCTGGGTCGCCACAGTCTACAACGCCGTCGCCGTGGACGCTTACCACTTCCGTCCGGAGCCAGGCGAGTACTTGGTCTTTGTCGGCCGTGTCAGCCCCGAGAAACGCGTCGATCGTGCCATCGAGATCGCCCGCGACGTCGGCACTCGCCTCGTGATTGCCGCCAAGGTCGACCCGACCGATGAGGAGTACTGGCAACAGGCGATCAAACCGCTGCTCGATGCCCACCCCGAACTCATCGAGTTCGTGGGGGAGGTCGGCGAGCAAGAAAAGGACGAGCTACTCGGCGGGGCCTTAGCGTGCCTCTTCCCCGTCGATTGGCCAGAACCGTTCGGGCTAACCATGGCCGAGTCGATGGCGACCGGAACGCCGGTCGTCGCCTACCGCGCGGGGTCGGTGCCCGAGGTGGTCGAGGACGGAGTGACCGGCTTCGTCTGCGACACGTTCGGCGAAATGATCGAGGCGATCCAACGGGTGAAAGAGCTTGACCGCCGCGCCTGCCGCGACCGCGTCGAGCGCTTGTTCTCGCCGTCGGCAATGGCCGACGGCTACGAGCACGCTTATGCAGCGCTCCTTGGGTGAGAAACCCGGTGACGCGGCATGTCTTTCGCTGCCGCCGAAGCAGCGTCAAATCCTGATCCTGTTGACTACTGGTGGCATGCCGGATGCATTTATGGTCTACAGGCGAGACCGCCTCGCTAGGGACATAAGTACTCGCGATCCAGCCGGTACGACCGGCTTCGCGGAGTTTGTAAGGAGCGTATGTTGATGGACGCAACAGATGTCAATGTGGGCACGCGTAGATCGCCCGACGTGCCTTGGGATGGTGATGGGGTAGCAGGCCGCCGGGTAGCGCCCGATGAGACGATGGTAGGGGCAAATATGCTCCCGGTGCGCGATCGCGTCCAGTGGGGCCCGATCCTCGCGGGGAGCGTTGCCGGGCTCGCCATTCTGCTGATCCTCACCGTGCTGGGACTGGCGATCGGGGCCTCGGCCTTCAAACCCAGCACCGATCTCTCCGATTGGAACACCTGGGCGGGAGTCTGGGGCGGCGTAAGTGCGTTCATCGCGTTTCTAGTTGGCGGCTGGGTTGCGGCGCGGACGGCGGCCGTAGATGGAACATTCGCCGGCTTGATGAATGGGCTGATCGCGGGCGCCACGATCCTGCTGGTGCTGATTATCCTCACCGCGACTGGACTCACGAACCTGATCGGCTTCTTCGGCGGTAACCTGGCCAGCATTGCCAATTATGCGACCGATGTCGCCCAAGGCCAGGCACCGGCGGCCGACGCGCAAGCGGCTTTCGACAATGTCCGCGACGCGGCGTGGGGCACACTGGTAACGCTCGTAGTCGCGCTGGCCGCGGCTGCGTTAGGCGGGGCACTGGGCCACTATGAGCGGCACGAATTGATTGAAGGCACGGGCTAAGTCCGGGCCGAGTTCGGCGCCCGCCGCGGGTTATGCCCGCGGCGGGCGCCTCTTCCTGCCGGTAGCAATGGCGCCGGCACGATCCCGTTCACGTGGCGCTTCCTGTGGAGAGTCCTAGCGCCGGGCCGGACATAGTCGACCTCACCCGCTGCTGCCGGTCTCAGTACCTCGCTTTTCGTTTCGGTTGCGTCAAGTGGCACGGTGGGTTTCTGCAGCGAGCGGGAGCGCCGGGGCCATCCACGGATGGCAGGAACTCGCGGAGTCAGTCGGCGAGCGCAGCCTCATTGTCATTCTATTCTCGATGCTCCATATCCTGGCGATTCGTCGCCGCGCGAAGGACCATCGTGGACCACGGGGTCAAGGGGAGAGACGATGGGACACACGATCACGCTGGTGTTTGAGTTGCTCTGGCTGGTCATGCTGTCGATTGCCTGCACCGTCGGCCTACTCGCCCGCCGCCCGGGCGGACGGCGATGGTTGCGGCGCTGGTTCAAACTGCCGACGATCATCTGGTGGGAAACTGAACGCGCAATTGATCCGGGGGGCGATGTGGCTGGCGTCATCGCCGAGCTGCGATCGAGCGTGCCCGGCGCCGGCCGAGCGCTGTTGCCGCCGTGGCTTCTTGTCCGAGTCACAGAGGACGGCGCGGGGGCGACGAAGGTCACCCTGCGCGCTGCGACCCTGATGCAAGCAAAAACGGCAACCGAGGCCGCAGCGCGGATCACCGACGCGGTCGCAACTCTGACTGAAGGCAACATGCAGGTGAGTGCGGAAGGGCCACTGCCAAACGGCCATGAACGCGAAACCCGCCTCCATGCCGACTTGCAGTGACCGTATCACCTGAGCTAGACAACGCCGCCTGCCGGACTGAGCGGGAACTCCTCGTCCGAACGGCACGCCGGTTCATCGAAATCTCCAGAACAGACCACCTCAGGCATTTCCGGGTTCGTCGATATCAACACTTAACCTGAGCGCACGGGCCTGACTGCGATGGCAGCGGCGCCAGCGCTCACCTGCGCCCGTCGCGTTAGCTCGAAACACCAGCTCGCATTTAGCCGCTCGCCTTGTGGTCACGGCAGCGAGTAGCCTTTGCGACTCGGCAAACGCGGGGAAGATCCATAGTTGTCCTGATCCATTACGTCGACCAGCACGTCGGCGACACCGGCCAGATCGTTCCAGTCGTCGCGGGAAAGAGGCTGTGGGCAGAAGATCGGCAAAGTATCTGCTCACCGCAGCGTCTCTGTCCCGGGAGCGTCTGCACCGCCGAAGAATGCGATCCGGTGGGTTCGAGTGGCTCACGCAAAGTAGAGGCGGTAAATCAGCGCCGCGATGTTGCCGAACAGGGTAAGGCCGGCCGTAATGCTCACCCTACTCAATGCGGTCTTGCCGAATGGCCAGGTGTGATAGCCATCTTCGGCCAGCCGATATTTCACCTCGAGAGCCGGAAAGGCCTCAGTCTCGTCGATTGGCGAGCGGGCAGCTTCAGATGCCAAGAGCGACACCCGGATGTGGTCGGCAATCCGCTGCAGTGCGCGGTCTCGGGCATTGCGCATGATGCGGTGGGCGTCCCATACCGGCCCAAGGAGTAGGTAGGGCGTGAGCAGGACCTGGACCACGACGAGGAACAAGGTGTACGGAGCCACGTAAAGGCCATGGCCCGTCGCCGGACCGGACAGCAACAGGATCAGCGCCCAGCCCCCCACGATCAAAGCGACGCGCACGATGTTCGTCGCATAGCTGCCGATGGGGGCGAAGCCGCTGCACCGATCGGGGTGAAACGGGATCGGTTCGACCGTGAACAGCCGAAACAGGCGCCGGATGTTCGCGATCATGAGTGTCTGCCGGAGGCATATCCAGACCAGCATGTAGACATTGACGAAGACCATTGGCAACCACACCAGCCAGAAGTAGATCGGCACGACGCGCCACCAAAAAACATCGGATTCGGGCAGCAACTGGTTGAAGGGCGTCGGCGCGGTAGGGGGCCAGACGAGCAACGTCGCCAGCGAGGCAGCGGCGGCCAAGGTCGTCAACAGGATGCCCCGGCTCAGCCGGAGAAGTCCGATGTTCCCCACTCGACGAGGGAGACTGGCGCCCACGCCGCGGAGGTAATCGTCTGGCGTCGCGCTTGCGTGCCGTGGGGCGCCGATCACCCTGCCCTGCGCAAGCTCAGCAAACACATCGACGATCAGGCGCGGCTGCCAGAGATAGAACGTCCAGAGCACGGGAGCCAACACGAGGTAGAGAAAGAGCGACCCGAGCAGTTCGCGACCATCCGTGATGCGGACGAAATCGCGGTCGGTGAGGCGCGTTCCGAGGGAAGAGATGAGCAGGCCGGGAATCACGACGAGCAACCCATAGAGCACCACCACCACGAGAGTCGCGCGGTGGCGTCGCCGAAATCCGGGGGAGGTAAAGTGAGCCGGTCGCGGCAAGCGGCAGTCGCGGGCTTCATCCCCGCCTATCCGGGCTAGGAGATGATGCAGCCCATCGCCAAAGCGCAACCGTTCGCAGGCACCCTGCAGATCGTCGGCTGAGAATGTGATCGGCGGTGGGACCAGCCGAGTTCTTGTCGTCCCGGTCTGCGCGCGCGGCTCCCCCGTTCGCCGCAGGCGTGTCTTCATACGAACATGTTGAGCGACGCCGTAGCGGCGACCTGGCTCACCTAACTCTGCTTTGGACACCTGTTCGTCCTCGACGCGCATCATCTCACCGAAATCCGACGGCCGCCGTCGGGACCCGGGGCGGTTCGATGTAACTGGTTGCTCGCGCCCGGAGGAGGTAAGGACGGTGCCGTCCGCCGATACCCCGCTGGCACGGGGATTGACGCTGCATGTGCCTGTAGCGAGACTCCCGCTGAGCCACCAATCTTATCGCGACCGGGGGAGCCGGAATAGAAATGGGGGCAGGAGTTCCTGCCCGCGCGGACTCGGTCATTCTGGGTTTAGGATGATCGCTCGTCTAACCCAGCAAACCTAGCAGCTGATTGAGCAGGTTCGCCAAGACATTGCCGGAGGCGTTGCTATCCAGCAAGTGAGCGACGGCGCAGAGCAGGTTGCCTAGCAAGTTGCCAGGACCAGACTGGGCCGTGATGTCGAGTACAACCTGATTGAGATGGACCATCA
>JBJMMD010000014.1:0-9211 GCA_045804965.1 Thermomicrobiales bacterium | reverse complement strand
TGGCGGAACCGAGGTGATGCAGTCCGATCCCCACTGGCGCGACCACATCCTCTTCTACGAGTACTTCCATGGCGACAACGGCGCCGGCATCGGCGCCAGCCACCAGACCGGCTGGACGGCCATCGTCGCCAACCTGCTCGACGAGGTCGCGCTCACGCGCGCGGCCGTCGCCATATCGGGCCGATGAGTCCCCCGCGACGTCCCCACCGTCAGCGCGCGGGGCCGCGACGGTGATTCGCTCACGCTGGCTTGGTTCGTTTTTGACACCCTGGTGGACACGAGTGGGATGAAGTTACAACAGGGACGGGCATATCGTGCGCGCAGTCGTTGGTTCCCTTGCCGCGGCGAGGGCTTGTCAGGCCCATTGTGCGATCAGCTTAGCCAGGCGACGTAGCGCCGACAGCACGACCTCGGCGCCTCCGTTCGGCAAGTTGAATACGCACCGCTCTGCGCCGGCCGCGGCGAGCCGCTCAATGTCAGTCGGTTGCGCTGGAACCGCGTAAACCGTGACCGGCAAAGGCGCCCGCCCCCGCTCGGTGGCGCGCTGGTTCAACTCCGCGATCCGATCACCAACCTCGGGATGGTCATTGGGCAGCCAACCGTCACCGTACTCCAACACCCGGTCGAGGGCTCGCGGCCCCTCGCCACCGACCAGGATCGGCGGGTGGGGCTGTTGGACGGGTTTCGGCCACTGCCAGATCGAGTCGAAGCGGACGTGTTCGCCGCTGAACTCCGCCTCCTCCGTCGTCCAGATTGCTTTCATCGCGAGCACGTGCTCGCGCAGCACCGCCCATCTCCGGCCCGGCTCGACGCCGTGGTTCGCCAGCTCCGGCCCGTTCCAGCCCGCCCCGACCCCGCAGAGCACGCGACCGCCAGAAAGCCGATCGAGCGTCGCCACGGTCTTGGCGAGCGTGATCGGGTGGTGCTGCGGGACGAGGCAGATGCCCGTCCCGAGCTTGAGGCGTTCGGTCGCCGCCGCGACTACCGTCAGGGTCAGAAAAGGATCGAAGAAACGTTTGCAGGCGTCGAGCCATTCGGCATCTTCCGGGTGGTTCCGCCCGACGCTGACCGGAATGTGGGTGTGTTCGGGAACATAGAGGCTCTCGAACCCCGCCGCCTCGATGCGCTTGCTCAGTTCAGCCAGATCCATCGTCTCGGCCAACGGCCGCACCTGAAGACCAAACCGCATCACCGTCGCTCCCCGATCGAATCGAGTATCAGCCCGCTGCCGACATCCCTCCACGTTACCGCATCTCATGCGGGCTCTCGGCAGGTCGTCGTCGCGTGGTCCCATCGGCGACGATGAATGCCCGGCCCAGTTCGGCGCCTGCCGCCCCGATCCCCGTTCTCCATGACGCCGAAACCACATCCCCAGCGGAACAATCCGAGGAGAAGCGAGGCGGAAATCACCCCTTCGCATCTTTGTGGGCGAGTTCCGATGACGTCCGTGATTTCGTGCCGCCACCTTTCCGTCGTGCCGCGCCTTCGCTGCCGTACGGAGTAGTCTATCCGGGCGTCGTTGCCCTGTTGGATACGATTCCGGTCGTCAGCCCGGGAAGGGCTTCGTGGCTCGTAGCCCGGGTCTTTCAGCCCCGGGCGCGGCAACGCGACACGCACGCCTGGACAGACTACTGAGCGAAGGCGAAGCATCTGGTTCTAGTGAAGACGGTGGTGAGCCAGCACAGATCCTTCGACTAACGCTTAGGATGACGGGGAAGGGGGCGCGCAGAATGACGGCGGGGTGCGCGGTTGAAATGACAATGGGCGTCGGCGGCGGACGGCGTTCACGAGTTGGAAGTTGGAGGCTAAAGCGTGTGGTGGCGGATCGCGTACGCGACCGCCGCGGTTCGCGTTTGCGCGTCGAGCTTGGTCAAGATGTGGGCGACGTGGTTCATCACCGTGCGGTGGCTGATGAACAAGTCGTCGCCGATTTCCCGGTCAGACCGGCCGTCGGCCATTAGACGCAAGACCTCGATCTCTCGTTCGGAGAGCACGACGTCGGGCCCAAGCGGCGGTTCCGCAACCTGAGGTGTCTCTCCATCGAATCCCTCCGCGACCGCGATCGCTTCGGCGACCGCGTCGCCAAGCGCCATCGCTTTCCCGCTCGCATAGGCTTCGGCATAGCAGCAAGGGTCGAGACGCTCGGCAATGGTCGCCACGACCTCCTGGCACCAGCGGTGATCGGGCGAAATCATCGAGGCGCCGAGCGATTGGCGCTGCTTTTCGACCACCCCGAAGAGCCGGACCGCTCGTTCGTCCTGGTTCAGCGCGGCGGCGATGCGCATGAGACCGGCAATCGATTCGGCGATCCCAAACAGCTCAGCGCGATCCCATCGCAATTCGAGACTCTCACGATAGAGCGTCGCCGAGCGCGACAAATCACCTTGCAAGAACACGGTCGCGGCAAGGTTACTCAGAGAAATCGCGACCGAGCGGTGGTCGCTTTCGCGGCGGATGGCGAGCGCCTCTTCGTGATACGTGACCGCTTCCTCTAGTGCCCCGGTCCGCTGGGCCACGACGCCGAGGCCGTTCAAGACAAAGGCATACGGGCTGGGATCACCAGATTCGAGTGCGAATTCGCGCGCCTCACGGAACGCGGCCCGAGACGTCTCGAAGTCTCCTTTCTCGCGCGCGGCGGTCCCGACATTATTGAGCGATGTCGCGATCGACGTGTGATCGCCGATCTCGCGGAATATCGCCAATCCCTGGATGAAGAACTCGGTGGCCCGGTCGTAGTCGCCACGGTCGAAGGAGACACCCCCCAACGAGTTGTATCCGAACGCGATCGTCGGCTTAGCCTCGTGCTCAATGCCGATCTGCAGGCCCCGCTCGATCTCGCTCAATGCGGCTTCGTAGTCGCCAAGCCGATACGCCAACCATCCGGCGCTGACGAGCGCGTGTCCGCTCGCGGCGAGCGATTCGGCGCCTGCGATCGCGAGCGCCCGCTGAGTCCAGGTCCGGCCTTCGTGTAAATAGGCGTTCGACTCCCAAAATCGATTTAGTGCCGCAACCATGACCAAGGCGCGGTCAGCATCGTTTGCGTCGATAAGCCAGGCCAGCGACGTCCGCAAATTGGCATGGTCGAGATCGAGCCGGTGTAGCCAGCGGCTCCGTTCTGGGCCAGGCAGTTGCTTCGCTGCCCTCGACACAAAATCAACGAGGTACGCCGCGTGGTCGGCCCGTGTCCGCGCTTCTTCGTTACTAGCGGCGAGCAATTCCACGCCGAATTCGCGAATCGTTTCGAGCATCCCCAATCGCGGCTCTTCGCCCGCCGATTCCATATGTCGAACCAAGTGGTGATCGAGCAATTCCTCGAGCGAATCGAGGAGTCCATCGCCGCGCTCGCCGTTCGCGTCGCAGACGGCGGCAATCGCGTCGAGCGTCGCGCCGCCCGCAAAGACCGCGAGCTCTCGAAACAGCGATTGAGTCTCGGCGGCGAGGAGATCGTGACTCCATCGGATCGCGTTCCGCATTGTCTGTTGACGTTCCGGCAGGTCGCGGGCTCCCTCCGTGAGCAGGGGCAACCGGTGATCGAGCCGGGCTCGCATCGCCCGTGGCGGCAGCACTTTCACTCTCGCCGCTGCAAGCTCGATCGCGAGCGGCAAGCCATCGAGTTGGGCGCAAATCTGCGCGATTTCAGCGAGGTTTTCCGCTGACAGGTCCAGATTTGGCGTGCTCTCAAGCGCCCGTTGGACAAACAGATCGACGGCCGAGCCGCGCCACGTGCGCTCGCCGGCGATGGGCTTGAGCGTCGGCAGATCGAGCGGCTCAACCGAGATTTCACGTTCCCCACGCAGATGCAGCACGGAGCGGCTTGTCACGAGCGCTATGACGTTCGGGGCGCCGGCAAACATGTCGACCAAGTCCGGGGCGGCCGAGGCCACGTGCTCGAAGTTGTCGAGGACCAGGAGCATATGTTTATCGCGAAGCGCGGCCTTGATCCCTTCAGGCAGCGGCCGCCCGCGCAGCTCGCGTACGTCCAACGCCTGGGCGATCGCGGGAAGAACCTGAAGCGGATCGGTCAGGGGCGCAAGCAGGACGAAACGGCAGCCATCGTCGAGCTCACCTTCCATCGCCCCGGCAACGGCCAAGGCGAGGCGGGTTTTGCCTACCCCACCTGGACCGGTTAGCGTCAACAACCGGTTCTCCGCCTGCCGCACGAGCGCGACGATCACGTCGACCTCCGCCTCGCGTCCGATCAGCGAAGTCGGCGGCAGCGGCAGGGTCGAGTCACTCCGGCGCTGCGGCATCGGCGCCGATCGAAGCGGCGCAGGCTGATCCGAGAGATTTGCCAGCATCCGAGAATCCCGACGACGATATAGACGGCTCTCGCGAAGCCATGATGACGACCAGCCGGATGTTCGTCAATCTCACGGTCTCGCGCGTTGCCCCGCGCTCCAGCTCCGGGCAGAATACACCGGACAATTCGCGATCAAGGCAAGGGAAAACTCATGGCCGCCCACACGCGTCGTCCATTCAAAGTCGGCATCCAACTGCCCGAGGTGGAGTGGACCGCGCCGTGGAGCGAGATTAAGGCGATGGCGCAAACCGCGGAGGCCGTCGGTTTCGACTCGTTGTGGTTCGGCGAGCATTTACTCTATCGCTACCCCGGCATGGAGCCGCGTGGACCGTGGGAATGCTGGACGATGATGGCCGCCGTGGCCGCGGCCACGGCTCGGGTCGAAATCGGTCCGCTTGTCGCCTGCACCAGCTTTCACAATCCCGCCCATCTCGCCAAGATGGCGGCGACGCTGGACGAAATCAGCGGTGGCCGACTCATCCTTGGTCTTGGCGCTGGGTGGCACGAGCCCGAGTATCGCGCCTACGGCTATCCCTTCGATCACCGGGTCGCCCGCTTCGAGGAGGCGTTCACGATCATCCGCACCCTCCTTCGGGAGGGAGAAATCGACTTCGCGGGAACCTACTACTCGGCGCGCGATTGCGTGCTGCTCCCGCGCGGCCCGCGCCCGACCGGTCCCCCACTCATGGTCGGTTCGCTCGGCGCGCGCATGCTGCAGATCACCTTGCCGTATGTGGATGCGTGGAACGCCTGGTTCGCCGACTTCGGTGATAAGCCCGACGGACTCAAGGCAGTCCTTGCCAAGCTCGACGCTGCCTGCGAAACCGCCGGCCGCGACCCGAAATCGCTCGAGCGCACCGCCGCGATCTACATCCAACTCCCGGGCGGAACGGGACGCCGAGGCGGCGATATGGTCGAATCCCCGGCCGAACCGTTGAAAGGCACACCTGAAGAAATCGCGGCCGGACTCCGCGCCTACGGCGACCTCGGCATTTCCCACATTCAAATCGTGCTCGACCCCATCACCCGTCAGGGCATCGAAGACTTCGCGCCGCTGCTGGAGGAATTGGATCGGGGGTAAGAGCTTTTTGTTATATACACCAGCGGGACAGCTTCGTTCCGCGGTTTTCTTCATCTTGGCTACAGTTGCGGCGAGGGCAGCACGACGAGCAACACGTACGTTGGCAGCTCGCGCGACGCCAACACATTGAGGGTATCGAGGTCGAGGTGGGCGATCATGTACGGCGCGCTCTCGGTTGGCGAGTAATCCTTCCAGACCGTGCCCGCCAGATACAACCCGTTGTCGCCGGGCAAGGCGACAATCTGGTCGAGGGCGATCCCATCCAGGGCATGGGCTTCGATTGTGCCGTCCTTCACGTCGACCAGACTGATGCCGCGCCCGTGGTAGACCGGTCCGTCATCTTTGATCTGGGAGTCGTCCCCGTAGACGAGCAATTGCCGGCCGTCGGCGGTGTACACCGCGTGCGTGTCGGTCAATTCCGCCATCTTGGCCGACGCGGTGCGCGGCGCCAATGGCAGGGAAGCAAAGAAACGATCGAGGAGACTCGTCTTCGCATGCATGGTGAGCGTCCGCTCGACCGTGAGCGTGGCCGCATCGACCATGGTGATGCCGTCATCGGTGGCATGGACGATCGCGATCTGGCGTCCATCGGGAGAGATTGCGATACCGGGCGAAAACTCGACGAAGAGCGGCTCTCCCGTGGCTTTATCTCCCCGCGATTCGTCCGTCCACGACCCCATCTGAACGTCGGGCAAATCTGTCTGGCCGGCGACATGCCCGGTGTTCAAATCAAACACGGTGAGCTTGGCCGGGTGCGTTTGTGTGGGGGCGCTGCTCGGGTCGCTGACCTGAAGCTGATACATCCGCCAGCTGACCGGATCGATCTGGACACTGCCCCAGTCGCCGTTGCCCTGAATCGTTGCGGACACACTGCCGGTGGCGACGTCGAAGAGCTTCCAGGACGGCGGCTGGAGATTCGCGGTCGAATAGTCGACGTCGACCGAGGCGATGATCTTCGAGCCATCTTGACTAAGGGCGGTCAAGAAGACCGAGCCATGGGGATCGATCCGCGCGCGGACCGTTCTCGTCGCGGCATCTTCGACGATGATCTCATTGATCGGACTGATGCCGGCGACGGTCTTGCCATCCTTCGAGGTCATCATCGTGCCTGGCAGGAAGTGCTCATCACCCTGGGCAGGCAGTTGATTGCCATCATCGGCGAGGGTTTGCGGATCAAGTGGTTGGAGATCGGTTAAGTAATCGGTGCTCGTGCGGGCAAGGACCGCGCCCGCGGCGTCGCGATCGCCGTGGGCGTCGCTCGCCGGACCGGGAGCGGCGATCAAGATCCCGACGATGATCAAAGCCGAAACGAGTAACCGGGAGCTCGGTGTCCACCGTCGCGCGTTCATCTTCTTCCTCCGTTGTGGATCGTCGTTCGAGGCGAGGGAAGTGCCTGACGTCTTGTCACTCTTCCATACAACGGAGTGTGCGCTGAGGTTCCCGGAGCAACGACGGTTTCCCATGAAGACATGGCCGCCAGACGAAGGCGCCAAACATCGCGCCGACGATCAAGCCATCGAGATGCGCAACAGCGTTATCGAGAGTCTGGAAGCTAATCGAAGCGACCGATATACCAATGAGCAGGGCAAGTACCTTCTTGCGCCAGCGTCCGGCGATGAGCACGCACGCCGCGCCGGCGGCGGCAAGCGCGGCGGCGGACGAGCCGATGCCGGGAGTATGGAGCAAGCGGGTCGCCTTCTCGATTCCGATGCCGCTCATCGCCCAAAGCGTACAAACGGTCAGGATCGACGTAATCCAATCTCCGACGAGGAATGTCACGAGCGAGGGATCGGACCCGGCGACGTATTCGAGTACGCCAAGCGGGGTGACTACCAAGAGCATCATGTGCCATTGGATTCCCTGCGACGCCTGCACGAACGTTGCCAGGACTATGACCCAATGACGCCCTGCGTGAAGGGAATCGAGATCAACGCCGGCGCGGCCGACGAGGCTTTGAAACGCTGTCGCAGAAAGGTGCGCGGTGTAGAGGCCGATGACCGTGATCGTCGCCAGTACGGACAACGTCACCTTGAAACGGCGAATGAGCGAGTGCGAGGCCGGCGGCAGCAATCGCTCATGCCATGCTGTACTTGCCATCGTTCCGTGACCGCCGCGCTGTGACTTCAGCCTATGTGCGGTGAAGTCTATCCCATCCGTGCGTCAGGCAGCTCGACTTGGCGTGGCGAATCGATGACGAGCAATTCAGTGGTAGCCGTTCCACGCGGCGGACGCGGGCCAGTCGTCGAACACGGCGAGCAGGCATTCGCAGAGGGCCGCGGAGCCGGTGAGGTTTTCGCGGAGGGTTGCTAACAGGTCGATTTGGGGGTCCAGGAGCAAAGACTCGGGGAGCAGGCGCGAGGCCATCTCGTTGGCCGCGCGGGAGAGATAGGCTGCCGTCGTCGCCAGCGCAGCTGCTTCATCGGACGTCGGCGGGGAGAAAGCGGGAACCAATGGTCGAGCTGGCGTCATTGTGTCGTTCCTCCGCTTGACCGGTCGCTTTGCCTCTGGCGACGTGCGTCCCGTCAGAGAATCAGATCATATGTTCTATTCCCGCGCCTGTCAATATCTGGCGACCTGCCGGTTGGCTGGGATCACATCTCCACTGCGGCGCTGTCGTGCGGCTCAAATCCGAGTGCGTCGCGGGCGTGCGAGAGATCCCAGAATTGGCGGGGATTGTTGGAGAGGCCGTAGACCACGGCCCAGGTCGGCTCGTCCACCTCGAGGCAGCGGGCGATCAGGTCCGTGCAATCACGCTGACTCATCCACGTCGCCCGCAGCCGCTTCCGCTTCTGCTCGGGCGTCATATCGAGCCACGAGGCTTCCCGCGCGATAGTTGCGGGCGTCGATGTGTCGTCCGCTCGGACCGAACCGATCCGCAGGCAATAGACGCGCATCTGATGCACGTCGTGAAAGTAGCGGCCGAGCGCCTCGCCATAGACCTTCGAAACGCCATAGAGTGAATCGGGCCGGACCTCGACGGTATGATCGTAAACCCGCTGATCGTCCAACTCATACAGTTCCGGGCCGCCGTCAATCTCGTACATCCCGATCGCGTGATTCGAGGACGCGAAGACGACTCGATCTACGTTCGCCCGCCGCGCTGCTTCGAAGACGTTATAGGTTCCGATCAGGTTGTTGTGCAGGACGTCGTTCCACGATGTCTGCACGCTCGACGATCCCGCGAGATGGACGACGGCGCTGACGCCCTCAAAGGCCGGCAAGATTGCATCCAGATTGGCGATATCGCCGACGAAACTCGGGAACTCCGCCTTCCGCCGGGTCAACGGTCGTATTTCGTAGTGATCCGCCAGGTTTCGCATCACCGCCGTGCCGATCGTCCCGGAGGCGCCGGTGAGGAGTATTAGTGGTTTGCCCATGTCCGCCGCTCCTCTGCCCTCCGGTCGAATCTCCCGCGCGGAGTTTACGCGAGAACCATCCGCGACCTGCTCGTCATCCTGGGTGCCCACCCGCCGTCATCCTGAGCGCTAGTCGAAGAAACTCTGCGTTCGCGACCAGGCCCTTCATGTGCATGAGATGCTTCGCAAGCTCAGCATGACGGGTGGGGTGTGCGGCACGACCGGGTGGGAGATGACGAGTGTCAGCTCGACATGACGAACGGGCACTAGGAGCGGGGCAAGCGAAGGGCCGCCCTCGCCTTCGAGAGCGGCCGGGGCTTGGTTCTGGGTGATTCTAGCCGTGGCTTTGCGGCGCGTCGCAGTCGTAGAGCCACTGGTCGCCAACCTTGACGAAGAAGCGATAGCGCGGGCTTTGCGGGATCAGCGCGGTCTCGCCGTCGACGGACGCCTGGCGGACGATTGCACCGACTCGGC
>JBJMMD010000013.1:0-18711 GCA_045804965.1 Thermomicrobiales bacterium | reverse complement strand
GCTGCGCGGCTATGCGCAGCAAGAAACCGTGCGCATCCGCTGGTTGCACGGATCGTCCTGGGTCGAGCTGGCGCGGGTGACGACGAGCAGCACCGGCAGCGCCAATGTCAACCTGAAGGTGCCGGCGTGGGCGGCGCTGGGGCCGCAGAAGGTGCGGGGCGACGGCACCATCGCTCGAGCCCAAACGAACGCGTTTGACGTCACCGGCGCCACCTCCGCCAGCACGAAATCGCCAACGCCAATCCCTTCGCCAACAGCCACTGCGACCGTTCCCATCGCCTCGCCGGCGGCGAGCGAGGCGATTCCGACTGAAACCGCGACCGCGACGGTTGAGCCACCAACCGAGGTTCCCACCGAGGCGCCAGCTGAGACGCCCACCGCATTGCCAACCGAGTCCCCGACTTGTGTTCCGGCCACGGCCACGCCGCTCACGCCCGCCGCGGTGGACCAAACGGTAGGCGCGCCCAGCGCCGCGGTCATCTTCGATCAAGACCTGGCCACCTCGTGGCTGGCGACGCCTCCTCCGGTTGACAACGATCCGGCCCAGATCGTCGTCGATCTCGGCGGACCACAGGCGATCGACAAGATTCGCTGGCAGGTGACCGACGCGGCTGCGGCCGCCGGCATGATCGTCTCGCTCTCAAGCGATGGCACGACCTGGGAAGACCACCCCGCAGTCGACGTCACGCCGGGCGATTGGCACGAACTGACGGTCGGGTCAAGCTGGCGATTCGTTCGCTTCCGCTTCCCGAACCCGAACAACGCGGCGAAAGTTGGCGGTTTGGCGGAAGTTGAGATGCTGCCAGTCGGTGATCCATGTACGTCGCCGTAGGCTCCGTGGTTGGGTCAACGGTGCGTGGGATCGTCGTTCCGTAGGGGCGTACAGCCGTACGCCCGCCTGGTGAAGACGGCAGTTGACAATGACAACGGGTCGCATCCAGATCCGGGTGCACAGCAGTGCGCCCCTACGAATGAATGCCCCATCCACCGTTTATACGGCGCAAAATGTGTCCCGCGAGACGCTGGCTGCGCCCGCGTTACACGCTTGCTTCCGTTTGACCAGAGCCTCATAATTAGGTATCATTTAGGCTGAAATTAGAACAAATTTTCTACCTCGCGAGGTCCGAGCGATGATCACTGCGAGCGGCCATTTTGATCTTCGCCCGGCGCAGCCGCTGGGTCAGCCAACGAAGGAAGGACAGTCCCTCATGTCGGAACGCGCACGGGCGATCGACCTCGCAGTTACACAAATCGAGCGCCAATTTGGCAAAGGCTCGATCATGAAGCTCGGCGACGCCAACAAGATGGCGGTGGAGAGCATCCCGACGGGCAGCATTGCGCTTGACCTGGCGCTCGGCATCGGCGGCATTCCCCGCGGGCGAATCACCGAGATCTATGGACCAGAGGCCTCGGGCAAAACGACGCTGGCGTTGCACGTGATCGCCGAAGCGCAGCGCGCGGGCGGCGTGGCCGCTTACATCGACGCCGAGCACGCGCTCGATCCGATCTACGCCGAGCGGCTAGGCGTCAATCTGGAAGACCTCTTTATTTCCCAGCCCGATACCGGGGAACAGGCGCTCGAAATCGCGGAAACGCTCGTCCGCTCGGGTGCGTTCGACGTCGTCGTGGTCGACTCGGTTGCCGCCCTAGTGCCGAAAGCGGAAATCGAAGGCGACATGGGCGATTCGCACCCCGGTTTGCAGGCCCGGCTGATGAGTCAGGCGTTGCGGAAGCTCACCGGCGCAATTAGCAGATCGAAAACCGCCGTCGTCTTCATTAACCAGCTTCGGATGAAGATCGGGATCATGTTCGGCAACCCGGAAACGACAACCGGCGGCAACGCGCTGAAGTTCTACGCGTCGGTCCGGCTCGACATTCGCCGGATTGAGGCGATCAAGAGCGGCGCCGACACCATCGGCGGCCGTGTCCGCGTAAAAGTCGTCAAGAACAAAGTCGCGCCGCCTTTCCGCCAGGCCGAATTCGACATCATGTACAACGAAGGCATATCTGCCTCCGGCAGCGTGCTTGACGTCGCCACCGATCTCGGCATCGTCCGCAAGAGTGGCGCCTGGTTTTACCTTGGTGAGGAGCGCCTTGGGCAGGGCCGTGAAAACGCCAAGGAATTCCTCAAGCACAATCCGGACGTGATGCGCGACATCACGGAGAAAATCAAGTCCGGCTCCCCTGAGCTCACCGGCCGCCTCTCCTTCGACGGCGCCGAGCCCACAAATGGAGACGAGGACGAAGCGGAGGAATAGGGTGCGGCTTTTGGCGCTGGCTAGAACCCCGGGGTTAAAACCCCGGGCTAATCCAAACGAAGTCCCTCCGGGACTGAGACAGGATGCTGTTCTAGCTCGCCGCCGCGCTTAGCCTCGGAGAAGCTTCGTCTAGATGAGCGTTAGTTACTCCAAATTCGCAATCTCAACGGGTTCAACCGGTTCTGCTAATTCAAAATCGAACACGCGGGAGAGGAAGTAGAGCTCCCCGTCGAGGGCGCGGCGGATGTTCTCCGCCTTGCGGAAGCCGTGTTGTTCGCCTTCAAACGGGACATAAGCGACCGGGATGCCCTTGGCCTTCACCGCTTCGTACATCATCTCCGCCTGATCGGGCGGGACGACCTTATCTTCCAACCCCTGGAACAAGATCAGCGGCACATTGAGCTTGTCGACGGAGTTGATCGGCGAACGCTCAGCGTAAATTTCCTTGGCGGCGGGGTAGGGACCGATCAGTCCGTCGAGATAACGCGACTCGAACTTGTGTGTGTCCTGGGCCATTGATGCGAGCTCGCTGACTCCGAAGTGGCTGGCGCCGGCCTTGAACACATCGCGGAAGGCGAGCGCGGCGAGGGTCGTATAGCCGCTCGCGCTCCAGCCGCGGATGATCAACCGGTTGCCGTCGACAAGTCCCTGCTCGACCAAGTACTTCGCGCCATTGACGCAGTCGTCGACGTCGACGATTCCCCAGTTGTCGTTCAACCGTTGGCGGTATGACCGGCCGTAGCCGGTGCTGCCGCCGTAGTTGACGTCGAGCACAGCAAACCCGCGACTCGTCCAGTATTCCGCTGAGAAGTCCAACGAGGTATCGGTGGCCGCGGTCGGACCACCGTGGCTGAGGACGATCAACGGCGGCCGCTCGTCCGCGGGCGCGGTGAAGTCCTTGTTCGTCGGTGGGTAGAAGAAGCCATGAGCGGTCAAGCCGTCTTCAGTCGGAAATTCGATCGGCTGTGGGATCGAGAGATACCCGGGGTCGATCGCCAACGTCGAAGATCGCCTCAGCACCTCCAACGTTTCTGAACCGACATCGAACCGATAAATCGCCAGGCTCTCGGTGGGACTGCCCGCGACGAAAACCGCTGCGCCTTCGCCGGCGTGCACGTCGCCATAAACCGTCAGCGGCGAATCAACCGGTCGCAGCTCGGCCGAGAGCACGTTCAACGTCGCGAGCTTCCAGCTGCCCTCGCTCGTGTAGATGCAGACGATCGTCTGGGCCGATGCGAATCCATACGTTGACATGCCGAAGATCCATTGCGGCATACCGAATTCCGCGTTCATTTCGCACAGCGGTACGATCGCGCCGTTCTTGAACTGATAGAGATTCCACCATTCGGTGCGGTCGGAGACGAACGTCAGCACACCATCCGGAGACCAGAGTGGCTCGAAAATCGACTCGTCGCGGCCACCGGCGATAAGCCGCGGATGTTGCGGCGCGCCGTCTGGTCCGACATCGGCGAGCCACAGCTCGCAACCGTCCCAAGGCATGTTCGGGTGATTCCAGGTCAACCAGGCAAGTTGGCCGCCATCCGGGCTGAGACGCGGGTTGGAATAGAAGTCGTTGCCAGCCACGAGTACCTGTCCACCGTCTTCGTTCGGACCGTCGAGCGTGAGCGCGACGACCGTGTTGATCGCTTCCCGGTCTGGGTCCCGGTGATCCTCACGGATACAGACGATGCGGTTTCTGGCGGCGTCGAACGAGAAATCGGCGTACCGCAATTCCGCATTGCCGAGATTGGGTGTAATTGCCCGCGGCTCAGTCCCGGGATCGACCCGGTACACCACCTGATCGGCGAAGTTTGCGAAAAAGACCGCGCCGCCGTGGACGCCAACCGCGTCGCCGCCGTACTCGTGGACACGGGTTCGGGCGTTCAAGGGAGCGGGCGTGATGTCGGCGGTCGTGCCGTCCGCGCGGCGACGAACAACCACACGGCGGCCGGCCTCCGCCGGGCGCGCCTCGATCCAATAGATCTCTTGGCCATGGATCATGGGATCGAGCAGATCGATTGTGCCGGCGACGATCAGTTCGGAAGTGATCGGAGATTTCCACGAACCATAAGGCGCTTGCGTCATGCGATGCTCCTCGGGCGATGCGGCCGCGCGGCCCCGCGAATCGAGAGGCGTCTACGCTACACGGTGGCGATCGCCTGGGCAAGATGGGGCGCGGAACGCAGGTTGGTGTGGTGGGCGACGAGATAGGTACAATGACCGGACACAATCTGGACAACGCCAGCACCAGTCCTGCGGTCGCCGTGGCGTCTGTGCCGCGAGGAGTTCCCGCGTGAAGATTGCCAAGGGCCGTCTCTTCAGCTTGACCAGCGACAGGGGTCCCACCGCGCGCGGCAAGCTCATGTCATTGCTCATCCCGCTCTTGCTGATCGCATTGGCGGGGTCGGCGGCTATGGCCGCTGGGCAATCGCGCAACGATCCCGTCCCATTCAAGCAGGAAGCGCAGATTGGTCCCTGGAAGATGGTGATTACCGACGTCGTCACCGGCGATGCGGCAGTTCAGCAAGTGATGGCCGCCAGCGACCTGAACGAGGCTCCAGCGGATGGGTCTGGGTACCTTCTGGTCAAGATCAAGGTGACGAACTCCGGCCAACGCACCTTTGCGATTACGCCCGATGATTTCGCGGTCACGGGAACCTCCGGTAATGTCCATCGCAATGTCGGCGTCGTCGTCCCGGATCCTGCTCTCGACGGCGCGGTCGAGCCGGGAGCGAGCCTTGAAGGATGGGTCGTGCTCGGCGAGTCGAACGACGAACAGCAGGTGCTTTTGCTCTACGACAGCCTGACGATTCCCGGAAACTGGGCAGACGGGGTGCTCGCGCTGCAAGACGGGGCGAGGGTGGCGGACGCTGGCAAGGCGGCGGCGAAACCGAATGACGCGGGCAAGGACCCGGCATCGCCGGCGGCGCTCGATACGCAGATCGTGACCGTCGATTGGGCAATTCAGGTCACCGAGGTCGAGTCGGGCGAGGCCGTCTACAACCTTTATCCCGCGAGTGATTATCGAACGACGGCGTTGACGCTCGCCGAGGCGACCGACGAGGACCCGTGGTTGGCGTTCAAGGTACGAGTGACCAATGTCCACACGGGTGGAAAATCGGCGTTTCTCTCGCCCAGCGCGTTTCAGCTCGCCGACGAAGAAGGGAATCCGATCGACGACGTACTCACGCTGACGCCGCCGGCGCCGGATGCGAGCGGCAGCTACTTTCCTGGTGCAAGTCGGGACGGTTGGGTGGTCTTCGAGGTTCCAGCCTCATACAGCGGCAGTCTTGTCCGTATCCTGCCGAATCTGGCGGGCAACGACCCGCGGTACTTCACCTGGGATGGCTCGGCGCCGTCGAACGAGGCGCAGCCCAAGGTCACACACGTTCCGCTGACCGATCTTGCGGTTGGAGACCGGGTCGTGACCAACGATCAGGGCGTCAACCTGCGGAAGAGCGCCTCGACTGACGCCGCGGTGGTCGCGACATATCCCCAGGGCACCGTGCTCACCGTAACCGGCGGCTCGAAAGAAGCCGACGGCCATACCTGGTACCCGGTCAAAAACCCCGACACCGGCGACAAAGGCTGGGTCGCCTCCGAGTTCTTGGACCGCGCGGGCTAGCGGGCGCGGCGAGACAGGCCTCTAG
Organism: Thermomicrobiales bacterium; assembly: GCA_045804965.1. GTDB lineage: Bacteria > Chloroflexota > Chloroflexia > Thermomicrobiales > UBA6265 > CAVTUU01. The sequence continues at coordinate 12,803 of JBJMMD010000013.1, read as the reverse complement.
GTTTCAATCTGGGGATCTTTCACGCGAAATCGTTTCACCGGAAAATGCCCCAAACTCACGTCTGCCATCCCATCCCGCTACAATTGGTACTGGAGGATCGTCGATCGGATGTCGTCGCTGACGTGGCTGCTTGCGTTATTGATCCTGATTGCCGCTGCAGTGCAATATGGGCTGATGTTCTATGCCATCCGTGATCTCCTCCGGCGACCGTCTGTGCGGGGCGACAACAAGGTCATCTGGGCCTTCGTGATTCTCACCTTGCCCTTCGTCGGGGCGCTGTTGTACCTGACCATGGGGCCAACGAGCTTCCTGCCGCGTCCGAACCGCCCACCTGCCTTTGCCGAAGCCGGCAGGCATGCCAACCCTTTCGATACCACCGCTGACGTCGGGGGCAACGACACACATCCGACCTAAGTTAAAGCCCGGAACCCAGTCGGTATACTCGCCTCATGAACGATGCGCCTTCGACCACCGCTCATAATCATCGCGTGGCGCTCGTGCGCTCGCCCGCGTTTCTCGGGCACGAGACGGGAGCGCATGTTGAGAATCCGCGGCGATTGCTGGCGATTGACGCCGAGCTGAAGCGGCAAGGCCTGTTCACTGGACGGCCCGAGATTTCGTTTGCGCCGGCCTCGCGGGAGGCGGTCGAGCGCGTGCACGACGCGCGATATCTCGATTTGCTCGAGCAGGTGAGCGAGGCCGGCGGGGCGTGGCTGGATGCGGACACAATGATCGGTCCCGACTCGTACGATGTTGCGTCGCTTGCGGCGGGGGCGGGGATCGCGGCGGTCGACGCTGCGCTCGCCGGCACGTCGTCCCGGTCGATGGTCTTAGCCAGACCGCCGGGACATCATGCGACCGGGCAAGGCGGAATGGGGTTCTGCCTGATCAATACCATTGCCGTCGCCGCCGCGCACGCGTTGACGCGCGGTCTTGTCCGGGTCGCGATCGTCGATTGGGATGTCCATCACGGAAACGGCACCCAGGACATCTTTTACGCGACAGACCGTGTCTTGTTCTGCTCGGTTCACCAATCGCCGCTTTATCCCGGCACGGGCGACGTGGCGGAACAAGGGAGCGGGGCGGGCTGGGGCTACACGTTGAACGTTCCACTGCCGCCCGGCGAAGGAGACGCGACCTACCTCCGCGTCTTCGATAAAGTTATTCTGCCGCGCGTGCGCGAATACGAACCTCAGCTGGTGCTCATATCGGCAGGGTTCGATGCCCACGAAGTGGATCCGCTCGCCTCAATGCGCGTGACCGAGTCCGGATTTCGTGAAATGGCGGCGCGGACAATTGCGACGGCGGACGAGACTGCTGCAGCCGGCGTAGTCGCCTTTTTGGAAGGTGGCTACGATCCGAACGCGTTGGCGCGGAGTGTCGCCGAGGTGGTCCGTGCACTCGATACCGGCCCGGATGGCGAGTATGATGATCGCGACATCCACCGCGACCAGGACAACGAGGAGACGAGCGTGCGCCCATGAACAATCGCCAATCGGGAGTGAATCCAATTCCCGTCACCGCGTTTCGCCAGGAAGATGATCGGAAGCGCGACGAAGCGCGAATGACGACGTTGCAAAATCAGATCGACGAGCTGCGGCAGGCATTGCGCGAGCTGGCAAGTCGCCAAGTTCGGGTTGAAGAAGGTCTCAAGCAGTACGAAGGCGGCGTGGCCCAAAACAAACTGGTGCTCGACCAGATGCGGCAGGATGCGCAGACGTCAATGCAGGCGCGGTCCCTCGACGAAAACCGGACGCGGCAGCAGATTGTGGAGATGGAAGCGCGGCTCGACGACACATCCCGCCCGGTCCGCGCCTTGCAGGCACACGTTGCCGAGCTGCTCGAAGCGTCGCGGCGCAAAACCGATGACACCGGACAGAATCAGAAGCGGTTCGAAGAGATTCGGACCGCGCTTGAGCATCTTTCCGCGGTTGGCGATCGCAATGCCATCGTCGCCCATCAATTGCGGGACACGCTCGATCTGGTCAAGGGCGAGATCGATCAAGTCCGGCGCGATGTGCTGCGGAACGAGGACGGGATCCGGATCGTCGATCAGGAAGCCCGGCGGCGAACGACCGAAGTGGTCGAAACGGTGGAAACAACCAAAGTTCGGATCGACGAGATGCGCTCCGACGTCACCCACTCGTTCGACCTGATCGAGGAAACACGCGCCTCAGTGGGCCATATCGATCCATCGTTCGAGGAGCTGCGGGCGAACGACGCCGCCCTGCGCCAGGATCTGACCAAGTTTCAGACGCAATCGGTCGAGCGGCATGAAACGATCCTCGAACGCTATGAAGACCTGCGCCACGAAGTCGATGGTCATGTCGCGGATTTACGCACCGCACAGGATCAGCGCATCGATCGCCTGATCGAGCGGATCGAAGGGATCGCCGAAATGTATCGGGACATGGGGAACCGGATCGGCGCCCTCGCCCAGCATCTCGACGAGCTGCGCCAGACCGACGATATCCTGCGGCGCGACCTCTGGCATCTCAACGAGCAGCGCGTGCGCACTCGGCTCGAACAGATTCAGCAGGAGCTCGAGATTCTCACCGGGCAGCGCCGCGAAACGGATAGTGGTCCTCCGCCCGAGATTCGCCAGATCAACCAGCCCAACCGAAACACCTTCGATTACTAGTGCCCTGTTCGAGTGTTTTTGCCCGGTCGGGCGCGGCGCGCCCAACGCTGCCCTGTCGAGCAACAACACGACAGCTGACGCTCACCACGATCGCGACCGGGAGGGGCCGATTCGTTGTCGGCGCGCAGTAGTTTGTCCAGGCGTGCGTATCGTGTTGCCGCGCCCGGAGCTCAAGGTCCGGACGCCGCCTAACGAAGCCCTTCCCGAGCTGACGACCGGAACCACTTCCAACCCGTCAACCATGCGTGGACAGACACTCAGGATGACGAGGGTGGTGCTCAGGATGATGAAGAGGCAGAACTCAACATGACGAGGGTGGCCTCGCCTATCACGACCTCCGCCGGCTTGCCACGGACGACAGAATAGGCAATGAGCGGGATCCGGTGACTGGCATCAAGGATTGATTACGTGAACGATCCGCTGCGCCAACGCCGGATCGGTGTGAGCCTCGTGATCGTTGGCGCGCTCATCACCGGTCTCGGCAATGGGATTCGGGCGGCCAACGAAAGCGGCGAGGAAAATTGGACGTATGTCTTCGCGGCCGGGGGGCTGATTCTGGCCATCGCGGGCGCCTTCTTCGAGGCACGAACGGCTGATCTCCTGTTTGAGTTCGCGCCGGGTCCCGCCAAACGGCGGGCGTTTCTCCTCCTCACAATCGGTCTCCTCGTGGCGCTGGTCGCGTGCGTACTGCTCGGCGCCGCCGACCAGCCGGCCTTGCATGCATTGGTGGGCGGAGCGCTGCTGCTTGGGATCGGTTTCGGCGCGGGCGGACTGTTTTCGTTGGTCTGGTACTACGGAAGCGGATACGCCGCGAATCGTGTTCAAGATCGCGCTCACGACGATTGCTAAGACGCCGCGCCGCGGCAATTCATAACCCGGTTGCGTCAGCGTTCGCGACGGTGACACGGCGACAAAGCATGGAACGAAATTTGCAGCATAACAGGTGTTCGGTGTTTCGTGTCCAACAATCCGACGCGAACGAAGCTGAGCGAGCATTTGGAGGTGACGCAATGAGTATTAGCAGATGGGATCCCTGGCGCGACATGATGAGCCTACGAGATGCAATGGATCGTCTCATCGCGGAGAGTTTCGTGCCGATGCGGGGCGAAAAGGCAAACGTGGCAGCGCCGCTTTCGGTCGATATGGCCGAGAAAGGCGACGATTTTGTCGTGACCGCACCGGTGCCGGGCGTTTCGCCCGATGACGTCGAGATCACCGTCCTCGGCGATACGTTGCGCATTCGCGGTGAACGGCGGGAAAGCAAAGAGCACGCGGATGACGGGAATCGCTGGATTATGCGCGAGCAGCATTACGGGATGTTCGAGCGCACGGTTCGCCTGCCGTCGTCGGTGAAGCCGGAAGGCGCCAAGGCCGAGTTTCGTGACGGTATGCTCACAATCTCCTTGCCGAAGACGGAAGAAGCCAAAGAGCGGCGAATCCCGGTCAGCGGAGGTACGGGTCGACAAGGGCAACGCGCAGAGGAAATCCCGGTCGAGACCGGAGAGGGCAAGCGATCGCGAGGAGAGCAAACGGTCCACTAAAGGGCCGCTCGCCACGCGACCGGTCCATGCCAAGCGGTCATAGGAATAGCGACCCCTATTCGTGGAACAGCCCTCACCCGGTTCTCTAGCTTACCGTTTCGGATACCCTGAGGAGGGTATCCGAAACGGTAGGAGCGACTCCCCTCAAGCGCAATTCCGCATTGTCTGCCTGGTCACCGCAGAACAGGACAGCCCCAGATGAAGATGGGTCCTCAGTAGCGGTACTTCTTTTGCTTGGTTGATCAGTAGAGCGAATTCAGCACGCTCTTCATGCCTCATCGTCATAGGTAAGCTCATGGTTGTTCCCTTCCGTGATCGGCGCGATGCGGGACGCCGGCTTTCCGAGCGTCTCCGGGAATACGCCGGTCGCGCCGATGTGGTCGTTCTCGGGTTGGCCCGAGGCGGGCTGCCCGTTGCCTTCGAGGTAGCGACCGAACTGGAGCTCCCGCTCGACGTGGCGGTCGTGCGCAAATTGGGCGTGCCCGGGCAGGAAGAGTTGGCGATGGGCGCGATAGCCGGCGGCGGCGCGCGCGTGCTGAACGACGAGCTGATGGCGCAGTGGCCGATTCCGGACGCGGATATCCGGAACATTGAAGCGCGGGAGCGGCGTGAGTTCGAACGGCGTGAGGGCCTTTATCGGGGCGATCGTTTGCCGATCCCGCTGAGCGGACGAACTGTCTTATTGATCGACGATGGGTTGGCCACCGGTTCGACGATGCGCGCCGCGGCAATGGCGGCGCGGACATTGGGCGCCAAGCATGTGGTCGCGGCGGTCCCCATTGCCGCGCCGGAGGTGCGCGGGCGGTTGACGCCGGAGGTCGACGTCGCAATTTTTTTGGCGGAGCCGAACCCGTTCTGGGCGGTTGGAATTTGGTATGAGGATTTTCGGCCAACCACCGACGAGGAAGTTCGCCGGTTATTGCAGGAAGCGAGTGATCGTCCGCGGAGCAATCCCATGTTGCCGTGCACGTCGTCACCAACCCTGCCCGATCGTTTGCGCGCACATGCCAAGCGTATGGATTCACACGGACGAACGCTCGAATACCTAGCCAAGTGCCTGGCGGACGCGCAGGTGGTGATGATCTGCGATTCCTCGTCCGGCAAGCGCGAATTCCATCAACTTCGTACCGAGCTCACGAAATACCTCGTCGCCGATCACGAGTTCCGGCTCGTTGCCCTCGACACGGACTGGTCCGCCGTCAATCGGGTCGATCGCTACGTACATTGCCGGAATGACGATGGCAACGGCGACGAGGCGATAACCGGGCTTAGCTGGCAGTGGCGCAGCTCTGTTGTCCGCGACTTCACCGGGTGGATGCGTGACTTTAACCACTGCTTGCCGGGAAGAGATCAGAGGGTGAGCTTCGTCGGTCTCGATCTCTACTGTCGGCAACGTTCGATGCAAGCAGTGGTCGACTATCTCGATCGCGTCGAACTAGATGCCGGCAACCGCGCGAGGCGCCGGTACGCGCCACCGAAGGATATGAGTTCACGAGATGCGGCGTCTCCCGGATACCTCGAGGACCAAGTGGACGGGGTTGTGCAGTGCGTGATCGATCACTGGGAACAAACCGTTGCCCGGGTGCTCGAGAGCGAACAGCGTGTTGGTCAGGATGCTCATTTGATCGAGCAGCTTGCCGAGTTGCGCGCGAACGCCGCGGATTACTATCGAGCCCTGTTCCGTGGCGGCTTCCCAGCCCGCAGCCGCCACGACCAGCACGTGGCGGCGACGCTCGATTCGCTGTTGAGTGCGTGCAACGCTCCGGGCAAGATCGTCGTCTGGGGGCACAACGCGCACATCGGCGACGGCGACATCTGTGGTCCGGGCGGCGAGTGGCAACTCGGACAATACGCCCGGCAGCGGCACGGCAACGCGGTCAGGCTTGTCGGCATGACAACGTACCAGGGGACGGTCGCGGTCACGTCTGGTTGGGGCGAGCCAGTCCAGTGCAAACGGATCAATCAGGGGACACCCGAAAGCTGTGAGGCGCTGTTCCACCAGATGCGCGAACCCGCATTTCTCCTCATGCTAAGGCAGGCGTGCGCGGCGACGAGTGAGTACATCCAACCCTGTCCATCCCGCCGTCTTGATGCATCATCCGCAGCGAGAACCGCGCTCTGCGATGATGCCATAGTGCAACTGGCCGGCCAATTTGACGTGCTGATTCACCTCGACGAAACGACGGCGCTGAAGCCACTCGACCAATCCGACACGGGGGACGATGGACCAGTCGCGGCCCCCTTGCCGCGAGCAGTACATAGGTAGCGAGAAATGTCGAGATTTGCTGACACCGTGGCACGTTCCCTGCGTTTGAGAAGGTGTGATTGCCGCTCCAGCCGGCGGTAATCACGGCGATACGGAGCAGAATACTCCGTGATCGTTGGGATCGGGCCGTTACCGGGTACGTCGCGGGTATTCCCCCTTCCCTCGCCTGTGGCACCTGAGGTAGCGGCCCTCCTGCGACCGGACGAAAGTCCAGCTCGGCAGCAAACGAATTCGCTGCCGAGTGCACATGGAGACTCCTCGTTGCCACTGACTGGCGGCCTCGGATCAAGGTTGAGTCACCAGAGGTAGTCGAGAAGTCCAGACCCTCGCCGGCAAAGCCGGCGAGGGTCTGTCGTTCTTGGCATGGTGCAATGGTCGTGGATGGTGCGCCGCCTCTACTGGGCTAGCAGGTCCCTTTCCCGGCTATGAATGACGAAGTCCCTCCTCGGCCGGGCGCGAAGCGCCCGCCGAGCGGAAACGTTTCACTTGGCGACGAGCCAAACGTACTCCAGGCTACGTTTGAATCGCTCAGTGGCCGGTCCTCTAGCCGAAACGAGAAGGCGCGTTCGTAGTGTATGCCACCTTTCGCGGGTGTCCGGCCTGAAAGTCGCGCAAGTCGTTAGCCTCAGCCGTGGTACAGTCAAAATCGTCACCGCTACCGTTGCCAAATTCGGTGGCCCTCAACTTGCGGTACTAAAGTACTCAGTGGTTCAGTAGATTATGAGAGCGCTCTCTGGGGGGTTGACAGTGCTCGGGAAGTCTGTTAGCTTCGCCTCATTCCGGTCCCGCGAGAAAGCCTGAGTCGTGTAACTGCACGATTATTACGACTTTGGCTGATCGTATCCGGCGATTGCGTTCGAGAGGTAGTTAGGTTGATCAGCACGCGTAACACTGCCAAGGAAGATTCCCGAAGAGATCGTACTCTCTTCGTTCCCACTCGACGATCGTAATCGCCGGGTTTTTTTGTGCCCGCAACAGCGCGGGGCACATTGCATAGACGCTCATTGTGACCATGGCGACTGGGTGGAGTCGCCGCGACGTGCGGAAGTGAGCGAGAGGTCGCTCGTTCTGCTTTAGGGAGGCTAGACAGGTTCCAATTCCCGACACCTGCGGGACGGCTGAGGGGCTGCTCAGCTGGAAGGTTTATCGGAGGGAAGGGGTTTTGGCTAGATTTCCCCGCTGGGTTCCGCGTGGCGTTTTGGCTGCCATGGCCGGGGCTCTGCTGATCACAATGTTGGCGCCCATCGCGGCGCTCGCTGACACCAACCTAGTTATCGGTGGAACGGCACGCATCGCCAACGCAGATGGCGATCCTGTGATGTTGCGCAGCGACCCCGGCTATGACGCCACGGTGCTGGCGCATCTCGCCGAAGGCACGACAGTTGATGTCCTCGATGGTCCGGTCGCCGCCGGCGATGGCACGTCCTGGTACAAGGTGCGGGCGAACGGCAAGACGGGCTACATCGTTTCCCTTTTCTTAGCGCTTGACGACGGGAGCTCGTCGGACTCGCAACCAGCAGATTCCTCGACCAGTGGGGGCAGCGCCGAGGCACCGGTGGCGGCCGTAACCGGCACAGGGGTGATTTCCGGCACCAACAACGATGGGGTGCTGTGTCGTACAGAGCCGAGTGCCGACGCGGCGGTGATCATGGTCATTGCCGAGGGCGCGACAGTCGAACTCACCGGCGACCAAATCGACATCTGGCAACCGGTGAATTGCAAAGGCCACGCCGGCTATGTCCACGCCGAATACGTCTCCAGCGGTGGCTCCGCGGCGGCCCCTGCCGACACCTCGGATCCTGCGGCGGCCACCGAAACAGTCACTGGCACGGGCGAGATTTACAACACGAACGGTGACGGGATTCGCTGCCGAGCCGGGGCCGGTTACGACAAGAACGTGATCACGGTCCTCAAGGAAGGCGAGCACGTCGATCTCCGCGGCACCTCGAGCACTGACTGGCAACCAGTCTTCTGCGCGGGCCGTAATGGCTTCATCCTCAAAGACTATGTGAAGGTCGGCGGCTCGGGCGAGACGGCCGCGACAACCTCCAGTTCCGGCGCCTCGTTCTCCACGGCGGCGACTGGCACGGCGACGGTCTCGGGCACGAACGGCGGTGGTCTGCGCTGCCGGGCGAGCGCCAGCTTCGACGGCGCCATCATCACAGTCCTCGCCGAAGGGACCAAGGTTTCGCTGCGCGGCGGCGCCAATGGCGATTGGCAGCCGGTGACGTGCAAGAGTCGCAACGGCTACGTCCACACCGACTTCCTCACCTATGGCGGTACCAGCAACACGTCCTCCCCCGCCGATTCGACGAGCAGTGGGATTATCATCACGGGCACGGCGACCGTGAAAACGGATGATGGCAGCGGCCTGAATTGCCGCGCCGGCGCCGGGTACAACTACCGCGTCATCACCGTGCTCGCCAACGGCGCGAAGATCGATCTCCGGGGTATCGGCCACGCCGATTGGCAACCGATTGTCTGCGCTGGGCGCAAGGCCTACGTGCTCAAGATGTATGTCGACTTCGGGGGCGGAACGAGCAGCGGCGGCAGCAGTAGCTCCGGCAACACCGGCGGCTCGACTTCCGGTCTCGTCGCTGGTGATTGGGCGAGGGTCAGCGGCACGAACGGAACCGGCGTGCGCTTCCGCTCCGGCGCAAGCACGAATGCCACCATCATCTCCGTGCTGAGCGAAGGCACCTACGTCAAGGTCCGCTCCGGCAGCACCGGCGACTGGGTCGCCGTCACGTACAACGGGAGCGCCGGCTATATCCACAAGGATTACCTGGCGAAATCAAGCGCTCCGCCGTCGAGCGGGAACACCAACAGCGGGAACACCAGCAGCGGCTTTCGACTGGCGAACGGAGATCACGCCAAAACCACGACCAACTTGAATCTCCGCTACTCACCGAGCTTCAGCGCTGGTGTCGCGGCGGTCGTGCCGACTGGCACGGTCGTGCTGATCACGGGCACGCCGACTTCCGGTTTCTATCCAGTCAATTGGGACGGTCTCAAGGGGTACATGTACACCACGTACCTGAGCAAAACCACCGCCGCGCTCAGTGATCGCGGGGGCTCTGCCAACGATGGCAGCAGCGGCGGCACCAGCTCAGGCAACACCGGCAATACGGGCAGCACAACCGGCAACGCGATCGTCGCCTACGCGATGCAGTACAAAGGCTACCCTTACGTGTGGGCGACGCACGGTCCAGGCAGCTTCGACTGCTCAGGCTTCACCTACTGGGTCGCGCTCAACGTCCTCGGCATCAACATCGGCGCCGGTCTCTTCACGCAGGTAGCGGCGGGGACGCCGGTCTCGCGCAGCAATCTCCGGCCGGGCGACCTCGTCTTCTTCCAAAACACCTATACCTGGGGGCTCTCGCACGTCGGGATCTACCTCGGCAACGATCAATTCATTCATGCCGAGAACGAATCGACGGGCGTCACGATCAGCAGCTTGACGTCGCAATACTACGCCTCGCGCTGGTACGGGGCGGTCAGACTCGGTTAACTCGATCCGCTTGCCGGTGAAGGACGGCAGGTGGAGGGTCGCGGGGGCGACAGGGCCGCGAGGATGCTCGCGGTGAAGGGGGAAGAAGAGGGACCGGGGAACAGCCCCGGTCCCTCTTCTGCGTGCGCAAATTCTTTTCAAGCAATCATCCGAGGGCCGATTCACTCTGTTACTATGAAATAGCTAGACAATCTAGCCAAAGAAAGGCGCTTCTATGGTTTGGCAATTGGCAGAGGCGAAGAACAAGTTCAGCGAAGTCGTGACGCGGGCGCTGACCGAAGGTCCACAACACATTAGTCGCCGAGGTGAAATGGTCGTTGTGTTGTCAGAAGAAGAGTATCAGCGGCTGACTGGAAAACGTGAGACGCTCATCGAGTATCTGCTCAACGGTCCTGATCTAAGTGATCTCGATGTGACGCGGGATCAGAGCCCAATGCGGGAATTCGAGTGGTAGGCTTTCTCCTGGATACGTGTGTGGTCGTTGAATTACAACGGCCTCACGGCAACGCTGATGTCCGCGCTCGGGTCGAGGAAATTGAGCGAGATCAGGTGTTGCTCAGCGTGATTACGATTGGGGAGCTCGCAAAGGGACTCGCGAAGCTCGCAGCAGGCAGACATCAACGAGAAGTTGCGGAGTGGCTTCTAGGATTCGAGCAGCGCTTTGCAACCCGAGTTTTGCCAGTGGACATCGACGTGGCGCGGAGATGGGGGGAATTAACCGCACGCGCGCAAGCGAGTGGCATTCAAGTCCCGGTCACTGACGGTTTCATCGCAGCGACAGCGCTGCAACATGGACTACACGTCATGACCCGCAACAGCCGGCACTTCACGTTCAGTGGGGTAACGGTCATCGATCCGTGGGAAGGATAGTCGGCACAATGGTCGGTTACTATCGGCGACCAACCGGCCCTTTTGAATCGATGCAATCACCGCACAATAAATGTCCAGGTTGTGGCGGCGGCTTGTTGTAGCCGCAGGGGAAGGCGCGCGACATCGTCCGGCGTGAAGGCGTTTGCGTCGCCGCTCATATTCTGGCCCAAATCGCCCCATTGATCGAGTACGGTCCAGCCGAGCGAGATGAGGATCTCTTCAAGCTCCCACGGGGTGACGAAGTTTGATCCCATCGCCTCCGGTTCGATGTGCCGCCGCCAGGAGCGGTTGTAGATAGGGGAGAGGGCGCCGGGAACGCTCACCAGCATCCGTTTGCTTGGCTTCAGCACCCGTCGCAACTCGGCCAGGGCCTCGGGAATGTTGGGCACGAACTGGAGCACGACCCGGGCGTGAATCGCACCGTATACCGCGAGCGGATCGGAGAGCGCGCCGATGCTCTCGATTCGAAACGTGATCGGCATGTTCCGGGCAGCGGCGTGCGCTTGGGCGCGAGCGACCATGTCGGGAGCAAGATCGACGGCGGTGACCCGATAGCCCCGTTCGGCGAAGGCGAGCGCGTATTGACCGGTGCCGCAGCCAGCGTCGAGAATGCGCTCGCCAGGTTCGATCGCGAGCGCGGCGACGATCCGATCTAAGTCCGCCGCCCGGTCGGGCGCGACCGCGTTCGCCTGCGACATCTCGTCCCAGGAGGACGACCGCTCATTCCAAACCGAACGCACCCGCTCCAGCCATGCTTCACGATCGATTGCCACCATCCCAGTCTCCTTGAGAAACGTCGGTCGACGACTGGACGCGAGGCTACGACGGAGTCAAAGGTTCCACAAGGGGCACTTGCTGCATTCATTCCGTGCAACGCTAGAGGTGATGGTCGAACTCATGAGCAGATCAGAAACCTGGGGAATTGGCGCAAATCTCGTCGCCGCATGGCAAATGTGATTACTGAATAACAAGGTAGTTGTTGCCAACAGCGACTCACATTACTGTACGTACACTCGAATGGTGGTCAAGAGCGCGGCTGTACCTGGAACAGGCATTCGTTGATACCCCAGAAGGGAGCGCATCTATGGCTCGCGACAAGCTCGTCGAAGAACGAGTTGAGGCATTGTTGCCTGGCGATCACCAACTCGAGCGCAAAAGTATGTTTGGAGGCATGGCCTTTCTCGACCGCGGAAATCTTTGCTTTGGCGTCTCCGCGGCCCATCTGCTCGTCCGCGTTGGTGAGGAAGGATCGGAAGAGGCGTTGCAGCGGCCCGGCGCCCGGCTGATGGTGATGAGAGATCGCCCGATGATGGGCTGGGTCCAAGTCGATCCCCTTGGGTACGAAAGCGACAACGATCTCAAGTGGTGGCTAGAAAAGGGGATAACGTTCGCCGCGACCTTGCCCGCAAAGTAGAGGAGACGGCTTCGCGCGACATATCCCGTCAGCTCTCGTGGGCGGCGCGGCTTCTATTTGCCCGAATCGATTACACGACTCTGCCACGACGCCGGGTTCAAATGACCCAGAGGGTGCCCCGCTAAAACGGCGAAGCCCCCGGACGGGGCTGAGCTTGGCGTGGCGCACACCCGCCTGGTGAGAGACGGCGATGAGAGATGGCCAACCGGCTTGCCTGAGCACGTAGGCGTACAGCTGAACGCCGCTACGAAACGACCAGGCCCTCCCCGCCGCAGCCGGTCTTTAGTCGGCTTTGCGGGTTCAGCCCGGGTCTCTAGGCCCGGGTACGCGCCGCAGGCGCGTGGGCCCGTTGGAATCGGAACGCGCGGAGGCGCGATCCCCGACCTGGGAAGGCTTGCCTCAAATCGCGGCTTGCGCGGCGGCGACCGGCAGCGATCGTCCGACGGCGTCGGCGACCGCCTTGATCTTCGGCATCAGTTCCGCAAACTCCGAGAAGTTCAGCGATTGGGCGCCGTCGCTCAGGGCATGGTCCGGGCTGGGATGGACTTCGATCATCAGCC